>NZ_JAGHQT010000009.1 GCF_017744155.1 Endozoicomonas sp. G2_1 | reverse complement strand
ACCTTGAATACCGTATTTATCTTGAGCTTGTTTGTAAGTCATCTCGCCTTTTTCAACTTGCTCGACAACCGACAATTTAAAAGCGAGTGAGTAATCCTTTTGAGTTCGTTTAGTGGTTGATTTCATGATGCTCTCCAATTCATTGATTGAAAAGTGTCAACCTTATTTAGGACGGGTCAGGTCACAAAGAAAAAGGGTTGCTAATGTTAGCAACCCTTTTTTATTGTTTTACAAAGCGCGTTTATAAAGCGTTTTATTTACCGTGAGCGATTATTTAACACCTAATTCGCGTAAACGCTCTAGTAAGTAACTTTCTTGAGTGTGACGCTCAGAAAGTTTAACTTCACTGCGTGGGTGCAAGAACAATGGCAACGAAATGCGTGATTTATCTGAACCTTTACCGGTAGGGTTAATTACGCGGTGGCTGGTTGAAGGGAAGTAGCCATTTGAAGCTTCTTGCAGCATATCGCCAATGTTGATGATCAAGTTGCCGAAATCTGCTGGTACATCCATCCACTCGCCATCTTTACCTTGTACTTGTAAACCTGGCTCGTTAGCCGCAGGCAAAATAGTCAATAAGTTAATGTCTTCATGAGCGGCTGCGCGGATAGCGCCTGGCTCTTCATCACCCGTTAGCGGTGGGTAGTGAAGTACGCGCAATAACGTGTTTGGCGTATCTTTGATCATATTAGACAAGGCTTCTGAGTAGTGCTCAGCGACATCGGCAGGGCTGTGCTTTTCTACCCAGTCTAACAACTCAGCAGCTAGATCTGATGCTAATTTGTAGTAAGACAAAATTTCATCGTTTAGTTGTGCTGGAATACGACCCCAAGGGTAAACGTGGTAGTATTCTTTAATGTCCTTTTTGCTATGGCCTTTAGCGGTTTCTGAAATTTCAGGAGCAAAGTAGCCATCTTGCTTTTCGGGATCGAAAGCGAAGTCGTTTTTTTCTTCAGTAGAGAAAAACTCGTACCAATTTTTATAAATTGATTCGACTAATGCCTGCTGAATTGGGTGGTTTACTAGAACGCCAAAGCCTGTTTCACGTAAGCTCTGAACAAATTTTTGAGGGGCATCCTCAGCTGTATAGTCTACGACTTGCACTTGCATAATTTTCTCCACGAATTTTTAGCGGCCGATTTTATCGCCTATTCTATCACTTACAAGCAAAAACCTGAATAATTGGTCAAACTTTTGATGTAGATCATTGTCAACCGCAGCTGCGACCTTTGTGCTGCTATGTTATTTAGCCAGTATTTTGGTCAAAACTGGTTTATTCGCATTTTAGTTGAGATTAAGTATAGTGGTACTGAAGTCAATCGAGAGGATTTTTATTGATGGGCAGATTATTAACTGTGGCGTTAGGTATTAGTGCACTGCTTATAGGTGGTTGTGCTAGTCAAGAGCAAGCATGTGAAGATGTTGTATTGGCAAGTGAGCAAATACAGGAATGTCAGTCGTTGCAGCGACAAATTGTTAAAGCTAAAGGTCGTCCGGTGATCAGAGGTGAGTTAGAGCGACGTTTTCAGCAAGATTGTATTGATATTCGCTATTACAGAGATGACAAACAAGTAGCGATTTGCAATAACAAAGCTAGTATTGAAGCGTTACAAAATAAACTAAAACAGTAGAGAAATTTATTCGAGTAATGGCGTTCACTTGTGGTATGCTCGAAGGTTGATAGTTTGCCATTTATCGATGTTTTTGACACGTTGATAAATGGTTGCAACAGTCCATTAGAGTATGAGTAAAGTTAGTAAATCAATGTCTGAATTAACCGCTGCTGAGTATGCCAATGTCGCTGACGAGTTGGCGGCGCTCAAGGTAACCAATCAAAACCTACTGGCACGCCACAACGCTTTACTCAAACTCAATAAACTCCTTTATCAGTGTCATGATTTAAGCTCGTTTTACCAGCAAATTCATCAAACTATTGCCTCTTTGATGTTTGCCCAGAACTTTTACATCGTGATGTATGATCCGACATTCGCCACGTTAGAATTTGTTTATCATGTCGATGAGAAAGACAGTGTACCTGAAGGCGTTATTGAATACGATCAGCTCGCTGGCTCCTACACTCATCACGTTATCAGTACCGCTAAGCCATTCTTAGCAACGTCAGATACGGTACTTCCGCTAGTAACAGACGGAACAATTAATGCTCAGGGAAATACTGCTGTCGATTGGCTTGGAGTACCACTGCTAAGCGATGGCTATGTTGTTGGGGTTATGGTGGTACAAAGTTACTCAGATCAAACCCGTTATAGCCAACAGGACTTAGAGCTGCTCGATTTTGCTGGTCAACAAATTGTTCACGCCTTGAGTCGTGTGCAAGATCAAGAGCGTTTGCAACAGGCCGTAGACGCCCGAACTAAAGAGTTAATGCAGCAAATTAGAGAGCGAGAACGATCGGAATTACTGCAAGAGTCGCTATTTCACATTTCTCAGTTGACGAACAACCCTGATATCGCAATTAATGATTTTTATCATCAAGTGCACAATATTATCGGTCAATTAATTAATACCTCGAACTTCTATATTGCGCGTTTTAACAGCGAAAGTGACACCCTCAACTTCGTCTATTACAGCGATCAAAACTCAGAAAATTTGATGCGAGATTTTGAGCCACGCAAGATGGCGAATGGTTACACTGAATTAGTGATTAGACGCGCTAAAACCATCTTGCTTGACCGCAAACAAATGATGGAGCTATATCACTCTGGTGAAACGGCTAAACCGAGTGACGAGACTCACTCTTGGCTTGGTGTACCATTAATTCATCACGGTGAAGTGATTGGTACCATCGTGATTCAAAGTTATCGCGATGACAATGAATACAATCAACAAGACGCGGACTTACTTAATTTTGTCTCTTATCATGTTTGTTCTGCTATTAAGCGTCGTGAAAGTGTTGAAGATGAAAAACTTGCCCACGAACTCTTGGAGCGCCAAGTAAAAATTCGCACCAAAGCGTTAGAAGAAGAAATAAAAAATCGACGAGCAATTGAAGATAAACTCAAACACGCTGCTTCTCACGATGGCTTAACTGGGCTTGCCAATCGCGGTGTATTTGTCGATTTACTCAACCACGCCATTGCATGTCGCAAGCGCAGAGAAAATTTTCAATTCGCGGTGTTGTTTTTAGATCTTGACCGTTTCAAAGTAGTTAACGACAGTTTAGGTCACCACGCTGGTGACAGCTTACTCAAAGTGGTGGCAAAAGAGTTATCTACAATTGTCCGAGAAAAAGATACGGTTGCCCGTTTAGGTGGTGATGAATTTGTTATCTTGATTGAAGATATCGAATCAAAGCAGGAAGCGTATGAAATTGCTGGCCGCATTACCGAGTTATTAGAGCGACCTTTTTATATCGAGAACCAGTCTATTTTTATTGGCACTAGTATTGGTGTGTTATTTAGTGACGACCGCTACGACAATGCCGATATTATGTTACGCGACGCTGATACCGCGATGTATCACGCTAAAGACAAGGGCAAAGGTCGTTATGAAGTGTTCGATGCGAGCATGCAAAAGAAGATTCAAAACGCATTCACGTTAGAAACTGACATTCGCGAAGCAATAGAAGCGTCGGAGTTCATTCCATATTTTCAACCGATTGTTAATCTTAACAATGACAAAGTAGTGGGGTTTGAAGCACTTGCCCGTTGGCAAAGTCACAAGCGAGGGTTAGTGTTCCCCGATGAGTTTATTCCGCTTGCCGAAGAAACTAATCTGGTTATGGCTATCGATTTACAAATTATTGAAAAGTCTTGCCAGCAACTGAAAAAGTGGCAGCAGGAGTACGATAATCACAACCTATATGTCAGTGCTAACTTGTTCTGTAACCACTTTTTTAACGCGACCCTAGTCGAAGATATTCGCCACATTTTAGATCGCGTTGGTTTAGCTCCTGAGCATTTGCGTGTCGAGTTGACCGAAAGAGCGCTACTGGAAAACAGCGAAACTGTGCTGGCCAATATGCAGGGCTTAAAACAACTCGGCGTAAAAATATTACTGGACGATTTTGGCACGGGTTATTCAAGTTTGAGTTACTTGCATCGCTTTCCGATCGATGTCTTAAAAATAGATCGCTCCTTTATTAATAATGTTCACGAGCACGATAATCACCGTGCCATTATTAAAACTATTATCGATTTGGCAACGAGTTTACAAATGGCGACAGTTGGTGAGGGTATCGAAAACCTTGAAGATGCAGACTTGTTGAAACGCATGGAATGTAATTTTGGGCAGGGTTATTACTTTGCCAAACCTATGCCCGCTGAAAATTTTGATAGCCACTATTTTTCTTGATTGTCGTTAGGAAAACGCTTAGCACTAATGGCTAAGCGTATTTCGATCGAACTCGTGGTATTTAACCACTAAGCTTGAGCAAGTGCTTGCTCGATATCAGCAATAATGTCGTCAATATCTTCAATACCGACAGAAATACGCACTAAATCTTCAGAGACACCAGCTGAAGCTAGCTCTTTGGCATCAAGCTGACGATGAGTTGTTGAAGCTGGGTGACAGGCCAGTGATTTTGCATCACCAATGTTAACTAAGCGTAAAATCATTTGCAGGGCATCGATAAACTTAGTACCTGCTGCACTACCGCCTTTAATACCGAAACTCAAGATTCCCGAGGCTTTGCCATTAGTGATACGCTGACATGTTTGATGATAAGGGCTAGTTGTTAGCCCAGCGTAGTTAACCCAGCTCACTTTGTCGTGATTATTCAAGTAATTGGCGACTTTCAAGGCGTTTTCACAGTGACGCTCCATCCGCAAGCACAGTGTTTCTAAGCCCTGCATAATTAAAAACGCATTGTGAGGGGAGAGGGCCGCGCCAGTATTGCGCAGTGGTACCACTCGACAGCGGCCAATGTAGGCAGCATCGCCTAATGCTTCAGTATAGGTGACACCGTGATAAGATGGGTCTGGCTCGTTTAACATCGGGAAGCGCTCTTTGTTGGCGACCCAGTCGAACTTACCTGAATCAACAATAATACCACCAACGCTGGTGCCATGACCGCCAATATATTTAGTCAGAGAATGAACGACAATCGCCGCACCGTGCTCAAACGGGCGGCACAGAACAGGGCTAGCAACGGTGTTGTCGACAATTAATGGCACGCCGTATTTTTCACCAACTTTGGCGAGTGCTTCTAGGTCGACAATGTTGCCAGCAGGGTTGCCAATCGATTCACAAAAAATGGCGCGGGTATTGTCGTCAATTAATGCTTCAAAAGCGCTAATATCGTCACCCGAAGCAAAGCGTACCTCAACGCCTTGCTTGGGTAGAGTATGGGCAAATAAATTGTAGGTACCGCCGTACAGTTGGCTAGTGCTGATAATGTTGTCACCAACTGAGGTAATGGCTTGAATAGCATAGGTAATTGCTGCCATTCCTGAGGCGACCGCAAGACTGGCGATACCCCCTTCCATTGCGGCAATGCGCTGTTCTAAGACATCAGTGGTCGGGTTCATAATGCGGGTATAAATATTGCCCGCGACTTTTAAATCAAATAAATCAGCGCCGTGTTGAGTGTTGTCAAAAGTGTACGAAGTGGTTTGATAAATCGGCGTGGTTGCCGCTTTAGTGGTCGGTTCAGAATCGTAACCGTGGTGCAATGCCAAGGATGCTAGTTTCATAGAAAATACCTGCTGTTAAATAATAAGTGCGATTGCTATTGTCTTTGTTAACGAATTTTATTGGTTTTATTGTTGAATTCTTATGCGCTATTTAAGCATAAAAATATTACTACGCAATACTTATGGGCAATAAAAAAGGCTGGAATGAACAGCCTTTAACATTTACCTGCGGTATTTGACCATTTATCCGACGTTTGACTCCATGGTCATCAGCGAGGCGTTACCACCTGCAGCCGTGGTATCAATAGTTACGGTTTTCTCGGTCACCAATTTGTGAATAAGGCTTTCGGCGTTAACTGTGTTAATCAACGGCAAAATCGCACCATTACGGGCCGCAATGAGCTGACCAGCAAGTGCTTTTAACTCGGAGTTAGCCGCCAAGACAGCGCCCGCGAATACCGGCTCTGCGATGACATTGGCCAGATGGCCCAGTTTTACTACTTGGAAAACGCCACTAGTGACTCCAATTTGGTTGAGCAAACCGGCGATTGCTTGTGCCTCGGCAAGGTAGCTCTCTTCAACAACGGCAACAACACAGTTACCTGTCGCCAAACTCGATAGCGTATTAACTAACCACTGCTCGAAATTGGTTTGAGCACAGCGAACGCTGGCAAGCGTGCCTCGTGCTTCAAGCGACAAGGTATTAGATTCACCTGTTGGACCTGGTAACAAGAGTGGTGTCGCTAACGCTTTTTCAATCGCTAATAATTGAGTACGCGCTGAGCTTAATGCACTGGCCAAGGTTTCAGATTTATGATCAGAGGTTTGGCTTAGTACCACTTTATTCGAGGCAAGCTCGGCGAGTAACCGGCGCAACATAGATAGACGCTTGGTTACTGGCGTGAATTGCCAGTCTAACTCGGCTTGTTGAGCAGTGTTCATCAGTCTAGTGATTTGACTTTGAGTCGCCTTACTTGCTTCAAAATCTTGCTCTAGTTGTTGCTGTTGCTGTTCGTCTAACGTTTTCAGGTCAGAGCTATTGGCGGTTTGATTAGCTTTTTCAGTGACTAGCTGGGTTAAGTAATAAGGGCCACCAGCTTTAGGCCCCGTGCCTGATAGGCCACGACCACCAAAAGGTTGAACGCCAACTACCGCACCAATCATGTTGCGGTTAACGTAAACATTCCCCGCGCGTGAACGCGCAGCTAAGTATTCACTCTTGTGTTCGATACGGGTGTGAATACCCATGGTTAAGCCAAAGCCGGTATTGTTAACCTGATTGATGACTTGCTCAAGCTCTTCAGCGCGATAGCGAATAACATGAACCACTGGGCCGAAAACTTCTTTTTTCAGTAGTGATAAGTGTTCAATTTCGACTAACCTCGGTGCGAAGAAATTGTGATCAAAGTCGAAGTTTTCAGGTGCTTTACAGCTGTAGTGAACTTTTGCTTTAGCGCCCAGCGAGGTTAAATAATTAACGTGCTCGTTTAGGGCGTTGAGTGCTTTTTTATCGATAACTGGGCCAACATCTGTACTCAGTAATGCTGGGTCACCAATGTTGAGCTCTTGCATTGCGCCTTTGAGCATGGTGATCACTTTGTCGGCGACATCGTCTTGTAAGAACAATACGCGTAGGGCTGAACAGCGCTGACCGGCACTTTGAAAACCTGAGGTGACAACGTCGTCAACAACTTGCTCAGGCAATGCTGTTGAGTCGACAATCATACAGTTTTGACCACCTGTTTCGGCAATCAGCGGAATAACATCGCCTTGGCTTGGAATGCGCTCAGCGAGCTTGCGCGCTATCCAGCTACCAGTTTCTGTTGAGCCGGTGAACATAACTGCTTTAATGCGCTCGTCTGGCACTATGTGTTGACCAACTTCGCTACCACGAGCAATAACCAGTGATAAGACATGCTCTGGCAAGCCCGCTTGGGTTAAAATTTCGAGTGTTCTCAGGGCAACCATAGAGGTTTGCTCTGCTGGCTTGGCAATAACTGTGTTACCAGTGACAAGTGCTGCCGAGACCTGACCTAAGAAGATTGCCAGCGGGAAGTTCCACGGGCTGATACAAAGGACAACACCACGTGCAGCGAGTTTGTCATCTTGCATCATTTCTTGCGCTCGGGCTGCATAGTAACGACAAAAATCAACGGCTTCTCGCACTTCGGCAACGCCATCAGCTACCGTTTTACCCGCTTCTTTGGTACACAAACCAATAAACTCATTGATGTGCTGTTCTATCAAATCAGCGGTTTTTAACAATACCTGTGCACGCTGTGCGACTTCGGTTTGTTGCCAGCTTGAAAAAGCTTGTTCAGCATTGGCTACCATAGCACTCATTTGCTCTGCGTTATGGTGGTTGATGTAGCCGATAATTTCACTGTGGTTAGCTGGGTTGACGACTGGTTGTGCGCTTTCATCACTGGCCTTGGCTTGTGAAACTGTGTGTTCAAACCAGGTTTTAAGCTCACTCCGCATTTGGGCAACTTTATCGGCATCGGTTAAATCAATACCTTTAGAGTTGGCGCGTTCGCTGCCAAATAGCTCAACCGACTGAGGAATTTGTGGGTTGTATTTGTTTTGCCATGCTTGCACGACTTCAACAGGATCGCTGAGTAGAGATTCAACAGGAATGTTGTCGTCAACAATATTGTTAACAAACGAGCTGTTGGCACCGTTTTCCAGCAAGCGGCGCACCAAATATGCAAGTAAATCTGAGTGCTCACCAACGGGTGCGTAAACTCGACACGGAACATTTTTGTTACTGACGACTTGGTCGTAAAGTGACTCACCCATACCGTGCAAACGCTGGAATTCAAATCCTTGATGGTTGCTAGTCATTTCTAAAATAGTCGCGACTGTGTAGGCATTGTGAGTGGCAAATTGCGGGTAAATAGTATCGCGGTATTCAAGTAGTTTTTTCGCACATGCTTGATACGAAACGTCGGTTGACGGTTTGCGAGAAAATACCGGGAAGTCGTTATAGCCTTCAACTTGAGTGTCTTTGACTTCGCTATCCCAGTACGCACCTTTTACTAAGCGCACCATCATTTGACGGCCTACTTTTTGCGTGATTTGGCGAACCCATTCAATCACGTGTAAACCGCGTTTTTGATATGCTTGAACGGCAATACCGAAGCCGCTCCAGTCGTCGAGTTCTGTATCGGCAAAAACCGCTTCAATGATATCAAGAGAAATATCTAGGCGGTTAGCTTCTTCGGCGTCGACAGTAAAGCCTATGTCGTAAGACTTTGCCGCCAGTGCTAATTGTTTCAAGCGCGGAATCAATTCATCGATAACGCGTTCTTGGTGTGAAAATTCATACCTAGGATGAATGGCTGATAGCTTAATTGAAATACCAGGGCTGCGCTGAGGACCACGGCCATTAGCCGCTTTACCAATGGCGCTGATGGCGGTCATGTAACTGTTAAAATAGCGATCGGCATCAGCCATGGTGCGAGCACCTTCACCGAGCATGTCGTATGAATAGGTGTAACCTTTGGCTTCAGTTTCAACTGCGCGTTCAACGGCGCTATCAATGGTGTGACCCATAACAAACTGAGTGCCCATAATTTTCATGGCGTAGCGCACGGCTTTGCGAATAACTGGCTCACCAAGGCGGCCAACAGTTTTCTTTAACAGGCCAAATTGTTGTTTTTTGTTTTCGTCTGAGTAGTTGACCAACTTACCCGTGAGTAACAAACCCCAAGATGAAGCGTTAACGAAAATTGAGTCACTATTACCGATGTGTGAGCTCCAGTCGCCATGAGCGAGCTTGTCGCGAATTAAGCTATCGGCAGTGGCTTTATCTGGCACGCGCAATAATGCTTCGGCAAGGCACATCAAGACCACGCCTTCTTCCGTCGACAATGAAAACTCGTTGAGTAGTGCGTCGATACCGCCCTTGCCGATTTGGTCTTTGCGAATATTTTCAACCAATTGGCGAGCGTATTCCCATGCACGAGACTTGGCGTCAACTCCGATTTCAGCGATTGGTAACAAGTGCTCAAGCACTTGATTTTCATCCGCGCGATAGTGGTCGCGAATCGTTTGTCTAATTGAACTGGTTGCCGACAATGAGCCATCAAATAACATAGGTCACCCATTTTTGTTGTTAACGATAAAATTAGTGCCGCATTTTAGCGAACAACGCTTAGCATTTGCTGGCTTAATTGCTATATATTCGGTGATTAATGTGGTTAAATCTTATTAATGCAGAATATTGTATTGCGATTAACGTCGCGCCACATAAATACTGGGGTTCCCTGAAAATGGACAAACATAACGTACTCGATCGAATTGATTTATTGATTTTAGACGCTTTACAACAAGATGGCCGAATGTCTAATGTCGACTTGGCAAAACAAGCTAATTTAAGCCCCAGCCCTTGCTTGGAAAGGGTAAAACGCTTGGAGCAAGCAGGCTATATTGAACGTTATCGCGCTGAACTAAACCCCAATTTGCTCAACTATGGCATGTCGGCGTTTATTCAGGTGACATTAGACAGAACCACCGCCGATGTCTTTAATCAGTTTAGGGAACAGGTTGTCACTATTAAAGAAGTCGCGGAATGTCATATGGTTGCCGGCGGTTTTGACTACTTGTTAAAGCTTAGGTTTAAAGATATGGCGGCCTATCGAGAAGTACTTGGCGTGATTGTTGAGTTGCCGGCGGTTTCACAAACTCACACTTATGTCGTGATGGAAAATGTCAAAGGCGATATGGGAGTGCCCTTGAACAGTCGCTAAGCTGACCATACTGTTATATTTATGCACACTTATTTATGCACACTGGTAGGGGGGAGTTGCTGTGGCGATGATTGTATACAGTATGCTGAGTATTTTACTGGGCTTGGCGGCACTTGCCACCAGTACTCAAGAGTTATGTGCTTTCACTCACACCGTTACAACAATCAATGTTAGTCCCGAGCAGATTGCGCTAACCATTTTGGCAATATTCAATTTGGCCGTTGTTATAGTTAAATTGTTTATTCAATTGCCTTTGTTTGACATGAATGCCATTGGCAGTCAACTTTTGGCTGACAGCCAGCAGGCAGATATGCACCATTTGTCGAGTTTTAGTTCAATTCCCGTTATTTAATTTGATTCTACGACCGTTCGCCAGCAAGTTCAGCTCAACTGTCTGGTAATTATTGTCTTCATTCCCTATAGTGGCTCGGTTAAGGTTCACGGTTGATTGTTTTGAACCGATTAAAATCTCTATAGAAAAGTAATAATCATGAAATTGAAAGCACATTTATTGTCAAAAACGACTAGCTTGGTCTCGGCACTGAGTTTATCAATCCTGTTGAGCGCTTGTGGCCAAGACGCAGCTAAAAATGCTGACTCCGGCCAATTAGCCCCCGCGCAAGTGAATGCCGATAACATTAAGGCGCACATTGAGTTTTTAGCTGATGACACTTTATTGGGTAGAGACACCGGTAGTGTTGGTTATCAAATTTCTGCTAACTACGTAAAGTCTTACTTTAAACAGCTTGGTTTAACGCCTATGGGCGATCAAGGCAGTTTTGAGCAAAGTGTTACTTTTAGCAAAACATACTTAGAGCAACAAGGGGCCAGTGTTGTTGTTGAAAATGCCAATGGCACCAGTGAATTGGTTTTTAAAGATGACTATTTAATGTCTGGCTCTAAGCTTTCGACACAAGAGCAAGTCAAAGCCGATACCGTATTTGTTGGCTACGGCGTTATTTCTCCAGACTTTGGCTATGATGATTACCAAGGTTTAGATGTTAAAGGTAAAGTGGTTGTTGCCTTGACAGGCCGCCCAGATGATTTGCCATCAGAAGAGGGCGCACATTTAGGCTCTAGTAGTGAAAAGCTTCGCCATGCCGCAGAGCGCGGCGCAGTGGGGTACATCACGCTTCACACCCCTAAGCGCGAGAAAGTAAGACCATTTGCCGTGTCGGCAAAATATGCAGAAGGTCCTCGTTATGCCTGGTTAGATAAAAATCAACAGGCTTTCGGTGCAAGACCTGAAATCAAAGTAGGCGCTTACCTTCATCACGATAAAGCGGCTGACTTATTTGTTGGTGCTGAGCAAAGCGTTGAACAAGTTTTTGCCGCCGATAGTGCAAATGAAAAAATCAAAGGTTTTGATTTAGCGGCGAAAGTGACATTAGCAAGCAAGAGTCGACACGAGCAAGTCACTAGCCCAAATATTGTTGCGGTGTTACCTGGTTCTGATCCAGTGTTGAAAGACGAATATGTTGTTTATACCGCCCACTTAGATCACATTGGTGTCAGTGAGCACAGCGATCATCAAGATAAAATTAACAATGGTGCATTAGACAATGCTTCTGGTGTCGCTATTTTACTGGAAACAGCGCGATTACTGTCAGGTTTACCCGAAAAACCAAAGCGCTCGATTTTATTTACTGTGGTAACAGCTGAAGAAAAAGGTCTATTGGGGTCAAGTTATTATGCCAATAACCCGACGGTGCCGCAGAGTAAGATTGTTGCAAACGTTAATTTGGATATGCCACTTATTTTATATCCATTCTCAGATATTATTGCTTTTGGTGCTAATCATTCGAGTTTGGGGCCGATTGTTGAACGCGCGGCTGCAAAAGTTGATGTTAGCTTGAGCCCTGATCCTATGCCTGAACAAGCGATTTTTACGCGCAGCGACCACTACAGCTTTGTTAAACAAGGGGTACCTGCGGTATTTCTGATGACAGGCTTTAAATCGAAAGATCCAAATATCGATGGCGGTAAAGTATTTAGAGAGTTTTTATCGACCCACTATCACTCTCACAGTGATGAGATTGAACTGCCAATTCAATATGACGCTGCGGCGCAATTCGCTGAAGTCAACATGATGATAGGGATTGAAATTGCCAATCAGACTGAACGACCTACTTGGAACAGTGACAGCTTTTTTGGTAAAACGTTTGCTCAGTAAGTGAGTTTTTCTCTGCCGAGTTAAGCTTGCAAATGTATATTGCTGCTTAACTCGGTTGATGAAAATCGCTCTGCGGGTTACTGCCTGAAACAAGCCCTTTGCACTATTGTGACGATCAGGTAGACTCAAAGGCCAATAATAATAATAGTTAGACTTTCCCTATGTTCGCTCATGATTACGCCCTGCAAGCCAATGGCTCGTTTGCTCTACCCGATGCCTGTTTCAAAGTTAAAGCACTAATGGATCGCGAAGATTCAACCATTGAAGACTTCGCCAATGTTATTAGTGTAGACCCGTCAATGGCATCGAGGCTTTTGCAAATCGCCAACAGTGCAATTTACAGTTTTCGCAGTGAAGTCAGCACTATTTCAAAGGCGATTACCGTTATTGGTACGCAAGCGCTGTACAACATGATGCTGGTTGACGTTGCGGCCAGCGCTTTTAAACACTTCTCTAATCAAGCCATCGATTTAAAAAGATTTTGGCGAACCAGTGTGTTTTGTGGCCTAGCGAGTAAAAATTTAGCGTTAAAAGCAGGTATTAGAGATATTGAGCGCTTGTTTGTTGCGGGCTTGTTGCAGAACTTTGGTGAGTTAGTGGTGGCTAAAGTGAGTCCTGAATTGGCTAAACAATGTGAACAGTACGATCAACAAACATTACCTTGGCAACTTCAAAAACAACACCTCGGTTTTCTCTACGCGGATATTACCGCTGAACTGCTAAAAATTTGGCAGATACCTGGCAAAATTATTTTGCCGATTGAGCATTTTAATCAGGCTAAAGACAACCAAATTAACAAAGACGTTAAGGTGATTTATTTGGCCTCGCGACTGGCGTTGGTTGACAGTCACCCAGAGGTTTTCGAGTACGACGATAGCGTTGACCAATCACTGTGTCAGAGTTTGAATATCAGTCAGCAAGACTTGAATGAAGCCACTGAATTTGCCAGTAAAGAAGCGGAAAATATTTTGTCGCTAATGAGTGGTCAACTTTACAGTAAACCTTCAGTCTAGTTTGTTGTTTGTTCTTATTGAGCAACCAATATTAGCGTTAGCGCATACAAAACTATACAGCAGTGTAATGACTGGATGTTAAAATGAGCAGACAGTTTGTTAAAAGCTTGTTAGCATCAAAGTAATACGCAAAAACACATTAATCGATTTCTTGGGGAGGAAAGTCCTAATTTTTTGGCACCAAGCCAAACACGGGTAGGTTAATGTGTGACTCGGTTAGTACTTAAAACGGTTAGCGGTAAGCCAACACAACAATAAAGTACAACAATAAATTATAACAATTATTATCAAGGACACTTATGACAGTTGAAAGAGAACTCTTTAGTTCACGACTTGGTTTTATTCTCGCCGCTGCTGGCTCGGCAGTTGGTATCGGTAACTTGGTTGGTTTTCCAGTAAACGCAGCCAAAAATGGTGGTGGTGCCTTCTTATTGGTGTACGCTCTATTCGTTATTTTAGTATGCCTACCTGTGATGATGGCAGAAATGGCGATTGGCCGTAAAACCGTTAAAAACCCAGTAGGTGCATACAATGCGCTGAGCAACAACTCCAAGCTTTGGTCGGTAGCCGGTATTTTTGGCATGTTAACGCCGTTTATGATTGCAGTTTTTTACATGGTGATCACCGTTTGGATCATGGGTTACATGGTAATGGCGGCAACGGGTAACTTAGATCACTTGGCCAGTGGTGCCGCTTTTGGTGAGTTCATCAATAGTTATTACGTGTTTGGTGCAATGGCAATAGTGGTGGCAATTGTTGGCGTAATTTTGTTATCGGGCGTTAAAGAAGGTATTGAAAAAGCTGCCAAAACCCTGATGCCAGCGCTGTTTGTTATGTTGGTGTTATTGGTTGCATTTGTTTTAACCCGCGACAATGCTTTTGCCGGTTTGCGTTTTTTCTTAATTCCTGACATTGATAAACTTAACCCGTCGGTAATTAATAGCGCCTTGTCACAAGCATTTTTCTCATTGTCACTCGGCATGGGTATTCTGATTACCTATGGCTCTTATATTGATCGCCGCACTGATATTGTTGGTTCTGCAAAACTGGTTGCCATTACTGATACCGGTGTTGCCTTTACTGCCGGCTTAATGATGTTGCCAGCGGTTTTCTCGTTTAATCCTGAGGTCAACCCGCAAGAGTTGAGTGATAGTTCAGTATCATTAATTTTCACTTTCCTACCGAAAATTTTCTTGGCGTTACAAACCTCAATTGGTTACGTTGGTGCGAGTGCGGTTGCGGTTGTCTTTTTTACTTTAGTCTTTTTTGCCGCGATTACTTCACTGGTCTCGATTATCGAAGTACCTGTTGCTTACTTGGTCGATGAAAAATGTCACAGCCGTAAGAAAGCGCTAACGACTTTGTTAATGACCGCAGGTATTTTGACTTTGTTCGCCACGGTTTCGTTCGGTATGGTGCCATTCTTTACCGAGTTTGTTCACTACGCCGGCGCGCCAAAGTCGTTCTTTGATATTATTTACGACGTCTTTTACGACACTATTTTACCGCTGAACGGTTTCTTGTTGTGTTTGTTTGTCAGTTATCGCTGGCGCAAAGCCAATCTTTCTGCCGAGCTAGCGGTGGGTAACGACAAATACCAAGGCTCATGGATTGAAAAGTACGTTAACCTTTCACTGAGTACTTTTATTCCGGTTATTTTGTTAGCAATCTTTTTAAACACAGTTGCACAAAAGTTTTTTGCCTACAACTTACTTGGATTGTAGTCTCGCTGAAGTATTCGGCTTAATGCCTAAAGATAATCATGATTGAGAAAAATCAAAAAACAGCAATAAGCTATGCGCTTATTGCTGTTTTATTATGGTCGACTGTCGCAACTGCTTTTAAGTTGGCATTAAACCAACTAACACCGCTACAGCTAATGTTTTATAGCTCAGTGTTTAGTTGGCTTTTCTTGCTTGCTTGTTTATTAAAGCAAAGGCAATTGCGTGCAGTTATTCCTGCCTTTAAAAGCCAGCCATGGTTATACCTAAAGCTCGGCAGCATTAATCCCTTTCTCTACTATTTAGTACTGTTTAAAGCTTACGACTTACTACCAGCGCAACAAGCACAGGCGCTCAACTATACCTGGGCGATTACACTGAGCTTATTAGCAGTTCCTATGTTGGGACAACGGTTGAAGCGAGCGGATATTTTGGCATTAAGCCTCGCTTATTTTGGCGCCTTAATAATAAGTACTAAAGGGCAATTTACGGCGCTCAACTTTGACAGCCCTCTTGGCGTTGGCTTGGCATTGTTGAGTACTTTGCTGTGGTCCTTGTATTGGATTTTCAATACTAAAAATAAAGACCAACCAATATTGAGTTTGTTTATTTGTTTCAGTATTGGTTTAGTGCTTATTGCTCTCTTGGCCAGTTGGCAGCGTGCTTGGTATTTACCTGATACCTATGGCATTGCTGCCGCGGCCTACGTTGGCCTTTTTGAAATGGGTTTAACCTTTGTTTTATGGTTGATGGCCATGCGAACAGCAGAGAACACTGCGAGCGTGAGTAATTTGATTTTTATTTCGCCATTTCTTTCCTTGATATTTATTGCTACTCTACTAGGTGAAGCTATACATGGCGCGACCTTGGTGGGATTAGGCTTTATTGTTACCGGATTGATTTGTCAAAAAATGTATAAGAAATAAACCGACAATATCAGGCACTGTTCTTGCTGCTGTAACACTATCCTTGCTAGGTTTTTGACGCTATGTGATCCAAGAAGGAATTGGTTATGCAAAAGCATATTTGTGCCCAAATGGTATCAGCGACTCAACATTTGATGTCGTACGTTGATCGCGATTTCTATTATCGTCATGCCAGTTGTGGTTATCAGGCTCTACTCGGTTTGCCAGTTGAGCAAATTATTGGCAAACACGTTAGTGAGCTACACAGCTCGGAAGTCTACAAGAATTCAATCGAACCCAAGTTAGAGTCCTGCCTAAAAGGAGAGCAGATTCATCATCGAATCTGGGTTGATAGTGCCAACCTCGGCCGTCGATTTATCGACGCGACCTTAACACCTATTGTTGAGCCTAGTCAGGAGATTACTGGCATAGTGGTTAGCGCTCACGATATTACGGATCTCGTTGAATTACAGCGCGAATTAGAGGAACTTAGTGCCCGTGATGAACTTACTAAGTGTTTTAATCGCCGTTATCTTATTGAATCGATGCGACAATTATTGGCAAAAATTCAACGAGATAATTCAGTGATTGGCATTGCCTTTTTTCTCGATCTCGATAATTTTAAATCGTTGAATGATCAGCATGGCCACCTCGCTGGTGATCACGCGCTAAGAACTATCTCAGAGCGCTTACAGGGCGTGGTGAGGGCGAATGACGTGTTGGCTCGTTACGGTGGTGATGAGTTTGTTTTACTTTGTGAGTTGTCGAGTAATGACTGGCCACAGGCACTTAGCACAGCTAAAGTCATTAGCGATAAGATTAAAGTCAGTTTTTCGGAGCCTTTTGACTACCAAAATCAACCGATTAATTTAGCTTGCTCAATTGGCTTTACCTTAATTGATCACTACGACACCAGTATCGATATGATATTACAGCGGGCAGACAACGATATGTACAATTGTAAGCAGTCGAGTAGAACTCGATAACCCGCCTTTTAATGTGATAAAGAATTTTGCCATAGTGTTGAATAATAACGACTATTAAGTGATAGCAGCTTCCTTAGCAACAAATACTATCGTAAAGTAGTAGCGAGATTTTTGATCCGCGCGTTGACACTTTCCCTTACCCTTTGATCGCAGCTGGTTAGTCTCTAATAAAACACTCACTAAATAGAAGTTGGTCTTATCAAAAGGACGTTATTTTGTCGTCAAATGCAAAAACATCGGTGCTCAATCAAGCGTTAAAAAAAGGCTTTTGGGATATGTTGCCACTCAATTTAGCGGTAATTCCTTGGGGAATTTTATGTGGTTCATTGGCGATTCAACGAGGCTTTTCTGAGTTTGAATCGATGTTGATGCCTGCACTGGTTTTTGCCGGTGCGGTGCAATTGGTTTCTATTGAGCTTATCGCCAGTAATACTTCGATTATCACATTGTTGTTTACCGCTTTTATTATCAGTTCTCGGCATTTTTTATATGGTCTCGCGCTGCGTCATAAAATGAAACAATTGACCACTAAATGGCGTTTGAGCTTGGGCTTTTTACTGACCGATGAGTTATTCGCACTTTCTGGTCATAAACGGTCTTTTGTTGGTAAAGTGCGTTGTTATTACGCGCTGGCTGCTGGCGGTAGTTTTTACGTCAATTGGTTGATTTGGAATGCACTTGGTGTGACTGCGGGTAATATTTTTCCCGACCTTACCGAGCTCGGCTTAGAGTTTGCGATTGCGGCAACCTTTATTGCCATTGTTATTCCTGCCGTTGTTAATTTGCCCACGTTGGTCAGCATTGTTGTTGCTGGTGTTTTGGCGGTGGTCTTTGAGTTATGGCATTGGCAGTTTGGCTTAGTGGCTGCCGCTGTTATTGCTATGTTCAGTGGTTACAGTTGTGAGTTATTGCTCAAGCGTATGAATAGAGGGCTGAGCGAATGACAGTGTTAACGATAATTTTGCTGGCCATGGTCACTTTTCTGACCCGTTATTTGTTTATTCACCCTAAGTTACCCTTAAACATCGGTCCTCGGCTGGAGCGTTTTTTGAGTTATAGTGGACCAACAGTATTGACGGCTATTTGGGTACCGATCATTTTTGTTGAACACGGTAAATTTAACAGCGATTGGTCTAATCCATATTTAATCGCGGCGATTATTGCTATCATAGTGGCTAAAGTGACACGCAATGTATATTTGACCATTGGTCTTAGTGTCTCTGTTTTTGTGCTGTGTAAATTTTATTTATTTACTTAGTCCCTTTGAACCTCTGCCTTTAGCTTTTTCGCCACATTTTATGCTTGAATACATCGAAATTGCTGACTTGTCTGAATGTCAGCGCCTTTTTCATGGCCGCGGCCATGCTTATCCTGAGTTGTCGCATGTTAATGTAGACTGGTTTTCGCCCGTGTTATTAATCACTTTGTACGAAGAAGTTGATACCGATTGGCTTGAGCAACAGGTTCAAGGTTTACGTGCTTTAATTCCCGAATGTCGCTGTGTACAAGTGCAATACCGCTGTCGTCCAATGGCACCAACTGAGTGTTTGTGGGGGGAAAATATCGAGCAAATAACTGTTTATGAGCATGGCTTGAAATATCATATCACCTTGAGCAAAGCGCAAAATTTTGGTCTTTTTCTCGATATGGCGAATGGTCGTCGCTGGGTTAAAGAACACAGTAGTGATAAAAACGTGCTTAATCTGTTTGCTTATACCTGTGCGTTTTCTGTTGCCGCCATTGCCGGTGGTGCCAAACAAGTGGTCAATATAGATTTGAGTAAGGCATCGTTGGCAAAAGGGCGTGATAACCACAGGTTGAATGATCAAGATTTAGACAAGGTCGTATTTCAAGGAGTTGATATTTTTAAATCGTACAGCCGTTTGAAAAAGTTTGGCCCTTACGATTTATTGATTTCTGATCCGCCTTCGTTCCAAAAAGGCAGTGTTGATATTGCTCGCGACTACGGCAAAATTATTCGCCGTGTTCCGCAATTATTGAAGCCAACTGGTGATGCTTTGCTGTGCCTTAATTCACCCGATTTGTCGGAACAATTTCTCTTTGAACAAGTGCGACAAGAATGTCCCGATCTAAAATTTATTGAGCAACTAGATAACCCCGCGGTGTTTAAAGAAGCTCATCAAGGTAAGGGGTTAAAAGTTTTACACTTTAAATATCTACCCAAATAAAGACTAGGTTGTTACCACTCTTATTGCCAATAGTACCAATACACTACCGGCAATGCGGTCAATAATATGGCTGTTGCGGTGTAGCTTGTTTAAAAAGGCTTCTCGTGAGATAAAGAATGCGACAATGAGGTACCAAAGTGTGTCTAAAGTACCAACTGTCGCGACAAGAATAAACTGCTGTAGCCAGCTGGCATCAGGTTGAACAAATTGGCTGAATAGTGCGATAAAGAAAATCGCTAGTTTGGGATTGAGAAAGGCGATGAGAAAACCATCGCGCCAGCCATTGACTGATTTGTTGGTTTCCTCGCTTTGGTCTTTGACTAATACGGCAGACTTTTTACTCATTAAGCCTTTCACGCCAAGGTAAAGCAAAAATGCTGCTCCAGCGTATTTAATCAAATTAAACAATGCAGGTGATTCTGCGATAACAATACCAATGCCTGTGATACTAATGATCGCGTATAAGGTAACCCCAAAACCATGACTAATAGCAGTTGCTGAGCCGCTTTTATAACCACCGTTAATCGTGTTTTTGAGGACAACGGCGAGGCTTGGTCCCGGTGATAGAGCACCTAAAAAACAGATAATAACAAATGATAACCAAAGGTGAAGTTCCATGGTGACTACTCTCCCAATACTGTTTCGCTTCGCTTTAGTCGGTATTAGCTTCGGCGTTTCTGTAATAAAGCCGTAAGATAACATATTCTGTTATTGTTTTTACTTTTTAGATGCATTGGTATTTTGATCAACATCTGTGACCCTTACTCGTAAAAAACTGGCAAAACGAGGGATATTATTTTTAGTAACGCCATAATATTTGTAAGTCACGGTAGCACCGACTTCAGGTGGATATTGCCGTTGTTTGTCGGTAAAGCCAGATCCTATTTTGAATTGAACGCCTGCTGGAGTTTCTACTAACAGTGCACCAAGTTTGCCGCTGTATTTACCTTTACCGGGTAAATGGGCTAAGACTACGGCTTCGGCATCTTGATAGCGTTTTAACTTCATTAATTGGGGATTTCGTCCTGCTTGATAACTTGCATCTTGGTGATGAAGCATGAGACCTTCGCCGCCAGAAGCGACAACGGTATTGAGCATGTTGTCTAATGCTTGATTTGAACTTAACTGTCGCTGCCTGACAATATCAAGAGATTGGTCAGTGATACTTTGTTGTAGTGTATTCATTGCTTGAACTCGTTGGCTGAAGTTACCACCGTGGTCGGGTAAATCGAAGACCATAAAAGTCATTTGTTGCCAACATGAATCGTTATCTGTTTTGCGCCTAACACAGCCTGATGCGAACTCAAACCTTCCTCGTCCAGCCCACAGCTCTCCGTCCAACGCGTGCTTTGGCCAATACTGGCTGAACCATTTCGGGGCGTGAATTTGATTTCCCCGCCTGGTATATAGATGTTGACCATCCCAATAACCGCGAACGCCATCGAGCTTTTCACTCACCCAGTAATCGCCAATATTTAATTGAGATTTATAAACAACGCCGTGTTGAAGTTTTAACGTTTTAGTTGCAGTGCTTTCTGCATGAGAGGTAAGTGAGATAACCAATGTGATGGCTAAAAATTGTAGTATTTTCATACCAGCTCCTTGCTAATATCGAACAATCCTTATCGAGAGTATAGCGCTAGTTTGTCAGTATTGCCGACAGCAACTATGCTAATAATACGAATCTTCAAGTTAAGGATAACTTATGAGAGCCAGCCAATCTTTTTTCTTTGTTTCAATAAGCTGCTTGGTACTTGCTGTTGTTAATATCGCGAGTGCCGGTCAGCAAGACTGTCAGTCCTATGAAAATAAACTAAAGTTGTTGCAGATTAAGCAAAAGCAAGGCAATAGTGCGAAGCGTCAACAGTCGCTAAAAACGCAAGAAGACAAAGCGTGGAAAAAGCTACAGTTGTGCAAACGCGGTCAATTGACAGGTAAAAGCAATACCAAGAGTAAAGGTAAAAAGGGGAGTAAAAAGAAAAAGGTCGCCAGTAAACAGAAGAGTATTGCGGCGAAAAAGCATCAAGCAAGTGTCAACAAGCATGAAACGCGTAAGCCGTTAACGTCACTTGTTGCCAATAACCCTGTAGTGATAAAAAGCAAGTATCAAGGCAAGCAGCTGCAAGCTTGGCTGAATTTTTATCAGTCGCCTAAACGTTGTCGCAATACTAAAACGATGCAAGACTTTGTTTGGTGTGCAGAAGACAAGCAGCGACAGCAGGTCATCTTCGAACAGCAGTATTAGCTCAGCGTGATAAATATTGGTGAAATTGACCAAAAATAAATGTCACCTCTGATGATATTTTTTATCTATTTGATATTTAAAGACTAATTTATTGGCGTTAAAGCTGCTTTCAAATTTTGTCTTTATCTTGAGAGGGTTGCTGTTTTGGAGCAAATAAAAAGAAAGCTGTGGTTACTTGGTGGTTTTTTTTGGTGTTCGTCGGGACTGTTTTTGTTATTTTACCTGGGCCCGCGTTTATCTTTTTGCCGCTTGGTTTAGCGATGCTGAGTAGAGAATACAATTGGGCGCGAGTTTGGCTGAGAAAAGTGCAAAAAATGACGAACAGTAGCGCGAAGAAATTAGATGCCTTGTTTGCTAAGCGCTGGCGGCGTTGATAGCCTCCAGCGCTTGTTTTTACCAGAAAATTAAGCAGTATAGTTGGCTTTTTTCTCGATGTAGTCGGCCACTACTTTGTCCATAGTGTCTGCGCAATACGGACGTAAACCACTTAATAACATGTGCTTTTTGCCGTGACCAATGACTTGCTGGTTAGCAATCAAATCAAATTGTAAGCAGGCGGTAGCTCGCTTGCCTTCAATCGTCAGACTAGTATCAGCCAATGCAAGTTCTACCTCTGCTTGAGGAAAGCTAGATAGGGTAATCGACATGCTTTCGTACATAATCATTGGCCGAGTTGGGTTAATCATGACGCCGTTTTCCGCCATCAATTTAACTAATATATGTGGGAAGGTGTGACCAGAAAATTCGACATAGGCTTTGGTGAGCGAGTCAATTAATTTATCGTCTTTGCTATGCGTACCATGGGCACTGACACTTAAAAATTCTTTGCCATTGTCGTCAGTAACGGTAGCTGTGTCTTCAATTACACTTGGAAAGTTTAGGTTGATGTCGTTACTGACCATACCTAAAAAATTAAAGTGCATATTTTCGTACAAACCGAGTTTAGCCAGCATTACTGCGAACAATAAGTCGCCAGGAACACAAAACTTTTTGGCGTCGATATCGTGAAGAGGATTAAAGTCGTCAGCGATATTTTTGGCAAAATCACTTGCTTGCTGGCGGCTAAAAAATATTTGGTCTTGCTTGGTATGATAGTACTGTTCGATAAACATTTTGGCGTTCTAATAAGAATAAATAATAAAAAACGCGCTATTCTAGCAAGTTGGTCGGGTTAAATCGAAAACAAAACCACTAAGCAGACCAGCTTTGCTGGTAATCTTGACTATTGCTGTCGCGAATATTGACTGTTCTGGTTTGAGACTAGTTGCTCTTTTTCTCTCTTGGTTAGCTGCTTGAGTTGGTATTCTCGCTTACAGGCAAGTACTCGGTTTTCTTGCTGTTCTGCATAAGCCAATGCTACCGGGCGTCTTACTCTGGTGTACTTGGCGGCCTTGTTACTCGTATTGTGTTCTGCTACTCGTCGTTCTATATCTGTTGTTACGCCTGTATATAAGCTGTTGTCACAACACCTAAGCATGTATACGTACCAGGGCTTACTGCTCGACATAAGTACTTTATCAATATTCTATACTGAAGTTAGTCTATTATAGCGGGAACAAGGTATAATTAGTCGAGATAAAAACAAATTAAAATAGCAATTATATGAATCAAACAGCTTCTGGTGCTCTAGCCAAATTGAGTAGCCAATTATTTAAAAACGGCGATATCGAATACGCCTTACCAGTAGGGCAAGAGCGCATAGCGCTCAATCAGTTATTGGGTAAAACCCTAACCATTAACTTTGATGGTGAGATAAAGTGCAGTCACTGTGGTCAAGCGACTAAAAAAAGTTATTCACAAGGCTTTTGTTATCCCTGTACTCAAAGGCTTGCGCAATGTGATATGTGTGTGATGAAACCTGAAACCTGTCACTTTGATCAAGGCACTTGCCGCGAACCTGCGTGGGGAGAGCGCAATTGCATGATTGGCCACTATGTTTATTTGGCCAATACTTCTGGCGTAAAAGTGGGGATTACCCGCCATACTCAAATTCCGACCCGTTGGGTTGACCAAGGCGCTAGCCAAGCGTTGCCTATTTTTTATGTCAAAAGTCGCTTGATTTCGGGCTTAGTTGAAGTTGCACTTGCTGACTTTATCAACGATAAAACCAATTGGCGCGCTATGCTCAAGGAGCCAGCAGCAGTGATTGATTTAAAGCAACAAGCGCAACAGCTAATGCCAATGATTGAAGAAAAACTCGCCGACATCAAAGCAAAATATGGTGAAGACTGCATCGAAGCTTTAGATGAAGATGTCGTCGAGTTAACCTATCCTATTAATCAATATCCCGAGAAAATCACGTCGTTAAATCTGGATAAAACACCGACCATTTCAGGTGTTATTCAAGGAATCAAAGGGCAATATTTATTACTCGACACTGGCGTAATCAATATTCGAAAATACGGCGCTTATCAAGTTAGTGTTGAAATCAGCTAAAAATTTCTTATCTTATAGATAGGTATTAGTTTTATTGGTTGCAATTGAGAACGAGTACTATATGACAGCAAGTGAACTTGCCAAGCAAGCGAGCGATATTTTTGTTTTATCTGATTCCTTTTTACAGATAAAAGCCCTCATTGACGATGAGAGCTCTACTATTGATGACATTGCTGATGTTATTTTAGTTGATCCCGCTTTAGCGGCGTCAGTGCTTAAGTTAGCCAATAGTTCGTTTTTCAACTATCCGCGTAAAATTGATACCTTATCTAAAGCAATACTAGTTCTTGGTATTACTGAAATTTACAACTTAGTGATTGCTAAATGTACTAGTGATGCATTTAAGAACCTCGAGGCCGATAGCAAATATTTAGATAATTTTTGGCTTGATAGCGTGTTTACTGCCTTGGTGATAAAAGCGTTAGGGCATCAGTTAAAAGTACCAAACGCTGAGCGGCTGTTTGTCCTTGGTTTACTGCACAATTTAGGCGAGTTGGTTGTTGCTCATTACAACCCTGAAGTCGTTGAGCAAGCGACACCTGGGCAAGGGCAGCTTTTACCTTGGCATAAGCAGACACAATTATTGGGGTTTAGTTATGCACAGTGCAGTGCCGAGCTATTTAAGTGTTGGCAATTGCCTTTTAGTATTGTAGAGCCGATTCGCCGTCAAGACCAAGATGAAGAGCTTAGTTCACTAAATATCGATGTGAAATTGTTGCATGTTGCCAAGCGTATCATGCTGAGACAGGCTTACTACGATAAGTTGAATTATACAGATTTAATCAATGAACAATTGTTGAACGAGGTCAGTTTGACTGAGCAAGATTTGAATAAAGCACTGGAGTTTGCTCAAGTGGAGCAATTTTCAATCCTTGCGATTATTGCTCCAAATGCGGCTAATGTTTTTTAACTTAGTGGCTTCTGTTAACCGCGAGGTTTGCCAAGCTAATTAGCGCCTGTTTGTGATCTGATTCTGGCAGTACAGATAAGGCATTAATCGCTTTATCCGCTTCTTGTTCTGCTATTTTGCGCGCGTATTCTAAAGCGCCAGTTTCTGACATTGCTGTTAAAATAGCCTCTAAATGCTCCATGCCATTGGCTTTTTCAATCGCCTCTCGAATGAGCGCGCTTTGTTCGACAGAACCGTTGTGCATGGCGTAAAGTAAAGGTAGCGTTGGTTTACCTTCAGCGAGATCGTCACCAACGTTTTTCCCCATTTCGGCGCTGTCGGCGGTGTAATCCATGACATCGTCAATTAGCTGAAAAGCTGTGCCTAAGTGCATACCGTATAAGGTCATTGCTTGTTCAATATCAGCGTTTTTTTGGGCTAATATTGCGGCCAACTGAGTGGCCGCTTCAAATAATTTTGCAGTTTTGCAGTAAATTACCTGCATGTAGCTTGCTTCAGTGGTTTCAGGATCGTTACAGTTCATCAACTGTAGTACTTCACCCTCTGAAATTTTGTTTGTTGCATCTGCTAGCACCTGCATAATGCGCATGTCGTTGAGATCAACCATCATTTGAAATGAGCGGGTGTATAAAAAATCACCCACTAAAACACTGGCGCTATTGCCAAATAAGGCGTTAGCCGTTTCGCGGCCGCGTCGCAATTCTGACTCATCTACAACATCGTCGTGAAGCAAAGTCGCGGTATGAATAAATTCAATAATCGCGGCTAGTTCACAGTGTTTTTCGCCCTGATAGCCCAATGCTCGTGCAGCAAGTACAGTGAGCAAAGGTCTCATTCGCTTACCGCCGCCATTAACAATATAAATGCCCAATTGATTAATTAGGGCAACATCTGATTGTAACTGCTGATAAATAAGCGAATTAACCGCTTGCATATCGTGCTCAGCTAAAGCTTGTATATCTTTGAGAAGCATAAGAACTCTGAACGTTAGGTGATGACTAACCTGTTAACAAAACTGTTGAATAGTGTAGCAAGTTAGCGCTCTTTAGGCGATAAAATTGACCGAGAGTTTACACCAAATCACTCAATAATAAAGGTTTGAGCGGCGATTGATAAAATAATGACGAAAAAACTAAAAAATGATCACTTTTAGACTTGCGATACGGCAAATGTTGGCGTAGAATTCGCGCCCTATATTTTTAAATTTAGCGCTAAGATTAATGGCGCATTACGGAGTAGCTATGTACGCGGTATTCCAAAGTGGTGGTAAACAGCACCGTGTTACTGAAGGCCAAACTGTTCGCTTAGAAAAGCTTGAACTTGAAGTTGGTGCATCAGTAGATTTTGATAACGTTTTAATGATCGCAAATGGCGATGACATCAATGTAGGCGCGCCTTACATTGCTGGTGGTAAAGTTACGGCTGAGGTTGTTGCTCAAGGCCGTGCTGATAAAGTTAAAATTGTTAAATTTAAACGTCGTAAGCATTCACGCAAGCAAGCGGGCCATCGTCAATGGTTCACTGAAGTGAAGATTACTGGTATTAACGGCTAATTAGGAGCGATTTAAAATGGCACATAAGAAGGCTGCAGGTAGTACACGTAACGGTCGTGATTCAGAAAGCAAACGCCTAGGTGTTAAGCGTTTCGGTGGCGAGTCAGTTTTAGCTGGTAACATCATCGTTCGTCAACGTGGTACTAAATTCCACGCTGGTAACAACATGGGCATCGGTAAAGACCACACATTATTTGCTTTAACTGACGGTAAAGTTCAGTTTGAAGTAAAAGGTCCTAAAAACCGCAAGTTTGTTAGCATCGTTGCTGAATAATTATTAGTAACTGTTTGCAAAAAGCCCCGCAGTTAGCGGGGCTTTTTTTATGGATTAAAAAATATCAAATTATCGTTCTGCCTATTTAGGGGGAATGAGTTTATAATTAGCGCATTAGCACAAGTTTAGGTTAACGATCGCATGAAGTTTGTAGATGAAGCTGAAATAAGAGTAGAAGCTGGTGACGGCGGCAATGGCTGTGTCAGTTTTCGCCGTGAAAAATACGTAGAATTTGGTGGCCCTGATGGTGGCGACGGCGGTGATGGCGGCGACGTTTACTTAATTGCCGACGAAAACCTAAACACCTTGATTGATTATCGCTTTGAGCGTTTTCACAAAGCAAAACGCGGTGATAATGGCCAAAGCCGAAACTGTACGGGTAAAAGTGCTGACGATTTATATTTGAAAGTGCCCGTTGGTACTCGCGCTGTTGATCAAGATACCGGTGAGCAAATTGGTGATTTAACCCAGCACAAGCAAAAGCTAATGGTGGCCAAAGGTGGTTGGCATGGTTTAGGAAATACCCGTTTTAAAAGTAGTACTAATCGCGCTCCTCGCCAAAAAACCAATGGTACTCCGGGTGAAATTCGCAACCTCAAACTCGAATTACTCTTGTTAGCTGATGTTGGCTTACTCGGTTTACCAAACGCCGGTAAGTCGACCTTAATTCGCAGTGTCTCTGCCGCTAAGCCTAAAGTAGCTGATTATCCATTTACTACCTTAGTACCTAACTTAGGGGTTGTCCGCCTTAATGCTCAACGCAGTTTTGTTATTGCGGATATCCCTGGTTTAATTGAAGGAGCAGCTGATGGCGCCGGCTTAGGGGTACAATTTCTTAAGCATTTAGAGCGTTGTCGCGTATTGTTACACCTCGTTGATGTGATGCCAGTCGATCAAACGGATCCGGTTGAAAATGCTAAAACAATTATCGGTGAGTTAGAACAATACTCGCCAGAGTTAGCTGCGAAACCGCGTTGGTTAGTGCTGAATAAATTGGATTTATTACTTGAAGAAGAAGCTCAAGAGCTTACCGACAGAATTGTTAAAGAGCTCGATTGGCAAGGCGAAGTTTACAGTATTTCAGCTTTTAACAAGCTAGGTACCGATGAACTTTGTGGCAATTTGATGAGCTTTATTGAAGAGCTGCCTGCTGAATTGGTACCTGATGCCGAAGAAAAGGCCGTTGAGTTTAAATGGGATACTTATCACGAAGAAACTATTTCTGAGTGGGATGATCTCGATGATGATGATTGGAACGAAGACGACTACGATGTAGAAGTCGAGTATCGCAAGTAACGGCAACTGAGATAGGCAAGAACATGACCATATTATCTATGATAGTTGCCCACGCCAATGGCCGTGTCATTGGTAAAGACAATGATATGCCTTGGCACTTACCTGCTGATTTAGCTTATTTCAAGAAAACAACTCTGGGTAAGCCTGTCGTTATGGGGCGTAAAACCTTTGAGTCGATTGGTCGCCCACTACCCGGGAGGCAAAATATCGTGATCACGCGATCTGATGGTTATTGTCCAGAGGGCGTTGATGTGGTCAATTCGGTTGAGCAGGCACTGGTAGTTGCAGGTGAAGTTGAAGAAGTCATGGTGATAGGCGGCGGCGCTATTTATCAGCATTGTATGCCTGCGGCAGAGCGATTGTATATCACTCATATTGATGCTGATATCGATGGTGACACTCACTTCCCAAAATATGATTTAGCAAATTGGCAAGAGCAGTATTGTGAGCTTTATCAAGCTGACGACAAAAATGCCTACGACTTAAAGTTCTGCCTTTATCAAAAAGCTGAAAACTAATCGATAAGTGTTTAACGCTATATTCGGCAATAAAAAAACCAGCCATTTGGCTGGTTTTTTTATGCTTATTGTTTGGTGATTAAAGCTTAAACTCTTGCACTGATTGCTGCAGTTCCTCTGCAAGTTTCGCTACTTCACCACTTGAACTTGCCGTTTGTTGTGAACCTGCAGTTGTTTGCTCAGCAATAGCAACGATAGACTCAAGGTTTTCGCTAATTTCATGAGCAACGACACTTTGTTCTTCGGCTGCAGTCGCAATTTGCGTACTGCGATCGTAAGCTTCGTGAACCGCGTGAGTAATCGTTTCAAGTGCAGCATTAGCTTGTTCACTCTGTTCGACACAATTTGCTGCTTGCGACTTACCCGTATCCATTACAGTTACTGCTTTTTCTGCACCTGTTTGCAGCACTTCAATCATGTTTTGAATTTCTTGTGTCGACTCTTGCGTACGACTTGCAAGCGTTCTTACTTCATCTGCTACTACGGCAAAGCCTCGGCCTTGTTCACCAGCACGAGCTGCTTCAATAGCGGCGTTTAGTGCAAGCAAGTTAGTTTGCTCGGCAATACCGCGAATTACATCCAAGATACCACCGATTGAAGCGCTGTCTTGTTGTAGCTTGTTAATAACTTGCGAAGCAGATTCAACTTCATTGGCCAGTTGTTCAATAGTTGCTTTGTTGCGTTCTGAAATAGTCTTAACGCGCTCTGCTTCGTCGTCGGCTTGTTTAATTTCACCTAATGCGTCGTTGGCACTAGACAATACACTTTGCGAAGTACTGCTCATTTCAGTGGTTGCTGAAGCTGCTTGTTCAACCTGATTGCGCTGTTCTTCAATCGCTGTTGTGCTCTGCGCGGTCACTGCAGACGTTTGCTCTGCTGCCGCGGCTAACTGAGTTGAACGACTCACAATACCTTGAATTAGGTTGCGCAAGCTGTCGATAAGCAAGTTACAGTTTTTCGCTAGTTGAGCAAACTCGTCTGCACCACTTTCATCAAGTTTATGTGATAAGTCACCAGAGGCAACAATGTTCAGCATTTTGTTCACCCGGTCGAGTGGGCGAGTAATACTAATTAAGGTGACGTATGCGATAGCGACGGCAATAACAATAGAAATAACCATAATAGTTGTGGTAACCGTATTGCCTTGGCTTACTGAACCTTCTACTTGCTCAGCAGCATCGAGGGTTGTTTGGTTGGCAAGTTGTACTTGTTTAGCAAGGGTTAGTTTACCCGCTTCAACATCGGCATTAGCTGCGGCTTGTTTTTCAGTCGCAACACGCATTGCTTCAAGTTGTTGTGCCTTTAGCGCAAATTGACCGCTGTCACCATCAACTAAGTCTCTTAATTTGTTATAGCTGGCGGTTAAATCGTCGTTGATATCGTTGGCATTGTGTTTCGTTAACTCAGATGATACGTCGCCAAGTGAGCGAGTGATGGTATCAAGCGCATTGGTAATTTCACTTTCAATGAGCTGTACTGAACCAGATTCAATTGAATCTCGGTATTCAAATGATGAGCTAACCATAGAGTTGAGTTGAGTTTCAATTTGCTCACCCAAGCTAACCGCGCGCTGCAAGCGCGTATCGGCCAAATCATGGTCAGCTAAATCCAGTAACAGAGTAGCGGCTTCATCGGCAACTTCTTCAATGGTATCGACTTGCTCAGACAATTGGCTCGTCAACTCGATGCTTCTACGGCGATTGTTAAATACGTCATTTACATTGCCGACAAAGCTACTGTGAATTTGATTCACTTTATTGAGGTTACTACTTAGTTGAGGCTCGTCTTTGACTACACTAGAAAGCTTCTTTAAAGCCTTTGAAAACTTGCTATCAAAACGTTCAAATTCTTGTCGGTTAGTCGCTAACGGAGCGAGTTCACTTTGATAGTAAGCGCGTAAAGTCAGGCTACTCATCGCGGCCAGATCTACTGCTAGTTCATTGCTTCCCTTCAATGTCGGAATTGCTAGCTCGTTCTGTTGTAAGGTAGAGCTGTGAATGGTGCTGAGGTTATATAGAGAGATAACACTCGATGCTATTAGCAACAGGGTTATTACGGTAAAACCGCCGAATATCTTCGTTGCAACTTTTAAATTCATAAATTACCGCCAATTTGAAACAGGATTATTGCTTAATATTTGTTTTACATGTGGTTAAACCACCGAGCCATTTATATCAAGATTATTAACGTTCATTATTTATTATTATGGCTTTTATTATTATCGGTTGTGACTAAAAATACTTAATCACAAAGATTCATTATAACAAGCGTATTGGCTTTTTCATCCCTGTTAGCAAATTTTTGCTTGGCTAAATAGCGCTTTGTCATGCCAACGTAGCATAGTTAGATGACCACCCCAAACGCAACCTGTGTCTAGCGCGTATAATGACGCTTTTTTAGTTTCTCCCATTAGTGCAGCCCAATGACCAAAAACCCAAGTATTCGTTTTGATGGCATCGCTTAACTGAAACCACGGTTTTACGTTTTTTGGTGATTGTTTAATAGGCAATTTACACTGAAACTCTAAGCTGCCGTCGAGTAAGCAATAACGCATGCGAGTGAAGCTGTTGATGGTAAAGCGAAAGCGGTCAGTTTTACTTTCTACTTGCTGCCAGTTGTTGGGCTCATTGCCATACATTCTGTTGAGCCACTTTAGCTTGTTTTTTGACGTTAACTTTTTCTCAGTAAAACGCGCTGATTTGACTGCTTGTTTGACACTCCACTGAGGATTAATACCTGCGTGACTGACATAAGCATTTTCATTGTTAATTTGTCTGAGCAAGGGCTGTTGAATTAACCAATCCATTAATTCATCAACATCGTCGGCGGCGAGTAAGTCATCCAGCAAGTCTTGTTTTTTGACCTTTTTAATACCGTAGTAAGTGGCGAGTAGATGCAAGTCGTGATTGCCTAAGACCATTTTACAACTTTCACCAAGCGATTTGAGGTAGCGAATAGTAGCTAATGAGTCAGGTCCTCGTGCGACGATATCGCCAGCTGGCCATAGCTCATCTTTAGTTGGGTCAAAGGCGACTTGTTCGAGTAAAGCTCGAAGCTCTTGGTAGCAGCCCTGAATATCACCGACCAAATAAATAGCCATTACTTTTCTCAGTGTAAAATATTGGGCTGTGCTAGTCGAAAAACATCAATAGGGGCTTTACACGCTTGGCCGTCATCACTTTCAAAGACGTAATGACCCTGCATTGTACCCAATGGTGTTTTAAGTACACAACCACTGGTGTAGGTAAAGCTTTGTCCTGGTGTTAGTCTAGGTTGTTGGCCAACAACGCCGGCACCTTCAACGGTTGAGGTATCACCATTGGCATCGGTAATTAGCCAGCTTCTCGATTTCAGTTGTAAGGCATGCTCACTATTATTAGTAATGGTAATGGTGTAACTGAAGGCGTAGTTGTGCTCTTCAGGATCTGAATGGTTAGCTAAAAATTGACTATCAACGGCAATGTTAACTGAATCTGTGTAGGGCAACTGATAACTCATTACTTTTTGGCTCTGGGCAGTTTGGCTCAAGACTGTTTGACTTATGGCTGCTCTTGGTCATAAACCAGATTAGCTAAATCTATGTATTGTTCAATCGTTAAGTTTTCCGGTCGCAACGTCGGATCTATCGACAATTCAGTTAACTGTTCGACGTCAATTAACTTTTTAAAGCTGTTGCGTATGGTTTTCCGTCGTTGATTAAACGCCGTCACACAAACCTTATTTAAGGTCTCTAAACTCTTAGCTTGTTTAGCAAATGTTTTATGAGGAATTAAACGGACAATGGCTGAGTCGACTTTAGGCGCCGGAGTAAAATGCTCGGGGCCAATTTCCATTACCGGCATCACTTGGCACTGGTACTGAGTCATAATCGACAGTCGACCGTATGCTTTGGTGTTTGGCATCGCTGCCATCCGATCAACTACTTCTTTTTGCAACATAAAGTGCATGTCTTTGACACTTGCCTTAAACGCAAGTAAGTGAAAGATTAGCGGTGTTGAAATATTGTAGGGTAGGTTACCAAAAATTCTCAGTGGTGCGTCTTCACTGGCAACGCTCGCGAAGTCGAACTTCAATGCGTCGATTTCGTGAATGGTTAAGTGCTCAGACAAAAAGGGGTGATGGCGCAAGCGATGAGCGAGATCTCGATCGAGCTCAACAACAGCAAGCTTGCCAGCGCGCTCAACAACTGGTTCGGTTAGGGCGCCTAAACCTGGACCAATTTCGATTAAGTTTTCACCGGGTTCCGGGTTGATCGCGTCAACGATATTACTAATGATGGCTTCGTTGTTGAGAAAGTTTTGACCAAAGCGTTTTTTAGCTTGGTGGCCTAAATGAGAGTTTTTGTTCATGTATTATTTTTTGATAAATCGATTGCGCTATTAATGGCGGCGATAAAACTGCCGCAGTCTGCTTGGCCAGTACCGGCTAAATCGGTCGCAGTGCCGTGGTCAACTGATGTTCTGACAAAAGGCAGCCCCAGCGTAATATTAACCGAAGAACCAAAACCTTTATATTTTAGCACAGGGAGGCCTTGATCGTGGTACATCGCGAGAATAGCATCTGCTTGCTTTAAGTACTTATCTTGAAAAATAGTATCGGCAGGTAAAGGGCCAACAATATTGATACCATCAGCACGCAGAGCTTCGAAGGTCGGGTCAAGTATTTCGATTTCCTCACGACCTAAGTGACCACCTTCTCCGGCATGAGGATTAATGCCACAGGCATAAATGGTAGGGTGTTCAATGCCAAACTTGCTGATCAAATCTTGATGAAGAATACGAGTGACTTTTTGTAAGCGCTCTGGGGTAATCGCTTTAGCGACATAAGCTAATGGAATGTGTGTCGTAACCAGTGCAACGCGCAAACCTTCTGTTGCCAGCATCATGACGACATCGGAACAATTTGCTTGATGGGCGAAGTACTCGGTATGACCGCTAAACGCTAAACCTGATTTATTGATTAAGCCTTTGTGTACAGGGCCTGTGACAACGGCATCGAATTCACCTGAAATATTCTTTTCGCTGGCAATGCGTAGTGTTTCAACAACATAAGGTCCATTGTTGGCATTGAGCTCACCGGCAATACAAGGTTCTGCCGTTTCTACCGGCAAAATGGTGAGGGTTTGCGCCGCCTGTGGTTGACAAGGTTTGTTGGCGTCGTAGTCAATTAGCGTTAATGGCAGGCCCAACTGCTTTGCTCGTTCGAGCAACATATCAGGGCAGCAAATAACAACAAGCTCAACAGGCCAAGCCTGTTGAGCAATTGATATCGCAAGGTCCGGGCCGATACCCGCGGGTTCGCCCGGTGTAATGGCAATCCGTTTAACCATTAGTTTTCGCCTTGTTCAATAATTTCAATATACGCTTCGTCGCGTTTTTCTTTCATCCAACGCACATTTTCAACGTTAAACTTACGGTTATACAGCAATTGATAGGCTCTGTTTTCGTTCATCTGTGCCGTTGCGTCCAATGTTCTTCTACCAGTCAATTGTACTAAATGCCAGCCAAACGATGAACGGAATGGTTCGTGATATTCATCAACTTTTAAGCGCGCAAGGGCATCTTTAAACGCTGGGTCGTATGAGTTTGGATCTGCCCAGCCTAAATCACCACCTCTTACGGAGGTTGGTCCTTCTGAGTGCTCTTTAGCAAGCTCGGCAAAGTCCGCTTCGCCAGCTTTTACTTGGGCGAGAAAATCTTTAAGAATGCTTTCTGCTTTGCTCTCGCTAACGATAATTGAAGGCTTGATCAATATGTGACGAGACTTAACTTCTTCAACTTCCATTACCTCACGGCCGCGAATATCGAGTACTTTGATGATACTGAAACCAAGGCCGGTGCGAATTGGACCAAAAACTGCTCCCTTGTCTTGACCATCAACAACTTCAGAGAATAAGGTTGGCATTTCATTAACTGTTTGCCAACCCATATCACCACCGCTAAGGGCATCGCCGGCACCTGATGACGCAATTGCTATTTTAGTAAAGTCTGAACCGTTGTTTAAAAGTTCTAGTACTTTGTCTGCGCGATCTTTAGCACTGTTAATATCAGCTTGAGTGGGCTCACTTGGAAATTCAATAAGGATGTGACCTAAGTTGTATTCAATATTGGTATTCGATTGCTCTTTCATGGCATCGAGCAAGTTGGCAATTTCTTGCTCTGAGATGTAAATACGGCGGCGAATATTGGCGCGACGCACTTCACCGGAAATTAATTCGTTGCGAATATTTTCTCGATAACGCTCGTAATCAATACCGTCATTTACCATGCTATCGCGCAGTTGTTCCAACGATAGGTTGTTTTCTCTGGCCATATTAGACAAGGTGTCGTCGAGTTGAGCATCGCTCACTTGCACGCCCATACGCTCGCCTAGTTGCAGCACAATGCTGTCGTTGATCAGCTTGTCGATGACTTGTGTGCGCAAGGCTCGGTCAGACGGTAAACTTTGATTGTTTCTCTGGGCATTTGCTTTAATGTTTTCTAAAAGAGCTTGCACTTCAGACTCGAGCACAACACCTGAGTCGACTATAGCGGCAACGCGGTCGATTTGTTCAGGCTTTGCTTGCACAGACAAGTTAAACATTAAGCTCAGTGCTAATGAACCTGTAACTAAGTAAGTTTTAAATAACTTTTTCATGTAAAAATATTCTTTGACTAATTGTTTAGAAAATACGGACGCTTGTAACCAAAAATACTGGCGTTGAGCATGTCTTCGGTACTTAGCGAAGTTTGTTTACCTGTTAACCCTTTAAAAACAAACTGTAACACGAAACCACTGTTAAATTGTTCGCGGTTATCGTTGAAGTTGTTCGGTAGCCCCAAATTAGAATTGATGTGTCTGTGATAGGCAAACCTAACCGCCCAACAGCAACTTTCATATTGAAAGCCAGCATAGCTTTCTAAGCTGCGTTTGTCTCGCAAGTCTTGCGTTATGCGGCCGACAAAACGCCAATCTTTATTCAGAGTCAGCTGACTTAACAGCGATATTTGTTCAAGGTTAACACCTGAGACATCATTATTATACCTATGGTTCAATTGCAGGCTGTCATTTTTGTTAAAGTGATAGTCTAAGCTAAATTGACTTTGGCTGGTTGAGTCTTCTTCGGTGTTGTACTGAATATCGGCGCTAACCTGCCATTGCTGGTTAATTCTAAAGTAGGTTTCAGCAGCTAATGCTGAGCTGTCGATATTTAAGCCTTGTTGCTGATTAATGCGCTCATTACTGTTGTTGAAATAATTGATTTTACCGACGCTAAAGCGAAATACCTCTTCGTTACTCGGATCGAGAATTCGGCTGGTGACACCCCAAGAAACTTGGTTTGCTTGAATAACCCGATCGAGGCCACTAACTCGGCGATCTCTAAACAGTCCGTCGTAATTATCCTGCAAAATATTGGTGTCGTAGATGCCAATATTGGTTTGGTCCCGCTCGGGGATGTAAAGGTACTGTAGCTGAGGCTCTAACGTTTGCGTGTAGCCTGCCAGTTTAGGGTGGCTCAAGGCTCGGTCAAAGTTAACGCCACCATGGATACGCAATTTCGGAAGTGTTCGGCTAACATGTTCTTCTAAATTGCTATTATTTTGGCTCTGTTCTTGTTCAAAGTATGTCTGTAATACCTTTAACTCGGAATTTAAAAACCATGCAGGTGTGTTAAATGGCAAGTTGAATCCCGCTTCAACGTGATAGCGTTGAGCGTCTTGTTGGTCAGCATCTTTACCGACAAAATTACTGAGTTCAGAATAAACATCGAAGCTCGCATTGCTAAACCCTAATGGTGTTTGGCTGCTAAATGCCAATTGTGGCAAGGTTTTATAGCTTGCGGTGCTACTGCCCAAAATATCAAAATCTTGTAGTTTGGCTGTCACTTGCCAGGTATCGGCAAAGTAAGCTAATTCACCAACTTGATACAAGTAGGCGTCATTGGCGTTGTAGTGTTGGCTACCAATATCAATTAAATAGTTGTCGTCACTGATGGTTGTGTAATCAATATGGGCACGAAAGCGTTCTGAAAAGGTCCCTGTGTGTTGAAAACGTGCCAAATATCTAGGATCGTTGTCGTTAACTAATTCATCGTCTTTGTGCAGATACTCTAGATCGATAATACCGCTTTGTTGCTCGTGTAAGTACCTAAACTCAGTTAATAGTTGAAGGCCGCGCTTTGACATATATCTTGGTGTGATAGTTGCGTCGTAATTGGGCGCAATATTCCAATAATACGGTGTCTCAATAGTTAAGCCTGAATTTTGGCTTGAACTAATACTCGGGTACAAAAAGCCAGATTTACGTGCTTCAGTTACAGGAAATGTAAAGTAGGGTAAGTAAAATACCGGTACGTCAAAAATTTCTAATCTAGCGTTATAGGCTTTGCCGACATTGTCTTTGGCTGAAATGCTAATTTCGCTCGCGCTAATTTGCCAGTCAGGGGTGTCGCCGTAACAGGTAGTAAAACTTGAATCGACCAAAACAACCGTGCCGTCGAGCTTTATTTTCAACGCAGCCGCGCTGCCATGACCGGGGTTGTTGGCCAGTTGGTAAGAAGAGTTAATCAATTCCGTTTGTGCGGCTTGCTCACTTGCTGATAAACGGTCGGCAAAAACATTAATACTGTCGCTTTGAAAGTGAATATCTCCTTCGGCCGTTATCGTGCTTTGTTCGCGATCAAAATTTAGTCGTTGAGCTTTAATGCGTTGGTCACTTTTTACTAGCGTTACATCACCATTAAATTCGGCAAATTTATCTTGGCGCATATTAACGGTTGTCGAGTTGATCACAATGTCATTATCGTCAACGTCAAGATTCGCACCTTCGATGGTGGCGTATTGAGGAATAGGACAACTTTTAACGACGGGAATTTGCGCAGCTGCAGTGGTGATTTTATCGTCTTTATTCACTGACTGAGGTTGTACTTGGGCGGATACATGCGGTGATAAACAGCTAACGGCAATTAGCCATGGAAATTTGCGGGTAATGAACATCTAATATCCGATAAAGTCAGTGATTTTTATTTTTATCAATAAATTTGCCTGGAAACGTGATTATAATATCTTAATTTTTTAGTTACGGCTAATAGCCAGAGATTAATTTAACAAAAATCATGGTTATAGTAGATTGAACACAAAGGATCCCCATTGTCTGATTTAAGACTAACGCAGTTAACACAATGGCTGAGCGCCCATTTCAAGCAACCAGTAGACTGTTTACCGCTTTCTGGTGATGCAGGTTTTAGGCGTTATTTTCGAGTGAAAGTTAATGGTCAATCCTACATTGCCGTTGATGCGCCCAGTGACAAGTGTAACAACCAAAGTTTTGCTGAGCTGACTCGCTTTTTTGCCGAGCAACAATTTGATGTCCCCAAAATATATCAATATGCCGAAGAGCAAGGTTTTTTCTTACTGACTGACCTTGGCAGTTTAATGTTTTCTGACGCAATTAGTGACGTTGACGATACTAAAACCCTGACATACTACAAACGAGCTATCGATATCGCTATTGAGCTATCGGCTACTGCTTCGCCAACAAATTTTAGTTTGCCGGATTACGACGCGGCATTTATATATACCGAACTTGAGATTTTTCGAGAATGGTTATTAGGAAAGCACTTAGCGATTGGGCTCGATATTAAGCAAGCAGATAAATTACAAGCGTGCTTTGATTTTTTGGTACAAGCAATAAGCGAGCAGCCTAAAGTGGTGATGCATCGAGATTTTCATAGCCGCAATTTAATGGTCACGGAAAATAGCTTGGCGATAATTGATTACCAAGATGCTGTGTATGGGCCATTGAGTTATGATTTGGTCTCGTTGTTGCGCGATTGTTACGTTAAGTTACCGACAGCGCAACTGAATATACTGTTTGATTACTACCTTAAGCGTTTAACTGAAAAGCCTGAGTTTAAGAACATAAATTATCAACAGCTAAAATACTGGTTTGATTTAACAGGCATTCAGCGTCATCTCAAGGCCTGCGGTATTTTTGCTCGCTTGCATCACCGCGACAACAAATCTAATTATTTAGCAGATATCCCTCAAACGCTTGATTATATTGTTGAAGTTGCTAGCCAATACGATAACTTGAGTTTTTTGGTTGAGCTTGTTCAAAACAGGGTAATACCTGCGTTAATCACCATGAAAAATCAGGAAGTTCAGCTATGAAAGTAATGATTCTAGCAGCTGGACGTGGTGAACGAATGAAGCCGCTAACTGACCATTGCCCTAAACCACTGCTGAAAGTGGCAGATATACCCTTAATTGAGCATCATATTCGCAGATTGGCTGCTGCTGGTTTTCGTGAAATTGTCATTAACCACGCTTGGTTAGGCCAACAAATTGTTGATTACCTCGGCAATGGTGAGCGCTGGCAGGTCAATATTCAATATAGTGATGAAAGCTCTGGTGCATTGGAAACCGCTGGTGGAATTGCTAAAGCGCTACCGCTGTTAACCGAGAGACAGACAGAAGATTCGGTTTTTGGCATTGTCAACGGCGATGTTTTTACTGATTTTGATTTTTCCCAGTGGCACCAAGATGCGCAGTGTTTGAGCATTGACAACTCGAAACAGGGTTGCCTTTATCTCGTTACTAATCCGGAACATAATAAGGAAGGGGACTTCGCGCTACACCAAGGTATTGTGGAGCCATTAACTGAAACCACTAAAAGTTTAACTTATAGTGGTTTGGCACTGTTTAAAACGAGCTTTTTTGCTCAAGCGCCAGCAAGTGCTAATGAAAATGCCGGCGATACAGTTGGTGAAGAAAAACAACAACAAAAACAGGCGCTTGGACCTATGCTAAAAGCCGCCGCTAGCCAGCAACAACTAATTGGCAAGCATTATCAAGGACTTTGGACGGATGTTGGGACACCAGAACGCTTGTCTCAACTAGAACATCTATTAAATAAAGCCAAAGCGAAGTAAACAGGATTATAAAGATGCGAATATGGGGCAAAGTACTTGGTTTTTTATTTGGTTTTATGCTCAGTAAAACCATTTTGGGTGCTTTACTAGGGCTTTGGTTAGGACACTATTTTGATCGAGGTCAGCGTTTAAATTTAGATAGCTTAAATCAACACTCCGATAGTGATGCCAACCGCCAAGCGGCATTCTTTTACACCACTTTTTCTGTTATGGGCTATGTTGCTAAGGCCAACGGCAGAGTAACAGAGCACGAAATTGCCTTTGCAACCGCCTACATGGATAAATTAGGGCTTAAAGGTGATCTCAGGCGTCAAGCCCAAGACGCATTTCGCGAAGGTAAAATGGCGGGCTTTCCACTGGTTGAACGACTGAAAAAATTTAAACGAACATGTGGTGGGCGCCATGATTTGTTTTTACTTTTTTTAGAAATTCAGATTCAAGTGGCGTTTGCCGATGGCAAGTTAAGCGCTGAAGAAAGAGATGCACTCCATCAAATCGCTAAAGTGCTGGGCTTTTCGTCGCCAGATTTAGACAAATTGCTCGAAATGATTATGGCGGGCGCAGCCTTTCACGGTCAATCAGATAGCAGCTCAGAGCAAAGCACTCAGCGTCCTAGTAGTAAAACACAACTCGACAACGCCTATCGCATTCTGGGCGTAGAACGGGACGCAAGTACTAAAGACGTGAAAAAAGCCTATAAAAAACTGATGTCGCAACATCATCCTGATAAGTTGGTTGCCAAAGGCCTACCTAAGGAAATGATGGAAGTGGCAAAGCAAAAAGCACAAGATATTCAAGCCGCTTACGATTTGATCAATAAAAGCACTAGTCACTAGTCGTTATTGTCAGTGATTTTTTGGTAGTGAGTAGTGATGTTTTGGTAAAGCTCTGCGGTCCATTGGGGAGCGTGTTCAGGCGCAATAAGTTTTCGGCTAGATAAGTCATAGGGCGAAATGATGACGCTAGTATTAGATGCTTTAGTCGCATGAACTAAGGTGAACAGCTGTTCTATTGCTTTGTCACCAATCGCAAGACAACCAACGGATACAGCTTTACCGTGTATAAAAATATTACTACCTGGCTCTGATCTACCCTCTAAGTTTGCATATTTTAAATCGAACTTGTTGGGATAGTTTAATTTTAGCGACAAATGATAGGCGCTGTTGGGGTTAAAACCTTCAATTTTATATATCCCCTCTGGAACTTGTTTATCACCTTCTTTTAATTTCGGGCCTATGACTCCGCTAGCAGCTAAAACAGGGTAAGTCGTAACCTGTTTGTAATTCTCGGCTGTATCGCTGGCCCAAACTTGTAATTCATTTGTCTCTTTAAAGGCAATAAGTGCCAGCTTTTTCGGGGGATAACTAATTCCGGCCTGCTTAAATAATGGGGACAGCTCGGCGCGAGTAGTTTGACTGTACTCCTGAATAACATCAGCAGTCGAACGTTTTCCCTTTATTTCTAAGAACACTGGATACCAAATACCTCTGCCGTATGTATAAAAAACTGATGCGAGTATCGCCAGCAATGTGAATATGGTTAAAACCGTAATTTTTTTCACTAAGGTTCCTTACCTATTGTAAACCCAAGCTTTATTACATAATGGAGATGTTTTGGCAAGTAGGGCACTTGCTTTAGGTATAGTTGAGTGGGCTTACCACTTAGCATAAATAGCTAAGTGGTAGTGCCTTGTTCTGCTTTATTCGTAATTACGCTGCTTTTTAGTTTTGATAACGGCAATGTAAGCATGCCAGCTGGCGTAGCTTAAAATTGGCATGATGATCACAAACCCTGCGGCAAAGGTTGCAAAACCAATGACGACACCAGTAATTATCAAACCAGCCCACACAAGCATAGCACCAATGTTGTTGGTGACGGCGTTGATTGATGTTCTTACCGCCGTCATGATATCTACTCTGCGCTCCATCATAATTTGTGGTGTAAATACACTCAAGGTGAATACCACTGCCAGTAAAATACCACCAGCTATTGTGCCCATGGTTAAAAAGGTTATCAGTTCATCTAAGCCAGGATTGACCGTATTTGGGTAAAGTGCGTGAATGAGTGCTGCGATGCGCATCCAAGCAATCATGATCACCATCAGCATTATGGCGAAGCCCCACTCGTTGACGGGGTTTCTGAACATAGATTTAAAACTGTGGCCAAGTGTTGGTTCATGACCTTTTTCGAGCTCCCATGCGACGTCATAAAGACCGGTGGCAAACATGGGGCCAATTAAGGCAAAGGCAACGGTTGATGGCAAGATGACGAGATGGTTACCTGTAACGGTAACTAAATAGAGAATACTCCAAGGTATAAAGGTAAAAATTAAGCCGTAAATTAGGCTTATCATCGGCGCTCGGCCAAAATCTTTCATTGCTAGGGCTAGCCAATGAAACGGCGCCATTAGTTCAATTTTGTTGCTCTCAATAATGCGGGCGAATTCCTGATTTTTAACTGCACTGGTGTTTGGCATAGATCTCTCCAACCTGTTGTTGTTTTTTTATTATTCGAATATTTTGTACGAACGAGGTTTTTGTCTTGTTCAGTATAAATAGTAGACGATATTTTCAGGCTTGCAGAAATTGCGCTGTGATATACCCAAACTACCTCAAGATGCATGATTCAGCGCTTCACAGGAGCTTAATATCAAGGCGCAGCTAGCAGGAATGGTTATTCCTTTTCAATTAGCTACAACGCAGAGAGTAAGTTCCTGTGAAGCGCCCGAAGAGTTGGTTTAACAGCGATTTATACGGCGTTATTGATTTTAACAAGGGAATAACCATTCTTTGCAATCAATGCCTTGTCTAAATCGCTTTTAATTCCAACTGAACAAGCATCTTGAGGTCGCTTGGGTATAAATGAAGTTAAGGTGTTTTGAGGATAAACACCTTACCAGCCGTTGACTTTTAGCCAACCTAAAATGGCTTTTAACAAATCTTGCTCAGGGTAGTAGCTGGTACTAATGTTGAACAAATGCTGCTGGCGGTAGTCGAGTTTGAGTTCTGTATTGGCAAATCGCTTTCTCAAGTCCGCACTTTGCGTGGCAAGTGGATGGTCTTGAGCGAGAACTAAATCTAAGGTGGCAACATCTAGTTGTGCTAATTGCTCAGCAAAGTGTTGTTGTTGGCTGTTGTCCAACTGATATGAGCTCATCAAAATGAGCGCATTTGGCAGTTCGTTGCGCTGTTGATGAAGCAAGTCGGTAAGCAATGCGGCATGGGTGCCTTCACTGATCAGCAAAATGATACCGGGGTTTTGTCGTGCTTGCTCCATAACTTTTTCTAGCATCATACTCAATCTATCGAGGTAGTCAGAAACCACTGTTTGATTTTCTTGTTGTCGTTGGCTCGCTGTTAGCGCTGATGATGGATAACCACTTGGCATAGCAAAAGGCTGAATCGCTATGGTTGCCCAACCGAGCTCCGGTAATTTGGTGCGCAAAAATTCCATACTTTTTGCATTTGTTGCCGAGAGTTGCCAATCGGGTAATAAAATGACGGTGCCTTTACTGTTAGCACTTTGGCTTGCTTCGTTGAGTAAGCTAATTTCTTCAGTACCGACCAAGATGGAGTCAACTTGCTCTTGATAATGCTTTAAATCACTTTGGTGTTGCTGATCAACTGCTACTGGAAAGCGGATGTTATTGGCATCCATCATTTCTTTACTTTCAGCGTCTGTGTCGGACATCATCATTTCCTTGTCCATATTTTTGTCCATGCCTTTTTCCATATTCGATTCCATCGACTTATCTTGCATGTTTTTTTCAGCCATCGCTTTTTCAGACATAGCTTGTTGTTCGTCTTGAGCATACGCGAATAAGGGTAAACCAATGATAATAAAAGCTACTGAGAGCAGGATAATGATGAAAGAGCTTGAATAAACTGACTTTGACATAGCAAATATTGAGGCACTAAACAGCAAATTGTTATTTCGCTAGCATAAGCCCAAGCGGTTTTTTCTGCAAATAGAGCTGAGTTTAAAAGTCACTAAAATGGACAGTCAACTTGAAAACTGAGCCATTCGTTGCTGACTGGGTGATATAAAGACAAGGACTGTGCATGTAATTGTAAGCGCTTACTTAATTTTAATGCATCTGGATGTGCATAGAGCCGATCACCCAAAATCGGGTGATTTAAGCTCAGCATATGTACTCTGAGTTGATGAGAGCGGCCAGTGATGGGGGTTAACGCAACTAAACTCACTGGTGTTTTTTCGAGCCATTGACGTTCAACAACGCTGTATTCGGTACGCGCTTTTTTGCCTTGTTCAAAATCGATCTTTTGCTTTGGTCGGTTTGGCCAGTCGCAAATAAGCGGTAAATCGACTTCGCCAGTTGGCTTTTCTAAGTGGCCATAAACGCGAGCCAGATAACGCTTTTTAGTCACCCGTTGTTCAAATTGACGGCTTATCGCGACATGAGCGGCCTTGTTCAACGCCATAATGATGATACCAGAGGTCGCCATATCTAAGCGATGCACGATGGTTGCGCTTGGCAACACCCGCTGCACCCGGTTTTGTAAACAGTCTTGGTGTTCAGGCAAACGACCGGGCACAGTCAACAAACCGCTGGGCTTGTTGATAATCACTAAGTCGTTATCTCGATAAACAATATCGAGATAAGGATTTAGTGGAGGTTGATAGACAAAGTCTGGATTAGCGGCCATTTATCGCAATACAACTTATTTTTGCAACAGCAGTTAGCCGCTGACCACAACCAAGCGAATCGCTTCAAACTTGAGCTGAGCGTGATCGATAAAGTGGCTAAGCTCACTTTGTTGCCTTGCGAGAAAATCGATTTCCTCTTGGCGAACATTTGGATTAATGGCGGCCAGTGCCACCATGCGCTCTTGCTCTTGGCTTAACGATGCCGTCATTTGCGCCTTGGCTTTCTCTAAAATAGTGCTGACTTGCCCTTGTGCGTGCTCTTCTGCTTTTTCAACCAGTGGGCTTACTTGGCTTTTAAGCGCTTTCACCAGTTGGTTTGCAACTTGCTTTTTCACTGGGCTAAGCTGTTTATCAAGCACGGCAGCGCTGACTTTATCAGCGAGGTTGTTGCCATTTTTATCAACTAAAACGCGAATTGGCGTTGTTGGTAAATAGCGACCGAGTTGCAGTTGGCTTGGCGCCATAGCTTCAACTGTGAAGATACATTCAAGGAAGAAAGTACCCGCTGGAATTGCTGGGTTTTTCAATAAGCCAATGCTGGCGTTGCCGATTTCATCAGACAATACTAAGTCTAGTGCACCGCGTACCATTGGGTGATCCCAAGTCAGTAAGTGGTAGTCTTCACAGGCAAGAGCACTGTCGCGGTCAAAAGTGACTGTGGTGCCGTCGTCAGGCAAACAAGGGAAGTTTGGTGACAACATGTGTTCAGTCGGGTTCAAAGCAATTGCGTTGTCTGCTTTGTCGTCTTGTTGAATACCAAAAACGTCAAAGACTTGGAACATAAACTGCGGCAACTGGATTTGACGATCTTGTTGGTTGATTTGTTCAACCAATACTTGTGCTTTACCTTGGCCTGAAGAGTTTAGTTCAAGCAATTTGTCGCGACCCGCTTCGAGATCAGCCTTTATCGCTAAGTGCTTTTCATGGCTGGCTTTAATTAACTCATCACTTTGTTCACTGCACCATTGGGTGGTTAATGCCAACGCTTGCAATTGCTCGCCAAAGGCGTCAAATACCGCACGACCGGTAATACAGGTGTGCTCAAAGGCATTAAGTGATTGGTGATACCAGTTAAAGAGCAAGCTTTGGCTTGAATTTTCAAAGTACGGCACGTGTAACTTAATGGTTTGACGTTGGCCAATACGGTCCAAGCGGCCAATGCGCTGCTCTAATAAATCAGGGTTTGACGGCAAATCGAATAACACTAAGTGATGAGCAAACTGGAAGTTACGGCCTTCACTGCCGATTTCAGAACACAGTAGTACTTGGGCTGAGTCTTCTTCTTGTGCGAAGTACGCAGCTGCGCGATCGCGTTCAAAAATAGTTAACCCTTCGTGGAATACTGCGGCGCGCATGCCTTCGCGTGTTCTAAGTGCCGCTTCTAAATCAATTGCAGTTTGAGCATGAGCACAAATTACTAGAACCTTTTCTTGTTTGAGCTCTTTGAGTAAGTCAATTAAGTAATCGACTCTTGGGTCAATTTGATGCCAGTCTTGGCTGTGATGACTTAAACCGTAGAGCATCTCTGGTGTATTTAAGTAACTGCTTTTGGCTGATGCTTTAAGCTCAGCAAGTTCATCGCTTTGCAAGTATTCCAATACGGTATCTTGATAGGCTTCCGGCATTGCCAAAGGTGCTGCCAGCAATTTGCGCTCAGGGAAACCCTTAATGGTATTGCGACTGTTTCTAAATAAGATACGGCCAGTGCCATGGCGATCGAGCAGTTGATTCAATAAATCGGTGCGCGCTTGTTTACGAATAGCCAGGTCACTGTCATTTGCGTTAGCCAGTAGCTCGGCAACATCACTTTCGCTGAGTAGTTTTGTTAAAGTATCACTGTGTTGAGCCGGTAAATCTTGGTCAGCGACTAGGTGATTGGCAGCTTCGGCGATTTCTTGGTAATGACTCTCTTCTTCGACGAATTTTTCGTAGCTAAAGAAGCGATCGGCATCGAGCAAGCGCAAACGCGCGAAATGACTTTCGTGGCCGAGTTGATCTGGGGTTGCAGTCAACAGTAGTACGCCAGGGATATGTTCGGCGAGCTGTTCAATACACTGGTATTCAAGGCTTGGTGCCTGTGGTTGCCAATCGAGGTGATGAGCTTCGTCAACCACCATTAAGTCCCAGTCTTCAGCACATATTGCTTCATACCAGTTGGGGTTTTGGCAAACAAAGTCTAAATTAACCAAGACCAACTGTTCAGTGCTAAATGGATTTTCATCGCCAGCTTCACGGCAGCGCTCTTCATCAAAAATACTGAATTGCAAATTAAAGCGGCGCAGCATTTCTACTAGCCATTGGTGCATTAGCGGCTCTGGCACTATCACTAACACTCGGCTTGCGCGACCGCTAACCAGTTGTTGGTGAATGATTAAACCAGCTTCAATGGTTTTACCTAAACCTACTTCATCGGCAAGTAATACTCGTGGTGCGAAGCGCTTACCGACTTCTTCAGCAATGTATAACTGGTGAGGAATCAAACTAACACGGCCACCGACTAGGCCAAGTAGGTCTGATTGCTGTTGCTGGTATTGATATTTTAGGCTGTCTTTGCGTAGCGCAAACCAGTCTAAGCGGTCAATTTGGCCATTGAGTAGTCTGTCTTGAGGTTTGTTGAATTTAATAAAGTGATCAATCATCACTTCTTTCAGGCTGACGGTTTCACCATTGTCTTCACGGCTACCGTGGTAGGTTAGCAATCCCGAGTTTTCTTCTGTTTCAACAACTTTTAACTTCCAGCCTTCGTAGCTTGGAATAACATCGCCAGCATTAAATATAACGCGAGTTAGCGGCGCTTCGGCAATAGCGTACTGGCGAGACTCCCCCGTTGCGGTAAACATTATCGTAACAAAACGTCCTTCGACAGAGGTTACTGTGCCTAGTCCTTGATCTGATTCACTGTCACTAATCCATCGTTGGCCAAGCTGAAATGTCATAATAGGGTTGTCTCCACGCGAAAAATATTGCCGCAAAAAATAGGCTAAAAGTATTTATTGGTAAATAAATACTATAGACGATTAGGGATAGTTATTTGCGACTGGTAAAAAAAGGGCGCTATTCTAGCGCCATTTTGTTGTTGAATCACGAGAAATTAACGCCAATCAGGCAACTTTTATCTCGGCTTAGTTGGTATACATACGAGCCTTGATTTTTATTGTTTAATAGGCTGTTGTTAATTATCCCAAGAAAGCTATTTTTGCGATAAACAAAGCCGTTAATACCCAAACACTTATGCTCACTTCTTGGGCTTTACCAGATAGTGCTTTAGTGAAGGTATATGTGATGAACGCGAGGGTAATACCGTGAGCAATAGAGAAAGTTAATGGTGTAAATAGCAAGACAACTGTGACTGGCGCCGCTTCTGAAATATCTTGCCAATTAATGTCTTTTAAATTGTTGAGCATGAGTATGGCGACGTAAAACATTGCGCCCGCGGTAGCGTAAACTGGGATCATACCAGCAAGTGGTGCAAAGAAAATACTCAGAGTAAACAAGATGCCAACTACAACTGCGGTGAGTCCGGTACGACCGCCTGCGGCGACACCAGAGGCACTTTCAATGTAACTTGTTGTGGTTGATGTACCCAAAGCGGCGCCAGATAAGGTGGCGATTGAATCACTTGAAAGCGCTTTGCCCAAACGCTCAATTTTACCGTCTTTGTCGGTGAGTCCTGCTCGCTGTGTCACCGCGATTAAAGTGCCTGAGGTATCGAATAAATCAACAAACAAAAAGGCGAAAATCACGCTCAGCATTGAAATGTCAAAAGCGGCCTTTAAATCCAGTTCAAGAAAGGTTGGCGCTAAGCTTGGCGGCATTGAAATAACGCCTGAGTATTCCACTTGCCCGGCAGCTAGACCAATGACAGTGACCACCAAAATCGCGATTAATACTGCACCCGGTACATTGCGAGCGGTTAGCGTAGCGATAACAAAAAAGCCAAGCATGCTCATTAGCGGTGTAAATTCGGTAATGTTGCCCAAGGTGACGAGCGTTGCTGGGTGAGCGACAATGATGCCAGCGTTTTTTAACGCTATTAGCGCCAAAAATGCACCAATACCCGTGGCGATACCAAGTTTAAGCGTGTGTGGAATGGCGTTAATAATCCACTTTCTTACCTTAAAAACGCTCAATAGTAAGAAAATAATACCGGACAAGAAGACGGCACCTAGAGCTGTTTGCCAACTGTAGCCCATGCCTAAAACGACACCATAAGTGAAAAATGCATTGAGCCCCATGCCTGGTGCTAGTGCTATTGGGTAGTTGGCGATAAAGCCCATAATAAAACAGCCGATAGCCGCCGCTAAGCAGCTGGCGACGAAGACCGCACCTTTGTCCATGCCGGCATCAGCCAATATAGCTGGGTTGACGAAGATGATATAAGCCATAGTCATAAATGTCGTTAAACCGGCGATAATTTCGGTTTTGACGTTAGTCTGGTGTTGGCTGAGTTTAAATAAGCGCTCGAGCATTGTGGCATCCATTATTTTTGAATAAAAGCTTCGGGTTAAACGTTTTGAGTAAAAGCTTGAGGTAAAAATCGCGCGCAGTGTACTGAATTGAGTAGGTGATTTCATTAAAAAAGTTAAGTTTTTCAAAGAGAAAAACTTGTTTTTATCATGGTCAAAGTAGGGTGGTGATTAGAGTGCTTATTTTCTGTGGTAATAGCGCATTGATGACTAAAATACTGACCATTTGGTTTGGTTTGTGGTTGGTTTACCGAATAATTGCCACTTGTATGTCATAGCCATTTAGCTATAGAATCCGCGCAATTTTTTTACCTAAGGGATATTTTTGCATGGTTAAGCAAGTGCTAAGCTTGGTTCTTTTATTTTCATTTTCAAGTGTTTGTGCGGCAAAAACACTGTGGTCAGATTTTAGTGTTACCTACTTAAACGGCAACAACTATCAAGTGGGTGATAGCGATCGCGAGGTTTATACCTTTGAATATGCTGCTGGCACTGATTGGGGCGACGCTTTTCTTTTTGTTGACCGCTTAAAGTCAGCTAATGGTGACTACGAAACGTATGGCGAATTTACTCCGCGTATCCGCGTATCGTCATTTGAAACATCTTGGTTTAAAAACGTTTACGTGGTGCCTTCTATCGAAATGGTGGCCAATGAGTTTGTCGGCGACAATAACTATTTATTGGGCTTAGGTACTGATTTGGTTATTCCTGGCTTTAACTATGTTCAACTAACTGGTTTTCATCGCAATAACGAACGCGGTGACAACAGCTGGCAAGCGACCTTAGTGTGGGCTTTACCAATTGGTCCATTAATCTACGATGGCTTTATCGATTACGCTACTCATGTCGACAATATTGTACCGGGCACCAATGGCAAAACCCATATGAACTTTACCTCGCAGCTCAAGTACGATATTGCGCCGCACTTAAACTTAGACAACAAGTTTTATCTCGGCATTGAGTATGTTTATTGGAACAACAAATTTGGTATCGACGGCGTTGACGAGCGCAATGTTAACCTATTGGCTAAATTTCATTTTTAATTCAATGGAATGAAGACCACGAACTAGGTTCGCTAGACATCCACTAGCACAAATTTTTACAGCCGCTCTCGTTAGCGGCTGTTTTGTTTTCGTCACAAAATAATTACTCATTAGTCCTTGTCAAACAACTCACTAACTGTCACAGTTAAGTTGTCTGCATCAAAAAATAAGGAGTGTCACTTTAGGTTATTGGTGCGTTATCGATTGGCTAATACCAATTTCAATAATTATGTGTTCATTCTAGCTGGTTAAAATCGTCACTAACTGCGTTATTATTTTTGAAATTAGAATAACTAGTTACGAAAAATAAAGCCTTGTTATTGAGCAATTTTTCCTGCGCTATAACTGCTCATCTAATTAATTCAATTGGTATAATACGCTGGCTTAGCTAGGGCTCAATCACTGTTCTTTGCTCTGTAAGCTGCGTTGAGTGCGTCTTGTTGTTCTCTGTACTTTGCCATTAGGTAATGCGGTTGTTTTCAATGAGTATTACGAGTGATTGATATGTCTGACGAGAAAACCCTGTACATCCTAGATACCAATATTTTACTTCACGAACCTTTTGCTTTCCTTTCGTTTCAAGAACACGACGTTGTCGTCCCGATGACGGTACTTGAAGAACTCGATTCAATAAAAGATCGCCGCAAAGATGTTAGCCGCGATGCCCGCGTCGCGATTAGAGCATTAGAAGATACTTTAGTTGACGCAAGTCCGGAAGAAATTCTAGTGGGGGTGCCACTACCCAATAGTACAGAACACAACGCCAGTGGTTGTTTATCGATATTTAATGATTACACATTAGCCCAATCAGAAGCGAAATTGTCGTTTAACGAAAATGACAATCGCATTATTACTACCGCTTTACACCTGCAAAAACACAAAGCACCGCGCAAAGTCGTGTTAGTGACTAAAGACATCAACATGCGTTTGAAAGCCAAAGGTGCGGGGCTGGCGCATGTTGAAGATTATCGCACTGACCAATTAATTGATGATATTCAGTTTCTCACCAAGGGCTATCACAAGTTCGAAGGTGATTTTTGGCAACAAATTCAAGAATGTGAGAGTGAAACAGAGGGCCGTAATACTACGCATTACGTCGATAAGAATTTACTCCCCAATGCGTTTATCAACGAATACTTGCTCGACGAAGGCGAACACTTTGCCGGCAAGGTAACTGGCTGGGACGATGAAAAACTGTCAATTCTCGACTTGAGCCGCGAGCGTTTAATGGCAAAGAATGCGTGGGGCATTCAACCAAAAAATGTTTATCAGGGCATGGCGCTTGATGCATTGCTCGATCCTAATATTGATTTAGTGATTCTGACCGGCCCTGCGGGCTGTGGTAAAACCTTGTTGGCATTGGCATCAGCCTTAGAACAAGTGATCGAAAGAGGCTTTTACGAAAAAGTTATTGTTACCCGAAGTACACCTGAAATTGCTGAGTCGATTGGTTTTTTACCGGGCACCGAGGAAGAGAAAATGGCTCCTTGGCTAGCGGCAATTACCGACTCGCTGGAGGTACTGCACAAACAAGATGAAAGCATGACTGGCAGTATGAATTACATTATGGAGAAAGCTAAAATTCAGTTTAAGTCAGTTAACTTTATGCGCGGACGCTCGATCCAAAACACCTTTGTCATTTTAGATGAATGTCAAAACCTCACCGCCTCTCAGCTTAAAACAATCATTACTCGTTGCGGTGAGGGCACTAAATTGGTTTGTTCAGGTAACTTGGCACAAATAGACAGTAACTACTTAACCGCGCTAACTTCAGGTTTAACCTATATTGTCGAGCGATTTAAAAACTTCCCTGGCAGTACCACCATTAACCTCAATGGCGTGGTGCGCAGCCGACTGGCGTCATTTGCAGAAGAAAACTTGTAGCTTTACTTCATTAATCATTGAAACTGAGTAAGCCAGCCCGATGATATTTATGTCAATCGGGCTTTTTATCTCACTGATCCTTGTAGTACTAAGATTTCTGATCTTGATTTGGTTGAAAAACGTACAATTAATGTCTAACCTACTTTGGAGCTAACCTATTCGGTTGGGAGTAAATTATGCTAAGACATTATTACGTTGCAGATGATCTAAATGAACTTGAAACTGTTGAGCGTCAATTGGAACAGAGCGGTTTTACTGATGCCCAAATTCACGTGCTAAGCGAACGAGATGCAGACCTTGAGCAACACCAATTACACGAAGTGGCGGCAGTATTGAAAAAAGACGTGGTTCGTTCAACCGAACGCGGTGCCTTGTTAGGAGTTATTACCACAGCCCTGATGTTGTTAATGGTTTATGGCATGGGCTGGTATCAAAGCGCTGCTGGTTGGATGCCGTTTGTTTTTCTCGGAGTTGTTATCTTAGGGTTTTGTACATGGGAAGGGGGCTTTATCGGTATTCAACAGCCCAATGCAAACTTTATTCGGTTTAAAGAGTTGTTAAACAAGGGTAAACACATACTGTTTATTGATGCGAAACCTGAGCAGGAACAGCGCTTAGCGACGGTTATGCGAGCTCATCCTAATATTCAAGTGTCTGGTTATGGTGAAGCGGTACCGTCTTGGTGGTTGAGCACGCAAGACAAGTTAAAAGGCTTTATTAAAGCGGTTTCGTAACTAACCGAATACGTCTATAAACAAATTGCTTGATACCTGCACATTTAGGTAAATATGCGCTGATATCCACGCTGCAAATGATGCGCTCGCTTGCCATTAGTGGGCGAGTGCTTTATTTTATCTTTACGATACCTCTCCATGACTAACACGTGTCTCGATATCAACGTTCTCATCAAGTCTTTCGCAGTTTTAACTGGGCGATTATGCTGGTTTTTGTTGCGATTACCGTTATTGCGATTGGCTTAACATCTTTTCGCTACTACCAACAACTCCAAGCCTACAAAGTTGAACACTTGGATGAATTAAAGCATCAAACCGAGTTGTTGGACAACAAAATGGCACTTGGCATTCAAACGTTAGCGGCGATGAAACAATATGCCGAATATTTTTTACAACACCCAGAAGAGCTCAATATCAAAGCGCCCCCCTTAGTACAGCAAGGTGATGAGTTTTATTTACATGTCGACGACTTTGATATTATGGAAAAGCGCTACCATTTGGGGGGGAACATCACAGGGCTTGGTCGGTTAGACGATTTTGACCAAGCGATGAAACAAGAGTTGACCATGGCAAGTGGCTTAGTGCCCAGCTTTATTAATGCGCAAAAAACACTACCCGAAGCGACTTGGTTTTATTACTTATCAGCAAATCAGTTTGTTAATTTATATCCTTGGGTCAGTAAGCGAAGTTGGCGTTACAACGAAAATATGAGTGGCCAACAGTTTTTCGATCGCTTTGCTCAAAGCAAACCTGATCAGGTACTGTGGTCAGTCCCTTACCTCGACGGTGCCGGCACCGGCATGAGCATTTCACTCGCGACTGGGGTATATCATCAAGAGCAGCTTAAGGGAGTCTTGATTATCGATTTTCGCCTCGCTGCACTGGCTAATTTGTTAACACAAAACCTCAATGAACACGACTTAACCGGTCGAACGTTACTGTTGCTAGATCAACAACAGCACGTGTTGTGGCATGCAGATAACAACCTCACCAGCGTGCAACCGAGTGTTTGGCAAAAATTGGTGCCAGATTCACTTAAACATATTACTAATGCCGATTTACTGGCGAATCAAGGCAATTGGCAACAAAACGATTATGTTGTTCAAACCATGTTACTACCGCAAAGTCAGTGGATGTTGGTCAGCTACCAGAGTCAGCTCGCTTTTATTTCACCGGTTTTAAAGCAGTTTGTCTTAACGATTATGACGGTGCTGGCTGGTCTGACTATCTTCTTGACTTTGGTTTACTATTTGTCAATGAAGACCTTTATTCGGCCAACTAAGCTGTTTATTCGCCATATTGAGCACTGTGCCGATGGTGATCCCGGTAAGATTAGGCCAACGAATGCATGGTTGCCTTGGTTTGTTATTGTGGAAAATATTTTTGGTGAAAACCGGGCTTTATTGCAGCAACTCAAAGAACAAAATCAAGAGCTTGACCGCCGTGTTGATGAAAAAACAGAGCAACTCCAATTAACCAGTATTCAGCGTGAGCAGGATTACGCCCGCTTAAAATCAGTAATGAATGCAATGCCTGAATTAATTTTGTTCAGTGATACCCACTGTTGTTTGATAGGTGTTAACCAAGCCTTTGAAAAATTTATTGGTTTGCCAAGTCATCAGTTACTCGGCACTAATATTGATGCCAAATTACCGGCAAGCATTGCAGAAGTACTGGCTGAACATCGCTTATTGACCCCGGATCACTTAGGTGAACTAACCCGAACAGTCAGCGCCAATAACAGTCACTATCAAGTTTACTGTAGCTACTTCTTTACTGAAAAAGGCGAGTTGCTTGGCAGCGTTAATATTATTCGCGATGTCACTGAGCAGTACCAAAGCCAAGTGGCAATTGTTGCGGCCAAGGAACAAGCTGAAAATGCCAACCGAGCGAAGAGTCAGTTCTTGGCCAATATGAGTCACGAAATTAGAACACCGATTAATGCCATTCAAGGCATGATGCAGCTCTTAATGAGAACGCCGGTTAACCACTTACAGCAGCAGTATTTAGACAACGCAGTGATTGCTGCAGGTAACTTATTACATCTAATTGACGGATTATTGGATTTGACTCGAGTTGAGTCGGGTAAAATGGAATTAGTTAAGGGGCCTTGTTTACTAGACAATGTGCTGGCTAATGTTGTTCAGTTGAATGTTCAACAAGTGCTGAAAAAGCAGCTTAATCTAACAATTCACTGCGACAACACCTTACCTGAATTAGTTGATACTGATGAAATGCGCTTGATTCAAGTGCTGTCGAACTTAGTTAACAATGCGATTAAGTTTACTCATCAAGGTGGTATTGAAATTAAGCTCGAATTTACCGGTAACAAAGGACAGCAGGCACTGGTTCGATTCAGTGTTGAAGACAGTGGTATTGGTATTGCTAAAGCTAAACAGGAAGGGTTATTTGAAGCGTTTAGTCAAGTTGACCAGTCGATGACCCGACAATACGGTGGCTCTGGTCTTGGTTTGTCTATTTGTCGACAAATCGTGACCTTGCTCGGCGGTGACATTCGCCTTGATAGCACCTTAGGCCAAGGCAGTGCCTTCTCGTTTGTGTTACCGATGACGGTACTGCCGTTGACTGCCTTACCTGACGGTGAGCAGAGCTTGCATCTGGAACACATTAGGTTTGGGCAAATTGAACAAGTGCTGCCAGCAAACTTACAAGCTTTCATCGAAAGCCATAGCCATTGTCAGCAGTATTCTATTGCGCAAGTGAATAGTGGACTTAGTGAGGACAACAATACGGACATTGTTTTTGTTGATATTGAACGATTGGAGGATGGGCTTAACAATAGTGCTAACTCGTCAATCGATATTGATCAGCTGACAACTTGGCTGCAAAGCCAAGATATCGTATTGGCTATTTGCCAAGCCGCAGTCACTGACTATCCCGAACAAATTCTCACTTGGTTAGACCGCGCTCGACTCAATTATGTTTTTGTTGAAAAGCCTTTATATCGCGGAAGCTTGCGCACTGTATTGCAAACGTATCACAACAAGAAAACAGCTTTGGCAACACCTACAGAGGTTGTTGAAATTACCTCGGATACCAATACAGAGCAGTCAACTAATAAGGCCCCTGACAAAACCAATCAAGTGGCACCCAGTACCTTATCACGGGAAAGTACCTTATCAAACGCCCGTCGTGATGAATCATCCGCGCTACAGAACAGCGATGGTTACAACCAAGCTCAGGTATTGTTAGTTGAGGATAATCTTATTAACCAGTTGGTTGCCAAAGAGTTGTTATTGGCATTAAACGCCCAAGTCACCATCGTTGATAACGGCGAAAAAGCCATTGCAGCTATTCAAGAACACGAGTTTGATTTGGTCTTTATGGATATTCAAATGCCGGTTATGGATGGTTTGACCGCAGTTAAACGGATACGAGCAATGCCGCATTTTAACGGTTTGCCAGTTGTTGCGATGACGGCTCACGCCAGAGATGAAGATCAAGCCATGAGTTTAGCTGCTGGTATGAATATGCATATTGCCAAACCTATTACTGCTGATAAGTTGCAACAGGTTTATGATGACTTGTTTAAAGGCTGAGTACTGAGCACTTTTAAATTTAGCTGTTAAGCGGCAATCGTTACTCTTCGGCGTGAAAAGTTTCTAAGGTGTAGCGACCACTATTAATTGCTAACAAACTGTCAGGGGCTACTTGACCTAACGGATAGGTCGCTGGCCCGGTTGGTTCAGCCAAAACATAGGTTGTTCCTTGCCAATTGACCGTGGTTTCGCCCGCTTGCGGCATCACTTCAATGCCGATTAGGGCGTGGCCATCAATAAATACCAGCGCCATTTTTATTCGTGGCATCAAGGCCCGTAAGAGCGCTGCTGTTAGCGTTACTTTACTGTCACAATCCCCTTGATTCTCCCAGAGCAGTTTATTGGGAGGATTAAACCCCGCACCAGACGAACTAACACGTGATTCCAAGGGCGAGTAGGGAATTGCTTGGCTAAAACCCAGAACATAATTGGTGACCATGCGGACATTTTTTATTGATACCGTTTCTAAAATGAGTGGTTTTAGTATTTTCAGCGATTCAACGGTCTCATTGGCAATTCTCACGTGATCTGGCTTTATCGCACTGACGCCATCATGGGTGACAAAGCTGTGATAATAATATTTATTAAAAAAGTCCGCGGTCGCTTCTTGTTCTAGCTCATGCACTCTCGAGCGTGCTTGTTGCATCAATGTTTGTGATGAGGCATTTACTTGTAATTGATATTTACCAGCACGCTTAATTAAGTTGAGCTGAGCTCCCGGTATTGGTGATTTCTTCCAAGCCTTAACAATGTATTTGTTAATGTAGCTTTGTGCGATGTCGCTTTTAAAGGCGCGAAAATTTCTAAACTTGTCAAATAGGGTCTTGTTGCTTAACACAAAACTAATTTGTTGATTTTGAGCTGCACTGTCACGCCACAGATAGTCGAATTGGTAGCCTTGCTCAACTTTTTTTCGGCCGTATTTTATTTGTTCGGCAAGTGACGAGGGCGCGTATACAATTAGCTGAGAAGCTAAAGTAATCAATATAATCAATGATATACGCGAACCAATCATAAATCGTAAACTTTACTGTTTTGACATTCGTAGGCTAATCATAAACTAGTTCGATGAATAGTTTTTACTTTTTTGCCAAATCTGGTTATATTTAAACGGTTGTTTAAATTGTACGTTTGATTCCGCCGAGATAATGACATAATAACTGGCGGCCCCATATATAGAACGAAAGCATAAAGAGGAAAATAGTCATGGCTGAATATCGCGCGCCGCTAAGAGATATGTCGTTTTTACTTCACGAAACATTTAAAGTTGAGCAACAGTGGCAATCGCTGCCTCACCTTGCTGAACACGTTGATGTCGAGACTGCTGATGCGATTTTACAAGAATGCGCAAAAATTGCAGAGCAAGTGATTGCACCATTGTCACGTGAAGGTGATGAAATTGGCGTTAAGTTCGACAACGGTGATGTTACCACTCCTCCGGGGTTTAAAGAGGCGTTTTCAACTTTTGCTGAAGGTGGCTGGATCGGTTTAGGTGGTGACTTAAATTACGGTGGCATGGGTATGCCGAAAACCGTTACTGCACTTTATGAAGAAATGCTATGTGCAGCAGATATGTCATTTTGCTTGTACCCAGGATTAACCGCAGGTGCTGCTTTATCAATTGCTAAACATGCCACTGATGAATTAAAAGAAACTTACTTGCCAAATATGTACGCTGGCGTGTGGACCGGTACCATGTGTTTAACCGAAGCGCACTCAGGTACTGACTTAGGTATGATTCGCACTAAAGCCGTACCACAAGACGACGGTAGTTACGCGATTACGGGTAATAAAATTTTCATCACTGGTGGTGAGCACGACTTAGCTGAAAATATTATCCACCTAGTGCTTGCTAAACTACCTGATGCACCAGCCGGTCCTCGTGGTATCTCATTATTCTTAGTGCCTAAATTTAACGTTAACGCAGACGGCAGCTTAGGTGAACGCAACCAAGTAAGCTGTGGTTCAACTGAGCACAAAATGGGTATTCACGCCTCTGCAACTTGTGTTATGAACTTTGACGGTGCTAAAGGTTTCCTTGTTGGTGAAATCAACAAAGGTTTAGCCTGTATGTTTACCATGATGAACTTTGAGCGTATCGGTGTTGGTATCCAGGGTTTAGGTGCAGCGGATCGTTCTTACCAAAATGCTTTGGAATACGCGCAAGATCGCATCCAAGGCCGTTCACTAACTGGTGCTAAACAGCCAGAAAAAGCGGCTGATAACTTATTAGTTCACGGTGATGTTCGCCGCATGCTATTAAATATGAAAGCCTTGAATGAAGGCTGTCGTGCACTTTCTATTTACACCTCAATGCAGCTCGATGCTGACTCATACGGTGAAGGTGAACAGAAGCAAAAAGGCAACGTGTTAACTGCATTGATGACACCACTTGTTAAAGCCTTCTTTACCGATATGGGCTTAGACAGCTGTGTTGCTGGTCAGCAAGTATTTGGCGGTCACGGTTATATTCGCGAATGGGGCCAAGAGCAACTAGTTCGAGATGTTCGCATTGCGCAAATTTACGAGGGTACTAACGGTGTTCAGGCAATGGACTTGTTGGCACGTAAAGTTGCTAGCAGCAAAGGTGAGATGATGAAAGTCTTCATTGAAGACGTTCAGTCTTACTTAGCAGCAACAACCTCAGCTGAAATGCAAGAGTTCACTGCACCATTAGCTGAAGCAGTTAAAGACTTAGCAGCAGTAACGCAAGACGTATTAGTGGCAGCAAGCCAAAACCCAGAAGAGCTAGGCACCGCAGCAAATGATTACTTACACGTTTTCGGTTATGTCGCTTTAGGTTACATGTGGGCGAAAATGGCTGAAGTTGCTTTAGCAAATCAAGACAGCAGTGACGACTTCTACAAGAGTAAGTTGCAAACCGCGCGTTATTACTTCGCTAAACTATTGCCACGTCGTTTATCATTAATGGCGGCAATAAGAGCAGGCGCTGCACCATTGTTTGATATTGACGAAAGCTTATTTTAAGTCATTTATTATCCATAATAGGTTACTTAGATAACACTGTTAAATCAGTCGAAAAGGCCAGTTCAGTAGAACTGGCCTTTTTTATATTTGAGATTAAGGATAAACAGCTAACATCTGCAATGGTACTGAGCTTCCAAATTTATGGCGCCTGAACTGATGTCCTCAATCTCTAGGTTAATTAAGCCTGAACTTTTGACACAATAGTTTCATTTGTTCAGCCAATAGGTTGAGCTCTTCAGCGCTATAACCAATTTGCTCAGTGCCTTGTTCCACTTGTGCTGATATTTCAGCAATTTGCGAAATATTGTTACTGACGTCATTGGCTACGGTTGTTTGGCTATCGGTCGATTGTTTGATGTCGTTATTAACTAAAGTGATATCGTTAACTTGTTGACCAATACCCGACAGTGAACGCTTAGTTTCTTGGATTTGTTCAACAGCAGCATTGGCTTGCTCTGTATTGGCAGTAATTGCCGAGACTAAGTCACTGGTGGTACTTTGCAGCTGGTTAATAATATTGTCGATCTCGCCGGTTGAATGCATGGTTTTACTGGCTAATGCTCTCACTTCATCGGCAACGACGGCAAAGCCACGACCTTGTTCACCGGCTCTGGCCGCTTCAATTGCCGCGTTAAGTGCCAGTAGGTTGGTTTGTTCAGCAATAGAGCCTATAACTGCTGAAACAGTCCCTATTTTTTCTACGTTACCTTGTAATTGTCCAATAATGTTACTTGAGTTTTCCGCTTGCTCTGACATCGCTTCAATTACGGTTACCGAGCCTTGAACAACGGTTTGTCCTTGCTCGGAGACATTCTGGGCAATGGCTGCTGAATCAGTGGCATGAGCAGCATTGTCGGCAACCTGCGATACTGTGGTCAGCATTGCTTGCATTGAACTCTCAGTTGCCGTTGTTAATTGCGACTGACGTTGAGTGCCGCGCTGCGCTTCGACAGTGATGTGATTGAGGGCATCGGCTTTGTCTTTTAATTGATTTGCCGAATCGGTAATAAGCTCAATGGTTTGTCGGTACTGTTGAGTAATGCGATTGATCGATTTCATGATGATCGATAGTTCGTCTTGGCTCTTACCAGTGCTCAGCTCAGTACTGAGATCGCCGTCGACAATACTGTCTACGGCTTGGGTTATCGACGTTACTTTTTGCTTGATAAAGCGGGAAAAGCTCAAAGAAATCACCACCAGTACGGCAACTAGTAAAAGTGCCATCGTCCCGATAACTGACCAAGAGAGCTTTTTATCGGCGGCCTGTTCAGCACTTATATCAATACTCATTTCTAAAATACCGCGCACATCACCTACTTGCCAATCGGTCTTGGGCGAATCGGGATGTGAATTGTGACAGTTGACACAACTTTGCGCTGTTAATATGTCAGCAACGCCAACTCTCATAATGGCTTTGCCATTGACTTCGGTTAACTCTGAGTACGCTTTATCGGGGTTAGCGGTTAAAAACTGCCAAGCCTTGCGATCAAAGTCATCGAGCTCTCGATTGGCGCGATTGGCAAACGGAAACGGACTCGAGAACGAGAATTGAATATTGTCGCTACTCATTTCATAGCTAACGTCATGAAGAAAAGTTGCCGGTACCGGTACAACACCAACCTTGTCTTTGTGATCTGTTGAAGCGCTGATTGGGCTGTCGGCATTGATTACCGACTGCAATATATTGCGCGAGTAATAGGTGCGCAATTTTTTAAATTGCTCGGCGGTATTAACTGCCGAAGTAACAATGTTGTTCGTGGTGTTTTGATTTAACGTTGCGGGCAGCAATATTGAAAAGCCAATGAGTACGAAAAAGAAAAAACCGATGATCGGCATGATCAGTTTCCAAATAAGACTTTTCGATAAGAAGTTCATATTTAGCCCTTAATTCTATAATTTTTTGAGTATTGGAAAAATAAATGACTTCCTTTTCGCAATAGTGACTATAGCAAGACCATGATAATAGAGTAAATATGTCAATATCGGTTGAGTAGCTAATTTCATCTACTTAGGCTTTACATAAAGATAGATTAGAGGTATCTGTTATTAACGCTTCTTTAGTATATAAGAGTATTTACCCATGAAACTATTTGGCTCTACCACATCTCCGTATGTCCGTCGTTTGCGAATCTTGCTGCGCGATCATGATTATGAGTTTGTTAATCTTGATATTTTTGCCGATGATGATCGTAAAACCTTGTTGGCGAATAATCCGACCATGCGAGTGCCAGCATTGCAAGACGGTGAGCAGAGTGTTTACGATTCGAGAATCATTTATCGTTACTTATCGGAAAAGCTGAACTTGAGCCAAATCAGCTGGCAGCAAGAAAACCTGTTCACTCTGATAGATGCTGCCAACGACTCACTGGTTTCAATTTTGTTGTCTAAGCGTTCAGGCTTGCCAGTAGAGCAAGATATTCTGTTCTTTAATTTGCAACGTCAACGAGTGGATAGTGTTTTAACGACTTTGAACGATGAAGTTGCCCACAGCCAATTTAACCAGTGGGATTACTTGGCTATATGCTTGTTTTGTTTGCTTGATTGGGTCGAATTTCGCGAGCTTGCTGATTGGCGTCAGCACCCGCATTTAGTTGAATTCTATCAGTGGGCACAACAACAAGCTGGCGTTGTTGAAACAGATCCTCGTTAGCACAGTTGCCAAACGCATAGCCGAGGCCAAATAGTCAATTGGTCTGAGTGTTATTTGTTCAGTTTTGTTCACACTTGTAATTATTTTGTCTCAGTATTTGTCGTTAGTGCTTTATGCTGATCGCTGGCGACAAATAATTTTCTGTGATATTAATCAAACTATTAGCTTTGGTTATAACTTATAATTCCTTCACTTTAATCGAATTCATTATTAGGTCATCACTATGTCTGCGTCTACTACTAAACCGAGTTTTAACTGGCAAGATCCTCTGTTACTCGAGCAAGCGCTCACTGAAGAAGAGCGCATCATGCGCGATGCTGCTCATCAGTTTTGCCAAGAGCGCTTGATGCCTAGAATACTTGAGGCCAACCGTCACGAACATTTTGATCCTGACATTATGCGTGAGTTTGGTGAACTGGGTTTGTTGGGTTGTACTATTGAAGAAAAGTATGGCTGCGCTGGTGTTAATCACGTTGCCTATGGCCTGATTACTCGCGAAGTTGAGCGCGTTGATAGTGGCTATCGCAGTGCGATGAGTGTGCAATCATCGCTGGTTATGCACCCGATATACGCTTACGGTAGTGAAGCGCAAAAGCAAAAGTACTTACCTAAATTAGCGACTGGCGAGCTAATAGGCTGTTTTGGCTTAACTGAACCTAACTCAGGTTCTGATCCTGCTAGTATGTCGACTTATGCGAATAAAGTTGACAGTGGTTACCAGCTGACTGGTAATAAAATGTGGATTACCAATTCGCCAATTGCCGATGTTTTTGTCGTGTGGGCGAAGCTCGATGGCGTTATTAAAGGCTTCATTTTAGAAAAAGGTATGGCCGGGTTATCGGCACCTAAAATTGACGGCAAATTTTCACTGCGCGCCTCTATCACTGGTGAAATAGTCATGGACAATGTTTTTGTTCCAGAAGATAACTTATTGCCAAATACAAGCGGCTTGTCTGGGCCATTTGGTTGCTTGAACAAAGCGCGTTACGGTATTGCATGGGGTGCTCTTGGTGCTGCCGAGTTCTGCTGGCAGGCTGCTCGTCAATACACCTTAGATCGCGAGCAATTTGGTCGGCCATTAGCGGCGACGCAGCTGGTTCAAAAGAAGCTTGCTGACATGCAAACTGAAATTAGCACAGGTTTATTGGCCTGTTTGCAAGCGGGGCGAATGATCGACAACGGCCTCTTAGCACCTGAAGCAATTTCATTGATCAAGCGTAACTCTTGCGGTAAAGCGCTTGAGATTGCACGCAACGCGCGTGATATGCACGGCGGTAATGGTATTTGTGATGAATTTCACGTTATTCGTCACGCAATGAACTTAGAAGCAGTGAATACTTATGAGGGTACGCACGATATTCACGCCTTGATTTTAGGGCGAGCGCAAACGGGTGTACAGGCCTTTTTCTAGGTGAGTATTTTTCATTAGCTTTTAACAAATAGAACGGAAACAAGTGGAGTAAGCAGTACCACTGAGCACATTATTGACTCAGACAATAACAACAAAAAGGTGACAATATGGCACAGGTAAGTAGCACAGATCGCAATAAAATTGTTGAACAACAGTTTATTGATTTAGTTTTGTCTGGTGAATTACCTGATGTTGTGAGTTCCTTAACGCCAGCACAGCTCGGCTTGAGCAATAGTGATTTACTTGAGCTTTTTCTCAGCCAAGTGACCAGCCGACACTTAGATTTACACTCTCGAGTGATGCAAAAACAAGGGCAGAGCTTTTACACCATAGGCAGTGCTGGTCACGAAGGTAATGCCGCTTATGGCCGAGCGTTTTCGGTACAAGATATCGCTTTTTTGCATTATCGCAGTGGCGCTTTTATGGTTGAACGCGCTCGACAAGTCGCTGAGCAAGACCCTATTCGCGATATTTTGCTATCGTTCGCTGCTAGCAGCGAAGATCCGATTTCCGCTGGTCGGCACAAGGTATTGGGCAGCAAAATACTTAACGTGCCACCACAAACCAGTACCATAGCCTCTCATTTGCCGAAAGCAGTTGGCACTGCTTTTAGTATCGGCTTGAGCCGCCGCTTAAATTTAACCACGCCGCTAGCGAGTGATAGTGTTGTGGTTTGCAGTTTTGGTGATGCCTCAGCAAACCATTCAACTGCCCAAGGCGCATTTAACAGCGCCGCTTGGGCAGCTTATCAATCGGTACCATTACCGTTAGTCTTCATTTGCGAAGACAATGGTATCGGTATTTCAACCACAACACCTACTGGCTGGATAAAAGCCAATTTCAAAGATAGAGCTGGACTGATTTATTTAGAGTGTAATGGCCTTGACTTACTCGATACTTATCAACAGGCTCAGCGCGCTCGGGCGATTGCACTAGAGCAGCAAAAACCGGTGTTTTTGCACGTCAATTTGGTACGCCTACTCGGCCATGCTGGTTCCGATAGTGAATTTAGTTATCGCAGTCAAACTGAGATTGAAGCCAACGAAGCGCAAGACCCATTACTGTACAGCGCTGCGCTGTTGTTGAAACACCAAGTCGCCAATCGCCAAGCGTTAGTTGATTACTATCTCGATATTCAAGCTCAGATTACCAAAGTTGCGGCTGAGGTGGTGCAGAAACCTAAATTGAGTAGCAGCCAAGCGGTAATGGCAAGCTTGGTGCCGACTGAGCGCCGCCCTTCAAGCGCTAAATCGGTAACTGTTGAATACCGTCAGCAGCTTTTTAGCCATGAACAACACAATATCAATAAACCTCAACACATGGCTAAACTGATTAATTGGGCACTACACGATTTAATGGCGAGCTACGAAAACATTGTGCTTTGTGGTGAAGACATTGGTAAGAAAGGCGGTGTTTATTCTGTCACTAGTAAGCTTTGTGATAACTTTGGTCAAAACCGGGTGGTTAATACGCTGCTGGATGAGCAAAGTATTCTCGGCGGTGCTATTGGTTTAGCTCACAACGGTTTTTTACCGATACCTGAAATTCAGTTTCTTGCTTATGTTCACAATGCCGAAGATCAAATTCGCGGCGAAGCAGCAACACTGTCATTTTTCTCTGATAGTCAGTTTACTAATCCGATGGTGATACGCATTGCCGGCTTAGGTTATCAAAAAGGCTTTGGTGGACATTTTCACAACGACAACTCGTTCGCCGTATTTCGAGATATCCCAGGTCTTGTGCTGGCGTGTCCATCTAATGGTCAAGATGCTGTCGAAATGCTGAGAAACTGTGTGTGCTTAGCCGATGAAGAGCAACGTGTGGTGGTGTTTTTAGAACCAATAGCTCTCTACATGACGAAAGATTTACACGAAACCGGTGATGGTTTGTGGAGCTTTGACTATGTGCCACCGGTTGAACAAGTGAGTGAGCCTGATCAATTACTCCGCGCTGTTAGCGATCAATTAACGGTCTCAAGTTATGGCCAAGGCGAAGATTTATGTCTCTTGAGTTATGGCAATGGTTATTACTTGTCACGTCAGGCTGAGCCGCTGCTGGCAGCCTTGGGTATTAACTGTCGAGTGGTTGATTTACGCTACTTAGCACCGCTTGACCAGCAAGGAATTTTAGCGCAGGTCAGTGCTTGTCGTCATGTCTTGATTGTTGATGAATGTCGGCAAACGGGTTCAATCAGCGAAGCATTAATCACCTTACTGATTGAAAATGGCATTAGCTTACCGCAAGTGGTTCGAGTGACTGGTGAAGATAGCTTTATTCCCTTGGGTAAGGCCGCTTACTGTGTGTTGCCTTCGGTTGAACAGATTGTTAACGCCGCTAAGTCTATCACTCAAGTAAGTTAACGATAAACTTTAGAGTCTTTACTGTTTAACCTCCGCGTTAGTCGATAACTTTTGTCTAGCGCGCCTTATGTTTTCTTCTTTTATTCTCAACACTTAGTCTTCTAAGTGCTTTTGTCTCAGCGTTTACTTCCAATTTTAGTCATTGCCTAAGTCGTTGCTGTATTGAGTTTATTCTGTCTGCATGACTTTATTTTGTTCGCTATTTTCAATCACTCGTCAAAATCATCATTAATTGTCATGTTGACAATTAATTTGTGTGCGATCTAATATATAAATAATCAAGTTGACAATTTACTTGTTTATTCAATTTTTATTGTGATTTAAGCACTTGCTAAGACAGCTGCTATTGGATGAATACAAATGGCTGCTAGCAAAGGCTAATTGCGAGAAAGCGAACGAGAGTGTGCTAATGAAAACTAAACTAACAACTGTTATACCGCTGTTAGCATTATTAACAGCGTGCGGTGGCTCGAGTGACAGTCCAACGCCAGTACCAACCCCAAGTCCGGCACCAGCGCCGAGCCCGGTGCCAGCTCCGATGCCCGCACCGATTGAAGTACCGACAAGCAAATACCTTGGTTTTGAGTCAGTGGCCACCAGACCAATCGTCCAAGACAATAATACTTTGTACGTTGTTAATACGGCCAATAACAGTGTTGAAGTATTTACCCTCACTGAAGATGGCAGCCACCGACATAACTTGACTGTGTCGGTTGGCTTAGAGCCAGTTTCACTAGCGCTACTCGACAGTAAGCAGCTGTGGGTGGTCAATAAACTGTCTGATTCAGTGAGTATTATTGATTTAACGCTCGCCAAGCCTGTTGTTACCAGAACTCTGTTAGTTGGTGATGAGCCGCAAGATATTGTCTTTGCAAAAGGAAAAGCGTTTATTAGCAGTGCTCATCGAGGCCAACATTTAAGCCATCACAGCTTGCGAGGCGTGCCTGGTGCGGGCGACCCTCAACTGCATACGCCGGGAATTGGTCGCGCCGATGTTTGGATTTTTAATACCGCTAACTTAGGACAAGCACTTGGTGGCATTCCCGAAAAAATTATGACGCTCTTTGGCGATAGCCCAAGAGGCCTAGCAGTTAGCCCCGATCAATCTAGTGTTTACGTGTCGGTATTTCACTCAGGTAACCAAACGACAGCTGTTCACGAAGCTGTGATGTGCCAAGGCTTTGAAGATGATCAGTTAGGTAGCCAGCCATGCCAAGTGATGGACGGTATCAGCAGCCCAAAAGGTTTAGCTAATGGTATGCTACCTGGTGGTAGAACCGCACCTGGAATTAATGTTCGCGGACAGGCGCAACCGTGGACTTCAATGATTGTTAAGTACGATCGCGCCTCGGGAAAGTGGCTCGATACCAAAGGTCGCAACTTTAGCAATGGTGTGCGTTTTAGTCTGCCAGATAAAGATGTTTTCGCCATTGATACTGAAACTTTGACGGAGAAAGCAGCCTATACCAATGTCGGTACGACGCTGTTTAATCTGGCTGTCGACCCTAAAACCGGTGGTCTGTTTGTCAGTAATACTGAAGCGAATAATGCTGTGCGTTTTGAAGGTGCGGGTGAATTTGCCGATAGCACAGTGCAGGGCAACATAGCTAGAAGTCAAATTACCTATATCAACACCGCCAACGGTCAAGTTTTGCCTCGACATATCAATAATCACATTGATTACAGCCAGTTAAAAGCAAAGCCAGATGTTAAACAACACAGCTTGTCGACACCAACGCAAATTGCGCTAAGTGCTGATGGTGAAACTTTATATATGACGGCTCTGGGCTCAAATAAAGTTGCCGTGCTCAATACGGAACAACTGCGAGAGCAGAAGTTTTGGGACGGAGGAGCAGATGATTTTAATCCCGAACAAGCGAGTGAACGTTATTTAGATATTGCCGGTGGACCAGCGGGTTTAAAGCTTGATGAGAGCAATAAGCGAATTTATGTCTACACCAAATTTGATAACGCCTTAGTTACGATAAACGCGAACACTGGCACTGAATTGTCAAGGATTGCATTAGCTAATCCAGAGCCAGAGAGCTTCCAAGCTGGCCGATTTATGCTCTATGATGGTAACCGCAGTTCATCCAATGGTGAATCGTCGTGCGCTAGCTGCCATATTTTCGGCGATACCGATCATTTAAGTTGGAACTTGGGGAATCCTGACGAGGCCAACAGTCGAAACTTACAACCCTTTCCACTGCGCCACTTTCCGCGTTTAGGCTGCGACTTAGTGGGAGAGAATGACCAGTCTTGTCAGCTGTTAAGTATTATTAATGGCGACGGTGACATTGATACTATTGCTTCGATGAAAGGGCCGATGGCGACGCAAACAATGCGCGGTATGAGTACTCATGGTCATATGCATTGGCGCGGTGATCGCGTTAATGGCTATTTTGGTAACGACACTGAGCAAACGCTAGATGAACGTGTTTCATTTAAAAACTTTATCGCTGCCTTTGATGGTTTGCTTGGGCTTGATATCGGGTTGCCTGAGTCGGTTGAGGCGAGTAACAAAAGTGCTGATGTCAAAGCGTTAGAGAGTGACATGGATAAGTTTGCTGACTTTATGTTGGCGGTGGCAACTCCACCTAACCCGATTCGCAACCTCGATAACAGCTTGTCTGATTCAGCTCAACTCGGCGCTAATTTTTTCCACGGCGTTAGACGTTCTGATGGTTTAGCACAAGATGTTGATTCAAATGGTACGGCAGTTGACGGTGTTAATTGTGAAGGCTGTCATGGCGTTGACCACGCGCAGGGCTTTTATGGTAGCCGAGGTGAGAGTGGTCACGGTGGTGAAATTCAAATCTTTAAAATCCCACAATTGAGAAACCTATACACACGTGTTGGCATGTTTGGTCTTCCTGATCGAGAAGGTTTTTTGCCCAGCCATACTAAGCAACATCAAGGTGAACAAATCCGAGGTTTTGGCTTTTTGCACGACGGCGCGACAGACCAGCTAGTAAACTTTTTGCGAGGTGGTGTTTTTGATAACGGCGAACAAGATTGCCCTCCGGGTGTCAGTGCGAGTCACGGTTGTCAGTTCAATCAAGGTTTTGTCGGTATTCCTGATGAAGCAACGAGAGAAGGTTTGGTTGATTACCTAATGGCTTTTGACAATGATATTGCGCCAATTGTTGGCCAACAAGTTACTTTAAGTGCGACGACATCAAATGTAGTAAAAGCGCGTTTAGACTTGTTGCACGAACGAGCTCAAGTTCCTTTCGTTTCGAAAATACTCGGAGGTGAGGTCAAGGAATGTGATTTGATCGCTAAAGGTGTAATCGATGGTGATTACAAAGGTTTTCTGTATTTGCCCGCCAGTAAACAATTTGCCAGTGATAAACGAACTGAAGCAAGGTTAAGTGCTGAACAGTTACAGCAATTCGCGCAGCAAACAGGCAATGTTTTAACCTACACCTGTGCGGTTCCAGGCCAAGGCTTTAGGCTAGCACTCGACAATGATATGGATGGTCGTTTTAATCGCGATTAATGACATTTAGCTGTGGTAATGATAGCCGGAGGTTTATCACCATCATTCGTGATAGGTTTTTGTGGTTATTTGAGATAAAATGTCACATTGACAATATATTTGGGTGCTAGTTAAAGCTTCAGTACTTGAGTAAAGCGCTATACTGAAATTGTTCGGTGTAGCTATCCAGCTAACTGATGGCGAACTTCTTTACCATCTATGCTTAGTAGCTGTTTCAACAATAACAAAGAGTATAAAAATATTATGCTTAAAAATGATGTCTTGCCGATAGCCGCATATACAGACAAGCAGTGGTTTGATCTTGAAATGCGTCACATTTTTTCAGCGACTTGGGCTTATGCTGGCTTGGTTGAAGACCTCGCTCAACCCGGTCAGTTTAAAACGGTACAAGCCGGCCTTAACAGTATTGTCATTGTTATGGGGCGTGATTATCGCTTGCGCGCCTTCCACAATATTTGCCGACACAAGGGAACTCAGCTACTTAGAGCTGAAGGTACAGTGAAAAAGGCGATTACTTGTCCTTATCACGACTGGACTTATGACCTTGAAGGCGAATTGATTTCGGTTCCCAAGATGAATGCCGAATTTGCTAATTTGGATAAAAGTTGCCTCGGCTTAAAGCGAGCATCAGTCGATGTTTGGCGTGGCATGATTTGGGTTCACCCTGAAGCTGACGCCATTGCAGTGAGCCAATGGTTTGGTGATATAGAGCCTCACCTAGGCGCTCATCAACCGGAAAAATTGGTCGAAGCAGCCGATTACAAGGTCGTTGAAGATATTGCTGCCAATTGGAAGATTGTCGTCGAGAACTATATCGACCATTATCACCTGGCTCAGTTGCACAGCGGTACCTTGAATATGTACGATCACGCTAAGGCCGAGTTTGGTTTTATCGGACCTCATTTTGCGTTTTGGGAGCCGCTAGATAGCGAATACGCCGCTAATTTAGAGAAAAACGCCTCAATGCCATTGATTGATCATTTGTCGGCTGATCAGCTTGGCGCCTCTGTGCCAATGTTATTCCCTGGCATTGGCCTTGGTGAGTCTGAAACCAGTTGGTCTGTGTTTCATATTACGCCGATTGCTGTTGACCGCACACGAGTCGAGGTACGAACAAAAGTGATGCCTGCGTCCGACTGGCAATTTGCCAAGTATGGCGCTCGTTCCAGTAAGTTTTGGCAAAAGCGAATTGGTCCCAAATATCCTAGTTTAGATGCTTCGCATCCGCTTGGGTCAGCCGATTTTATGCAAGAAGATATCTACGTCTGTGAACAGCAGCAAAAATCTTATCAAAGTCCATACTTCGAGCTTGGTCCATCGGCACAGCACGGTGAGTCGCCGATTCGCGGCCATCAGCAGGTTGTTTGGCAATATCTCAAACCCTTTGCAGATAAGTTGGTAGGAGATAAGTAATGGCGTGGCATCAATTAACTGTCGCTGAAGTGACCAAAGCTGCCGATGCAACATCATTGAGCTTTGATGTTCCGGAGCATTTGTTAAGTACTTTTAGTTGGCTTCCCGGACAGCACGTTCGAATCAAATTGGTTGTTGATGGTGAGGAACTAAAGAGAAACTATTCTATTTCTGCACCCGTAGCACGCCCGTTACAAATCACGGTAAAAGCGGTCAATCAGGGCAAAGTTTCAGGGTTTATTAATCAACGTATCAGCGTTGGCGATACCTTGATGATCAGTGAACCGTCGGGTAAGTTTGTTTTGTCACCAGATAACAAATTAAGACGCAGTCATTACTTTTTTGCTGCAGGCTCTGGTATTACGCCAATTTATTCGATGCTGGTGAGTATGCTTGAGCGCGAACCGGATAGTTTTGGTTATTTGCTTTATGGTAATAAAAACGGCAAAAGCACTATTTTTACAGACCAACTAGCACAACTCGCTGAACAGTACAGTGATCGCTTAGTTGTTAGCCATTGTCATAGCTCTCCCGGCTGGTTTAGTCAGTCGCCGTGGCGTTCAAGCCGTATTAACGCGGAAGCTATTCATCAGTTTATCCAAGAGAACCCGCCGTATGCCCAAGACACTCAGTATTACTTGTGTGGCCCAGGGCAATTTTTGCCTAATGTTAAACAAGCGTTAAACGATATTGATGTGCCTGATAGCCGTATTCATATGGAATCGTTTGGCGCTGGTAAAACTGTGCTCACCACTAACAGTATTGAGGCTAATTTGTCGGTTAATCTCTACGGCAATAAATCACAAGTGTCGGTAAAACCGGGACAAAAGTTATTGCAGGCAATGCTCGACCAGGGTATTGATGCGCCATATTCATGCGAAGGCGGTGTTTGCGGTAGTTGCCGTTGCCAGCTGACTAAAGGTAAAGTCGATATGGTGAATAATTTGGCACTTGAAGCTCCTGAGGTTGAAAAAGGCGCAATATTAGCGTGTCAGTCACTGGCGTTAACTGACGATGTTGCCATTGAATATCGCTAAGCCCGTGTTGGCCTTTGGGCGTTGCGGCTATCAATGTTAAGATAAGGTTTTTATTCCAACGACGCACTTTATGGCTTTTGAATATAAAACCCGTTTTTTCTTAGATAAAGCGCATTACATTGAATGCTTTCAGGCTTCGGCAAAACCGCTTAGCGGTATTCAGCCTTATTACAAAGCGTTGGCGCTATTTATTGCTGGCTTGATTGTCAGCAGTATAAGCCAAGGCAATGAGCAGGGCCATTTAGCTATTTTTATTATCATGTTAGGTGTCGTTGAGGCATTAAGCGTGCGTTTTCGTCAAACTTGGTGGTTATGGCGGCAATTGATATCGAAAGCTGCGAACAGCGAAGTTGAGTTGACCATTACTGAGCAGAATCTCGAGATTAATGGCCGCTACCAAACACAAACACTGGCTTGGCAAGCACTTAGCGAAATGGTAGAAACCGAGCAGGGCTTTGTCTTGATGTTTAAAATTAATCAGCAGTTAGGTAAGCATTACTTAACTAAGTCTTGTTTATCTGAACAGGCGATTGCTTTTGTCGCTGCGCAATTACCTATAGATAAACAGTCGAGCTAATGTGTTATCAGCTAAGATCTTGTTACATAAAAGGCAATGAGAATAGTTCTCAAATGGCTTGACAGCTTAGCTTATCTTCATTAGTCTTGCGACACATCAAAATTCCATCGAGCTCAAGCAATTAGACTTGAGTAATAGTCACAGCGTCAATGGGTCACTTATGAAAAAACTATTAGTGGGCTTAGCCCTAATCAGTGCTAGCTTTGTTAGCATGGCGAAAGAAGTCAATGTTTACTCTTACCGTCAGCCGTTTTTGGTGGAGCCTTTATTTGCCAAGTTCACTGAACAAACAGGTATTAAGGTCAACGTTGTTTTTGCTAAAAAAGGTATGGCAGAGCGTTTGGCTCGCGAAGGTAAGCACAGCCCAGCAGATGTGCTATTAACCACTGACATCAGCCGATTAATTGAACTTCACGACAAAAATTTATTGCAAGCTGTTGACTCAAAAACGCTAACTGAGGCAATTCCTGCTCAGTTTCGTGCTAGCGATGACACTTGGTATGCCTTAACAACCCGCGTTCGCAATATTTATTCAGCTAAGCGTATGGGAGAGCACGCTTTTACTTATGAAGAATTAGCGGACCCTAAGTACAAAGGTAAAATTTGTACTCGCAGTGGTAAACACCCGTACAATGTCGCGTTAGTTGCCGCTATGATCAATCACCACGGCGAAGCTGAAACCTTAAATTGGTTAAAAGGCGTTAAAGCGAACTTAGCGCGCAAGCCACAGGGCAACGATCGTGGCCAAGTTCAAGCAATTCACCAAGGTTTATGTGATATTTCAATTGGTAACAGCTACTACTTCGGTAAAATGCTAACCGACAAAAAGCAAAAAGTTTGGGCCGATGCTGTTCATATTAACTTCCCTAACCAAGCCGGTGTTGGCGCTCACGTTAATATCTCGGGCGTTGCTATGGCAAAACACGCACCACACCAAGACAATGCTAAAGCGTTAATGGAATTCTTAGTTTCGGTACCAGCGCAAGAGTTATACGCAGAAACCAACATGGAATACCCAGTGCGCGTGGGTGTTAAGCGCTCAGACTTAGTGGCGTCATGGGGTGAGTTTAAAGCCGATGACTTATCGCTAGAAAAAATTGCTGAACAACGCAAAAAAGCATTAATGTTAATTGATCAGGCAAAATTTGATTTATAATCAGGTTTTTTAAACACCTAGAGGCACATTGGGTTTTAGATGAGTAATCTAGGTAAGTGATTTAGCTTACAAGTATTAGCTAAGTGATGTGCCTCAAAAAAAGAACCTTTATTTGTTTTGATTAAAATATCATTTCGACCAACGACGCTACTCAGTAAAGTGTCGGTTTGGTTGTTAGCACTGGCCTTAATGGTGCCAGTGCTAACCATGTTCTATGCCAGCATTAGCGCCTCTTCCGGCGTTTTTTCACATCTTTGGCAAACCGTTCTACCCGACTACATTCAGAACACACTCTTGCTCGGCGCTTGGGTGGTTTTTTTAGTGATAGTATTTGGCGTACCCAGTGCTGCCATTATCAGTCAAACCAATGTTTACGGTCGTCGTTTTTTGCGTTGGTTATTGCTATTGCCACTGGCAATGCCTGCTTATTTAGTGGCGTATTTGTATACCGACTTATTTGATTACGCAGGTCCGTTGCAGCGCTTTTTAAGGGCGCAATTTGATTGGCAATCACCACAGGACTATTGGTTCTTTGATATTAGAACCTTAGCGGGCGCCGGCGTGATTATCGCCTTGGTATTGTTTCCCTATGTTTATATGCTGACTCGCACCGCCTTTGAGCAACAAGATAAACACTTGCTGCGGGCGAGTCGCACGCTCGGTTTTAGTGCCGGGCAAACGCTGTTCAAAGTCTCAATTCCACTGGCTCGACCTGCGATAGCAGTTGCCGCTAGTTTAGTTTTGATGGAAACCCTTGCTGATTTTGCCACCGTTCAGTACTTTGCGGTTAATACTTTAACTACAGCTATTTATGATACTTGGCTCGGCTACGGCGATATTGCCGCCGCCAATGCGATCGCCAGCGTTTTGACCTTGTTGGTTTTTATCGTGCTTGTTTTGGAACAACGCAGTCGCGCTCATCAACAGCATCAAACTAACCGACCTAATCAAGCCCAGCCTTTATTGCAACTAACTATGTGGCAAAATCTATTGGCATCTGGTTATTGCTGGCTCTTAGTGGTCGCTGGTTTTCTGCTTCCTATGATCTTATTGCTGGCGATGGCGTTTGACTACAGTACAGGTGAACAAGTGGTTGAATTACTTGATACTGGCGTCAACAGTCTAACTATTGCGGCCTATGTCGCCACCATTGCCACGGTATTGGCCCTGGTTTTCGCGAGTTATCGCCGTTTTAGTCAATCGAAGGGCAAACAACTGCCACTGCAAATATCGGGCTTTGGTTACGCAATTCCCGGTACGGTTTTAGCTATGGCGATGTTGGCGACCTTTGGCCCGTTAGACCACTGGCTTAACGACTTAGCGGCAAGCATGGAGTGGCAACAGCCAGGACTCATTTTATCGGGCACTATTTTTGCGATTGTGATCGCCTTAGTGGTGCGCTTTATCGCAATTGCCAACGGCACCCTGGCCAGTGGTTATGATCAAATTGCCAAATCTCTTGATTACGCACCGGCAAGCCTAGGTGTTAGTCTGCCAAAAGCGGTTGGTCGAGTACATTTACCCCTACTAAGGCCGTCAATTTTTGTCGCTTGGTTACTGGTGTTTGTTGAAGCGATGAAAGAGCTACCTGCAGTGTTGTTACTGAGGCCGTTTAATTTTGATACCTTGAGTACTCACATTTATCAGCTGATTTCTGATGAGCGCCTAGAGCAAGGGGCATTGGGCGCTATTTTAATCGTTGCCTTTGGTTTACTGCCGATTATTTGGCTCAATAAAGAAAAAGCGCAAAGTTGATAAACATGAAAGAGTTCAATAGCAACAACAGAATGTTGAGAATAAGCAAATGATAAAACAAGCGTTTCGCGCCAGTAATATTGCGGTGCAGCTAGCCAACAAACAGATTTTACAAGACATTAGCTTTGAACTGGCTGCCGGTGATATTCTCGGGCTAGTGGGGCCGAGTGGCTGCGGTAAAACCACCTTACTCAACACCATTGCAGGTTTTATCAATCAACAGCGCGGCGAGCTTGAAATTGACCAAGCCCTCACCATTAGTGCCAGCAAGCCAATGCCACCCGAACAGCGCCGCATTGGCATGATCTTTCAAGATTACGCCTTATTCCCTCATCTAACTGTTGCCGCCAATATTAAATTTGGTTTGAGTAAGCTCAGCAAAGCAGAACAAGCTCAGCGTTGCAGCGACTTATTGGCATTGCTTAAACTAGATGACTTTGCCGACCGTTATCCACATCAGCTCTCTGGTGGTCAACAACAACGAGTGGCGATTGCCCGGGCGCTCGCGCCTAGACCTAAATTACTGCTGCTCGATGAACCGTTTTCCAATATCGATGCCCGCCTGCGCAACGAGTTGATGCTAGAGTTAAGGCAGTTGTTGAAGTCACAAGGGATTACCGCGATTTTCGTGACCCATAACAAAGATGAAGTATTCACCTTTGCCGACAAAATTGCCGTGATGCATCAAGGTAAAATTGCTCAATTTGGTGTGCCAAGTGAAGTTTGCCAACAGCCTAACAGCTGGCAAGTTGCTGACTTTTTACAGCTAGGTAGTTGGCTGAGCGTTGTTAAGCAAGCCGGCGTGTTGCAGTCTGCCCTTGGCGTGTTAGATTTTGTCAGCGTTGAACAACTCGATACACTAGCTGACGGCAGTGATAAACAATTGTTGATTAAGCCGCAGTATTTGGTGTTAGCGCCAACTGTTAAGGCCAATGTTGCCGTTAAACACGTTAGTGTCACCGAACAAGGTTATCACTATTTAGTTGCTCCAATTGGTGCTAGTGTTGCAGACAACGAAAGCTCAAGCCCTGAGCAACTGTTGAGCTTCTACAGTGCTGACATATTTCAAGTAGAGCAGCCGCTGAGTTTGAGTGTTGCCGCTCATCAAGCGCTGATTTTTTAGCTTTTAGTCGTCAGTTAACATCTGCTGCAATAACTCGGTATCTGTCAACACTTGTTCGAGGTATTGCTGGCAGGCGTCAATTAACACGGTTGCGACATTTGGCAGTGTCTCGACAATTGCTTGTTCAAATAATGTTGATCTGCGATCGCCTCGGCAATGACTTAGCGCCAAGGCGTGACCACACGCTTGTGCATATTGAACAAAGCCACCTTTGTTTACTGCTTTTTTTCCAATGGCTATTTGCTCTGGTTTAATACCGACTTTGGCGTGATGCCTTGAACGCACTAACCAGTGTTGGCCGCGCCACTCAACTTCGTCTAATACCAAATCTGGGCTGCGCTGCATTCGGCGCTGGCAGTTTACGGTTAAGTGGGCAGGGTTGAGTTGGTTGACTGGCGACAAATCGGCAAAGGTTGCTAGTGGTGCCGCCGCCCTTTGTTGTTTAATTTCAACGACATGACATAGGGCTAATTGATTTTTATCCGCATTTTTTGGGCCAACCAATAAATAGTAACGGCCCATATTGACTGAGCCTGTACCGGCGTTTAAGCGGCCAACAATATCTAAAATACAATCGTCAACATAAGGTGCAAACGCTTGCTCAATTGCTTGGTATTCTTTTGGCGCTAAGGGGGCAAAACGTTCGGGTAACACTTTAAAGCGCAGTGGTGCGGCGGTTAAATCAACCGCTTTTGCCAATGTACTCTCGGTGCTAAAGCCTTCATTATTTGCGGCGCGATTAACGGCTTTTTGATAGCGCTTAGCAAGAATGTGATGGTCAGCAAAACTGTTTAAGGCATGGCTGCGATAGTTAACATCTTCAATTGAACGTTGGCAGCTGTTTATATAGCTGTCGATAAATGCACGGCTGGCATCAATTACGTGTTGTTGGTTAATAACAGGCTTGTTTTGATAGTCTTTTTCACTGGCGTAGCGGTCAGTAACAATGCCATGGCAATGGTGTTGAGCCAGAAATAGGCTAGTGATAAAGCGCGCGAGCTCCCAACTTGCTTGACCAATACAGGCATCGTCAAAATCGTTAACGGCAAAAATAACACTATCGCCGTGGGAACCTTCTTCGGTAAAAAAGCCAAAATTAGAACTGTGGCAGTCCCCCATGATGGTAGTCAACGGCATTTGTGCTAGTTGCTCTGGAATATTGAGTAAATTATCGGCTATGTCGCGATAAAAAAGCGGCGCTGAACCTCTGAAAAATAAGAATGGGCTAGTTGCCATTTTTAAGTGTTTGGCGATTTGCTGTTGTGGCTTGTGGCCATCGGTGCTGATAAAATATTGTTCGAGTTGCTGCCTGCGCTGAGTATTCGTGGCGGTTTCTTTCATGGTGAGCACAATGTTGTCGATTTATTGTCTTAGATATCAGTCTATTAAAATTCTACCGAAATACCAATTGCCATATTGCTGACACAATTGATGCAATTTTTGTCATTTGGTTGACCAGATTTGGTTAAATTTGATCAGTAATCTGCTTTTTCAACGATAAAAAAACAATTTTTTGGGTGAATGATCCACAAACTTCCACAAAAACATCAACTTCGCGCAACCCCGCAATTTTCTTGGCGATCCTTAGCATTTATTTAGTCAATCTCTGCTTGACACTGACTTGCTTAACTCTCTAAACTGTATCAATGTGGGATAAAGTGGGAAAATGTGGATCCTATCCTGATTTTCTCTAACAATTAATCAATACTGTTAGCACAGCTAGCAAAAATAAAATGATTAGACACTAAATTTTAACGACGGGTTTATGTTTAAAGGTACCAGCGCGATAACGCTCGACAGTAAAAACAGGATCACGATGCCAACGCGCTATCGAGAAGAACTGTTGGCTGATTGCCAAGGGCAATTGGTCTGTACCGTTGATATTCAAAACCCTTGCTTAGCGCTTTATCCAATTGATGAATGGGAAGAGATCGAAATTAAGTTAGCGGGTCTTTCCAGTATGCAACCAGCCAACAAAATGCTGCAACAAGTTATTTTAGGACATGCCACTGAATGTCAGATGGACAAAGCTGGCCGTTTATTGCTTAGCGGTCCGTTGCGCGAATACGCCAATCTCTCTAAAAACGTGCGCTTAGTTGGTTCCTTGAAAAAATTTGAAATATGGCAAGAAGACGCTTGGCTCGCGCATATTCAGCAGGGTATTAGTAAGATCCAGTCAGGTGAAATTGAGTTAACGGAACAAGCGTTGGAGTTGTCGCTTTAATATGACTGAAAAAACAGATTTTCAACATATCTCAGTATTGCTTGAAGAGTCGATTTTCGGCTTAGCCATTCAAGATGACGGTGTTTATATCGATGGCACGTTTGGCCGCGGCGGCCATTCTGGCTTGGTGTTATCCAATCTTGGTCAAGATGGACGTTTGATCGCTATCGATCGCGATCCAACGGCCATTGCCGCGGCGCAAAAATTTGCCGACGATCAACGTTTTACCATTGAGCACACCGGCTTCGCTGATTTAGCTGACGTTGCTGCCAAACACGATTTAGTCGGTAAAGTTAATGGCATTTTGTTGGATTTAGGGGTTTCATCGCCACAACTTGACGATGCTGAGCGCGGCTTTAGTTTTATGAACGACGGCCCGCTCGATATGCGCATGGATACCTCAAAGGGACAAACCGCCGCCGAGTGGCTAGCCGTTGCCGATGTTGAAGATATCAGCTGGGTACTAAAAACCTTTGGCGAAGAAAAACACGCGTGGCGCATTGCCAATGCCATTGTCGATAGTCGCGATGAACAGCCGTTAACGCGCACCAGTGAGTTGGCTAAACTAATTGCCAAAACTGCACCTCAGCGCGAGATCAAGAAACATCCAGCAACTCGAAGCTTTCAAGCAATTCGCATGTATATCAACAGCGAATTAGATCAAATTGAAAAGGCACTTAACGCAGCCCTTGATGTGTTAGCGCCGGGCGGCCGTTTAGTGGTGATAAGTTTCCATTCACTTGAAGACCGCATGGTTAAACAGTTTATGGCGAAGCACTCACAGGGTAAACAAGTCCCTCGTGGCATGCCGATTACCGAAGCTGAATTGCAAAAAGGCAAAAAATTATCGCTGGTTGGCAAACGCTTAAAGCCAACGAAAGGCGAAGTAGAAAGAAACGTGAGATCGCGCAGCTCAGTATTGCGAATTGCTGAGCGCTTGGCGGATTGCGATTAAGCATAGGGAAGAGCGAAGATGGCGTCGGCAAAAGTCGTACTGGCAATAGAAATTTGGCAGGACATTCGTCGTCATATATTGACTTATACCTTGATGGCGTTAGTGGTTTTGTCGGCGTTTGCAGTGGTTTATTTCACCCACTTAAATCGTCAAACCACCAGTGAACTTGAACAGTTGTTAAGTCAACGAGATGAATTAGATATCGAGTGGCGAAATTTGCTGCTTGAACAAAACAGCTTAGCAGAGCACAGCTCGATAGAGAGTAAAGCCGGCAAGCTGTTAAACATGAAACGACCAAACATAGAATCAGAAGTGATTATAGAATTACCATGAATAAGGCTGCTAGTAAGAAAAGCAATAAAAACAAGCCAAATTCAGTTGCCTGGCGCTTCTACTTAGTGCTGGGCGTTATTCTATTAGTTTACAGCGGTTTAGCCGCTCGTAGCGCTTATATTCAAGTCATTGAACCAGATATGTTACGCAAACAGGGCGATATGCGATCACTGCGCACCTTGTCGAGTGATGTGCAACGCGGCTCTATTTTAGATCGCACTGGTGCTGAGCTAGCCATTAGCGTTCCAGTTGAAACCGTTTGGGCCGACCCTAAAATTGTCGTTGAGCGCAATGCATTGACTATGACCGAACACTGGCAAGCCCTCGCCGATGTTTTGGGGCACGATGTTAACAAGCTCACCAATCGCGTCGTTAAAAATCCAAAACGCCGCTTTTTGTACGTTGAGCGCCAAGTTTCTCCGGCCGTTGCTGATTACATTAAAGCGTTAAAAATCCCCGGTATTCACCTGAGAAAAGAGTCTAAGCGCTTTTACCCCGCCGGTGAAATTAGTGCTCATGTTGTTGGTTTCACCAATGTCGACGATAAAGGCATTGAAGGCGTTGAGCGAGTTTACGACCAACTACTCACTGGTGCCAGCGGTGCCAAGCAGTTTCGCAAAGACGCCAAAGGTCGCAAAATTGAAATCTTATCGGTTGAAGCGGCTGAAAAACCACAAGATTTAGTACTGAGTATTGACCAGCGTATTCAAGCCCTTGCTTACAAAGAGCTAAAAGGTGCGGTATCGGCATTTAAAGCAACTTCGGGGTCGGTTGTGGTTGCTAATGTTCACACCGGTGAAATTTTAGGTTTAGTTAACAACCCGTCGTACAACCCAAATAATCGCGCCAACACGGCACAGCACAGGTTTAGAAATCGCGCTATTACTGATATGGCGGAGCCGGGCTCAACCATGAAGCCGCTCTCGGTATTGTCAGCATTAGAGTTTGGCAGTGCCGAAAAAAGTACGGTGATCAATACTAGCCCAGGTCGCATGCGTCTTGGCGGCCGTTTGGTTAAAGATCCGTTTAATCGCGGTAAGCTCAACTTACAAGAAATCCTCAATACTTCGTCTAACATGGGCACTGCCAAGTTAGCCTTGTCGATGCCAAAAGACTTTTTACTCGATAAGTTTTTTGAAGCGGGTTTTAGTGAAGACACCGGTTCCGGCTTAATTGGTGAAAGTGCTGGCTTGATGCACGACCGTCAGCGCTGGTCAAAGTTTGAATTGGCAACGCTTTCTTTTGGTTACGGCTTGGCGATTACGCCAATGCAGCTGGCGCGCTTTTACGCAACCTTGGCAAATGGCGGTACCAAGATTCCATTCTCGATTACTAAACTCGACAAAGCGCCGGAAGGTGAGCGTATTTACAGTACAGAAATGACGCAATATTTGTTGGCGTTGTTGGAAGGTGTCGTTGAAGAGTCGGCCACAAAAGCAAAAGTTGAAGGTTATCGCGTTGGTGGTAAAACTGGCACCAGCATCAAAGCCATTGCTGGTGGTTACGGTAATGATTACGTCGGCTTATTTGCCGGTGTGGCACCGATTTCTGACCCTGAATTAGTGGTTGTGGTATTGATCAATGAGCCGGGTGGCGATTTGTACCACGGTGGTGATGTTGCCGCACCTGTGTTTTCTCGGGTGATGAAAGGCGCCTTACAAATTTTGAATATAGCGCCAGATAAATTAAACAAATCGGGTCAAGAGCGTCGTTCACAATCGGCCAATGTTGGCAATGCTGTTGCGGGAGGACATAGTAATGTCTAACCTCAACAGAGCTCAACAGTCATTTGATTTGCAGGCCTTGTTACAAGTGCTCGACCTGTCTTCTTCACTAGCAGCTCAAACACTTATTCAAGAGCATGAGTGTTTCGGTCAATTGCACGTTGATAGTCGCTTAGTGTCAAACAGCGATATTTTCTTCGCTGTGATTGGTCATCAGCTTGATGGTCGCGCTTTTATTGACAAAGCGGTCGAACAAGGTGCTCGCCTTGTTATCGCCGGCTGTGAAACTGAGCAAGAACACGGTCAGTTGCAAACTTGCGCTGAGGTGCCAGTACTTAGTTGTTTTGACTTGAATAAACGCTTGTTCAATGCGGCCAAAGCATATTACCGCGCACCACAAAATAGCATGCTAACCATAGGTATTACCGGCACTAACGGTAAAACCAGTGTCAGCCAATTAATTGCTCAGTTATTTGATTTACTCGGTGGCAATGCGGCCATAATCGGTACCACAGGCGCCGGTAAATTAGCCCAGTTAGCACCAGTAAATAACACGACGCCGGGCGCGATTGAACTTCATCAGTTATTTAATGATTTTGTTGAACAAAACATTGAACAAGTGGCGATGGAAGTCTCGTCTCACGCGTTGAGTCAAGGGCGCATTAATGCCGATGAACTCGATGTCGCTGTCTTTACTAACTTAAGCCGTGACCATTTAGATTATCACGGTGACATGGCGAGTTACGCCGAGGCTAAAGCACAAATTTTTGCCGTTGCTGGTTTAAATGCAGAACGCCCGCAACAAGTGACTGTGTTAAACGGTGATGACAGCCAAGCCCAGAGCTGGTTGAAACAGTTACCACAACTGCAAAATAGCTTGGTTTACGGTCGTCAGCCAAGCGTTAAAGTATTTAGCCGTTACCTCTACGCCTGTGATATTGAGCACAGTGCCAGTGGCGTTAGTTTTACCTTAGAAACCGAGTTTGGTCAGTGCCAAATGACAAGTGCATTACTTGGCGATTTCAACATAGATAATTTGCTCGCGGCAATTGCGGTGGTCTTAGACCAGCAATTGAAAAAGCTGGCTCAGCAAGAGGCTAGAGAGCAACAGTCATTGGGGCGTGCAAAGTCAGCGCAAGTCTTAGCTGAAATTCAAGAGGCAGTCATCAAGATCAAGCCGGTTGCTGGTCGTATGGAGCTGTTTACTGATATTGAGCACGCAGCAACTGTGGTTGATTATGCCCATACGCCAGACGCGTTAGCCAATGCGCTAAGTGCCTGTCGCCAACACTGCCAAGGGCAGCTCATTGTGGTCTTTGGCTGTGGTGGCAATAGAGATCGCGGCAAGCGCAAAGAAATGGGCGCTATTGCCGAGCAATTTGCTGATGCCATTGTCTTAACTAATGACAACCCGCGCAATGAAGCTCCTGAGGCTATTGTCAGTGATATTCAAGGCGGTATCACCAATTTGAACAAGGTTTCTGTTTGCTATGACCGCAGTCAAGCGGTACGTCAAACAATAGCTTGCAGCAATGCGGGCGACATTATTTTGTTGGCCGGAAAAGGCCATGAAACTTCGATTATCCTAGGTGAGCAAGTATTGCCTTACGACGAAAGAGCTTTGGTTGCTGAGCTTTATCAACAATCACAATCTAGCCAACAATGGTCGGATAAATCGGAGGTTAAGCTTTGATTTCACTCTCGCTTGCCACCATTGCTGAGGTTTTATCTGGCCGTTTAGTCGGCGCTGATAAGATCATTGACTCAGTCACTACCGACAGCCGAGCTTTGGCGCCAGAACAAGTCTTTTTAGCGTTAAAAGGCCCTAATTTTGATGGCCATAAGTTTGCGCAACAAGCCTGTTCACAAGGGGCGAGTGCGCTGATTGTCAGTGAACAACAGGCTCTAGATATTAGTCAGGTGATTGTTGAAGACACTCATCGTGCGTTAGGCCAGTTAGCAGCTTATGTCAAACAACAAGTGGCACCGAAAACGGTTGCTATTACTGGCAGCAGCGGCAAAACCACAGTGCGAGAAATGGTTGCCGCCGTTTTATCGCGATTGGGTAAAGTGTTAGTGACCGATGGCAATTTTAACAACGATATTGGTGTGCCGTTAACCTTACTGCGCTTAGAGCAAGATCATCACTTTGCCGTGGTTGAACTCGGTGCTAATCACATTGGTGAAATTGCTTACACAACGGGATTAACCAAGCCAGACGTTGCCTTGATCAATAACATTGGCGCTGCTCATATCGAAGGGTTTGGCAGCTTATGTGGTGTTGCTCGTGCTAAAGGCGAAATTTATCAAGGCTTGGCTGCTGGTGGCATCGCCATTTATAACCAAGCTTGTAGCTTTGCCGACAAGTGGCAGCAAGTACTAGCCGATAAAACAGTGCGACAATTTGCTTGCGACAAAGACTTTGCCACCAGCGATGTCGATTACTTTAGTAGCGACGCGATTTTAGATGACAACGGCTGTGCAAGTTTTCGCTTACACACGCCTGTTGGTAGCACTTTTGTTCAGCTTACTGTACCGGGCGAACACAACATTTGTAACGCCGTCGCCGCAGCAACAATTTGTTTATCACTAGGCGCTAGCCTCGATGATATAGCGCTTGGCCTTAGCCAAATGAGCGCAGTAAAAGGGCGGTTAAACCTCCATCAACTGGGTGCAAATACTAAGCTTATCGACGATAGCTACAATGCCAATGTCGCCTCAATAAAAGCAGCAATAAAATTACTGGCAACATATCCGGGCAAGCGCATTTTAGCCCTTGGTGATATGGCGGAATTGGGCGCAGAAGCGCGAGCATATCACGCCGAAATTGGTCAGTTTGCCGCAGAGCAAGGTATTGAAGTGCTATTGGGCTTTGGTGTTTTAAGCCAACATACCGTTAATGCTTATCAAGGTGCAACATCATCTGAATGTGGTAATGGTCAGCATTTTTATCAACACGCAGATGTGGTCAACGAAATTATTTCAATGCTTGAAGCTAATTCAAACGCTTTTTCTCAAACCAATAAACAGGAGCAGCAAGTATCCATGTTAGTAAAAGGCTCGCGTAGTGCACGTATGGAGCAGGTCGTTCAAGGGGTACTTGATTGGTATTCACAGCAAAGTAATGGGGAGCAAAGCTAATGTTACTCTGGCTTGGTGAATTTTTAACCCAGTATTTTAGCGGTTTTAACGTTTTTTCATATTTGACCTTTCGCGCCATCGTTAGCACGTTAACTGCGCTTGCTATTTCATTGTATTTTGGTCCTAAACTGATTCGCGGTTTACAGCGCATGCAAATCGGTCAAACCGTGCGCGATGACGGCCCTGAAAGTCATTTGTCAAAGTCAGGTACGCCAACCATGGGCGGCTTGTTGATACTGACTGCAATTATTTTCAGTGTTTTACTGTGGGGCGACTTAACTAACGTTTATGTGTGGGTGGTGCTATTTGTCGTCGCCAGCTTTGGGATTATTGGTTTTGTCGACGACTATCGCAAAGTGATTCGCAAAGACTCAAAAGGCTTAATCGCGCGTTGGAAATACTTTTGGCAAACCGTGATTGGTTTAGGAACGGCTTTCTTTTTATATAGTATTGCTCAACCGGCGGAAACTCAGTTGTTGATTCCATTTGTTAAAGATGTGCTGCCGCAACTTGGCTTGTTATACATCGCAATGACCTATTTCGTTATTGTCGGCACTAGTAATGCGGTTAACTTAACCGATGGCTTAGACGGACTTGCTATTGTACCAACCATTATGGTTGCCGGTGCGCTCGCTATTTTCGCTTACGTTACCGGTAATGTTAACTTTTCTGCTTACCTCAATATTCCTTATATTCCAATGACCAGCGAATTAGTGGTGGTTTGTACCGCGATTGTTGGCGCAGGGCTTGGCTTTTTGTGGTTCAACACCTATCCAGCCCAAGTCTTTATGGGCGATGTTGGTTCATTAGCACTAGGCGCTTCTTTAGGTGTGATTGCGGTATTGGTTCGCCAAGAACTTGTTTTATTTATTATGGGTGGCGTTTTTGTTATGGAAACGGTCTCAGTTATTTTACAGGTTGGCTCCTACAAGCTGCGCGGCCAACGGATTTTTAGAATGGCGCCAATTCACCACCACTACGAATTAAAAGGTTGGCCTGAGCCAAGAGTGATCGTCAGGTTTTGGATTATTTCACTGATTTTAGTGTTGGTTGGTTTAGCGACATTGAAACTTAGATAACGATAAAAGCGAGAAGATAACAAAGTGCAAACCTTGTCACTGTTAAAAAACAAGCGTGTCTTAGTACTGGGAGCTGGGCTTTCGGGACTGTCTTGCGCGCGTTTTTTACAGCGTCACAACATTGCCTTTGAGCTCAATGACAGTCGCGATAACATTATCGATGCACAATCGTTTGCCGAGACCTTCTCACTTGGCCAATTGGCATTGGGGCAATGGCGCAAAGACTGGTTGGCGCGAGCGGATATCGTCTTGATTAGCCCGGGCATTGATTTAGCAACGCCTGAATTGGCGTGGATTAAACCTGATGCTGAGCTTTGGGGCGATGTTGAGCTTTATTGTCGGCTAATTTCTAGTGATTTGACTGACAACGCTGAGACTAACGCTGGGGCTCAGAGTCTTAATCAGCAAAAACGTCCAAAAGTTATCGCAGTCACTGGCTCGAACGGCAAATCAACGGTGGTGAGCTTGTTGCAATTTTGGGCCAGCCGTTTAAACCTCAACGCACAACTTGGTGGCAATATCGGTACACCGGTACTCGATAACTTAAATTGCTTTGATAGCACAACTGAAGGCGAGCAAGCGTTACCGGATTACTTGATTCTTGAATTGTCGAGTTTTCAATTGGAAACATTATCAAGCTTGGCGCCAAGCGCGGCGACTGTATTGAATTTAAGTGATGACCACCTCGATCGCCACGGCGATATGGCGAATTATCAGCGCATTAAACAGCGCATCTACCAAGATGCCAAGGTTGCAGTGGTGAATCGTCAAGACTCAGCGACTCAACTGCCTAATGAGTTATCAAGTGCTGATACTCAAGTGATTAGCTTTGGTTTAGATGAGCCCGAAGCCGGTCAGTTTGGCTTGGCGATGAAAGCGTCAACCGAAAGTAATTCGTCAACCGAGAGCTTGCATTTGTGCTTTGGTGAACAAGCACTGATCGCTTTAGATAAATTGCCAATCGCCGGTGCTCACAATGGTTTAAATTGCCTAGCAGCGATGGCGTTAGCAACCTCAGTGGGTTGGCCACTGCAAGCATTAGTTGCCTTGTTGCCAGAGTTTACGGGCTTGGCACATCGCTGTCAGCCAGTTGCTAGCAACGATGATATTTTGTGGGTAAACGATTCAAAAGCGACTAATGTTGGCGCAACACAGGCGGCAATTGCAGGCTTAGCACCACAAACTCCAGAACAAAAGCTTTACTTAATTGCTGGCGGCCTTGGTAAAGGCGCTGATTTTAGTCCTTTGGCCGCGTTAATTGAAGCACATGTTAGTCGCGTGTTTTGTTATGGCCAAGATGGCGCCAAAATAGCGGCGCTATCTGAAAAATCACAGCAAGTAAGCTCGCTGCAAGCTGCCGTTGAAAGTGCTGCTGAGAGCGCCAAGGCTGGCGATATTGTTTTGTTGTCTCCAGCGTGTGCCAGCATGGATATATTTAAAAACTTTGCTGAGCGCGGGCAAGTTTTCGCGGATGAGGTGCAAGCACTGTCAAGCAAACCAGCGAAAACTGGCGGGGAGGTGCAATGCTAGCAGCTTTGTTAACTCGTCCAAGTTTTAATATTCAGCAGTGGTTTACGTCACTGTTTGATGCCCCAGTGGTGAGTAAAGCGACTTTTGACCGCGGCTATGTCGTGCTTGGCCTTGCTATGTACGTGATTGGTTTAGTGATGGTGGCAAGCTCGTCGATGCCAGTTGCTGAGCGCTTGTTTAACGACCCATTCCACTTTGTCACTCGGCATTTTATTTATATTGGTTTGAGTTTGTCGATTGCGGCGGTGGCGCTGCAAGTGCCGATGTCATGGTGGCACAAGTACAGTGGTTATTTATTGCTCGTCGCTTTGGGGCTGCTGGTTGTTGTTCTTGGTATTGGTCGCAACGTCAATGGTTCAACTCGCTGGATTGTGCTTGGCCCAATTACTATTCAAGCGGCAGAGCCAGCTAAATTATTCTTTTTCGCCTATTTAGCCGCTTATTTAGTGCGCCGTCGCGATGAAGTGATGGAAAACTGGAAGGGATTTGCCAAGCCGCTAATTGTCTTTGGCTTGTTGGCGTTTTTGCTACTGATGCAACCGGATTTAGGCACGGTTATTGTTATGTTTGTCACCACCTTTGGCTTGTTATTTTTAGCCGGAGCTAAACTTTGGCAATTTTTAGCGATTGCTTCTGTTGGTGTTATGGCGTTGTCGGCACTAGCGGTATTTGAGCCGTATCGCTGGAAGCGAGTGACCAGCTTTTTAGACCCGTGGCAAGACCCTTTCGGCAGCGGTTATCAGTTAACCCAATCACTGATGGCATATGGCCGTGGTGATTTGTTTGGTCAAGGCCTTGGTAATAGCATTCAAAAGCTTGAGTATTTGCCAGAAGCGCACACCGACTTTGTTATGGCGGTGCTGGCGGAAGAGTTTGGTTTTATCGGTGTCAGCTTAGTCTTGGTGTTGAGTGCATGGCTAGTGATTAAGGCGTTGTTACTGGGCCGCAAAGCACTGGCGCAAGAGAAATATTTTGAAGGCTTTTTTGCCTTCGCTATTGGTATTTGGATGAGCTTCCAAACCGCGGTTAACATTGGCGCGAGCGCAGGAATTGTGCCGACCAAAGGATTAACTATGCCACTGATTAGCTACGGTGGCAGTTCTATGATAGTGATGACATTGGCACTAGTGGTGCTGATTAGAATAGATCACGAGATACGTTTACAGAGTATTCAAGCGACTTATGGAGGGCGAAAATGAGCAGTAAGCGCCCAATGATTTTGATTATGGCAGGCGGCACTGGCGGGCATATTTTCCCGGGTGTTGCAGTCGCTGATTATTTAGTTGAGCAGGGTTGGGATGTCCATTGGTTGGGCACGGCTGACCGAATGGAGGCAGAAATAGTACCAGCCCAGGGTTATGCTATTTCTTTTGTCAATATTGCTGGCTTGCGCAACAAGGGTTGGTCAAGCTGGTTGAAATTGCCGTTTAAGCTGGCACAGTCTGTTTGGCAATCTATTCAGGTGATTCGTCAAGTTAAACCTGATGTTGTCTTAGGTCTTGGCGGCTACGCCAGTGCACCGGGTGGATTAGCTGCTTGGCTTACGACAAAGCCACTGGTTTTACACGAACAAAATGCTGTTGCTGGTATGAGTAATCGTTATCTTGCCCGTTTGGCGTCAAAAGTATTAAGTGCTTTCCCGGGCGCATTTGGTCCGCGCATGGGCTACGACGTGGTAGGTAATCCGCTACGCAGCCAGATATTAGCGATGGATAACAAGATTCCTGAGCAGCCTTCAATTAGCAAAAAAGTATTAATTGTCGGTGGCAGTTTAGGCGCTAAGGTGCTTAACGATATTGTCCCGCAAGCGATGAAGCAAATTAAGGTGCAAAACATTCAAGTTTGGCATCAAAGCGGTAAAGGCAATGAAAGCGCGGTTAAACAAAGTTACCTCGATTATGGTTTAACTGACGAAGGCATTAAAGTCACTGAATTTATTGATGATATGGCGGCGGCTTACGATTGGGCCGATGTCGTTATTTGTCGCGCCGGCGCATTAACGGTTTCTGAACTGGCATTAGCTGCTAAGCCAGCTATTTTTGTGCCTTTGCCCCATGCAGTTGATGATCATCAAACTAAAAACGCCATGTATTTGGTCGATCGCGGTGCGGCAAAATTATTGCCTCAACACGAGTTTAACGGCACGCGACTAGCGCAGATGCTCAATAGTTTGTTTGTTTCCGACAGTGTTATTCAAACCATGGCGAAGCAAGCTCACGACGCTGCTCATGCTGATGCCACCGCCAAAGTCGCGCAAGCCTGTATAGCTCAAGTGCCAGCGTTAGCGCTTAGCTCTGAGCAGGAGGGCTAACCAATGAGTAAATTTTCTAAGCAAGAACAAGTAATGAAAACAACCGATAACAAGGACATGGCGCCGATTAAAATCCCTGAGATGCGCCGGGTAAAAACGATTCATTTTGTCGGTATCGGCGGCGCTGGTATGGGTGGTATCGCCGAAGTGCTATTAAATGAAGGTTATTGCATTACTGGTTCTGATATCGGTGAAAACCAAGTTGTGCGACGCCTAACTGGACTTGGTGCAAAAGTGGCAATTGGCCACAAGGCTGAGAATGTCGATGGCGCAAGCGTAATTGTGGTGTCAACGGCGATTGCCGCTGATAACCCTGAACTTGTCGCTGCCCAAGAGCAGCGCATTCCTGTGGTGCGCCGCGCTGAAATGCTTGCTGAGTTAATGCGCTTTCGCCACGGCGTCGCCATTGCTGGAACTCATGGAAAAACAACTACTACTAGCTTAACCGCGAGCATTTTTGCCGAAGCGGGCTTAGATCCAACTTTTGTTATCGGTGGTTTACTCAACAGTGCTGGCACTAATGCCCGCTTGGGGACAAGTCGCTATTTGATTGCTGAGGCCGACGAAAGTGATGCTTCGTTTTTGCATTTACAGCCGATGGTTGCTGTGGTCACGAATATCGACGAAGACCACATGGAAACCTATCAAGGTGACTTTGAAAAGCTCAAAGACACTTATATTGAGTTTTTGCACAACCTGCCATTTTACGGTTTGGCGGTGGTGTGTATCGACAACCCTGTGGTTCGTGAAATTATTCCGCGTATTGGCCGCCAAGTGATTACCTACGGCTTTAGTGAAGATGCCGACGTCAGAGCATTCGACTATCAACAAAGTGGTCAAGTAAGTCAGTTTAAAGTCTCGGTTAAAGGTGTTAACGAGCAAACTGCACCGCTTGTTTTAAGCCTTAATTTGCCGGGCCAGCACAATGTTTTAAATGCGCTGGCCGCAATTGCCGTTGCCATTGATGAAGGTGTTGATGAGCGTGCGATTTATCAAGCGCTAACTCAATTTCAAGGTATTGGCCGCCGTTTTGAGCACATTGCTGATTTATCAACAGAGCAAGGTCAAGCGGCATTAATCGATGATTACGGTCATCACCCAGAAGAAGTTGCCGTGACCATTAATGCAATGCGCGCAGGTTGGCCAGATAAGCGTTTGGTGATGGTATTTCAGCCGCACCGATACTCTCGTACTCGCGATTTGTATGAAGAGTTTGTCGATGTCTTGTCGCAAGTGGATTGTTTGTTATTACTCGATGTTTACCCAGCCGGCGAAGCGCCAATTAATGGCGCTGATAGTAAGAGTCTTGCTCGCAGCATTCGTCAGCGCGGTCAAGTTGAACCGGTTTATGTCAGCGATATTGAACAGCTTGAGCAGCTTTTGGCAAATCAAATACAAGACAGTGACATGGTGATCATGCAAGGTGCTGGCAACATTGGTGCAATTGCTCGCCAAGTGGCAACTAGTCCGTTGCTCAACCAGTCTGCTAAAGCGGAGGCTAACCATGACTAGCCTCGAACAATTAAAACAAGAGAAAATCGCGGTCTTATACGGCGGGGATTCAGCCGAGCGCGAAGTATCGCTGAACTCTGGTAGCGCAGTGGCAAAAGGGCTAACCGAAGCCGGTTTTAACGTTGAGTTGATTGATACCCAAGGTTTTAACTTAGGCGAATTGAAAACACGCGGTATAGATCGCGCCTTTATTGCCTTGCACGGCCGCGGCGGAGAAGATGGTTGCATTCAAGGGGCGCTGGAATATTTAGGTGTACCTTACACCGGCTCTAATGTGCTTGGTTCAGCGCTTGCGATGGATAAAATTCGTTGTAAACAGATTTGGCGCACTTTAGGTTTGCCTACTGCTGAGTTTAAGATGGTTGAAAAAGCTGATTTTAACCCTGAACAAGCTGCTGATATTTTGGCAGCACTTGGCGGTAAGGTCATGGTAAAGCCCGCACATGAGGGCTCTAGTATCGGTATGGCAAGTGCCGATAGCGCAGAGAGTTTAATCGCAGCCCTCAACAATGCCTTTGAATACGATTCGAGTGTGTTAGTTGAAGCGTGGATTACCGGCGGTGAATACACAGTCGCGATTTTGGGGCAGCAAGCGCTACCGGCGATTCACATGGAAACGCCACATGAATTTTATGATTATCAGGCTAAGTATCAAGTCAGCACAACTCAGTATCACTGCCCGTCAAACCTGCCAAAAGAGCAAGAGGCGGAGTTACAAGGTTTAGCGCTTCAAGCGTTTAAGTCGTCGGGTGCCAGTGGCTGGGGACGGGTTGATTTTATGCTCAATAGCGATAATCAATGGCAGTTATTGGAAGTAAATACCGTACCAGGTATGACGGAAACATCTTTGGTACCCAAGGCCGCCAAAGTCCATGGTTTGACTTTTAATCAACTAGTCACTGAGATTTTACAGCTAAGCGCTAATAGGTAAAAGCTAGGCACATATATTAAGTACATCGCAACGGTTGGCTTAATTTATTAGAGAGCAAGATGGCAAAAGCAATAGAGACAAATAAAACCGCGAAGGCAAAAAGCGGTATTGATTACCAAGGGCAAACGCCGTTAGCGTTTTGGCTCGGGGTTGTCTTTTTTGTTTTAGTGTTGGTCGCTATTGTGGTAATTGGCTGGCGTATTCAAAACAATGTCGCCGCCGAAGAAGCGGTGCCGGTGACCTCAATTGTTATTGATGGTGAAATGCCTTACAGCGTGCGAGCGGATGTTGAAGAGGCTATTGCCAATGTCAATTTAGGCAACTTTTTTCAACTGAACGTTGATCAAATACATCGGCAAGTTGAAGCCTTGCCTTGGGTTAAGTCGGTATCGGTGCGCAAGCAATGGCCTAATCAACTCAACATTTACGTGGTTGATCAAACGCCGGTTGCGATGTGGAATGGCGACTTTTTGCTCAATGTTGACGGTCAAGCGTTCCAAGCTGACATCAGTAGAGTGAGGCATGGTTTGCCAGCATTTTATGGCCCAGAAGGCAGTGAACTAACTGCATTGGAAAACTACCACAACCTTAACCAGTTGTTGGGCTTTGCCGAGCTTGCCATTGACGAGTTGTTGTTAACTGAACGCTTTTCATGGCAATTAACCCTGAATGATGGGGTTGTTTTAAATTTAGGGCGAGAAAATAGAGTAGAGCGCATTCAGCGTTTTATCGATGTTTATCCGCAGATAAAGCAGCATCAAGCAGCGTTGACTTTAGCTGCTAAAAGTAAGAAAAAAGGCCGCTCGCAAGAGCTGCCAAAAGTTCCACAGATTGATTATATCGATTTGCGTTATGACACGGGTTTAGCAGTTGGTTGGCAGCAGCCAAGCAAGCAAGAAAGCTAATAGTAGAGATTAGATAGAGTTTACATTTAATGGCGAAAGTGACAGAAAGAAATTTAGTTGTTGGTTTAGATATTGGCACCTCAAAAATTTCCGTAGCTGTGGGTGAGATTACACCAGACAACAAGTTGAGTATTGTTGGTGTCGGTAATCAACCGTCTCGCGGCATGGATAAAGGCGGTGTCAATGATCTGAACTTAGTGATTCAGTCGATTCAGCGCGCCATTAACGAAGCAGAATTGATGGCGGACTGCCGAATTAGCTCTGTTTACTTAGGAATTTCCGGCAAGCACATCAGTTGTCAGAATGAAAATGGCATGGTGCCAATTAACGATAACGAAGTGTTACAAGAAGACGTTGATAACGTGATTCACACCGCCCGCTCAGTACCTATTTCGGCTGAGCGCAGAATGCTACACGTATTGCCGCAAGAATTCAGCATTGACGTGCAAGACGGTATTAAAAGCCCGATCGGTATGTCGGGTGTTCGGATGGAAGCTAAGGTTCACATCGTCACTTGCGCCAATGATATGGCAAAAAACTTAGTGAAGTGTGTCGAGCGCTGCGAGTTAAAGGCCGACCAATTGATTTTCTCGGCACTTGCGTCAAGTTACGCCGTGCTTACTGAAGATGAAAAAGAGTTGGGTATTTGTGTTGTCGATATTGGTGCTGGCACCATGGATATTGCCGTATTTACGGGTGGTGCATTGCGCCATACCGCTGTAATTCCGGTGGCGGGTAATCAAGTGACCAGCGATATTGCGAAAATCTTTAGAACGCCGCTCAGTCACGCTGAAGATATTAAAGTGCAATACGCTTGTGCCTTGAGACAAATGGTCTCGATGGAAGAAAATATTGAGGTGCCAAGTGTTGGCGGCCGACCTGCTCGTTCGATGTCGCGCCACACCCTTGCCGAAGTTGTCGAGCCGCGTTATCACGAATTATTTGAATTAATTCAGGAAGAGTTAAGGGAAGCGGGCTTAGAAGATCAAATTGCGGCTGGCTATGTCTTAACTGGCGGTACCGCAAAAATGGAAGGCGTGGTTGAGTTCGCAGAAGAAGTGTTTCAAATGCCAGTGCGTATCGCAGAGCCGACCGATGTTCTTGGTTTAAAAGAATATATTAACGACCCGAGCTATGCCACAGTAGTCGGCTTGTTGCACTACGGCTTACAAGCGAGCGGGCAAGAAAGCATTGACAAAAAGAGCAGTGAAGGGGTCACAGGTTTGTGGTCACGACTGCATGCTTGGTTTAAAGGTGAATTTTAATAGCGGTAACTTATTGATTTACGTTACAATAAGTTACCAATTAACTGATTGGTCAAATAAAGGACAAGCTGACCAGTTGAAATTGTAGTTTTTGGTGGAACAAAAAGGTAAAAAACGGAGAGAAATTATGTTTGAATTGATGGAAGATCACAGCGAAGATGCGGTCATTAAAGTCATTGGTGTTGGCGGGGGCGGCGGTAATGCCGTTGAGCACATGGTTAGCCAAACCATTGAAGGCGTTGAATTTATTACGGCCAATACTGACTCGCAAGCATTGCGCAACTCATCGGCAAATGTCACCTTGCAAATGGGGAGTGATGTTACAAAAGGCTTAGGTGCTGGTGCTAACCCAGAAATCGGTCGTCGCGCGGCTGAAGAAGATCGCGAAACTATTCAGCAAACCCTTGAAGGTGCTGATATGGTCTTTATCGCTGCCGGTATGGGCGGTGGTACAGGTACAGGTGCTGCGCCAGTGGTTGCTGAAATTGCCAAAGAAATGGGGATTTTAACGGTTGCTGTTGTGACCAAGCCATTCCCGTTTGAAGGTAAAAAGCGTATGAATTACGCTGACCAAGGTATTGAGTTTTTATCGAAAAACGTTGACTCATTGATCACCATTCCAAACGAAAAATTATTAAAAGTGTTAGGCCCAGGCACTAGCTTGCTCGACGCTTTTAAAGCAGCTAACAACGTCTTGTTAGGCGCTGTTCAAGGTATTGCTGAGCTTATTACTCGCCCTGGCTTGATCAACGTTGACTTTGCCGACGTAAAAACTGTGATGTCTGAAATGGGAACCGCGATGATGGGGTCTGGTATGGCATCAGGCGAAGATCGCGCTGAAGAAGCAGCTGAAGCAGCGATTTCAAGCCCACTATTAGAAGACGTAGATTTAGCGGGTGCGCGCGGTATTTTGGTGAATATTACCGCTGGTATGGACATTAGTATCGACGAGTTTGAGACCGTTGGTAATGCGGTGAAGGCATTTGCTTCTGAAAACGCAACCGTGGTTGTAGGTGCGGTTATCGACCCAGAAATGAGTGACGAATTGCGCGTAACTGTTGTTGCAACTGGTATCGGTGCTGAGCGCAAGCCAGACATTACCATTGTTGCACCGCCGGTTGAACAGCGAGTGGTTGGTGGCGATTACACGCCAAGTGCGCAACCTGAAGCAAGTGCTATTACGGCGGCAATGCCAGAAGCAAATGCTCAAGCGCAAGCTCAACCAAAAACAACCAGCGCAGCTGATTTGGATAACTACTTAGATATTCCAGCGTTTTTGCGTAAGCAAGCCGACTAAATTTTACGCAGCTACTAAGCACTGTCATCAAGCACTGATTTGGTGCAGGTGCTGTGTTAAATTTGAGCAATTTTGCTATTGTCGCGCTTTTTTGCTATATTATGCGGCCGCTTATCCAGCGAAAGTTGGTTAGTGACTGAAAAGCTTAAGAAAAAGGCAAGTTATGATCAAGCAACGTACAATTAAAGAATCAGTTTCCAGCGTTGGTGTTGGATTACACAAAGGTGAAAAGGTGCAGCTTACTCTCCACCCTGCGCCTGCAAATACCGGTATCGTTTTTCGCCGTGTAGATCTTGATCCTGTTGTAGATATCAAAGCAACACCTGCAGCCGTGGGTGAAACGACTTTGTGTACGTGTTTGGTCAATGAAGAAGGTGTTCAAGTTTCCACCGTTGAACACTTGCTTTCGGCAATTTCTGGTTTGGGCATTGATAACTTGATTATCGATGTTGACTCACCTGAAATTCCAATTATGGACGGCAGTGCCTTGCCTTTTGTTTACTTAATTCAGTCAGTCGGTATTGAAAGCTCAAATGTCGCTAAACGCTTTTTGCGCATTACGCAACCGATTAAAGTGGTAGAAGGCGACAAATGGGCAGAGTTAAAACCATACGAAGGTTTTAGAGTTAATTTTGCCATTGAGTTTGATCACCCGGTTATTGCCAACACCTGTCAAACTATGAGTATGGACTTTTCAACCGGTTCATTTATCAAAGAAATTAGCCGCGCTCGTACTTTTGGTTTTATGAAAGACATTGAGTTTTTGCGCTCTCATAACTTGGCGCTCGGCGGTAGTTTAGAAAACGCTATTGTACTTGATGAATACCGCATGCTAAACAGCGATGACTTGCGCTACGACGACGAGTTTGTTAAACACAAGATTCTCGACGCGATTGGCGATTTGTACATGGGCGGCGTCAGCATTTTAGGTGAGCTCAATGCGTTTAAATCAGGCCATGGTTTGAACAACTTGTTATTGCGTGAAGTGTTTAAACGCACCGATTGTTGGGAATGGGTGACTTACGAAGACTCAACAGCCGAGTCGCCAATTGCTTACCAAGAAACTGAGCTAGTCGCCGTTTAACAGCTAAACGAATATTAAAAAAACCAGTGCACTGCACTGGTTTTTTGTTTTTGCTCTGTTTTTTGTCGAAGCTATTTTTGTTGATTATTTTTGTTGGCGAGAGCCGCTAACCGAGCAATTTTCGCTTGCAGAGACGCTGGCGCGTGCTCAGCGGCTTGTAATAATTGTTCGCCAGCTTGGGCAGGAATCACTTTTTTGGCGCTGGCTTGACGTTTTTCGGCAAGCTTTTCAGTGATGTTTTCTTGCTGCCTGCGTTGATGAGCTAAAAATGGCATTACTTTAATATCGATATGGCTAATCAGCCCTTGGCTGGCTTGGCTAAAGGCTTGGGCTAAACGGTTGCGTTCAAATTGCAGTCTTTGTCCCCAAACCGAGTTAGCAACTTCTATGGTTAAGGTTTTATCTTTAACATTGCCAAGTTGGTAGCCTTGCTCTGGTAGATCAGGGCAGATTTGTCGTACAATATCAGCTAATTTTGTCAAAGAGTTGGCTTTTTTAGCAATTTGTGCCAAAGTGCCTGTCGATGAATGAAAGAGCACCGACATATCGGCTGGCTTTTTAGAATTTCTAGACATAATTAACCTGAGTTCTGGATTGTGCCTGACCTGACAGTCGCTGTTGAAATAACGTAATATTATGAGTTTAACACTACTATACCGTGGAAAAAATGTTAGATTTTCACTGCAGCTCACTAAACTGCATTGGTTATCCGCGTTAGCTGCTTTTGCTTTAGTGTCAGGTGTTGTTGTCCACTTGGTACTGTCGGCTAATCAAACCCCATACATGGCGCCAACACTGTCGGCATCGACCGCCGATAATCAGCAAGTTGTTGAAAATGAGCGTAACGACAACACTCGCTTGAATGCTGAGCAACAAGCCAATGCCGCGCAAGTAACTGCACTTACAGTGAAATTAGCCGAATTACAGAGTCAAGTACTGCGCCTAAACGCGCTTGGCGATCGCCTTGCCACTGAAGCTAATATTCCAGAAAAAGAATTCAATTTTGACCAGTTACCGCCAAGCGGTGGTCCAATAGCTGGTGACTACGTTCAGTCAGATAAATCGTTAGCCGAGCTGCTAATTGAGTTGAATCAACTGTCTGAGCAGGTCAATCACGAAGAAAAGCAATTAGAGATGCTTGAATCTTTGTCGCTTGGTCACCATATAGGTAAAACAGGATATTTGTCGGGACGGCCAATTAAAAAAGGTTGGTTGTCTTCGTACTACGGAATGCGTAAAGATCCATTCCACGGCCGACCAGCAATGCACAAGGGCATCGATTTCGCCGGTAAAGAAGGTGCAGAAGTTATTGCCACCGCATCAGGTGTCGTCAGCTGGGCTGATGAACGATATGGCTATGGTCAATTAATTGAAATTAATCATGGCAATGGTTTAAAAACCCGCTACGGCCACAACAAGACCTTACTCGTTAAAGTGGGCGATGTTGTTAGTAAAGGCCAAGCAGTTGCGTTAATGGGTAGTACTGGCCGTTCAACTGGGCCACATGTGCATTACGAAATTTTGCGCAACGACCGACAAATCAATCCGATCAAATACGTGTACCGAAAGGGCAAGTAGAACGATCACAGTACAGTAATAATTAACAAGTAAAAGTTTTTTAGCCTTGACTGGAATGTCGAGGCTTTCGTTTTTAGCAGTAGTTCTCTAAATAAATGGTTTAACAAGATGTTTGTAAAGTTAGCAACAAAACTGTTTGGTAGTCGCAATGACAGACTGATCAAGCAAATGCGTAAAGAAGTCAAAAAAATAAACGCACTCGAGCCAGTCATTCAAGCGCTGAGCGATGATGAATTAAAAGCTAAAACAGCTGAGTTCAAAGAGCGAATTGCTAACGGCGAAACCTTAGAAGCACTATTGCCAGAAGCATTTGCCGTTGTTCGTGAAGCCAGCATTCGCGTATTTGGCATGCGCCACTTCGACGTGCAAATGATCGGCGGCATGGTGTTAAACCAAGGCAAGATTGCCGAAATGAGAACGGGTGAAGGTAAAACGCTTACTGCGACTTTGCCTTCGTACTTAAACGCATTAACCGGTAAAGGTGTTCATATTGTTACCGTTAATGACTACCTTGCTGCCCGTGACGCCGACTGGAGTCGCCCATTATTTGAATTTTTGGGCTTAACCGTTGGTTGTAATATTCCAGGTATGGCACCGCAAGACAAACAAGCCGCTTACCAAGCCGATATCACTTACGGTACTAACAACGAGTTTGGTTTTGATTACCTGCGTGACAACATGGCATTTTCGCCAGCTGAGCGCACTCAGCGTGAATTACACTTTGCCGTGGTCGATGAAGTTGACTCGATTTTAATCGATGAAGCGCGTACCCCGTTAATTATTTCTGGTCAAGCGGAAGATAGTTCAGAGCTTTACCGTCAAGTAAATACTATTGTCCCGACGTTAGAGCAGCAGGAAGAAGAAGACAAAGAAGGTGAAGAAAGCACTGGTGACTTCACTATCGATGAAAAGTCTAAGCAAGTTTACTTAACTGAACGCGGTCAAGTGCGCATAGAAGAAATCATGCAAGAAAAAGGCTTAATTGCCGAAGGCGAATCACTATTTGCCGCGAGCAATATTTCTTTGTTGCATCATGTTATGGCGGCATTGCGCGCCCATAAGTTGTTCCAAAAAGACGTTGATTACATTGTTAAAGACGGCGAAATTGTTATTGTTGATGAGCACACTGGCCGCACAATGGAAGGTCGTCGTTGGTCTGAAGGTTTACACCAAGCGGTAGAAGCGAAAGAAGGTGTTAACATTCAGAACGAAAACCAAACTTTGGCTTCAATCACCTTCCAAAACTACTTCCGCATTTACGACAAGTTAGCGGGTATGACAGGTACTGCCGATACTGAAGCGTTTGAATTTAATCACATCTACGGTTTAGAGACAGTTGTTATCCCAACCAACCGCGATATGATTCGCGACGATCGCGCTGACTTAATTTATCTAACTGCTGAAGAAAAATACGAAGCTATCCTTGAAGATATTCAAGATTGTGTCAAACGCGGTCAGCCAGTATTAGTGGGTACGATTAGCATTGAAACATCAGAGTTTTTAGCATCGTTCCTGAAAAAAGCGAAAATTAAGCACAAAGTTCTAAATGCTAAATTCCACCAACAAGAAGCTGAGATTATTGCAGAAGCCGGTAAAATTGGCGCGGTAACAATTGCCACTAACATGGCTGGTCGTGGTACCGATATTGTTTTAGGTGGTAATTTAGATGCGGCGATTGCCAAGTTGAACAACCCAACTGAAGATCAAATTGCCAAAGTGAAAGCTGATTGGCAAGCTGAGCACGATAAAGTATTAGAGCTTGGTGGTTTACACATTGTTGCCACAGAGCGCCACGAATCTCGCCGTATTGATAACCAATTGCGCGGTCGTGCAGGTCGTCAAGGTGACGCCGGTTCTTCGCGTTTTTACTTGTCGATGGAAGACGGCTTAATGCGTATTTTCGCCTCAGAGCGCATTGCTAACATGATGCGTAAGCTAGGTATGGAACGCGGTGAAGCAATTGAGCACCCTTGGGTAACGCGCAGTATTGAAAATGCACAGCGCAAGGTTGAAGGTCGTAACTTCGACATTCGTAAGCAACTACTTGAGTTTGACGATGTTGCTAACGATCAACGTAAAGTTATTTACGAACAACGCAACGGTTTGATGGAAGAGAGCGATATTGCTGATGTTATCAAGTCAATTCGCGAAGATGTTGTTTTTGGTATTATCGAGCAACACATTCCGCCGCAGTCACTAGCAGAAATGTGGGATATCAGTGGTCTTGAGGAACGCTTAAAAGGCGAACTTCAACTGGACTTGCCGATTGCCAAATGGCTAGAAGAAGACAGCAAGCTTTACGAAGAAACACTGCGCGAGAAGATTCTTGAAACCGCTGAGCAAGTTTACGCTGAGAAAGAAGAATTAGTTGGCGCTGATGTTTTACGTCAGTTTGAAAAAGCGGTCATGTTGCAAAGTTTAGACTCTCATTGGAAAGAGCACTTAGCGGCAATGGATCACTTGCGTCAAGGTATCCACTTGCGCGGCTATGCACAAAAGAATCCTAAGCAAGAATACAAGCGTGAATCTTTTGAGTTGTTCTCTGAAATGTTGGAGAACTTAAAATACGACGTGATTGGTATTTTGTGTAAAGTACAAATTCAAGCTGAATCTGATGTTGAGGCCGTTGAAGAACAACACCGCAAATCGGAAGAGTTACCAAAAGAATACAACCACGAAGAAACTGAACACGTGACTAAAGCGCGCACTACACCGCGAGTTGGCCGCAATGATCCGTGTCCGTGTGGTTCAGGTAAAAAATACAAGCAATGTTGTGGTAAATTGAGCTAAGCGCTTAACTTTATTGCATACTTGTCGTATCGACAATCAGTAAAAAGGTGGACTATTTAGTCCACCTTTTTATTTATCAACTAATTTATCCAGAGAAAAATATTACAGAGGCTGTCATGGCAGAGAAAAAAGTGGTTCACGTGGCTGTTGGTGTTATTGTTGATGAAGGTCAGGAAACACAGCGTGTATTCTTAACCAGAAGGCACCTAAACGTTCATCAGGGCGGTAAATGGGAGTTTCCCGGCGGGAAGGTCGAAACAAACGAAACAGTTGCTCAGGCTTTATCTAGAGAGTTGAGCGAAGAAGTTAATATTGAACCATTGGCATGTCAGCCGTTGCTGAAAGTTGAACACGACTACGGCGATAAGCAAGTACTGCTCGATGTTTACTTAGTTAATCATTTCAATGGCCAACCAAGCCCGCAAGAAGGGCAAGAAAGCGCTTGGTACGATATTGGCCAGCTCGCTGATATCGACTTCCCTGAAGCTAATGTCGCAATCGTTGAAGCGCTAGCAGCACATTACGATTAGTGTTGAATTGCTGGCTGCCAGCGATTAGCAAAGAAGCTAACAACAAACTATTTACTGTAACAACAAACTATGTACTGGCAGCTAACTATAGAAAACTGCGATTACTCCGGCTCAACAAAGAATTTATTGTGCTGTAAAAATTGCTCTTCTAGTTTGTCGAGCATTTCTTCGCTAAGTTCAGTTTCTGTTTGCAGTGGTTGTGATATTTTGTGGCTTTCATCAGCCCAGTCACCCAAATCGATCAGCTTACAGCGCTCGCTGCAAAAAGGTCGGTATTGGTTTTCACTTTGCCATTGTACTTTTTTATCACAAGTAGGGCAGTTTACAATTAAAGTCATTATTAAGTACTAAATCTGTCAAGGTGTTCTAATTTTACCTGTCTTGAGCTTACTTGCCAAAATTATCTATCAGGTATTAGCAACGAGCGAGTTGAAAGCGCGTCGGCTCGCTGATGTAGCGCTTGCCTGATTCAGCGCATGGAGACATAAAGCGAATAGAATAACGCAAGCGATTGCCACTGACACTTGGGTAGTATTGTTCTGCGTCATCGACTTTTATTCTCAGCAGTGATAAACCCTCACCATTTTCTTGGTAAAAGCCACTTGGCGCTTCAATTTGTTCAAATGAAGATTTTTGTCGAATAAATTTTAAGATTAAGAGCAGCGACTGTGAAATGTGCTCTAGTGGTGTTAGCCAATCTTTGGTATCTTGCTGCGCCCGCTCTTGGTTTAACCAAAAGTGCAGCTGGGGTAAATCAAAACAAGCACTGCCGCCTTGAATCGCAAAGCGCTGTTTTAGTCCGGCGAGAAATTTATCTTGTTTAAGTTGCCACCATTTTTGTTGGTTAGACTTTAAGTGGCAACTGAGTGATATCGTTTGGCGCAGCGTTGGTTCTAAGACATCGACGTCAACATCGGGAGATTGCGACCAAAGCACCAAATTTTGTTCAAGTTTTTCTAAATCTTTGATTAAATCGCCGCGCACATCATTGCGCTCTAGCATATCTACAATAGCGAATAAGGCATTAAAATAAACTTGGTGGCTCGCTTTGATCGGGTAATCGCTACAAGCATTGAGCTGATTAAACAAGTGCTCTAGCCTGAGATAACAGCGAATTCGTTCATTGAGAGGGTGTTCGTATAAAATACTCGCCATTTACTACTGAGGTAAGATTAAACATGGAATTTTCAATCTTACCTTATCACGGCCGTAAATAGCGACTATTATTTTTGCAACAGAGCTTAGAACTGAAAGTTAATTTTTAAGCTCAATGTTAACTTGCTTGGTGGCCAGCAAATTCAAGATAAAGTCGATGTAAGTTTTGAAGTTGTTGCTTGAGTTGGCTTAAATCACTAAGGCTGTTATCGACTATGTCGTCAGCGTGTTGTCGTCGGTTTTCTCGTGATGTTTGGCTGGCAATAATGCTTTTGACTTCGTCCTCAGAGCTTGGATCTCGTTTTAAAGTTCTTGCCAATTGCGTGCGCTCATCTATATCGACGACTAACACTCGGTTGACGTAGCGTGTTAGTTTGTTTTCAATAAGCAGTGGTGCCACCAAAATACTGTAAGGACTGGTTGAAGCTTCTATATCTGCCAGTAACGTTTTTCGAATCAGTGGGTGAAGTAATTCGTTGAGCCATGTTTTGGCGTCGTTATTGGAAAACACTAAGCTGCGCAGTTTGGTGCGGTTTAAGGTTCCCTCTGCGGTGATATAGTCACTGCCAAAATGTTGTTCTATTTGCATTAGTGCCGGTGTTCCTGGTTCAACGACGCGGCGAGCGACAATATCTGCATCAATAACATCAATACCAAACTCTTCAAAAATTGCACTTACCGTTGATTTTCCAGAACCTATACCACCGGTTAATCCTACAACAAACTGGCTCATATTGCGTCCTTCAGTATTTTTGTTAGCATTTTATCGCTTGGTAGTTATTTAAGTATAGTGGCAATTAATTCGATGTAAATCAGCTTACATACTCAATCTTGTATTACTATTCTTATACCAAGGTTGACAGATACCATTGCCAAATACCTTGGCCCCACAATAAAGTAATCCAACCTGCTGTCGCTAAATAAGGGCCAAAGGGAATTGCCTGCTGTCGAGATTGGTTTTTAAACGCCATTAACGAAAGACCGACGACAGCACCAACCACTGATGCCATCAAAATAAGTAGTGGTAACAGTTGCCAACCCATCCAAGCGCCAAACACTGCTACTAACTTGAAATCACCAAAGCCCATACCTTCTTTACCAGTGGCGAGTTTAAACAGCCAAAAAATGCTAAACAAGCTCAAGTAACCTGCGGCGGCGCCAATTACCGCATCAGTTAGTGGAACAAAAACACCGTTAATGTTTACTAATAAGCCGAGCCAAAGCAGAGGTAAAGTAATTTGATCAGGCAAGAGCATGTGATCAAAATCAATCATGGTAAGTGCAATTAAGCCCCAGGTGAGCACGAGTAAAAGAGGTGTTGCTGGGCTAACACCAAATTTTACCGCAATCACGGTGCTCAGTATGGCGGTGTTCAATTCAATCAGCGGGTAACGCTTACTAATTGGTTGCTGACAGCTGCGACATTTGCCTGCTTGAATCAGCCAACTTAGTACAGGAATGTTTTCGTAAAAGCGAATTTTATGCTGGCAGTTAGGACAACTTGAAGCGGGTTTCGACAAGGTGATTGGTGTAATTTTTTTCGCGGGAATATCTTTAACTTCATCGGCTAAAAACTCGCGACATTCTTGATACCAGCCATTTTCAAGCATTTTAGGTAACCGATAAATGACCACATTTAAAAAGCTCCCCACCATTAGCGACAAAGTAGCAACAAAACCGTAAAAGAAAATAGGATAAGCATTAAATGCGGCAATAATATCGTTGAGCAAAACAAGCCTCAGAGATTTAGTTGTTTAATAAGCAAATGCCTTAGCACTGATTTCACGTGCTAAGGCATCTTTGTATGGATAAAAGCATATCAATAGCTAGTTACACTACTTGACCTATCTGGAATATAGGTAAGTACATGGCGATGATTAAGCCGCCAATGACTACACCTAATACTGCCATAATCATAGGCTCTAATAGAGCTGTTAGGTTATCAACGGCGTTGTCGACTTCTTGTTCGTAAACTGTTGCCACTTTAGCGAGCATATCGTCAACGGCACCAGATTCCTCACCGATTGCGACCATTTGAATGACCATGTCGGGGAAAATACTAGAGTTACGCATCGCCAAGTTCATTTGCATACCCGATGCGACTTCAGCTCTTATTTCCAGTATTGCATCACGAAACACTGCGTTGCCAGATGCACCTGCAGCAGATTCAAGCGCGTCAATCAATGGCACACCTGCGGCAAAGGTGGTTGATAAGGTCCGAGCGTAACGGGCAACGGCGGCTTTTTTTAATATTCCGCCAATAACTGGGATTTTTAAAATATTGGCATCGACTTGATCCCGGAGCTTGGCACTATTGCGATGGGCTCGTTTGAATAGATAACCAAATATAAATAAAGCACCTAGTACTAAGTACCATGATGCCTGCATGAGTTCTGAGATACCAATGACTAAGAGGGTAAAGGCTGGGAGTTCGGCACCAAAACTATCGAAAATTTCTTTAAAAGTGGGTACCACGAAAATAAGTAATATAGAGGTAACAATAATGGCAACAACAACTACGGATATAGGATAGGTGAGTGCTTTTTTGATTTTAGCTTTTAGTGCTTCTGCTTTTTCTTTATAGGTAGCAATACGGTCGTATATAGTTTCTAAAGCGCCTGATTGTTCTCCAGAATTTACCAAGTCACAGTAGAGGTCATCGAAATACCTAGGGTGTTCGCGCAAACATTCTGAGAGGGGAATACCTGATTGTAATTTATTGCCAATATCGGCTAATAATTTTTGCATATTGCCATTGTTGTGGCCTTTACCTATCATTTCAATGGTCTGCACCAAAGGAACACCGGCACCTAACATAGTAGCGATTTGCCTACTAATTTGTGCAATGTCTGCTGGGGTAATGGGTTTATCACCACCAAGACCAAATAGTGGCTTAGGTTTTTTCTTGATACGCCCTGGGGTAACGCCTTGTTTGCGCAACTGAGCCTTTAGCTCTAGCATACTAGCGGCAGAAAGCTCGCCACTCACTTTTTTACCTTTGCGGTTAACCCCTTGCCATAAAAAAACGTCTAGTGGCTGAGGCTTTACGGTTTTAGCTGTTGCCATAACTTTCCCGTCATCGGATGAACTGTATTGGAAAATAAGGTTATCTGAAACTAACTTATAATTACTAGCTGCTTACTGCAAACTTTTTCTTTTACTTACCCACTAGTCACTCGATTAACTTCCTCTAAGCTAGTAACGCCGTGCATAGCTTTTAAAAGGCCGGACTGTCTTAAATTATTGTAACCCTCTTTTTGACATTGTTCTGCAATATCAAGGGAATTGCCGCCTTCCATTATGATTGAAGACATAGCATCACTAATTTTGACTACTTCGTAAATACCAACTCGGCCTTTGTAACCACCAGTACATTGTTCACAACCAACGGGTTTAAACAGTTTAACGTCTGACAATTGTTCAGCTGTGTAACCTTGTTTTAGTAATTCAGCATCTGGAATATGCTCTTCTTCTTTACATGCCATACACAAGCGCCGAGCGAGGCGCTGGGCAATAATAATACTAACAGAGCTGGCAACGTTGTATGAGGGCACGCCCATATTGAGTAAACGAGTTAAGGTTTCTGGTGCTGAGTTGGTATGTAAGGTTGATAGCACTAAGTGACCGGTTTGCGCTGCTTTAATGGCAATTTCAGCAGTTTCTAAATCACGAATCTCGCCAACCATAACGATATCGGGATCTTGCCGTAAAAATGAACGTAGAGCTGATGGGAAAGTCAAACCGGCTTTGGTGTTAATTTGTACTTGGTTAATACCTTCAAGGTTGATTTCTACTGGATCTTCAGCGGTTGAAATATTGCGCTCAGGGGTATTGAGAATATTGAGGCCAGTATAAAGTGAAACGGTTTTACCTGAACCTGTAGGCCCGGTTACTAATATCATACCTTGTGGTTGGTCAAGAGCTTCAGTATATATTGCTTTTTGCTCTGGCTCATAACCAAGCATATCAATACCTAGCATGGCACTTGAACTGTCGAGTATCCGCATTACGATTTTTTCACCCCACATGGTTGGCAGGGTACTAACGCGAAAATCGATAGACTTTTTCTTAGATAAAGCTAATTTTATTCGGCCATCTTGCGGCACTCGACGCTCAGCAATGTCGAGCTTTGACATAACTTTTAAGCGAGCAGCCATTCGAGAAGCAAGTGCTACTGGTGGCTTAGCAATTTCAGTTAATATGCCGTCGATACGAAAACGGATACGGTAAGCCTTTTCATATGGTTCAAAGTGCAAATCAGACGCACCTTTTTTAATGGCATCCAATAATATTTTATTAATATAAACAACAATTGGGGCATCTTCTTTGTCACCACCCACAGGGTCGTCGTCAGAGCGCTCTTCTTCAACATCAATACCGGCTAGTTCGTCAGAGTCGATATCTGTAATATCAAGGGCGTCCGATTCGTCTTCTAAGACTTTTTCAATCGTATCTTGCAAGCTTTGTTCATCGGCAATAACTAACTCTGTGGTATAGCCGGTATTAAATTGGATTTCTTCCAATGCATCTAAATTGGTCGGATCAGAAGACGCAATGTAGAGAATTTTCCCTTTAAGATATAAAGGTAGCGCATGATGCTTGCGAATTAATTTTTCATTGCGAACACCTTCAGGAACTAATGTAGTATCAAAGGCAGTTAAGTCAATATAAGGGTGACCGAAGCTTTTAGCGAGCACCTGTGCGATATGCTTAGCGCTGTAGTTTTTATCTTCAACGAGGTATTTTACAAAAGGTTTTTTTTGTTGGATAAAACCAGAGCTGATTTCATCGACTTGCTCATCAGAAACAATGTGATTTTTCGCTAGTGCAGATAACAAACTAGACTGTTGGTGTAATCCCTTCATAAGAATTAGTTAGCTAAACCTAATATAATTTTTGTTAGTCTACTGTATTAACGTTATAAAGCCTACTCTAGATAGTAAAAAGGCTCCGGATGGAGCCTTTTTACTATCTAGAGTATTGAGGTTACTAACACAAGTTAGCACTCGTGTTACTACAAACACCAGCAGCCCAGTTGATATTACCAGCTGCTGTTAATGTACCTGTCAATGTAAAAGTTTCACCTGTATTTGGTGAGTCAGTAGGTGCAGTAGCAGTAATAATAAAGGTTTGCCCTGCAGCACCAGCATTAGCAGCAGCCGCTGGTGCTGTGCCTGTTAATGCTAAACCAACAGTACCTGCTGCTGCTGTTACGTTTGCTGGTACACCATTAGTACCTGGATCACAGTTACCAACATTGGTCAACCCTTGAGTCTGAGCGCAAACTGCTACTGCAGATTTTAGGTTGGCTGCACCGATAGTTGTTTCTGAGAATTCAGCTCTGCGAGTATAATCTTGATAAGCAGGTAATGCTACCGCTGCAAGAATACCGATAATCGCTACTACGATCATCAATTCAATTAAGGTGAAACCTTTGTTGTTAGATTTAGCTGTCGCTAGCTGTTGTAATGTTTTTTTCATAATATGTTTTCCATATTTATTACGGGGGCTGAGTTAATACTGCGATATTTTTGAACGAATGTAAAACCTTGTTGCAAATTTTTTTAATATTTTTTTACTTTTGTCCTAATTGTTTATTTTTTCTTTAAAAATCTGAAGAATTATCGCAGATATATGATGGTTTCGTGAAAGTTTGGTGAACTTAGCGTAATCAGTGAAAATGTCTAGTTCAGTGTGAGCATCAATTTGGATGATAAATTGATGCTCGCATGAGGTGAAAAGCTGTAACTAAGGTATTGCAGGGTTAGTCGAAAGAGTAGGTTATTTAAAACGCATCGATAAATCGACAGCATTAAGGTGCTTGGTGAGTGCGCCTACAGAAATATAGTCAACACCTGCTTTGGCATAGGTAGTGAGTTTTTCTAAGGTCATATTCCCTGATACTTCAAGCTTGGCTTTGCCATTACTGAGCGCAACTGCTTGGTCAATCATCTCAGGCGTAAAGTTGTCGAGCATAATAATGTCACTACCCGCTTCTAGTGCTTGGGTTAGCTCATCGAGGCTTTCTACTTCGACTTCAACCTTTTTGTTCGGATGATTGTTTTTTGCTGTTGCTACTGCATTGGCAATACCACCACAAGCTGCGATATGGTTTTCTTTGATAAGAAAGGCGTCGAACAAACCAATTCTGTGATTGTAACCACCGCCACATAATACTGCATATTTTTGTGCGCTGCGCAAACCGGGTAGCGTTTTACGGGTATCTAATAGTTGAGTCGTGGTATTTTCTAAAGCACTCATATAGGTGCTAGTTAAACTGGCAGTGCCAGAGAGGGTTTGTAAAAAGTTCAGTGCCGTGCGCTCACCCGTTAAAATAGTGCGCGCGTTGCCCGAGATTTCAAATAGGGTCGTGTTGGCCTTAACGTGTTCGCCATCGTTAACAAACCAAGTGATTTCGGTATTCAGCCCTGTGCTGGCATCGAGTTGTTTAAACACTTCGTTAACCCAAGCTAGGCCTGAAATAATGCATTCGTCGCGGCTGATAACGGTTGCCACTGCGGTATTTTCAGCAGGAATTAATGCTGCGGTAATGTCGTCGCTTGCATTTGGCTCACAGCCTGTCTTTGCCCCTAGGTCTTCACTTAACGCCCATGATACGGTCTCGGTAATGTCTTGTTGCAAGGCTTGTTGTTGTTCGGCTGATAAGCTCGCTAGAAATGGCATGGTTCAAATCTCGTTGGTTTGGTTAATACGAAGAAGTCATTGTATATTTGATCGTTAAAGAGACAATCAATAGGGGTTGCTGCTTGCTTAGTACTCTAAGATAAGCTGTTTCCCAGTTTGGCTAAATTGTACTTGTTTTAGTACGCTCATGCCTAATAATATTTCGTTGGTTTTCATGCCAGGGTTAATGCTGGCGCTGACATTGTTGAGTTGAATGTTGCCTATGGTGAGTTCGGCAATTTCTGTTTGATAGACGGTGACTTGACCATTTGCTGTATTGGCAATACCCGCTCGACCACGATCGAGGTACAAACTCTCGGCTAGGTGTGCTGGTACCGAGACCTGAGTCGCTCCTGTATCTAGCAAGAAAGTAACGGGTTGTTGATTTATCGTGCCATTAGCGAGGTAATGACCCGCACGATTTTGTTGCAATATCACCTGACTTTTACCATTAAAGCTGGTGCTGCTCTCAACCTCGCGGTTTGGATTGTATTGGTTTTCTAAGTAATCATTAAAAACAAACACCAGTAAACCAAATAAACTCAGCCATGCCAACCAGGTAAAAGTTCGATTAATTTTATTTGTTGGTGGTGTTTGACTCATAGTATATTCCATTGAGTTAGCAACAAGTTAAGAATGAAATGGCAGGGTACTCGTTGGCTGAAAATAAAAAAACTAACGTATTAAACAGTAATAAGGTTCAAGATTGCATTATTCAAGATAATATGGTTCGAGACAGTATTGTTCAAGGTTGGTTGAATAATGTTGAAAAACAATATTCCAGTCATTTTGATCAACGACCTGAGGGTACCAATATCGACTTATTGGTGATCCACAATATTTCTTTGCCACCGGGACAGTTTGGCGGGCCGTACATTACTGATTTGTTCATGGGGCGCTTAGACCCTAGTCAGGATTCATTTTTTGAGGGGATTTATCAGCTTAGGGTTTCCGCACATTGTTTGATCAGACGAGATGGCGAGATTATCCAATACGTTAATTTTGATCAAAGAGCATGGCACGCCGGTGTTTCTAAGTATCGGGGCAAAGAGCGCTGTAACGATTTTTCGATAGGTATTGAACTAGAGGGAACCGATAATATTCCCTATACAAAACAACAATATCAACAACTGGTCAGCTTAGTAATTAAGCTCAGAGAAACGTATCCTTTAATTAAAGATAATATTGTTGGTCACTGTGATATTGCGCCGGGGCGAAAAACGGATCCTGGACCATCTTTTGATTGGCAGTATTTTAATCAATTGTTGGCTAGTACATAGACTTATATGAAATCACAAAAGTAAGACAGCCAATATTAGAAAGCTAGTACAAAACAGTTAATAAAGATTACTAATCGACAGTAAATAATATAACCACGGCTATGAGTAGAGAAACACTATGAGTTTAATCAGTCTTTTAATTGCCCTTGCTGCTCAACGTAGCCTCTCTTCGCCAGTGTGGCAGTTTAGCTTCTACTTTCGTCGTTATTGCCAATTGGCAATTAACAACCAGTGGGTGAAGTCGCCGTGGCAATCTAGTCTTAGTACGTTTATCTTTTTGCTACTACCGGTTGTTTTGGTTTACGTAGTGTTAGCGGCAATCGACGACACTATACTGCACCTAGTTGTCTCTACCTTATTGTTAATTGTTTGCTTTGGCTGTGTCCAAACCCGAGAGTGCTACAAAAATTATCTGAACTCAGCGTTTCGCGGTGAATTGACGACATGTGAATTGCATCACCAACAGTTACAGCAAGATAAGAATCTCGCCGATATGAGCTTTGGCCAAATTTTGGTTTGGCTTAATTTCCGCTATTTTATTGCCATCATGATCTTCTTTGTTTTGTTTGGTGCGCCGGGGGCTTTGTTTTATCGATTATTGTTAACACTTGTTGAAAATGCCGCCCTCAAAAAAGTCGAATGCGAACAAGCTAATGAACAAATGGCTGATGATACAGAACAAGTTGAATTAGCGGCCGATGATGTAGAGTCAGAAGTTATTGGTGATTCGGAAGACTTTACCAAGCATACCGCCACTGAGCAAGGCTATATCAATCACGATGCTGTTGAATGCGATTACAATGCGGAAGTGCACGGCCAACTACAAAAAATACTGTTTATACTAGAATGGCCGTTAGTACGTATAGTCGCATTTTGCTATATGTTGGTTGGACATTTTTCAAAAGCTTTCCCAATATGGTTAGAGAGCGTTTTTAATTTTAGCCAGTCTCCTCATAGTGTGCTGGTTAATGTGGCAGAGAAGTCAGAAGACTTTATGATTGATGAAGGCGACTGTAGTGCAGAACCCTGTATTTTAGTGCGTTTGGCCAAAAGAACCTTATTACTTTGTTTAGCCGTGGTTTCCCTATTGATCATAACTGGCGTGATTACTTAATTAGCTACTTGCCAATTACAGGAACAGGCTTTATATGCTGACCAAAGTACTGTGTTAGCTAAGCTTAAAGCTTAGTTTGGATGTCTATTTAAACGATTCAAATGAGCAAAAATTAATTGCTGATTTGAGTCGTTTTTTATTGACCAATCATTTGTTTTACTTCGTTTTGTAATGACATCAATTAAGATGTTAAAACCATACTTACGGGTGCTTGTAACCTAAATGGTCTGACCATTATTTCAAACGGTTGTATTAAGTTTTTACTTTAATTTAGCGCTTGGCAACCATCCCGATATCCACTAAATTCATTTACATTTAGCCGTGTCTTTGGTATGTTATTTATACTTAAGAATCATTGGTAAGACCAATTTACCAATTGGTGTTTGAGTTTGAGCGAAACAGGTGTTAAAGCAATAGGTAGTAAACAAGCGTTATGTTAACCAGCAAACAATCAGCAGTACCTTCTGCGACAACATCATTGAGAACGCCGAAACTATCGGACGTTATTCTTGCTCGTTTGGAAGCAATGATTGTTGAAGGCAGCTTGCAACCAGGGCAAAAGCTATTACCTGAGCGTGAACTTGCTAGACAATTTGAAGTTTCAAGACCTTCGCTTAGAGAAGCTATTCAAAAGCTTGAAGCCAAAGGTTTGGTTACGCGCAAGCAAGGTGGTGGAACGTTTGTCGCCGAAAATTTGCTTTCTGGCCTAGCTGATCCATTGTTTAATTTGTTGTCACAGCATTCAGAAGCGCAATTTGATTTACTTGAGTTTCGCTACGGTATTGAAGGTATGTCTGCATACTATGCAGCGATGCGCGGCACAGAAGCAGATTTTGCTGAGATTAAACTCAAGCACGAAAACATTGGTCATGCCCAAATCGAAAATGATTATGCGGCGGAAGCTAAAGCTGTGTTCGAGTTTTATTTAGCGGTATGTGCGGCATCGCACAATGCCGTTATGTTGCATTTGGCACGCAGTATGTCGCCATTGTTAATTGAAAATATTGAGCAAAATTTAACGATTTTAGCTCAAAGGCCTGTGATTTTTGCCAAGATTGCTGATTATCGCACCCGTTTATTAGAAGCGATTTTAAGTGGTCAGCCTGAAAAAGCTTGGGCGGCAAGCCATCGTCATTTGGCCTACATTGAAGAAGTTTTATTAGACTTGTCGCAAGAGCAGAGTCGCATGGAAAGATCGATGCGCAGAATGCAGCGACGAGAATATTAGTAATATACTCAAACTACTTCAAGATGCGTAGTTCAGCGTTGTCACAGGGGCTCAATATCAAGGCGCAGCTAGCAGGAATGGTTATTCCCTTTCAATTAGCTGCAACGAAGAGATTAAGCCCCTGTGAAGCGCCCAAAGGGTTGGTTTAAAAGACGATTTATACGGCGTTATTGATTTTAACAAGGGAATAACCATTCTTTGCAATCAATGCCTTGTCTAAATCGCTTTTAATCCCAACTGAACATTTATCTTGAAGTAGCTTGAGTATAACAGTAAGCGCGTTGTTAGCGATTTGTTGCTGGCAGCACAATTAACCCTAACAGTCGGAGACTAAGTAAAATTATGTCTGAGCTCCTTAATCAAGATATTGATGCACTAGAAACACAAGAGTGGATCGAATCAATGGAATCAGTTTTGGAAAATGAAGGTCCAGAGCGTGCCCATTACATCTTAGAGAAATTGATTGAACGTGCCCGTCGCAGTGGTACACATTTACCGTTTGATGCGACGACTGCGTATGTAAATACTATCCCACCGGGACAAGAGCCTCACATGCCGGCTGACCAAACTATTGAAGCGCGCATTCGCGCTGCGATTCGCTGGAACGCTATGGTCTTGGTATTACGCGCATCTAAGAAAAACCTAGAATTAGGTGGTCATATTGGTAGCTTTGCCTCTTCGGCAATGCTTTATGATGTTGGTTTCAATCACTTTTTTAAAGCGGCCTCTGAAAAAGATGGCGGCGATTTTATTTTTGCTCAAGGTCATATTTCACCGGGTATTTACGGTCGAGCGTTCTTAGAAGGTCGTTTGACTGAAGAGCAAATGAACAACTTCCGTCAGGAGTGCGATGGCAACGGTTTATCTTCATACCCACACCCGCACTTAATGCCTGACTTCTGGCAGTTCCCAACGGTATCTATGGGCTTAGGTCCTTTACAAGCGATTTACACAGCACGTTTCCTTAAATACTTAACTGATCGCGGTATTAAAGATTGTTCAGATCAGCGCGTATACTGTTTTATGGGCGACGGTGAGTGTGATGAGCCAGAATCACTAGGTGCTATTGGTCTAGCGTCTCGCGAAGGCTTAGATAACTTAACTTTTATTATTAACTGTAACTTACAGCGTCTTGACGGCCCTGTACGCGGTAACGGTAAAATCATCCAAGAGCTGGAAGGTACGTTCCGCGGCGCTGGTTGGGAAGTGATTAAAGTTATCTGGGGTAGCTACTGGGATGCACTATTATCTCGCGACACTTCTGGCAAATTATTACAGTTGATGAACGAAACCGTTGATGGTGAATATCAAAACTGTAAAGCCAAAGGCGGTAAGTACACTCGCGAAAACTTCTTTGGCAAGTACCCAGAAACTGCTGCTATGGTTGCTAATATGTCTGACGAAGACATCTGGCGCTTAAACCGTGGTGGTCATGATCCAGTTAAAGTTTATGCCGCCTATGAGCGCGCAGTAAACACCAAAGGTCGTCCAACTGTTATCTTAGCGAAAACCGTAAAAGGTTTTGGCTTGGGTCAATCGGGTGAAGCACAAAACGTTGCTCACAATGTTAAGAAGATGGATGTTGAGTCGATTAAGCAATATCGCGACCGTTTCAATATGCCTATTTCTGACGATCAAATCGAAGACTTGCCATTCTTCAAATTTGAAGATGGTAGCCCAGAAATGGAATACATGCGCGCTCGTCGTCAAGCCTTGGGTGGTTCTTTACCTGCGCGTCGTGAGCAAGCAGAAGAGCAGTTAGAAATACCTGCACTGAAAGCATTTGATGCGGTCTTAAAAGGTTCAGGTGAGCGTGAAGTTTCATCAACCATGCAGTTTGTTCGTATTTTAAATAGCTTATTGAAAGACAAGAAAATCGGTAAGCGTGTCGTGCCTATCATTCCTGATGAAGCGCGTACTTTCGGTATGGAAGGTTTATTCCGCCAAGTAGGTATTTACGCTAACGAAGGTCAAAAATACGTACCGCAAGATGCCGATCAAGTTGCTTACTATCGCGAAGACAAAAAAGGTCAAGTACTTCAAGAAGGTATCAACGAGTTAGGTGCCATGGCGTCTTGGGTTGCTTCAGGTACCTCTTACTCAACTTGTAACGCGACCACTATTCCGTTCTACATCTACTACTCAATGTTTGGTTTCCAACGCGTTGGTGACTTAGCGTGGGCAGCAGGTGACTCGCAAGCACGTGGTTTCTTATTAGGTGCTACCGCAGGTCGTACAACGCTTAACGGTGAAGGTTTACAGCATCAGGACGGTCACTCGCACGTTCAAGCGGGTCTTATCCCTAACTGTGTTACTTACGATCCAACATACGGTTACGAAGTTGCGGTAATTGTCCGTGAAGGTTTGCGTCGTATGTACGAAGAAAACGAAAACATTTTCTTCTACTTAACATTGATGAATGAAAACTACCAACATCCAGCAATGCCAGAGGCAAAAGATGTTGAAGAGCAAATCATCAAGGGTATTTACCAGTTAGATCGCGTTGAAGCATCAAGTGCTAAGGCGAACGTTCAGTTAATGGGTTCAGGTACAATTTTGAACCACGTGCGTCAGGCAGCACAAATCTTAGCTGATGACTACAATGTTTCGAGTGATGTTTACTCAGTAACTTCGTTCAACGAGTTAGCGCGTGAAGGTCAAGAAGCGACTCGTTGGAACATGCTACACCCAGAGCAAGCACCCAAAACAGCGTACGTTGGTCAAGTGATTACTGCTGACAAAGGTCCTGCCATTGCAGCAACTGATTACGTTAAGAACTATGCTGATCAAGTTCGCGCTTTTATCGATACTGACTACCGCGTACTAGGTACTGACGGCTTTGGTCGTTCAGACAGTCGTGCTAACTTGCGTCAACACTTCGAAGTAGATCATCACTATGTCGTGGTTGCAGCATTGTATGAGTTGGCAAATCGCGGTGACATTGAACGCTCTGTTGTTAGTGACGCAATTAAGCGTTTTAACATTAATGCTGACAAGCTTAACCCGCTTTACGCATAATTCTGGATAGGATAAATAATATGTCTGATATTCAACAAATTATTGTGCCAGATGTTGGCGGTGAAGAAGTTGAAATTATCGAGCTTTGCGTTGCTGTTGGTGACGCAATTGAAGCCGATGAAGGTATTGTGACCGTTGAAACCGATAAAGCCTCTATGGATATTCCAGCACCCGTTGCTGGTACCTTAGCTGCGTTAAATGTTGCTGTTGGCGACAAAATTAAGCAAGGCGATGTTATTGGTGAAATAAAAGGTGGTGAAATTAAAACGGGTGCTGAGGCTCAAGTACCAGCAGCTGAACCAGAAGCGCCAGTTGCTACTCCTGCTCAGCCAGCAGCTCCGGCTCCTTCAGCTGGCGGTGAAATCGTTGACGTTTTTGTCCCTGATATTGGCGAAGATGGCGAAGTCGATATTATCGATATTTTAGTGGCTGTTGGTGACGAAATCGCAGAAGAAGACGGTTTAATTACCTTAGAGACAGATAAGGCAACGATGGATGTACCTTCATCTCATGCCGGTACTGTTGTCGAAATTTGTGTTGAGAATGGCGGCAAAGTAAAAACTGGTTCATTGGTATTGAAAGTACAAACAGGTGCTGCTGTTGCTGCTCCTGCGCCTGCAGCACAACCAGCGGTTGCACCAAGCCCAGCACCCGCTGCGGCAAGCTCAGTGATTGACGTTGCTGTCCCTGATATTGGTGAAGACGGCGAAGTTGACGTTATTGACGTACTTGTAGCCGTTGGCGACCAAATCGCAGAAGAAGACGGTTTAATTACTTTAGAAACTGATAAAGCAACCATGGATGTACCGTCTTCTCATGCCGGTACTGTTAAAGAAGTATTGGTGAATACTGGCGATAAGGTTAAAACCGGTTCATTGGTGATTAAGTTGGAAGTTAGCGGCGGTGAAAGCCCAGCTGCTTCAGCTCCTGCACCAGTAACAGCACCTGCGCCAGCATCAGCTCCTGCGGCTCCGGCTCCTGCAGCTAAAAAATCTGCGCCAGTGCCTCATCATCCGCAATCTGGTAGCTTTAAAGCTACAGGTGCTATTTATACATCTCCGTCTATTCGCCGTTTAGCGCGTGAGTTTGGCGTTGATTTAAGCTTAGTGAAAGGTTCGGGTCGCAAAGGTCGTATCTTGAAAGAAGACGTTCAGTCGTATGTTAAATATGAGTTGTCACGTCCAAAAGCTAACGCGGGTAGCTCAGTCGCTAATGGTGAGGGTGGCTTACAAGTTGTTGCTGGTAAGTCGATTGATTTCTCTAAGTTTGGTGAAATTGAAGAGAAGCCGTTATCGCGCATTCAAAAGATTTCTGGTCCATTCTTGCATCGCAGCTGGGTTACTATTCCACACGTGACACAGTTTGATGAAGCTGACATTACCGATGTTGAAGCGTTCCGCAAAGAACAAAACCTTGTTGCCGAGAAGCAGAAGCTAGGTTTCAAAATAACACCATTGGTGTTTATGATGAAAGCTGCTGCCAGTGCATTGCGCGCTTACCCAACGTTTAATGCTAGCTTGAGTGAAGACGGCGAAAGCTTGATCCTCAAGAAGTACGTTCACATTGGTATTGCGGTTGATACACCAAACGGTTTAGTTGTTCCGGTTATTCGCGACGTTGACAAAAAAGGCATTTATGAATTGTCAAAAGAGCTACTAGAAATTAGTGTTAAAGCGCGCGAAGGCAAGCTGAAAGCCACTGATATGCAAGGCGGTTGTTTCACTATTTCTAGCCTTGGTGGTATTGGCGGTACGTCATTTACGCCAATCGTCAACTCACCAGAAGTGGCTATTTTGGGTGTTTCTAAGTCTGAAATGAAACCTAAGTGGAACGGCAAGGAGTTTATTCCTCGCTTGATGTTACCACTTTCAGTTTCATATGATCACCGCGTTATCGATGGTGCATTAGCAGCTAAGTTTACCGTTCACTTAGCGGGTGTAATGTCAGACATTCGCAAACTGATTTTGTAATTGGCCAATAAAGTGAGTGCAGTGCACTCACTTTTACATTAAAGCAAGATAAATATGGCGATTTTTGCTGACATTCAGTACACTTGCCAGCCATAATGAACAAGTTTTCACTGGTAAATGTCACCAGTAAAAGTCGCATGATAATTGAGCGTGATTAACCCTGTTAGTGATGCTGGAATTATCGCTATTAATTAATTATTGAGGTTAGCATGAGTAATAATATTAAAACTCAAGTGGTTGTATTAGGTGCAGGCCCTGGCGGATACTCAGCCGCATTCCGCGCTGCGGATTTAGGACTTGACGTTGTTTTAGTTGAAAGCCGTAAAACGCTAGGCGGTGTTTGTTTAAATGTTGGTTGTATTCCTTCTAAAGCACTATTACACGTTGCTAAAGTCATTGATGATGCTGCTGATATGGCATCTCACGGTGTTAGCTTTGGTAAGCCTGAAATTGATTTAGACAAAGTTCGCGACTGGAAAGACAGCGTCATTGGTCAGTTAACTGGCGGTTTGGCTGGTATGGCCAAGCAGCGTAAAGTGACGACTGTATACGGCTACGGCAAGTTTACTTCAGACAAAACTATTGCAGTTGAAACTGAAGAAGGTACAACAACGGTTGAATTTGACAATGCGATTATCGCTTGTGGTTCATCGGTTGTTGATTTGCCATTTATTCCAAAAGAAGATCCTCGTGTTATCGACTCTACAGGTGCTCTTGAGTTAAAAGACGTTCCTGAAGAAATGTTAGTACTTGGTGGCGGTATTATCGGCCTAGAAATGGGGACAGTATACAGCTCTTTAGGTTCAAACGTGTCTGTTGTTGAGTTTGCTGACCAGTTAGTGCCTGCAGCCGACAAAGACATTGTTAAAGCTTACCAAAACTACAACAAAAAGCGTTTCAACATTATGTTATCAACTAAGGTTGTTGCCGTTGACGCTAAAGACGATGGTTTATACGTCACTTTCGAAGGCAAAAATGCGCCAGAGAGCCAAGTGCGTTACGACAAGATCTTGGTTGCTGTAGGTCGTAAGCCAAACGGTCACTTAGTAGCAGCAGACCAAGCTGGTGTTAACGTTGATGAGCGCGGCTTTATCAATGTTTCAAATGAACTTCGCACTAACGTTAACCACATTTTTGCGATTGGCGATGTTGTTGGTCAACCTATGCTTGCCCACAAAGCGGTTCACGAAGCGCACGTAGCTGCTGAAGTTATCGCTGGTAAGAAGCACGTATTTGAACCTCGTTGTATCCCTTCTATTGCTTACACAGACCCAGAGATGGCTTGGGTTGGTGTAACCGAGAAAGAAGCAAAAGAGCAAGGCCTTAACATTGAAGTGGCTAACTTCCCTTGGGCAGCTTCTGGTCGCGCTATTGCTTCAGCACGTACTGAAGGTAAAACTAAGCTGATTTTTGATAAAGAATCTGGTCGTGTTTTAGGTGGTGCAATTGTTGGTATCAATGCTGGTGAAATGCTTGGCGAAATTGGTTTAGCTGTTGAAATGGGCGCTGACGCTGAAGACGTTGCCTTAACTATTCACGCTCACCCAACATTAAATGAGTCAATTGGTTTAGCCGCTGAAGTATTTGAAGGTTCAATCACTGATTTACCTAACGCGAAAGCCGTTAAAAAGAAAAAATAATAACAACTAACACTAGTTGTAATAGAAGGGCCAGTGACAACACTAGCCCTTTTTTTATTTCTGAATTTTTATATGGCGAGTAAAGCTATAAATGGAAAACAAGCGTTAATATTGATAGATTGTTTAAAGTATAAAGTTTCAAACATGGAAAGAGGAAAGCAATGAACAAAGTTGTAATCGCTGCTCTGTTGGTAAGTGTGTTGTCAGGATGTGCTCAAAACATTGAATCGAGCAATGGTCAGGCTCAGTGGGATTTTGATCACAACGTTCAGTTTCGCGAAACCAAACGCGAAGACGGTACTTATCACATAGAAGTTATTCCAAACTCAAAAGCACCGTTTAGCACCTTATCAACCTTTTTGTTAAGACGATCTATTATGATTTGTCGAAGCTATGGTTTTAAGCTTGAGTTACTGGAAGGTATTGAAGAATTCAATGACAGACGTTCATTCCCCAATATGATTTTTGGTTCGTTAGCCGCCAACTTAGAGTGCCCTGTGCCCCAAGAAAAGTGAGACTAACGCGACAAGTTTAAGTGGTCGCTGTTTACCTTTAAGGGTATAGATACAAAAAAGCCTAAACTTATTCAGTTTAGGCTTTTTATTATTTGTTTGTGTTAGCTAAATTAGCCCACGCGTTACTCTTAGCCTACACGTTTTACGGCAATAAACTCTGTAGTCATTTCTTCTTTTGGCGGCTCAAAGCGAGTCAGGTCAATGCCTTCAACTGCTGCTTTGTACTCATCCATAGTTGGGAAACGACCTAGGATAGTTGAAAGTACAACTAGAGGCGTTGAACCTAGTAGAGATTCACCCTTCTTCTCAGCTGAGTCAGCTACAACACGGCCTTGGAATAGACGAGTTGAAGTGGCGATAACAGTGTCACCTGGCTCCGCTTTTTCTTGGTTACCCATACATAAGTTACAGCCCGGGCGTTCTAGGTATAAGATGTTTTCGTAAGTCTTACGAGCTTCACCTTTCGGGTTGTCGTCGTCGAATACGAAACCTGAGTACTTCGCTAGAATGTCCCAATCGCCTTCTGCTTTTAACTCGTCAACGATGTTGTACGTTGGTGGAGCAACAACTAGAGGCGCTTTGAATTCAATTGCACCGTTTTGCTTTTCTAAGTTACGGAACATTTGCGCGATGATTTGCATGTCACCTTTGTGAACCATACAAGAACCAACGAAACCTAGGTCAACTGGCTTACCATCGTAGTAAGAAACAGGACGGATAACATCGTGGGTGTAACGCTTAGATACGTCTTCGTTGTTTACGTCTGGGTCAGCAATCATAGGCTCTACGATTGAATCTAAGTCGATTTCAACTTCCGCGTAGTACTTAGCGTTGTTATCAGGTGCTAGTGCTGGTTGCTCACCAGACTTGATACCAGCGATACGCTCGTCAGCTAGCTTGATTAGACCACCTAACATGCCCGCTTCGTTTTCCATACCTTTGTCGATCATGATTTGAATACGAGATTTGGCAAGCTCGATAGACTCAATCAATGTTTCGTTATTAGAGATACAGATAGACGCTTTCGCTTTCATTTCTGCAGACCAGTCAGTGAATGTGAATGCTTGGTCAGCTAGAAGCGTACCTATGTGTACTTCGATGATACGACCTTGGAATACGTTTTCGCCGTCGAACTGCTTAAGCATTTGAGCTTGAGTAGCGTGAACGATGTCACGGAAGTCCATGTGGCCAGCCATGTTACCTTTGAATGTAACTTTTACTGACTCAGGGATTGGCATTGCAGACTCACCTGTTGCAAGTGCGATTGCGACCGTACCTGAGTCAGCACCGAACGCTACACCTTTAGACATACGAGTATGTGAGTCGCCACCGATGATAATTGCACGGTCATCAACTGTGATGTCGTTCAATACTTTGTGGATAACGTCAGTCATTGAGTGGTAAACGCCTTTCGGGTCGCGAGCTGTGATAACACCAAACGCGTTCATGAATGCCATTAGCTTAGGTGTATTTGCTTTTGCTTTGCTGTCCCATACAGAAGCTGTGTGGCAACCAGACTGGAAAGCACCGTCTACGCTAGATGCGATTGTAGAAGCAGCCATTGCTTCTAATTCCTGACAAGTCATTGGACCCGTTGTATCCTGAGAACCTACGATGTTAACTTTAACACGTACGTCAGAACCAGCGTGCAATGGCGAGTCTGAAGCAACACCTACAGCGTTACGGTTGAAGATCTTTTCTACCGCGGTTAAACCTTGGCCTTTGTGAGAAATTTCTTTCGACAGTGCGTAAACCGCTGGCGCGTTAACACCTAGAGTTTCAGCTGCGAATGTTTGTAGCTTTTTACCGAAAGTAACAGCGTATGAGCCGCCAGCTTTCATGAACTCCATTTTTTGTGGAGTGAATGCAGAAGAAATGTCAGCTAGCTCGTCGCCGCCATTGAATAGTTTCTTTGCTTTCGTATCGATAGTTAGAACTGTACCCGTTGCTACTGAGTATGCTTCTTCTAAAACTGGGTCGCCATTTGCGTCAGTTACAGTGTTACCGTCGGCGTCAACTTTCTTAACCCAGTTTTTAAGGTCAAGACCTATACCACCAGTTACGTCAACCGTAGTAAGGAAGATAGGTGCGATACCGTTAGTACCAGCAACAATAGGTGCGATATTAATAAATGGAACGTAAGGAGATGCTTGCTCACCAGCCCAAAGTGCTACGTTGTTAACACCAGACATACGAGAAGAACCAACACCCATAGTGCCTTTTTCAGCAACCAACATTACTTTCTTGTCTGGGTGCTGTTCTTGAAGAGCAACGATTTCTTGTTGTGCTTCAGGAGTGATCATACATTGGCCGTGTAATTCACGGTCTGCACGAGAGTGAGATTGGTGGCCTGGAGATAACAAGTCAGTTGAGATATCACCAACTCCAGCGATGTAAGTAACAACTTCAATTTTCTCTTTAACTTCAGGAAGCTTAGTGAAGAACTCTGCGTTTGCATAGCTTTCTAAAATGTCTTTTGCTACGGCATTCCCTGCTTTGAATGCAGCTTCTAAACGCGCAGTGTCAGCATCGTATAAGAATACTTGAGTTTTAAGAACCGCAGCTGCTTGTGCGGCAAGTTCAGCGTTGTCACCTAATGCGATGTCTAAAAGGACTTCAATAGATGGACCACCTTTCATGTGTGAAAGTAGTTCAAACGCAAATTCAACTGAAATTTCAGCAACGATTTCGTTGCCTAAGATAATTTCTTTTAAAAATGCTGCTTTAGCGCCAGCAGCACTTGTTGTACCTGGAAGTGTGTTGTAAATGAAGAAGTTTAATGAATCTTCACGGTGAGCATTATCTTTATCTTTGATCTGCTCGATAATTTCCGCTAACAAATCAGCGCTATCAATTGGCTTTGGTGCTAAACCAAGCTCTTCTTTGCGGGTTTTGATTTCCGCTAAATATTCTGAATATTGACTCATTTGATACTCACTTTATAAAAATGCTAATTGATCTTTTAGTTATTTTAGCTGGGTATTTTACCTGATTTTTTAAGCGCGAGTAATCATTTGCTGAAATAAGTATTATTCATGTTGTTTATAGGAGGTAGAGATTTCGATTATATTGGTTATACCAATTGTCAATAAAGCGTTTCAAGCGAGTTTTTATCTGAGCAGTGTCTAAATTTAGTGCTAGTACTAAGGTCTAATTTTAGCTGTTGTGAATTTATTTTAACCTCTAACTTTACACTTTGAGTCAACTAATGTGTTGCGATTTTAGCACCTAATTGTCAAACCAAGTCATGTTCGCTGCTTTGAGTAAAACAAACAGGTGCCTATGTAAAAAGCTGGGCAAAAAATTAGTACTCGTGCTGTTTAGTGTGCTCAGTTCTCAAGTTCAACAAATACAAATAGATATGGGTAAAGATAATGCTTGCAGAATATTATCAACACGTCGAAGAACGTGCGAAACAAGGTTTAGTGCCAACACCGCTTAACGCTGAGCAAACGGTGGCACTTGTTGAGTTAGTAAAAGCGCCACCAGTAGGTGAGGAACAAGTACTACTTGATTTATTGTCCAATCGAGTACCTGCCGGCGTTGATGAAGCAGCCTATGTTAAAGCGGGCTTTTTAGCCGCGGTTGCCAAGGGTGAGGTTAGTTCACCAATTTTATCGCCAGCACAAGCAACGGAGCTCTTAGGGACTATGCTTGGGGGTTATAATATCGAGCCGCTAATCGACCTTTTAGACGATTCAAAGTTAGCCGAAATTGCCGCGTCTGGATTAAAGAAAACACTGTTAATGTTTGATGCCTTTTACGATGTTAAGGATAAAGCAGACAGCGGTAACCAAGCTGCTAAAGCGGTTATTCAATCATGGGCAGAGGCACAGTGGTTTACTGAAAAGCCTGCCGTTGCTGAAAAGATTACTGTTAAAGTTTTCAAAGTGCCGGGTGAAACCAATACTGATGATTTGTCGCCGGCACCAGATGCGTGGTCGCGTCCTGACATCCCTGTGCATGCTAAAGCGATGCTAAAAATGGAGCGAGAGGGAATTACTCCTGATCAACCTGGTGTTGTTGGGCCAATTAAGCAAATTGAAGCGATGCAGCAAAACGGTATTCCACTGGCCTATGTTGGCGATGTGGTTGGCACTGGCTCATCGCGTAAATCGGCGACTAATTCTGTATTGTGGTTTATGGGGCAAGACATCCCACATGTGCCTAACAAGCGTACGGGCGGTGTCTGTTTAGGGGGCAAAATTGCCCCTATTTTTTACAACACTATGGAAGACTCAGGAGCGTTGCCGATAGAGCTCGATGTTCAGCAAATGAACATGGGGGATGTTATCGATATTTATCCGTATCAAGGCGTAGTAAAAAACGCAGCCGGTGAGGTTATTTCTGAATTCTCACTAAGCCCTGTTTTACTGGATGAAGTTAGAGCTGGCGGTAGAATTCCGTTGATCATTGGCCGTGGTTTAACAGCTAGAGCACGAGCCGCAATGGGCTTAGCTGACACCGATTTGTTCGCTAAACCACAAGACAGCGAAAACTCAAGTAAAGGTTATACTCTGGCGCAAAAAATGGTTGGTCAAGCATGTGGCCTTGATGGGGTTCGAGCAGGACAATACTGCGAACCCAAGATGACCACTGTAGGTTCACAAGATACTACTGGCCCCATGACTCGAGATGAGCTGAAAGATCTCGCTTGTTTGGGCTTTTCTGCAGATTTAGTGATGCAGTCATTCTGCCATACGTCAGCTTACCCGAAACCGGTAGATGTGAACACTCACTATACCTTGCCTGATTTTATGATGAATCGCGGCGGCGTCTCATTACAGCCCGGCGACGGTGTTATTCACTCTTGGTTAAATCGCATGTTATTGCCAGATACGGTTGGTACGGGGGGCGATTCACATACCCGTTTCCCTCTTGGTATATCATTTCCAGCCGGTTCTGGCTTAGTGGCTTTTGCAGCCGCAACCGGCGTGATGCCATTGGATATGCCTGAGTCTGTTTTAGTGCGTTTTAAGGGCAAAATGCAGCCGGGTATTACCTTGCGCGATTTAGTACATGCGATTCCATACTATGCCATCAAGCAAGGCTTACTAACGGTAGAAAAAGCCGGAAAAATTAATGAGTTTTCAGGTCGCATCTTGGAAATTGAAGGGTTAACTGGCTTGACTGTTGAACAGGCCTTTGAGCTCTCTGATGCATCTGCTGAGCGTTCAGCCGCTGGCTGCACAATTAAGCTCGAAGAAGACGCGGTTAAAGAGTATCTAAGATCAAATATTATCATGCTTAAATGGATGATTAGTGAGGGCTATGGCGATGTTCGAACTATTGAACGTCGGATTACCGCGATGGAAAATTGGTTAGCGAACCCGTCGTTAATGAGTGCCGATGCCGATGCCGAATACGCTCATGTGTTAGAAATTGATCTCAATGAAATTATTGAACCGATAGTGTGTTGCCCAAATGATCCTGACGATGCCAAGTTATTGTCTGAAGTCGCTGGCGACAGTGTTGACGAAGTATTTATTGGTTCGTGCATGACTAATATTGGCCATTTTAGAGCAGCTGGTAAATTACTCGATAATTATATGAGTAACACTGGCGGAGTGTTGAATACCAGAATGTGGGTTGCTCCGCCGACCAAAATGGATCGCGACCAGCTCACTGAAGAAGGTTACTACTTCACTTATGGCAAAGCGGGTGTGCGCATAGAAACACCAGGTTGTTCATTGTGTATGGGCAATCAAGCGCGGGTAGCAGAAAAGTCAACGGTGCTGTCTACGTCAACGCGAAACTTCCCAAATCGTTTGGGCACGGGCGCTAACGTTTATTTGACCTCGGCAGAACTCGCTGCTGTTGGCGCAATTCTTGGCAAATTACCATCGCCAGATGAGTATTTTGAATATGCTAAGCAAATTGATGCTACCGCTGCAGATACCTATAGATATTTGAATTTTGATCAAATGGATCGTTATACCAAAAAAGCCGAAACAGTCATTGTTCAACAGGCGGTCTAGCACTCAGTGTTCAACTTCGCTTTTAATAAAATACCACCAACTGGCGGTATTTTTATATTCAGGACGAACGGTCAGACTTTATGGCGCGAAAAATAGTAAGTGTTAGATTTGAGCTATTAAGCTATTATTAAAGACTGTTTTTATATACAGTGTTTGTGTTAAGCTTTGTTAATCGATAGCTATTGAGTCACCATTAGTTTTGAAACTATACATTGCCGAAAAACCAAGCTTAGGTCGAGCAATTGCCGCCGCTTTACCTAAGCCCCACAAGAAACAGCAAGGTTACATTGAAGTAGGCAATGGTGATGTGGTGACTTGGTGTATTGGCCATTTACTTGAACAGGCTGACCCTGAAGGTTATGACCCAAGTTATGCAAAATGGCAATTAGAACATTTACCTATTATTCCCGAGCAATGGCAGTTAAAAGCTAAATTTAAAACGCGCTCGCAATTAACGATATTGCGAAAGCTGGTTAAGCAGGCAACACAACTTGTTCATGCTGGCGATCCAGACCGCGAAGGACAATTACTCGTTGATGAAGTCATTGATCACTTAAAGGTCAGTGCTGTCAAAAAATCGCAAACTCAGCGCTTATTAGTGAGTGATCTCAATTTAGCTGCGGTGAAAAAATCACTATCGAGTTTGCGATCAAACCAAGAATTTGTTGCTTTATCGATTTCTGCACTGGCTCGCAGTCGAGCTGATTGGCTTTACGGTATTAATTTAACCAGAGCGTATAGCATACTCGGACAAAAGTCTGGTTTTCACGGCGTGTTATCTGTTGGCCGAGTGCAAACGCCAGTATTAGCGTTAGTGGTTAATCGAGATCGTGAAATAAGTGAGTTTCGCCCTCATGATTATTTTCAAGTGGATGCGCATTTACAAACTGCTGATGGTCAATGCTTTACCGCGAGATGGCAACCAAGTGAGGCCTGTGCTCCTTATTTAGATGCAGATGGTCGCGTGATCAGTCGCGCTTTGGCGGAAAATGCTATCGCGAGGGTCAATAACCAGCCTGCTATGGTGCAAGAGGTCAAACAGCAGCAAAAAAAGCAGTCTGCGCCGCTACCCTATAATTTATCATCACTGCAAATAGACGCAGCTAAACAGTTTGGCTTGAGCGCAAAACAGGTGCTTGATATTTGTCAGGCCTTGTATGAAAAATATCAATTGATCACTTATCCGCGATCAGATTGTCGTTATTTGCCAACTGACCACTTTAAACAAGCGCCAGAAATTTTATCTATGCTGGCTAACGCACAACTCAAGTTCAGTGATTTGATTGACAAAGCAGACTCTCGTCATCGTTCAAAAGCTTGGAATAACGCTAAGGTAGGCGCTCACCATGCGATTATTCCGACGCTGAAGTCACCAATAAAAATTACCCTTAGCAATACTGAACGCAACGTTTACCAGCTCATTGCCCGTCAATATGTTGCACAGTTTTTTCCGCTTTGCCTGAGTCAACAAACTAAGGTTGATATTGAAATTGCGGGGGGCCGTTTTGGTGCAACCGCTAATGTGCCTGAGCAGTTGGGGTGGAAGTTGCTCTATCAAAGAGCTGAAAATAATCAAACAGCCAGTGAAAAACTTTTGCCACCGTTAGTCAAGGGGCAAGCGTTACATTGTCAGCGTGGAGAGTTATTGCAAAAAGTAACCGAACCACCTAAACCGTTTACCGATGCCAGCTTACTTGCCGCTATGACAGGTATTGCCCGTTACGTGGTTGATCCTGAGTTAAAAAAAGTCCTCAAAGAAACTGATGGCATTGGCACTGAAGCGACTCGTGCTGGTATTATTGATCTACTGTTTAAACGCGGCTTTTTAGTCAAGTCAGGTAAAACTATTAATGCCTCTGAGCTAGGGCGGGGACTAATTCAAACCTTGCCTGAACAAGCGCGCGTGCCTGATATGACTGCACGTTGGGAACTAGCACTAAATCAAATCAGTGAACGACAGCTCAATTATCAGCACTTTATGGTACCGCTGGAGCAGAGCTTAACTGAATTACTGGTGCTAGCACAACAGCAAGACTTTTCAGTTTTACCAAAAAAGGCATTTAAGCCAAAGCGAAAGTACACCAAGAAAAAAACAACCGCTAACGCTAAATCAAGTAGTAGAAAATCATCAAAAGCTAATTTTAATGATTAATATCAGCAATTAATAATAATACTCTAGACTAAATTGAATGTGATCGTCTCTACGCAAGAAATTGAAGGGATCGAGACTGTTGTTGCTGGAAAATAATCTGGCATCAAGTCGCCACTTCCAGTAGTCATTTAATCGACTGGATGCCTCAATAAAGCTTGAACGAGTTGTCGAATCGTCTAAGTCTTGGATGTAAGCGATAAGAATTTCTGTGCCTGCAACGTCATTGAGCACAAACCGTGTTCCTAACATTAAATCGTTCTGTCCCGGTGTAGTCGCGTTGTTATCGCGATCATCAAACTGGTATTCCATTAACCAGCCCAAATCTATTTGTGAGTCAAATATACCTATTTGGGTGTATTCAAAACCGGTCGCGATAGCAACAAAATCTTGAGCTAGCTGTTGATCGAATTGGCGGTAAATGCCTTCGAACTTATATAGCCAATCGCCAACGGCTGCTAAAGCATCAATGCCGAGCTGTTGAATTTGTGGGTAGAGCAATACTATTGTTGGCTGATTGGTTATAGGATTTAACTCGGGAATAAGCAATGGCTCTCTATCTGTGCCGTCAAACCAAGCTACACCGAGATCCCAAGCACCAACTGAATGACTCCAGCGCAATGCGTAATCTATGTGGTGTTCTTCTCGGCTTGATTGATATCTTGGGTTATCTTGATCAATTAATATTTCTGGGCGCAATCGGCCTTCTAGACCCGGAAATGTTCTTTCTCTAAAGCCAGGTAAAATAAAAAAGTCTAGATTTCCCCAGTCTTGAATGAGTGTCAGATTGACCATTGCTTGTCCGAGTTTATCTTCACCGTCGATGGCTTCAACTAAATCGGTTTGGTTAATAATATCAACAAGGTGTATCGACTCCGTTTGCCCCCAGTAGACTTTGTTGATACCTGTTCTCAGCTCCCAAGTCTCACCGACATGTAGCCAGACTAACTCTCGTACATCAAAGTGACTGCGCTCATCGTCGTATTGATCCCAACGATAAAAAGGCTTAAATGTTAAGCTGTCGTTTTGTTGATTCCACTGAAAATAAATTTCAGGTTCAATAAAAGCTGACAAATAACCATTGTGTTGCTGAGTGAATTGGAACTCTTGTGGGAAATAACGATACTCCAATGCTGCAATTAGGCTAAGCTGAAAGGCATTGTTGTGTGGTTCCGAAAAAGTAGCGTTACTCGTTTGTGGTTGGCTTCTATTGGTTAGCTCTTTCGATGATTCGTTATTGTTGTTGTCGCTAGACACGTCAGGTTGGTCGATACTTTGTACTGTTGCTGGCGGCAATGTCTCGATATTAGCATTGCTTACTGCATTTGTTTGCGCTTGTTTCTGAGACCCTCTGACAATTGATTCATTATCTCTTTTAGCTGACGTTGGTAAAACGTTTACTGTTCTCTTGGGGGCTGTTGACCAGCCTCCAATATCGTCTAGGAATTTATTTTTGGCTTGTTTGTTGTCAAAATCCTGAATATAACTCAGCGGCGGTATTTTCAAGTAATGCCCGGTAATCATGTAGTTCAGGTTATTTTCCCTAAATGCTTTAGGGTTGAAGTGATAAAGTGCTTGCATCACTTGATGAACAGATAATTCATCATTGGGTCTTACCTTTAAGGCTATACTCCAAATGGTATCGCCTTGATTGATTGGTCCGTAGCGGTCAGCTGTGACAGAACCACTAGCGTTACTAGTAATCATCTGAACACTGTTTGGTTTTGCAAAGGTTTGGGCACTAACGGTTAGACCCAGCAGCATTGCCGAGTATAAATAGCGACGTTTTAGTTTTACCATATGCAGTGTTTTCCCGTACTGAACAATGTTTTGACAAAAAATAAATAAACTTGAAATAAGCAACTCATGTACCAATTAACGACCAGCTTTTGGCTGATTGTACATTGAGCAGTTACTTGGCTCGCTTTAAGGTAGCTTTATTAAAATCTTTTTCTGTCAAACCTGTTTTAAAGCTCAAATTGTGTGTGACAAAATCGGTGCTTTTTCCCGTTTGATGGTTGACCATAACCATCTTTAATGGTCGCCAATATTGGTCTAAATATAGCTGATAATTCAATAAGGTTAACGTTTTTAATAAAGCGTTTTTACGGTCGTAGAAATCGACCTTTTGTGCGCGGTAATGAGCTTTATCAATCCAGTTGACTTGCCGGGTATAGCCTGAGTATTTATCTACAGGATCACTTTCGATGACAAAACAATCTACGCCATTGACCTTTTCATCGCGCAGATATCGGTATGTATACTTCTCAACCTCAAACGAACTCAGGTCTTCAAAAGCAAATTCACTACCCATAAATGGTCCTGACTTATTACGTGATGAAATGCGTTTTACTCTTTTTAGAGCTGGTAAGTATATCCATTGCTCGTCAGGGGTGGTTGCATGTGAAAAACTTAAAAAAGCGGTTCCTTTGACATCGCGTGGCCGATCAAAGATGGTTAGACTTTTGTCTCCATCGTTGTTGATTTCTAACGATTTAATACGAATTTTTCGAATAGTTTCTTGCTGTTGAGCATTGCGCAAGATCATTGAAGCATCGGCATAAGAGTCTTGCCAACCGATATCTCTTGCTTTCCTTTCAGTTGCTATTTCCAAACCTTTTTGCTCAGGTGTTTGTCCATAAGCACTATTACTTATCATCAATAGCGCCAGTAGTACTTGGCTGATGGCTATACTAGCTCGTTTCATAAAGTTTCTCCAAAGTTGTTAGGCTCTATTGATCTCTAGTTGAGTTTTGTTTTTACTTTTATCGAGCAACATTAAGAATGCAGGTAAGAAAAAGAAATCAACGATTAACGCTGTTACAATAATAATAGCGGTTAAAAGTCCCATGTCTGCGTTAAGCCTGAACGAAGACATTGCCAATACACTAAAACCAATGGTCAGCACAACTGTTGTCGTCCAAAGAGCATAACCAACATTATTGAATGCGTAGTGTATCGATTGTTCAGTGCTACTGCCTAATTTTTTTGCTAGCTGATACTTACTGAGAAAGTGCACTGTATCATCAACTATGATGCCCAACGTCATGCTCAGTACAACAGAAAGCCCCATATTGATTTCTGCAGAGTATATAGCCCAAATACCAAAACCTATTGCTGCTGGAATCAAATTGGGTAATAAACTGATAGCTCCCATTTTCCAGGACTTTAAGGCAAATACAAGCAAGCAGGAAATGATGATTAGCGCAACTAACGCCCCGACTAACATACTTTTCATATTTTTTTCGCCAACATGTGCAAACATCAACGCTGGGCTGGCTGCATCAACAGTAATATTCGGTGCATTCGCAGATATCCATTGCTTCGCTCGTTGCTCAAATTCAGTGAACTCTTTACTCCCTAAGTTCTTGAGAATAACTGTAATTCTGGTAGCTGACTTATCAATATCGAGTTGGTTATTGAGATCTAAGCCATATGGCAACGACATTTCATACAGCAACAGATACTGTGCCGCAAGTTCTTGGCTATCAGGCAATTGATAATATGCCTGGTCGTCGCCGTGCATGTTTTTATTTAATCTTTTAAAGGTGTCAGAAATAGTAGCAACGTGATCTACTTCCGATTGGGCTGACAACCATGTCGCAAAGCTCTGTATTTGCTTCAGTGTTGAAGGGCTGTTGATACCCGACTCGACTTCAGTGTAGAGTGCAAAATCTATTGTTGACATACCACTGACATTGGCCTGTTGAAAATCGGTTGCTTGTCTAAAATCGGTCGACTGGTCAAAGTACTCGGTAGGTACGTCGTTAATGTGATTGAAAGTAGAAAAATACAAACTAGCGATCACAATTATTACTGACGTAGGCAGCAGCTTTTTGTGGTTTCGTGTCACCCAGTAAGCGATGCCATTAAGTTTGGTTTTATTGTTCGAGTTATTTATTTTTACCTTTAGTGGCAGCAGATTGAGAAGAGCTGGTAACAAGGTAACTGAAAACAAAAAAGCAATCATGATACCCAACGCTGTTAAATTGCCTAAATCGACAATAACAGGCACATTGGAAAAGTTAAGCGTTAGAAAGCCAATGGCCGTAGTGGCGCTTGTAATAAATATCGGTGTTAGGTTTTGCTCTACGCTATAGCCAATTGCTTCGGATTTACTTTTACCTTGACTCAATGCCAATAGCATAGTTGATATCACGTGAACACAGTCAGCTACAGCAAGCGTCATTACGACTGTTGGCACGTTTACCGTTGCCGTGCTCAAAAAGAATCCGAACCAACCAGCTAGCCCCATGGTTGAAATTATTGCCGTAAAAATAATGAGCACCGTTGAGATAGTCGCCGCAATAGATCTTAGCATTAGCCACAAAATTGCAACAATTGCTAAAAACATTGCCGGAACTAATGTCATCACATCGTTTTTGGACTCTGTGATAAAGGCATTATTCATGTAAACAACGCCAGTATGATAAAAGTTGTGATCTGGGTATTTTTCTTTATAGCTATCTGTCAACGCCACTATGTAGTCAGCGATTTCTACCACAGCTTGAGCTGCTGTAGCTGCATTTTCTGGAATGGACGCGTCAGGCAGTTGGACGGTGATGTTAATAACAGCAACATCTCCTTGATCTGATATTAAGCGCTTAACTAGGTTGGGCTCTGAGATTGTAATTCGAGCAATTCGATCAATTAGTTGTTCATCTATGGAAGTTTCGTCTAACAGTAAATCTTCGACAATTAGATCATCTTCTTCAGCCCATGTGTGCTGATAATTGGTAATTGAATCTACGCGAGATGAAAGGGGGGTTTGCCAAGCTTCATCAGTGAGTTGTTTAATTAGTTTTAAACTTTTTTGGTTAAATATGTCTCCTGACTTAGGGGCAATAATAATAGCTGCGTTGTCATTGTTGCTAAATATTTTTTGCATTTTCTCAAATGCGACAAGTTGAGGGTTATCACGTTCAAAAAAGACTTTGTAGTCACCCCTGAAGTACAAGTTTTTAGCGCCAATAACCGATACGATAACAAACGACAATACGAGAATTAGAGTTAACCAAGAATGGCTAATTATTGCTTTGAGCCACAGTGCTTTCATGCTTGTTTTGTCCTTTGAACAATAAAAGTTAAATATCTTTTAGATATAGTAACTTAATTAAACAGTATCTGGTTTCCACTATCAATGTAATAAGTACGAACGTGTTCAATATGCTGCTGAATTAGTACCAATAATGTATCAAAAAGTAACATTGGTAGTGTAATTATTGACTATACTCGAAATAGAATGTAAAAAAAGTTGTTGACTATAGAGTAGCTTTTTGCAATGGAAAAACTATTTTCACGGTCAAACTACAAGAATGGTTACTTGGTATGTTAATTAAGGAGTAGTATATGAATAAAATTGTTATTTATACAGTTATAGGAAGCTTGACGTTATTAGCTTCGAATTTTTCCTTTGCGGCTACTGCTGAAGTTGAGTGGAACGAGCCTGAAAAATACCGTGATATTAGAGCTGGAAACGAAACTCGTAAGCATTTTCAAAACAGAGTTTTTAAGCAGCTTGGCGATCATTTTTCGAAGTTGGCAGAGCAATTGCCTGAAGGACAAACACTAAAGGTTAAAGTCACTGACGTTGACTTGGCTGGCGATGTTAACTTTGGAGGTATGAATCAAGTAAGAATTATCAAGCGCGTTTTTAGTCCGCGTTTAGAATTTTCTTATCAACTGCTTGATAAACAAAATCAAGAAGTTACCGCGAGTGATGTAGATTTAAAAGACTTAGGGTTTTTAGACAATCATTTGAAATTACGTTATCGCAATCGCTCGTTTGGTTATGAAAAACAAATGTTAGATGATTGGTTTAGTGAGACCTTCATGACGGAGACTATTGCAAAAAACTAGGCGTGCTTTGCAATTTGCAACAAAGTGGCTCGATATTTCTTTTTGACTGAAGCGATGATTAACAATTATTAATCATCGCTTCTTACCATCTAAAGTCTCTTCTTTATTCTCACATAACCGTTTGTCGCTTATTTTTACACACCTGTACAATTAATTTTTATAATTATGTTTAAGTTGTTGTTTTTTATTTTGTTTTATTGTTTTGGTCCGTATTTTGCTTTTTTATTGACTGTAGTAGCAGTTAGCAAATTAAGGATTCTAAATGAAGTACGTAAATTTAGCCGCTTTAGCAGTATTGATAACGTCTTTTTCTTCGTCTGCAAACGTCATTGACGTTCAATTTGACGATTTTTCAGATCTCAGTCAGTTTCAATTAAACGGTACTGCAGCCTCATTAAACCCAAATTCAGATGATGTGTTACGTTTGACCAATGGTTTAAACCAATCTAGCAGTGCTTTCTTAAACAATGCTATTTCATTGCAAAACCAAGCATCTTTTAGCTCATTTTTTAGCTTTCAAATAGACAATAATATCGGTATTGGCGATAGTGATGGTGCTGGTGCTGATGGTATCGTATTCACCTTACAAACCCAGTCTAACACAGCTGGTGGTTTGGGCTTTGGTATTGGTTACGAAGGTATCTCTAATTCGTTAGGGATTGAATTTGATACTTACTTTAACAATGTAAACCGCTTCCCGTCTGTTGATGACCCGGACGGTAATCACCTTGGTATTAACCTTGATGGTTCGGTAAATTCTGAAGTAACGTTAAGTGAATCTGAGCGTTTTAATAACGGCGATGAATGGTACGTTTGGGTTGACTATAATGGCTTAACTGATTTGTTAGACGTTCGTTACAGCACAAGTGACTCTAGACCTGCGACCGCAAGCTTGTCATATACTGTTGATCTGGAAAATACATTTGGCAGCAGTGATGTTTTCGTTGGCTTTACTTCTGGTACTGGTGCTGGTGGTAATTTTCATGACATCAACAGCTTTAGATTTACTAACGATTTTCGTCCGATAGAAGTACCAGAGCCAAGCTCTTTGGCTGTATTTGGACTTGCTTTGATGGGCTTAGCGTTTAGAGCTAGAAAAGCTAGATAGTGTCAGTTGAACAAAATCAATAAAAAAGGGCCTTATGGCCCTTTTTATTTTTTATCTGAACCGTCCTAAATAAGGTTGACACTTTTCAATCAATGAATTGGAGAGTGCCATGAAATCAACCACTAAACGAACTCAAAAGGATTACTCACTCGCTTTTAAATTGGCGGTCGTCGACCAAGTTGAAAAA
>NZ_JAGHQT010000008.1 GCF_017744155.1 Endozoicomonas sp. G2_1 | reverse complement strand
GCGACAACTTGAAGTTTGTTGTTGAGCTAATCAACCCAATCGCGATGGACGAAGGTTTACGCTTCGCGATTCGTGAAGGTGGTCGCACGGTAGGTGCTGGTGTTGTTTCTAAAATCATCGACTAATTAACCTTTTCTAGCAGCTAACCTTGCGTTAACTGCGTTGGGAAAACTCACATACACTTGTATGCTCCGTTTTCCCGCCTTGTTAACCCTTTGGTTATCAAGCGATAAAAGAGTTAATAGTTATGGTGAAACAAACCATCTAATAAATTTAAAGAGCAGCCAATGGCTGCTCTTTTTGTTTAAAAGCATAGATGTTTTACAGGTTAAAGCGATGGTAATTACAAAAGCACAAATCTCAGATTTCTTGCAAATTGCAGAGCTTGACCGCATTGCATGGTTAGATAATGATAACAGTGAATTTATACCTGACGGAGAGCACGCTTGGCGTTTGTGGGTTGAACACGCATTAGTTGTTTGTGCAAAAGAGGGCCAGCAAATTTTCGGCGTTGCTATAGCGTTCCCTAGTATTAACAATACTTATTGCTTGCATAAGGTTTTTGTTGCAAAACAAGCACGGGGTAAAGGTTTAGGCCGTAAGCTAATGAGTACCCTTAACCATGATTTTGACCAACTGAGTACAAGCGCCTTTTTAACGGTTGATCCAAATAACACTAATGCGATCGCGCTGTACCGCAAGTTAGGCTTTACTAGTGAGAAATATGTTGAAGACTATTACCGACCACAAGAGCACCGCATCGTATTAACTCGTCCCGCCAAAAGGGTTTAGTAGGGCCGATGCTAAGATCTATTTGAGCAATGTTATCGGCAGTATGATTATTTCTCCTTTACTACTTGCATAATTTATCAACACACGTATAATACGCCTCCACGTTGGGCTGTGCTCAGCGGATTTCATTGAACTAATTGTTGATTTAACAATGTTTGTTTAATGATTACAGCAACTCCGATTTGGAGTTGAATGTTTTAGTCGATACACCCCCCTTTCTTACAATGGAAGGTGATGGGCTGTATTTTGTTCGTTCTTTTATTAGGGGATTTGATTCCATGTCAAATCAAAGAATTCGCATTCGTTTGAAAGCGTTCGATCATCGTTTGATTGATCAATCTACAGCAGAAATCGTTGACACTGCTAAGCGTACTGGCGCACAGGTTCGTGGTCCTATTCCACTTCCTACTCGCAAAGAGCGTTTCACAGTTTTGATTTCTCCACACGTTAACAAAGATGCGCGTGATCAGTACGAAATTCGTACTCACAAGCGTTTAATTGATATCGTTGAGCCTACTGATAAGACTGTTGACGCATTAATGCGTTTAGACTTAGCAGCTGGTGTTGACGTTCAAATTAGCTTGGGTTAATAGGGGGTTTTTGACATGACTATAGGTCTAGTCGGACGTAAAGTTGGTATGACTCGCATCTTCTCTGAAGATGGTGTTTCTACTCCTGTTACAGTCCTAGAAGTTGAAGCCAACCGCGTTGCTCAGGTTAAAACTGTAGACAACGATGGCTACTCAGCGATTCAAGTAACTACTGGTAGCAAAAAAGCTAACCGCGTTAACAAGCCAACTGCTGGTCACTATGCAAAAGCTGGTATCGAAGCAGGTCGTGGTTTGTGGGAATTCCGTTTAAATGACGGTGAAGGCGCAGACTTAGCCGCTGGTAGCGAAATTAGTGTTGAGCTTTTCAACGAAACTAAATTAGTAGACGTGACTGGCACTTCAAAGGGTAAAGGTTTCCAAGGCGGTATCAAGCGTTGGAATTTCCGTACTCAAGATATGTCACATGGTAACTCATTGTCGCACCGTTCAAACGGTTCAATCGGCCAATGTCAAACACCAGGTCGCGTATTCAAAGGCAAAAAAATGTCTGGTCACATGGGTGCTGCTAAGGTAACTACGCAGAACCTTGAAATCGTACGTGTTGATGCTGAGCGTAACTTGCTTCTTATTAAAGGTGCAGTTCCAGGCGCAGTAAACAGCAACGTTATCGTTAAACCAGCTGTTAAAGCTTAACGTCTGAGGAGAATTTTGATGGAATTAACATTAAAAGACGCGTCAGGCGCTCTTGAAGTTTCAGAAACAACTTTCGGTCGTGAGTTTAACGAAGCGTTAGTACACCAAGTAGTTGTTGCTTACGCAGCAGGTGCTCGTCAAGGTACTCGTGCTCAAAAGACTCGCTCTGAAGTTAGCGGTGGTGGTAAGAAGCCATGGCGTCAAAAGGGTACTGGTCGTGCTCGTGCTGGTACTACTCGTAGCCCAATCTGGCGCACTGGTGGCGTAACATTCGCTGCTAAACCACAAGATCACAGCCAAAAAGTTAACCGTAAAATGTACCGTGGTGCAATCCAAAGCATTTTATCTGAACTAGTTCGCCAAGAGCGTTTAGTTGTGGTTAACGACTTTGCTGTTGAATCACCAAAAACTAAAGAATTAGTTGCTAAGTTAAAAGACTTAGAACTTAAAGATGTGTTAATCGTGACTGCTGAAGTTGATGAGAACTTGTTCTTGTCTTCACGCAACTTGTACAAAGTTGACGTTCGCGACGTTCAAGGCATCGACCCAGTTTCTTTAGTTGGTTTCGAAAAAGTATTAATGACTGCTGATGCAGTTAAGCAAGTTGAGGAGATGTTAGCATGATAAGCGAAGAACGTTTGTTAAAAGTGCTTTTGGCACCAAACATTTCTGAGAAAGCTACTGTTGCTGCTGAAGCAAACAACACGGTTGTTTTCAAAGTTGCAACTACTGCTACTAAAGCAGAAATCAAAGCTGCTGTTGAAAAACTTTTCGAAGTTAAAGTTGAAGGTGTTCGCACTTTAAATGTCAAGGGTAAAGCTAAGCGCACTGGCGCTCGTTTCGGTCGTCGTAGCGACTGGAAAAAAGCTTATGTTACTCTTGCTGAAGGTAGTGACATCGACTTCGTTGGCGCTGAAGCATAGGAGAAGGCATAATGGCTATTGTAAAATGTAAACCTACTTCTCCGGGTCGTCGCCACGTTGTTAAAGTGGTTAACCCGGAACTACACAAGGGTAAGCCATACGCACCACTTTTAGAGAAAAACTCTAAGTCTGGTGGTCGTAACAACACTGGTCGTATCACTGTTCGTCACGTTGGTGGTGGTCACAAACATCACTACCGTTTAATCGACTTCAAACGCACAAAGGACGGTATCCCGGCTAAAGTTGAGCGTTTAGAGTACGATCCAAACCGCAGTGCTAACATCGCGTTAGTATTATATGCAGATGGCGAGCGTCGTTACATCTTAGCACCAAAAGGCTTAAAAGCTGGTGATGCAATCCAGTCTGGTGCTGATGCGCCAATCAAAACTGGTAACACTTTACCACTTCGCAACATGCCTTTAGGTAGCGTTATTCACGCAATCGAGCTTAAGCCTGGTAAAGGTGCTCAAATTGCACGTGCTGCTGGTACTTACGCACAATTAGTTGCTAAAGACGGTGCTTACGTTACTTTGCGTCTTCGCTCAGGCGAAATGCGTAAAGTTGAAGCTGAGTGTCGCGCAACTTTAGGTGAAATCGGCAACGCTGAACACATGTTACGTTCTCTTGGTAAAGCTGGTGCTAGCCGCTGGCGCGGTGTTCGTCCTACCGTTCGTGGTGTGGCGATGAACCCAGTTGATCACCCGCACGGTGGTGGTGAAGGTCGTACTTCAGGTGGTCGTCACCCAGTATCACCTTGGGGTGTACCTACTAAGGGTTACAAGACTCGTAAGAACAAGCGTACTGATAAGTTCATCGTACGTCGTCGTACTAAATAATAGTACTAGTTATTAATTAAGAGGAATTACCATGCCACGTTCTCTCAAGAAAGGTCCATTTATTGACCTACACTTGTTGACGAAGGTAGAGAAAGCTTTGGAAAGCGGGAACAAGAAACCTATCAAAACTTGGTCTCGTCGCTCAATGATCATCCCTAACATGATCGGATTGACCATCGCTGTCCATAATGGCCGTCAACACGTACCTGTGTTTGTAACTGATGAAATGATCGGTCACAAACTAGGTGAATTTGCACCAACTCGTACTTATCGCGGCCACGCTGCTGATAAGAAAGCGAAAAAGAAATAAGGGGAAGTTAAATGGAAGCTGTAGCTAAACATAAATTTGCCCGTGGTTCTGCTCAAAAAGCGCGTTTAGTTGTGGATCAAATCCGCGGCTTACACGTTGAGAAAGCTTTAGAAGTATTAACTTACAGCAACAAACAAGCTGCTGTTTTAGTTAAGAAAGTACTTAACTCAGCAATTGCTAACGCAGAGCACAATGAAGGTGCAGACATTGATGAACTATTCGTTAAAACCATCATGGTTGACGATGGTCCAACAATGAAGCGTATTAGACCTCGTGCGAAAGGCCGTGCCGATCGCATTATTAAGCGCACTAGCCACATTACTGTGGTTGTTGCTGATAGCTAGGAGATATTAGTATGGGTCAAAAAGTACATCCTACCGGTATTCGCTTAGGTATCACTAAACCTTACGCGTCTACATGGTTCGCAAGCACAAAAGATTTTGCTAACAACTTACACGGTGACCACTTGGTTCGTGCATACTTGTCTGAGCAATTGAAGCGTGCTTCATTATCAAAAATCGTGATCGAGCGTCCAGCTAAATCAATCCGTGTAACTATTCACACAGCTCGTCCTGGTGTTGTTATCGGTAAGAAAGGCGAAGACGTAGAAAAGTTACGTTTAAAAGTATCTAAAATTGCTGGTGTACCTGCGCAAATCAACATTGCTGAAGTACGCAAGCCAGAAATGGATGCTCAATTAGTTGCTGACAGCATTGCTAGCCAATTAGAACGTCGTGTTATGTTCCGTCGTGCTATGAAGCGTGCCGTACAAAACGCTATGCGTTTAGGTGCTAAAGGTATCAAAGTTGAAGTTAGTGGTCGTTTAGGCGGCGCCGACATCGCTCGTTCAGAGTGGTATCGTGAAGGTCGTGTACCACTTCACACTTTACGTGCTGATATCGATTACGCAACTGCACGTGGTGAAACTACTTACGGTACTATCGGTATCAAAGTGTGGATCTTCAAAGGCGAAGTTATCGGTGGTATGCCTGCACAGGTTGAAGCACCAGCTAAGCCTAAGAAGCGCAACAACCGCAAGAGCAAGTAGGAGTTAAGTAATGTTACAACCAAAACGTACTAAATTCCGCAAGCAACATAAGCTACGCAACCGTGGTTTAGCCCACACTGGTAGCACAGTTAGCTTCGGTACTTTCGGTTTGAAATCAGTTGAGCGTGGTCGTATGACTGCTCGTCAAATCGAAGCTGCTCGTCGTGCGATGACTCGTCACGTTAAGCGTCAAGGTAAAATCTGGATCCGTGTTTTCCCTGATAAGCCAATTACCAAGAAGCCTCTTGAGGTTCGTATGGGTAAAGGTAAAGGTGGCGTGGAATATTGGGTTTGTCAAATCCAACCAGGTCGTGTTCTTTATGAAATGGAAGGTGTTCCAGAAGATTTAGCACGCGAAGCATTTGCTTTAGCGGCTGCTAAACTTCCGTTCAAAACAACTTTCGTAACTCGGACGGTAATGTAATGAAAGCTAGCGAACTAAGAGAAAAAAGCATTGAAGAGTTAAATGCTGAATTACTTGAGCTTTTGCGCGAACAGTTTAACTATCGCATGCAAGCAAGCACTGGTCAGTTAGCACAAACTCATTTATTAAGACAAGTGCGTCGCAACATCGCACGTGTTAAGACTATCATTACTGAGAAGGCAGGTGCGTAATGAGCGATAAAATTCGTACACTACAAGGTCGCGTTGTCAGTGACAAAATGGACAAGTCTATCACTGTTCTGATCGAGCGTCGTGTTAAACACCCTATCTATGGTAAGTTCATGATTCGTTCAACTAAGTTGAAAGCGCATGATGAAACTAACCAGTGTAATGCGGGTGACGTAGTAACTATTCGTGAATGTGCACCAATTTCTAAGAGCAAATCTTGGACGTTGGTTGACGTTGTAGAAAAAGCTTAATTTAAGTTTTTCTAACAAATAGATACTAATCAAAAGGCTCTGCTGCGGCAGGGCCTTTTTGTTTTTTGTATCATAAATTATATTTACCTAACTCTTCGAAACTAACATAATCTGATAACCTTGCTTTGTTTTTAATCTGGAGTTTGTAAATGTCCAAGGAAAGATATTGGGTTGCCGTAATGGTCGAGCGTTTTCAGTATGACGATGAAGATATTTCCAATCCTAAACGCAGATGTCGAGCTTTTACAAATACAGTTCTCTTAAAAGCTGTTGATAAAGAGCAAGCCTATCAGAAAGCTATAGAGTATGGAGAACTAGGCATCGAGAATGAGAGTAATTGGTCAAATGATAAAGGCAGAAAAGGCCGTTGGATTTTTGAGGGGCTGATTAACCTATTAGACGTTGATGAGAGCGTGATAGATCCTGATGGAACAGAACTCTTTTTCGACGATGATTGCGGAATATCTGTCGGTAAAGTCCAATCATGGGTTAGAAAAAAAGAAGATTTGGAAGTATTTCGCGTTAGAGAATAAGTGGGCTTTATGCTCTGTTCGGAGCGTTTTAAAAAAACGACTTATCTCTTTAACTCTAGCTCTTGCTAGAAATCTAATTCACAAAATGCTTAAATAATCACGACCTTTCAATCACGTTAATTCACCATGACCTTACTTATTATCTACGTGCTATGCGCACTTTTATTTTCCTTTCTTTGTTCTGTCGCCGAGGCAGTACTACTTAGTGTGACTTCTGGTTATATCGAGTTAAAACAACAAGAAGGCCACAAATCAGGCGAGTTGTTAAAAACACTTAAAGCAGATGTGAACAAGCCGCTGGCGGCAATTCTAACTCTCAATACTATTGCTCACACTATTGGTGCTGCCGGTGCTGGTGCCCAAGCAACGGCAGTTTTTGGTGAAGCTTATCTTGGTGTTATCTCTGCAGTATTAACTTTATTGATTCTTATCTTTTCTGAAATTATCCCTAAAACTTTGGGTGCAACTTACTGGCGTCAACTAGCACCAATTACCGCGACAGCATTAAAACACTTAATCTGGTTGTTGTACCCGTTTGTTAAAATGTCAGAAAAGTTAACCGGTGGCTTAAGCCATGAGCCAACACTGACTGGCTTTAGTCGCGGTGAATTTATGGCGATGGCAGAGCTCAGTGCCAGAGAAGGGCAGCTGGGTGAACAAGAGTCCACCATGATGAAGAACATGTTGCTCTTGAAAGAGATGACGATTAAAGATGCGATGACACCGCGTACGGTGATGTTTTCTTTAGCAAATGATTTGAGTGTTGAGACTTTTTTCCACAAGCACGACAGTATGCGCTTTTCTCGTATTCCTATATACGACGATCACAACACCGATAATATTACCGGCTTCGTTTTACGCAGTGATATTCTGCTGGCACAAGCGCGTGGCAACAAAGACAAAACCTTACAAGATTACCATCGTGAAATGCCGTCGCTACTCAGCAATATGACTTTGTCTCACGCTTTTGACGAGTTAGTGCGCGCTAAAGCGCATATCTTATTAGCGATTAACGAGTACGGTAGTGTTGAAGGTATTCTCACAATGGAAGATATTTTAGAAACTCTACTCGGCTTAGAAATTGTTGATGAAGGTGACAAAATCGATGATATGCAAAAACTGGCGCGTAAGCTCTGGAAAAAACGCGCTGAGGCTATGCAATCAAAAGTTGAAGAGTTAACCAATAAGCAAGAGAGTTAGGTTTATCGGTAAGACAAGCTAGCTCGACCAATATTGTTCTATGGTGATATGGCCGGGCTTACTGCGCCGATTGCGTTGATAACCTTTGTCTAGCAATACTTGGCTAGTGTCTTTTACCATTTCTGGATTACCACAAATCATAAACTGGCTATCTTCTGGCGACATGCTGAGGTCGACAAATTTTGCCAAGTCGCCATTTGCAATTAATGCGGGAATTCTGCCAGTTAAGCCTGCCGCATTTGACTCGCGACTAACAATACTTACATAACGCAACTGTTGATTGCGGCACAATACTTTGATCAATGGTTGATAGCTCAAATCACTTTGATGACGAACAGCGTGCACTAATACAATATTTTGATAATCTCGCCAAACTTGCTGCTCTTGCAGTATTGATAAGTAAGGGCCAATTGCCGTGCCAGTGGCAAACATCCAAAGTTGTTTGCTCTTGGGGACATCGTCAAGGGTGAAAAAACCTGAGGCTTGTTTCGCTATTTCGAGGGTATCGCCGAGCTCAAGTCGCATCAAAGCCGGCGATAATCGACCGTTGGGTACTTCAATTAAATAAAACTCCAAGACATTGTCATCTGGTGCGTTAACAAAAGAATAGGCCGCTGCCTGTCGTTTATCATTTACAGTTAACGCGAGCTTAGTGAATTGGCCAGCGACAAATGGCTCTATATCAGCGCTTATGGTTAGGCTAAAGAGTTTTTCAGTCCAGCGATGATTGTTAATAACAGTTGCTTGGCACCAATCGGTCATAATATCACCTAAAATGTTAGGTTTTAGCGCGTTGGCTAAATTGACTTGTTACTAAAAAATATAGAACTAACGGTTTAATTTTCAACACTTAATGCCCATATAGTAAACGTGTTCCGAGAGCTGTTTATTTTTTAGCTAAATAAACTATCACTTTTTTTTTACTGGTGTTATAATCTCGCGCCCGCCGATAATGGCTGGGTAAATAAAGGCAGTGACGGGTCGAATTTTTGGCCTTGAATTTAATCTTTTATATAGATAGAGCGGAGCACATATAAAATGATCCAAATGCAAACACAGCTTGACGTTGCTGACAACAGCGGCGCTCGACGCGTGCAGTGTATTAAGGTCCTTGGTGGCTCGCACCGTCGCTACGCACGTATTGGTGACATCATTAAAGTTGCAGTGAAGGAAGCTATTCCTCGCGGTAAAGTTAAAAAAGGTGATGTACTTAACGCGGTAGTGGTGCGCACTAAAAAGGGCATTCGTCGCCCGGATGGTTCAGCCATTCGCTTTGACGGAAACGCGGCTGTAATGCTTAACGCAAGCTTACAACCTATTGGTACTCGTATTTTCGGGCCTGTGACACGTGAATTAAGAACTGAAAAGTTCATGAAGATCGTTTCATTAGCTCCAGAAGTACTATAAGGAGTCACGATAATGGCAGCTAAGATTCGTCGTGATGATGAAGTAATCGTACTTGCTGGTAAAGACAAAGGCAAAAAAGGTAAAGTTACCAAAGTTCTTGTCGAAAAAAGCAAAGTATTTGTTGAAGGTGTTAACTTAGTCAAGAAGCATCAGAAGCCTGTACCTCAGTTACAGCAAGCTGGTGGTATTGTTGAAAAAGAAGCACCAATCCACGTTTCTAACGTGGCGATCGTAAACCCTGCTACTGGCAAGGCCGATCGTGTTGGTTTTAGAATTGAAGACGGCAAAAAAGTTCGTTTCTTCAAGTCTAATAACGAATTAGTTTAATTATTGGAGTAAACGATGGCGAAACTGCATGATTTTTATAAAGATACAGTTGTTGCTGAGCTTCAAGAAAAGTTCAGTTACAAAAGTGTCATGCAAGTCCCTCGGATTGAAAAGATCACCCTTAACATGGGTGTTGGTGAAGCTATTACTGATAAAAAAGTATTAGAAAACGCCACAAATGATCTTACTGCAATCTCAGGTCAAAAGCCTATGGTAACTAAAGCTCGCAAATCTGTTGCTGGTTTTAAAATCCGTGAAGGCTACCCTATTGGTGCAAAAGTAACTCTACGCGGTGAGCGCATGTGGGAATTCTTAGAGCGTTTAATCTCTATTTCAGTTCCTCGTATCCGTGACTTCCGTGGCTTGAACCCTAAGTCGTTCGATGGCCGTGGTAACTACAGCATGGGCGTGCGTGAGCAAATTATTTTCCCTGAAATCGACTACGATAAAGTCGATAAGATCCGTGGTATGGATATTACTATCACTACTACTGCGGCATCTGACGAGGAAGGTCGTGCTCTGCTTACTGCTTTTAACTTCCCGTTCAAAAAATAAGGTGTAGAGTTATGGCTAAATCATCTATGAAGGCACGTGAAGCAAAACGTGCAAAGCTTGTAGCTAAGTACGCTGAAAAGCGCGCTGAGTTAAAAGCAATTATCTCAAGCGTAAATACTTCTGAAGAAGATCGTTGGGATGCAGTATTAAAACTACAATCTTTACCTCGTAACTCAAGCAGCTCACGTCAACGTAACCGTTGTAACGTGACTGGCCGTCCACATGGTTACCTACGTAAGTTCGGCTTAAGCCGTATCAAGTTACGTGAAGCTATGATGCGCGGTGAAGTTCCTGGTCTTAAGAAAGCTAGCTGGTAATAGGAGAGAGCAATTATGATGACTGATCCTATCGCGGACATGTTTACACGCATCCGCAACGGTCAATCTGCAGCTAAAACTGCAGTAACAATGCCTTCTTCAAAACTTAAAGTTGCTATCGCTAGCTTGCTTAAAGAAGAAGGTTACATTTCAGAGTACTCAGTAGTTGAAGGTGCTAAGCCTGAGCTAGAAGTTGCTTTGAAATACTTCGAAGGTAAAAAAGTAATTGAATCAATCAAGCGTGTTTCACGCCCTGGTCTACGTGTATACAAAGGCAGCACTGAGCTTCCTCAAGTACAAGCTGGCTTAGGTATTGCGATTGTTTCTACTTCTAAAGGCTTAATGACTGACCGCGCTGCTCGCAAAGCAGGTTTAGGTGGTGAGATCATTGGTTTCGTAGCGTAAGGAGCAAGAATATGTCTCGTGTTGCAAAAGCACCTGTCGAAATTCCTGCTGGCGTTACTGTTACGTTATCAGGCCAAGACATTAAAGTTAAAGGTCCTGTAGGTGAGCTTTCTGCTACTATTCACGGTTTAGTTAACGTTTCTCAAGAAGAAAACGTTATCAAAACTGAAGTAGCTGAAGATAGCAAAGCTGCTTGGATGCAAGCCGGTACTGCGCGCGCTAATATCAACAACATGGTTATTGGTGTAAGCAAAGGCTTCGAAAAGAAATTAATTCTTAACGGTGTTGGTTACCGTGCAAAAGCTGCTGGCAAGAGCTTAAACCTTTCTTTAGGTTTCTCTCACCCAGTAGATCACGCAATTCCTGAAGGTGTTACGTGTGAAACTCCTAGCCAAACTGAAGTTGTACTTAAGAGTGCTAACAAGCAGTTGGTTGGTCAAGTTGCTGCAAACATTCGTTCATACCGTGAGCCAGAGCCTTACAAAGGCAAAGGTATTCGTTATGACGACGAAGTTGTACGCCGTAAAGAAGCTAAGAAGAAGTAGGGTAATACGATGGATAAGAAAACATCTCGTTTACGCCGTGCAAAACGTGCACGCGCTAAAATCAGCGAGTTGGGTGCGAATCGTTTAGTCGTTCACCGTACTCCTCGCCATATTTACGCTCAATTAATCGCGCCAACTGGCTCTGAAGTTATCGCTGCTGCGTCAACTTTAGACAAAGAAGTTCGCGGTCAAGTTGAAAAAACTGGTAATGTTGCGGCAGCAACTGCAGTAGGTAAAGCTATTGCTGAACGCGCTGTTGCTAAAGGCATCACCAATGTTGCTTTTGACCGTAGCGGTTTCCGTTACCACGGTCGCGTAAAAGCGTTAGCAGAAGCAGCTCGTGAAGCTGGCCTTCAGTTCTAGGAGTTGATGATGGCTAATGTAGAAAACACACAACAACAAACTGATATGGCTGAAAAGCTAATCGCTGTTAACCGCGTATCAAAAGTGGTTAAAGGTGGTCGTATCTTTAGTTTCACTGCACTAACTGTAGTTGGTGACGGTAACGGCCGCGTTGGTTTTGGTTACGGTAAAGCACGTGAAGTGCCTGCTGCTATCCAAAAAGCAATGGAAAAGGCTCGTCGTAACCTAGTTACTGTTGACTTGAAGGGTACTACTCTTCAACACCCTATCAAGGGTCGTCACTCAGGTTCTAAGGTTTACATGCAACCTGCTTCTGAAGGTACAGGTATCATCGCCGGTGGTGCGATGCGTGCAGTACTTGAAGTTGCTGGCGTACAGAACGTATTGTCAAAAGCATACGGTTCTACTAACCCAATCAACGTAGTACGCGCTACTATTTCTGCTCTTGCGAACATGAACTCGCCAGAAGCAGTCGCAGCTAAGCGTGGCAAAGACGTTGCTGACATTTTGGGGTAATTGAGCATGGCTAAAACAGTTAAAGTTACTCAAGTAAAAAGCTCTATTGGTCGTTTACCAAAGCACAGAGCTACATTAAAGGGTCTTGGCTTACGTCGTATCCGTCACACTGTTGAGTTAGAAGATACTCCTTCAGTACGCGGTATGATCAACCAAGTACACTACATGGTTAAGGTGGAGGACTAATCAATGCATTTAAATACATTATCTCCTGCACCAGGCGCTAAGTCAGCTAAGAAACGCGTTGGTCGCGGTATTGGTTCAGGCCTAGGCAAAACCGGTGGTCGTGGTCACAAAGGTCAGAAGTCTCGTTCTGGCGGTAGCGTACGTCCAGGTTTTGAAGGCGGTCAAATGCCATTGAAACAACGTTTACCTAAGTTTGGTTTCACTTCACGTAAGTCTTTAGTTCGCGCTGAAGTTCGCTTACACGAGTTAAACCTAATCGAAGGTGATGTAGTTGACATTCACACGCTTAAGAACGCTAACTTAGTTGCACGCAACATCGAGACAGTAAAAATCATGCTGTCTGGTGAAATCAACAAGCCTGTAACTGTACGTGGCGTTGGCGTGACTAAAGGTGCTCGTGCAGCTATCGAAGCTGCTGGCGGTAAAATCGAGGAATAATACAGATTATGGCTAAACCAGGAACGGATAATAAAGGCGCAGGCGGTTTGTCTGAGCTTAAGCAAAGACTGTTTTTCGTATTCGGAGCAATTATTGTTTTCCGTTTAGGATCTTTCGTGCCAATCCCTGGTATTGACGCCGCTGTATTAGCTCAGTTGTTTGAACAACAAAAAGACACCATCATTGGCATATTTAATATGTTCTCTGGTGGTGCGCTTGAGCGAGCCTCTGTATTGGCACTTGGTATTATGCCGTACATTTCGGCTTCTATTATCATGCAGATTAGTACGCACGCCGTACCTAGTATGCAAGAGTTGAAAAAAGAAGGCGAAGCTGGACGTCGTAAAATCAGTCAATACACCCGCTACGGTACTTTAATATTAGCAACTGCCCAATCGTTCGCGATTGCTAATGGTTTACCGCAAATGATGCCAGGATTAGTGATTAATCCTGGTTTCGGCTTTATCTTTACTGCGATGGTGAGTTTAGTCACTGGTACCATGTTCTTAATGTGGTTAGGTGAACAAATTACTGAGCGTGGTATCGGTAATGGTATTTCGATTCTAATCTTTGCTGGTATTGTTGCTGGTATGCCGTCTGCTGTTGGTCAAACAGCAGAAATGGCGCGTCAAGGTGAATTGCACTTATTGGTATTATTGCTGATTGGTTTAATCGTCTTTGCCGTCACTTTCTTTGTTGTATTTGTTGAGCGTGGCCAACGTCGTATCGTTGTTAACTATGCTAAGCGTCAACAAGGTCGTAAGGTATTTGCTGCTCAAAGCACGCACTTACCGTTAAAAGTGAATATGGCTGGTGTTATTCCGCCAATTTTTGCTTCAAGTATTATCTTATTTCCTGCTACAATAGCCAGCTGGTTCGGCCAGGGTGAAGGTGTAGTTGCTGATACTCTACAAGAAATCTCTTTAGCGATTTCTCCGGGTCAGCCGTTATATGTAATGCTTTTAGCGGCAGCGATAATCTTCTTCTGCTTTTTCTACACGGCGTTGGTCTTCAACCCACGTGAAACAGCAGATAATTTGAAGAAGTCTGGCGCGTTTATTCCGGGTATTCGTCCGGGTGAACAAACCTCTAAATACATTGATAAAGTAATGACACGTTTAACCTTAGCCGGTGCGTTATACATTACCTTTATCTGTTTGGTACCTGAGTTTATGATGATTGCTTGGGATGTTCAGTTTTACTTTGGCGGTACGTCATTGTTGATCATCGTAGTGGTAATCATGGACTTTATGGCACAAGTACAAACGCATTTGATGTCTCATCAATATGACAGTGTACTTAAGAAAGCTAATCTTAAAGGCTATGGCCGATAAGGTTTAACGGAGTAGTAAGATGAAAGTTCGTGCATCCGTAAAAAAGATTTGCCGTAACTGCAAAGTGGTAAAACGCGCTGGCGTTGTCCGCGTAATTTGCAAAACTGACCCTAAGCACAAACAGCGTCAAGGTTAATCTTTTTAGAAAGTGTCATTAGTGCTCAATTCATTTGAGCAAATAATGGCACTTTCATTTGCAAAAAAGTGGCTGGTTGAGTATCCTAACGGGCTTTTCAACTAGCGTAAGTTAAATTTTTAGATAGGAGATGTGTTAGTGGCCCGTATCGCTGGCATTAACATCCCTGATCGTAAGCATGCAGTAATTGCCCTTACTGCGATTTACGGTATCGGTGCAACCCGTGCAAAAGCAATTTGTGCGGCAACTGGTATCGCTGAATCAACTAAGATCAGTGAATTAAACGAAGCTCAAATTGATGAACTTCGTACTGAAGTAGGTAAGTACACCGTTGAAGGTGACTTACGTCGTGAAGTTTCTATGAACATCAAGCGTCTTATGGACCTTGGTTGTTTTCGTGGTTTGCGTCATCGTCGCAGTCTACCTCTACGTGGTCAACGCACTAAAACTAATGCGCGCACCCGTAAAGGTCCTCGTAAGCCTATTAAGAAGTAGGAGATTAGACAATGGCAAAAACTCCAGTTCGTACGCGTAAGCGCGTAAAAAAACAAGTTGCTGATGGCATGGCTCATATCCATGCTTCTTTCAACAACACAATCGTAACTCTTACCGATCGTCAAGGTAATGCTTTATCTTGGGCAACTGCTGGTGGTTCAGGTTTCCGTGGTTCACGTAAATCTACTCCATTCGCTGCACAGGTTGCTGCTGATCGTGCTGGTAAAGCAGCACAAGAGTTTGGCTTGAAGAATATTGAAGTGTTCGTTAAAGGTCCAGGTCCAGGTCGTGAATCTGCTATCCGTGCCTTAAATGCTGCTGGTTACAAAATCACCAACATTACTGACGTTACACCTATTCCTCATAATGGTTGTCGTCCTCCTAAGAAACGTCGCGTTTAATAGGATAGTTGGAGAAAGAAAATGGCAAGATATTTAGGTCCTAAGCTAAAACTTAGCCGTCGTGAAGGTACCGACTTATTCCTTAAGTCTGGTGTTCGCGCGATCGATACTAAATGTAAAATCGAAACTATTCCAGGTCAACACGGTGCTCGTCGCGGTCGTTTATCTGATTATGGTGTTCAGCTTCGTGAGAAGCAAAAAGTTCGTCGTATCTACGGCGTACTAGAGAAGCAATTCCGTAACTACTACAAAGAAGCTGCGCGTATTAAAGGCAACACAGGTGAAAACTTGTTACAGCTTTTAGAAGTGCGTTTAGACAACGTAGTATACCGTATGGGCTTTGCTAGCACTCGTGCAGAAGCACGTCAGTTAGTTAGTCACAAGTCTATCGTTGTTAACGGTAAAGTTGTTAATATTCCATCTTTCACTGTTAAAGCTGAAGATGTGGTTTCTGTTCGCGAAAAATCTAAAACTCAAGCACGTATCGTTGCTGCTTTAGAATTAGCTGAACAACGTGAGAAGCCAGTCTGGGTTGAAGTAGATAACAAGAAAATGGAAGGCGTGTTTAAGCGTGTTCCTGAGCGTTCAGATTTATCTGCTGAGATTAATGAACAGTTGATTGTCGAACTTTACTCTAAGTAAAGTTTAAACTTAAGAGAGGACATAATGCAGGGTTCTGTAACCGAATTCCTTAAGCCACGCCTTGTCGATATTGAGACGTTGAGCTCAACTCGTGCAAAGGTAACGTTGGAGCCGTTAGAACGTGGTTTTGGTCACACTTTAGGTAATGCGCTACGTCGTATTCTTTTATCTTCAATGCCTGGTTGTGCAGTCACTGAAGTTGAAATCGACGGTGTATTACATGAGTACAGTAGTAAAGAAGGTGTTCAAGAAGACATCATCGAAATTCTATTGAACTTGAAAGGGCTAGCGGTAGGTTTGGAAGGCAAAAATGAAGCTGTTCTTACCTTAACTAAGTCAGGTGAAGGCCCTGTAACGGCAGCTGATATTCAACATGATGGCGATGTAACTATTGCAAACCCAGAGCATGTTATCTGTCACCTAACTGGTGACGGTTCTATCAGTATGCGCATTAAAGTAGAGATAGGTCGTGGTTACGTACCTGCCTCTGTTCGTCGCAATGCCGAGGAAGAAGATAGAGCTATTGGCCGTTTATTGGTTGATGCTTCATTTAGTCCTGTTGAAAGAATTGCCTACGACGTTGATTCTGCACGTGTTGAACAACGTACAGACTTAGACAAGTTAGTCATCGACATGGAAACTAATGGTATTTTAGATCCAGAAGAAGCTATTCGTCGTGCTTCAACCATCTTAGCTGAACAGCTAGATGCGTTTGTTGAATTACGCGATGTTAGCGAGCCGGAGCAAAAAGAGGAAAAACCACAGTTTGACCCAATTTTACTTCGTCCTGTTGATGATTTAGAACTTACTGTTCGTTCAGCTAACTGTTTAAAAGCAGAAGCAATTCAGTATATTGGTGATCTAGTACAGCGTGCTGAAGTTGAACTTCTTAAAACACCTAACTTAGGTAAGAAGTCTCTAACTGAAATCAAAGACGTGTTAGCGTCTCGTGGCTTATCTTTAGGTATGCGCCTAGAGAACTGGCCACCAGAAAGCATTGCTGATAACGACTAGGTCGATCATTGTTAATTTAATAGTTGAGATAAGGATTAACTTATGCGCCATCGTAAAAGCGGTCGCCAGTTAAACCGTAATAGCAGTCATCGCCAGGCGATGTTCCGCAATATGGCAAGCTCTTTAGTTAAGCACGGTGTTATTAAAACTACTGTTGCTAAAGCTAAAGAACTACGTCGCGTTGTTGAGCCATTAGTAACTTTGGCTAAAACAGACAGCGTTGCAAACCGTCGTTTAGCGTTTGCTCGTACTCGCGACCAAGAAGTTGTTGGTATTTTATTTAACGAACTTGGTCCTCGTTACCAAGAACGTCCAGGTGGTTACACTCGCATCTTAAAATGCGGTTACCGTACTGGTGATAAAGCGCCTATGGCTTATGTTGAATTAGTAGACCGTCCAGTAGTTGAAGAAGCTGCTGAAACAGTTGAAGAAGCAACAGCTGAAGCTTAATTAAAAGCTTATTCGAGTTTTATACTCATAAAAATGCCACTCATAAGAGTGGCATTTTTTTTACCCAGAAATCACTGTTGTTGATATTGCCGAACTAAAATGGCGAGTATTCCAGTTAACAAAATAAGTAAACTTGAAGGTTCTGGTATTGATGTTGATGGCGGCGGTGCGTCAGCTTGTGTGATACCTGCATAACGAACGCTGCCTTGAGAGTAGTTGTAAAAGCCAAATGAGCCATTGGTAAAGTTACCAGCGAAAGACAACTCTTTAACTCCATCTACTTGCACTTCAATTAATGTTGAAGTGAATACAAGTTCAAAATCATAAGTTTGGAAGTCTATCCAACCAGTACTACCAAGATTCGTTGCTCGTTGAACTTCATTAACTACGCCATTATGCTCCCAAAAGTTTAGCTCTGGTGCTGTGCTAACATCACCTGTAATATGGCTTAGTGCAAGACCAACATTAGCACTACCTTGGTTTGCTTGTTTCCAGTCTATTAGCCAAAAATCTGCATTTGCACTGTTGAATTCACCAGTGTTGTACCCTAGTACAAAACCGATGAAATCGTCGTCAGCCCCTGTTTCAACAGTAATTTGACCACTAAGTGCTTGCCCTTGGTCATTACTACCTGGATTGAAAAAGATTGATGGTCTAGAGTTTTGGCTTTGGAAAACCGAATCGTTACCTATTCCTTGAACATTCCAAGAGGCAGCCGGGCTACCGTTGCCTTCCTCTGCTGTCCAGCCCGATAGGTCAACAGGTATTGGCGTGGCCATTGAAATGGCGGGAGCAAATAAAAACGGTATAAGTAGGTTTTTAGCTTTCATATGACTGTTCCTATAAAGACCTTTTATTGTGTGATAAATAGGCCTCACCCTACAGCTCAATGTAGTGAGACAGACAAGAACTTATTAAGCATAATTTAAACCATAAACTAAGTTATTGATTTTACTTTTTCTTTTGTTCCGTAAATAAACTGGTGTAAATAAACGTGACAGTTCTAGACAGAAAAAGTAAATGAATTGGCCAGCTCAATTTACAATTGATTTAAACGCTCTTTCACCGTATAAACTAAGTTCGCTTATTGTTAGGGAACTGAAATGTCCGCTCGCCATCCAATTATTGCTGTTACTGGTTCATCAGGTGCTGGTACGTCTACGACAACAGAGTCGTTTGAACATATATTTCGCACACTAGGCATAAGTTCAGCTAAGGTCGAGGGCGATAGTTTTCACCGCTATTCACGTCAAGAGATGGATGTTGAAAAGCGAAAAGCGCGTGAAGAAGGACGCAATCTAAGCTACTTCGGTGATCAGGCTAATGACTTTGATTCATTAGAAAACTTGTTCAAAGACTACTCAGAGTCCGGCAAAGGCAAAATGCGTCGTTATTTGCACACCTTTGATGAGGCGGTTCCATATAATCAAATGCCAGGTACTTTTACCCCTTGGGAAGACTTAGGTGAGGGCACAGACGTTTTGTTCTATGAGGGACTGCATGGAGGTGTCGTTACTGAAACCAATAACGTTGCCGAGCATGTTGATTTATTAATTGGTATGGTGCCAATTGTAAACTTAGAGTGGATCCAAAAAATCATTCGCGATACCAATCAGCGCGGCCACAGCAGAGAAGCTGTTACCGCGAGTATTGTTCGCAGTATGGAAGATTACATTTCGTTCATTACGCCACAGTTCTCTCGCACTCATGTTAACTTCCAGCGGGTACCAACTGTTGACACCTCAAATCCATTTAGCGCCAAAGCCATTCCTACTTTGGATGAAAGTTTTGTTGTGATTCGCTTTCGCGAGTCAACACAAGTCGATTTTCCGTTTTATCTCAGTATGATCGACGGCGCATTTATGTCTCGAGTGAATACCATGGTAGTGCCCGGCGGTAAAATGGGCTTAGCAATGGAATTGATTTTAACCCCATTAATTAAAGACTTAATGGATAAAAAACGCGAAGCGAACAAACAACTAGACTGGATGTCTGATCTGTGACGAGGCTCTTTAGTGACTTAGTCTTTTTGCTAGCGCTAATAAGCAGTCATGCCTATGGGCAAAATGTACTTATTACAGAGCTTGCAAAGGTCACTGATAAAGAGTGGCGAGTCACCTATAAAAGCCTAACCCCTGTAAATAGTATTACCTTCGCTATCACCCGTGATGACTCTCGATCAAAGCGATGGCTCATTTCAGATAGCCAATTTGAACTAATCCACTTGTCTGGTCGAGATATCGTTACTCGTAAAGATAATCAGTTATTTAGTGAGGTGAGTTTCACCCTAACACCGAGCTATATTCACTTGCCCAAGTACTATTCGCCATTTGCCCGCTTTTCTGATGGTGGGATATTAGTTCACAGCGCGCGATTTTTTGCCTGCCCGAACTTATGTACTGGTTTTGAAAATGCTTGGTATTTCGAGTTAACGGTTAACCCCGACGAACGCATTGTGCTCAATGGTCAGCAGCATCAAGGGCAGGTGTGTTGGTGGGATAAAAACGATGGTACCAAAATTTATGTCGGCAATAACGCGATAACTGAACATCCAAGTTTCTACAGTGTTATTGACCAAGGCTTGGACGAGAAACTGCAGGGCTTGTTACTCAAGTTTTTCCCTAAGATGATGGCGCACTTATCACAGAAATTTAGCCCACTTGCAACTAAGCCTATGTTATTTGCTTCATTTGAACGAATAGATGATGGTCGCAAAGGCCGGCAAGGCGGGGTTTTACCCAACCAAGTCTTTATGCACTGGTATGGTAAAGAGCAACGTATTAAAAACAGGTATGAGGTACTATGGTTCTACGCGCATGAAGCGGCGCACTTGTATCAAGGTGAGCACAAACAGTTTTCAGGAGATCAAAGCCTCGCGTGGATACATGAAGGGCATGCCGATATGCTCGCCTACGAGCTGTTAGCGACATTGTTGCCTGAAACCAGTTCATACCTCAATAAACGCAGAATTCAAGCGCAGCAGCGCTGTCAAGCAGCGATATCAATGGACCCTCTTGCTACACTAGCAGAGCAAGGGCGCTATGACGTGCTATACGATTGTGGTTTTAGTTTTTATTGGTTTATTAAGCAAAAGAGTGGTAACGATCAGCTTGCTTATGTTTTTTGGTCAAACTTTGTCAGTAACTTACAAAGCGCGAATAAATTAGACATCGACGTGTTTTTGCTGACCGCTAAGCCATTTTTGAATGAGCGAGATTATTTAGCACTAACAGAAAAAGTGGCTAACTAGCCGGTTTTTCTGCTAGTGCTTATACGTACGTTACATCTCTGGTAAATTTCTACCGTAGAATATCTCTTGCATTTCACGCTGCAACTGAGCGCTGATCTTGGCCTGTTGTTCTGGATCAAATTCATCGACACCTGAACCAAAAATGTACTGACTCAAATCGAATTCTTTTTTAATCATTTTAGTGTGAAATAAGTTTTCTTGATAAACATTGACATCAACCATTTGATAATTGTCGCTAGTTTCCTCAGTAAGGAAATTTTGAATCGAGTTAATCTTGTGGTCGATATAGTGTTTTTCACCGTTGATATCACGGGTAAAACCGCGTACGCGGTAGTCAAGGGTCACTATATCTGAATCGAAACTGTGAATCAGATAGTTGAGTGCTTTCAGTGGTGAAATAACACCGCAAGTGGAAACCTCAATGTCGGCGCGAAACGTCGATAGGCCATTGACCGGATGACTTTCTGGATAGGTATGCACGCAAATATGGCTTTTATCCAAGTGAGAAACAACAGATTCAGGCAGCGGCCCCGGCTGTTCACTCTCTTCAAATTCAACGGTTTCTGCCATTTCTTCTTCAGAGACCAAAATAGTGACACTCGCACCTTGAGGGTCGTAGTCCTGACGAGCAATGTTTAAGACATTAGCGCCGATGATGTTACAAACCTCTTGCAAAATATCGGTTAGGCGATCGGCGTTGTATTGCTCGTCGATGTACTCGATATACTCTTTTTGATGTTGGCTCGTTTTTGCGTAGTTAATATCATAAATACAAAAACTTAAGCTTTTAGTTAAGTTATTAAAACCGTGTAGTTTTAACTTAGGTAAAGGCTTGACCAATAGCGTATCCTCTCAATGGCTTCAATGATGAAGCGAACGTACTGTATTTATCAGTAATACCAATGTTTAAATGTTAATTTTGCCTCTTTGGCGTAAATTGTTAGCTAGGTTTAGGCGCTTTTGATTTCAAAATCGTGGGTAATATTGACCGATTTGTTAAGCATTAATGCCACTGAACAATATTTGTCAGCCGACAAGTCTACCGCACGCGCTACGTGTTTTTCACTGACATCGTCACCAGTAATGACAAAGTGTAGATGAATATCAGAAAATAGCTTTGGTACTGTATCAACGCGCGTACCAGTCACTTCAACACGACAATCAGTGATGTTTTGACGGGCCTTTTCTAAAATACTGACGACATCGACTGACGAACAACCGCCAAGTGATATTAATACGTTTTCTAACGGGCTTGGCGCTAATTCACCGCCGTTGGCATCCATAACGATAGTGTGACCACTCTCTGACGTCCCCATAAAGCGCTCGTCGCCGACCCAAGTTACTGTAGCTTTCATTTATTTATCCAATTATTGTCTGCTCGGCACAGTGCCAAGCAATTACCATATTATTTTCTATGGTTATTTTAACTGAGGTCTAAAGCGGCTGCCAACTGCTTTGTACAGCCGAGATTGTAGCGTGGGTTTAAGCGAGTATTTTGGTGTGAATTTCGGTGTCGAAGAGGTTTTTGATGAGCAATGCAAACTCCTTGATGAAAGTGATTTGCTCAGGAGTGACTGGGTTATTGCTAACACTCGAAAGGATTTCTTCCAGGTCGTAAACAATGGCATCGACTTCTCGAATGATGGCATTGCGTTGATTGAACGACAGCGCTTCATTTTGACCACAAACACTGATAATTTGCTCACTGAGTTCCTGTTCGATAATTGCCATTACCGAAGGCGCATGGCGGGTGGTGGCATTGGCTTGTTCAAACAAACTTAAATGCTCTGTCAAATACTCAATAATATGAATATAACCTTGCGTGTCCGTTACCATTTGTTACTACCTGGAAAGTATGAGCGCGTAATGGCAATTATAGCAAAGAGCTGGTGACCGGAAAAATCAAATTATTGTCACCAAATAGTTACAATATTGTGTGGTTGAGTCGTTTGTACTGTTTTGTCATGACCTATTAATTAAATTGCTTAAAGACTTAGTTTTTGATATTCAAGGTGAAATATTTTAATTGTTGAATAGGTTTTCAATGCATAAAACCCTCTTTATTGTATTTTTGTCGTTGCTTAGCGCTAATGTCTTGGCGAGTAATAACGATGCACCACTAAAGCTTGAAGCTGGCTTTTGGGAGGGAATAAGTGACGATTTGATTTATAACGTCTTAGAGTTGGGTAATAACGGTAAACATCGACTTCATCGAACCTCAATTGCTTCGGCATTTCGAAGAACTCAGAGTCATGTGTTCTCAGATCAAGATGTTTCGTGTACACACTCTGAATGTATCGCAGAATTCGATAATCAATACGATTCCCAATCAACATACAAACTAATATTGACACCCACTCATGTAGGTTCATATAAAGTGTTGCAAATAGCAGTAGCAAACGATAAAAGTGCAATTTTGTCACGTTCCTATGATTTAAAAAGGCAAACAACAACTTCTGCCGTTAAATTACTTCTTAATCGCTACGAAAAAAGAATAAGGTCTGAGCTTGAAAAACCGTCTTCAGGTATTTATGGGCTGTGGCTTGGAACTGTCAATATTCGAGAGGCGACTCAATTAGTTGCGTTAAACATTAACGCCCAAGGTAAGTCAGAGTTTGTTTTATTTATAAATAACTTAGGGCTAACTAATGAAACATATTTCGACTTTGACCAAACATCGGTGGGTAAAGGTCAACCAATACACATTGCAACAAGTCATCCGACGTTTGCCAACCAAATGATACTGCATAAACGGTCGAGTTCGTCTATCGTCGGCCATTTATACTCATACAATAAGCAATACTTGTTGGAAACTGCGGATTTTACTTTATACAAAATAGAGTAGTTTTATCTAAATAGTTGAGATGAAACTTATTAGCGCTGCTCAATGCTAGCCAATAATAATTGCTATATTTTCTTAAACTTTTTATCGGAACATAAAATTAACAATGACTAACAAGATAGAAATTCACTACTGCACGGGGTGTCGATGGTTATTACGTTCAAGTTGGATGGCGCAGGAGTTATTAACCACCTTTGAGCAAGATATTAGCGAATTGTCGTTAAAACCTGCAGGCAGTGGTGTATTTGAAATTTACGCCAATGGCGAACGCATTTGGTCGCGTAAAGAAATGGGCGGTTTTCCCGAGATTAAAGTCTTGAAGCAGATTGTTCGTGACCACATTTCACCAGATAAAAATCTCGGTCACTGTGAAGTGAGTGTTTGAAATAAGAAGTGAGAAAAAATAAACGCCAAAGCATTTGCTCTGCTTTGGCGTTTCTAAAAAACTAACTTTTTTATTAAGCTGCGGCGTTAGTACTTTCAAAGATTTTGTCAGCTGATGCAGCAACAAAACCTGTATACAATTCACCGTTTGCTAGCGGGTAGCGCAAAGCAAATTCGTAAAAACAGCTTGGAATGGTCATAGTTTTATCACTAAAAGCAACGTCGGCATGGTCTGCCATCGTTGAAGACTGCTCTAGTTTGACCTCAGCAGAGCCTTTTACTTCACCACCTACGCTATTTAACGTGAAGCCACCTGCTTTAACAGCCTCGTTTACTGCTTCAATGGTGTCGAAGTTTTCTAAGTGATTAATGCTGACGGTAAAATGGTTGGCGCGATAGCCCCAAGCCGCCATCCAAGCAGCGTACTCGCTTTCAGCAAGTAATGTTTGGTACTCGTCAGAGCTCACGCTCCAGTGAGTGCCAGAGTACAAGAAGCTTTGGTCGGCAACTTTCTCACTGTCTACTTGCTCAACCATTTTGTGGATAATGGCTTGCGCTTCAGCCGAGAATTCTTCAACTAATAACTGACTAATAAATACTTTTGGTAGCGTGGTGTCTGCATGTTCAAAGTGCTTGGCGTAAAGTTTCTTCGCTTCAAAGTGATACTCGCCACATTCTTTGTAACCAAGTGCTAACAAGTGTGCAGCAAGCTTGTCTAAGCTCACTTTATCAAGGTTAAAGGTGCGATAGGCAACGTGATCGTTGATCAGATCAGAGCCTGTACTCAACAAATCGTGAACTTTCTCTGCTGAAGGAGTTACAGCCAAGTAGCTTTGCCAAATTTTTTCAAATAGTGCGTTTACTTCGGTAGTCATTTTCATTCCTCATGAATGCCAAACGGTGTTGTGAAACTAGTTATAATAAAGTGAGTGCTACGCTAATAAATTAGCGAACAATAGAGCTAAATGGCGAGGCGTGTGTCGATGCGATATTGAACTGTAAAACGCAGACGAACGGAGGCACCACCATTCGTCTCAGTGATTAGATTTGATCTATGCTTTTAAAAAACTCAGGGCGTCGCGCTTGGATCCTGAGCTGGTAGCTTAAATTCATATTCTCTATTTTATCTGGTTTAGCTAACAATGTACTCAACAACGGTTCGATCACTTGCTATAGATCAATAAACCAATTGTTGAGTCATTGTTGAGATAATCCTATAAGCTCAAACCCGGGCTCAGTTGCGCTGGTAAGCTAACTTTTTCCGCTTCAACTGATGCAACAGGGTATGCACAATAGTCAGCCGCATAGTAAGCACTTGCTCTGTGGTTGCCGCTGTTACCAATACCGCCAAACGGCGCGGCACTGCTGGCGCCAGTAATTGGTTTATTCCAGTTAACAATACCTGCGCGAATACGGGTAAAGAAGTGGTTGTAGTCGGCTTCGTTGTCGGCTAACAAGCCCGCTGATAAACCAAAGCTAGTGTTGTTCGCTTCGGTGATCGCTGCGTCAAAATCAGTGTAACGATAGACTTTCAACAACGGACCAAAGTGTTCTTCATCTGGCATATTGTCGATATCGGTAACGTCGACAATGCCCGGGCTAACAAAACCAGTGCCTACTTCTTGGTGCTTCAATTCAACCAAAGATTTACCACCTAGCTCGATTAACTGAGCTTGGGCAGCAACTAAACCAAGTGCTGCTTTTTCAGAGATCATAGAACCGATAAACGGCTGCTCTTCGTCATCGTAGTAACCAATTTTAATTGCTTGTGTTGCAGCAATTAAACGCTTGATAATCTCATTACCTTGCTCATTTTGCTCGATGAATAAGCGACGAGCACAAGTACAACGCTGACCTGTAGTAATAAATGCCGATTGCAAAATATCGTGAACGACAGCGTCTACATCGCTAACATCTTTAATGATTAACGGGTTATTGCCACCCATTTCAAGCGCTAAGATTTTGCCCGGTTGACCGCCAAATTGCTGGTGCAAAATATTGCCTGTTGTTGAGCTACCAGTGAAAAACAAGCCATCAATTTGCGGATGACTAGCAAGTGCTTTACCGGTTTCAACTTCGCCTTGCACTAAGTTAACAACACCAGCAGGTAAACCTGCTTGTTGCCATAGTTTCATGGTTTCTTCAGCAACTTTTGGTGTTAATTCACTTGGCTTAAATACCACAGTGTTACCGGCAATTAGTGCAGGAACAATATGGCCGTTCGGCAAGTGACCTGGGAAGTTGTATGGGCCAAATACCGCAACTACGCCATGAGGCTTGTGACGAATAAAAGCTTTCGCACCAGGCATTGGATTTTCGACAGTACCAGTACGTTCGTTATAGGCACGTACTGAAATCGCAATTTTGCCGATCATAGCGCCAACTTCTGTACGGGTTTCCCAAAGTGGCTTGCCAGTTTCTTGTGCGATAGTTACCGCGAGCGCTTCTTTATTTTCTGTTAATTGCTCAGCAAACTTCTCAACAATCGCAATACGGGCGTCAACACTCATTAACGCCCAGCTGTTAAACGCTTGGCGAGCGGCCATTACCGCTTGATCAACTTGCTCAGCAGTTGCGGTTTCACCTTGCCAGATCACTTCATTGCGCGCTGGGTTTAATGATTGAATTTGATGGCCTAGGCCTGCTTGCCATTCGCCATTGATAAATAAGATATTTGACATAATCATTCTCTAAATTTTTCTAGTTAGCGATTAATCGCACCCAGTCACCTTCTTGCACTATTAGGGCATCTGCAACTTGCTGGCTAATCACCACTTGGTTTGCTGTTTCTCGAAGAGATACTGGTGTTTGCGTCGCGCGACAGTTAGTCACTTGTGTGTTAACAACTATGTAGCGATTGTCGTCGTTTACTTCGCCAATGAGTACTTGGTACTTAGTGCTGTTTTGTACCGACTTAATGGTATTCATCGACGCTTCAACGGTAGGGCCACCGTCAAAAATATCGACGTAACCTTTACGCGAAAAGCCTTCCGCTTCTAACAAACGCAGTGCTGGTACTGTTTTGTCGTGTACTTGGTTGATTACCGCTTGAGCATCTTTGCTCAATAAACTGACATAAATCGGGTATTTCGGCATTAATTCAGCAATGAACTCTTTTTTGCCAATCCCAGTGAGGTAATCTGCCGTTGGAAAGTCGAGCGAGAAAAAGTGCTCTTCTAACCACGCCCAAAACGGTGAACGACCACTGTCATCTGAGACCCCACGCATTTCCGCGATAACGGTTTCAGAAAAGCGCTCTTTGTGTTCAGCCATAAATAAAAAACGGAAGCGCGATAAAAAGCGACCGTTGCTATTTTTGCGATGGCTTTCACTCAAAAACAGCGTGCAAATTTCGCTGGCGCCGGTGTAATCGTTGCACAATGCAAGTGTTTCAACCGTGTTGTAAACGTTTAATTCACGCGAATGATGAACGACCTTACCCAAGTGATAATGATAAAAAGCATTATCAAGGCCGACGGCTGCTTCAATACCTGTGGTACCGACCACTTGGCCGGTTTCGGTATCTTCCATCACGAACAAGTAACCTTCGTTACCTGGCTTTTCCACCTCGGTATTGAATGAATACTCGGCGTGGCTAATGCGCTTTTTTAACAGCTCTTCATTAACGGGTAGTGATGTAAAACCGTGTCCTGATTCGACGGCGATACGGTGCAAAGCATCGTAATCACTACTTTGAATAGGGCGTATAATAATCATAACAATGTCCCAATGGGTGATTAGAAAGACTTACTAGTAGCGCGCTAATCGGCTACTAGTAAGGGGGTAAGCAACGCTTACTGAGCGATTTTTGCAACGCCGCGCTCAAAACGCGCTAAACCTTCAACAATGTCTTCGTTTGGAATAATTAGCGAAGGGGCAAAACGCACGATGTTGGCACCAGCGACTAGGGTCATAACACCTTCAGCCATTGCTGCATTTAAAAAGTCTTTTGCACGACCTTGGTAGTCATCAGTAAGTACTGCACCAATAAGTAAGCCTTTACCACGGATTTCTTTGAATACGTTGTATTTTTCGTTAATCGCTTTCAAACCATTAACGTAAACTTCTGCTTTTTCTTTAACGCCGTTAAGCACTTCTTCTGTGTTAACGGTATCGAAAGCTGCTTCAGCAACGGCACAAGCTAACGGGTTACCACCGTATGTGCTGCCGTGAGTACCAATTTTTAAGTGCTTGGCAATTTCAGTTGTTGTTAACATTGCGCCAATTGGGAAACCACCACCAAGTGCTTTTGCCGAGGTTAAGATATCTGGTGTTACGTCTAAGCCCATGTATGCGTACAATTCACCTGTACGGCCAACACCTGTTTGTACTTCGTCAAAAATTAATAGTGCATTGTGTTGGTCACACAACTCGCGCACGCCTTTAACAAACTCAGCTGTTGGTGAAACAATACCGCCTTCGCCTTGTAGTGGCTCCATCATGACTGCACACGTTTTGTCAGAAATAAGTGCTTTAAAGCTTTCTAAGTTGTTGTATTCAGCGTGAACGATATCGCCCGGCTTAGGACCGAAACCGTCAGAGTATGCTGTTTGACCACCAACGGTTACTGTAAAGAAAGTACGGCCGTGGAAACCTTGTTTGAATGAGATGATTTGGCTTTTGTCTTCGCCGTGAACATCAAGCGCCCAGCGACGAGCAAGTTTTAATGCCGCTTCGTTTGACTCTGCACCTGAGTTAGCAAAGTAAACTTTGTCAGCAAAGGTGTTATCAACCATTTTCTTCGCTAAACGAAGTGCTGGCTCGTTAGTCATTACGTTAGACAAGTGCCAAATTTTTTCGCCTTGCTCTTTTAGTGCGTCAACTAAGGCAGGATGACAGTGACCTAAACAGTTAACCGCAATACCACCAGCAAAATCGATTAGTTCGTTGTCTTGCTGGTCCCATACGCGAGAACCTTTACCACGAACAGGAATAACAGCTGATGGTGCGTAGTTTGGCACCATAACATCATCAAATAGTTCACGGTTTACTGGGAAATGGTTAGACATTTTTCACTCCTCATCTAAATATCTTGTGGTTTCAAGATAGTCGAATTTTATTATTGACGCTGTTGTCAAATTACAACTTGTTAGCTTTGATGGTTTATTGAACAGTGAAGTCGTTGCACAAACCACCCGAAATTGGCGGCTAGTATGCCAGAAAATATTCGTTATGTCTTGATTGAAATTGCCGCTAGCCCTTGTTAAATAAGGGTTTTGCATGTTTTATTCAGCTTATGTGAATAACTATTTTTAGTGAGTTTTTTATTAAAATGAGCCTTTGAGCGTGATAACAGCTTATCGAAAGTCAGTTTGCAAAAAAGCATACTTTTCATAACTAAGCAGCAATTTTCTCGCAATAACCCGTGAAATTAGTAAGGAATCGAAGTCAACAAAGGGTGATTGAGCAGCATTGCAGGTAACTGAAACAACAGTGCCAATGCAATAGAGCCTGATATGAATAATGCCAGCAAACTAAAACTTGCCTGAATAGCAAAGACATAGGGGGTGAATATTGGAGACGCTTGCAACACGTTTAAGGTGAAGTTGACCGTATTTTTGCCCTGATAGTAGCGAGCTTTCACTTTGCTGAGTAATGGCGTGTAGTAGGTGAGTAAAAACGTAAAAACAAGCTCGACACCGCCAATATCGGCAATAAAGATAAGTTCTGGAGCAAATGGCACTAAGCACGCTAATAGAACAACAATGATGATTTTTTGCAGTGTGTTGAGCCGTTGCCACATAATGATATACATCCTTGATATCTGAAAATAAACGTTATTTATGATAATGATGGCGTTTGGCTAAAAATCAACCTTTGCTAGCCAGTTTAATTGAAGTTGAGTTTGATGTGATCAATATCGGTTTTCTTGAGTAAGCTAACGTCGCTAGTTTTTACTTTACCTGCAATTAATAAAGCTTTTGCTTCATCGCCGCTGATCAGCTCTTCTTTGGCGAGCGAACGCATCGCAACATAAGCTTTAGCTTTGGTGATATGTTGTGCCAACGGACACATTTTTTCGACTTCATGGCTGTAGGCTAAATCAAACATAGCTTCAGTAATGACCAGACGATCAAAACTCATGATTTCGACTAAATCTGCACTAATGTTAGCGGAGCGCAGTGCCAGTTGTTCGAGCAACATCTCTGCCGACGGCTTTATATCCACCATTACATCGTGCAGGCGCTTATCGCGGTTATCAAACGCTTTTTTCAGTTCAATGCCGTGAAGCTGTTGATGTTGTTGCAATAAACAACGCGTTACTGCTATCATGCCAATATTACTTAGCATACCTGCGGTAAAAGCGGTGTAGTAATCTTGTCCAGCCTCTTTGGCAAGTGCTCCTGTTGCCATTGCAATCGCTAAACTGTCGTTCCAGAGCTTGCGCTTCATTAGGCTAAAAGGAGCTGTAGAGTAGGGTAGCCAGTGCTTTAACATAAATGTTGGCATCACCATTTTTAAGTTGTCGAGGCCAATGTAACTCAGGGCAATTTTAGGATCGCTAACTTTGACGTCCGCCCGTTTGCGGTACTGTGGTTTGTTAACTAGGTTGACTAGCTCATTTGCCAACCAAGGCAAAGATTTAGCTAATGGCACAATACGACTAATTGATGCAGCTCTTACCGCCAGTATTTCCAGTATTGCTGGTGCGGCATCTTCTATTTGCGCGATGTTATTATAGAGCCTGTCTTTGTTATCAAAGTCTTCGTTAACTTTTTTGGTGAGTTTAGTGAAGAATGCGGCTGTCACTTGGTTTTTAAAATGACTCTTACCGTATTGTTCAATAACCTTAGCTTGTTTTGCTTCTTCTTCAATCGCAAGCAACTCACGACGACGATTGGCTTGTTCGCTATCTTGAGCTGAATTAGTAACTAATTTGCCGCACTGTGCTTTAGCAAAGTCTTTACTGATGTAAAGGCTGAGCGAGCGTTGGTAGAGGCTAGCAATGTTGTCACTGTTGTTAAAAATTTGCATGTTGAGCTAAGTAAATAATTGAAATTATTCTTTATCGTTATTTTATATCGGTTAATTTATGCGATTTATAAGCCAAGTGCTAATATTTTTGTTTTTTGGCTTGTTAAAAAAGGGCTTAGTAAGTGTTTAAAAAGTTTTGTAGAAGCTGATGGCCTTGTTCCGTAAGCACAGATTCAGGGTGAAACTGAACACTCGCTATCGGCAAATCCTTGTGGGCCAGCGCCATGATTTCGGTTTGCTGATTTGGGTTTTCAAGCCAAGCCGTTACTTCTAAACACTCGGGTAACGTGTCGGGCTTTACCACCAGCGAATGGTAGCGGGTGACGGTTAACTCGGGCTTGATATTGTCGAATAAACCTTTTTGTGTGTGTTGAATAACACTGGTTTTACCGTGCATAACCTTATTGGCTTTAACAACACTCGCGCCGAAGTGTTGGGCGATACATTGATGACCAAGACAAACGCCAAGTAAGGGGATGCGACCGGCAAATTCAGCGATTGCTGCCAGTGATATACCTGCGCTATCGGGGTCACAAGGCCCTGGTGAAATAACGAGATAATCAGGTGCCAGTTCAGCGATTTCTTCGAGGCTAATTTGATCGTTTCGACGGACAATAACGTCTTGGCCTAAGCTTTCAAAATAGTGCACTAAGTTGAATGTAAATGAATCATAGTTGTCGATCATTAACAGCACGACATAACCTCAAAACCTCACGAATAAAACGGCGCTATTGTATGCTCAAGCGGATAGAGATTACATCTATTTCTCATCGATAAAAATAATTGTACGAATTTTATGCATTACATCACGTAAAGTTGTGCTTCCATCGCTTAGTTGTGAAATTTTATCGGATCTCTGCCATAGTAAACTAGTCAATAAAGTCACATCCAAAAACTTCCTGGATCAGCACTGATATTGACCATGGTTAATCGATCTGTCACCTGTTTAACCATAGACTTTTTCGGGGCGTATTCGCCCCGTTTTTTATTTCATTATGTAATTATTTTTCGACTAATCAAACGATTAAGGTATCTCCTTAAAACGGTAGTTCAGAGTGTTGACTATTTGGTTGATTAATATGTATGCCAAAAATTGTCCAAATAATTAAATTATTGGTTATTTAATATGTTTAATTATTTCTGGGTAATTATTTTATTTTGTTGCATAATCATTCTTGTGGTAAGGCAGTGACGCAACTCCCTAGGTTTTCTCCTTACTGCAATAAAGAACAGCGGCTATATTCTGTCGGCCGGCAGTCGTTCAAGTGTCTTTTCTTGTGGTGAATAGCGATATTCACCCTTTTTTTTATCCAGCAGAGCTTTTTTGTTCACTAAGTCCAATCAAACTTTTGATAAAAGCTGATCAATTGTTGTTGTGCCTGATTAATTGTTATCGGTATTAACTTTACTTTCTGCCCTGGCCTCAATTGGCACAACTTAAACAAGTCAATCTGAATCACGACGCCAAGCGTTGGGTAGCCACCTATGGTTTGGCGCTCTTTCATCAGCACTATCGCACTATTGGCATTTGGCAACTGAATTGTGCCGTAGCACACGGGTTTTGACAGCTTGGTGTGCTCTTGCGCAAGTAATTCAGGTGGTATTGATAAATGGTTTAATTGGTAGCCCATACGATTGCTGCTGGCGCCTATTGTGTAGGTTTCTGCACTGATTATCTTGTGCTTTTTTTCTGAACTGAGTTGTTGCCAAAGTTCACTCGGTATAAATCGCAGTGTAAGTACTTGTTCCGATAAATATTGATAAAAGTTCGCTAACGACTTTTGCAACAACTGGCCAGCTTTGGTATCAGTCTCGTTGCCGCTGCTAGAGGTGATTGACTCGGTTGACGGTGTTAATGCCAATGTATCGCCTGAAGCTATTGGTGCTTGGACTAGGCCTAGTGATTGTTCTGCCAAAGTTTGCGACTGGCTGTTGCTAAAACTTGGTGTATTTAATTGGCCGTTAAAAGCGATATAACTAACTAAACCATATTTAGGTTGTTGTAAGACTAAATACTGATTTGGTTTTAATAAATACAATCTATTTAGTGAGAGTAACTGCTTACTATTGCTTTTTTCCTGTTGCTCGTTAGTACTGTTAGAAAACTGGCCTGATAATTCATCTGACAACAAATATGCCCGACAGTCGGCACCGGTTAAGACAAACTGACAAGCTTTGCTGACCGACAACTTCACTTGGCCAAAAATGATTTCTAGTGCCGCACTATTCGCAGTTTTGTTAAGGAGTTTGTTCGCCGTTAACAGGGCGAACTCATCAGCAGCACCACTGGCGCTAAACCCTAAGTGCTGCGCCTTGGGCCTGCCGAGATCTTGAATGCTGAGTTGCCCTTTACATTGATTAGTAGTAACAACAATGTCGATTTCGGGTGGTTTTGGCTCAGGCAGTGCTGAGTTAGCGAGCTGTGTATCTAAGTTGCGCTTAGTCAAAATGACCCCCAAGCTCAAGGTAGGTTGCTTTATCTATCGCGTTAAATTTAACCTGATCACCAAGGCTAATCAGTGGCTTAAATTGGCGCTCGACACTGGAGTCATCACTTTGCTTTATTTGATACATAGCAACAGGAGTTCTGCCGATAATATGCCAGCCACCTGGGCTGTTACTGGGGTAAACAGCGGTTTGCTGCTCGGCAATAGCTACTGCACCTACGGGCATTTTAGCTCGCGGTGTTGCTCGGCGAGTCAGTTGTAATGAAGATGGTAGTTGGCCGAGGTAACAAAAACCTGGCGTAAAACCCAAGGCGTATGCGCGAAATGTTTGCTGAGTGTGTTGGCTGATAATTTTTTCAGGCTCAATGTTTAATTTACTAGCACAATCAAGTAAGTCGATGCCGGCCTGTTCACCATAATAAACCGGTATCTCAATCAGTGCTGAATGGTTTTTTGCGTGATGCTCGGTTGACTCAGTCGAATTGGCCTGTAGCTCGTGCAATTGTTGCTGGCAGCGCTGTAACATTTGTTGTGCGCTGATTTGAAAAAAATCATAGTAAATCATCAGGCTGTTGTAGGCGCTGACCGTGTCGATAATAATCGGATGCGATCGGTTAACAGACAAGTGTTGTATTAGCGCATGCTCTAGGTCGGTAATTTGCCTGTGCTGGCGTGGACAGACGCGCTCAGGCCAAGTGATTAAAATGGCATTTTCACTCAGCGCGTTTAGGCAAATATTGGTATTGTTTAGCTCTATTTTCTCACCAGTTGTCATGATGTCGAACAACTATTCGGCGCTGTGGTTTTGGCTATGGCCATTGATCAAGGTGCTGAGTTCGACAACCAAATCAACCGCGCTGGGGTTGTCGCCGTGCACACATAAAGTGTCGACTTGCATTTCAATTGCCTTGTCATTTTCGCTGAGTAGGTGGCCGTGTTCCAGTAAGGTTTGACAACGAGCTAATACCGCTTTCGGCTCAGTAATAACTGCATTGGCTTGGCTGCGCGGCACCAATAAACCGTTGTCTTGATAGTTTCTATCGGCAAAGGCTTCGAACCAAAGCGTGATACCATAACTGTCAGCAATTTCTTGGAATTGACGGGTGTCCGGCAGCGCTTGAATCATCAAAGTCAGTTTATTGTTGTATCGACTAATGGCTTGGCAAATATCAGCAAATACTTTGATATCTTTCATCATGTCGTTGTACAGAGCGCCGTGAGGTTTGACATAACTGAGTGTTAAGCCTTGTGCAACCGCTAACGCTTGCAGCGCACCTACTTGATATGTAATCAGTGCTTGCAGCTCTTCTGAACTACACGCCATCGAACGGCGGCCAAACCCGACTAAATCGGGGTAGGCGGGATGTGCACCAATACTCACTTGATGTTGCTTTGCCAGCGTTAAGGTTTTGCTCATGGTGAGGGGATCTGAGGCGTGAAAACCACAAGCGATATTGGCTAAATTTATATGGGGCATCACTTGAGCGTCTAAGCCCATTTTCCACAGGCCAAAACTCTCACCTAAGTCGCAATTTAGTTTCATTGGTTATTGCCTTTGCACAGTAATATCGCTCAGTGGTATTGAGCTACAAGCGAGAATATAACCTTGCTTTTGTTCTTCGTCAGTTAAACCTTCGGTTTCCAATTGTTTTACTTCGCCACTGACCAGTTTGACCTTACAGGCACTGCAGTAACCGCCTCGACAGGAAAATGGCAGTATCATGCCGGCATCTTCGCCTTGTTCTAAAATAGTATCTTGGCTATTGGCGTTAATGACCTTGTTCCACGATTGAAAATCAATCTGCATCACGACCTCTCTTATTACTTACACTGTTAGCAGGTTAGACAAACTCTGGCGCAGCTTTGGTACTCACTATGGTTAGCGTATCGCCTTGCTTAATTTGTCCTTGATTTAACGGCACCAAATTTTGGCCAAACAAAATCCCACCTTTTTTTGCTTTGCGATATTGTTTAAGGGTATTGATTGGCTCGCGCTTGGGGTGGAATTCAGCGGTATCTGGATCAACTGTAGTGAAATCACAGCGGGTACACGGTTTGGTGACTTCAAACTCTACTTCGCCAATTCTCACTTGCGCCCATTCATCTTCTTGGAATGCCTCTGTGCCTTCAACAACAATGTTGGGTCTAAATTGGCTCATAGTAATTGGGCTTGGCAACCGAGTATTTAACTCATCTAACGAGGCTTGGCCAATCAACAATACCGGATAGCCATCGGCAAAGCTCAAGTCATTGGCTTTGTCTTTTACTTGGCGTTTCGATTGTTCGCCAAAGTAATGGAGTTGGCAATCGCGGCCGAGATATTGGCTAAACCAGCGATCGTATTCAACCAAGCAGTGTTGTGCGGCAATGGTGTCTTGCCATACTCGAATATCCTGATAATTATCGCTAAATCTGTTGTATTCAATGGCGAGTACCGGCATATCTGGGGCTATTAGTTTTAAGCCAGTGGCAGTTAAGTTGACTTGAATTAAGCAAATTCTTGGATCGGTACGTGCGGTAATAAAACGGCCATTGGTTTCGGTTAAAACAAATCGGCGGTCAAAGCTGAGTCCGAGCTCATCAAGCCAAGCGTTTGACAAATCAATACCGGCGCTAGATTTAATTGGATATACAGTAAGGTTGCTAACTGTGATTGACACTGAATTCCCTGCCTTTAGTTTATGAGTGAACCAACAATAAGAAGCTCTTTATAGCACTTTTTTAGGGCTTTTTTCACTGTGGTTTAATTTTTCTTAAATCATAAGGCGAGATAATTTGCTTTGAGGTATAGTTGCCGAGTTAGAAAAATAGGAAAAATAGATGCATATTCATATTTTAGGAATTTGTGGCACCTTTATGGGCGGTATTGCTGCAATTGCCAAGGAAATGGGCTTTCGCGTATCAGGCTGCGACGCCAATGTATATCCGCCAATGAGTACTCAATTGGAACAACTCGGTATCGAGTTAAAGCAAGGTTATTTAGTCGAACATTTGGCTGAGCAGCCAGATATGGTCATTATTGGCAATGCAATTAGCCGTGGTAATCCTATGGTTGAATATGTGCTCGACCGAAATATTCCATATACTTCTGGCCCTGAGTGGCTATTGAACAATGTCTTGAAACATCGTTGGGTACTAGCCGTTTCAGGCACCCATGGCAAAACCACTACCAGTAGCATGCTAACCTGGATTTTAGAATATGCTCATTTAGCACCGGGTTATTTAATTGGCGGCGTACCACAGAATTTTAGCAGTTCGGCTCGTTTGGGTAATGCACCGTTTTTTGTTATTGAGGCTGACGAATACGATACCGCCTTTTTCGACAAGCGCTCTAAGTTTGTTCATTACCGACCGCGCACCCTAGTGATCAACAACCTAGAATTTGATCACGCCGATATTTTTAATGATTTATCCGATATTCAGCGCCAGTTCCACCACTTACTGCGTATGGTGCCAAGTAATGGTTTGGTGTTAACGCCGGGTCAAGACGATGCCGTTAGCGAGACTATTGCTATGGGCTGCTGGACACTGGTTGAACAAAGCTTTGGCGCGGCTAAAACAAATACAGATAAAGTAAATACCGACAGCAAGCGCGCGACACCTTTGGGTTGGCAAGCAGAAAAATGCCAAGCCGACGGCAGTGAGTTTGTTGTTAAATTCAACGGCGAAGTACAGGGTACGGTAAAGTGGTCACTGATTGGTGACTTTAATATTGAAAACGGCTTGATGGCGATTGCCGCCGCTCGTCATGCTGGCGTGCCAAGCCATGTTGCCATTGAAGCTCTCGGTCAGTTTGTTAATACCAAGCGCCGATTAGAGCTTAAAGGTGAAGTTGCTGGCGTAAAAGTGTATGACGATTTTGCTCACCATCCAACCGCGATCGGTAAAACGTTGGCGGGTTTACGCGCTCATGTTGGCCAAGCAAAAATCATTGCCGTGCTGGAGCCGAGATCCAACACCATGAAGTCTGGCGTACATAAAGACAGTTTACCGCTATCGATGGTGCAAGCCGACGAAATTTACTTGTTTCAAGGTGAGCAAGTTAAGTGGTCAGTTGCTGAGTTAAAAGCTCAGTGCCAGCAACCTTGTATCGCGGAAAAAGATATTGCCAGTTTGGTGGAAAAAGTTGCGACAGCAGCTAACCCAGGAGATCACGTTTTAGTGATGAGCAACGGTGGCTTTGGCGGTTTTCACGATAAACTATTAGCGGCATTGGCCCAGAAATAAGGTCTTTAATCGTTTTCGCGATATAATAACCTGAGCACAAGATAATCACATTGGAAAAATACATGGCAGCATTGAACACCACTCATCCAGAGGGTGCTGAATTTAACGGAGCTGATTTCACTGGCACCATTACACTAGCCTTAACTGGTGCATCTGGTTCTGCTTATGCACTGCGTTTATTAGCGTGTTTAGTAGCGGCTAATTATCGGGTTTATCTGCTTTATTCCAGTGCTGCCCGAGTGGTACTCGACACTGAAGTTGGCTTAAAAGTGCCGGGTTCACCTGATGCCGCCAGTAAGTGGTTTCAGGAGCGTTATCAAGCCCGTGATGGCCAAATTACCGTGTTTGGTAAAGAGCAATGGTTTTCACCTGTTGCTTCAGGCTCGGCGGCACCCAAGCAAATGGTGGTGTGTCCGTGTTCAACGGGAACGCTGGCGGCAATTAGCCAAGGCATGAGTGACAATTTAATTGAGCGCGCTGCCGATGTTGTCATTAAAGAGCGCGGTCAGTTGATTATGGTGCCAAGAGAAACGCCTTTTTCCACCATTCATTTGCAAAACATGCTATCGCTATCACAGCAGGGCGTCACCATTATGCCTGCGGCACCGGGTTTTTATCACAAGCCTCAAAGTATTAACGATTTGGTTGATTTTATGGTGGGGAGAATCCTCGATCATTTAGGTATTGATCAAACCATTATGCCGCGCTGGGGTTATCAGTAAGTCATCGCAAAACAAGTTAACAAGTGACGATTAGCACGAATCAGTGTTTGTAAATCGTCGCTTACCTTTTCTATATTTCAATCTAACGTATTCCTCTTACAATTTATTAACAACTGTGTTGTAGTAAATTGATTCTACTTTTTGTGGTTCAAGCGCAATCTAGCTGTTGCGTTTGGCTGTTTGAGCAAACATAAGGTGACAGTTATGTCGTTAAAAAAAACAATGCTATCAAGCATCGCGTTGTCGGTTGCGTTAGCTACCAGTATTGGTAGTCATAGCGTATATGCCAAAGTCGATGTCAGTGAGCAAAAAAAAGAAACTAAAGAAGAAAAAAAAGCTTGGTCGGTCAACGCGCCACAAGGTGAGTTTAAAACCGTTGATATCGATGTCCGTCAAGGGACTTGGTTAAACCTTGATGTGAGTCCTGACGGCAAAACCATTGCTTTTGATTTACTTGGCGACATTTACACTATGCCAATTAGCGGTGGCGAAGCAACGCCGCTAATGACAGACATCGCTTGGCAAATGCAGCCAAGGTTCAGCCCCGATGGCAAGTACATTGCCTTTACGTCTGACCAAGGCGGCGGTGATAACTTGTGGTTGATGAATACCGACGGTAGCAATCAACAAGCAGTAACCAATGAAACTTTCCGGTTACTCAATAGCCCAGCTTGGTCGCCAGACGGCAATTATTTAGTGGGTCGTAAGCACTTTACCGGACAGCGCTCACTAGGTGCTGGTGAAGTATGGCTTTACCACAAAACCGGCGGTAGTGGCGTAATGTTAACCAAGCGTCCAAACCAACAAAAAGACTTAGGTGAACCTGCGTTTTCACACGATGGTAAGTACGTTTACTTCTCGCAAGACGACACGCCAGGCAAGATTTTCCACTACAGTAAAGATTCGGAAAAAGGCATTTACAAAATTAAGCGCCTCGAATTAGAAACTGGCGAAATTAAGGTTGTACTGAGCGGTAAAGGTGGTGCGATTCGACCAACGCCTTCACCAGATGGTAAAAAGCTTGCCTTTATCAGTCGCGACGACTTTACCTCAAACTTATATCTTTATGACTTAGAAAGCGGTGAAGAAACCTTGGTCTATAAAGATCTTGAACGTGACATGCAAGAAACTTGGGCGATTCACGGCGTTTATACTACGATGGCGTGGACACCTGATAGTAAATCTTTGGTGTTCTGGGATGACGGTGTCATCAAGCGTTTAGATGTCGCAAAACAGCAAGCGAAAACCATTCCGTTTCACGTAAAAACGCAAAAGCAAATCCAAACCGCGTTGCGATTTGAGCAAGACATTGACCAGTCTGAGTTCGATGTAAAAATGCTGCGCAACGTCGAGATTTCACCTGATGGCAAACGCGCTGTATTTGAAGCCTTGGGCCACATTTACACCCGTACCTTGCCAAATGGCAAGCCAAAGCGCTTAACCAAGCAAAATGATCACTTTGAGTTTTATCCTAGCTTTTCGCGCGATGGCAAAAAAGTGGTTTATGTCAGCTGGCAAGACGATAAGCAAGGCCAAGTCAAGGTAGTGTCAAGCCGCGGAGGCAAGGGTAAAACCTTAGTAAAAACACCGGGTAAATACGTTGAGCCAAGTTTTTCACCTGACGGCAAAACCGTTGTCTTCCGCAAGTTTAGTGGCGGCTTTATTACCGACCCAGTATGGGGTTTGAACCCGGGGATTTATCAGGTTTCAGCCAAAGGCGGCAATGCGAAACTGATCACAGAGTCAGGCGTTAAACCGCATTTTGGTGCTCGTAACGATCGCATTTATGTTTTACGCGGCGGTAAAATGCCAAGCCTAGCGCGGGTTGATTTAGACGGTCAGCATGACAAAACCTTGTATCAAGGTAAATTTGCTACTGAATATCGAGTTTCGCCAGACGGCGAATATTTAGCGTTTGCTGAGCGCTTTAAAGTGTTTGTCACGCCAATGGTTGAACGCGGCGATGTTATTGATACTGGTCCGAAAGCGAAAAACCTACCAGTGAAGCAATTGTCAGTGCGCGCGGGTGAAAACATTAGCTGGAACGCGAAATCAAATCAGCTTTACTGGAGCTTAGGACCTGATTTATATCAAGCGTCGGTATCCGGCTTATTTGACGTTACTGCTAAATATGACGAGCAAAAAGATAGCGCCAAACAAGATCAAGAATCGAATGTTAAAACGACTTACTTGGGCTTTAAACACAAAGCAGATGCGCCTTCAGGCACAGTTGCACTTGTTGGTGGTAAAGTGGTGACTATGACCGGTGATGGCATTAGCCCAGAAACCGTGATTGATAACGGTGTCGTTGTCGTTCGTGGCAACAAGATTGTCGCGGTCGGTAAACAAGATCAAGTGACTATACCAAAAGGCGCTGAAGTTGTTGATGTTACCGGTAAAACCGTTATGCCGGGTTTAATCGACGCTCATGCTCATGGTCCGCAAGGTAGTGAAGAGATTATCCCTCAACAAAACTGGAAAAATTACGCTGGTTTAGCTTTAGGTGTTACTACGATTCACGATCCGTCAAACGATACGACAGAGTTTTTTGCCGCCAGTGAAATGCAAAAAGCCGGTGATATTACCGCCGCTCGCTTATTTTCAACAGGCACTATTTTATACGGTGCGACCTTTGCCGGTTACACTTCACATGTTGATAACCTAGACGATGCTAAGTTTCACGTTGAGCGCTTAGCGAAAGCTGGTGCCTTTAGTGTCAAGAGCTACAACCAGCCGCGTCGCAATCAGCGTCAGCAGTTTATTCAAGCGGCGCGTGAAGCGGGTATTTTAGTGGTACCAGAAGGCGGCTCATTACTTGAGCACAACTTGAGTATGATCGTCGATGGTCACACAACTTTAGAACACTCGTTATCAACGGCGAAAATATACGACGATATCAAGCAATTGTGGTCGCAATCAGAAATGGCTTACACACCAACCATGGGCGTCGCTTACGGCGGTATTTCGGGTGAACACTTCTGGTACGACACCACTGACGTTTGGTTACATCCCCGTTTGAGCAAGTATGTACCAAGTGAGTTTTTAGACCCGCGCTCAATGCGTCGCACTAAAGCGCCACACCATCATTACAACCACATTAATGTTGCCAAAGGCGCTAAAGAGCTTAACGACTTGGGTATTAAAGTAAACGCGGGTGGCCATGGTCAGCGCGAAGGTTTAGCCATGCACTGGGAAATGTGGATGATGGCGCAAGGTGGTATGACGCCACTTGAGGCTATTCGCACCGCCACTTTAAACCCTGCTATTACCCTGGGTTTAGACAAGCAACTTGGTTCAATTAGCCAGGGTAAATTAGCCGATATTATTGTCGTTGACGGCGATGTTACCAAAGATATTCGCCTATCTGACAAAGTGGTTTACACCATGGTTAATGGCCGACTATATAATGCCGAAACCATGAATGAAGTGGGCAACTACGACAGCAAACGCAAGCCGTTTTATTTCGAAAAATAAATAGCTCAAATTTGTTGCAAAAAAGCCCGTTAACTGAAAAGTTAACGGGCTTTTATGTACAGGATGTGCGGTATAGCGCGGTGCCATGGACGGCAAAGAGCGCATATGTATACGAGTAAATGGAATTACGAGGTAGAGCGAAGCAGGAGGCCCGGGCCGAGGGTGTACGGCCAGGCTTTTTGTATCCGACAAAGTTTAAGTACCGACATCCTTATCGGCACTAGATTTATGCTCCTGCAAATCTTTCAGTACCGACATCCATGTCGGCAACTTATCTTTTTGTTTACAATAACTATTTTTGGAGGTGCATTTGACTTTCAGTAAAAACTTGGCTTTACTATGGTGGTTAAATTGCGAACAACGAAGGAGTTGTCATGACACCGCAAGAGCTTGCCGAACTGATGGAATTGAGTCAAAGATTCCAAAAAGGTCGAGTGGATTCAGAGCATATCAAGCGCCTATCGGGCTTATTAGATAACCTCAATAAAGAGCAAGAAAAACATTTAGATAAAAATAAGCCATCGAAACCTTATTGAGCTTCGACGGCTGTTGGCATATGAATTATAGCTAGTGATTATTCTTTTAACTGAGCGATAAACGCATTTGATTGTTCAATTGCCTTATTCATTTCCCCAATCAACAATTCAACATCGTTTTTAATCGACTGATACTCACCTTGTAGGGCACCAATGGCTTGCGCGTTGAGGTTGTGTTTGAGAAACAAAACATTATCTTTTAGTGCATCTAGTACTGGCTGCATACGGCTCTCGGCCTTGTGCATGGCTTTAATTACACTGTTGTAACGGCGTTGGGTTTGTCGCAGTTGTCCTTGGCTTTGGCTTTTCAACTTGGCGTTGGTGAACTGGTCTATTTCTTCTTGCCATTCGTCAAACAGTGCTTCCGCGACATTCTCAATACCATCAATTCGGCCTCGAACATCTTCAGCAGCAGCTAAACTATCTTCGTAGTGAGCTTTGCTGGCATCGTATTGCTCGGCCAGTTTGCCACCGTCAAAGTTGATTAACTCGCTGAGTTGGGTCAACGCATCTTTAAATTCTTGTTGTGCTTCTTGCTGAGCTTCGTTAGTTGACTCAACGCGAGAAACTAATATATCGCGCTTATGTTGGCCTGTGACCTTCTCAACCGCACTATAGTAGGTTGATTGGCAACCCGAAAGGGCAAGAGTGCAAGTTAGGCCAATAACGGTGAGTAATTGTTTCATCATCCCTTGGCCTTAAATTTTGCTGCATCGACAATACACCATATGTAAACAATAGGAACTAGAAAGATACCAATACCTACGTAAACTAAGACCCAAGATATTGCCATACCTATAAAGAATAATATTGCCGCTAAAATTCTTCCCTGTACGAGCTGACCTAAACCTGGAATAAAAAAACTACAAATTGCAGCAATCACATTGCCACCTGAACCTTGACCCGACATATCTTCCCCTTAAAAAATGCTATTTTTTTCTCAAATCAATACGCATAATATAAGAACAAACACTTGAAATAGCCATTGTTTTTATGAGTTTTCAGCACTTGATTAGTAACAAACCTTCTCTAAAAGTAAGCGGTCAGTTTTTGGCATTTTTTAGTAAAAATGTTGTAAAACAGCAATTGCATGTTAATGCGGGTTATTTGTCTTATGTGACCTTGATGTCATTAGTGCCACTAATTGTTGTCATGTTGTCGGTGATGACGGCATTTCCTATTTTTACTGATATCAAAGAGTTGATTGAAAATTTCGTTTACAAAAATTTTGTTCCTGCGTCGGGTGATGTGGTGCAAGAGCACATTAGTGGCTTTGTTGAAAACGCCTCAAAGATGTCTGCGGTTGCAATTAGCTTCTTATTTTTGTTTGCCTTGTTATTAATTTCAGCGATTGATAAATCGCTCAATAAACTGTGGCAGGTCACCGAGAAACGAAGAGTAATAACGGCGTTTTCTATGTATTGGATGGTGCTGACCTTAGGGCCAGTGCTCGTTGGCAGCAGTATTGCTGCGACTTCTTATATCGTATCTTTGGTTTCGCTGGGTGACTACGACTTACTGGGTATTGCCAATATTTTAGTGAGAGCTTTACCCTTATTTGCATCCATTGCTGCATTTCTGATTTTGTATATGGTGGTACCCAACAAAGAAATCCCATTCAAATATGCGATTTCAGGGGCAACGGTCGCGGCGATTTTGTTTGAAATTGCCAAAAAGGGTTTTGCTTTTTATGTCACTCAGCTGCCATCTTACAAAGCTATTTACGGTGCTTTGGCCGGTATTCCTATCTTATTTCTGTGGGTCTATTTGTCGTGGCTCGTGGTTTTATTTGGCGCTATGTTTACCGTTTCGTTAGAAAATTTTGTCGAAGACAGAAAGCGAAAGCAGACAGAGCAAAGTGAAACTCAGGGCAATCACTCAGATAGCAACTAAGCTTAGTAAAGCACATTAATTAATATAACCGTGATGAATCAGTAATATGAGATCTTTGTACCCGAAAATTACGCCTAATCAGACTTTTTATTTACCTGTTGCTGGTAACCATCAACTTTATGTTGAAACGAGTGGCAATCCCAAGGGTATTCCGGTTATCTATTTGCATGGTGGTCCAGGCGGCGGCTGTAGTGAAAATCATCGCCGTTATTTTGACCCTGAGCTATACCATATTATTTTATTTGATCAGCGCGGTAGTGGTCAGTCAAAACCATCACCGAGTATTGACGACAATAACCTAGATTATTTAATTGACGATATTGAAGCGATCAGAGAATACCTCAATATTGAGCAATGGTTAGTCGCAGGTGGCTCGTGGGGCACGACATTGGCGTTAGCCTACGGTATTGAGCACGCTAATCGAGTACTAGCGTTTATCTTGCGCGGTATTTTCTTGGGCACTGAACAAGAATACCAATGGCTTTATCAGCCAGAAGGCGCCGCGAGATTCTTTCCTGAATACTATCAAGATTTCCTTTCTGTTTTACCTAGTGAACATCAATCGGATCCGTTAAAAGGTTATTACCAACTGCTGACCTCTGAAAATGAATTAGCGGTATTAGCCGCCAGTAAAGCCTGGTTTTTATGGGAGTTGAGGTTATCTTCGATTGAACATCACCTTAGTACCTTAGTTGTAGATGATGCACATGTCGCCCATTGCACTGCTTTAATATCAAGTCATTACTTTAATCACCATTGCTTTTTTAACGGCGTGGGTCTGCTTGATCGACTGGCGGTAATTCGCGATATTCCGGCGATTATTATTCACGGTCGCTACGATATGGTGTGTCAGCTCGACATTGCTCATCAGCTTGCGCAACAGTGGCCAAATGCACAGTTGCAAGTTTTACCTTTTGCCGGACATAGCGGCTTTGAAAGTCAAACCATTGATGCCTTTTGTAAGGCGACAGACACCATTGCCACTTTTTTAACTGAGCGTGACTGAGTGCATAGGCGAAACTGCCAACTTTCAACTATTCAAAATAATATAGGCGTAAATTTATGATCGCATTGATTCAACGCGTTACTCAAGCGAGCGTGACGGTTGATAACCAAATTACTGGCGAAATTGGTCAAGGCTTACTAGTGTTGCTAGCAATAGAACCAGAAGACAATGAAGCAAAAGCCAAGCGCATGGCAGAGCGGGTGACTGGCTACCGAGTTTTTGAAGATGACCATGGAAAAATGAATCTAAATGTTGGTCAAATTGGCGGCGATGTATTAGTGGTTTCCCAATTTACTCTCGCTGCTGATACGACTCGAGGTATGCGACCAAGTTTTACCAGTGCCGCTGAACCTGAGTTTAGTAAAAAGCTCTACCAGTATTTTACTCAGCAGTGTCGAGAGCTTGGATTTAGTGCGCCAACGGGCATTTTTGGTGCTGATATGAAGGTGGCCTTAGTCAACGATGGCCCAGTAACATTCAGTTTAAAAGTGTAACTCGGTGGTTTAATTTTTTTGTACAAATAACCAATTAATTTGTTTGGTTTTTGTTTTATGTCGACTATTCTCAAATTTTATCAATCAGCAATAATAGGGCCTTTACACTGTTTTTTGATTGACCGGTTTTATTTCAACTGATAGTTGAAATTTAAACGCTTGTATGAATTTTCAAATGAAGATAGATTAAATACCGAGCAATTGCGCACCAGTTGCGATTGTCGTTGTATTGCTGAGTTAGTTGAAACTGCTTAGTAAACTTCAAGGCTGATAGCTTGCTATTTCAGTCATTGCTCAACGTAACATAACGAAGTTAAACAAATGGATGGTAGACATGACAGAGAGCAAAATTCCTCGTAGTTCTGAGAATGATTATAGTGATGAAATGGCGAAAGTTCGCCGTGATTTCATTCAAGAAAAAACCGGTGCCAAATTTGAACATACAGGCCAATACAGTATTAGCACCGATGTGTTACCCGGTAATATTGAGAACTTTATTGGTATTGTCCAAATGCCTGTTGGGGTTGCCGGGCCAGTACAAATAGATGGGGAACACGCTCAAGGTTCATTTTACGTGCCACTGGCAACAACTGAAGGGACATTAGTTGCTAGTTATAGCCGAGGCATGCGTTTGCTCAACGAGTGTGGTGGTGTGAAAACTACTGTTGTTGAAGGCTTTATGCAGCGCGCACCTGCTTTTATTTTTGACAGTGCCCGCGAAGCGAGAGAGTTCGGTAAATGGGTTGAGCAAAACTTCGATTCAATTAAAGAAATTTCAGAAACGACAACTTCGGTCGGCAAACTCGAACATATTCAGCAGTGGTCTGTATCTCGTTTCCGTTACTTGCGTTTTAATTTTACAACAGGCGATGCTGCTGGCCAAAATATGGTAGGTAAAGCAACTCTTGCCGCGTGTGAATGGATTATTGCCAACGCGCCATTTGAGTGTCGCTACTTGTTGTCTGGTAACATGGATACCGATAAAAAACATTCACACCTCAATATGCTGCATTCACGCGGTAAACGAGTCATTGCTGAAATTGTGATTAAAGACGAAGTTTTACAAAAGGTGATGAAGGTCAGCACTAAACAATTTGCCGATGGCTGTGTGATGGCAAACACTGGTGCGATGATGGCGAATTCAGCCTACAACGGTCCACATTCGGCCAATGGTATTGCGTCGCTGTTTATTGCTACAGGTCAAGATGAAGCTAATGTTGTTGAGTCCCACGCTGGTTTGTTATCGCATCAGTTACTCGACAATGGTGACTTGTACTTGTCGGTCACTTTACCTTCATTAATCGTGGCAACTTTTGGTGGTGGCACAGGTTTACCAACACAGAATGAATGTTTACAAATGTTAGGTTGTGTTGGCAAAGACAAAGCCAATAAATTTGCTGAAATTGTTGCTGCAACCGTATTAGCTGGCGATATTTCACTGAAATCAGCAGTTATTTCAGGTCACTGGGTCAGCAGTCATGACCAATTAGGTCGAAATAGATAGGCTCATCTTAAATATAGTTAAAAACGCTGCTCAAGTTGTTACTTTAGCAGCGTTTTTTTGTACCTAAATCAGCTGCTAAATAAGTGATATTTGCGCTTTAATAAAGTGGTTGGTGGTAACGCCAAAACTGCCGCCAACGTTTATAAAGTCTTGCCGGCAATATACTGGCGTGATGATAACGGCGATCGTTTGGTAGTGAATGAATGACTACATTCTGGTAGCCGGGAATTTTGAAATAATAAAGTGATGCTTGCTGGCGCTGCTTAAGCAACTGATGCCAATACCTGATGTCTTTAGGCTGATAATTACTCAAGTTAATAGAAAACAAGTCTTGTCTTTCAAGCGATGCCACTCGATCAGATATTTGCTGAAATAGCTGACGCTGAGTGTCGTGTTGTTCGCAGTAAATATCATTGATCATCCAACAACTATTTGTGTTAGTCCGGTCAAACTTGAGTGAATCGAGTCTCTGTACGATGAAAAATTCAATTTGCTCTGGGTTGAAATAGCGTTGAAAAACGTCAATAACTATCGGATTTGACGAATTTACCTCGGCCGTTGAGCTGGTGATAAAAACGGACAATATTGCCACCTCCCAAGCCCAATTCGATTACGTGTTCAGGATTAAAATAAACCAGCGGCAGCAATATCGCTGTCTGATGAGGCAGTGTTAACCTGCTTGGTTGACGGCGTAACATAATACTTTGTATTACATTGTTGATAGTGAGCCACAGATAATCTCTGTTTTGTTCTATCGCAATACTAGTGTGTTGATCGCGCCAGCAGTATACTAACCGTTCTGATCGCAAGTGCTGTAATAGGGGCACGTTAAATAGTAACTCCTGACCAACAGTGACAATAATAAGTATAAGTGATGATGAAATTAATATCCCCAAATAGCGAGCAGCAGTTTGAACGTTATTACCAGTTGCGCTGGCGTGTATTGAGGCAGCCATGGCAGCAAGCTAAAGGCTCTGAACAGGACGAGTTAGAATCACAGAGCTTTCATCGCATGATTGTCGATGAGAATGACCAAGTGATTGCCGTTGGCCGCTTGCACGGTGTTGACCAATTCACAGCGCAAGTTCGATATATGGCCGTTGCACCTGAATATCAGGGACAGGGGCTGGGCGAAAAAATATTATCGGCACTGGAAAAAGTTGCCGTAGAGGTAGGGTTTAGAGAAATTCAACTCAATGCGCGCGAACAAGCGTTGGCTTTTTATCAGCGCCTCAATTATCAAAACCTCGGTCAATCTCATTTGTTATACGGTAGTATTCAACATTATCAAATGTCGAAAGCACTTACGCCCGTCTTAACGGAGCAGGCTTTAGTGAAAGAGCTAGAGCAGACTTGGCATCGAACTATTCCGATGAGTACGGCGATGAATTTGGTGGTAGCGAGCTTTTCTGAGCATGGCTTGTCGTGTCATTGTGATCTCAAATTTAACAAGAACCTGCACAATACGATGTTTGCTGGCAGTATCTATACGCTAGCAACATTGACTGGCTGGGGCTGGCTGCATTTGATGTTGGCAAAGCAGGATCTCAATGCTGATATTGTTTTAGGTAAAGCCGATATCCGATATCACGCGCCATTGGCGGGTGTTGCTTATGCAAAAGTTGATAGTGATACCGTTAAACTCGACACTGAACAATTGAGCGAAAAAGGTAAAGTGAGAGTATTGATAACAGTTGAAGTCTTCTGCGGTGATACCTTGGCTGCAACCTTTAGTGGCAATTATTTTGCACTGGTGAAAAACAACAGCTAAAACAGCAAAAATAACAATAACAAACAAGGAAATAATACTATGTTGAACCGACTTTTGATGTTGAGCGTTATTACTTGGCTAACACTGGTGTCAGCTGTTTATGCTAAGCAGATAGATCAAGAATCGATCATTGCTCAGCAGTTAGATAACTATCACTCTGCCGCCGCAAATGCTAATGCCGAGAAGTACTTAGGGCTAATGGCGGATGATTCGGTATTTTTAGGTACTGACGCTAGCGAGCGCTGGACTAAACCTGCTTTTACTGAATTTGTACTGCCTTATTTTGAACGCGGTATAGGTTGGCAGTATATCGCTAAGCAACGTCATATTGATTTAGTGACATCAGATACTGCAATGTTCGATGAACTCTTGTGGAACGATAAGTATGGTTGGTGTCGAGGCAGCGGTGTCATGGTAAAAACTGGTCAACATTGGTTAATTAAGCAATATAGCTTGTCATTGATGGTACCGAATGAGTTAGCTAAGCAAGTACTGGCAATCACCAAGCAACCAGCAACGCTTGGTCAGCAGTTAACAAATGACAAAACACAATAAGAAGAATCACTGAGAGCAAACAGCGTGAAACAAAGTATTGGTATTATTGGTGCAGGTTGGCTAGGACAGCCATTAGCACAAACGTTAATTGAACAAGGCTGTGATGTTGTGGTAACGGGGCAGTCTGAGCAGCGTTTGGCAGAGTTTGCTCAGTTAAACCTGAACCATCACCAGCTAAGCTTACCGCAACGTCCTGAGCTTTTGGCAAAGCTGCCGGCGTTGCAACAGCGTGTATTGATTATTGCAATTCCGCCACAGATAAAACGCGGCAAAGCTGATTACCCAGAGAAGATCGCCAATCTAGTCAGTGCCGCCGAGATTTCCGGCGTTAAACAAATTATTTTGCTTAACAGTACCGCTATTGCCAATGGTTTAGAAGGCGAAGTTAATGAGTTTACTGAGCTAAACCTAACAGCTGACAAGGTTGCGATTTTGGCTGAGGCAGAAAATGAATTGCTCAAATTCACTGGCGACGCCCAAATTTTAAGGTTATCTGGCTTAGTTGGTCCTAAGCGTCATCCCGGGCGGTTTATTTCTCCTGAAAGAGAGTTCAGTGCGCCAGAGCAGCCGGTTAATCTTATTCATCAAGCTGATGTTATTGGCTTGTTGCTGGCGATGTTAAACAAAGGTAGCCTAGGTAGTAGCGGTAAGTTAGATAGTGAACACCGTATTTATCACGGTGTCAGTCAAACCCATTTAAGCCGACGCGAATATTATCGAGCGGCGGCAGCAGCACTTGGCAGACCGACGCCTAAATTCAGCCAAGAGCAAAGTGAGCGCACAGGTAAAGTGATCACCGATGATTGGACTCGCGCCCAGCTTGAATATGACTATCAATACGACGATTTATCTACTTGGTTAACTGAGGTAAATTAATGGCTGGTGCGCATAGGGCTGACAATCGTATTACAAAAAGCAAGGCGCTCGGGTTGTTCGTTATTCTGTGGCTGCACATTACTTTACTTAACTTTGCCTTTATCGGTTACAACGGCATTGTTTTTCTGTGGCAAGAAAGCCTTGATGGCTTAACTCTAATAACGCATATTGTTGCTGCCGTCACAGCAGTGCTTTGTTTTTACTGCGCAGAACAACTTATTAATAAAGTTAAAGCTCGAATGCCTTAGTGATAGTGTTTAAGCGATAGCACTTAAATCTTAGCGTTTTAGTCATAAGCATACAGTAATACTTTTTATGCTTTATTCTGAACGTTTTTTGTCCTAATTGCGTTCTTTTACTCTATCGATTGGTTTCACTCACCGCATTAATCAGAAAGTATCTTGTATAGTTTTTTTCAATTAATGCTATCTATTTAATTAATTTTATTGTTGATTAGGCCTTGGTTAAACTGCACACATCAAGTTAATTAAGTGAAACAAATTTTATTGAGGAGAAGATAATGTTTGCTGTAATTTTTGGTCGTCCTGGTTGTCCTTACTGTGTGCGTGCGAAGCAAGTAGCAGAGCAATTAACTGAAACACGCGATGATTTTAAATTCCGTTATGTTGATATCCAAGCCGAGGGCATCTCAAAAGCGGATTTAGAAAAAACAGTAGGTAAGCCAGTAAATACTGTACCGCAAATCTTTTTAGATCAAGAGCACATTGGTGGCTGCACGGAATTTGAAGCTCACGCGAAAGAAAACTTAGGTTTATACGCCTAAGCGTAAAATCGAGAAAGCCAGTAGTTATATTAACTACCGGCTTTTGTCTTTTTAGGTGAGAGTGTAAATTTGCTATTTATTCTCTACGCCAAGGGTTTTAAGCCATTGGTTAAAGTCGAGCAAATTAGCTGGCAATATCACTTTGCGATTCTCTTTGCTCAAACCTTTAAAATTAGCCAAATACTGCTCTGACAATTGCATATCTAATGCTCGTTGACCGCCGGGCTGCTCGATAGCCGTTGCTACTTTGGTAATTGAATCACCTGTCGCGCGGGCAATGGCTAAAATTTCTTCTGCTTTACCTTCGGCGGCATTAATGCGGCGCTGTTTTTCACCCTCTGAAATATTGATCATTTCTGTCATCAAGCCTTCTGAGCGATTAATGCGAGCAGCTTTATCACCTAAACTCTTGGCTAAAATAGCGCGGCGTTCTCGCTCGGCATTGACCTGCATTTCCATTGCGTTTTTTACCGTTAGCGGTGGCGTGATATTTTTAATTTCATAGCGATGAACGCGAATGCCCCAGCTTTCACCGGCTTTATCTAAAACATCAACAACTTTGGCGCTAATGATATCGCGCTCCTCAAAGGTGCGATCTAAATCCAAAGTACCAATCACTGAACGAGTGGTGGTTTGCGCAAGTTGCATGGCGGCAAAGCGGTAGTCGGTAATACCATAGCTTGCTTTAACCGCATCAACCACTTGAATGTAAATAACGCCATCAACTTCCACTTTAACTTCGTCTTTCGAGAAACACTCTTGTGGCGGTACATCAATGGTTTCTTCTTTTAAGTCTTGAATAAAAGCGACTTTGTCGATAAACGGCAGTAACACATGAAAGCCCGCTTCTAAGGTACAACGGTATTTACCTAAGCGCTCGACGACATAGGCAGATTTAGTCGGCACTAAACAAATCGCTTTAATAAATTTAAACGCCAAGGTTAAGAAAATAGTGGCCCAAATAAACAGGACAATTAAGTCCATCGAGGCGAAGTCGGTTAAATTAGCTAAGTTCATTACTTCACTCCTTGTTGGCTAGCAGCTTGGGTGACTTTGTCCATACCTTCAAAAAAACCTTCTAACTTGGCAATTTCTGTCGGCAATACGGTGACATCAGCAGTGTCTAATACCGTTCCTGTTTGTTTGATAAACTGCTCTAATAAGCGCATTTTTATCGCTTGTTTACCACCTGGCTTTGACGCCGCTTCGGCGACTAAATTGATGCCTTCAGCAGTGGCATTGGCGAGAATTTCAATTTCCTTGGCGCGGCCATAGGCTTCATTTATTTGTCGTTGCTTGTCGCCTTCCGATAAATTTATCGCTTCTTGGCGCTCACCTTCTGAGAGGTTAATGGTCGATTCTTTTTCCGCCTGCGCTAAGGTGATTTCCGCACGCTTTTGCCGTTCTGCTTCCATTTGTTTTTCAAGGGTATGAATAACGTTTTCCGACGGCGTGATATTGCGCACTTCATAGCGCAGTACTTTGATGCCCCAAGGATCTGAAGCTTTGTCGATTTCGCGAACTATGGTTTCGTTTAAAGTGTCGCGTTCGGAAAAAGTTTGGCTCAGTTTCAATTTACCAATTTCAGAGCGCATCGTGGTTTGCGCTAAATTAACGCTGGCGCGGCGATAATCTTCAATGCCATAGCTGGCTTTAACACCATCCATCACTTGGATATAAACCAAGCCATCGACGTCGATTTGAATATTGTCGCGAGAAATACAACTTTGCGCTGGTATGTCGAGCACTTGTTCACGAATTTCATGGCGATAGGCAACCCGATCGATAAATGGGATTAAAAAGTGCAATCCCGGCTGCATCACCGCTTTAAATTTACCCAAGCGTTCAACGATACAAACTTCGCGCATGGGGACGATTAAAATCAGTTTACTGATAATAAATATCAGCCCGAGCAAGACAAAGGTTAAGGTGGCTAACATAAAAACTCCTAGTTAAAAATCCGTATTAGTAGGGTTACGCTAATAGCAATTATCTATGCTTATTAGTAAACGTTATTTTTTGGCTTCAACAATCAGTGAAATATTTTCTTTGCAGACAATGGTTGCAGTGTTGCCTGCACTGATTTCACTGCCGTCGCTCAGCGCAGTCCAGCTGGTGCCTTGAAACTCAACGCGGCCTTGGTGTTGCCCTGGGCCAATGGTTTCTGTGACCAGAACTTCTTTGCCGTAAATGTCGACTTCTTCATAGACGTTGTCGACTCGCTGGCCAGATTTAAACAGCTTGTCGGTAAAAAAGTAAATGACAAATAACAGCAAACTCGCTGAGATAAACCAAGTGGTTAGCGCTGCTACCCAAGTGGTGAGTAAATTGAAACCGACGCCAAAAGCGACGATAAATGAGGCTATGGCAAGATTAACTAAGATACCGCCAGGAATAATGATTTCGGCTAGTGCCAACACTAAACCTAGCACTAACCAGAGTTCGACGTTTAATAGCATATCCATAGTTGCAGCTCCTGTGTAATTAAGTGATGATCAACTCTTATACCGATTGATAAAAAGCCAATCGAGCTAGTGGTGTTTACTGAGTTGTTCACTATTGAGAAATGCTCTGGCCTTTTTTAATCGCGAAGCACGACTGGTTTTGCGGCCAAGTACAAACCACGCACATAATTCAGCAGTTAAACCAATAATAAATAAAGCTAATATTCCTGCTTCAACACTCATGGCGTAGCAGGTAAAAGCAACCAATAGTAAGGCAACCACTTTTATCCATGTCGGAATACTTTTCATAACAACCTCCGATGTACCTGTTTAATTAATGCAATTACACTAATTGTTACGACATAATATGTCAAGCTTTTCAGGGTGAAGCGATAGTACTGAAAAGCCTTAGTTGTGTTAAACAACTAAGGCTTTCAATTAACTAATTGGTTTAATAGTGATTTAGTTAACTACTCGATAAGCTCTGATTGGCGACCAGTTTGGTTTTTAACGGGCGTAAGACGCCTTCAGCAAAAACTGCGGCGTAAAAGAAAACCAGAATGTTAACGGCGTAGCCGTGATGAAATTTGAGATCGTCCTGTAAATCAATATTACCGTGAATGGCTACGGTACCAACTAATACTGCGATGAATGCTCCACCGTAGATGAATTGAATTTGTTTATCGTATATCGAGCTTAACTGGACACTTGCACTTGAGTATTCAACCTGTTGGCTAAACAAATGCTTTAAACCCGAGAGTGATTTTATAAGACCCGAATTACCAAATGCCATAATAGTGCAGGCGTGCATAAATAATGGTGTAAAAAGAATACTCACCTTGTCTATATATATGTGCAGTGGGGCTGCTAAAAATAACAGGAACACAACGGCACAAATCATCACGGTAAGCGCTAGCGCATTTTGCATAATATTTCTCCATTTCCAATGAGCGTTTAATTCAACAGAAACATTGCACAATTGGCTGGGCGAAAGGTTAAAAGCAGCAGCTAAAGCAAGCAGTGTTTCCGAGGAAGCATTACTGTCTTTTTCAACTCGTTGTATGGTTCGCAAGCTCAAGCCTGATGCCTTAGCTAATAGCTCTTGTGACCACGATTGTTGTTTTCTAAGTTGTTTTATTTTTTCTGCGGATACTTTCATTGGTTTTCCTATTTTGCCTTGTAATACCATTGGCAAGGTTTCGTCGCTAGCATCAAGACTATTGGCAAAAATGCCAAACTATTTAGGGTGACTTTTAGCTGACATTATTACGACAGCTCAGTAAAAACAAGGTTTTCAGAGAAAGGATGAAGATATGCACTGAGGTTGAAAACTCAAGAATTTCTATTGATTGGAGCAATAAAAACAAAAAACCAACCAATATCAGTGATTGGTTGGTTTTTTATGTCGAGTTAATTTTGATCGCGATAGCTAGCGCTTTTATCGAGCTAAAGGATCAAATGTCCAATTAATGAAAGCTTGGCAATAATGATGCAGGCATTAAGTGGTTAAACTCACCATCGCTAATAATGCCAGCCGCTTCGGCAATATCCGGGGCGAAATATCTGTCTTTGTCGTAGTAACTCACATATTCACGCAAGATAGCCTTAGCGTCTTCAATGTGCTCACTAGCTTTCAACGGTGCTCTAAAATCTAAGCCTTGGGCTGCCGCTAACAGCTCAACCGCAAGTACGCCGACAGTATTCTCTGCCATATCCATTAGGCGTCTTCCGGCAAACGCTGCCATAGAAACGTGATCTTCTTGGTTAGCTGAGGTTGGTAAGCTATCAACTGATGCGGGGTGCGCCAGTGTTTTGTTTTCAGATGCAAGCGCTGCCGAAGTTACTTGGGCAATCATAAAGCCTGAATTTACGCCGCCGTTTTCCACTAAAAATGCCGGTAGTTTACTCAAGCTAGCGTCAATCAATAATGCCATTCTGCGCTCAGACAGCGCGCCAATTTCGGCAATAGCCAGCGCTAGGTTATCTGCCGCCATGGCAACGGGCTCAGCGTGGAAATTACCCGCCGAGATAAAGTCACCTTCGTTGGCGAATACCAGTGGGTTGTCGGTAACACCATTAGCTTCCGTGTGCAGTACTTCTGCTGCTTGGCGAATTTGGGTTAAACAAGCGCCCATTACCTGTGGCTGACAACGCAGCGAGTAAGGATCTTGAACTTTTTCACAATCAACGTGAGCCTCGGCGATGGCAGAGCTATCCGCTAAGATATGACGATAAGCCATGGCCGTGTCAATTTGACCTTTTTGACCACGGGCTTGGTGGACGCGATCGTCAAATGGCGCGCGGCTCCCCATTGCGGCTTCAACCGACATTGCGCCGATAGTCACACCAGCGGCAAAAGTATCTTCAGCGGCAAACAAGCCTTCTAAAGCGAATGCCGTTGACGCTTGAGTGCCATTTAACAGGGCTAAACCTTCTTTTGCTGCCAGCGTCAGCGGCTCAAGGCCAGCAATTTTTAGGCCTTCAACGGCTGGAATAATCTCATCGTTGTGAGACATTTCTCCTTCGCCCAACAGTGGTAACACCATATGAGAAAGCGGCGCTAAGTCACCTGAAGCACCTACTGAGCCTTTTTTCGGCACACACGGATAAACTTCTGCGTTCAACAATTGAATAAGCGCTTGAATCACTGACAAGCGAATACCTGAAAAACCACGCGCCAACGAGTTGATTTTTAACACCATCATTAACCGTACCGTGGCGTCTTCCATGTACTCGCCAAAACCAGCGGCATGAGAGAGTATGATTGAACGTTGCAACAACTCTAATTCGTCGGCTTTAATACGGGTGTTGGCCAATAAACCAAAACCCGTGTTGATACCGTAGACCACTTGGTCTTTTTTGATTACATCTTGAACCGCGTCAGCGCTTTTGTTGATGGCGTCGAAAGCACTGCTATCTAAGCTGTATTCAATGCCGTCAAACTGACTAACGGCGCGCAACTCGGCTAATGTTAACTGACCTGGTTTTATTACTAATTTATCAATCATGATTAGCCCTCGTTTTTGTTCTGGCTAGCAGCGCCATTGGCACCTTCAATCATCGGCAGGTCTAAACCTTGTTCGCGGGCGCAATCAATGGCAATGTCGTAACCGGCATCGGCATGGCGCATAACACCAGTGCCCGGGTCGTTCCACAATACACGACCTAAGCGTTTTGCTGCGGCATCACTGCCGTCAGCGACAATCACCACACCTGAATGTTGGCTAAAGCCCATACCAACGCCACCGCCGTGGTGTAAGCTCACCCAAGTGGCGCCGCCAGAGGTTGATAACAATGCGTTTAATAACGGCCAGTCTGATACTGCGTCAGAGCCATCTAACATGCTCTCTGTTTCGCGATTTGGCGAAGCAACTGAACCTGAGTCTAAGTGGTCACGGCCAATAACAATCGGCGCCTTAAGTTCGCCATTTTTAACCATTTCGTTAAAGGCTAATGCAAGACGAGCGCGATCTTTTAAGCCGACCCAACAAATACGAGCAGGTAAACCTTGGAAGGCAATGCGCTCTTTGGCCATATCAAGCCAGTTGTGTAAGTGAGCATCGTCTGGAATCAGTTCTTTAACTTTTTGATCAGTTTTGTAGATATCTTCAGGGTCACCAGAAAGTGCTACCCAACGAAATGGACCAATACCTTGGCAGAACAATGGGCGAATATAAGCAGGAACAAAACCTGGGAAGTCAAAGGCATTATTTACGCCTTCTTCTAATGCCATTTGGCGAATGTTATTGCCGTAGTCGGTGGTTGCTGCACCGGCTGCTTGTAGAGCAAGCATGGCTTGCACTTGCACGGCCATAGACTGTTTTGCCGCTTTTACCACTGCAGCTTCATCTTGCTTGCGCATTTCTGCTGCGTGTTCCATGCTCCAACCTTGCGGCAAGTAACCGTTTAGTGGATCGTGGGCAGAGGTTTGGTCAGTCACGACATCTGGTGTGATACCGCGTTTGACTAATTCAGGGAATACATCGGCGGCGTTGCCGAGTAAGCCAACTGAAATGGCTTCGCCTTTGGCACAAGCGTCATTAATGATATTCAGTGCTTCATCCAAGTCGGTAGCTTTAACATCGACATAGCGCGTGTTGATGCGAAAGTCGATACGCGATTCATCACACTCAACCACTAATGCTGAAAAACCCGCCATTGTCGCCGCTAGTGGTTGTGCACCACCCATACCACCTAAACCACCTGTAAGTACCCACTTACCTTTGGCGTCCCCATTAAAGTGCTGCTTGGCCATGGCGACAAAGGTTTCATAAGTCCCTTGAACAATACCTTGTGAACCAATGTAAACCCAAGAACCTGCGGTCATTTGACCGTACATCATCAAGCCCTTTTTATCGAGCTCGTTAAAGTGTTCCCAGTTGCCCCAGTTTGGCACTAGGTTTGAGTTAGCAATCAACACGCGTGGCGCATCGCTGTGGGTGCGAAAAACGCCAACTGGTTTGCCTGATTGTACTAATAACGTTTCGTCATCTTCTAGTCGGTCTAAGGTTTCGACGATTTTGTCGAAGCACTGCCAATCGCGAGCGGCGCGGCCAATGCCACCATATACCACTAAGTTTTGTGGATGTTCGGCAACTTCGTTGTCTAAGTTATTCATTAGCATGCGCTTAGCGGCTTCGGTTAACCAGCTTTTAGCGGTAATTTCACTGCCACGTGTTGCGCGAATATTACGGCTCGGATCGAGCCTGTTATTTGCTGTATTTGTCATGACGATTATTCCTGAAAGGTTAAATGACCACCAAGGCGATACTTGTCGCCGGGCGCGGTCAAAATAGCGAAACTGACGACACCTTGATTTGACCAGGTGCGTCGTTTGATTTGTAAACAAGCCTGTTGTTGGCTGATTTGTAGAAAGTCTGCGACGGTTTGCGAAGGCAAAATTGCCTCTATTTCGTGTGTTGCTTCAGTCAGTGGTGCCTGTGCCGAAAGGTACTCATGCGGCGTTATTTTTTTGAAGTTTTGTTTGTTGTAGCCGGGAATAACATTGGCGTTAACATAACGCTGCTCAAGTTGCAGCGGTTGATCGTTTTCGCAATGTAAGATCTCCGAGTAGTAAACTTGATCGCCGGGGTTCAAGTTTAACTGGATTGCCAATTCACGATCGAGTTCACGACTGCTAAGTTCGAGCAATATCGCGTGGTGTTGATGACCACGGCCTTCTATTTCAACGGCAATATTTTTTATTTCCAACATCGACGACTGCGATTTAAAGGTCGCGACAAAAGTACCAGCACCTTGGCTGCGAACCAATAACCCTTGTTCGGTTAGCTCTTGTAGTGCCCGTCTAGCGGTCATGCGACTAACGTTAAAACGCTCGGCGAGCTCATTTTCTGATGGCACTTTACTGTGTTGCTGCCATTGACCTGATTCGATTTGATCACAAATAAACTGCTTGATTTGGGTAAATTTCGCTGGCGCCATTAGTTATTGCTCTAGATTGTTGAGTGTTTTTGGTGAATTTAGTTGTCTATACAATCTCATGTTTTTTAGCTAAAAGCAATGCTTGTATATACAACTCTTGCTTTCACTGAGTAAACTGATTACAGTCTCACTATTCAATGTGACAATAAGACTTCAACCCAAATGACATTTTCACCGACAACACACTGGCAAACTCTTTGGATTAACGTGCATTTAGCGACGATGACTGACGGCAGTAACAGTTACGGCGCAATTGAAAACGGTGCGCTTGCTATCGCAGACGATAAAATAGCTTGGCTTGGTAAACAGTCTGATTTACCCACATACGACAGTGAAAAAGTACAAGTGATAGATGGCCAGGGGCAGTGGTTAACACCGGGCTTGATTGATTGTCACAGCCATATTATTTACGGCGGCCAACGGGCCAATGAGTTTGAAATGCGCCTGCAAGGTAAAAGCTATCAAGAAATAGCACAAGCCGGCGGTGGCATTGTTTCAACGGTTGCCGCAACTCGTGCCGCCAGTGAGCAAGATCTATTGGCAAGTGCTAAACCGAGATTAAATGCGCTTTATAGGCAGGGTGTTACCACTATTGAGATTAAGTCGGGCTATGGTTTGGATTGCGCTAATGAGCTAAAAATGCTGCGGGTTGCTAATGAACTTAAAGCACATTTTCCCGTGACGATTAAACCAACCTTTTTGGGCGCGCACGCATTGCCAACTGAATTTAAAGACGATGGCGATGGCTATATCGATTTAGTTTGCCAGCAAATGATTCCGCAGGTTGCCGAACTAGGTTTAGCAGATACGGTTGACGTATTTTGCGAAAACATTGGCTTTAACCTTGAGCAAACCGAACGGGTTTTTGTCGCCGCTAAAGAACATGGTTTAGCGATAAAAGTGCATGCTGAGCAACTGTCTGATTTAGGAGGCAGTGTTTTGGCTGCTAAGTATCAGGCGTTGTCATCTGATCATGTTGAATATTTGTCGGAGCAGGGCGTTATCGCGATGAAAAACGCCAATATGACCGCGGTGATTTTACCGGGAGCGTTTTACTTTTTGCGAGAAACGCAACTGCCGCCAATTGATTTGCTGCGCAAACATCAAGTACCTATGGCGATTGCCACCGATGCCAATCCGGGATCGTCACCTATTCATTCTATTCAATTAATGCTCAACATGGCCTGTACGCTGTTTCGTTTTACACCAGCTGAGGCACTGGCAGGGGTAACTTGTTTTGGTGCTAAAGCATTGGGGTTAGCAAGTAATAAAGGCCAGTTGGCAGTTGGGCTTGATGCCGATATTGCTTGTTGGCAAATTAGTCAACCGGCAGAGCTCAGTTACCAATTTGGTGTTAATCCACTGACTAAATTAATGATTGGCGGCAAAATAACGATAAATTAATCACAATTGACTGATTTTTGTTCAGGCGTTGCCTGTACAATCATCGCAATTTTATTATAGGCTAAGGAGAGTCGTAGTGAATATAAGTGCAAATGCCAAAATGGATAATCGTCGGGCTTTTTCGTTATCAGTATGTAACAAACCCTTTGTTGCTTTACTGATGCTGTTGTTTAGCTTTCCGGCAGCAGCCAAGGTTAATACATTTTCTTTTATTGAATTCAATATTGCTTTCTTGTTGGGCTTGAGCTTACCGTTATTGCTACTGACGAGTTTGGCGAAAAAGTCGATGAAAGCGAGCTGGCGCTACCCGGTAGTGTTAGTAATAAGCTTGCTCACTTTACTCTATGCCAGTAATCATGTCTCTGATAATCAACAACTGGTTATTCTGGCGTCTAGTGTTGTTTTTCTCTCGATACTGTCGGTGTGGCCGATTTTAACTAGCGCCAGTGAGGAGTATCAAATTGCGTCGGCCAATTATATCGTTGGCGGCATTGCTCTTAGCGCGTTTGGATATATCGCAACACTGTTCATTTACCCGAAACTAGACGCCTATTTAGTGTGGCTGTTAGTCAGTGGATTAATTTTACTGTTGGCATTTAGTCGACTGATTATCATCACGGCAAAGTATAAAATTTCTATTGCACGAAATGTTGCCCTTTGGTTGCTAGCCTGTGTTTTTGCAACGGCGCTTTACTTATGGTTAACGGTACAAGTGAGTATTCTTTGGCTGGTGGTTTCTGCGATGCTCGCTTACTTGATGGCAATGCTCAACACCAGTTGGAGTATTGTAAAAAAAATTAGCCAGCAGCGAAAAGAAATTGAACATCAAAAACAAGAGAATGCTTACCTCGTTGCTAAACCCTCTATTTATGATCCGATTACTAACTTGCCTAGTTATGCTCATGCCATTGAGCGCTTTGGCGAGTTTCTCAAAGATGACGAACACAAAAGTTGCGCGGCAATTGTTTTTAAGCCGATAAATTTTAAAAAGGTTAACAAAGTACTGGGCCACCAAAACTCAGATTTGCTCCTGCTTCAGTTTGCTTACTGTTTGCAAAAGCACTTAGAACACGACTCGAGTTTGCTTAATTTTGCTCAGTCTTCTTCAGCGATTAGAGTGGCGCGCTTGCAAAGTTTGAATTTTTTAGTAGTGCTTGATTTAACCGATGAATATCACCCTGAACGCTCGGTCATTGAAAGTTTGTGTCAGCAATTGGTTGCTGTCGTGCCAGAAGCGATGAGTTTTAAAAGCTTCTCACTAAACTTTGAGTTGGCATTTGGCGTGGCTTTACACGAATATGGCGATAGCGCTGAACAGTTGATTGCCAATGCTGGGGACGCTTTATTGATGGGTGAAAAGCAACATCAAACCATTGCCTATTTTGATCAAGAATCTATTTTATATAACGAGCGTCAGTTATTGAAAATGGAACGTTTGAAACAAGATATTGAACAAGAGAATTTAACATGGCGTATACAACCTCAGGTTGAGTTATCAAGCAAGGCGCTCAAAGGTTTTGAATTGCAGGTGTTTTGGCACTACCAACGAGAGCAACTGTTGGCTTTGGATGAATTTGTCTCAATTGCTGAGTTTAGTGGTGAGCTCTACCGACTTACGCGGACGATGTTAAAGCAAGCTTTTCATGCATTGCATCGCATTCACCAAGCCGGTGTTTATCAGCCCATTTCAGTTAATTTGTCGAGCCAAGAATTGTTAGAGCCAGACCTTGTTGATTATATCGAACAGCAGCTCAGCAATTACTCGTTGTCGGCAAAATACTTTGTTATTGAGCTCAATGAAACTGTGTTGTTAAACGCGTCTGAGCGCGCTAAGTTGATTATTGATCAGCTGCGAGTACTCGGTGTTCGTATTTGTATTAGTGATTTCTCAGGAAGCTATGAGGCACTGCGCTATTTGCGCCGATTAACGGTTCAGCAAGTTAAAGTTAATTGTCACAATATTGCCAGTCTAGAACACAAAGAAGACAAAGCAATCGCTAACGCTTTGGTTAATCTTGCACAAGTAATGAAACTACCGTTAATTGGCTATGGTGTTGATACCGCCGCTACCGGTAAAGTTTTTCAAGAAGTTGGTGGCAGGGTTCTTCAAGGAAAAATGATTGAAGATGGTGTTGAACTAGATGCAATTGAACCTTGGTTAGAGAGCTGGCAGCGCCAGCACCCGAGTCGTTGATTTGTTGGAGTAACCGAACCGTTTGACGTGTTACTCAATATCTAATGGTTCAGGGGATAAAATAATACCCGTGTTGTCGGCGTAAATGTGATCTTCAGGCAAGAAGGTAACGCCGGCAAAGTTAATGGCAACATCACTTTCACCAATTTCTTCATCGGTTGCACCTACGGGGATTGAAACCAGTGCTTGGATGCCTAAATCAATCTCTTCTAGGGCATCGACGTCGCGAACACTGCCGTAACAAACAATACCTTCCCAGCCGTTTTCAGCCGCAAGTTCAGCTAAGCTAATATCGATAAGGGCTCGACGAGTAGAGCCGCCGCCATCGATGACTAGGACTTTGCCAGTACCGTCATTGCTCAATACTTGCTGGATTAAGCCATTGTTTTCGAAGCATTTTAATGTAACCACCTGACCACCAAATGAATTTCGGCCGGCATAGTTACTAAAAATCGGTTCTACCACGTCAATTAAGTCGGCGTAAATATCACAAAGCTCAGAGGTATTATATTCCATAGTGTTCTCGCACTCGTATTGAAGCAAAAGTCACTGCTAGTATAACGGCTTAACAAGCTAGCACAAGCGGTTGTTCCCGGGGAAATCTACTTGTATTAGTCAATAAAACATTATTTAATACAGCTAATTATTTTTAAAAAAAGTAGCCTGAATGGCGGCCACCTTACTCGGACTTTCAACCTTATACTCAGTTGAAGCACTAGTGATGCTAGTGTTGAGTTTTCTCGTGCTGCTGTTTTACCGAGATTCAGGTGTCACTTTTATTAAGCTCTTAACCATTAGCTTATTCTTTCTAGCGACTAGCCTCGTTGGTTTAGCCATACAGTCGTGGTTGGGTATCGTCAGCTTAGCGAGTTCGCAATACCTCCTCGTCTCTTTTTTGATTGTCGCGAGCAAATATCTCCACTTACTTTTCTTGTTATTTGCGATATATATTGCCCGCAGCCGAAATCGGGTTGGGTTTAAATGGCTAGTGTTGAGCAGTGCCTTTATTGTCATTTTATCGGCATTTAGTGTTATCGCTTATGCCACCGATAGCACCGCCTTGTATAGCCGTTTTTACTTGCGCGAAAGCCTGGTTTCCTTAATTTACGGCTGTAGCTTTTTGTTCGTTGGTATTTCCCTGTGGATGATTCGCACGGCCTTCTTTACGCGCAGGGTGATGATAACTCTAGCGGCGTGGTTTACGTTGCGTTATTTGCTGTTCGCGTTTGGTTCAGTCATCGTGTTAGCTACCGACTGGTTTCGCAGCATTTTATTGGTGCTGCCATACCTAGATGCCGGTGGTCACATGGTACTTGGTTTTATAGTGTTAATATGGTTGCAGGAAGCCGAACGTTATCAAACTGATCACGTTAAAAACAAGGCTAAATATCTTGATAAACACGACTCGTTAACCGGTGCCTTAAATCGTGAACAAGTGATGGAAAAGTTACCACTTGCGATGGAACAAGCGCGTGATAATGGCAGTGAGCTTGCGTTATTTCTGATTGATATTAAGCACTTTAAATTTCTTAACAATACTTATGGCTTAAAAGCAGGTGATCAAGTTTTAGGTGAAGTTGCAACGCGTTTACGACAAAGTATTTTGATGCCGAATATCGTTGGTCGACTCAGTGGCGATTCGTTTATTTACGCGGTGGAAGTTTACCAGCAAGAGCAGCTTAAGGTCGTTGAAACCCATTTGCATGAGGTGATTAGTCGCGCTTATCAAATAGGGCAAGAAAGCATTTTGATTCAAGCAACCACCGGCTACGCGACGTTTCCTACCCACGGCGATGTTGCAGAAGATTTATTGCAAAAAGCCAATATAGCGCTGCACCAAGCGGAAGTGACGAATATTTCAGGATTGGCTTATCAACCGGGCATGGAGGCGCAAAGCCAAGAGCTGTTGGCGCGAGAAAAAGAGTTAAAGCAAGCGATGCAAGATCATCAGCTGGTGCTTCACTTTCAGCCACAACTCAACCTTTATACTAACCGTTTAGAGGGCGTAGAAGCTTTGGTAAGGTGGCAACACCCTGAAAATGGCCTGTTATTTCCGGGCGACTTTTTAGACGATATTGAGAAGCTTGGCCTCAGTAGCGAACTCGACAACTATGTTTTAGATATGGCGTGTCAGCAAATAGCCGCTTGGTATCAAGAATATCAACGACGTGTGACTGTTGCGGTTAATTTAACCGCCGTGGAGTTTCAAGATCCCAAGCTAATTGCAACGATTCAAAGCTTGTTGTTTAAGTACGAAATACCGCCCAAGTGTTTAGAACTAGAAATTACTGAAAATGTCGTTATTACTGATATTGCAACGGTTATGGATACCATAGTTGTATTGCAAAACATGGGTATCAGTGTTTCGATTGACGATTTTGGTACTGGTTATTCTTCACTTGCCTACTTGCGAGAATTGCCAATAGATAAAATTAAAATTGATCGCAGTTTTATTAAAGACGTTGCCAATAACGACTCGGATATCACCATTGTGAAATCCATGATAAAGCTCTCTCATGGCTTAGGTAAGCGAGTACTGGCTGAAGGTGTCGAAGATGAAAGCCAACTCAGTATTCTAAAAAGTCTTGGTTGTGATGCCGTTCAAGGTTACTTTATCGCTAAACCTATGCCGACTGAGGCGCTTGCTAAGTATTTAGAACGTAAATAGTTTCCGTAACTTTTGTCATAGCTCTCGACTAGCTTGTGACAATAAACTCGGTTAGAATATAAGTTGGTCGTTTAGTAAGCAGAGGAGGTTACTTGAAGTTCATTATCGTCATTAGTGTGTTGTTATTTCATACTATGTTTAGTTCGGCGGTATTGGCACAAAACAGTAATCTTTTTTTTCCGCTACCTGAGCAAGCTAACTATAACGAAGACAAAGCCGCGTTGGGTAAGTTGCTGTTTTTAGATCCAATACTGTCTAAAGATCAAAATTATACCTGTTTGTCGTGCCACAATATTTACTTCAATGGTGCCGACACGAGAGCGTTTTCCCCTGGCTATCAGCAAAAGTTTGCTCGCTTAAATACTCCCACCGTTTACAACGTCAGCTTTAATCAAATTTTCTCATGGGTAGGTCGTGGTAAAACGCTTGCGGAGCAAAGCAGTTTTCCCATTTTATCTAACAATGAAATGGCACTTGATCGAAGTACTGTTGAACAACGTGTCACTGAAAAGTATGGCGCAAACTTTGAAAAGCTATACGGCAAAAAACAAGTCAGCTTTGAACAGGTACTCGATGTGTTGGCAGAATTTCAAAAGGCATTGGTGACGCCAAACGCGCGTTTTGATCAATACCTGCGCGGAGAGATATCTTTAACAGAACAAGAAGCCATGGGCTATAAGCTCTTTAAACAATACGGCTGCGCGTCTTGCCACAATGGTATCAATATTGGTGGAAATTCTTTTCAGAAATACGGGGTCTTTAAAAAGCGTAAATGGAATCAAGAGGTTGTCGATAGATTCCAAATTAGTGGTCGTGACAAGGACAAGTACGTTTACCGAGTACCGAGTTTACGGAATGTGGCCAAAACAGCGCCGTACTTTCATCACGGTAAAGCTAAAACACTCGATAAGGCCATTGATGTGATGGCACAAATTAATTTGGGAAGAAAAATAGAAGCCTCAGAACGCAAGAGTATCGAAGCTTTTCTCAAAACGTTAACTGGTCAATTACCTGATATTTTAGCAAATGATAAATAAGAATAACTTCTCCAATATTTTAGTTGTACTCTACATTTTGCTGGGTGTCGCTTTGATTGTCGATTACGGGTATCAGCGCAGTTTGAACCAGCAATTAGCGGCTAAAGTGAATCAGTTGACCAATCAAAACAAGATTATCGATAGCCAGTTTAAAGCTGAGGTATTGAGTAATATGTTTGTTTTTTACTACAGTTTTGATGCGCTCAATCAACATTTCACTGAACTCAATGAAAGTCGCGATGCAATCGCAGCAATGCTGGAAGAGCTTGAAAGTAAAGATCGATTGTCGGGCCAGGTGATGGCTGACTTTGCCCATTACAAGTTGCGCCTGACGAGTTTGACTCAACAGCTTGATGATTTTCGAGCTTACAATGCAACCACTAAAAACTCTTTTGTCTTTTTAACTCGCTTGTTAGTTGAATACTCTGATGAATTTGCAGACCAGCAGTTTTCACCGGCTGAATTGCGCAGTATGTATTCGGTGTTAGCGGGAATAACGCAAGTGCGGGCAACGATGGATATCAGCCTGTTGCCAGGAATCAACCAAGAGAGTGAGCGTTTGTGTCAGTTAAGTGACTGTCAGACCAGTCACACATTAGTTGCTTCATTCTATCAACACAGTCAGCACTTTATCGATAACTACCCGAGTCTACTGTCAATTTATCAAGCCCTTATGCAAAATGAGCGCGAGCAATTAATTAATTATATTCAAATTCAGCAAACTGAGTTTTTACAGCGCGAGCAGAGCCGAGAAAGCATTGTCTATTGGCTGATCATCGGCTACTTAGTGTTTACCTTACTGTTGATGATTTACTTCTTTATTGATCAGAAAAAATATCAAGTACTGTCAGAGCGAGATAATTTAACCAAGCTAAATAACCGACAAGCTTACGAACTCTCGATGAATAGGGCGCTTACGGCGTTTGAACAGCAAGAAGTTAAACACGCCTTGGTATTGTTGGACATTGACCACTTTAAGCAAGTTAACGACAATTACGGTCATGATATCGGTGATATCATTCTTAAAGAAGTCGTAGAGATATTAAAAGCCAACAGTCGCGGGCATGATCAGATATTCCGTTACGGCGGTGAAGAGTTTGCGATTATTTCAACAAATGTCGAAAACCTAGACAGCCAACTAGAGCGTATTCGTAGCGCTGTAGAGAGCTTTGTGTTTACTGACGTCGGCCATATCACCATTAGTATTGGCGCAACTGATTTTCGTAGTAAAGATGGCAAGTACGGTATTTTTAAACGCGCTGATAAGTGTTTGTACCAAGCTAAATCTCTAGGTCGAAACCGCATAGAAATCGACCGATTAATGCCATAGCAGTAAGGGAAATGTTTGTCATAAATCTGTCATAAAAACAGATTAATATGCCAATATTAAGCCGCTTAGAAGTTAAACTTCAAAGCGGCTTTTGTCTTGTTAATAGCTGTTAAATTTATCATTTTATTGAGGGCTTTATGTTAATTAAGCATAAGTTAATTGTTAATACTGCGGTGTGTATTATCGCGCTACTTTTTATGCTGGCGTTACTGCTGTTTACTCTCAATGCGTCAGACACTGACTTAAAAATAGCTAAAGGTATTACTTCGGTTGAATCAGGTGTTTTACAGTTAAGGCGTCATGAAAAAGACTTTTTGGCGCGCAAAGATCTCAAGTATGTTGAAAAGTTTCGCAGCGAGATGACTGCGTTAAATAACAATGTTGACGAGCTCGAACAAGATTTTGCTAGTATTTCTGTTTCACTATCTGAAATTGATGAAATAAAGTCTGTTTTCAGTGAGTACCTCAACTACTTCAACCAGTTAGTTAGTGCCCAACAAGTGATTGGTTTGCACGCTAAAGACGGCCTATATGGTGAACTTAGGCAACGAGTACACGAAGTTGAAACCTTGATCGGTAAAGACGATTTTGAGTTGCTAAGTGGTATGTTACAACTTAGGCGCAATGAAAAAGACTTTATGTTGCGCTTGGACAACAAATACGTCACGAGATTAAATAACAACACCGATAAACTGATTGGTTTAACGCAACAGAGTCAATTAGCTGCCGAGCGCAAAGCGAACATTGAACAACTGCTCAAGAGCTACCGACAAGCATTTTTAAATCTTGCCGAGCAGCAAGAACGTCTTGGTTATAATGCAGAGCAGGGCATTCAAGGGCAAATGCGGGCAACAGTTCATCAGGTTAACAGTAAGCTCGAAAACTTAATGGCTGCGAGTCAAGAGCAAAATGATGCTCATAGAAACTTTGTCTTTGTTACTGCGCTCGCTATTTTCTCTGTAATTACTCTTTTGGTCTTGGCTCTTGCTTGGTATATAAGTCGCAAGATTCACCGTTCAATTAAGCAACTTAAACTCGCAATGGAACAGGTTGCTTCTAGCCAAGATTTGTCGATATCAGCGTCTGAGCAGGGTAATGATGAATTGGCAGAAATGGCAGTAGTATTCAATAAGATGCTGTCTAATTTCAGACACTTAATTGGCGAGGTGAACCAATCGGTAACCACGGTTAATACCGCAACTGTCAATCTCGCTCGAAATATTGAGCTCACCAACCAAGGGGTTAACACTCAAGTTCAGGAAACGGATTTAGTCGCAACCGCGGTTACTGAAATGGTGGCGACAGTTGAAGAAATCGCCAACAACACGACTCAAGCCGCAGAACGCGCAGAGATTGCCAATACTAATGCGGTACAAGGTCAGCACAGTGTTAGCCAAACACTCAGTCAAATAGAACTGTTATCGACTCAGCTTAGTGATTCAGAGCAAGTGGTACAAGAACTGGCACAAGACAGTGAAACTATTGGTACTGTGCTTGATGTGATTCGCGGTATTGCCGAACAAACCAATTTACTTGCCTTAAATGCGGCAATTGAAGCGGCTCGAGCTGGGGAGCAAGGGCGTGGCTTTGCCGTAGTTGCCGACGAAGTGAGAACCTTGGCGAGCAGAACGCAAGAGTCAACCCAAGAAATTGAAAATATCATTGAATCATTGCGCCGCCGCACTAAAACCATTGTTCAGCAGATGTCTGACTGTCGTCAGCAAGGCCAAGATAGTGCTGCCCAAGCCAGCAGTGCTGGTGAATTATTGCAAGAGATAGCGAGTGGTGTTGCGACAATTTCTGATATGAATACCGCGATAGCAACTGCTATTCATCAACAAAGTGTAGTTGCAGCAGATGTTAATAAACACGTTATTAATATCCGTGACGTCGCTGAGCAATCCGGTATTTCTGCAGGTGATAACGCACGCATGAGTGAAGAGCTATCGCAACAAGCGCAAGGCCTACAGGCTGAAGTGAGTCAGTTTAAAGTCTAATTTTCGACACTATATACAAAATAAAAGGGCGCAAACTTGCGCCCTTTTTTATCTACCTATCACTAACCATTCAGGTTGAAGTAAAACAATAAATCTTGCCACCAGCTGTTATCTTGTTGGGCTGCTTGTTGCGCCATAGGTGGGACTCTTTTTCCACCAACAGTAGCATTACTTGCTGGTGCCAACGTTAATAAAAATACAGTCAAAATGCTTAGTAATAGTGTTTTTTGTGCGATTAATTTGTTCATAATTTGCTCCATAAGAAACGTAGTTTATTGATTAGTAGTCAAGCTAGTTTGAGAGTTACGGCTGCCGATGTGGGTTGAAATCCACTTTATTGTGCGGTCAAAGCAACTTTGTTGACTAAATTGACTAATAGATTATGAAGACTTTTTGAACAATTTGTTAGAAAGAAAATTAGGCGCTTATTCTATTGGCGAGTGCCAGTTTAGTTGCTCCCGTAATTAACAGGTAAATATTTATAACTTTGAGCGTGTGAAAGAAGTAAATACTTAGTGACCAAACAACAACTACGTTAATCACGAGTATATGACGAACATAGTATTCGACAAGGATAAGAGCGTGCAAAAACATAAAGGCACTCATCAAGTCATGTACATGTAAATCTAATGTTAATGATTTTGATTGTTTGGGAAAATACTGACTGGTTAAAAACACTCGTGTGAATACAAAGTGTCTGGCGAGCACCAAAATATTAATTTGAAACCAATACCAATCTAATCTCAGATCTTTGTAATTGGTTAAATACCAATACAGTTCAGCGACTAGCGTGATAGCTAAAAGAACAAGGAGGGGAGTGCGATACTCTTCTTCTTTAATTTTTATTAGTGTTAGTAGTAAACCGAGATAAACTAAGGCTTTTGTTTGTATACTCTCTCTTTCCGCGACTATGTACCAACCTGCTTCATCCAGTAGTTTGGCAACGAGTAGTATTGCTACTAAACCTGCGATATTGATATTTTTTGGATTTAGTACGACTACAAAAGCTAATGTGGCGAAGTAAAGCCAATCAAACCAAAATGGATTGTCAAAAGTAAAAACGCCAGCTACGGTGAGTAAACTGGCGATAGTAATGGTGAGCACACGCTCTGAAATTGCTTTTATAAACATATATTGGATTGTACATGGCTAGATGCCAAAGTAACTTGTTATTCCTTGCCGAAATTTTGCTAATAAAGATGAGTGTGCGTGACTTTTACAAGCTCTAAACCAGCGTTTAACCGTTTCCATCTTCAGTGTTGCTATGGTTCCTTGATGTTTATTTTCAATTGCTACCACGGTTTCTCTACTCAAACCTATTCTGTCGGCAAGCTCTTTCTGTGTTAACCCTGCGTCGATTCGCATTTGTTTTAAGTCTGAGGCCATCTCAGCTTTGTCATATTTAAACATTGTTGTTCCTTGTTGCCCAAAAACACTGATGAATGCATTTTTTAACTAAGAGTACTCCTTTGAAGTCAAATAAGTTGCATGCAGTGCTGAATAATACTACTAGTTTGTGTAATACAAACCACATTATTACCTTTAAAATAAACCTAGCTTGGCAAAAAAACAACTAAATAATAGGATATTAATAATGCTTAGCGATGGCATTACCGTAACGGAATTCAAGCAATTGGTGTCTATATTTCCCAGTCAGTATGTACTGACTTATGTTGTTGATCTTCAAGATGGATTAATCGATCCGAGTCCGAAACGTCGTGCGGCATTTGCTTCAATGGTCTCTCGGTATAGAAATTGTTTTGATGGCCACACTGATTTGACTGAACATGGCGAGTTGGAACAGTTGATTAACGAGTTTTTAAGTAATAATTAGTTAGCTGGGAATAAGCTCTAAACTAGCTTTATCGCGATACTCGCTTCACGAGTGAGGTTTTGAGCTTTTAGTTCGGCTAGATAAGCTTGCCAGTAGTGATTGTGTTGGCTGTGCAAATGCTGGAGCTGCTCAGAGGTCGCGATAAAATGATAGTTGTCGTCGAAACAAAGCCTAAAACCATGTTCACCAACAGACTCAATACGCTTGAGTAAAACACCTTTGTGATTACTCGGCAAAACGACTTTTTTCGCTGAGTGGTTTGAGTGCTTGTCGGAATCTGAACTAGGTTGCCACTGGCTACATACCCGTAAATACTCATAACGTAGCGAGAGCTTTTGGCCGTTTTCAAAAACGACTAATAAACTGTTGCAGCTATTGTCGAGGGTAAATTGAGTAACGCTTTGCGTGTGAGTCTGTTGCAAGTGACAATCCTGTATTAAGCAAATAGTCGCTTTATAAAATAAAGCGACTTAAGTCTTCGTTTTCAACCACTTCAGTTAAGGTTTTCTCAACATAAGCGCGATCGATAACAAAGCTTTCACCGGCACGATCATTTGCGTTAAATGAAATGTCTTCCATTAAACGTTCCATCATCGTATGTAAACGACGAGCGCCGATGTTTTCAGTGGTTTCGTTAACCTGCCAAGCGGCTTTAGCAATTGCTTCAATACCGTCTTTGGTATAGCTCATTTCAACACCTTCAGTGGCCATTAACGCTTGATACTGTTCGGTAAGGGAAGCATTAGGCTCAGTTAAAATACGAACGAAATCTTCTGAACTTAACGCTTGTAGCTCAACGCGAATTGGCAAACGACCTTGTAACTCAGGGATTAAATCAGAAGGCTTGGCCATTTGGAAAGCACCTGAGGCGATAAACAAAATGTGATCGGTTTTGATCATACCGTGTTTAGTGCTAACGGTAGAGCCTTCAACTAATGGCAGCAAGTCACGCTGAACACCTTCGCGCGATACGTCAGGACCTGAGCTGTCGCCACGCTTACAAATCTTGTCGATTTCATCGATAAAGACAATACCATTTTGTTCAACCGCTTCTAGCGCCAGTTGCTTAATATCGTCTTGATTAACTAATTTCGCCGCTTCTTCTTCTTGCAAAGATTTTAATGCATCTTTGATTTTCAATTTGCGGGTTTGTTTTTTCTCACCTGACATGCCTTGGAACATGTTTTGAAGCTGAGACGTCATTTCTTCCATGCCCGGAGGTGCCATAATTTCAACACCGACTGGTTGCGCGGCTAGGTCAAGCTCAATCTCTTTGTCGTCTAACTTGCCTTCGCGCAGTTTTTTGCGGAACACTTGGCGTGTACTGCTGTTGTCAGTTTGCTCGTCGTTGCCAAAGCTATCGCGAGGGTTTGGCAATAACACATCGAGCACGCGCTCTTCTGCTGCTTCTTCAGCAAGGTGTTTAACGCGCTCCATGGCTTGCTCTTTGGTCATTTTAAAGGCCATATCAGCAAGGTCGCGAATAATGGTTTCTACTTCTTTACCAACGTAGCCAACTTCGGTGAACTTAGTCGCTTCCACTTTGATAAAAGGCGCGTTGGCAAGTTTTGCTAAACGACGAGCAATTTCGGTTTTACCAACACCGGTAGGGCCGATCATTAAAATGTTTTTCGGGGTAACTTCAGTGCGCAACTCATCGTTGAGTTGCATGCGGCGCCAGCGATTTCTCAGAGCAATAGCAACGGCGCGCTTGGCATCTGCTTGACCAACAATGTGGCTGTCTAGCTCGTGAACAATTTCACGTGGAGTCATATTCGACATAATAATTCCTCTTGCTGGTTATAGTTCGTCAATAGTGTGAGACTGGTTGGTGAATACACAAATATCACCAGCAATTTTTAATGATTTTTCAACGATTTCTCGCGCCGACAGCTCGGTGTTTTCAACCATGGCAATCGCCGCAGCTTGAGCAAAATTACCACCGCTACCAATGGCAATAAGGTCGTGTTCTGGTTGTACAACATCACCGTTACCTGTGATGATTAGCGATGTTTCTTCATCGGCAACTGCCAATAAAGCTTCGAGTTTGCGCAATGCGCGATCGCTGCGCCAATCTTTGGCAAGCTCAACGGCAGCGCGGGTTAAATGACCTTGGTGCTGCTCTAGTTTACTTTCAAAGCGCTCGAATAGGGTGAAAGCATCAGCGGTACCGCCAGCAAAACCGGCGAGTACTTTGTTGTTGTATAAGCGACGCACTTTGCGGGCATTACCTTTCATTACGGTATTGCCAAGTGATACTTGACCATCACCACCAATGGCAACTTTGCCATTACGTCTAATAGAAACAATTGTAGTCACGAAAAAATCCTCAAGATAAGGCTGATGGCAATTTCGGCCTTCAGCATCGACTATGGATTATTAAGTGGGGCAAGATCAGCGCTTTTCAAGTCACTGAATGGAGTTTAAGCCAGCCAAACGGTTAAATTTATCTGAGCTGGCTTATTTTCGATAGCTTGACGATGGGATGATTAACGCCAAAGCCAAATTTGACAGTCTAAAACATTGTTGGCTTGTAACTTGTGTTTGTGTTGTTCGGCTAGTCGTTTGCGTTCATAAGGCCCTAAAATAACCCGATAATAAACACCGTTTTTACCTGTGGTACGGCGAATTTGCGACTCTAAGCCTGTAAATGCAATTTGTGCTTTGAGTGCATCAGCTTGTTGTTGGGTTCTAAACGAGCCACATTGCATTTGGTAGGGACCACCTTTTTTAACTTCGTACTTACTGCCTTCTATTTCCTTGTTTTCATAGTCAGTGGGGTAGCTCCACTTTTCTTTTGGCGGTGCAGGCAATTTGTTTTTGTTACTTGCCTTAGTTGTTTGCTTAACTGGCGGCGTTGCAACAGGTGCGGGTTCTTGATCTTTTATTGACCACAGTAAATAGCTAAAACCCGCTATTGCGGCCAACGTGAACAGGATAATTAATTTAGTCTTCAGCGGAAGGCCAGCAGGAGCTGGTGGCGCTTTTTTGTAAGGACTCTTTTTTTTATTTGCAGAACGAGAAACGTAATCTTGTGGTGCCATTTACCGGGGCCATCTATTAGCGAAATACAACAAAAATGAGTCAATATTCTAGCGAAATGAAAGTGAAAAAACACTAGTAACGGTTCAAGAACCGCAAACTAGTGACAATTTAATAGGATATTTGCAGTACTGGGTGTTTTTATAACCTCAGTAGTCGCTCCTTATCTGATGGTCATTGAATGTGGTGTAATGGCTTTAGACACTTGGCCAATGAGGATACATAAAACAACTAGCCGCTACTACCGCCCAAATTAGCATAGTAAACCAATACATTAGTGGCTCACTGTCGCGTCGATAAGGTTGCCAAATGTAAGCGACTCCGCGCACTAAATCGAATAGTAGCCACAAAATGAGCGCTGCACCCAAGTAATAGCTCCAAGGTAAGTCAAACAACGGTCTGTTACTCCAATTCTGTAGAATATAAATTTTCATGCTGATAATTTATATCCTATTACGTTAAATTTTATATTGTCAATATGAAAATTTAATCTCGTTTGATATATTGAATACAGTTAGTATTACGAGGTTATAAAATGGCGAGACCAAGCATGGCTGGACAGCGCCGAGAAGAAATTCTCGACGCGTTAGAATTGTGTATTTTAGAAAAAGGCATTCAAGCAACATCATTGGAATATTTGGCAGAAAAAGCGCAGATGAAGCGCTCTATTTTGCGCCACTATATCGGTAATCGAGACGATATTTTAGTTGCTTTGAGTGAGCGCTGGCGTCAGCGTTATTTAGAGCAGTGGCAGCAACTGCTCACCTGGCTGCCGAAGGACAATCGGGTCGCGGCCTTGCTAGACAATTTATTTACCGTTGGCTCTAAAGACATGGTTAGCGACGCCATTATTGGTGAAGCAATATTTTCAGAGGCCAAGCGCTTAGATGCGATAAAAGCGCATCAGCAAGAGGTGATGAATGAGTTCATCAATGTCTTAATGGCCGAGTTTAGCAATGAATACCCAAATGCAGAACAATCAATTAAAGAAGTTGCCGCTCACGGTATTTACGCAAATTATTTGATGTTTATTTCACTGTTGCCGCTAGCAATGTCTGATGAATTATTTAAACAAAAACAGGCAGCTAAGTTAATCTGCTCGGTTATGACGATGAATTAGTGTTTATTTTCATATTGACAATTAATGGTTTGGTGTGAATAATGCCGCAATTATAAGCAGCAGTGAACTCGCATCATGCGAGTTTGTTGATTATCTCTTTTATTCTTTATTGGGAAAATTAACGGGATGAACTTAACCATGTCAATTTTTACATCGATCGCGATAGCCGTTGCTGTCTGGTTTGTTGTTTGGTTGCAACCCAATGCAATGGCAAACAGTGCACTAGGAAATAGTGCACTAGGAAATAGTGCACCGATGCAAGACCAACCGGCCATACAGTCGTCAAACCATCAAACGTCATCAAATACAAAGGCGATGACTTCAGTGAAAAAAGATAAGTCTGAAGTTAGTGTCAAAGGTATTGCAACATCTATTGTCGAAAACACTGCAGTAAAACCAGCTACGTCAATTAAACCGGTCGAACTCGTTGGTGTTAGTCAACGAGTGGCACTGACTCAAGTCAATCAAGTGTGGCAATCATTTCGCGATAATCAGCACTTGCTACGCGCACTTAAAAGTAACCAATTTGATGTTTATGCTGTTTACCGCAATTTTAACAACAATTTTACCGAAGCAGATCTCGATATTGGCTATCAACGTTCAGCACTTAATGATTCAGTCAAAGTGACTGCGAGCCTACCTGTTGGTAAACGGGTTCAATTATTAGCATCGGGTCAACACAATGATTTAACCATAGCATCAGTGTGGCAGAACATCGATTACAGTCGCGAAATTATTGCGGTTATCGAACGTCACCAAATTGATGCTGAGCAAGACCTAGTCTCGGTCGATGTGATTTACCAAGATTTTCAATTTAGTCCAAGTAAATAGAGGAGCAACCAATGGATACTTTATTTGCCCAAATTAACGAGATGGAAATCTATGGTTGGGAACTTTTTATTGGCGATTGGTTTTTTGTTTTAGCCATGACTCTGTTTGCTTTAGAACTATTGGTTATTGCGATTAAAAAGCAGCTTACCTGGAACTTGGTTGGTGACAGTATTACTAACTTTGTGACTTTGGCAGCTTTTGGCGGTATTAATATTATTATCGGTGCCTTGTTCTACCTAGGTGTTTTTTTCTATGTTTATGAACATTTTACCCTAGGGCACATGCCGATTACTTGGTGGACAGTCGCTTGTTGTATTGTTTTGGCTGACTTAGTTTACTACTGGGAACACCGTTTTATGCACATGACTGGCATAGGCTGGGCCACGCATACGGTTCATCACAGTTCACCGTATTTTAATTTATCGGTGGCCTATCGCTTTGGCCCGCTGGATGGTTTCTTCCCACTTTTCTTCCATCTACCGTTAGTTATGATGGGCTTTCACCCATTTGTTGTGTTCTTGGCTGAAGCCTTGGTACAAATTTATCAAACCTTGCTCCACACTGAGCGCGTCGGCAAGTTGCCAAAATTTATTGAAGCAGTGATGAATACGCCGTCTCACCATCGTGTGCATCACGCGACCAATAGACAGTATCTCGACAAAAACTACGCGGGTGTCTTTATTATTTGGGACAAGATGTTTGGTACTTTTGCCGAGGAGAAAGAAAAAGTCAGTTATGGTGTTTACCCTCGAATAAACAGTGTTAATCCAATTAAAGTGTTTTTTGAAGGCTTTGTTAAACTCGGCAGTCGATTATGGCATGCACCGAGTTGGAGTTATCGATTCAAGTTATTGGTTAAATCACCCACTTGGGCATGGCAACAAGAAAACGCCGCCAAATTAAAAGGTCAACAGTCCTAGATCTTTATTGATAAGGGCTGCCTTGTACAAACAGTTATTACCAAAAATGCGTGTTACCAAGTCAGCTCTAACGGATCGATATCAACAGACCAGCGCACTTTATTGTGCGATTCGCTCGATGGTGCGATTGCCAACAATTCTGTGATTGCACGGTGGCGCAGTTTTCGCGACTTTGCTTGCACTAACAAGTGATAACGGTATTTACCCGCTTTTTTCTCCATGGCTGCTGGCATGGGGCCAGCAAGCCAACAATCAACCGCTTGAATCGCTGTTTGCTGTCTGAACTGGTTGGCAACATCAGTTAAAAATTTTTCTGGATAAGACGGATAGTTAGCATCGGCTCTGATCAGCGCTTGAAAACTATGGGGCGGTAACTGGGCTTGTTGGCGCTCAGTTAAGGCGTAACGAGCAAAGTGCTGATAACCATTGTTAACCAAGTCTTGTAAAAGTGGGTGTTCGGGGTATTGGCTCTGAATCAGTACTTGCCCCGGTTTACTGGCTCTGCCTGAGCGCCCCGCAACTTGAATCAGCAACTGTGCCATGTGCTCGGGCGCGCGAAAATCAAAACTGAACAAGGCAGAATCAACCTCTAAAATTGCCACTAGGGTAACGTTAGGGAAATGATGGCCTTTGGCTAACATTTGCGTACCGAGCAAAATATGATGTTCTTTATCGTTAATTGCTTGCAACCGTTTTGCTAACTCGCCCTTGCGTTTGGTGCTGTCTCGATCTATTCGCACCACGCTGTGCTCTGGAAATAATTCAGCGAGTTTTAATTCTAACTGTTCAGTCCCCAACCCCAAGCCTGACAAGCGAATACTGCCGCAGCTCGGACACTGTCTAGGTAGATATTGTTGGTCGCCACAGTGATGACAAATCAGTTGTTGAGCGCCAAAATGCAAGGTGTAGGGTTTGTTACAGCGCAAACAGTCAGCTCGCCAATGACACTCATTACAACTTAGCGCTGGCGCATAACCACGGCGATTCAAAAAGACTAAGACCTGCTCATTTTTCGCCAGTGTTTGTTTCATCGCTGCGATTAAACTACCCGACAAACCATTATCCATTTGCTGCTCGGCAACATTGAGTAAAGCGAGTTTAGCTTGCTGGCTAACGCCGGCACGGCTGAGTAATTGGTGGTGAATGTATTTGCCAGAAAGCCCGTTTTGCAAGCTTTCAAGGCTGGGTGTTGCACTGCCTAAGACAATTGGAATATTTAATTGTTTTGCACGCAAAATCGCAATATCACGGGCGTGGTAACGGAAACTGTCTTGTTGTTTAAACGAGCCATCATGCTCTTCATCAATGATGATCAAGCCAAGTTTATTGAGTGGGCTAAATACCGCAGAGCGGGTGCCTAAAACAATTGCTGCTTGGTCATTGTGAGCGGCAAGCCAGGTCGTTAAGCGCTCGGTGTCATTGAGTGCCGAGTGGTGCAAGTAAATCGGTACGCTAAAGCGCTGTTCGAAACGGCTAAGCGTTTGTGGTGTTAGGCCAATTTCAGGCACTAAAATTAACACTTGCTTGTCATTAGCCAAAACGGCTTCGATGGTTTGTAGGTAAACCTCGGTTTTGCCACTACCAGTGACACCTTCAACTAAATGACAACTGAATTGATTTAAGCGCTGTTTGAGCCCAGCGACAATCACCGCTTGCTCGGCTGACAAAGTGTGTTTGTTATCGCAATTAATATCATCAGCACAGTACTGGTAGGGCTTTAGCTCTCTGGGTGCTTGAGCAACAATGTCTTTATCAATTAATGCGTTAAGCTGTGCCTTGCTATACGCGAGGGTTCTAAGTTCAGGCCAAGACAATTTTGGATGTTGGCTTAATAGTTGGTAGAGCTGGGCTTGCTTGGGCGCTTTTTTCTCTAACTTGGTTAGAGCTTCCGGCGGTAGCTCTTGTTGGCAATGGTAAACAAGTTCAGGCGCTAAGTTAGGTTGCTCAATTTTGCGTAGTAAAACGGGTAACGATTGCTGGATAACATCACCAATCGGATGATGATAATAACTCGCCGCTTGTTTTAGCAGTGTTAGCAACTTGTCATTTAACCGATAGTTATCACTAACTCGGCCAATAATGGCTTTGAGCTTAGCAGCATCAATGTCGCTGTTTGTTAGCGTATCTGACACCGATAACACTATGCCTATCAGCTGTCTTGGCCCAAACGGAACTATAACGCGCTCACCAATTTGTATCGGGTTGCCTGCTAGTGTCGCCGGTAGCAAGTAAGTGAAGCTTTGCCGCATTGGAACGGGAATAGCAACTTGTAAATATTGTTCGGATGCGGGCACGATAAGCGTTAAGTCCTCTAGATGAATAGCGATATTTTGGCCTGAATCAGTCGCCTTTGCCAACTATAAAATCGCGGTAAAACTAATGATTTAGCGCTTTGGCTGAGTTTTTGCCGATTATTTGCAAAAAATGCTAATTTTTCACCAGTTGTACTTGTGATCGACTTGGTGTTCCAGTAGAATTCGCGTCCAATATTTTTAACTCGTATGGTGCTTAGCAGCAAAAGTAGCTGACTAAGTGGCGATGCGGCCTTAACTGAGGTTATCCCATGAAAGACGGTATTCACCCTAATTACGTTGACATCAAAGCAACTTGTTCTTGTGGCAACGTTATCAACACACGTTCAACTGTAGCAAAAGACTTACACTTAGACGTATGTTCAGAATGTCACCCATTCTACACTGGTAAGCAAAAAGCTGCTGAAACTGGTGGTCGTGTTGACAAATTCAACAAGCGTTTCGGTATGCTTGGCAAAAAATAAGTTTTTGATAACTTGTTTTGATAAGAAAGCGCCTAAGGGCGCTTTTTTTGTACCTGAAATTTGTTTACGGCACTCTTTTTACTTATTTGGCTAAGTTTAACCTTGGTATTTGTCGTCTAAATTCAGCGGTGATAAAAAGTTAATAAAAATCTTTTACTCCTTTAAACCCTTTTCCCTGTTATCGTATCTAACTAAGCAAATCACCAATAAAGTAAAACAATAACAATTAACAAGATGGATGACGTGAATAGCTCAACCATAGTTGACGCCAAAAGTGTTTTTAACGAGGCCAGCGAAAAACAGCTGGTAAGTCGGGCACAACAAGGCGACCAAGAGGCTTTTTATCAGCTTTACCAGCTGCATCACAAGCGTGTTTACGCCTTGTGTTTCAGAATACTGGCGAATGTTGAATCAGCGGAAGATGTTTGTCAGGAGGTTTTTGTCCAGCTCTGGCAGAAAATAGGTAACTTTCGCGGCGATAGCAAATTTAGCACTTGGCTGCACAGTGTTGCCACTAATGTCGTATTAGGCCATTTGCGCAAGAATAAAAATTGGCTTCAGCGGGTTTTTAGTATTGAAAGTCAAAATAGTGAATCTATTGAGCCGAGTAGCGAAATGCCTGATTTGCCGGAGCTCGACAAACACATTATGAAACTGCCGGAAAAAGCGCGTTTAGTGTTTGTTTTATTTGCCGTAGAAGGCTATCGCCACGAAGAGATTGCCGGCATGTTAAAAATGGCGGTTGGTACCAGCAAAGCCCAGTATCACAGAGCAAGAAATTTATTAAGAGAGTCGATTAGCGATGAGTAAGCAAGATTCAAATAAAGTAACAGAACAAGTACTCAATGAGCACTTGGCTAAGCTGAATTACGAAATGACCCCTAATCGTGATTTGTGGCCTGGCATTGAAAGGGCGATTGCCCAACAAACGCTGGCTGATAACCACACTAACCGAAGCGCTAGTGGTCAGCCTAGTGGTCAGCACAGCTCAGGTGCGACGAATACGGTAGTAATAGAGCAGAGTCGATGGTCAATGCGAACGGTTATACCGATGGCAGCATCGTTTTTTGTCGCCGCGATATTGTTAACGGTATTGTTACCCAACAGCCCGTTTGGCAACCATTCGTTTGGAAGTAAGGTGCAGCCTGTGGTGCAAGTGCTTGAACAAGACTTTGCCGCGCAAAAACGAGCGATGTTGGTGAGTTTTGGTACGCCGAAGCTGTCAGAGCTACCGCCAGATATGCAAGAGCAGTTAAATCAGCTGGCCAGTGCAAGAGCGACTATTGTTAAAGCGCTTAACGATGACCCAGATAATCTTGAATTGATTAATTTGTTGCGCTGGACTCAAGCACAAGAGTTAGCCCTGTTAGAACAGCTGTACACGCCTTCATGGCAAACGATATAAGCGGCAAAGCATATAAACGCAAGCGTACAGTGCGAACGAATTTATACGATATTGAATGAAAAATTATGATGAAACAGATTAAGGCAACCGCGATGAACAAAACACTTTCTCTAAGCTTATTAGCTCTTTTGCCGCCTTTATTATTTAACCCGGCATTGGCAGGTGAGCGCGTTGACCGCACGCTTAGCGCTGATAATGTCAGCCGACTCAACATTGATAATCGCCGTGGCGAGGTCAAAATTGTCGCGTGGGATAAAGATGAAATAAAGGTGACCGGCGAGCTCGACGACAAAGTTAAAAAACTGATTTTTGAGCAAAGTGGCTCAGTGGTTAACCTCAAAGTTAAGGTACCGAATCAAGGTAACTGGTACGGTAATAAAAACACCGGTTCCGACTTAACAGTGTATGCGCCAGCAAGTGTTCGTATTGATGCCAACGGTGTTTCATCCGACTTTGAAGTAGAAGGTTTTACCGAAGCCGTTGAAATTCGCTCAGTTAGCGGCACAATAACTGCGGAAAACCTCGCTAGTGATGTTGAACTCAATACTGTGAGTGGCGATGTGCGCAGTACTAATTTAACAGGGAAAATTGACCTGAATACCGTAAGCGGTGTGATTCGAGATTCAGGTTCAAATGGGCGCTTACGGGTAAAGGCGGTCAGCGGTGATATCGATATTGAATCACAAGCAACTGAAGTATCAGCAGAAGCGGTATCGGGCGATATTGAATTGAGATTATCGCAGGTGGAAGACTTGTCGATCACGACCGTGAGCGGTGATATTGATAGCCAATTAGCATTGCTCGACAATGGCCAGATTCGCTATTCAAGTGTTAGTGGTGATTTCGATTTAGTATTTACTGACAAAGTGTCAGCGAGCTTTAGTTTTCACGCTAGCGCCGGTGGCGATTTAGTCAATAAGCTAACCAGTGACAAAGCTGAAAAAGCCAAATATGGCCCGCAATCAAAATTGCGCTTTACCACGGGCAATGGCAGCGCTTCGGTTAAAGGCAATACCGTGAGCGGGCGCATTCGAGTCTCGGAGCAATAATCTAGCTAAGCTAACAATCTCGTTTAGCGACTACTAAAACTGAAAATGCCAACCTTAGCTGGGTTGGCATTTTTATTTGCCCAGACAAAGTTACTGGCGAAGTAAGAGAATTGTCAGGCTGATTTATTTATTAAAATATTAATTCCATCCTATTTTTGCTATTGTTAGCAGCTGTTAATTTTCGTAAACATCAGCACGAGTAGTTTCATGGCAGATCGCAAGCCAGCTAATCAAAATCAGCAAAAAAAACACGACCAACAAGTTGAACAGTTGCGGGTACCGCCGCACTCATTAGAAGCCGAACAGTCGGTACTCGGTGGTTTGTTGCTCGACAACGAAGCGTGGGACCGAGTGGCCGAAGCGGTGGTTGCTCAAGACTTTTACAGTCGCTCACATCGGATTATTTTTGAAACCATTGGCGCGTTAATTGAGCTTGGCGATCCCGTTGATTTAATCACTTTGTCCGAAGCCTTGGAAAACGACCAGCAATTGGACGCCGCCGGTGGTTTTGTTTACCTCGCTGAAATGATGAAAAACACGCCAAGTGCGGCGAACATCGTAGCTTATGCGGGTATCGTGCGAGAACGTGCAGTAACGCGTGAAATGATCAGCGTTGCTAATGAAATTGCCGAAGCCGGCTTTGACGCCCAAGGCCGCACCAGTGCTGACCTACTCGATTTTGCCGAAACTAAGGTTTTCCAAATTGCTGAAGCCCGTGCTAATAAATCGGAAGGGCCGGAAAATATCCACTCTGTGTTGGAAAAAACCGTAGATCGCATCGAAAAGCTCTATCAGCAGCCACACGATGGTGTTACAGGTGTTTCCACTGGTTTTGCCGATCTCGACAAAATGACCGCGGGCTTGCAGCCGTCCGACTTAATTATTGTCGCGGCACGTCCTTCAATGGGTAAAACCACCTTCGCCATGAACCTCGCTGAAAACGCGGCCATGACCGCAGATAAGCCTGCGCTTATTTTCAGTCTTGAGATGCCTTCAGAGCAGATTATGATGAGGATGTTGGCGTCATTAGGCCGCATTGACCAAACTAAAATTCGTACCGGACAACTAGGCGACGAAGATTGGGCAAGACTTTCGTCAACCATGGGCTTGTTGATTGAAAAGGGCAAAATGTTTATCGACGATGCCGCTGGCTTAACGCCAACGGAAGTGCGCTCGCGCGCTCGTCGTATTGCCCGTGATCACGGCGGCTTAAGTTTGATTATGGTCGATTACTTGCAATTGATGCGGGCGCCGCAATTTGCCGATAACCGAACCTTGGAAATTGCAGAAATTTCCCGCTCGTTAAAAGCTTTGGCGAAAGAGTTAGAAGTGCCGGTGGTTGCCCTTTCTCAGCTTAACCGTAGCTTGGAGCAACGCGCTGACAAACGCCCAGTAAACTCAGACTTGAGGGAATCGGGCTCGATTGAGCAAGATGCTGATTTGATTATGTTTATTTATCGCGATGAGGTTTATCACGATAATTCTGAATTTAAAGGCATGGCTGAAATCATTATTGGTAAACAGCGTAACGGCCCTATTGGTCGAGTGCCGTTGACGTTCCAAGGTCAATTCTCGCGCTTTGATAACTACGCAGGTCCGCATGTCTTGGAAGAAGATTAAGCCATGACCGTGACTGCTATCGTCAAGTCAGATAATGCAACGAGTTTATCTGCTGAGCCTGAGTGTGAGACTAAAGTCACAACTGCGACTGCGGTTATCGACCGAGATGCACTCAATAGCAACTTTGCCACCATAAAAAAACTCGCGCCACATTCAAAAGTGTTGGCGGTACTCAAGGCCAATGGTTACGGCCATGGTATGGCAACCATAGCTAAAGCACTGCCACAGGCGGATGCCTTTGGCGTTGCTCGTATTGATGAGGCACTTAGTTTGCGCGCTGAAGGTGTCACTAAACCGATTGTTTTGCTCGAAGGCTTTTTTGCCCCTGAAGAAATTAATATTCTCGCGGTTAACAACCTACAAACCATAGTACACAACCAAGCTCAGCTCGATGCGATTTGTCAGGCCAAGCTCGATGAGCCATTAAAGGTATGGCTCAAAATTGATACCGGTATGCATCGCTTGGGTATCGCACCCGAGCAATTTCAGCATTTTTATCAAACCTTGAGCGCGCAGCCAAACGTGCAAAAACCGATTGTCTTGATGAGCCATATGGGCTGTGCCGATGATACCGACAACCAATTTAGCGGCGAGCAAATTGCTCAATTTGATCAGCTGACCGCTGGCCTTGCTGAAGAGCGCAGCATGGCAAACTCGGCAGGTATTTGCGCGTGGCCTAACAGTCATTATCAATGGTTAAGGCCGGGCTTAATGCTTTACGGTGTGTCACCTATGCTCAAGCAAAATGCCACCGAATTAGCTATTAAACCTGTGATGACCTTAAAAGCCAGTGTGATTGCCATCCGTCAGGTGAAAGCGGGGGAAACCGTTGGTTATGGCGCGGCGTGGCAGGCGCAACAAGATACCCATATTGGTGTAATTGCCATCGGTTATGGCGACGGTTATCCACGTCACGCGGGCAACGGCACGCCAGTGTTGTTAAATGGCCGCCGAGTGCCATTAGTGGGCCGAGTTTCAATGGATATGATCACCGTTGATTTAGGACCAAACGCCAATGATCAACTCGGTGATGTCGCCACCCTTTGGGGTCAAGGCTTACCTGTTGAAGAAATTGCCGAGCACGCCGGTACCATTCCTTATGAACTACTTTGTAATATCACCCGCAGAGTACAAATGCTTACTAACTAGCTGAGCTAGTCGACCTTACTATGCTAGCGCGTTTTGTATGTAGCCGCATTAATAACAAGGGCTATATGCGCTTAGTTCGCCTAAGTTAGAAAACAATTAGCTCCACCTCAAAACGTATAACGAACTAGTAAAGGTATTGAGGTGAAGATCGTTTCTGCTAATCTATATCGTTTAACCTTAAGCGAAAAGTGCCGATGAATAATAATATCAAGTTGTCTCAGCAGTTCATAAATAGTTTAAGCGGAGTACAAGCATCACAAGATGACGTCGATTTATTAACAAATAAGTTAGGCGAGATGATATTGCCATCATGGTTTGTAAAATTAATAACAGACTTTAAACTTATCGGAAGTTATTTGTTTTTAAGTGAGCAGTATGACGAATCAGAGATGGGCGTGATGTTAAAATGGAAAACTCCTCAGGATATGATAGATGAGTTGTTCGAGTATTATCCTGGTGTAGCTGTTGTGGGAATGGGATATTTGCCAGTTGGTAGTTGCCTTGAGGGGAGTGGTGATCCCTATTTTGTAAAGTTAACTCAAGAAGTATCTGACGCAAAATTCGTCAGAATTAGACATGACCTAGTTGAAGATGACGATACTTACCTAGAAGAAGAAATAGAGACAGTTTGTTTGAACATTCAACAATTTTTTAATAACTGTCAGGTCAAATAATTTCTAACCAATAAAATAAGCTCTTTCGACTATGACTAGCTGTTATCGACCTTTTACAGATGCAGTGAGTTTTTCGTTTTTGCCCTTGAATGGTCGCGATCAGAGTGCGACTGCAGCCGTAATCTCGATGTTCTCCCAAATAAATCCCTTGCCAGGTACCCAAGTTAAGACAGCCTTTGGTGATTGGAATACTAATACTTGAACCTAAGGTACTGGTTTTGATTTGAGATGGTATCTGGTTAGTACTCACTAGTAGATTGAAAACAAGCAATTTAAAGCATTTCTACTATCAATTCGACGCTATATGGCATGCCTCGAACAAAAGGGAAAGGCTATGTTAAAAGCACAACGTAGCCTTGAGTAGTGACTTTGTTAAAATTAATAAATTGAAACTTCCATTGCATATATTTGTACGCCGTTTGCTTCTTCAGAGGCGAACAGTTTCATGGTGAATCGGTTGTGTTCAATTTCAATGACATCTAACATATGTAATGCACTATCTCCTGCAACAGCTAGTGCGTCATCCAAAGATTGACCTGCGTAAAATGGACCAAAATGCCAGGTTGGGGAAGCCCCATCGACATAACCTGAAGAAAGCAAAATTTTTGTCACAGAATTCGCTGAGGCTTTTACTAAGGTATTCCCATCTATGAGTAAAAACTGCTGTCCATTTTTCTTTGGCGTTTTACCCAGAACAGATTGAAGTAATGGTTTCACGTCAATTTCGGCAGATTCTCCTATGCTAGATAGGGTTTTAAAGAGGTAATCTTGATTGTTTGATTGAGATAATTGAGTATTATCGAAAGAAAATGAATTTGCGTGATTGGTTTTCAATTCAAATCCAATAACTCTGCGATTTTTTTCTTCTTGCCTGTTTTCTAGCATAACTTCAGTATCAAGGAGTAGAGACTGAGACTGATTGTTAAACATGGGAATTGAACTTTTATCAGTATTGGGTAGGGCATCATCACGCTGTACTGAGTTTTCTACTTTCCATTTGCGATCATCAAATCGTTCGTCAAAGTCTAAATGGTTCATCAACTCTACGTCGAAAATACTTGTACCAAATTTAGCGGCGATCAATACGCTATTTTCAAATGTTAACCAGTGACGTCTACCGTATGCAACGATTTCCATACCTTCTTGATTGCTTGACCAAAATGAAGGTGTACCGAAAGTCTTGACTACCTCGTCTATCGTCGTGCCTAGTTTAATTCCATATAATCCACCGTCAAGCGAGACCGTAAAATTGTCGCTAAGTTCAGTGCGAACAATTGAGTGAGGAAGATCGAAAGTGATAGTTTTGTTTTTTCCTACTTTGATTTGTCCAAATGTTGCAAGCTTTTGCCCTAGGGCGTCAAACTTAGCTGCCTTTCCACCGCGTTTGTGAGGATCACTGCAAGTTTTTAAATATTCGACAGTCACATTAAACCGCATTGATTCGTCGTAAGCCGGTGATAGTTTTCTGCTTTTTACAACGAGAAAGTGAATACCATTTTTCTCTGCTTTCGATAGAATATCTTGGTGAAGTTTTTTCATTTTTTCGGATATGTAAAACTTCGGACTTTTTGTAAAATCGCTTCGAATCATTCCTGAGTGCTTTACAGTATCAACAATCTCAAAACCACAATCTGGGTAGAATTCGAGAAATTCGGCGTGATTTTGCGTTTCAGCTTGGGAGGTGTTGATAAGTAGGCTAACGCCTACAAACATTAATAGTCCTTTTATCACGACTTATCTCCATCCAATGAATAAAGTATATTAACACTATAAGCTACCTGAATCGTCCCGACTTTTCTAGACACAAATAAGTTGTAAACTTTGTGTCTAGGCAAAGAATAAGCGCCAAAAGATTTCCTGAAGAGTTTAATATATCAGTCCCTACGCACTTTCAGAAAAGGTCATTTTGTTGCGAGCATAGAGAAGCGGTTAGAGCTCTCTAACAGTAGCCTTTGTAAGTGAGTTAAATGCCAAAGTAACAATGACGTTTACGATCAAAAATTATTCTAGCAAGAGCAGTAGGTTAAAGCGCTTGAACAGTAGTTAAAGAGGACTCGGCAAGACCTTGTATTTTATTGGCGAGAGAGAGAAAAGTATAAGTTTGTAAAGCCTAGGTCTTACTACTCCCAACAAACTGATTAAAGTGTTTTTCCATATCGTTGCGCACGGTTGGATCGGCATTTTCATTGATGGTCAGTGATGCCGACGAATGTTGAATAAACAGGTGTAATATCCCAATACCCACTTCAGCTAACTCAGGTAGAGCTCGTTCGATTTCGTCAGTGATTAAGTGAAAGCCACGGCTACGCGCGTTCAGCTGAATGGTTTTTTGTTGCCACATCGTTTTTTTTGTTCTGAAATAAGGTTTAATTAAATTATAACTCAACTATATCAGGTTGATTGATAGAGCAAAACGATGACAACTATTTCATGGTTCGACTTGGCTTGGTGTGCAATTCCCGTTGTCTTGGTGGCTGCCATTTATTGGCGTTGGCAAGGCAAACCGAGCGAGGTATTTTATGCTTCTGGACGGATGGCGGTGCAGCTAATTGCCGTTGGTTATGTCTTGGTTAGTATTTTTGCCAAGCCTTCACCGTGGCTGAGTTTAATCATTGTTTCCTTGATGTTAGTGGTAGCTGCTTGGATTGCGATTCGGCCTGTTCGTCACTACCGCGGTTACTTAGTGCCAGCGGTAACAGCACTAGTGATATCTGTGGGCTTACATTTGGTGATTTCTTTGTTATTGGTTTTGCGGGTAGATGTTTGGTTTGAGCCACAGTTACTGATCCCGCTCGCAGGTATGTATTTGGCTAATACCATGAATGCGATTAGTTTAGCGGCTGAACGCTTTCATTCAGAGTTAACTGATGAAAAGCCCTATGATAAAGCGAGGTTAACCGCATTTCACGCTGCTATGATCCCACAAATAAACGGCTTGCTCGCGGTGGGCTTAGTCGCCTTACCGGGGATGATGACCGGACAAATTCTCTCTGGTGTGTCGCCGTTAATAGCTGTGCGCTATCAAATTATGATCATGACAATGGTGCTCGGTACTACTGGCTTAGGCGCTGCGATCATGTTATCGCTGCTCAGCCGAAATCGCACAGAACAGCCTCCTTGCTGATAGTAGTGCAGCGATTATAAATCTGCGTGCGGGCCAAATACTTCGTAGTGAATGCGCTGTCCATCTACGCCAAGTGTCAGTAGTGCTTGTTTTGCAAAACGCATAAACCCGATGGGACCACACAGGTAGAAATGGCCGCTTTGCAGTGGTAGTTTTGCCTGTTCAAAGTCGATAAAACCTTGGTAAACACGCTCGTATTGATCGCTTTGTTGCTCAATTGTGTCAGCTTCTTGATACCAAGTGTGTAGCGGCCATTGCTGCTGCTGACAAATCTCTAAGCTGCGCCCTTTAAAGCTGTGTTGCTTACTGTTTACGCAGGCGTGTAAGTAGTGAACTTGAGGTTTATCATCACCGGTTTTGTTGGCTTCTGCGTTGAGTTGTTCAAGCATTGCTTGCATTGGCGTAACACCAACACCAGCAGAAATTAAGACAATAGGTGCGGGGGCGCGATTGGCCACTGGCTCAAGGAAAAAATCCCCCGTTGGTGCGTGTAAGTCGACGAGATCGCCAACGTTAAGCTGATCGTGCAAGTAGTTCGACATCACTCCTTGGTGTTTGCCGGTTTCCCGTTTAACTGAAATTCGATAACTTTCGCCATTAGGAATAGTCGACAATGAGTATTGACGAATTTCATTGTATTGATTGCCTACAGGCTTTAATTCTATGCCCAGATATTGACCCGCGGCGTAATCGAGTACTGGCTGACAATCAATCGGTTTAAACACGAAGCTAGTGACTAGTTCAGACTCTGGCGTTTTTTCAACTAATGCAAAAGCCCGTTTGCCACGCCAACCCCCTTGGCTTTGCTCGCGTGTGCTGTATAGCTGCTCTTCGCGATTGATGAAGATATTAGCCAGTACTTGATAAGCATTGCCCCACGCTCGTTCAACTTGTTCGGTAAATTGCTCGGGTAATAATTCGCGTAAAGTTTCTATCAAGTGGTGACCAACAATCTTGTAGTCGTCAGGCTTGATGTGAAAACTTGTGTGTTTATGAGCAATGCGCTCAACCATGTGCTGTAAAACCGCTAGGTTATCGATGTTTTGCGCATAGGCAGCAATGGCTTGGAACAGCGCCTCAACTTGACGGCCAGTGTGTTGATTACTCATGTTAAAGATATCATTGAGCTCAGGGTTGTGGCGAAACATACGTTGGTAAAAGTGCTGAGTAATGGCGCTGCCACCTTGTTCAAGCAATGGCACAGTACTTTTAACAATCGCGATATCTTGGGTTGATAACATTTAATACTCCAGTGAGGTTGTTTGCGGTTAATAAGGAAGTTTTTGCTGGCGCGGGCTGGTTAGTATTGGCCAGTAAACGATTAAAAAAATTAGCGTGGCAATGAGCCACAGCAAGGCGCTGAGGGTCCATGCAGTTACTGGTGATAGCCAGTAGATAAGCACTGCGCGACTGATCGCAGCAGCGATCATTGAGATAAAGGCCCAGTTGACTATTTTGCGAGTGTCTAAGGCTCTGCCTGTGTGTCCTAACGACACTCGGCTCATCATTGCCAGTGTCATTAAACCAAGGCCGCCTATCGTAATTAGGTGAAGCGCCGCGCTGAAACTAATGGCTGTGGTGAAATAGCTGACGCCCAAAAGTAATAAGCCTATTGCCATTAACAGATAAGCGATATGTAGTGACCACAATAAAGACACTGCAAAAGTTGCTGTTGTCCGCCAAAAGCTTAGTCGAATTAAATGCAAGCTCGCCACTAATATCATCAGGGTACCAGGGGTATAAGGTAATTGAATAAAGGGGCTACTAATAAAGCTGGTAACGGCAATAATCGAACTGAATAGAAGTCCCCACTCAAGTACGGGCTTAGTTGTTATCGGCGCTGTATTGGCACCTCTAACCGTGAAAAAAGGAATGACTCGACCACCGACAATCGACATCAAAATCGTAAATAGCAGCACTGCGGAACGACCGATATGTAATGCGATGTCTGTGTTATCAGAGATATCTGCCCATAACATCGCCACATTAGCCAAGCCCAGTAGGGTAAGCAGAGGCACAAACAAGTAATTGCGCTTATTTTTAGAGATAAAAACCAGACGGCCGTAGCAAATTATTGCGCTTAGCCACCACAAACTTTGTAAGCCAATAGCAACTTGCACCGTTGTTGAAGTATTTAGCCAAATCGCCAAGCGAATTAAGCACCAAATTAACACTAAGGCTGCCAAGGGTTTCCCAGAGATACTTGCTTGCCCAGTCCAGGTTTGTACCGCGGTTAGAATAAAACCAACCGCAATAGCAGCGCCGTAGCCAAACAGCATTTCGTGGATATGCCAGTTAACAGCTGAAAGCCCGGTCGTGGAAAAGCTAACGTAGCCGCTTAACACCAGTAACCAAAGGGAAAGTGCTATTACCGAGCTTGCTGAAGCAAGCAAGAAATAAGGCCGAAAAGCGAGCTCAAAAGTACTGTTAAAAAAGCTGTTTGCTTGTCTAACGGGTGCTGGTTCTGAAATATTTAACATGATTTATTCACAAAAATAGATTAAAAGTTTTGATAACCAAGCCCGTGCAGGCCAACACATCTCACCACATAGCCAAGCTTGAATAAGCCAGCAAACACAATAGTGCTGATATGAGCTGCGACTTGTTGAGCAAGTGTGAAATATTGTTCAAAGCCAAAACTAATCAACAGGCACAGGGTGACAATGACCAACGAACAAATCATTAATTGATTACCGATACTGACATGACGCTGTAAGGTCTGTTGTTCGATCTCATTTGACGACAACAGAGAGTTGGTTTGGTGACTAACTTGAGTATTACTAAGCATTAACGCACAGCCTTATCGTTAAAAATTAATTGGTGATATCAAGTACGTTCAATCACTTAACGTACCTGCTATCTTGCAAGTACATTTACAATTACAGTGCCAAAATTTATTTTTTAAAAATTTCAATTGGTTATTGGTTTTTAGTGATGTTTTTGAGTCATTTTGACCTATATATTTTATGTGTCATAATGACTCTATTGATGTTTTTTAAATAGAGCAGTGGTTGTTATGAAAGCGATTAGTTCAACAGCGCTAATTGAGTTATCACTGGATTTGGCAAGTAGCCTGACCAGCAATGATCGATTTGATCAACTGCTAACCACGCTGCGTAAAGCGATTACCTGTGAAGCGGTTGCTGTCTTGGCGGTGCAAGGTGAGTTTTTAGTGCCTTTGGCGCAACAAGGGTTGAGCTCTGATACCTTGGGACGACGCTTTGTCGTGACAGAGCACCCGCGTTTTGAACAAATTTGTCAGTCGCTCAAGCCGGTGCGCTTTCCCGCCGACTGCCCACTGCCGGATCCATATGATGGCTTGTTAATCGACCGCGAAGGAGATTTACCGGTTCACGCTTGTATGGGCTTACCTTTGTATTTCGACCAACAGCTGATAGGTGTATTAACCCTCGACAGCTTAACGCCAAATATTTTTGACGACTTACCCAATCGAACGCTTGAGGTGATTTCGGCGTTGGCGGCGGTGAGTTTAAATACCGCCTTAACGATAGAGTTACTCGAGACCAATGTCCACCACTCACAGCAAGTGATGGCGGCACTAAGTCAGGCCAATGCCTTAGTGGAGCAAAATCAATTGCTCGGGCAAAGCCCGGTAATGACCAAGTTAAAACAAGAAGTTGGTTTGGTGGCACCGTCAGACTATACCGTGTTAATCAGTGGTGAAAGCGGTACAGGTAAAGAGCTCATTGCCCACAGTATTCATCAACAATCGCGACGAAACCAACAGCCAATTATTTACGTTAACTGCGCGGCCTTACCTGAAAACTTAATTGAAAGTGAGTTGTTTGGTCATGTTAAAGGGGCATTCACAGGCGCAGACAGCAATCGATTGGGCAAATTTGCTATTGCTGATGGAGGCACTTTGTTTCTCGATGAAGTAGGGGAATTGCCGTTGGTGGCGCAAAGTAAATTGCTGCGCGCATTGCAGAGCAACGAAATACAGGCCGTTGGTCAAGACCAAGTGACTAAAGTTGATGTTCGAGTGATTGCTGCGACCAACCGCGATCTCGCCACTGAAGTGCAAGCCGATCGCTTTCGCGCCGATTTGTACCATCGCCTTAACGTTTACCCTATTCAGGTACCGGCCTTGCGTGAGCGCCAAGGTGATATTGAGTTATTGGCGGGTTTTTTCGTTGAGAAGCTGAGAAGAAAGCTCGGCTTACAACAACTAAAGCTCAGTGACCAAGTATTAGTGGCACTACAGCAATATCAATGGCCGGGCAATGTTCGTGAGTTAGAGCATATGTTGAGTCGCGCGGCACTCAAAGCCAGCTCAGGAACCGCACCAAAAACTATTGTCAGTATTAGTATCGCAGATTGTGATTTAATGGCTGAAAGCGCATTGCATGCTGTGACAACAGCCGGTGAACTCTCAGCTGAAAACAAAAATACTGGCGAATTACTTTCAATCGACCAGCCGATTAACCTGCGCATCGCAAGTGACAACTTTCAACGTCGGCTTATTCGTCAAGCATTGACTCAAGCCAATGGCAATTGGAGTGCTGCCGCTAAACTCTTAGAAATGGACCGCGCCAATTTAACGCGCTTGGCAAAACGACTCGGTGTGCAAGTTGAAAAAGTTGTTCGCTAAGTGCTGTTTAAAAAAACGATGCGTTTAACAGCTATTTTGTACTCAGAAATTGTTAGTAAAAAGTTGATCTGTATCTAGAAATAGGTTGATTGATATGGCGTGTCTTGCGTTATTCAATACTATTAAAAGAGTAGCGAATAACGGAGGATCCCAATATGAGTAAGTCTTTGTATTTAGTTGCGGTTGATGGCAGTGAATGGGCTGAACGCGCCGCTAATAGAGCGATACATTTAGCCGCCAAAGCTGGCGCTAAAGTAAAACTTATTAGTGTTATCGATGCCTTAGAACTACAACCGATAAATGTTGAAGGGTTGGCGTTAACTCCAATGTTAAAAGCGCAAGAAAACAGCCGTGTTGAGCAGAAAATATTTGCTCCGCTGGTGAGTAATGCGCAAGATTTAGGAGTTAATGTGAGTACAGAAGTCTTGTGGGGCGACCCTGTTGAGGTATTGTTGGAAAAAGTGAAGGTTGAACACGCTAGCATGGTCTTTGTTGGGCGCAGAGGGCGTTCTCGACTTGCTGATATTTTACTTGGCAGTGTCGCTAACAAGCTTGCGCATCAAGTTGGTGTGCCAATTGTCTTGGTACCCTAAATCGAAATTTTCAATTAGGGAGCCAAACTTCACAGTGCTACAATGCTTTCACTGTTGGTTAACTCGTCTCGTGATATGTCAAAGTCTTCGGCTAAACACCATTTAAATAATGGCTGTTTTCGCAATAATACTGAGCTAAGTAGTTCTCATACTAGTATTTTTAATGTTTTAAAGTGGCAGCTCAATCGTCCTAAAGTGCCTGCCATTGAACAGCCGATTGTCGACGAAGACTGGCATCAATTGCACGTGGAAAACCCAGACTCCCAACTGGTTTGGATTGGTCACGCGACCTTTTTGATTCAGCATTTGGGTTTAACCATGTTAACAGATCCTGTCTTTTCAGATCGGGCTTCGCCTGTTCAATTTGCTGGCCCTAAACGCACGACACAAGCGGCAATATCGATTGCAGAATTACCGCATATCGATGTCGTGATCGTTTCTCACGATCATTACGATCACCTCGATCGCGATTCAGTATTAACACTGTGGCAGAAGCAAAAAGATCAGCCACCGATGTTTGTTGTGCCGCTAAAACTAGGTCGTTGGTTGAGTAAATTAGGTATAGATAACTGGGTTGAACTCGATTGGTGGCAAACCGCAGATTATCAGGGCTGGACTTTTACCGCTGTACCCGTACAACACTTTAGTGGTCGCGGTATTGTGCAAAACAATACCTTGTGGGCAGGTTGGGTAATGGAAGCACCTGCGGAGTCTGAAGACGAACAAGGTAAGCGTTTTTTCTTTGCTGGTGATACTGGCTACTCTGATGATTTTAACGATATTGGTAAACGCTTTGGCGAATTCGATGTTTCGCTGATTCCCATTGGTGCATACGAGCCACGTTGGTTTATGCGCGACGTTCACGTGAACCCAGAAGAAGCGGTGAAAATCCACCTTGATGTCAATTCTAAATTCTCGGTAGCAATGCACTGGGGTAGTTTTATTTTGACCGATGAACCAATGGATCAGCCGCCAAAAGACTTAGCGCAAGCTAAGGCAAAATATCAGGTGCCAGCGGGCAGTTTTATCACAGTTGAGCACGGTGAAGTATTGCCGTTAGCTGATATTTGGTAAGCTCGACTGAACATGAGCGACTTATAACTCGACCTTTAAAAACAATGAATATTCACTATCAGTATTTTCAAACGCCAGTAGGCGAAATGATTTTGGCCAGCTTTAACGGCAAACTTTGCTTGGCCGATTGGCGTTATCGCAAACAACGCGATCGCGTTGATAATCGCTTGAAGAAATATTTTAAGGCTGATTTTATTGAGCGTGATGACGCTGTTATTAAAGAAGCGAGATTGCAATTGCAAGAGTACTTTCTCGCTGAGCGCAAGCAGTTTGACTTACCACTGGTGTTCGCCGGCACTGAGTTTCAGCAAAGTGTTTGGCGAGTGCTGCAAACCATTGAATACGGTGAAACGGCCAGTTATTCAACCTTGGCGAAAAAACTCGGCGACAGCAAATTAGTGCGCGCGGTTGCCAATGCTAACGGTGCCAATGGCATGTCGATTATTGTCCCGTGTCATCGCATTATTGGCCGCGACGGCAGTTTAGTGGGCTACGCGGGAGGTTTGAGCGCCAAGCAAAAGTTGCTGGCGCTTGAATCAAGCTTGTTTAGTGAATTAATTGCAACTGAATAAGCACAGCTGATTTTGTTAAGCCTTGGCAAACCAGTGTTGCGTGCGATTGGCAAAATAAACCAAGGACAACATTACTGGTACTTCAACCAACACGCCGACTACGGTGGCGAGTGCCGCACCTGAATGAAGGCCAAATAATGAAATTGCGACAGCAACGGCGAGTTCAAAAAAGTTTGACGTACCAATCATACACGCGGGTGCTGCAATGTTGTGAGGCAGATTTAAACGCAGTGCGAAAAAGTAAGCAATGGCAAAAATACCGTAAGTTTGCAGCAATAGCGGAATGGCTATCAATACAATGGTTTGTGGCTTGGCCAAAATAGTTTCTGCTTGAAAACCAAAGAGTAAAACCACGGTGGCGAGCAAACCAATGATTGACCAGGGTTTTAATTTGCCGACAAAGTTATCTAGCTGGTGGCTATCTTTGTTGCTACCCTTGTTGCTGTCTAGGCGTTTGCGAGTTAAGGCACCAGCGATTAGCGGCAGGAGTACGTAGAGTACTACTGAGGTTAATAGCGTTTGCCAAGGCACGTTAATATCGTTGACACCGAGTAATAACGCGGTAATTGGTGCAAAGGCAAAAATCATAATAATGTCGTTAATCGACACTTGCACTAGGGTGTAGTTAGCATCGCCTTTAGTCATTTGGCTCCAGACAAAAACCATCGCCGTACAGGGAGCAACACCCAGTAAAATCATGCCTGCGATGTATTCATTGGCCGATTGAGGATCAACCCAGTCGGCAAAAATGCCTTTGAAAAATAACCAACCGAGTACAGCCATTGAAAATGGCTTAATCAACCAGTTGACGACTAGGGTGAGCAATAAACCTTTTGGCTTTTTACCAACATCTTTCAATGATGAAAAGTCAATTTGAATCATCATTGGATAAATCATTAACCAAATTAATACCGCAACCAAAAGGTTAACGTGGGCGTATTCTAGTTTGGCAATAGCGGCAAAGGCGTCTGGCATAACAATGCCAAGACCAACCCCTGCGATGATGGCGATGGCAACCCAAACCGACAGGTAGCGTTCAAAAAGTCCCATGACTGTTCTCTTTTTAGGTAATCAATAAAATAGGTTAAATACTGCGTTGATTAACGCGTTCACTAAGCTGTTGAGCCGATTCAACGCGTTCAGAGTAGCGACTGACTAAGTATTCGCTGTGGCCGCGAGTTAGCAGCGTGAATTTAACTAACTCTTCAACAACGTCGACAATGCGGTTGTAATAGCTCGATGGTTTCATGCGACCGTCTTCTTCAAACTCTAAAAACGCTTTTGCCACTGATGATTGATTTGGAATTGTCACCATGCGCATCCATCGCCCTAGAATACGCATTTGATTAACCGCGTTGAACGATTGCGAGCCGCCTGACACTTGCATAACTGCCAGCGTTTTACCCTGGGTAGGGCGAACTGCACCAACCGATAGCGGCACCCAATCAATTTGGCTTTTCAAAATACTGGTCATGCTGCCGTGGCGTTCAGGTGAACACCAAATTTGGCCTTCAGACCAAATCATTAACTCGCGTAACTCTTGTACTTTTGGGTGGTTCTCGTCTTCAGTATCTGGTTGTGGCAAATCTGTAGGGTCGAAAATACGTGCTTCAGCACCAAAATGGTTGAGTAAACGGGCACATTCTTCAATCACTAAGCGACTGTATGAGCGCTTGCGCAGCGAACCGTACAACAACAAAATTTTCGGCTTGTGAGTTAGGCTCGGCTCATTCGCGCTGGGCAATGCATGGTCAGCAAAGTGCTCGGCATCGCGCGCTTGGTCTTGATCTAAATGAGGTAATGAGAGATCGGTTAACATGGTTTTGGTGCTCTGATCTGGTTTATTAAATATTGATTGGTTATTGATATGCGTATGGTTTAAACGCAGTGATATTAGTGCTCAGTTAACTGGCTATTGGTTAACTGATAAAGCGCGTGGCTAAGCTGATCGCCTGATAATTTCAGCTCCGCAATAGCACTTAGCGATTTAACGCGCTGTTTGATCACGTCAATGGTTTGGTTAAACGCGTCGGCAAGCTCTTGTTCGCTGCCAGTTAGCTTAGATGGATCTGCCAAGCCCCAGTGGATTTTTATGCTGTTGCCAAACCAAACCGGACAGGCTTCGTTAGCGGCTGAGTCACACACGGTGACAACAACATCTGGCGCGAAGTCTTCTAGTTCATCCCACGACTGACTTTGTAAGCCATCAATTGAAATACCTGCTTCGGCGAGGTATTTAAGCGACAGAGGATGCACTTCTCCTGCGGGCTGACTACCGGCACTTTTCGCGGTAATTGCACCATTGGCAAAGTGGTTAGTAATCGCTTCTGACAAAATGCTACGGCAGCGATTATGTGTGCAAATATAGAGAATTTTCATGGTTAAACTCTGATTCCTGGTTTAAGCGGTTTAAAAGTTCAATTGGTACTAACAGCAGGACCTTGCGGTAAGTGCTTGTTCTAGCTTGTTTGCGCAGTCAGCTAAAAAGTCGGTATTTTCATTTGCGGTAAGGGTTAACACTTCGCGTGCCCAGCTAGGCAATTCAGGGTTTAACTGGTAATAAACCCACTTGCCGCGACGCTCGTCGAGTAACAGCTGACACTTACGCAGCTCGGCAAGGTGGCGAGAAACCTTTGGCTGGCTCAACTCTAAAGCCGCTGTTAAGTCACATACGCAAAGCTCACCTTTTATGGTGATTAACAGTAGTGATTTCAGTCGGGTGTCTTCAGACATGCACTTGTAAAACTGTAATGGGGTCATTGGCATTACTCTTATTTTTTATCAAATACGATTTTTCATATATATGGTTATTGTTATATGTGAAAAATCGTATGTCAATGTTGGATACGTCAAATGGGCTAAAATATACACACTGTCAAATATCATCCTTAATCGTTTTTTGTGTACATAGTTATCCAATTAATTAGATTTATTAATTTATATTTAAAGCGCATTATAGTGTTGTCTTAACAAAAGAAGCCTTAATAACTAAGGTTTAATGAGGAAACTACTATGAGTCTTTTAGCTTATTTAATTACTGTTGCTACTAAGCAAACAGGTCTTGTTGATACTTCTCGTAACAATGCACAGCAGTGTAATTACAGCGACAATTACTACGGTGATAGGGTTTGCCAAACTAAACCTGAAAACCGTTAATATTCTGTATTTTAGCGGTTTAAATAGCAGCGAGAATTGCTTTAATTTTATTCAAAAAGTGTCTGTCAGAGCTTGCAGTATTCATGCTTAACGTTGTAGGTTAGTTAGTAACATTAACACTAATATTACAATTAGGTAACGCTATGACTGAACATTCAGCTCCACTAGTACAACGCTTTTTGAATAAAGTAGAAATATGGGGTAACAAGCTACCAGACCCTGCCGCTTTGTTTATTTCGCTCATGGTCTTTGTTTGGTTGTTATCATGGGCATTGTCCGGAGTTGATTTAGGGGCAATTGATCCGCGCACTGGCCAAGACTTGGTTATCAATAACCAGCTTAGTGGCGAGGCGATGGCGACTTTCTTTTCTAAGATGGTCACTAACTTTTCCCATTTTCACCCCGTTGGCGTCGTTTTAGTTGCCATGCTTGGCATTGGCGTTGCCGAGTTTTCTGGTTTTATTAATGCGGGTTTGCGCGCGCTAATGGCGGTAACCGCTAAATGGCTACTCACGCCCATGGTGATTATGGTTGGAATTGTTAGCCATACTGCGGTTGATGCGGGTTATGTTCTCGTTATTCCGTTGGGAGGCGTGATTTTTTACGCGGCTGGACGCCATCCATTAGCGGGTATCGCTGCCGCATTTGCCGGGGTTTCTGGTGGCTTTTCGGCCAATTTTGTGCCGTCGTCACTTGACCCTATGTTACAGGGTATTACCCAAGCAGGTGCCCAAATTCTCGATACTAGCGTCGTACTCAACCCGCTTAACAACTATTACTTCACGGCAATTTCATCGATTCTGATTATTACGATTGGTTGGTTTATTACCGACAAAATTGTTGAACCTAAGCTAAAAGGCAACGAACTCGACGGTGATTTAGAAGACCTACCTACGATGGAACCGCTGCAGGAAAACGAGCGCAAAGCACTGCGCTGGGCATTGCTGGCAACCGTTATCGGTATTGTTGTACTCGCTGTCACGGCGTCGTTTGACGACTCTGCGTGGCGTGCTGCCGATGGTTCTTTAACAGCATTTGCCGCGCCACTAATGAAGTCGATTGTGCCGCTGATTTTTTTGTTGTTTTTAATTCCGGGCGTGGTGTACGGAATCGCTATTGGCAAAATTAAAACCAGTAAAGACTTTATTCAAGGCATGAGTAAAGCAATGAGCGATATGGGCTATTATCTGGTGATTATGTTTTTTATCGCCCAGTTTATATACGCGTTTGGTCAGTCTAACTTGGGTATTTTATTAGCAGTAAAAGGCGCTGAGGTTCTGCAAGCCCTTGCATTACCTAGTGGCGTGACAATTACAGGGATTATCTTTTTAACTGGCTTTATCAATTTGTTTGTTGGCTCAGCATCAGCTAAGTGGGCGTTATTAGCACCTATCTTTGTTCCTATGTTAATGCAGCTTGGTATTTCGCCTGATTTAGCGCAAGCGGCTTATCGTATTGGTGATTCAAGCACTAATATTATTACCCCGTTAATGCCTTACTTCCCGCTTGTGGTGGTCTTTTGTCAGCGTTACGTTAAGTCTGCTGGTATTGGTACGTTGGCGGCGATGATGTTGCCATTTTCAGTGATTTTCATGATCACCTGGACTGTATTTTTACTGGTGTTTTGGAGTTTAGGCATTCCACTTGGTTTGCAAGCGACATACGATTATGTCCCGTAAACTTTTCTTTTATAGGTGTTAACAAGAGGTAAAGAGTATGAGTAACATCGCTGAAGGAAGTTGTAATTGCGGTCATATAAAGTTTCAAATTGATGTAGTGCCGAAAGACGTCTATGTCTGTCACTGTTCTATTTGTCGCAAGTCGACAGGCAGTGGTGGCATCGCGGTTACGGTAGTTGATAACGACAAATTTTCTTGGCTAGCGGGACAAAACGCGATTAAGACTTGGTATAAACCCGGCCACGATTGGGAAACCAGTTTTTGCCAATATTGTGGCTCGCCATTACCGGGGAAAAATGACCAAGCTTCAACCTACATCCCAGTGAGTTTATTCGATTCTGGCCACGAAAATTTGCGGCTGAAAAAGCATATATTTGTCGATTCAAAAGCGAGTTGGGAAGAGCTGCCGTAACCCTTGTTATGTCAGCGGCAATCGCAAAATAAAACAGGCACCACCGAGTTTTTCGTCTTGAGATACCTCAATGCTGCCCGGGTGCCACTCGGTGATTCGAGCAACCATGGCAAGGCCCAAACCAAAGCCACTTTGATTGCGGTTACGGCATTTTTCAAGTCGGGTGAATGGTTTGAATACTTCACTTTGCTGTTCAGGCGGGATACCGTCACCATCATCGGCAACCGTTATCACCAGCGTTTGGCCTTGCAGATAACAGTTAATTGCTATTTCAGTTTTTGCGTAATGAATGGCGTTGGTGATGAGGTTTAGCAGTAAGCGATAAAGCCAATGACTGTCGGCAATAATACTGCGCTCGGTCGGCTCGGAAATCAGTGCCAACGAGATATTTTGCTGATTGGCAAGCGGTTCAAACTCGTCAACTAATGAAAGCAACAAACTGTCGACATCGAGTGGCTTTTTGTTGAGGTTAAGCCCTTGGCGTTCGATATTGGCATACTCTAAAAATGCTTGAATCATCTGTTCCATACGCTCGATTTCGTCTTCGACGCGGGTCAAGTATTCTTGCTTCTTAACGGGGTTTTCGGTGCTAATAGCGGCATCGATACCAAAGTGCAAACAAGCGAGTGGTGTCCGTAAGTCATGGGACAGGCCATCGGCCAACAGTTTATTGTCATCAATAAGCTGATTTACTTGGTTGGCCATGCGATTAAAGCTGGCTTCTAATGGCTTGATGTAAGAAAACTTATCTCTTGGAACCCGAGCGGTTAAATCGCCTTGGCCAAATTGTTCAGCGGTTTTGTTGAGCAATCTCAGGCGTCGGGTCAAGGGAATTAACCAAAGTCCAAGCACTGCACAGATACCGAGATAAAAGATAATGGTAAGGGCGAGTTCAAGTGTTTCGTTAGCCGACTCAGGCGTTGTTGGCAGCTGCATTTTAAGTAATTGATTACTGCCATCAATGGGGGTTAGCACATACGGGCCAAGGTTTGACTCTAAAATTAGGTAATTATTGGTTGCTAGTTCAGCCATTACTTCACTTGGCAGTGCTAGGGTGTCACTATTGGCTAGTGAGAGTGCGAGTTCGAAGTTTTCAATGAACTGACTCAGCTGTTCGGTGCGCAATTCCGGCGCAGTTAGCGCTAAACTTTTAGCAAAGCCTTGAGCTTGTTTTAGCGATATCGCGAGTTCTGGGCTTTGGTGTTTGACGTTGGATTGAAAAATATAGTCCAAGCCCCAGCCCAGCATTAGCAATGTGCTGACAACGGTAAAAACAATGCTCAGATAAATGCGTTTCAACGTAGCTGATCCATACAGTTAGTTAAAGTGAGTTAGTGCCAAGCATCGGCGACAAATAAGTAACCTTTGCCCCAAACGGTTTTGATTTTCTTTGGTTTTTGCGGGTTGTCGTTAAGCTTTTTACGCAGTGTCGAGACCATAATATCGAAGCGCCTATCCATACCGTCGTATTCACGACCTTTCAAGGTTTTAAATACGGTATCGCGGCTGATAACTTGTCCGGCATTACTGGCTAACAACCAAAGTAAGTCAAATAGATTTGTTGAAAGTTCAATTTCAGTACCTTGATAACGCGCACTTTTTGATTTGTTATCTATAACAAAGTCACCGTGCTCAATACACTGTGGTTGACTGGTTTGAGCTTGTTCTGATGTTTGACTCGTTGTTTGATTGCGCAGCATAGTTTTTATTCGAGCCAGCAACGCGCGTGGTCGCACCGGTTTAATGATGTAATCATTAGCGCCAACTTCAAGACCAATCACTTCGTCAAATTCATCGCCTTTGGCAGTAAGCATAATAATAGGGATTTGGCTAAATCCTCTGAGCTGACGACATACTTCAATGCCATCGAGCCCCGGCAACATTAAGTCGAGCAAAACTAAGTCAAACTTGTCTCGTTTAACGGCGTTGACCACCAAATCGCCGCGATCAATATGGCTAACCTCAAAGCCTTGTTCAACTAAATATTCTTGCACCCATTGGGCAAGGGCGCGGTCGTCTTCAACCAATAATATTTTGCCATAGTTACTCATATCTTTCCCCGTGGTATGAACTCTTCGTGTTCGTTCCGTGCTAGTAAATTTCGGTGTTAGTGCTAGTTAGAATAAACGCCAGCGACGCCTTTTATTGGTAGAGTTGTACAACCAACTCACTTCTACTTTTGATTGCGATAACACTTGCTTTGAGTTCTGTTCAATTAAAATAAACTCAATGGTATTTCTTGAAGCAAATTGATAAACAAAGGTACCTTGCTCTGCGTTTGACCAACAGGCTAACGCTCGTTTAGGCGACCGTGTTACTAAACAGTAATTGCCTTTTTCGGTTGCCGACCACAACATTTCGATGGTTGCGAAGCAATCGCGGTTCTTACGCAGGGCAACACATTGATTGGGCTGCAAACTCAGTTGGCCAGCGCGTGCATTGGTTGCGATGAGCTCAGTGTTAGTCGCCTGTTTGGCGTTTAGCTCAGGGCTGTTGCTTGGCTCAAGGCTGTTTTCTGGCTCAGGGCTGTTTTTCAGCTCAAGGCTATCATTCAGCTCAAGGCTTTTGTTCGGCTCAGGGCTTTTGTTCAGCTCAGGGCTGTTTGTTTGCTGACTCTGCGCTGACTGACTAATACCGATCAGCAGTGCGAGTATTAATCCTTTAAAATACATAGCGAAAATCAATAATTAGTTGGACGAAGCTGCTTTTTTCAATCAGTGGACTGTCACTGATGTCGCTTGAATAGTGGCTTAGGTTAACGCCAGTAGCGACTAACCAGTCACGTGATAACGGATACTGCGCCATTACTTCCATTTGCACGCGATAACCGCTACCCGCTTGATACAAAGGGCGATTGGCGGTTATTTCTCGCTCATCGACACCGTAGTAATAGTTGTTAAATTCGCTCGAGTAGTAAGTAAAGCCTGAACCTAAATAGATATCCCAATTTTTGTAGGGGATGAGTTTTGAATAATAAAGATCAAAGAGCCAGCCGTGATGGGCATCAGTCAGTAAGTTTGCGGCTAGGTCGAGCCATAGTGCGCCGTCGTCAAATAAATAGCTGAAGCGAAAACCTTGGCTGTAATCGTGCTGACGGCTGGCGATACCGACTAACTCTGGTGGGTTATCTTCTCGCAAGCCTTTAATGCCTTGTTGGTCAAAACCGTTTAAGTAGCTTTTGGAAATTATATCGAGCTGCCAGTCTTGCTCAACAATCAACTCGTAACCCACGGCAACACCGCGGCCAATGTTAGAAAAGCGATGCGAGTCAGATTGCGCAAAAAAACCTCGATAATAAATATCAAATAATAAATTGAGGTCGAGTTGAGCATCGTCATCAATGCCGACAATAGGAGAGGTATTGTCGCGCAGTGCGATACTGGTCATTAGCTGCCACGAGATGGTTTCACCAGCAATTGACGTTTCTTTGATTGCGCCATCACTTTCGGTGGTGACAATGTCACCCAAGTTAAACAGTGTTGAATCATCACCTTTAGCTGAGGCGTGCGCCGAGTTTATCAGCACTAAACTAAGCAGCAAACTGAGCATAAAAGAAGAATATTTTATCATTTTGGAGTTAACGCTCCGTGAGCTCCACATTCGAACAGCAAGTTTACCAAAGAGTTAGTGAGTTGTTCAGCGCAGTTCCCTGCTATTTTGTTTATAAAATGTAAGCACATAAATACTTATCTGCATCAGCTAAGAATTTGCCATAGCCAATGTTGGTAATCTAAACCAGCCGATTACTCGTAAATAAGGCTAATAAAACTAATTTTTGTTGATAAGGCGCAAATATGCTTCGCACTCGCCAATGGCTTGGTTATCTGGGGCTAATTCCTTTTGTAGCATCAGCAACCGCGGTATTTTTCTCTGTTTCTTTCAACGCATTGACTGACACTAGCGCGTTGTCGATATTTACTGCATACAGTGTTGTTATTGCCAGTTTTCTCGCCGGTAGTTTATGGTTTGGTCAACCCCGTAGTGCCTCAAGCCAGCACCAGCCGAGCCGTGAACAAGAAGTGAAACTAAACAGACAAATTGTCGCCAGCAATGTATTTGCCTTGTTTGCTTTTGCAGCAATGCTAATGCCTGAATTGCCGGCGCTAGTGATTCTATTTTTAGTCTTTATTGGTGTTTATTATCTAGATTATCAACAGGTTAAAGTAGCAAGAGTAAACGACGAGCTAACCGAGTTGCAGTCGAGCTATTTTAGATTGCGCACTCACTTAACCGCCGTGGTATGTAGCTTACATTTGCTCGTTATTGCTAAGTTGGTGGCGTAAAGATGACTCAGTTAACAGATAGCAATTCGTTAGCCAGTTCAAAGCAAGTGACAATTTTTTACGATGGTCAATGCCCAATATGCCTTGCTGAAATGAAGCACTTGAAAGCGTTGGATGACCAAAACCTGCTTGATTTACAAGACTTACATCAAACAGCATTCGCAGAAAAGTTTCCTCAAGTCGACCCTGAAAAAGCGATGGCTGTTTTACACGGGCGTTATCAAGGGCAGGCTATTTATGGCTTAGATGTTACCTATCACGCATGGCGAGCTGTCGGCAAAGGCACTTGGGTGGCAATATTGCGTTGGCCTGTGGTCAGGTCGTTAGCTGATTTGGTCTACTTGTTTTTTGCTAAACACCGACACCGTTTGTCTCTACTTGCTGAACGTTTGTTTCCACGCTTAGCTATTGGTCAAAGCCCTTTTCTTGAAGGTAAATGTTCAGATGGTCAGTGCAAGATTCAAAAAACCGACAAACGCTAGTTAATGTCGAATAAATAGTTGAGGTTGTTATTATGCCAATGAGAAATAATGCCGTTTTGGTGACTGGTGCTAGCAGTAAGATTGCACAAGCGGTGATCAAAAAATTATTGCTGCTCAACGTTAGTAAAGTGTACGCGGTAAGCCGAGGCTTTAGTGCTGCTGAGAATCAATGGCTGACGAGTGAACAACGAATTGAATGTTTGGTTTGTGATTATAGCGAAGAAGATATTGGTGAAGTTATTCACACTATCCGCGCCGGGTCATTTCCATTAACTCAGGTATATATTTGTCACGGTGTCTTGCACACTAAAAACCAAAGTAAAAATGTTAATAATCAAAGTGCTATTGAGGTAAATCCAGAAAAGCGTTTGGAAGACATCGACGTTGATGCCATGATGCAGGTGTTTAAAGCCAATACCTTAACGCCGGCACTTTGGCTTAAACACCTACCGAGCGTGGTTAAACATGACAAACCTTGTGTTGTTACCGTGTTTAGTGCCCGTGTTGGCAGTATTAGCGACAACCAACTTGGTGGCTGGTACAGCTATCGCGCTTCAAAAGCAGCGCTCAATATGCTAGTAAAAACTGCTGCAGTAGAATATAGCAGGCGGGCGAAAAACGTTAAGTTAATTGCTTTTCACCCAGGGACAACGGACACCCCACTATCTAAACCGTTTCAAGCCAACGTCAAACCGGGCAAGTTGTTTAATGCAGAGTTTGTTGCTGAGCAATTGTTGACTATCGTGGCTAATTTGCCAATTGACCAGCAAGCGCAATTTCTCGATTGGCAGGGTAAAACCGTTCATTGGTAGATAAAAATGGTAGACAGAAATATTAGGGTGAATACCAAGGAATACTTTATCAGCAACAGCAATTGTTAAACCCAACCTTGCCGCCACAAGCTCGGTTGTTTTAAATCTCGCCAGTTTATTTGGTATTGATTGCGGGTCATGACGGCTTCAACGACACAACTAATTACCTTTTGATTGTCGTCGAACTCGACTTCAATTACGGCAAAATGCTTTTCTTTAGCCGTCACTTGTGTCTTGGTCCATTTGCTGTGCAGCAGTACTTTTGGATTGACTCTATTCATTGTTCGCAGATGCTTAGTGTTAAGCTTTTTTTCATTAGTTTACGTTAGCTAGGCCTTTTTTGGTTAAGCCACCGCCTCTTTTGCGATTTGTGAAAGCAATAACTGGTTTTTCAAAAATTGCTCTAATTGGTCAAGCTCTGCAAAAGCTAAATCGGCCAGATGCTGATAGGGCGCTGGTTTGTTGTGATGAATTAAACAGGCGATCATGTTGGCGTTGTTAGCCGCTTCTAAATCGTATTTGTAGTCACCGACGTAAATAATGCTTTCAGGCGCAATTTGCCATTGCTTGGCAAGTGCTAGCAAGGCATCCGGCGCTGGTTTCGCGGGATAGTCTTCTCGCGTTAATAGCTCGCCTATGCCCAAGTCGTTTTGCTTGAGCTTTGCAAGCGCTGCACTGCGACAGTTGCGAGTGACAATTGCGGTTTTGAGTTGTTGTCGACTCAGAAACTCAAGCAAATTATGACAACCCTGCAATGGCAGCGAGTTTTCTGCATCAATAAGTTCATGCGCAACAATCAGTTGAGTTGCGTTCTCCTGTTGCTCCTTGGGCAACGTTTCTATGTGTTTGAGTAAATCATTATCTGGTGGGCAATTTAGCTCTTTTCGCAGTAGTGAAAAGTCAATATTAGAGCTGACTAAGGTTCCGTCTAAGTCAAAGACAACGGCAGCTATTTTTTGAATTTTATCGGTTTTACTATTCAACGGTGTTTTCTCAAAAGTAATGTCAATGTGGAAATATTTAAGCCAAAAATCAGGTGCTAAAACTGCAATGCTAGTCTTGAAGTTGTGTCTGCGGGAGCACCAATCATTTCGTCGTAGGGCGTTTGCATTTCAAAAATTGCGCGATCAATGCCATTGGCTTTTAGCACCACTTTGGCTTGTTCCAACGAGTTAGCAACAATGGGTTGGTCTTCGCGGTTATTCATACTGTAGAAATTGCCCTGACTGTCTTCTCCGCCAACTAAGTAGTGGGGAGAGTCTGCGGTGCTGATGATTGTCGCGGTTAAGGTATTAGTACGGCATAGCTCAATTAGTTTTGCTTGTTCCATTTCTGATTCCTCTTTGACCAATGTTATTTGAAGCTTGAATTGTTCTGTACAACTCATGTTTTATATAACTAAAGATTTAGTACGAGAATAATGCTCTATTTGATCATTGAGGTTGATTGGTTCGATCGTTGACTGGGTTATTTGCGTACTACTAGGTAATTGACATTTAAAAAGAAAACGATGCTATGCAAATAGACAAACAAACTTTAATGGACTTTCCTCAGCGTTATCGCACCCAACTGATTAATAGCCTTTCTGGCTTTAAAAGTGCTAATTTAATTGGCAGTATTGATGAGTCGGGGCAAACTAACCTTTCTATTGTCAGTTCTGTTGTTCATCTTGGTGCGCACCCGCCATTGGTTGGCTTAGTTATGCGTCCTAACACGGTTCCTCGACATACTTTTGAGAATATTAAAAATACAGGCTGCTATACCATTAATCAGGTCAGCCAGAGCTTTTGGCAACAAGCGCATCAAACCTCAGCTCGTTATGAAAAAGCCCAGTCAGAGTTTGCTCAGGTTGGTTTAACAGCCCAGTTTGTCGATGGCATCAAAGCGCCGTTCGTTTTAGAAAGTAGGCTTAAATACAGTGTTAAACTGCGCGAAATTATTCATTTGGCCGTTAACAATACCGAATTTGTCATTGGTGAAATTGAACATGTGTTGGTTGAGCCCGAAGCAGTGAGAGCCGACGGCTTTATTGATTTACAAGCTTTAGAAACAGTCACTGTTAGTGGGTTAGATAGCTACCACCGAACTGAGCGTTTATCTCGCCTTAGCTATGCAAAGCCAGATTTAATGCCCAGTGAAATTTCTTTAGATGGCCCAACCCCCTCGATGAAGTAACTTGTTAACTTACTTAGAGTTGAGACTGCTTTTGTTTAATTTGATTTTCTATTTCTTCCGCTTCCGCGGTTAAGCTTGCATAGCTGCGAATGTCACCGTTTCGCTGCGCTAACATCGCTTGTTCGAGTTTAATGGCATGTTGCTTTTTGAGTTTTTTGACAGGGTCAGATTTAAAGAATGAAAACACGATAAGGTTACCTAGAATAATATCAACTGTCAGTGTTACGTTTAGCCGCTTTTGTTGGTTCAGTGACGCACTAGTTTAGCCGTTAACTAATTTGCGAGTGCGTCGGCTCAATCAATAAAAATGTGCTAGAGCTTGTTGATGGTATCTATTAAATAATCGGCATGTGCCAGTACTTCGAGTTTTTGCGCTTCAGGTTGTTTATCCCAGTTGCGATAAACCATGGCGGTGCGAGGATTTTTACCGATGCGCTCGCGATGCTTGTTCATAAATCGCCAGTATAAGCTGTTGAACGGGCACGCCTGCGCGCCGACTTTTTCTTTTACGTTATAGTGGCAACTGGCGCAGTAATCACTCATTTTAGCAATGTAATTACCACTGGCGGCATAGGGCTTGGAAGCTAGAATACCACCATCCGCAAATTGGCTCATACCCCGCGTATTCGGCATTTCTACCCATTCAATGGCGTCGATATAAACCCCTAAATACCATGCGTCGACTTGATCTGGGTCTACACCTGCCAAGAGCGCAAAGTTACCGATAACCATTAGCCTTTGAATATGGTGGGCGTAACTGTATTTGAGGGATTGACCAATACTGTGATTTAAGCAATTCATCTTGGTTTGGCCGTGCCAAAACCACTCGGGCAAATCTTCTTGAGCTGATAGAGCATTCATGTGTTGATAGTTGGGCATGTTGGCCCAATAAATGCCGCGAACAAACTCTCGCCAACCGACAATTTGCCTGACAAAACCCTCAACTTGCGCTAGAGATATTTGCTCAGGTCGCTGCCGATAATGCTCTATGGCAAGGTCAACTACCTGCATTGGGCTAAGAATTTTACTATTGAGGGCAAAAGACAGACGTGAGTGATACAAGCTCCACTGCTTATCTTCAAAAATATCGTCGCTTTGGCAAGTCATGGCGTCTTGAAAACGGCCAAAGCAGGGCAGACAAATCTGGCAAAAATAGTCGAGTAACTCCAGTGCCTGACGACGATTGATCGGCCACAGTAGTTGATCGCTGGCCTCGCCAAAACTATCGATTTTATGCTCGGCTAAACGCTGATTAATATCGCTAACATCATTGTTAAAACACTTTGCAGGCGGCAGTTTTTGTATCTCTTGTTTAGAGAGTTTATTGCGATTGTCTTGATCAAAATTCCACTGTTCACCCTCTGGCTTATCACCGACCATTAGCAAGTTAAACCGCTGTCGCATTTGTCGATAAAAGTGTTCTAAGCGATGCTTTTTATTGGCGCTAAAGTAGTCGGGTAACTGATCAAATGGTAAGTAAAAATGTTCGCTGTCTACACATTGGCTGCTAATATTTTGCTCTGCAAGTGTTGCTGTTAGCGTGCTTAATTGCTGGCTAAGGCGATATTCATCAGGTTGTTGGTACTCGAAATGGTTCAATTGATACTGAGCTAACTTAGCGACAATAAGCTCGCTAAGATCAGAATATTGGCAGCTATCGTCTAGGGTTAAATAGTCAACATTGAAGCCTGCAGTTTGTAGACCTTGGGCGAATGCTTGCATGGCGGCGAAAAACGCTTGGATCTTTTGCTTGTGATGTTTTACGTAGCCAGCTTCTTGTTTTAGTTCAGCGATTAGGTAAACAACGTCGGTTTTGTCTTGTTTGAACCAAGAGTGGCTAGCGTTGAGCTGATCACCTAAAATAAGTCGTAAGGTCTTATATTTATTCATTAAAATTACCACAATGCTGGTTTACTCCGGTTTCGTTAAGGGCCTCGTTAAGGAGTCGCTGAGATTTTTACTACGGCGACAACGCTCTGAACAGTACTTTACCGATGCCCAGTTGTTACGCCATTTTTTTCGCCAATTCATCGGTTTATTGCAGTGTAGGCATAACTTAAAGTCGCTTTTTTTAGGTTTAGTGTTTACTTGCTTCTTTGACATATGGCTTGGCGTAGCTTTGAACGGTTAGCCGTTATCCGGCCTGACATGGCGCGATAAAATCGCAGGTACGTGACACATTACCCCCGGTGTTTTACGCCACTGCCACAGTAAATCTCGACTGATTTTGCCAGTTGCTTGGCAATCGACAATCGGCGCTGGATAGTCTTCGCCAACAATCACCCCATACATTTGCTGCTCCATCATGGTAAGTTGCCACGGTTGATGGATAAAAGGTGCAGGTACTTCGGCAAGCTCTGGCAACCAGCGACGAATAAAATCACCGTCTTGGTCTTGCTCTTCAGATTGTTTCACAGGGTTGTAAACCCTAATCGTGTTGATGCCGGTGACACCCGCTTGCATTTGAAACTGGCTGTAATGAATACCAGGTTCATAGTCGAGGAAAAAACGGGCTAAGTGTTTCACACCTAAGCGCCAATCCAGCAGCAGATGATGGCAGAGAAAACTGACCAGCATCGCCCGCATTCTAAAGTTGATATAACCGGTTGCCGCCAAACAGCGCATACAAGCGTCAACCAGTGGATAGCCGGTTTTGCCATCTTGCCAAGCGTTTAACAGCTGCTCAGCAACTTGGCCTTGTTGATAGGGGAAGTCGCGATAGCCGGGGTTTAGGTGGTCGAATTCGATGCTCGATTCTGATTCAAACTTCTGAATAAAGTGACAGTGCCAATGAAACCGCGACGACAATGCGCTCAGTGAACGCCGCCAACCGGGTTTTTGCCAATGACTGAGTAGGGTTTGGTAACTTTGTCTAAGACTGATATTTCCCCAAGCTAAGTAAGGCGAGAGCCGAGAGCAACCTTCTCGACTCAAGCTCGGGCTAGAAATACTGTACTGATAGCGTTTTCCTCGCTCTTGAAAAAATGAATTAAGCCATGCAAACGCCTGCTGTTCACCACCGTACTGAAAGCTATCGTCGTGCTGTTGCCAACTTTCAGGTGGGCTGAATAGCGGTAATTGGCTAAGTTGCTGTTCATTAATCGCTAACCAAGGGATTTGTCCAAGAGGTGGCGAAATTATCGGCCCACGCATGGTTTTTTGCCAGCGTTTGTCCCAAACAGTGCGGTGTCGTAAACCGCGAATAACGGCGCCAGTGGCTGACTCTTGCCAGTGAATGTTGTGGTCTTGGCACCAATGCTTAACCTGTTTATCGCGCTCAAAGGTGTGATTAAGGCCGATTTCTTGGTGACTAAATAAATATTGAATATCAAAGGCTTGATTGAGTTTTTCAAACGCTGAAATCGCATTGCCACCAAGAATGAGTAGACGGCTGTTAATGCCAGCATTGCTCAGTTGTTGGTTAATGTCACACCAAGACTGATAGATAAAACGCCAGTGGCGCAATGACATGTGCGGATCGGCCAGCATGATGTCTTCAACGAGATAAAGTAAGAGCACTGGCAAGCCGGTTTGCGCTGCGTTTTGCAGTGGTTGGTGATCAGATAAGCGCAAATCGCGCTTAAACCAGACTACCACAACGTCTTCTGTTTGGGTTGCTCTATCGTTCGCGCTAGCAGTTGTTATATTTATTGTTGAATGTGGTGTTGGGCAAGTCGTCATAACTTTTGTCAGTCAATAGGTTAATCGCAGTGTTAGTGCTAACTAATCGGCCAGTCATTAATGTTGATGGAATCGAGTGGCATAACCTCGTTGTAACCGCCCCAGTGATTGATAAAACGCTCATCGGGGTCATACATTTGTTGCTGTTTTTCAAGGTTAAACCAGCGGCCACCACGAGGGTCAGCACCAACGCCAGCAAGGTATTGCCAGTTGCCCCAGTTACTCGCAATATCGTAATCGATCAGCATTTCTTGAAAATACGCCGCGCCGTAGCGCCAATCCAGCTGTAATTCGTTAACCAAACAACTGGCCACCAGCTGACGGCCTCGGTTTGATAAGTAGCCAGTTGCTTTTAGTTGCTTCATACAAGCGTTGATGATGGGGTAGGGTGTTGAGCCATGACACCACTTTTGAAAACGTTCGCCGTGGAAACTGGTCAGCGGCGCTTTGTCGTTGATACCAGCAAAATCAAAGAAGCTATTGCCAAATTTCACCAGCAACCAGTGGAAATACTCACGCCAAAGTAGCTCAAAGCCGATCCAATAGGTGGACTCATTACTGCCGCGCTGTTTTTCGAACGCTTTTAATGCATGCCAAATTTGGCGCGGTGACAAACAACCATGGGCAAGCCAGAGGCTAAATTTTGTCGATGATTGCCAGTTGTCTAGCTCGTTTCTAGTTGCTTTGTAACTGAGAGCTGCGTCTGAGCCAAAGTAGTCAGTTAAGTGCTTTTTTCCTGATGCACAGCCACCTAGATGAGCTAATGATTGAGACCCGTGCTTACTGTTATTGATTAACAAGTTAAACGACGCCTTGCTTACTGGCGGCGGTAAGTGACTAATTTTACAGCAGGTGCTGATCGCTAATTTGGCTTTTTCAATGTGCTTGCGAAAGCTAGAAAAGGTTTTGGCGATGTCATCGATGGCAAAAGGTAATTGGTTTTGCTCGAAAAGTGTGTGCTGCCATGTTCTAACAATTCTGTCGCCAAATTGCTTTATCAATTTACTTTGCAGTTTCTGTTCATAACTACCGATGGCAACGCTGGTGTGTACTTGCGCAAAGTTATTTTGAATCAGGTAGCGAGCGATAATTTTTTCACTGTGTCCGTAATACACTTTAAGATGCTGGCCAAATACCTGAAGCTGATTGTTTAGCTCGATTAAGCTGTGTTCAATAAAGCGTTGTTGATGTTTACCAATAGCTTTAGACTGCCACTGCTGATACTCGGTCAGTCTCGGATCGAAAATATAAATAAGCTCAAGCTCAGCCGCTTTAGCTGCGGCTAAGGCAAGAGCCAAGTTGTCTTGGATTCGTAGATCGTGGCTAAACCAATAAAGGTGTTTAATAGCGCTAACTCTTTTTGTGCAATTTGTTAGCAATACGAAAAATGCTTTAGTCTTGATCTATTGAGTGGAGAATTTTATTGCACTGTATTGTGTTATCGTTGTGTAAATTAAAAAAGCCCTATTGACGACACCTAGTTTCTACTAAGGTGCAAGCAACAGGGCTTGGCAATCAAATTGATGCGAATAAAACTCGCTCTAGCGAGCTAGTAATAGGTATCCTCAGGATTGTGAACTTGAGGATCTGTAAGTAAGTCTTCAAAGGCGACTTCAAAGCTTTGGTTGTTATTGCTTTCCATATAAATTGTCCGCGTAGAATTATCTATCCAAGTAACGGTTCCACTGCCTTTATTACTACTACACTTCATGCCGATATGAATATCGTCGAATTCCATAGAGCCTCCTAACAGTTAAAGCTAAGCAATTTTTAACGCAGCAAATGGCGCTTTAGCTTAGATAGCAATCTGGTAAGATAGTTCAAATAATAACCACCAAGGTGTTGGGCGAGAAAAGTTTATAAACAGTGTGGTGGACATTTTTCAGGGCTTTCACAATAGAAAAAGCCCGTATCAACACAGCTGATACGGGCTCGTAATTCGTCACATCGGTAGGTGTTTTTAGTAGTAAGCGTCACCGGTGTTGTGAGCTTGAGGCTCTAAGCTCAGCTCTTCAAATGACACTTCAAAACTGTGATTGTTTTCAGTATCAGACATATAGATTGTGCGGGTTGAACCGTCTATCCAAGTAACTGTACCGCTACCTTTGGTGCTACCACACTTCATACCAATATGGATGTCATCAAACTCCATTATTCCCCCTATTACAATGACTGACATGTCATGACTTGCTGGTTTTGATTGATACCATTCCACATAAATAGTTGACCGCTCAGAGCGTCGTGGGCGACATTAGAACAAGCAAAATGAGAGAAAATATAGTGGTTCTACATTGAACTCATTTTGTGTAGTTATCATGTTGCTCCATGCGCTCCCTACGGGCGAGTTTTAAAGGCTTATATGCTGCGTTATTGATTTTAACAAGGGAATAACCATTCTTTGCAATCAATGCCTTGCCTCTAAGCCTTTAAATTCTCGCTGAGTGGCCAATCTCTTATGTGGATTGGTATTCGCTTTCTTCGTATATTTGTTTGCAGAAAACTAATACGAAATAGCTATTTTTTTAGATTAATCGATTTCGATTATAGAGTGAAAAACGAGCAATGCTAGTCTTTTTTATGGAGAATATAAGCAGCCTAAGACCAAAGACTGGCTAGCCCCCGTCACGCTTGGCATGTTGCCATAAATCTTTTTGTTATAAGCATAAGCCAACCACGCAAAAGCCATCGCTTCGATTGCATCTGAATTAACACCAAGTGCATTAATTGTTGTTATTTCGAATCCAGATAGCTGTTTTTCTAGGTCTTTTCGCAGATGTTGATTATTGTCGCCACCACCGCAAATATAGACCTTAGCGTGCACAGTTAACGCTTTTATCGCATTGGCTATGCTGATTGCAGTTAGCTCTGATAAACACGCTTGAACATCACATGGAGTCAGCTTTTGGGCTGTGTTAGCACGGTTGTACAAGGCTAATTGATTCTCTAACCAAGCAAGGTTGAAATACTCGCGTCCTGTACTTTTCGGGCTTGCTTGACCAAAGTAAGGGTCTTGTAACAGTTGCTCAACAAGTTTTGGATCGCTGCGACCTTGGCTTGCCCATTGGCCATTTTGATCAAAGCGTCCAACGTTGTGCTGCTGATACCAAGCGTCTAATAAACAGTTACCCGGGCCGGTGTCAAAACCAGTGACTTGCTGTTTACTCACCACCGATGGCAAATAGCTAAGATTGGCAATACCGCCAATATTAACGATAACTACGTCGTGTTGAGTTTGTTGGCAGAGAAACTGATGAAAAGCCGGCACAAGTGGCGCCCCTTGGCCACCAAAAGCAATATCTTTCTGACGAAATTGACCGATCACTTCAATTTTAGTCAAAGCTGCAAGCGTATGGTTACAGGTTAGCTGAATTGTAAACGCTTGGTCAGTAATACTGTTGCCAATAGGACGATGACGAATAGTTTGCCCGTGATTGCCAATGGCTCGAATATCTTCAGCGTTGAGTTGATGCTTTGCTAAAAACTGGTTGACCGCATCAGCAAATATCCGAGCTAATTTAACATCTAAGCTAAACGCGCGATCAATTTCGTTAGCACTTGGTGTGTAAAGCTCGGTAATTTCGTTGTGTAGTTGGTCTGAGTAGGGCTGGTAGTCGTGAGCAACGAGTTTGGTGCTATTGTTGCTAAAATCCACCAAAGCTAGATCAATACCATCGGCACTAGTGCCTGACATGATGCCGAGATAGAGTTCACTCACCGAGCTTATCGACCTTGCCCGTCTGTCGCTTTTGGTTGCATTGCCAGTAAGGCTTTACGTGAACCAGCGAGCTGTTTTAAGCGAGCATTTGCGAGTTGATTAAATTCAGCCTTGTATTTTTTGTTGATTGGTTTTGCATCAGGCAGTTTTACCGTTCTTGGATTGCGGTGCACGCCGTTGACCAAAAACTCATAATGCAAATGCGGTGCTTGCGACATACCGGTAGAGCCAACATAACCAATAACTTGCCCTTGTTTTACCCGCTGGCCTTTTTTAACCGCGCGTTTTGAAAAGTGCAGGTACTTGGTGACTATGCCGTCGCCATGCTGAATAAAGACGTAGTTACCGTTGTATTTGTTGTAGGTAGAGTGGGTGACTTTACCATTACCTGCAGCGACGACAGGCGTGCCAGTACTGGCGCGATAGTCAACACCATTGTGCGCTTTCCAACGCTTTTGGATGGGGTGAAAACGGCGTTTCTTGAAGTTTGAGCTGATGTAGCGAAAGTTAACTGGTGCGCGTAAAAACGCTTTGCGCATGCTTTTGCCACTTGGGGTGTAGTAGTCGCCATCGGTGAAGCGAATCGCCTGAAATGTTTCACCTTGGTTGATAAACTCCGCAGCCAAAATTTCACCCGTGCCGATATACTCACCGTCGACATAACGCTGCTCGTAAACAACATGAAAACTGTCGTCAGTTCTAATATCGAGTGCGAAATCGATATCCCAACCGAAAATGTTTGCCAAATTAATAATTTGGTTGTCTTTCAGGCCGGCTGTGCTGGCGGCATTCCAAAAATTACTATTGATGGTTCCCTGTGCCACGGCTTCGCGAATCTCAACGGCTTTTTCCGATATTTCTGACTGATAGCCGTTATCAGTTAAGCGCACGTGTAAGGTTTTTATATCACTCAGTGGATAGTCAAGCCCGGCCAGTTGTTGGTCTTGGTCTTTGTGGTATTTGATGACGTCGCCAACGTTAATCTTCTTTAAAATTTTACCTGCTGGGCCGCTTGCAACCGTAACCGCGTGGGTCGTTTTAGCGCTAAAGCCCAAGCGTTTAAATATTTTTGCTAACGAATCACCGCTGCGAACTTTGGTTTGTTGCCAATTAATGTTCGCAGCCAGTTTCTCCGTTGATGGGGCAGTCTCAGCCGCACTTGTGCTTTCTAGGTTTGATAATGGCTTGTGTGATGCTTTTTCTGCGGTTGCTGCTTCTGTCGCAGCCAGTGTACTTTGTTTTTTCGCTGTGACTGTTGTGTCAGCTTGTGTAGTTTTTACGACTTCGACAGCTTGCTGGCCTGAAGAAATAGGTGCTTGGCCTGGCAGAGCGAGTTGATAGCGTTTGCCAACTTCGACATCTGCTTTGTGTTTACTGGCACTTGCTGGTTCACTAGGTATTAAGATTAATAGCAGTAATACTAGGCTTGAAGCACTAATAATGAGTTTGTGCTTCTTCGGCAGTTGTAAATATAAATTTTTTATATTGTCTATATTTTTCAAGGTGTTACTACTACTTTAAAATGGCTTGTACGACTTTTAACGCTATACTATAACAAAATTTAAGCAATGAAACAGCCGTAGGGTGTTGTCATGGCGAAAAATTGCAGTAGAATTCGCCAAACTTATGAAAAACTGGTGCCACTGGAGCTACTCAATGACAGATGTCAGTCAAGCGTTTGCTGAACTAAAACGCGGTGCAGAAGAAATTTTGTTAGAAGATGAATTATTGGAAAAACTAAAGGAAGGAAAGCCGCTAAAAATCAAGGCTGGCTTTGATCCGACAGCACCAGATTTGCATTTAGGTCACACCGTATTAATCAATAAGTTGCGCCAGTTTCAGCAGCAAGGCCACGAAGTTATCTTTCTGATTGGTGACTTTACCGGCATGATTGGTGACCCAACAGGTAAAAACGTTACCCGTAAGCCACTGACTGAAGAAGACGTGCTTGCCAATGCTGAAACCTATAAAGAGCAAGTGTTTAAGATTTTAGACCCGGCGAAAACGCGCGTTGAATTTAACTCAACGTGGATGGAAAAACTGGGCGCGGCAGGTATGTTAAAGCTCGCCGCACGTCAAACCGTTGCTCGTATGATGGAACGCGATGACTTTAAAAAGCGTTACGCCGGTGGTCAGTCTATCGCTATTCACGAGTTTATGTATCCATTAGTACAAGGTTGGGACTCAGTAGCTTTAGAAGCTGACGTTGAACTTGGTGGTACCGATCAAAAGTTTAATTTGCTTATGGGGCGTGAATTACAGAAATCTGAAGGTCAGCGCCCGCAAACGGTATTAATGATGCCATTGTTAGAAGGCTTAGACGGTGTTCAAAAAATGTCTAAGTCATTGGGTAATTACATCGGTATTACTGATACGCCGTCGGAAATGTTCGGCAAGATCATGTCTATTTCTGATGATTTGATGTGGCGTTACTATCAGTTGTTAAGCTTTAAGCCACTTGAGCAAATTGAAGCTTACCAACAGCAAGTCGCGGATGGCGCTAACCCTCGCGATATTAAAATTGAGCTTGCTAAAGAATTGATTGAGCGCTTTCACGACAGTGCTGCAGCAGAAGCGGCGCATCAAGAATTTATCAATCGCTTTCAAAAAGGCGCGATGCCAGATGAAATGCCTGAATTTGAATTCGCCAGTCAAGATGGCGGTTTAGCGATTGCAAATTTATTGAAAGAGGCCGGCTTAGTTGCCAGCACCTCAGAAGCGATGCGCATGATTAAACAAGGTGCAGTAAAAATTGACGGTGAAAAAGTCGCCGATGCTAAAGTACAGTGTCAATCGGGTACAACTGCTGTTTACCAAGTGGGTAAACGCAAATTTGCACGAGTGACAGTTAATTAATTTACTGTTTAAGTTGTAGCTTTATCTGAGCGCTCAATGATATTCATTGAGCGCTTTTTTTTCGGCTAATTATCTATGTGCAATGGTTTTAGTTCGGCTATATTTGGAGATTATTTTTCACTTTGATTTAGTGTTTAGCGCTTGTTTTTTCTAGTTAGCGGGTTAGGCTAGAGTTATTGTCTTTTCTGGTGCTTTTGTTTGTGATCAAATTGAGCTTATTTAATTTTCGTGATTTATCTACCATCTTCCTTGCCCTATGCTTTGCTTTGCTCGTTGTTTCATGCAGTGTGAAACCGAAGGCACAAAGCCGTTATCAAGCTAGTTTTGACTTCACAACGGCCAAGAGCTATAGCCTTTATTATCGCAATTCGGTATTTAGTGACTATCAAAACCTCAGTGACACTGATAGAAATAGCGTTGAGTTGGCGATAGAACAAGCGTTTGATGCTCGCGGCTTTGCTTACAAAGAGCCTGAACAAGCAGATTTTATTATTACTTATTTTGTCAGTCAGAACAGCCGGCGAGATTTAGCTCGCTATAATCAAGGTGTGCGCTATTGTCGTTATTGTTTGCAAGAATATGATAATGACAGCAAAGAGTTATCGGTAAAGCCTTTTGGTACCTTTATTGTTGATTTAGTCGATACCAAAACCAAACGTTCGGTGTGGCGAGCAGTCAGTGATATTCGATTGAGTGATAAAGACAACAGCCAAGAACTGCAAGTTAAATTTGAGCAAGCCTTGATCGCTATGCTTAGTCAATATCCCGACCAACAGTTATTGCAGCGAGCACGCTAATGCCTCGTTCATTTGCGCCTGTGCTTCGCTGGTTAATGGCTACTTTGCTGGCGTTATTGGGCTTGATCGCTGTTATTTTGGCATTGGGTTATCTGTTAAAAAGCAATGAACAGCAGGTTACTGAATTTTCTGAGCAGCTCGCCGAGCAAGCTCAGCAACAACAAACAACAGTTCCAGCTAGGGCTAATCAAACAAGCCTCGCTGAGCGCGCGTTAGTCAAAGCGCAATTAGATCAACAGGTCTTATTGCTCAAGGCGCAAGAGGCTGAGCAAGAGCTGATAGTAGCCAATTTAACCTGTCGCGATGACAGTCAATGCCGAGTGGTTTCACTCAGCTTTATTGACGCGGATAACTGTGCTGTCGCGGTTAATTTTATTGGCGCGAGCCAATTGAAAAAGCTTGTTGACCTGACTTCGCCAGGACAAATATCAATAAATTCTAGTTGCGCGCAATTGAGCAAAGTAAAAGCAAGCTGCCTCGACAACCTCTGTCAGTTGCTCTCAAGCGAATAGCGAGTATAATTCTGCTTTCTTTTTTATTCTTAGCGTCGGATAACTGATGTCAGCAAGCACAAACGAAACGTCATTTCCAAATGATGAAACAGGCCAAGTTTTAACGGAAATGGCGGCCGCCGGTATTGATTTAAATAAGCAGCACGCGGTTGTTTTTTTCCAGTTATTTGAAAATGAGGCCGACGCTAAGGCAATGGCAGCCCATCTTGGACAAGAGCAGCCTGACTTATCAGTGTCTGTGCACCCAGATGAAATTCCCAATGTTTGGGATTTAGATTGCACTATTGCGATGACACCGAGTTATCAAGCCATTGTTGAGCAAGAACAAGCGATGGAAAAATTGGCCGCTAAATTTAACGGTTACAACGACGGTTGGGGTATTGAAGCCTAGTTAACGCTTACTACTTTTGTTAGTCAATTCTTGGTCAACAAAAGCAAATGCGGGTAATGATACCCGCCAATAAACGGCAGCAAGTCTCAATGATAACGCCACTGAAATGGCCAATAGCATCGCCAGTGTTTCTGTAATATCGAGTTTTACCAACAAGACAAAAATGCCACCGCCTAGCGCTGCCGCGGTTGCGTAGATCTCTTGACGTAAAATCATCGGAATCACGTTGCACAGAACGTCGCGTAGCATACCACCAAAAGCGCCAGTCATGGTGCCCATTACAATGGCAACTGACGCTGGCATACCTAAAGCAAGCGCTTTTTGCGTCCCTAACACAGCGAACAAGGCTAAACCGAAGGCGTCGGCGACCATAATAAAGCGTTTGGGAATGAGCCTTGGTTTTCGAACTAATAAAATAGTGAACAGCGCGGTGAGTAAGATCACGTACAGATAAGTGGGATCTGCCAACCAAAATACCGGTACATTGAGAATAATATCGCGAGTTGTGCCTCCGCCTATTGCAGTTACCGCAGCTAAAACGACAACGCCGAATGGATCGAGCTGATAGCGGCCAGCCATTAACGTACCTGAAAGCGCAAAAATAGCGACACCAAACAGGTCAAGCCAATAAATAAGATCATAGCTCATAGGCGAAAACTCATCGTTAATGGATAATATTACCCGTTAGTATGTATGCGAACACTTATGCTATTTAGCTCAATAGTATTGGCACAATAGCAATAAACAGCAAGATAACGCTCAGTAGTATTTTTTGTAAGCGCACTAAGCGACTGGCTGCAATAATGTCGCGAATTTCTGGTTGTCTCGCTTGTTGGTTAAAGCTATCACGGCGCAGTTTTTTGCCTTGATATATTGCTACTCCTGCTAATTGCACACCTAGCGCGAGCGCGCCGTTGTGGAGTAAAAAGTTATTGTTATTAGTCAATAAGTGCTGCTTGCTCAAGCGCCAATGCAACACCAGGTTTTGCTGAATGGTTGAAAATAGCACTAATAGGCCAAGTGTTTTGCTAAACGGCCACTGTAATAGATTAACCATCGCGGCAATTGGTTGACCAAAATAGCGAAAACTGTCTTGTTTGTGGTTCCAACTGTAATGCATCTCTAAAAGCAGTCGGCAGCTGAGGGCAAACAGTGGGCCAAACAACAAAAAGTAACCAATAATCATCACTTGTTGCTGAGCAAAAGTCAGCAGCTGCATTTCAATATTCGCTTTGGCTAAGCCCATAGTGGATAGTTCACTAGTATCTCTTAGCACTCGAGTTTGCAAAGTCTGTTTGGCGACATAGTTTTGCTTGGCAACAAGGGCCTGGGCCATGGCTTTAGATTCATGACTAATACCGAAACCGCCAAGTGCTAGGTAAAGCAGCAAGCCATGCCATAGTTCTATTACTTCGATAAAATCGGCAAATAGCCACAAGATAATAACAACAGGTGCTAGGCTTACAACGATGGCAATGGTACCTGATAATTTTTGTTGATTGCTGGCGTTGTCTCGTCGATTGACCTTATTCGCCAACAATTGACAGAAGAATGTGAAAAACGCTAGCGGCCGATGTGGTAAATAATGGCTCAATAGCGCTTTTAGTAGATAAACTGAAACAGCGAGTAAACAAGCTTGGCTTAGTGATGGTAACGATGTAAAAAATTCAGCCATGTCTTGATACTGCTCCCCTAGATTAACTTAGTTTGTCGTGCTTTAGTTCAGCAAGCATGTTTAATACCAGCTGTGACGAATTAACTGAGGCGGTTTCTAAGTATGCTTCAAATGAGCTTGGTGACTCTTTTCCGGCAATATCAGACATTGAACGAATGACGACAAACGGCACGTCAAACTTGTGACAAGTTTGCGCAATTGCTGCACCTTCCATTTCTACCGCCGCCATCGTTGGGAAGTTAGCGCGTGCTTTGGCAATGTCTTCATCAGCGGTCATAAAAGTATCACCTGTGGTGATTAAGCCGACTAGCGTATTGATATTGTCGAGCTTTTCAATGCCTTTTTTAGCCGCTTCAACTAACGTTGGGTGTGGAATAAAAGCCGCTGGGTTAGCCGGTAATTGTCCAATCTCGTAACCAAATACCGTTAAGTTTACATCGTGATAACGAACTTCTGAACTGACCACGATATCACCCACTTTCAGGCTTTGATCAAAACCACCAGCTGAGCCGGTGTTAACGACGTAATCTGGTGCAAATTTGTCGATTAATAGTACTGTCGCTAAAGCCGCTGCTACTTTACCTATGCCTGATTGCACAATAACGACGTCATCGCCGTTAAGTTGGCCTTGGTAAAAAGTGAAGCCCGCAATTTCTGTTACTTCTGGATTAGTCAGTTGGCCTTTTAAAATGGCTACCTCTGGCTCCATTGCGCCAATAATACCTGCTTTCATATCTCTTGCTCGTGACGAATAATGGCGCAATTATACTGGAACAGAGCGGTATTAACAGCCTTGGTCTACTAATCCAATGCTTGGCGCACTACCATTACCAGGATTATAGTAATAGGCGTAACAGCGGTCAGCGAGTCTCCGTCCTCGTTGCCAAAATAACGCTAAGCCACGGTTACCTGTTGTTGAAATGGGAAGTCCCGGAGCATTGCGTTGTGCGCCTACAGCACAAACTTCGTTGATGGTACATATGGCATTGCGGTTGGTAAAACTAGTGTCTTGCCCTAAGTCAAGTACTTGTCGAATAGCTGAATTCCAGCGGCCATCCATGTAACCGCCACGCACCCTCACTTGCGTATTATTGACTGCGAGTTGGCCATTAGTGACATTATCAACTAGAGCTTTGGCGCGAATTAAATTAGAGCTTGAACGCAGGCTGGCAACAACGCCTTGTAACACTGCAGTATTTGCGTCATTGCTCAAATTGATAAAGCGAGGGAGGGCAACGGCGCTAATGACACCAAGAATTACAATGACCACGACAAGTTCGATAAGGGTAAAGCCACGAGAGCTAGATAGGCGTTTCATTGTCAGCAATCCATGTTGATATAACAGCTTGTTTTACTGTACATGAATTGTTCAGTATATCAACAGTAAGTTGCTGTTTTGACGAGCGATATTGATTGTAAGTCGGCAGTTTCACGTCATCAGAAACTGGAATAAACCCAGGGGCAGAGCAATGGGTGGTAAGTCATTTTCCATCGCTCTACGAAAACAGGTGCGTTAATGTGGTAATGCTGCGACCTGTGGTGCTGGAATTTGCGCTGGTGTCGGTTTGCTATGACCGAGTTGCTCTGGTGCTTTAACGGCTGTTGGTGACAGCACGCCAGTGTTTTTCGGTCTTGGCTTAATTAAGCTTGCTGGAATTTTACGGCCAGCCATTTTAGGTGCTAGTACCTTGTGACCTAACAATTTACTGTTGATACAAGCGCGAATTTCATCAACGGTATAATTGCTTTTGATTTTGATGCGAATGTGCGGAATTGCTGCCGCTTCTAGGGCACCGCTGACAAACCAGTCCTTTTTCACCTTGTAACCTTTACCTTGGGTATCGACTAAATCTATGGTCCCGAGTAATTGCATGCTATTGCGGTCACAAATCACAAAATCTAAGTACTTGTTGTTGGCATTGTTAATCGCTGTTTGTGAAGCTTTTTTTGACACGCCATTGCGAATAGTAACAATATCGCTGAGCTTAACTCGATTTAAAATGCGATATTCGTCACCAAGTGCGCGTTCTACTAATGTTTGAAAGTTTTTTTCCGCAGGAGTGAAGACACTACTTTTGCGATCAAATGGAAAGGGGAAGCTGTTGTCATTGAGTCGACTTGCTAGCACAGCGACAGTGACAATAAGACCAAGCATAGCGAAAAGAATAAGTTCCATAGTAACTCCAACAGATAAATTCTTGACAGTATTTCGTTTAGATAAAAATTCTAAATGAAATAAGCAGAATTTATGCCAGAGGTAATCGCAGCGCTTGGTCTTGGTCTAAGTGAGTGTTACTTAGTTTGGATAGTTGCTCTGTAATGCTTGATATACTTGGCTTTGAAAGTCATCGGCACTCGGGTCTAATGCTTTTACCACAGTTGCTAATACTTCGTTATCTTCTTGACCGTGCCACACTTTAATATAGCTGCCGTCTTTGTAGCCGTGATCTTGACGGAAAAAGTTCAAGGTATTCTTACCGACGTACTGACGAAACAGTTCCGTTAGATCCATATCAATTAACAATAAACACTGAGCAAAGGCTAAGGCATCGAATGCCTTTTCACTAACAGCAGCACTTGCCAGAGCTTCTAGTGCGACTTTAAAGTCACCTTGTTGATTGTCTTGTTCGAGCTGTTCAAATTCATTAACCACTTGGCTAGCGATAGCACCAACATCACCGCCCGCGACCAATCTCAAGCTTAAACCAAAGTGAAAAATGTCAACTAATTCAAGCTGTACTTGAGCAACGTCAATTTCTTGGTGTTTCCACCATTTCCAGCCGTAGTGATCGAGCATTTCAGCACACTCAACCCAAATCGCGCGGTACCATTCATAGTTGTTGTCACGCCATGTAGCGCTGACTTTAGTATTCATAGCATCTTGCAGAGCAAGCATTTGACGTACTTGATTAATCGCTACTGATTTATCGGAAAAAAGAGGGCTGGTCATTGTCAAAAAATCTCATTAATGTTGATTAGCAATAGTGTGCACTTTGCTAATCAGTCAGGCAAGCATTGACGAAAATAAAGTTACGACTCTGTTGGTTTCTTGTGCATTTTGGTGACGTTGTCGCTTTCACTCGTGTCTAGGTACTGGCATACGCGATTGCGGCCAGAGTGTTTAGCGAGATAGAGCGCTTCATCAGCCTGTACCAGCAAGTCCTCAGGCGTTAGCTCTTGTTCGATTCGAGCAACGGCAAAGCCAACACTGACAGTAACATGATTGCTTTCAGCGACTTTCGTACAGTCATGAGAGATTGATAATTGACTGACGCCATCGCGAATACGTTCTGCGACCGCGCGGGTGTAATCCTCGTCAGCATCGCTGAGCAAAACCACAAATTCTTCACCGCCGTAGCGAGCAATCAAATCGCCGGGGCGTTTGGCCAAATTAGAATGTGCCAACATTTCGGCTATTTGCACCAAACACTCGTCACCACCGGAATGGCCATATCTGTCGTTGTATTGTTTGAAACTATCGACATCAAATAAGATCAGTGAGAGTGGTTTGTGATGGCGTAAACAGCGTTTCCACTCTTGTTTGAGCTGGTTGTCGAAGTGACGGCGGTTGGCTAAATTAGTCAATGAATCGGTAATTGCTAGTACTTCTAATTCTTTGATGACATATGACAAATTGCGTTTTGCTTGTTCGAGCTCCGCGGTGCGCTCTTGCACTTTGTGTTCTAGGTTTCTATTGGCAAGTAAGATTTGTTTTTTAGCTAAGCGTTGCCCGCGAATCATAATGGCGATCAATACGGCACCTAGCATAAAGGTGAAGACTATGGTTAAAACAAAAGTGTCCCGTGTGTCGTAATAGCTTTGCAGTGCTTCTGACTTGTCTATTTCAGTGGTTAAACCAAAACCGAATTGGTGATCCCATATCCAAGCGCCCATAACTTCAACGCCGCGGTAGTCTCGATAACCGTCTAAATTACTGCCACTTTTCCCGTGTATTGCTTGTTCAGCCATTGTTGTTAATGGCATATCCTTTCGCTCAATCGTCGGTTGGTAACCGCTGAGTAAATTGCCTCCTGGGTCAGCAATGCGCAAGTTTGATATGTTGCTTTGCCCCAGCGGTACTAGGTTTGTTTTGATCAATTGATAAGCAAAACGGCTTTCAGTGAGTAAAATACCTTTTTTATTAAAAGCATAGGTTTCACCTGAATCGCCCAAACGACCCAATTGTGTAATGTCAGAAAAGTGCTTGATTGGATCTAATCTCAATGCCAATACCGCGATAATTTGTCCGTTTTGATCGGCAATCGGTGTAGTGATAAACATGGTATCAGCATTGTCGATGAGATAGCCAAAGCCTCGGTGAATTGGCACATCTGATTGAACTGGTGGAATAAACGTCGTTTTACCCTGAAAAGCCTGTTTTAAGCGATTTGGCTCTTGCTGGTGAATCAGATTTATGTGACCAATATTGACGTCGCGCATCGAGGCAATGCTAATAAAGTCAGGTGCAATAATGAAAAAGCCACGATCGCCAAATTTATTGAGCAAAGGAGATATCGTTCGCCTTAATTGATGCAGTGCTTGGCTATCTTTAGTGCTTTGTTTGGCACTGTGCATGGCCAATAGCTCTTGGCTGTATCTGACAAGCTCAGGCGACTCGGCTAAGCTCTCAATGGCAATCATTCGTTGAGCAACCAAAATATGGTGAGCTTCTTGAACACTAATCAGCACTGTTTGCATGGTGTTCTTAATATTTTGTTCAGTGTTTTGCTTAATTTTATTTAGCGCGACATAACAACATACGATTACCAAAGAGGTAAACATAATGACAAAGACAATGCTGATCATGCGTTGTTGAGAATGTTGCTGCACAGGTACTGCAAAACCCTATAAAAATTCTTACTTGGTTAAATAATAACAGTTTATTAAGTACGGGACAAAATCTAACGATGGGAATATGTGATTTGAAACAAGAATAATTTGACTCTACTCAGTATTTTTTATGCTAAGTAGAGTCAATAAATTATTGGTTTTTGAAATTAAACCGCAGAAGCGTATTGATCTTCAAAAACGTAGTCGAGAATACCGAGAGCGGCTTTTCGACCTTGATCAATTGCTGTTACCACTAAGTCTGAACCTAAGACCATATCGCCACCAGCAAAAATATTGTTATTGCTGGTTTGTAAAGCAAATTGAGAATTGTCTTTTGCAATCACACGGCCTTTGTTGTCAATTTCTACACCGGCGTCGAGCATCCACTGTGGTGGGCTTGGCAAGAAACCAAAGGCGATAACGACAGCGTCAGCTTCCATGATAAACTCTGATCCTTCAATTGGCTCTGGGCTGCGACGGCCATTGGTATCTGGTGCACCGAGCTCGGTTTTAACAAACTTAACGCCAATTGCCTTACCACTGTCATCAACAGCAATATCTAAAGGCTGGAGATTAAACTGAAAGTTAACGCCTTCTTCTTTGGCATTTTGTACTTCCCGTGGTGAACCAGGCATGTTTGCTTCATCGCGACGATAAGCACAAGTGACTTCAGTAGCCCCTTGTCTAACAGAGCTGCGAACACAGTCCATCGCGGTATCACCGCCACCTAAGACAATCACTTTTTTACCGTTAAAGTTGACATATGGCTTAGCGTTTTCACTAACACCCATTATATGCTGAGTATTGGCGATTAAGAAATCTAAGGCGTTGTAAACACCTTGAGCGCCTTCGTGCTCAAAACCACCGGTCATATCTTTGTAAGTGCCAAGTCCTAAAAATACCGCGTCGTAATTGTCACTTAGTTCACTAAAACTAACGTCTTTGCCAACCTCAGTATTGAGTCGAAATTCGATGCCCATACCTTCAAAAATTTTACGACGACGAACAATAACGTCTTTTTCCAATTTGAACGCTGGAATACCAAAGGTAAGAAGGCCACCAATTTCGCTGTGGCGGTCGAAAACGACACAATCGACACCGTTGCGAGTGAGGACATCTGCACAGGCAAGGCCGGCTGGGCCAGCGCCAACAATGGCAACTTTTTTACCTGTTTTAATCACTTGTGATAGGTCAGGTGTCCAGCCTTGGGCAAAGGCGGTGTCGGTAATGTACTTTTCAATATTGCCTATGGTGACTGCGCCAAATTCGTCGTTCAAGGTACAGGCCGACTCACACAATCGATCTTGCGGGCAAACGCGCCCACACATTTCGGGCAAACTATTGGTTTGGTGGCAAAGTTCAGCTGCTTCAAAAATTTTGCCTTCGGTCACTAGTTCAAGCCATTGTGGGATGTAGTTGTGCACTGGGCACTTCCACTCACAATAAGGGTTGCCGCAATCAAGGCAGCGGTCTGCTTGACCAGCGCTTTGTTCACTACCCAAAGGTTGATAAATTTCTACGAAGTCAATTTTACGCTGTTCAATCGGCTTTTTCGGCGGATCAATGCGCTTCACGTCAATAAATTGATAAACATTTTTACTCATGATGTGTCCCCCGTTTATTGCGCTTGAACGCGAAGTTCTGCCGATGAACGGCTGCGATGACCAAGTAGGCTATTAACGTCGGTCGCTTTTGGTTTAATTAACTTAAATTTACTGGCGTACAGTTCAAAGTCGTTGAGAATAGCTTGCGCGCGTAAACTGCCGGTTTCCTCAAAATGCTGGTTAATGATGCCGCGTAAGTGCTCTTGGTGAATCACTAAATCGCCAATTTCTAACATTTCGATAGACTCAGTATTGAGTCTGACGTCTAGGTCGCCTTTGTCATCTAAGACATAGGCAAAACCACCCGTCATACCGGCACCAAAATTAAGACCGATATCACCTAATACGGTAACAATACCGCCGGTCATGTATTCACATGCGTGATCACCTGTACCTTCGACAACCGCGTGACAACCTGAATTACGCACGCCAAAACGCTCACCTGCACGGCCACAAGCGTAAAGCTTGCCTCCGGTAGCACCATATAAACAGGTATTACCCATAATCATGGTTTCGTGGCTAGTGTAATCAACACCTTTTGGTGGCTTGATGGTAATTTTACCGCCAGCCATACCTTTACCGACGTAATCGTTGGCGTCGCCAGTGAGGGTTAGCTCCAAACCACCGGCATTCCAGACGCCAAAACTTTGGCCGGCGGTACCGGTAAGGGCTATTTTTATTGGCGTTGCTGCCATCCCTTGATCGCCGTGGTGTTTGGCAATTTCACCAGAAATCGCAGCACCTACTGAGCGGTCGGTGTTTTGAATGTTAAAGCGCAAGTCGGCACCGGTACTGTGGTTAATGGCATCTTGGGCTGCGACTAAAATATCTTGGTTTAATTGGCCCGGATCAAACGGCGTGTTCTTTTCGGTTTGATACAAGGCAGTATTTTCGTCGGCAACCACTGGTGCAATAATCGGCGATAAATCGAGTTTTTGCTGCTTACTGCTAACGCCCGGTAACTGTTCAAGTAAGTCGGTGCGGCCAATAACGTCTGTCAGGCTAGCTACGCCCAGTGATGCAAGAATTTCGCGAACGTCTTGGGCGACGAATTTGAAATAATTCATTACTTGATCTGGCAAGCCTTTGAAGAATTCATCACGCAATACTTGATCTTGGGTTGCAACACCTGTTGCACAGTTGTTTAGGTGGCAAATACGCAAGAATTTGCAGCCGAGTGCGACCATAGGCACAGTGCCAAAACCAAAACTTTCAGCACCTAAAATAGCAGCTTTGACTATGTCTAAACCGGTTTTTAAACCGCCATCAACCTGCAAACGCACTTTGTGGCGCAAGCCATTGGCAACCAGAGATTGATGCGCTTCGGCAAGACCAAGCTCCCATGGGCAACCCGCGTATTTAACTGAGGTTAATGGGCTAGCACCAGTACCACCGTCGTAACCAGAAATAGTAATAAAGTCTGCGTAGGCTTTGGCAACACCTGAGGCAATAGTACCAACACCCGGACCTGAAACCAGCTTGACTGAAATGACCGCCGTTGGGTTTACCTGCTTCAAATCGAAAATTAACTGAGCTAAATCTTCAATTGAATAAATGTCGTGATGTGGGGGTGGCGAAATTAATGTCACCCCAGGTACTGAAAAGCGCAGTTTGGCAATAAGTGGTGTTACTTTGTCACCCGGCAGTTGACCTCCTTCGCCCGGTTTTGCCCCTTGTGCTACTTTAATTTGTAAGACATCAGCGTTGATTAAGTAGTGCGGCGTTACGCCAAATCGACCTGAGGCAATTTGCTTGATACGTGAATTTTTCACAGTACCAAAGCGTTTTTCATCTTCGCCACCTTCGCCTGAATTTGAAAAGCCACCCAAACGGTTCATGGCGATGGCGAGTGCTTCATGGGCTTCTGGGCTGAGTGCACCAATTGACATCGCGGCACTATCAAAGCGCTTGAATAGGGCAGTGTCTGCTTCGACTTGGTCAAGGCTAATTTGCTCTTGGTCCGTTTTGAGAGCGAGTAAATCGCGCAGCATTGCTGGTGGGCGGTTGTTAACCGCGTCGGCAAAGGTCTTGTAGTCACTGTAATTTCCGGTTTTAACCGCTTGTTGAACATGGCGGACAACATCGGGGTTAAAGGCGTGATACTCGCCACCGTGGACATATTTGAGTAAGCCGCCGTGATTGACTTTTTGATGTGGTAAAAAGGCGCGGCGTGCAAGGTTGATATTGTCTTGTTCAATATCTTTGAAATCAGCCCCTTGAATACGGCTTGGTAAATCAGGGAAGCAAAGATCCATGATATTTTGGTTTAAACCAATAACTTCGTACAGGCATGCGCAGCGGTAACTGGCAATGGTAGAAATCCCCATTTTAGAGAGGATTTTCAACAAGCCTTTGTTAATGCCGTTGCGGTAGTTAATTAACGCTTGGCGTGCGTCAAAAGCAATTTGACCTTGTTCGACCATTTGCTCAATCGTTTCGTAAACCGCGTATGGATAAATTGCTGTTGCGCCAAGACCAAGCAGCACAGCAAATTGGTGTGAATCACGAGTCGATGCAGTTTCGACGATAATATTTGAGTCACAACGCAATTGTTTATCAACTAAGCGCTTTTGCACTGCACCAACTGCCATCGCCGCAGGAATAGGTAGCAAACCAGGGTAAATTTGACGGTCTGACAATACCAAGATAACGGTGTTTTTGTTCTTAACTAAGTCTTCCGCTTCATCACATAAACGGATAATTGCCGCTTCTAAGCCTTCATCTGGGTCGTAGTTCAAGGTTAGCGTATCTGAGCGGTAGTGCTCTGGGTCAAGCTCTCTTAGCTGCTTCAAGCCGGTATACATCAAGACTGGTGTGTCGAAAGTGATGCGATCAGCATGCCCCGTAGTTTCATTGAAAACATTGTGCTCACGGCCAATACAAGTGGCGAGTGACATGACGTAGCGCTCGCGTAGCGGGTCAATTGGTGGGTTGGTGACTTGAGCAAATTGTTGTCTAAAATAGTCGAATAGACTGCGGGATTGGCTCGACAATACCGCCATTGGTGTATCATCACCCATTGACCCCGTCGCTTCTTGCCCGTTTTCTGCCAATGGTTTGATGACTTGCTGCATCTCTTCATAACTGTAATTAAACAACTTGTGATATTGGCTCATTTCGCTGTCATTAAACGCGCGTTTGCCAACCAATTCCGCATCCATTTGTTCAAATGGTACTAAGCGGCGTATATTGTTCTTTAACCACTCTTGGTAAGGGTGTCGAACTTTAAGTTCGTGATCGATAGCAGTCGAGGTAAATATTTTGCCGGTGTAGGTATCAATAGCGAGCATTTCACCTGGGCCAACACGGCCTTTTTCAACGACTTCGTCTTCACCGTATTGCCAAATACCTACTTCTGACGCTAGCGTGATAAAACCGTCGCGAGTTATGACATAGCGGGCAGGGCGCAAACCGTTGCGATCTAAGTTACAAGCAACGTGACGACCATTGGTCAATACAACACCAGCTGGGCCATCCCAAGGCTCCATATGCATTGAGTTAAATTCATAAAACGCTTTTAAGTCGTCATCCATGCAGGGGTTATTTTGCCATGCAGGAGGCATTAATAAACGCATAGCGCGGAATAAATCCATGCCGCCAGCCAAGAACAACTCTAACATGTTATCGAGTGATGACGAGTCTGAACCACTTTCATTCACAAATGGTGCTGCGTCTTGTAAATCGGGTAACAATGGCGAACGGAAGCGATAGGTGCGAGCCCGTGCCCATTGGCGGTTACCTTTGATGGTATTGATCTCACCGTTGTGGGCTAGGTATCTGAACGGTTGTGCTAACGGCCATTGTGGCGAAGTATTAGTTGAGAAACGTTGATGGAAGACACAAATAGCGCTCTTCATGCGAATATCGGCCAAGTCGAGATAAAAATTCGGCAAGTCGACCGGCATCATCAAGCCTTTGTAGATGGTTACTTGGCAAGATAAACTCGCGATATAAAATTCTGAGTCTTCAATGCGTTTTTCGGCGCGGCGTCTTGCCATATATAAGCGACGCTCTAAATCGCGGTTGCGCCATCCCGGAGGCGCATCGACAAAAATCTGTTCGATAACCGGTAAGTTACTTGAGGCAATTGGCCCAAGAATATCTGGATTGATAGGTACCTGGCGCCAGCCGACGATGGTTAATGTTTCATGGCTGAGCTCTTGTTCAAGAATCTGTTTTGATAACGCTGCTTTTTCAGGATCTTGGCTTAGAAATATCATACCAACACCGTATTTACGGCCCAGTTGCCAGCCGTTTTCTTCGGCAATCGATCTAAAAAAGCTATCAGGTTTTTGAATCAATAAACCGCAACCGTCACCGGTTTTACCATCGGCAGCAATACCGCCGCGATGTTGCATACGTGCAAGTGCTGAAATAGCGGTCTTGATCAGTTTATGACTAGTTTCACCTTGCTGATGGGCTATTAGGCCAAATCCACAATTATCTTTCTGGAAGTTGGGATCATAAAGCTGCATCTGTTCTCTCCAATTACTGCCTCAATGACGATTTTGCTAATATTTGTTTGTAGTCAATGAAATGCATAATTAATGGCTGCAGAGTGTGGTTATTAGAATGGTTTTATGAAAAAACTGCATAAATACCCTGCTCACCCCCCCGAATGAACTCCCTACACTAAACACAATTATACTAAAGGTCAATCGGGAATAGAGTATTTACTCGTGCTTTTGTTACATATTTACGATTCGCGCTGTTTATATTTCTCGCTATTATATTGATAATAATTAACTTTTATTTTGCTTGTTTGCTGCTGGTGGCTTTTTAGACTAAAAAGACGTAAATTTATTACGAGATGTTATAAATAAAGGTTATTGATTGGTTTTATTTGGTTATGCATCGGTTATGCAGATAAGGTGTGAATAATATTCATATTTTATTCGTCATGTATAGACGAGAATTTGATCGCTTAAAACTGTAAGTATAAGCTGTATCTGGGGGAGATATTTCAGTGCAGGAATGACAAGAAAAGGCAGTAGAGCAGAGAGCGTCGGGAAGCATAGCTAGCTTCCCGAATAAGCAGATGAACTTTGTTAAGTTGCTTAGTTAATTAACCTAAGTTCGGATTAATTAGATGAATAACCGTTTTCAATGCCTTTAGTTGCCATTGAAACCGCATTGTGGGCATGTAGTGATTCTAAGTGATTTACTTTGAGCCAGAAATCGTCAAATAGATTGTTTTGGTTAAGAGCGTGTTTCAAACGTCTTGCCGCATCTTCACAAAACATTAAGTTTTGTCCATTTAAGCGAGCAAACTCTTGCTCATCAGCCCGTTTAACCGCTGCTTGCACTGGGGTTTGTAGTGCTTGCTCTATGGTGTCAACGAGACTAACAATAGGAAATTCATTACAAGCGGCATTGAGCTTCACTTTTACTGTCGCAATGGAGCGCTGGCTATGTGGAGTTGCGACAATACCTTCGGTGGTACCGAGCCATTGATGAACTTTGTCAAAGTCGATGCTGTCTTGATCAAACTGTTCTGTAAATGCCTTTTGGATTAACTGTCTTGCTAATGCTGCAGAACAAGGGCAAGTAGATGAGTAGCGAACATCAATTGATAATTCAATCGATAACTTGCCTTCAACCAAGCTGCCTGACAAGGTAATTGGGTAGGCTTTCCAACCTTGCTTGCCACTGATTAAAGATTTGCGGCGTAAGTGGTAGTCAAAGTTAATATTAACTTTGGCACTGTCGCTGAGATCTTGGTGGCTGCTAACAAAACCGTCGAGTAGGCTGACTAGACTTTGATAGTTGAGTGTATTTTCCGTTGATAATTCATCAAGTAACAGATACAAACGAGACATGTGAATGCCTTTGGCGTGAGGATCTTTTAAATTGACATAAGCGTCAATATAAGCAGAAACCATACGCTGTGATTGGTCTTGAGATGCAATCATAATTGGCATTTCAATATCGCCCATACCCACCCAGTCGAGTCGACCTTCGGTTTGTGCCTTAGTGTGGTTGGCAATATCAGGCATAGATGTCGGCATTACTACTCCGCTACTTAGTCTTGGTTACAAGTTGTTATCTGGCAAAATGAAGCGGCATATTTTATACCTAAACAGCTCTAAAATGCGAGCCTTGAAAGGTCATTAATCACGCGCTAACACTGGCTTTACTAGTTTTACTTGCTATAGCTTAGTCAAAAACCTAGTAAAAAGGTCGGGTATTCTCAAATAATTCGATAACAAAAGCAATGGCTAACCGTTTTATTGTCAAATGATTATCTTTTAACAGTTACGGCTAGTTTACAGTCAAACGGTGAAACCTAGATGGTTAACTATTGATCTTTGTATCGTTAATCGGCAGGATGAAGCCAAACTATCACGGATTTGAATTTATGTTAGATACAAATTTACTCAAAGGTTATATCGAGCAGTTGCCGAAAAGTGTTGTTGAACAAATGTTGGCTTTGTATGTTGAGCAAGCGCAGCAATATTTGCTTGATATCAAAACTGCAGCAGAGCAAGAAAATCAAGAGTTATGGCGTCAACATTGTCATAAGATGAAAGGGGCGGCGAGTAGCGTTGGCATGACTGAATTGCAGCAGCAGCTAGCGCAAGCAGAGCATGAAACTAATACTGAGTTATTTGGCGGTAAAATTGCTGTATTTGAACAACTAAACAGTGAAGGGATTGCTCAATTTGAAACCTGGCTGAGCGATAACTAAACCCTCAGCCTAGATAGCCAGTAAAGTGTTGGCTTATTCTACAGAGCCAACAAAGCGATAACCTTCGCCGTGAATTGTATTAATCAGTTCAGGTGAATTTGTCGCTGTTTCAAAGTGCTTTCTCAAGCGGCGAATAGTAACGTCGACAGTTCTGTCGTTTGGACGTAACTCTCTGCCTGTCATTTCTTTAATCAATTGCTGTCGGGTAACAATTTGACCGGCATTTTTAATCAATAAACGCAAGGCGCGATATTCACCTCTTGGAATTGCTAACACTTCGCCGTCTGGCGAGGTCATTTGTCGCGAATTGCCATCTAGTGTCCACTGATTGAATTTGATCACCGAACTATCAAGCTGAGGCTGATGACTAATGCGGCTCAAGATATTGCGAGCGCGAATGGTTAATTCACGAGGATTAAACGGCTTAGTTAAGTAATCGTCGGCACCAATTTCCAAGCCGAGAATTTTGTCGATGTCGTTGTCGCGACCCGTCAAGAAAATAAGCCCTAAATCTGGATTACTAGTTAGCTCACGCGCGAGCAATAAACCATTCTTACCGGGTAAGTTAATATCCATAATCACTAAGTTGATGCGATTAGCTTTTAGGGCATCGTCCATGGTTTGACCATCGGTCGCTTCAAAGACTTGGTAACCTTCAGCTTCGAATAAGTTACGCAAACTAAAGCGTGTAACTTCTTCATCTTCTACGATTAGAATATTAGGTTTATGCATTATGCTATTCCGTTTACTATTTGATCTGTTTTGCTTTATTTTATAGCAAGATATTTACATAAAGTGCTATCTGCCAATTGTTACATACTATTGCTAACAAGACTAATTATTTACAGAGTTTTAACGAATGCTGTTTACAAGTTGTTAACGTTTATAACGCTATCTTAGTCAATTAAAACTAATTGTGCAAAAAATAGTAAAACTAACTATATGATAAAGCTGCTTTTAGTAATGACTAGTCTAATCTAGTTGATGTGATTGGGAAGTTGATTTCAAAGCTAACGCCTGATTCATTTTTGTTAACGAGCGCAATCGTGCCGCCAAGTGCTTGTGTGACCAAGTTATAGACTAAATGCAAGCCTAAACCACTGCCACCTTCACCGCGCTTGGTGGTGGTGAATGGTTCGAATATTTTGTCTTGAATATCATCAGCGATGCCACAGCCATTATCTTGATATTGCATTAATAGCTGCTGACCAACTTGGCTGATTGATAACGTAATTTTTCCGTCGTTAGTGTGTTCAAAGCCATGAATAATACTATTCATCACTAAATTAACAATAATCTGGTTAAGTGGTCCCGGCTTGGTGATGACATCGATATTGTCAGCGCAATTGAGTTCTAACAAACACTTACCTTTAGTTTCAGGTGCTAGCGTTAAAAAGACATCCTGAATGAAGTGTTCAAGGTTAATCTCTCGGTCTGCTTCACTGGATTGATCAACGGCAACTTTTTTAAAGCTTGAAATTAATTCAGCAGCTCGGTCGAGGTTGCGACAGATAATCTGAATATTCTCTTCACCGTCATTGAGGAACTTTTTGAGTTGGCTAGACTTCAGCGTTTTTTGCTCAAACGCGTCTTTGATTTCGTCCAACCGATCGCTGAGCAAGGTCGAAGCTGTTACCCCTAAGCCTATTGGTGTGTTCACTTCATGCGCGACGCCAGCAACCATATCACCAAGTGAAGCCATTTTTTCACTTTCAACTAGTTGATTTTGGAATTTGTGAAGCTTATCCAATGTTGACAGCAATTCTTGATTGGACTCTTTGAGCGCTTTTGTCCGGGAACTAACTTTATCTTCCAACTCTTGGTTTAACTTGAGAATTTCTTGTTCAGCATCTTGCTGCTTGCTGATATGTTTTTCTGTTCTCATCAGCATGATATTGATGTTTTTCGCAACGATATCTAACTCTTGATAAGGCAGTTCGCGACAGCGGTAGTGATAGTCTTTTTTTTGCGCGATGTGCTGAATATCGGCAGTCATCACCTCTAAGGGAGTCGTTAACAAATGTTTAATTCTTTTTGAAACAAAGAGTGATATCAACAACAAGCTAATAATAAATATTAGAATAACAATAAAGACCTGTGATTTAGCCGCACTTATCTTTTTGTCATTCATCTGGATATAGACGTAGCCGTAGCGGATGTTGTTTTCAACAATGGGGACGATAAATTCAATCAAACCATTTTGATAACGAGCAACGCTAAGCTGATTAATCTGATCAATTTTATCTGGGATTGCAGGGAAATCGGTACTGCGATTGTAACTGCAAAAAAAGCTCGTTTTACCTGTGATGGTATCGCTAGTGTATATGTGAACGTAGTTAATACTGTCGACTTTGTTGAGCGAGGTTAGCTGCTTTTGGAGCGCATTGTAATTATCGGCTTTTAGTAGCGTTAAGCTAGCTTGACCAATCAAATTTGCCGTTTGTTCACTGTCTGTTTTGGCGTACTCAATTGTACTGTTAAGAAATAGTGCAGCAACCAAAAGAATAACACAGCTGAAGCTAGCACCAATTAAGCCGACTACGCCGAAAAATATTGGTTTGTTGATTGAGTGAATTTGGCGGTTGGTCGTCATATCTACTTGTTTTAGTGAACTCATCTAGATAATTGCTGAAAAGCAGCTAAATAGCAATATCATTTCCGGTATCCGGCGAGCTTAGCGCTAATTTGACCGCGCGTAATAGAGGCTGAAGCCATTTTCTTGTACTTTAACATCCGTAGTCCCGATAGCGCGTTCCATGATTGGCTGATATTTGAGAAAACTGTTGGCAATAACGTATATATCAGCGCGTTTACTCATGTGTGATTTTACGCCGGCTAAAAAGTCTTCAGTTGCTTGATAAAAGGTTTTCAAGCCCTGATGAAATGGTGGGTTCGAGATAATGTGTTCAAATTTACCGGCAATATGAGACAAACTATCGGTGGCGATAAAGCTACCCGAGAGCTCATTCATCTCTAAGGTTTTTTCAGCTGACACTAATGCCAGTGCGCTAACATCAGCGAGCACCAACTGGCATTCGGGGTTTTGCTTGCCAATTGCAGCCGCAATGACACCGGCACCACAGCCAAAGTCGAGTAACTTGCCAGAAAAGCGCTGTTTAACATGGCGTAGCAAGACCGCTGTGCCTTTATCTAGCCCTTTTTGACTGAATACGCCGGGCAGTGCAGCAACTGAAATTGATTCGGAATTAACGGTAATTTGATAATCGTCAAACCAGTCTTCAAGGTTAAATGGGCACTGTGGCTCGATCAATTGAGCACTAAATAACAGACAGTGTCTGGCCGAGTCCTGTTTAATAACATTGTTGAGAACGCCACTGGTTAATTTGGCAAGTGATTTGATACCGCTTTTGTTATCACCAACAACAATAATAGTCGCGTCATCAGCTATCGAGCTGGCCAACATTGCTAACGTAAAGTTTAGCTCTGCTTTTGACTTGGGAAATGCGATCACCACCAAGTCGTGTGGGGTAGAACTTTGGTATTCGACACCAAAATGGCTTGTGTAGCCTCTGTTTTTATCTGCTTGATAGTATTTGAAATTATTGTGGTAGCTAGTCACTTCACAGCCATCGAACGCTTTGTTTAGTTCAGAGAAAATCGAATTGTCAGTAAGATTGACGAGTAATGGTCTAGTACTGTCGAGTAAATCGATATTACGGGATAAAATTTGAGTGATATTACTGTCTGACATAGGGTGAAAAGTGTTCAGTGATCAATTAAGCTAGATGAAAGTTGTATTTTAACACAGTCAACCAAGAGTTACTCTATACTCATGTCACCTCAACGCACATGTTTAATGTTGTCTGGACGATAAGGATAGGTTTTGATCAATGCAGTTCGACGGATGGTTATCCGGTGGTTAAAAAGCGAAGCACGTCGTTGTTGGTTATTGTTGCGCTATGTCTTAGTACCTAAAGTACTGGGGCGAAAAGCTCGGGCTGAAGTCTACCTCGCATTAAATGATCCCTACAGTTATGTTCTCGTTCAGGCACTACCTGAGTTAATTGCGCGTTATAAAATCGAGTTTACCTTGTATTTGGTCTATGAAAACTCGCCGAGCATGGCAAATCCAAAGTTGTGGCGCGATTGGTCGTTAAAAGATGCCGGACAAATTGCTGAACTCTATCAACTTAACGTTCCCGCAGATATGCCTGATGCCGACAATTTGGCAACTGGCCAGCACATGTGGCAGTTCGAGGTAAAGTCAATAGATGACGCGATTAATATTTTTGAGCAGACGTGGAAGACTGGATTTGAACGCCATTATCATTTATCCACTCCTGTGATTAATTTTCAATTGCACAATCAAGCGCGCTTAGAGCGCAAAGGACATTATTTGCCAGCAACCATTTTCTTTGCTGGCGAGTGGTTTTGGAGTTTAGATCGATTAGCGCATTTTGAAGTGCGATTGCAAAAACTCAAGATGGCGATAGCTGATGGTGAGATTTATTATCAGCGCAATAGTTTACAATTAACTACATTACCCAACCAGCTTAGTAGCTCCAAAAGTAGAACATTAACGGCATATTTATCGATCCGCAGTCCATACTCTTACCTCGGTTTAATACAGGCGCAACGATTGGCTAAGCACTATCAACTCCAGCTCGAAATAAAGCCGGTTATACCTATGGTTATGCGGGGATTGACGGTACCGCCAGCAAAACAAAAATACATTTTTTTAGATGCTATCCGAGAAGCCAAGCGCCATCAAATTCGCTTCGGTAAATTTGCTGATCCTATTGGTGAGGGTATCTTCAATAGCTATCCTTTATTTCCGTATATGGAGCAACAAGGATTGTTGACGGAATATGTGCAAGCGTTATATCAAGCGGTTTATGTAGAAGGCCGCGATTTAGCGCAGCGCGATAATATTCAAGATATTTGTAATGAGCTTGGTGTCGATGAACAGCAAGCGCTTGATTACGGTCAGCAAACTGATTGGCAGTCTCAAATGCAAATCAATCAACAAGCGCTGGATGATATGGGGTTTTGGGGAGTACCGTGTTTTCAATTTGGCGATCTTACCTGTTGGGGGCAAGATCGCTTGTGGCAAATAGAAAAGTCTTTGTTAGCCGAAAAATAGTCTGTCACTACTGTTTTAGCTACCGCTTTAGTCCTTGTGTTTGAGCCTGATCCCATTGGTTTCGAGGACGATTTTATCTTGCTTGAGCAGGTGTCCGACCGTTGCTTTAAACGCTTTTTTACTCACGCCAAAGAGCTTTTGAATCAGCGCCGGAGAACTCTTGTCATGCACGGCGGTAAAACCGTCGTTTTCTATTAAATGCTGAATAAATTGATCAGAAAAGTCGATGACTTTGCCTTTACCGGCTCGGCTTAAACTTAGATCAATATTGCCATCATCACGTAGCTTTTTGATGTAACCCGTGACTTTTTGACCTGTGCGCAACGATTGGAAAATTTCGTTATTGTACAGTAGGCCCCAATGCAAATTATTGATGATGGCTTTAAAGCCAAGGTCGGTTCTGGTGGCAATAGTGAGCTCAACTTTCTGACCTGATTGATAGTCAGCTGGCCAAACGTTAATAAATTTATCAAGCTTGCTTGAGGCAACCACTCGGCCGGTGTGTTGATCTTGGTATATGCGAACTAAATATGAACGTTCGGCTTCCATTTTGCGTTTCTGTTCACTAAAGGGCACGAGTAGATCTTTACTCAACCCCCAATCTAAAAATGCACCAATGTTATTGACTTGTTTTACTTTTAATTGGCAAAACTCGCCAACTTGACCGAGTGCTTGTTCCGTGGTGGCAACTAACTGGTCATTTGAATTGTGATACAAAAAAACTTTAACACTTTGGCCAGTGGCGAACTGATCACTCGATGCCGATGACGATATCGCATTGCTGTCAGGCAACAGCACTGCGCCTAACTCTCCTGCGTCTAAATACACGCCTTGTTCGGTTTGTTCTAGTACTGGGAGTGAGTTATAAGTGCCTATTTTCGCCATTCGCAGCTCGATGTTAATTCAAAAGCGTTATTATACCTGCTTTGACTTTGGCTTGCTGTTTTATTTCCCGTAACCTATTCGACAAATACGAGCATTACACCTGCGTCGCTTTAAGGTAAACCGATGGCTTGTTTGGCCTGAATATATTCGCTGTGTCGCAAATGTAGTAAATCAGAAATTTTGCGAATGGTGTGTTGTTCTATGGCCGCAAGCTCTTGATCTGCATAGGCAAGTTGCCACAGTAATTTAACCACTTCAATGCGCTGTTCAGTGTTGTAATGCTGATTAATGACAGAAGTAAATTGGTATAAATCAATTGCTTGATCACTTAACGCCATTGACTCTTCAATAATCTCAGCTGTTTCTTGAGCTGTTAAACTGAATTTATCACTAATAATCTCATTTAACTTACTTTTTTCTTCAGCGTCTAGGTGGCCATCTGCGCGCATCACCTCACATAGCAGCGCGGTACACGCTGCTTCAATAGAGTATTGGTCAGTTTGGTGATCCTGTTCGATATCGCTAATGAGTTTTTTGAGTATAGAAAGCATAGGAAGAAACTTTATTTAGAGAATTTGTTTTGAGAAAAGGTTTATTGAGCAGCATAAGCACAGTGATAAAACGCTGCAACCAAAGGTTAAGACCAAATATTTTCGATAATGTTCAAATTTATAAATGGTTTAGTCTATTAAACCAAATTTAACATTAATCACTTACTATTTAGCGAGAACGACTAAACTCAATATTGTCTCTACAGCAAGATGTCTTTTAGCTAAGGTATTTTTCTATAGTCTGTAGTGGTTTTAACTTATTGATTTTTAAATACTTAAAAATATTTGTTAGCAATGTAAAACAATGTCGTGATTTCGGCGTATTTCTTGTAACAAGCATTTACATATTTGTGTGAAACTAACGTAAAAAATTCGTTATGATTCACTTAATTAAATTAGGGTTAAACCTAACATTGAGTTTTGGGGAATTCAAAGTGACACGGAAACAAATTTTTATACCTATCATAGTTTTAGCCGTCGGCATCGGTTTTTTTGTCTTGCTATCGAGTATGAAAAAACCACCCGAAGAGAAAGCGCCAGTCGACAATACGCCTATTGTTTCAGTGGAGTCGATTAAAGTAGAGCCTATGACGCTGAAAGTAACTTCTTATGGCGTTGTTCGACCAAAATATGAAACTGATTTAGTTGCTCAAGTGAGCGGTCAAATTGTTGAACTGTCTGATACCTTCGTTCGAGGTGGTTTTGTTAATGAGGGCGAGCTTTTGGCTCGCATCGACCCGAGCGATTATCAAGCCGCGTTGATTGATGCTCAAGCAAACCTAGCGTCAGCACGGGCATCACTTGAAACTGAGCGCGCTCAGGGTAAGGTCGCTGAAGATGAATGGAAACGCATTACCGATGCTGCACCAACTGAACTGAGCTTGCGTAAGCCTCAACTCGCTCAAGAGTTGGCGCGAGTTAAAGCAGCTGAAGCATCAGTACTTAGAGCAAAACGCAATCTCGAACGCACTTATATAAAAGCCCCTTATAATGCGTTAATCGAAAGCCGTTCTGTTGGTTTGGGCTCGTTTGTTACTACTGGCTTACCATTGGGTAAGGTGTTGGGCACATCGGTCGCAGAAGTACGTTTACCGGTGGCCGATAACCAAATTCAGTTTTTGACTGACTCTGGCAACAACGCTGAGGTTATTTTAAAAGGTGAGTTTGCTGGTCAAATGCAAGAGTGGCGAGCGACGGTTGTTCGCAGTGAAGGTGTCGTCGATAACATGAGCCGGATGAATTACTTTGTTGCGGCGGTGCAAGATCCTTATGCGCTAACTACTAATAACAAAAATAATGAAGCAAAAGCTCTGCGTTTCGGTGCTTATGTCAATGCTGATATCCTTGGTCAAGAGCTAGCTCATGCTGCGGCGGTACCACGTTATTTAGTAAACAATAACCAAGTTGCAACATTAGATGCGAACACTAAGTTGCGCTATCAAACAGTTAATATTGTTCGACAAGATGGTAAAAATATGATCATCTCTGATGGTTTAACTGACGGCGATCAAATCATTACCTCAGCATTGGATTATCCCGTTGATGGCATGCAGTTAGCATTACCTGGTCAAATTAGTGAAGACGATGACTCAAATGTAGAACCAGAGTCAGAAACTCAGCTAGCAAGTGTTGAGGACTAATTATGACCACTGCAACTGAAGACAAAACAAGAAAAGGGCTTATTGCCTGGTTTGCCCGCAACAGTGTTGCCGCTAACTTATTGATGATTTTTATTCTTATCGGTGGTTGGTTAACTGCTGGCACCATCAGTAAGCAAATGTTCCCACAAATAGAAATCAACTGGCTCTCATATAACGTTGCCTATCCTGGTGCAGCGCCACAAGAAGTGGAAGAGGGCATTACGATTAAAATCGAAGAAGCCCTTGAAACCGTGCAAGGCTTGAAGCGGGTCATTACTTACTCAAATCGCAACTCGTCAAATGGCTGGTTTGAAGTAGATTTGGGATATGACCCACAAATAGTACTTGAAGAAGTAAAATCCGCGATTGATTCAATTCCAAGCTTCCCTGACGGTATGGAGCGCATTAGTGTTGAACGTGAAAAATATCGCCAAGAAGTTATGTATATTAGCTTGTACGGTGATTTGAGTTCAATTGAGTTAAAAGATCTTGGCCGCAAGATTCACGATGAAATTCAACAATTACCGCTGATTAATATCTCAGAATATTACAGTGGTTTGAGTTATGAAATTTCGGTTGAAGTCAGCAAAGATAAATTGCGTGAATACAACCTCAGTTTCAACGACGTCGCTAATGCTGTGCGTGGCCATTCACGCAATATGTCGGCAGGTCAGATTCGCGCAGAAAATGGCTATATTAACTTGCGCGTTGAAAACCAAGCCTATCGCGGTCATCAATTTGAAACGATTCCAGTGCTGACCTTAGCCGATGGTTCTAATATCTTTTTAGGTGATATTGCCACCATAGTTGACGGCTTTGAAGAAGGTCTACAGTACTCTAAATTCAATGGTAAGAACTCTGTCACCTTTTTCGTAGGTGCTGCTGGTGATCAGTCGATTACAGATGTTGCTCAAGTCGTTAAAAAGTATGTTGCTGAAAAGCAAGCGAGCTTACCTGATGGCGTCTCTTTAGAAACCTGGGTAGATTTTACGTATTACCTCGAAGGCCGCTTAGACATGATGCTCGACAACATGAAAAGTGGTGCGGTATTGGTGTTCTTAATGTTGGCGCTATTTTTACGTGTGCGCTTGGCATTTTGGGTGATGATGGGGTTACCCGTTTGTTTCTTAGGTACGCTATTGGTTATGCCAATGGAATTCGTCAACGTTACCATCAATATCACCAGTTTATTCGCCTTTATCTTGGTACTGGGGATTGTGGTTGATGATGCCATCGTAATGGGGGAGAGTGCTCACGCTGAAATTGAAGACAAAGGTCACTCAACTGAAAGCGTTATTCGCGGTGTTCAACGCGTTGCTATGCCAGCAACCTTTGGGGTCTTAACAACAATTGCCGCATTTGTTCCATTAGTACTTGGCGACGGCCCAGAATCTGCTTTTGGTAAATCAATTGGTTTTGTTGTTATTTTTTGTTTAATTTTCTCTTTGATTGAGTCGAAATTAATTCTGCCAGCTCACTTAGCGCAAATGAAAGTGAAAAAGCAAAGTGATAAAAACCCTTTAGATCGCTTACGCAGAGTTATTGACGGTACCTTGAAGAGCTTTATTGATAACTACTATCAACCTTTTATTACTCGTGCCATCCATTACCGCTATACGGTATTAACAGTATTCTTGGCGATTCTACTAGTTAGTGCAGGGATGTTCGCAGGCGGCTTAGTGCGCTATGTTGGTCAACCGAAAATCCCACATGATTTTCCTCGCATTAGCATTGAAATGAATACCGATACTTCAGAGCAAGCGACTCTAGATACAGCGCTGACTGTTGAGCGTATTATGTATCAAGTTGACGAGCAAATTGCCGCTGAGTTTGGCGGTCAAACCATGATTGCTAATATGCAGGTTGATTTGCGCAGTCGTACCCGAGCCAATTTAATGGTTAAGTTAGTCGAGCCACAATTTAGACCTATTAACACCTTTGAATTAGCTGACCGATGGCGTGCAGCCATCCCGAGCTTACCAGGTGTGAAGCAGTTTAAAATTGACGATAATTTATTTGGCGGTGGTCGTGAAGATGGCGATGTCAGCTTTAGACTTGAGAGCCAAAACGACGAGCAATTACTCGCTGCTGCCAATGAGCTTAAAACCAAGTTAAACAGCTTAAAAGGCGTTGGTGATGTCAACGATAGTCGTCAAACAAGTGCGAAGGAAGTACAGTTTGCTTTAAAACCTTTGGCAAATAGCCTCGGTCTGACGTTGTCTGATATTGCTGCTCAAGTCAGCTATAGTTTCTATGGCTTGGAAGCGCAGCGCATTCTTCGCGACAGTGAAGAAATTAAAGTAATGGTGCGTTACCCGTTGGCAGAGCGCAGTGCGGTTGGACATGTTGATGATGTCTTAATCAAAGCGCCAAACGGTGCCGAGTTACCTCTGTCTGAACTGGCTGAGATCACATTGACTGATGGTGTAACCCGTATTCGTCGAGAAAACGGCAACCGCACTATTAACGTTTGGGCAAGTGTTGATGCCGAACAAGTGGAGCCATTTAAAGTTGCCAATGATATCCGCGATAACTTTATTCCACAGTTATTGAAGAGGTATCCGCTAGTACAAAGCCAAGTATCTGGTCGTATTCAAGAGGAAATGGAGAGCACTAGTAACCAACTGCGTAACTTTGTGATTTCGTTAATGGTTATTTTCTCGCTACTGGCGGTGCCATTGAAGTCGTACACACAGCCACTGATGATCATGACTGTTATTCCATTTGGCATTATCGGTGCAACAATTGGCCACTTAGTTTTAGGAATGGATCTCAGTAACTTGTCGATGTTTGGCATTATTGCGGCAGCGGGTGTAGTTATTAATGACTCTTTGGTTATGGTTGATTATGTTAACAATGCTCGACGTGAAGGCATTCCACTAAAAGAGGCTGTTGTTTACGCCGGTTGCCGACGTTTTAGGGCGATTATGCTAACGTCGTTAACAACCTTTATTGGCCTTGTACCTATCATGCTCGAGACCAGTACACAGGCACAAATTGTTATTCCAATGGCGGTATCATTATCCTTTGGTGTCTTGTTTGCAACGGTTGTAACCTTAGTATTGATTCCAAGTCTCTATGTTATTTTTGAAGACTTAGGACGAGTTTTCGGTCGCTGGTGGCGCGGTAGTAAGGAATTTATCTTGAGCTATGGTGAGTTAGTTAAAAGATAAATCAAAATAGGTCTGTGTTGTCCTAGTATAGGTTGACACTATTTACGCTAAAACGCTCGATGTACTTCATCGGGCGTTTTGTATTTTAAGGCCATGTGTGGCCTTCGTTGATTATAGATAACAACTGATTCCTCGACCA
>NZ_JAGHQT010000007.1 GCF_017744155.1 Endozoicomonas sp. G2_1 | reverse complement strand
AATTAGTAAACGTAAATTTAATTTGAAGTCACTATCGGGTAACAACCCGACTATTGCATTCACATTTAAGTAAACAATCAATAAAAGACCAAACGAAATTAGTGCTTTCTTCATAAAACCTAACGCCGCAATAAACGGCAAGTAATGCTTGGCTAAAATTAGGAACGAAGTGACGCGAGCCAAGCTTTACGCGTCCGATTAATTGTTTTGTTAGCTGATAGCTTACTGTAACCAAAAAACATTCAGCAACAACTAAAGTAAAATGCGTTTGTACGGAAGAAACAACAACACCCCACCACTACAACGCTTAACTATAATTTGAGCCGTTTGCACGTTGCTAATATGAACTACAAATGTAGCAAAGGCGAAAACTACTTGGCAAAAAATACTAAATTTAAACTTTACCACCAAACAAAAAAACAAATATCAATCGAATAGTGGTGGCAAGCTAACGCCCGCTTAACGGGCAAATAATTAGCTTAGCTAAAATTAGGAGCGCAGCGACGGGAGCTAAGCTTTATTTGTCCCGTTGAAGCGCTTGTTATATGCAGCTTACTTGACGTTAAACACGGCACCATTTTGAAGGCACCGTTAATTGAGCACCCCACTTTGAACTTTTGAGCTACCCACCAAACTGGCCAAAATTAATAGCTTTGCCACCTTTTATTTCTGCTGAAATACAAAATAATCAGCGCGCAATAAACTATCTGAAAACACAAAAAACGGCAAAGCTTATTATTATTACACCAAGCCCCAAATAGCGAAAAACTAAAATGAACGATGTCTTACGCTAAAATGATTTTAATTGGCATATAACGCCCCAATAAGGGGCTGATAATGCTTGGCTAAACTGTGTAGCGAAGCGGAACCGAGCCAAGCTTTAGCAGTCCCGCTTTATTGGCTTGTTATGTGGCTGTCACCGTATTGCGAAACTTTAAGGAAACTAATAAAGACGCCACAAAAATAAAGCCAGAAACAATGCCAGCTATTAGCGCTGAAAAAACAAATGACGCAACCAAAATACAAAAACTAAACAGTGCAATAGCTGACCAAATTGCCGCTACATGCAAACTGTTAGTTTCTGTGATGTTTTTTGATACCAGATGGGTATACAAAATAGCCACCACTAAAAACCCTATTGGTGATAAATAATCCATTAGACTTGATTCTCCATTGCCACATAACGCCCCAATAAGGGGCTGATAATGCTTGGCTAAACTGTGAAGCGAAGCGGAACCGAGCCAAGCTTTAGCAGTCCCAACTTTATTGGCTTGTTATGTGTAATTACAGCAATTACTTTTTATTAAACAACTCTAATACTGAAAAGTACATAGATGTTAATAAACCAACTATACAAACGAGACAAACACCAGCCATTGGAAATAGAATAATTGCTACATTTGCTTGATAGCCCTTGTAAGCAAACAAACCACTAATAACGCCAACAACAACCTCCCATAACTTGCCCTCAAAACTAGAAGTAGCAAATTGTTTTAAAGGTTGGAATGTATAGCGCATTTTCAATATGAGTGACTCCATCCATTACACATAACGCCCCAATAAGGGGCTGATAAATGCTTGGCTAAACTGTGTAGCGAAGCGAAACCGAGCCAAGCTTTAGCAGTCCCGCTTTATTGGCTTGTTATACGTACCTTATTAAACCAACTACGATTAATAAAAATGCCAAAGCAAAATATTTATAGCTATCGGTACTAAAGCCAACATTATTTTTAAACCAAACTTTAACTGGCGTATTAAACATTAGTGGCGATAAGAGTAACCCACGAAGTAAAGACAACACACCCAAAGCCATAGCAATTGAACCAAAATCTATAATATTGGTTTGATAAAAATTGACTGCTTGCATCAATATCACAAAAGCCATTGTGATTTTAATAAGAAAAGTACTACGTTTAATTTTTATTGCATGATCTTCCATTAAAACCAAATCCTGATGTACGTATAACGCCCTGTTAAGGGGCTGATAATGCTTGGCTATACTTGTGAAGCGAAGCGAAACCGAGCCAAGCTTTAACAGTCCCACTTTATTGGCTTGTTAGCATTTATTTTTCAGTAATAGATGCCCATAAGTCAAAGCCTATAGCTTTCTGGCACCAACTCTCGAATGTGTAGTATTTAGATTCATGACGTAGTTTTAAATCTAATGGGTAAGAAATACCTTTGATATTCGTCACTGGATCAATATGTTCTATATAAATATTATTCTTGAAATCAAGATAAATAGCCGTGATCTGAACCTTTCTATTTAGTACTATTTGTTGGATAATTCCCTTTTCTACATCACTATAAACATCTTTGAACTCTGTTGTAGCGGAAACACCTTGCCAAAGAAGAGTTGAATTTTTTCGAGCACATTCTTGCCGAAAATTATTTAATGACTTACCTGTAACGTCCATAAACCATTTATCAATCAATTGGACTTTACCATTTATATTGTACTCGAGCATAACTAGCTCAAAGAACCTTAGTTTCTTTAGCTGCTTACATTTACCTTTAAAGAATAGCTCTCCTCTATAATTTGCATATAGCTCGTTCATTACAGCTATTCGGTCAATGCAAACCTGCTGATTGTTGACAATACAAACTTCAGTAAATTTTATCTTTTCATGACACAAATCTTGAACATAGAACAAGTCAGAAAATAAATTCTCATAGTTATCTGGAAAAACATATTTTTTTCGAAAGAGCAAAAAGAAACCCTTAAAATGCTAACGCCCGCTTAACGGGCTAATAATTAGCTTAGCTAAAATTTAGGAGCGCAGCGACGAGAGCTAAGCTTTATTTGTCCCGTTGAAGCGCTTGTTATATGCAGCTTACTTTACGTTAAACACTACACCATTTTGAAGGCACCGTTAATTGAGCACCCTACTTTGAACTTTTGAGCTACTCACCAAAACTAGCCAAAATTAATAGCTTTGCCACCTTTTATTTCTGCTGAAATACAAAACAACCAGCAAGAAATAAACTATCTGAAAATACAAAAAACGGCAAAGCTTATTAATATTGCACCAAACCAAGAATAGCGAAAAACAAAAACAAACCGTGTCTTACACTAAAGTTAATTTAATAAACATATAACGCCCCAATAAGGGGCTGATAAATGCTTGGCTATACTTTTGTAGCGAAGCGAAACCGAGCCAAGCTTTAGCAGTCCCACTTTATTGATTTGTTAGGTGCGAGCTTATTGATTACTCTTTGGAGTTTTTCTCAAGTTACCACTTTCGTAATCTCTTATTGAAGAGTAATCTACTTCGCATTCCGGCGGTGCCGCAGATATAAATAAGTTAGACTTAGTATCTATATTTATGTGACGAAATGGAAGCTTTAACATTGAGGATAAAACGTCACGTGCCATAGCTAGAGACCAAACACCTCCGTTTGTTTCAAATGGGGCACTAATACCTCCAGAAGCATACCAATGTAGCTTGTTTTCTTCCGCAAAATAGATCGCTTGGCTTGATTCCTCTACATTGAATGCCAGAACAAAATGAGCGCCATTCTCAAAATATTCTCCTCCAGGTGAGATTATGCAATCTGTAACTAACCAGTTATCGGCAAAGGAAAAAACCGGCCAAATTGATAGTAGGTAGAGTAACTTCTTCATAGCACCTAACGCTTAAATAAACGGCTAAAAATGCTTGGCTATACTTGTGAGCGCAGCGAACCAAAGCCAAGCGTTTTTAGTCCGATTTAATTTTCTTGTTAGCAGTACTTTAATCGCCAACAAAAATTATATTTTTACCACTGCTTTCAGCACACTCCAAAACTGCAATAAACTCTGAAAACAGTTCAGCTTTTTTACCATATTTAGGGGCGACTGAATTTAGTACATCAATTAAATTTTGAAGCCCTGATGAGAACTTAGTATCAGAATACTGATCGATAACTAAGCCAGTTTTAGCTTTAAAGATCTCAAATGCTTCATTGAGTAATGACCATTTCTCAGAATCAATAGCGTAGATCCATTCCTTTGGTTGGCCATTTTCCATTATGTGTAAATCTAGTGCCATATTTCCAGTACTGCTAACGCCCCAATAAGGGGCTGATAAATGCTTGGCTATACTTGTGAAGCGAAGCGAAACCGAGCCAAGCTTTATCAGTCCCACTTTATTGGCTTGTTATGCGGATTGTTCACCCTTATCCATATAGCTATCAAAGTTATCAATATAGTCATTAAGGTTTTCTTCAAGCATAGCTTTGTATTGACTCACAAAGTACTCGATTGTTTCTTCTTTAGCCGCCTTCATTTCTTGACTATTAGACCAGCCACATGCACTAACCCACGAGTTAAACCTAGAAGTAGCGTACATCATTGACGCACTAACCTTCCCACTACCAATTTCTTCTGAAATATGATCGTTGGCTAAGTGAATATGAGCATCAGCTCTATCATAAAATTCATCATCAACTTTTGACATTTACGCAAAATCCTTAAATACGCATAACGCCCGCTTAATGGGCAAATAATTAGCTTAGCTAAAATTAGGAGCGCAGCGACCGGAGCTAAGCTTTATTTGTCCCGTTGAAGCGCTTGTTATATGCAGCTTACTTGACGTTAAACACTGCACCATTTTGAAGGCACCGTTAATTGAGCACTCTACTTTGAACTTTTGAGCTACACAACAATACTGGCCAAAATTAATAGCTTTGCCACACTTTATTTCTGCTGAAATGCAAAACCACCAGCTAGAAACAAATTACCTGAAAAGACAAAAAACGGCAAAGCTTATTAGTATTACGCCAAGCCCAGAATAGCGAAAAAAAAATAAACTATGTCTTACGCTAAGATTATTTTAATTGGCATATAACGCCCTGTTAAGGGGCTGGTAAATGTTTGGCTATACTTGTGAAGCGAAGCGGAACCGAGCCAAACTTTAGCAGTCCCACTTAAACAGTTTGTTATATAACACTAGCCCCCGAACAAACTAGTAAATTTGTTTAATAGTATTAACGCCACTCCTAGAATTAGTGCATGAGCTTTGTAGTTAAACCATGAAAAGGAATCACTTGGAACTGATTTTATATAATATTCGGCATCAGAACTTGGAGGGTTGTTTAACGACCAATTTTGATAAATATACATAGTGATGGCTACTACCACTAATATACTTCCGATAATATAAATAACTTTGCTCATTACTCGATCCTGAGTGTTATATAACGCCCGCTTAACGGGCAAATAATTAGCTTAGCTAAAATTAGGAGCGCAGCGACGGGAGCTAAGCTTTATTTGTCCCGTTAAAGCGCTTGTTATATTTATTTACCAACAATAGCAGAATAATAATGGTGAATATTTGCTTCTCTACCTTTATAGATGCGCTTCATTACATTAGCCACTGGCCAAAAAAACGGGCTATTATCTTTAGATTTTCCTAAAGCATAATATTCTTTTCCATCTATTTTCACATTACCCCAAATTACATTGCCATGGTTTTTACGGTAAACCTCTCCGATATAAAAGCCGAACATTTTTGAAAAATTATAAACTCGATTTTTATCCATACCGTTATTTCGAACGTGCTCACTTAAGTTATCAAGAACACTTTCGATTAATTTAATACTCTCATCTGAACCGTCTAGATCCAGGTTAAATTGTCCTTTAACCATATCAATACAATCTTGATAATACGCTTTAGCTATCTCAGGAACCTCTGGATCTGATTTAAAAGTAATATTTTCTGCATTACTCGATAACGAAGGGATTAAAAAAGCTAAAACAGCTAGAAGTTTACGCATGAATTCTCCATAAATATAACGCCCCAATAAGGGGCTGATAATGCTTGGCTATACTTGTGGAGCGAAGCGGAACCGAGCCAAGCTTTAGCAGTCCCACTTTATTGGCTTGTTATGTTGTATTATTTTGGCGGAAATTGAAAGGGAGCTTTAAAGAACAAATAAATAAGTGCAATAACGGCGCAAATTTTAAAAATAAAGTTGAATTTAAAATAAATAGGTTCAATTGAATATTTAACTATTGAACCACTCCTTGTCGTAAATTGGCCAGTTTCAACCATGCCATATATATCAAACCCTAAAAAACAAATAAAACCAATGCAAAAAATCCTAAAAGGTATTTTCGCCAAGAACTTATCTGTTTCGGTGATTTTTAGCACTTAACCTCTCATACAACATAACGCCCGCTTAACGGGCAAATAACTAGCTTAACTAAAATTTAGGAGCGCAGCGAGTAATTTTTCCGTGTGAAGTAACTTGTTATGTATTTTCTTCTGGAACTGCAAACTCCCAAGGTATTGCTCGCATAGTTCCATTGTCGTTCACAATCTCTAATTCTGGTGAGCTCATCAAATTAACATCTCTTAATTTAAGATCAGATAAACTCATAAAGGAGGCATCTCGAGTGCGTCGCTCAATGAACCTCAACATATTTGATATATACTCATTTTGATCAGAAGCCCACCTCTCTTTCGTTACATGAATACAAAAAATATCCGTTTCAGTGTTAATTACCATGTCACGAAACCTGTCTCTTTTTATACCTGATTCTGTAAAATGATCTGGGTGACCGTCATATTCCATTGCCCATATACCAATAACTACCGAATCCGTTTTTTTATCAAAGATCTCTATAGCCAGATCAACATACCAGTAGTCTTGCCTCTTTAAATTTTTTACATTTAGCCTCAAAGGTTTAGGAATCCGATATTGAGGGTGAATCAATACTGGGTGACCATCTTGAGTTTTAGCTTTCAATATAACTTTGTTTGGCGCAGTTTTGAAAGCATATAGCTCTATACTATTGAATTGTTTGAGTAGTGCAGAAACAACATGAACTTCGGCATCTGAAGTTCTGCTACTACCGTAAAGTGCAGTTGAAACTAAGAGCCCATTACTTTTAGATAATCTCTTTACCTTTTTGCTTTTTTTCTTACTGAGATTCTTACTGAACTGCTCTAAAAACCTTTGTTCTGCTGTCATTAATGACTCCTACAGCAAAAAATACATAACGCCCCACTAATAAGTTAAACAGTAAGTTGGCTAGTTTGTTGCGTCGTTTGCAAGAAACAAGACAACACTGTTTTATCTTTTTAAGTGGCTTGTTATATTTACATTACTCTAAAACTTGATTTAAGTATGTTTCGACATCTGCGCTTTCATCATTAGCTAATTTAATTTCAAGAATGAAGATTGATAGTGCAAACCAGCCTATAGCAAAACTAAAATTAAACACTAAAAATAAAGCTATAGCAGGAATACCGCACCAAATTAACATTGTCAGTACTCGGCTGATAATATTCAATGGCTTGTCCTTTCGACATAATTTTACAGCGTTATTCACGATCTCGATTTTCTTAATATGCTTGAGGCCTTTTAACCTTTTGTCATCATAAAGTTTAAAATAAAACACTAAACTTCCTTGTAAATATAACGCCCCAATAAGGGGCTGATAATGCTTGGCTAAACTGTGTAGCGAAGCGGAACCGAGCCAAGCTTTAGCAGTCCCATTTTATTGGCTTGTTATATGCCAATTACTCAAAACTTATTAAGCCAATTTGAGGCTCCGACTCTAACTTAGATTTAAAATATAATACACACTCATCTGAATTAGATATTTTTTCTTTTCCGAAGAGCTTTTCTATGAAAGTGCGACTTTTATCTATTTGGAGAATCCACTCTAGTTCTGACTTTGGGTCATCACCTTCCTCAAAGTAAGTTGAGGCTCCAAGCATATATTGACGTCCTTTCCAGTCAATATAGCTATACCAACCCCAGTCTTCAGCATCTGGCTCAGAAATATCAAAATCTGATTCAACTTCAGACTTTAACCACTTTAACAATGATTCACCGAAAATAGGATTAATAGGGTTTTCACGCTCTTTTGAGACATCGAACTTAGAAGTTTTAAAATTTATAGCAATATGCACGATTCCCTCCTAGGCATATAACGCCCGCTTAATGGGCAAATAATTAGCTTAGCTAAAATTAGGAGCGCAGCGACGGGAGCTAAGCTTTATTTGTCCCGTTGAAGCGCTTGTTAGCAGTTTAACTAACCTTTTGCTTGAAGTTTTTATACAGCCCTGTAGCGCCTTGATAAAAGGAGTACACGCACAAAGGAAATAACATTGCCAACGTAATACCAAATGCTTCGGGGCTTTCCTCTACACTCAAAAAACCATTTCTAGCTGGAATGTAGAGTACGCCATCAGTTAGTGCCTTTACCAAAAGAAGAAAAATAATAATAGAGCCTACTAACTTCCACCATAACTTATATGAAGGTTCATTTTTATTCATTTTGACTGCTAACGCCCCAATAAGGGGCTGATAAATGCTTGGCTAAACTGTGTAGCGAAGCGGAACCGAGCCAAGCTTTAGCAGTCCCGCTTTATTGGCTTGTTAGCTGAATAGCCTACTGTAACCACAAAACTACCAGCAACAAACAATGTTAAATACGTTTGTACGGAAAGTGCAACAACATCCACCACTACCCGACAAACTTGAATTTGAGCCGTTGGCACTTTGCTAGTTTGAATAACGAATTTAGCAAAGGCGAAAACTCTTTGGCAAAAAATGCTGAGCAATCTATGGCTGCTAAACTAGCCAAACTCAAGAACGGCAGCAAGTGCAAAATTGGCGTTTTACACCAAGGCCACCACAAATAATTTTTACTCGAATAGTGGTGGCAAAGCTAACGCCCCAATAAAGGGCTGATAATGCTTGGCTATACTTGTAGAGCGAAGCGGAACCGAGCCAAGCTTTAACAGTCCCGTTTTATTAGCTTGTTAGTTGCCTGTACTCGAGGTTAAGTACAAATAACCAATGTACACAGCAGCTATTACATACCCTAAACAAAGTATGCTGTTTATACCCCAAATACTATACCAAAACTTGCCATTGAAATAAGTCTTTTCACGTAACTTAGAGTTAATTAAAGCAATAGATGACGGTATTAAAAGTAGAGCAGAAAAACCAAATGCTGGAGCTACTATAAACATTAACGCCAACCCCACAGCACTTGCTGATGAAGCACTACTATCTGGAGTAATCGGAGATAAAAGTACATACAAAGATATGACTGCAAAAACTGCCGAAATTAAACCTAAAAATTGAATTGTACGCATATCTTCCTTGGTAACTAACGCTCGCTTAACGGGCAAATAATAGTTTAGCTAAAATTAGGAGCGAAGCGACGAGAGCTAAGCTTTATTTGTCCCGTTGAAGCGCTTGTTAGCTTGAGAAACTCATAGTGTGAACACTAGCACAAGGAACAACATCATTAGATAAACATTGCGATAGAACAGGTTTTATCTCTTCAAAACGAGGAGTTTTTACGTCACTTTTACTCCTCATACATCGACCATAATAATAACCTTCTACTAAGTCTATGTTTTCATCATTATTAGCTAAAACCTCTACTTCTTTTACTGTCTCCCAAGTTAAAAAACGACCAGGGTCTATCATGTTTTTTATAAAGCCAGTTTTAACATCTCCATACGTTAATCGCACTGCATTAGCGTGTCGGAAACAATATTCACTATGCTCTTTATTGTCTGAAAATTGTGCCTTTGTTAGTCCTGTATATTGCGTATTTGTATTCTCCTCTTTGGGAGTTGAAACACAACCAACGATAGACAATACAACAACACTTAAAACCACTTTTCTCACAAAACCTCCTTAAAAAGCTAACGCCCCAATAAGGGGCTGATAAATGCTTGGCTATACTTGTGAAGCGAAGCGGAACCGAGCCAAGCTTTAGCAGTCCCGCTTTATTGGCTTGTTATATGCCAATTTACACATAGACACCAATTAGGACAATACTGCATATTATAACGAAAAAACCAGTGCAAATAATGCGTCCTTCGTACTCCTCAGCCTGTCGACCTCTTGGATAATTACCTAATGTTACTATTAATAAGAATATGCGACCGACCCAATAAATAAGAAACTCGCATAGTGCTTCCAAGAGGATAAAGCGGATAAACCTGAGAATGGGTTTAAGTAATCCGTCAGCTATTTCTTCCACTAAAGCTTCCTTGGCATATAACGCCCTGTTAAGGGGCTGATAAATGTTTGGCTAAAATTGTGAAGCGAAGCGGAACCGAGCCAAACTTTAGCAGTCCCACTTGAACAGCTTGTTATGCCCTTTTTCTGGTAACTAAAGACCATATTAGAAAAGCCATTACGCCAAAAAAGAGTAACACTCCTATTAATTTAGTTTTACCGATAAATTCGTTCTTCGTATAGATTGAATTACCTTCCAATGATAATTGGATAACTTCTGACTTTAGATCTGTGCTAATGAAATAAATAAAAGAGACCTTTTTACCCATTAATTTATTAGGCTCAGTATCACAGTCTGTCCAGTAAACAAACTCTTTCATTACATAGAACTTAGTTTGACTACCTACGATAATAAAATAAGGATCTGCGTACTTACCAACTGGGCAATTCAACTGTTCAATAGTTTTTGCGAAAACAGTTTTTGTTTCGCCTTTAATAGGGTTACTGTACATCACTTTGAGCGAGAGCGCCCCCAATAAAACTATAATTACAACCTTAAAAACAGCAACCAGTCTTTTCATATTCTTATGGGCATAACGCCCGCTTAACGGGCTAATAATTAGCTTAGCTAAAATTTAGGAGCGCAGCGACGAGAGCTAAGCTTTATTTGTCCCGTTGAAGCGCTTGTTATATGCAGCTTACTTTACGTTAAACACTACACCATTTTGAAGGCACCGTTAATTGAGCACCCTACTTTGAACTTTTGAGCTACTCACCAAAACTAGCCAAAATTAATAGCTTTGCCACCTTTTATTTCTGCTGAAATGCAAAACCACCAGTAAGAAATAAACTATCTGAAAATACAAAAAACGGCAAAGCTTATTAGTATTACGCCAAGCCCAGAATAGCGAAAAACAAAAATAAACCATGTCTTACGCTAAGATTATTTTAATTGGCATATAACGCCCGCTTAACGGGCAAATAATTAGCTTAGCTAAAATTAGGAGCGCAGCGACGGGAGCTAAGCTTTATTTGTCCCGTTGAAGCGCTTGTTATGTTTGAAACTAACTTGAGAGCTTAATTATTTTAATCGCAAATTTGTCGAGAGCTTTATTAGGGGCAAAAGACAAAACAACCCCCAAAACAAAAAATAAAGCACTAAAAATGACTGCAATAAGCTTGTCACTAAAATCTTTGGTTGGTACTCCATTAATTTCAATTATTGCATTTGGATCTAATGCAGCTTGTATAAAGAAAAAAACTAAAATACTTCCAATAATAATTAACGTGCCACCAGCTAACCGGCTTAACCCAACCACGATATCTACTTTTTTCTTTAACTCTTGATTCATATTCAATTCAAACATAACGCCCTGTTAAGGGGCTGATAAAGGTTTGGCTAAAATGTGTAGCGAAGCGAAACCGAGCCAAACTTTAGCAGTCCCGCTTGAACAACTTGTTATATTTACTGGACTAGAGTAGTTTTATTTTGTTTCCAACAATAAACTTATATTTGTCTCTTGCGTTAACTAGGTAAAAGCAATATGTATCCAAATTCGGCTTACCATCAGACTTTAAACGTCTAGGCTGAGATAATGTGCTCATTATTGGGCAACCATTTAATGTTGAACCATTGCCTAGTTTGAATTTATTTCCATTAATTGAACGAGCAACGAGAGTTGTGGTTTTACCTTCAAGAATTGCTTCTAAAATAAACTCAATATCCATACTTACTCGTAAATATAACGCCCCAATAAGGGGCTGATAATGCTTGGCTATACTTGTGGAGCGAAGCGGAACCGAGCCAAGCTTTAGAAGTCCCGCTTAATTGGCTTGTTAGGTGTTTTACCACGACTCTTTTAGAATTTGAAGCATAACTAACTGAGTTAACTTGTTAAATTTGTTGTTTTTATTAGTATGGCAAAATTTAATTACTAATTGTTGGCCAGAACTGCTTATTTTGTCCCAGTTTGCCGGAAACACACTAATTAATTGATATGAGCCATTAACTTTATTATCTATGCAGTATTTTATCAGCGTAATAAAGGCGTTAACCCACTCATCAGTAAATTCGTGACCTTGAATGAATTTGAAATCTAAAGCAAAAACTTCATCTTCAATTGCATCTTCATCACCACTAAATAGCGCGTCTAAAATTTTTTGAAAGTTATCTTCATCCGAGACATTGAGTAGGCCAATTAGTTCAACTTTAGTTTGATATTCACGCTCATCCATGAGAAACACCTAACGCCCTGTTAAGGGGCTGATAATGTTTGGCTAAAATGTGTAGCGAAGCGAAACCGAGCCAAACTTTAGCAGTCCCACTTGAACAGCTTGTTAAATGGCTTCTAGAACCATGATTCCCACTTTTCAGATCCAGTTGGGTGAACACTAATTCCGTTATTTAAACCTGTAATAAAAATTTCTTGATGATCTTCACTCAGACCTGACTCGGCATAATTTAGGATTTGAACATTCCCTATAAGTTTGAATGGATGCTTTTGATACATTTGATAAGCCTGTAATGGCTCCGACATACCTTTTGACCATATTTTGTAAAAGAAGACATCCTGTTTAGAGCCATCCTCTAAGGTCACTAACCCATCTTGGCTATAAGACCATGCTTCAACATCGTTACTCAACTCAGTTAATTTCTTTTCTGCTTTTGCAATTGCTAACTCTTGCGTGTCAGCTTCAAATTCAAGACTCTTTCTTTCACCTTTGTTCTCTGTAATTACAAACGGAACAAGCAATTCGTTAGCCTCTATAGAAGCACCAATAGCTGCACTATGAGCCATTATAAAACCTAGTAATTGGCCTACTAACTCGTGGTTCAAATTATTACTCCTGCCATTTAACGCCCTGTTAAGGGGCTGATAAATGTTTGGCTAAAATGTGTAGCGAAGCGAAACCGAGCCAAACTTTAGCAGTCCCACTTGAACAGCTTGTTATATGCCATTTACTACTCTGCTTTTGTACCACCGATACCTAGTTCTGATACCTGTGATTTATCAATTATTCTTAGAAAAACCATTGTGTATGCAGCTAAGTAACATGAACTAAAATACCCGAATATAGTAAATATAATCAATGCAACTAATAACGTCAGAAGTTGACTAATATCATTAACAGTTTGGTTTACGTCAATTCCTAAGAGTGCACAAAATGGATAAATTAGCAGCATACCTAAAAAGCAACCCATGACTGAAACAGTTAATACAATTAACTTAGGATATTTTAATTTACGACTTTCCATGTGCATACCATAGGCATATAACGCCCTGTTAAGGGGCTGATAAATGTTTGGCTATAATTGTGAGCGAAGCGAAACCGAGCCAAACTTTAACAGTCCCACTTAAACAGCTTGTTATATTGCACTATTTACTAGACGTTCAGCAATAAAGTCTGTGCCGCCAAAAGATTTATTTAACCAATTAGTATGATTATATAAATGCTTACCTGATTTAGAAACCAAATGCACACCTTGAACGATAACAGCATGAAACCCCGTACTATCTACTGCTAAGTGTGAACTATCTAATTCTGGTAATTCATCGCAAACAAATACAATATAAGCTCCAACCTCTTTAAAAATCCAGAGCGCAGCCGTTTGATTCCTAATTAATTTACGAGCGTTTGCAATTTGAGTTTTAATATCTAAGTTTGAATCAAAGTTTAAGGTTGCTAAAACATACCTAGCTAAGCCTGACTTTTTATAAAGGCATAAACTCAAATCATTATTGATAGGCATTGATTCAGAGTAAATTTCAGGATGAAATGATCTTTCAATGTTTTGTATGATATTCACTCAACCTCCCTGTGCAATATAACGCCCCAATAAGCGGCGGATAATAGTTGGCTATAATTGTGAACGAAGTGAACGCAGCCAACTGTTATGCGTCCGACTTGATTAGCTTGTTAGCTTACTATTTGACTAAAAACCGTCACTTTCCCATGTTTTGTTTTTAAAGCCATACTCTAAATGAAATTTATATAAGCCTATTAGAAAAAACAGCACATAACTACCAGGAATAAGAATGCCGTAAATAACTAATAGACGTTCTGCAAGCACTGATAAACCAACATCTTTGTATGCTTGCCAAAAACTAACACAGCAGCCCAAAGTTACAACCACAGTAATATAAACTGTGAAATATAAGCTTAAACGGTTTGCAAAAGATACATATTCTCTATATTTGCTCATAGACTCTAGAGTAAGCTAACGCCCGCTTAACGGGCAAATAATTAGCTTAGCTAAAATTAGGAGCGCAGCGACGAGAGCTAAGCTTTATTTGTCCCGTTGAAGCGCTTGTTATATGCAGCTTACTTGACGTTAAACACTACACCATTTTGAAGGCACCGTTAATTGAGCACCCTACTTTGAACTTTTGAGCTACCCAACAAAACTAGCCAAAATTAATAGCTTTGCCACCCTTTATTTCTGCTGAAACATAAAACTACCAGCAAATAACAAACTATCTGAAAATACAAAAAACGGCAAAGCTTATTAGTACTGCACCAAAACCAGAATAGCGAGAAACAAAAATAAACTATGTCTTACGCTAAGATTATTTTAATTGGCATATAACGCCCTGTTAAGAGGCTGATAAATGTTTGGCTAAACTTGTGAAGCGAAGCGAAACCGAGCCAAACTTTAGCAGTCCCACTTGAACAGCTTGTTATGTGTTTACAACAAAATACGCTAAATAAGTTACCACAACTAAACCTAAAACAAATATCGGTGAACCATACCAAGGTATTGAATCAGTTTTATCCAGTTGAAACACTTTTGAGGCCAAATACTTAATCAAAGGTAAAACAATAAAAATCGTTACTACTAGAACCTCCGCCCCAAACGGCTCACTTATAATATTTATAAGCCAAATTCCAAAGAGCAGAAGTAACAACCCTATTAGCCAAAATTTCCTTAGTAATTCGATTAGTCGACTCATCTAATACACATAACGCCCCAATAAGGGGCTGATAAATGCTTGGCTATACTTGTGGAGCGAAGCGAAACCGAGCCAAGCTTTAGCAGTCCCACTTTATTGGCTTGTTAGGCATTTTTATTCAAAATGTACTTGTAAAAAAAGCCTAAAGTCAAAGTTAGAGGAATCATTACAGGTAATATAAACATCCCCCAGTATATTAGATAAAAAGACACAGCTCCAGCAGCCGCAGATGGAAATAATAGTTCAGGTAAAAAGAAAATCAGTGGTGCAACGAAAGATAAAATCAAAGTTAACAGTGGTAGATAAGAAGTAAATCTTCCTCGTAACTTTACTTTATTGGTGCTTGTTAATATCAAGTCGATTAAAGAAACAAAAATTGATGGTATAAAAATACAATACAAACAAATTGCAACAAGTATTTCTCGCTCATTATCGCCTAAGAAAACTAAACTAGTAAGATAAGTGGCGAATAAAAGCACTAAGTTCGCTAATAAAATCTTTCCTTGATTTGAATTTTTCATATGATGCCTAACGCCCGCTTAATGGGCAAATAATTAGCTTAGCTAAAATTTAGGAGCGCAGCGACGGGAGCTAAGCTTTATTTGTCCCGTTGAAGCACTTGTTAACTGATAGCTTAATGTAACCATAAAACTAATAGCAACAACCAAAGTTAAATGCGTTTACCTGACGTGGAATAACACCTCGCCACGGTAACACCTAAACGCTGATTTGAGCCTTTTACACAATATTAGTTTGAATAACCAAACCAGCAAAGGCGAAAACACATAAGCAATAACTGCCCAAATTATCGGTTGACACCAAAACAATAAAAACAATTTAACTTGAATTAGTGGTGACAGTTAACGCCCTGTTAAGGGGCTGATAAATGTTTGGCTATACTTGTGGAGCGAAGCGGAACCGAGCCAAACTTTAGCAGTCCCACTTGAACAGCTTGTTAGCTGTTTATGCACACTCACAGTCGTAAACATACTGTAATTGCCCGTTTACCATGATACCCAATGAGAACGTATCGAACATATTCCTTGCCGTATCAATGGGTATATCTAAGTAATTATCTATACCTTGGTAGCTGAAAGCTATTACTACTTTTCCCATTAACCCTAAACTTGTAACTGACTCAGTTCCGACTATAGTTGCACTATCACCATTGACGCCATCCCAGCCGTGAATATTAGGGTTGAAAAGTAATTCTTTTGAACCACAACTTTCACACTGTAAATAGAACGGTGGATAAAAAGACGTTACTTCCTTTTTAAAAAAGAAGCCTTTCTTCTCAATTTGAATATTACCTAAGATGCTATGGTTTTGACCACCGCAAGTACACACAACGCTCTTGCATATAGAGAACTCCCCATTTATTAATGCCTCGTCAACTTCAAGTTGAAAACCGTCGAAGCAACTTGGTGGTTGAGACCTTAATACTTCCAATGTACTCACAAACTCTCCTAAACAGCTAACGCCTGCTTAATGGGCAAATAATAGCTTAGCTAAAATTAGGAGCGCAGCGACGAGAGCTAAGCTTTATTTGTCCCGTTGAAGCACTTGTTATATGCAGCTTACTTTACGTTAAACACTGCACCATTTTGAAGGCACCGTTAATTGAGCACCCCACTTTGAACTTTTGAGCTACCCACCCAAACTAGCCAAAATTAATAGCTTTGCCACCTTTTATTTCTGCTGAAATACAAAACCACCAACAAGAAATAAACTATCTAAAAAGACAGAAAACGGCAAAGCTTATTAGTATTGCGCCAAGCCCCGAATAGCGAAAAAAAACAAACCATGTCTTACGCTAAAATGATTTTAATTGGCATATAACGCTCCAATAAGCGGACAATAAAAGCTTGGCTATAATTGTGAGCGCAGCGAAACAAGCCAAGCTTTATTGTTCCGCCTTGATTGCTTTGTTATAAGCACGTCAACTCGTTGAAGTCATTAGCTACTTTATCAAGCTCACCAGTTTCGTGCGACCAAATATAAATAGAATCTGTATAGCTATTACTTTGTTTAAGTAAGACAAGTTGATCACCGCATCCGTTACCAGCTATGGCAAGTGCGTTGTCAGGAAAGTTACCGAAATCTTCACATGATTTAGTTTCAGCGATAATGTGATTACAAGTACAAGCAATGCGCTTTCTATCCGACTTATCGAAAATAGGATATTGTTCCCAAACATCACCAGCAACTTCAATTTCACCGCCATTACTTTTTATCATCGAAGTTTTGTAATTTTGAGGAAGGAGTGCTTCCAATTCAGCCTCAACCTGAAGTATGAATTTTTCATCTAGGTTGAATGTCACAATTAACTCCTTTAGTGCTTATAACAGCTTATTAGATGTCATAATGACGTGTTTCCACACCACTTAATAACGCCAATAAGTAACATAATTTACTAGCACTTTAACGATATTTCTCTTAGCAATCAATAAACTAATTTTTAAACCATGACGTCTTTGCACCTAAAATACGTCAAACTGACACCTTTCGTATTAAAACACGTCAAAACACCGAATCTGTATAAAAAATCAGTATCAAATCGAGGCTATTAACTTTTATTTCTGAGCAACTGCTTGCTAAAGTTCGAGCAGTTGTTAAAGTGCAGTCAATTTCTAAACCACGTCCCTATTCATGAAAGCTAAATTTCCTATCGCGAAGCAACATATTATCGTACCTATAATCGTTTTTATTACGGCGCTACTCGCTTTCGTGTTTGATCATCAGCTCAGCGATTTGCTGGTTTATAACCGTCAAGCAATCGCAGAAAGTCAATTTTGGCGCTTATTTACCGGCCATTTTTTCCATACTAATGACATGCACTTTTTACTTAATAGCGCAGCACTAGTATTGTTGTGGGCACTGCACGGGCACCACTATTCAGTGAAAAACCAAGTGTTTCTGTATGTTTTTGCTGCACTAACCACGAGTGTTGGTATTTGGTTTAGTTCGCCAGAATTAAACCAATATGTCGGTTTATCGGGCATTTTACACGGTGTATTTGTCTGGGGCGCGCTACAAGACATCAAAAGTGGTGACAAACTCGGCTGGTTACTCGTCATTGGCGCCTTTGCTAAGGTAATTTATGAACAAGTTTACGGAGCAAGCAGTGACATCGTTAACCTGATAGACGCAAGCGTTGCGGTTGACGCTCATTTATGGGGGGCAATTGCGGGTCTATTGGTTGCGTTAGCGGGCCAGCGGATAAAAAGCCAAGCTCAATAACAAAAAAACGGCCAGCAATTGCTGGCCGTTTTTATCAACTTAAACTTAATGCAGAATGTTATAAAGTTTCTTCAAACAGTTTATAAATTCTGCGGTATTCGTTTAACCAAGAACTTGGTTGCACAAAACCGTGCGGCTCTACTGGGTAAATTGCCGTTTCAAAGTCTTGCTTTTCAAGTTCGATTAAGCGCTGAACTAAACGCACCGTGTCTTGAAAAAACACGTTATCGTCAATCATAGGCGCATTTATGAGCAGCGGCTTGTTCAACCCTTCAGCAAAATAAATCGGTGAACTGCGCTCGTACGCTATGGCGTCATCTTCAGGTGTATTCAAAATATTTGAGGTATAACCGTGATTGTAATACGCCCAATCTGATACTAAACGCAGCGCCGAGCCAGACTGAAACACCTCTGGTTCTTTAAACAATGCCATCAAGGTTAGAAAGCCACCGTATGAACCGCCATAAGTGCCAATGCGCTTGGCGTCAACGTTGGCGTTTTCCACTAACCAGTTAACGCCGTCGAGCATATCTTGTACTTCAGGTTCACCCATATGACGATAAATTGCGGTGCGCCAATCTCGGCCATAGCCTTTTGATGCCCGATAATCCATATCAATCACCACATAACCCTGCTGAACAAGCATGCTGTGGAACATATATTCGCGGAAGTAACCAGACCAGCCTAAGTGTGAATTTTGTAAATAACCGGCACCATGGCTAAACATTACCGCGCGATTCTTTTTATCACTGGCATCAAAGTTTTTCGGTAAATAGACTTTTGAATAAATCGGCTCGCTTTGATGGCTCGATGGAATCGCAACAACATTTGGCGCCGACCACGGCATTGCTAAAAACTCATCCGAAACCGTGTAAGTAACTCGTGTTGATGGTTCAGTACTTTGCAAGTTTTTGACGTAAAGCTCAGGCGGCATAGTCACCGTTGAATGTTCAACCAGCAGTTTACTTTCGTCTGGACTAAGCTGGTAATCGTTCATACCGCCTAAATCCGTCAATGCGGTTAACTCGCCATTTTCAGTGTTTACTTGATAAATCTCGTAAATGCCCGGATGTTTTTTATTGGCTTTAAAAACCACTTTACTGTCGTCACGGGTCAGGGTTAAATCGCTTACTTCAAACTTACCTTGAGTTAGCTGCTGAGCTTTGCCATTTAATGGCTTTTGATAAAGCTGCGAATAGCCAGACTCTTCTGACAAGTAGTACAGACGCTCACTGCCATTAAACCAGCCAAATTCATTGAAAGTGTAGTTAATCCAAGCATCGTCGTGTAAGCGATGTTGATTGACCAATGTCTTTTGCTCAAAATCAATAGTTGTTAACCAGCGATCTTTGTTGTCCCATGCTTCTAATAACAAGGCAACTTGCTTACCGTTGTTGTGCCACTGAATCGGCGTCCAAGTTTGCATCACATGAATGTTACGCGCTTGTTTTTCCGACTGATAACGCTCCCCTTTGCGGGCGTGGTTTTCTTTTCGTACCTCAGCTAACACGTCTTGATCAAACCCCGGCAGTGATTCATAGCTAAGTTCAGTTTTGCTGCCATCATGCAAATCAACAAGATAGAGTTTTTCTGAATACTTGCGGTTGTCGGCCACTCGGCGACGTACTTTTACAGGGTCGATATCACCAGAACTCGTGACATAGTTCGGCATAATGTCGGTTTTAGCACGCAATGGCGTATCTTTCGTGACGCTAACAACAATTTTGTCGCCTGCAGGAGATAAGCTCGCATGAACGATTTTCACATCGTCACCAAAATAAAAATGATGGTTAGCAATCGTAGTATTTTCGGCTTTTAGCGCTTGATTGCGCTCATATCTCAATTCTTTATTGCGCTGCTGTAGCGCAACGTAATCAATTAATTGGTGCTGCTCTTTCGCTAAGTAAGACTTGGGTTTACTGACGCCTTTCGGCTCACCTGACGCTTTTAAACTGGCAATTTCAGTGACCAAATTAGATGCTAAATCGTGACGATAAAAGGTATTGCCAATACGATAGGCAACTGCCGTAGTTTTTGAATTAGTGGTTAAAAACTGTGGGTTACTCTCGTTGGCCGAACTTTTAGTTAATTGAGTGATTTGACCTGACGACAAGTCTTTCACAAAAATATTGCCATCAAACGCGTATACTTCTTTGCTGCCATCTTGGCTTAATTGGGCAAAACGGTCTGATACACGATGCAACTCCGCTAGTGTCACTGCTTGCGCTGCTGGATTTTTAGCATCACCATTTGAAAGCGTTTGACGATACAAATCTCTTAGCGGGTTGCCCTCGCGTTTTTGCTTATAATAAATGGTATTACTGTCGTCGCCCCAGTACCAAGACTCTGGTGCGCGGCCAAACCAATCGGGATCAGCCATAATTTTTTCTAGAGTGATAACCTTATCACCATTGCTAATGTTAGCTGCAGGCTTAGCGCTCACCTCTTTGGCAAAAACCTGAACGTTGGCGTTATTAACGCGACTAGTTCCAGACCCATTATTAGCGTCATTATTTATGCTTGCGCAAGATGCTAGCGAAAAGCTTACCGCAGCGGCAATTAATTGTATTTTCATGATTATTCTACTTATTAAAAATTCACTTTTACCGGCTAGATTGTAAAACAAGCTCAAGCAAAAAACTAAACTTATGCGACCAAGACAAGCAAACAACCGATTAGTCGCAGTCGAATTAATTAACTGATATAATCGCGCGCCACGCTTTGACTAGCAGTTACGGCATTGCTTAAGCGGGTCAACTAAACGAATACTTATTGTTAGCTAATAAGCTAAAGAGCGAATAAATCTATGATTCCACAACCTGATGTCAGTCTGTTCGAATACCCCAAATATTGGGCAGAGTGTTATGGCACTGCGCCATTTTTACCTATGTCGCGTCAGGAAATGGACGAGCTTGGTTGGGACAGCTGCGATATTATTTTAGTGACAGGCGATGCCTATGTTGATCATCCTAGCTTTGGTATGGCGGTAATTGGCCGCATGCTTGAAGCACAAGGCTTTCGGGTTGGCATTATCGCCCAGCCAGATTGGCAATCGAAAGATGCCTTTATGCAGCTTGGCAAACCCAATCTTTATTTCGGCGTTACTGCTGGCAATATGGACTCGATGATCAATCGCTATACCGCCGAGCGCCGCATTCGTCACGACGATGCCTACACGCCAAACAACGAAGGCGGCAAGCGTCCAGATCGTGCGGTATTGGTGTATTCACAGCGCTGTAAAGAAGCCTATAAAGACGTGCCGGTAGTGATTGGTGGCATAGAAGCGAGTTTGCGCCGAATTGCCCATTACGACTATTGGTCAGACAAAGTGCGTCGTTCAATCTTGTTCGATGCCAAAGCAGATATTCTGATATACGGTAACGCTGAAAGACCACTGATTGAAGTCAGCCATCGCATTGCTCGCGGTGAAGCAGTAAATACCATTACCGATGTTCGCGGCACCGCATTTTTAAGTAAAACCGCGCTCCCCGGTTGGCACGGTATCGACTCGCGCAGCATTGATAAGCCGGGCAAAATTGATCCAATTCCAAGCCCGTATCAAGATACCAGCGCCGCGACTTGTGACAACGCCGACACTTTTGATAAAAGCGATGGGGAAAACAACTCTAAAAGCACGAATGAGGCTGAGAGTGAGAGTGAAAAGTTAACCGATGTCACTAAATCACCTCAGGTGGTTAATATTGTTGACTTTAAAGCCAGTGAGCGAACTAGCTCATTACAACATAGCTCTCATCAAAACAAATCGTGGCAAGACAAGAAAAAGCCGTGGCTAACCACTTATATTAACTTGCCGACTTTTGAGCAAGTAAAAGACAATAAAGTGTTATACGCCCACGCCTCGCGCATTTTTCATCAAGAGGTTAATCCGGGCTCGGCTAAGCCACTAGTGCAGCGCCACGGTGATCGCGTTATTTGGCTCAATCCGCCAGCCTATCCGCTCAGCACAGAAGAAATGGACGGCGTGTTTGGTTTACCGTACCAACGCGTGCCACACCCTGCCTATGGCGATGCAAAAATACCCGCCTACGACATGATTAAAACCTCAATCAATATCATGCGAGGCTGTTTTGGTGGTTGTAGTTTTTGTTCGATTACCGAGCACGAAGGCCGCATTATTCAAAGTCGCTCACAAGAGTCAATCCTCGACGAAATTGAAGACATCAAAGAAAAAGTACCAGGCTTTACCGGCGTTATTTCAGACCTTGGCGGCCCTACTGCCAACATGTATATGCAGCGCTGCAAAAGCCCTAAGGCCGAAGCAACCTGTCGCAAGCCGTCGTGCGTTTGGCCAACTATTTGTGGCCACTTAAACACAGACCACACCCCCACCATTGAACTATATCGCAAAGCACGAAATATCAAAGGCATCAAAAAAGTACTGATCGCCTCTGGGGTTCGTTATGATTTGGCGATTGAAGATCCCGACTACATCAAAGAGCTCGCTAGCCATCACGTTGGCGGCTACCTGAAAATAGCGCCTGAGCACACCGAAGAAGGCCCGCTTAACAAAATGATGAAGCCGGGTATGGGCAGCTACTATCAGTTTAAGCAGCTGTTTGACAAATACTCAAAGCAAGCCGGTAAAAAGCAGTTTTTGATCCCGTATTTTATCTCGGCGCATCCAGGCACTACCGATATGGATATGGTCAATCTGGCGCTTTGGCTTAAAGAAAACGATTTTAAGCTCGACCAAGTGCAAAACTTTTACCCGTCGCCATTGGCGAACGCGACGACACTTTATCACACTAAGCTTGATTCGCTGCGCAATGTTAGAAAAAACAGTGACACTGTGCCGGTGCCTAAAGGCGGCCGCCAACGTCGCTTGCACAAAGCGATTTTGCGCTACCACGATCCTGCCAACTGGCCAATTATTCGTGAAGCCTTGGCAAAAATGGGCTTAGCTCATAAGCTTATCGGCAGCAAGCCCGGCTGTTTAGTGCCTGCTGAAAGCAAAGGCGAGAAAAACCAACAGCAACGCTTTCACGGTAAAAAAGGTCAAGGTAAAAACAACGCCCAAGGTTATAAAACCTCACCGGGACAAAAGCGCCCCCATGCAAACAGAGGCAACAGTGGCAAAAACCCAAGTAGAACTAAAAGTAATAAAGGGTTAACCCGTTTTAGCGACAATCAATTTTCTGATCAAAATAACAACCGTAACCAAAACAAAAAACGAACAAAAAAAAGAAGTAATAATGTCTGAAATTAAGCTGTCAAAACAAGCAACCGACGCCATGGTTGCCAAATTACAACAGTATTTTGGAAGCGAGCTCGACCAAGATCTCGGTCAATTCGACGCCGAATTTTTACTGGACTTTATTGCTAAAGAACTCGGTGGCTATTACTACAACCAAGGGCTAACCGACGCGAGAAAAATTTTAGAACACAGACTTACTGACATTGACGACGATATTTACGCCATCGAAAAGCCAGTGTAAGTAACAGAATTAATTCATTAAAAAGTTAAATAACAGAACTAAAGTTTTATCGCTTTAGTTCACAGTTGGCGCATTAATTTCAAGGAAAAAGCGCGGAGCGTATGACTATACGTGAGCACTTTTGACACCGAAATTACAAGCCAACACAGAAATAAAGGATAAAAAAGTAGTGTTAGCAGCAAATAACATCACCCAACAATTCGGCGCTAAGCCATTATTTGAGAACATCTCGCAGAAGTTTGGCGGCGGCAACCGCTACGGTTTAATCGGTGCCAACGGTTGTGGTAAATCAACCTTTATGAAAATTCTCGGCAGCGACTTAGAGCCAAGCTCAGGCAATGTTAGCCTAGATACGGGCGAGCGCATTGGTAAATTGCGCCAAGATCAGTTCGCCTTTGAAGAGTACTCTGTGGTTGATACCGTGATCATGGGCCACACCGAATTATGGGCGATTAAAGAAGAGCGCGACCGCATTTACGCCTTGCCGGAAATGAGTGAAGAAGACGGCATGCGCGTTGGTGACTTAGAGTCAATGTACGCCGAAATGGATGGCTACAGCGCCGAAAGCCGTGCTGGTGAATTACTAATGGGTGTCGGTATTCCGGTTGAACAGCACTACGGTTTAATGAGCGAAGTAGCGCCGGGCTGGAAACTTCGTGTTTTGTTGGCGCAAGCACTGTTTTCAGATCCTGATATTTTATTGCTCGACGAACCCACCAACAACTTGGACATTCACACTATTCAATGGCTTGAAGAAACGCTGAATGAGCGCGATTCAACCATGATCATTATTTCCCATGACCGTCACTTTTTAAACAGTGTTTGTACCCACATGGCAGATTTGGACTACGGCGAACTGCGCGTTTATCCAGGCAACTACGACGAATACATGCTCGCTGCTACCCAAGCACGCGCCCGTTTAATGGCAGACAACGCCAAGAAAAAAGCGCAAATTGCCGAGTTACAATCATTTGTTGCCCGCTTCTCAGCCAACGCCTCAAAAGCGAAACAAGCGACCTCGCGCGCCAAGCAAATTGACAAAATTCAACTTGAAGAAGTGAAAGCGTCAAGCCGTGTTAACCCGTTTATTCGTTTTAACCAAGAAAAACAGCTGTTCCGCAACGCGCTTGTGTTAGAAAACCTAAACAAGAGCTTTGACGACAACCACGTGCTAAAAGATATGTCGTTAATTGCTGAAGTCGGCGAAAAAATCGCGGTTATCGGTGAAAATGGTATCGGTAAAACCACCTTTTTGCGCACGCTAATGAACGAAGCTGGCTACGAGCCAAGCTCAGGTGAATTCCAATGGTCGGAAAACGTCAACATTGGTTACTACGCCCAAGATCACGCCCATGAATTTGAACAAGACATGACCTTGTTCGATTGGATGAGTCAATGGCGCCAAGAAGGCGACGATGAGCAAGTAGTACGCGGCTTTTTAGGACGTTTGTTGTTCTCCGCCGACGACATCAAAAAGTCAGTGAAAGTACTTTCTGGTGGTGAACAAGGTCGCATGCTCTTTGGCAAAATCATGATGCAAAAGCCAAATATTTTGATTATGGATGAACCCACCAACCACATGGATATGGAGTCTATTGAGTCGTTAAACATGGCGCTCGATTTATACGAAGGCACCATTATTTTTGTCAGTCACGATCGCGAGTTTGTTTCGAGTATCGCGACCCGTGTGATCGAATTAAAAGAAGACGGTTACGTTGATTTTGCTGGCGGCTATGAAGAGTACTTGTCTTCTCAGAGCTAAGTGCATGTAAAAATTAAAAGCTTCACAAAGCTGATAACATAAGGGTATAGCCAAAGACATCGCTAACGCTAGCCTCGATGCTCTTTTTCAACTCGTCATCGTTAAAAGCCGCTCATCTGGAGCGGCTTTTTGTTTTATTGATGATAACGGTTAAGCACAAGTATCATATTACCTTCTACCTTCATATAGGTAGATCTGCACAAATACTGACACCGCTATTGTCAAAAAATATTTGAAAGACTATCAGTTTTTACCCTGTTTATAACAACCCCATAATGAGATTACACTTGCTGCACGTTTGACTTACTCACTTATCAATTTAATGACGACAATTCGTTTTAACAATCTTTTGCTAATCGGTGCATATACAGCCTTGAGCTTTACATCAAAGCTGGCATTGGCAAGTAATCAACAAGAGCCAATACTGAGTAGCTCAACAGTCATTAGCGCGAGTGATCTCAATTGGGGCCATTTAAACCCATTGCGCGGTAATAAAAGCCCTGCCGCGGCTAACCTCTGGGGCGATCGCACTAAAAATAAGGCAACGGGTATGCTAGTGAAATTCAAACCGGGCTTTTCGTCTCCGGCTCATATTCACAATATTACTTATCGAGGCGTGGTCATCAAAGGGTTATTGCACAACGACGATCCAAATGCTGAAAAACTCTGGCTACCAACGGGATCCTATTGGACACAACCAGCGGGTGAAAGCCATATCACCGCAGCAAATGGCCAACAAAACTTGATTTACCTTGAAATTGACCACGGCCCGTATCTGGTCAAACCGAGCTCACAGCAATACGATAACGGCGAACGGCCAGTTAATCTGCACGCCGATAACCTTGTATGGTTGCCGTTTAAGAGTACACCGTCGCCATTTACTGATGTTGAAATCAGCCACCTTTGGGGTAAACACCAAAAAGGAGAGCCAAGAGCGAGTTTGCTGAAATTGCCCAAAGGCTTTAAAGGCACTATTAGCGCTACTACTGGTGAGTTTAAAGCGGTCGTTATTGACGGACAACTGAGCTATCAATCAGCGCATCGAAAACAGCCGTTAAACCTATCAGAAGGCAGTTATTTTGGCTCTGATGGTCAATTTGGCCACAACATCAAGACTGAGCAAGCGGTGACGCTTTACCTTCGCACGACTGATCAGTTTGAGCTTGAGTCACTTTAGCGCTTATCTTACCGCTTCATTTGGTAAGAGATTTATCAAGGCTCAGCGCAACACTGAGCCTGACCATATCAATAGGCAGTTAGCTAAACTATCTCGCTACCTCCTAGCGATAAATTGATAACATTTGGTGGCGCACCACTGTTTTCCAATTTTTCGGATCAGCGCGTTTAATATCACTTAAATAAATTTCGTGGTGTTTACCAGTGCGAAACGCTCTGCTATCAATAAAGTGACGCACTTTTTCTATTGTCGGCCCTTGTTGGTCAAAAGGCCCTACGTGCATTATCTGAGCACAACGCCCCTCTGCCAGCGTTTCTAAACGCATTTTAGCCAATGCTGGTAGCGACTTTTTAATTTGCACTTCAGCCATTGCGGCGTCGATGATGTCATTGCCGACAAAATCTGGCTGCATAATCATTAACGTCCACTGCCACTGAGATTTATCACCCGTTTCAAAAACAGATAAATCATCTGCCCACCACAAACCTTCAAGCGGCATCACCACGTAGTTCTTATCAAACTGCTTTTTATATATCGCTTTGGTCGCATGAGAAACAGCAAACAGTGCTTCAATAGCTTGTGCGTAATCGCTTGAGGTTTCAGGATCGCCAATGCCATCTACCATTAAATATTTAAACGCTGGTACCTCTACTTCCACCACTTCCTGTGCCGATGGCTTGTATAAGTGCTTAAATTCTTTTTTAAGGTCAATTTTTTCCACTCGTCTTTCCTCAAACAAGGATAATATGCACCCAGAACTTATGCTTATGGGCGACCAAATTTCATACCGATTAAAACACTGAGCTAAATCATTGAGCCTAGTATCGACAGCGATTGTTACAGATTTTTGTCTCTACTAAGTCACTTTGATGAAATTTCAAGCAAATTAAGCTTTTAGCAATAACTGGGTTAAGATAGAGTAAACAACATGTTTCACCAGCCCAAACTCCTATGACTCCGGCAATTAATCTCGCAAAAAAGCAAAAAATAGCCTTTACCACTCATCAATATCAACACGACACTAACGCTAGTTCATACGGGATGGAAGCGGTTGAAAAACTCGGCCTTGAACAAGGTATTGTTTTTAAAACGTTGGTCGTAGAACTTGATACCAAGCAGCTTGTTGTTGCCGTGATTCCTGTCGCTGAAAAACTCAGTATGAAGTTAATCGCCAAAGCGGCAAAAGCGAAAAAAGCAGCAATGGCGCCTGCACCAATAGTTGAACGCTCAACAGGATATTTGTTAGGCGGTGTCAGCCCTTTGGGTCAAAAAAAACGCTTACTAACTTTTATCGATAATTCAGCGCAATCATTGCCAAAAATGTATATCAGTGCAGGCCGCCGCGGCCTCGAAATTGCGCTTGCCCCTAACGATTTAAAACAGCTAACAAACGCAACCTTTAGCGAGCTAACCAGTTAGCAAACAAACTAAAGATAAGTAAGGAGATAAAGTTGAGTAAAAATACCTTGGGTTACACCATTGTCGAAGGTGCTAATAAGATCGTTTAAAGGCTATGTCACTGGTGACATTACCCACGGTCTAGCTTTATTGCTGGTGGTGCTTGTTTACCGGGGTTTTCCATTCGCCAATGTCTTTCAAATTCTATTGATAGCTTATCCCTTTCTTCTATACATTTAGCAAATAGCTTTGTTGACTTTGGTTTTTTACATTGAGGGCTTTTATGTGCTCGATAGTATTTTAGCCAGTCGTTTTGTCTACCATCATAATACCTTGCCTTCATTTCTATGGGTTGGTTTGAAAGCTCTCTTTTATAGTATTTTTTGGGTTTTAATAATTTTTTAGTTTTGTTTGATGTTGTTTTTTTATTTACTTGTTTTTCAACACTTTTACTTACAGGCTCTTTGTTTTTATTCTTTATACAAGCGTTATATATTTTAAAAACATGTTTTTCCCAGTTTCTGGTAGCTTCGCTAGATGATTGTCTACTTAATGCTTGAGCACTTTTTAAATCATTCCATTCATCTTGGCATTTGGATTTCCCAAATGTTTGATTTGAAACAATTAAAAATATAAATAATGTGATTAACTTCTTCATTTTGATGTCCTTATTTACGAGTACTAAATCAGTTTCAACTAAGGAGCATTATGAAACATCAACTTTTAACTCGTTATTTTCAAATAAAAAAATTACCACCAGAAGTTCGTTATTATCAGTTAAAGCCTTGGGAACGCGATGTTGAGAACTACCTGTTAAAACAATCTTCTGAGGTTACTCGGCTTTTTCTTTTAAGTTCGAATTAATGTCACAAGTTTGCTTAATTTCGGATGTGATAATTTCGGTAAGTTGTGTAATTTTCACGTCCTTATTTAATGTGATCATGTTTGTATTGCGGGGGTAGATTAACCCAAAACATAAGGCTTGCGGCTTATCATGTTTTGAATTTAATGTAATTTTAATTGGTACTAGATAGGTGCTTTTTTTAATTCTTACTTGTAAGTCTTTTATAAATAAAGCAAGAAATTGGTACGACCGAGTGGACTCGAACCACCGACCCCTACCATGTCAAGGTAGTGCTCTAACCAGCTGAGCTACGGTCGTACAAAATTTTGAACTGTTGGTTCGTAAACTTTTGAATTAAGCTTGGCGACTCAACGGGGCGCTATGTTAGCGGCCTGATTCACTCTATGCAAGCACTTTTATCATAAAATTTAACATTACGAGTTCGTTTGCTGAGTTAATAAACAAGTCGCGCTTTTTTACAACAGCTTTCTCAATTTTTCATCGTTATTTGTGGTGAACTCGTATTATTTAACCATTACATGAGTTGTTTACTTGGCGGTAGATAGATAGCCCCATTGTGATTAAGTTTTACAATTAACCACTTGATCTGTATTTTCAATTCGCTCTAAAGTAGCAGTATAAGTAACAATAACGATAATTTTTATGACCTTAGCCCCAATTTTAGCTGGCCCTATTCTAAGGCGCACAACCGCAGATGAGCTCGTTATCTGGTGGGTTAGCCCCACGCCTTGGCAAGGTCAATTTAGTTGTTATCACAATGGTGACGCCTTAATCGAGCTTAATCTCAATAAAGCAAATGTTGAAATACTCCGTTCGAACAACACTGAACTCACTGATAATGAACAAGCGGTTGAACCACTACAAGCGGACATTCACCACTACCGTGTTGGCAAAAATGCGGTTATTCACTTATTGCATTTAAGCAATCATCGGCTGCCACTCAATACCTTAATTGAATACGATTTAACGCTAGCACCAAGTAATCAAGAGGGTTCATCTGCTCAAACGCTCGGTTTAAAGTCGATAATTGCTTCTATTTGTTACCCTGAATTTGAACGACCTAATTTTGTCATCAAACAGCAGGTTAATAACTTGCTGCACGGCTCATGTCGAAATCCTCATCATTACAGCGATGACACCCTGCTCGCCGGGGAAGAGAAACTAAAACAACATTTAATTGATTGTGATAATCGACCATCATTAACCATGATGAGCGGTGATCAAATTTATGCTGATCACGTCGCTGGCTCGACACTTAACGCAATTCATCAAGTGATTGAATTGCTCGGGTTGTACGATGAAAATTTTGATGGCGCCAGTATCAGTGACAGTCGCACCTTGCACCAAGAACAGCCCCATTACTATCAGCGCGAGCTGCTGCTGCCGCTGACAGAGTTAAATGCGAGCTGGTGGCGCCGGAAAAAGTCTGCCATTTTCACCTCAGTTTATGCCCACAATCATTTGGTGTCGTTTGCCGAGATGATGGCGATGTACTTGTTAGTTTGGTCGCCAACCTTATGGTCGGCAATTAAACCGCAAGACATAGCAGTCCCCAATGAGTTCACCGAGGTTTATCGCAAGGAAAAAGCAAATATTGAGGCATTTGTTAAAGGCTTAGACAAGGTTCAGCGTTTGTTGGCTCATACCCCAACTTATATGATTTTTGACGATCACGATGTCACTGACGACTGGAATTTAACTGCGGGTTGGGAACAAGCAGCATATCAGCAGCCGTTCGCTAATCGCATTATTGGCAATGCCCTCTTTGCCTATTGGTTATGTCAGGGTTGGGGCAATGATCCGAAGAAATTTGGCGGAGATTTTGCTCACCAAGCTCAAGCTTATAACGATTCGCCAACCACTGAAAACCAACAAGCATTTATTAACTACTTGTATAAGTTTCAAGATTGGGACTTTATTGTTGATACATCGCCGGCAATTGTGGTGCTCGACAGTCGAACACAGCGTTGGCGCTCTGAAAGCAGTTTGAACAAACCGTCTGGATTGATGGATTGGGAGGCTCTGTGTCAATTGCAACAGCATTTGTTGAACAAAGACGCGGTAGTATTGGTTTCGCCAGCGCCAATGTTTGGCGTTAAGTTAATTGAAGCAATTCAAAAGCTCGCCACTATCGCTGGGCAACCATTAGCGGTTGATGCAGAAAACTGGATGGCACACCCAGGAGCGGCAAATACTTTATTAAATATTTTTCGGCATCCCAAAACACCGCAGCACTTCATTATTTTATCGGGTGATGTCCACTACTCTTTTGCCTACGATATTGAAATTAGATTTCGTCAAACGTCACCTAAAATTTGGCAAATTACGTCAAGTGGCGTCAAAAACCAGTTTCCAATGCCCTTTATTGGCTATTTAGATAAGCTCAATCGTTTGCTCTATGGCGTGTATTCACCACTTAATTTATTTACTAAACGTCGCAGTATGAAAATAAGAAGTCGTGAAACCAATCACAATAATCATCGCCGTTTAGTAGAAAAAAGTGGTTTGGGATACATCGAAATAGACCAAAGCGGTGCACCAAAATTGATTAGTGAACTGCATATAAATAGCGAAGATACTGTATTTATTGCTAGCAAAGGTGATGAGTAAACTCATCACCTCATATTATCTCATATACAAGACACTACTATACCGTCGCTTTGCGCTGTTCGAATAACTGGCGTTTCTCAATAGCAAGCTGGTCAACTTGCTCAGCAAACTCTGGCTCAAACTTGAGATAAAAATAAAGCTCAGCAATCAAGAATAGTGGCCCAATCAGTAGTTGGTTAATATCGTCAACAAAGGCAGGTTTCGCTTTCTCATAACCATGGCCAATAAATTGAAAAATCCAACCAACAACAAATACAGCTATCGCCAAAAGCACATCGTAAGGCAGTGCTAAAGCGAGTTTCGCCGTATAAAAAATAGGTGCAAAACACAATACAGCAACAATTGCCAAACGAAGATGTAACAGCAAATAGTAAAGCACGACGCCAACAGCAAGGCCGTCTAATACTGTAATCCCAATGTCATTAGTGACATTGAGTTGCCAAGGTAATTGGCCAATCAATACCATGACCGCCCAAATAATCATTGGAATACCAATCACATGGGTCTTCACATTATTGCTATTTAAATGAACACTTTTATAGGTTGATAGCTGCTCTAAAATTGATTTCATTGTTTGCTTACTGCCTTTTATTATTGTCATTATTGCCAGTCGATAACAGATATAGTCATTCCTTGGTTAGCACTAATTTATCTAGCCCTTTCTTGTCTGACCAGTCACTATTGGTTTCAACTTTAGAAAGATTATTTTGCAAAATCAAGTTGCGCGTAAGACTTGTTAGTTCCAATTGGCCAGCGTATGAACCAGCAAGGTATTTCTTAAATTTACGACAACAAACATTACTGGGCTTCATCGCGGCATTGGTTTAGAATCGCTAGCAAATGTATTTTCTCGTTTGTGTTGGCGTTAGTTACTTCGCTATTAGTTTGGCCAACAACAGCATTTAGACACAAGTATTCCAATATGACTCAAGATTCAAAAGCCTTAAACGTAAACCCAGAAGAAATTGCTAAGTTTGAGCAAGTCGCTCACCAATGGTGGGATTTATCAGGTGATTTTAAACCGCTGCATCAAATTAACCCATTGCGACGCCAGTTTATTTTACAACACTGCCCGGAGTTATTTAGCAAGCAAGTGATAGATGTTGGCTGTGGTGGCGGTATCTTAGCCGAAAGCTTAGCCAAACTCGGCGCAGAAGTGACCGGTATCGACATGGGTGAAGAACCATTGAATGTTGCGAAATTACACGGGTTAGAAACAGGTGTTAAGGTCAATTATCAGAAGATAACTGCAGAGCAGCAAGCACAAGCTTACTCAGAGCACTACGATGTTGTCACTTGTATGGAAATGCTCGAACACGTGCCAGAGCCAGAATCTATCATTCAAGCCTGTGCTGATATGGTAAAACCCGGCGGTTATGTGTTTTTCTCTACTTTAAACAAAACGCTAAAATCATATTTGTTTGCGATTGTTGCCGCTGAGCGTTTGTTGAAGCTAGTGCCAAATGGCACCCATGATCACGACAAATTTATTCGACCTTCAACACTTATCCGTTGGGCCGAGTCTGCCGGTCTAAAATGTATAGATGCTAGTGGTATCCACTACAATCCAATAACAGAAAACCACAAACTGGCACCGGGGCTAGACGTAAATTACATTCTCGCGTTTCAAAAAAACTAATCAACAGACATAATAAAGGCAGTAATATGCTCACTCGCCCACAAGCCGTGCTATTTGATCTCGACGGCACATTGCTCGACACCGCCGACGATTTAGGTGCGGCATTAAATTTTGTTTTGGCAAAATACGATATGCCAGCAGTTGCTCACGAAATCTTTCGCCCTATTGCATCAGACGGCGCCAAAGGTTTATTAGAGCTTGGTTTTGGTGAACAGCTCAAACAATACGATTACGATCAACTTCGAGTTGAGTTTCTCGAATACTATCAAGCGAATATTGCCGAGCATACTCGCTTGTATCCGGGTGTTGCTGAACTCATTAGCTATTTAGAGCAGCAATCGATGCCTTGGGGGATTGTTACTAATAAACCTGAAGGGTTAACACTCGAGCTTTTACCTGCGTTCAATGAGCTGGCCAATTGCCAAGTCATTGTTGGTGGTGATTCACTTGCCAAGCGCAAACCAGATCCCCTGCCCATTACCCATGCTTGTCAACAAATTGATGCCGATTGCGCCCACACTTGGTACATTGGTGATGCGCCGCGAGATATAGAAGCCGGTAATGCCGCAAACACCACCAGTATTGTGGCTGGTTGGGGTTACATTAGCAATTTAGCTGATTGCAACGCTTGGCAAGCAGCAGCGATAACTCAGTCTGCTGACGCGCTATTAGCGCTAATTAAACAGCATAGATAATTCGCTTAATTTTGCTGTTTTTTATTTGAGCAGATCGCTCAAATAAAAAACAGCTTCGAGATACAAACAGTAAGTTATTGATCTTTAAGAAAGAGTTATTTTTTAGACTGATTTTATATAATTTCTTAAAAAGATCGTCAAAATAATTATAATGCTGAAAATTTTTCTTAAAAAATGATTGCCTTTGGCAAACTACCAACTTAAAAAGCACCACTAGGTTAGTTGTTACTAACACAACAAATTTGGCACAAAATTGCAAAAATATTTCTCGTCTTTTTGCTCTTGCATTCACCTGCCAACCTCATTATCTTGTGATTATATTCAACATAAGCCCCAAGATATTGTGTATAGTTTGCTCAACACGGCCAAACCGTGAGCAGCGTTAATACCAGCGGCTAGTGAGCAGTTTTTCGTCACTGTCGTTATCTCGAGGTCAATTGTTTAATTGTGCTAACAACTACTATCAAAAAATAGCGAGTATTACAGGACACTCATGAATAACAACCTCTTCGTAACAAAACGTAACGGCGAAAAAGAACCCATTGATTTAGAGAAAATCCACCGCGTAATTACTTGGGCTGCAGAAGGCTTAGATGACGTTTCGGTTTCTCAGGTAGAATTAAAATCCCACATCCAGTTTTACGATGGCATAAAAACCGAAGATATTCATGAGACGATTATCAAAGCGGCGGCTGATCTTATTTCTGAGCAGTCACCTGATTATCAGTTTCTCGCTGCCCGATTAGCGATTTTCCACTTGCGTAAAAAGGCTTACGGACAATTTGAACCGCCTAAACTTTACGACCACGTTGTTAGCATGGTTGAAGCCGGCAAGTACGACCAACATTTATTGGCCGACTACAGTCAAGCAGAATTTGAACAAATGGAAGCGTTTATCGATCACAAGCGCGACCTAAACTTCAGCTACGCTGCAGTAAAACAGCTCGAAGGTAAATACTTAGTACAAAACCGCGTTACTGGCGAAATTTACGAAAGTGCGCAGTTTTTATATGTCCTTGTTGCCGCTTGCTTATTTGCTAAATACCCGCAAGAAACTCGTTTGAGCTACATTGAAGGTTTTTACAACGCAACGTCGAGCTTCAAAATTTCATTGCCAACACCAATTATGTCTGGTGTTCGTACACCAACTCGCCAGTTCTCATCATGTGTATTGATTGAATGTGCTGACAGCCTTGATTCAATTAATGCGACTTCAAGTGCGATTGTTAAATACGTCTCTCAACGCGCAGGTATCGGTATTAATGCCGGTCGAATTCGCGCTTTAGGCAGCACCATTAGAAACGGTGAAGCCTTCCACACTGGCTGTATTCCATTTTACAAGCATTTTCAAACGGCGGTTAAAAGCTGTTCGCAAGGTGGCGTTCGCGGTGGTGCAGCAACCTTGTTCTACCCACTTTGGCACCTAGAAGTAGAAAGCTTATTAGTATTGAAGAACAACCGCGGCGTTGAAGAAAACCGCGTACGTCATCTAGACTACGGCGTACAGTTTAACAAGTTAATGTACCAACGCTTGATCAAGGGCGAGTCAATCACCCTATTTAGCCCAAGCGATGTTCCTGGTTTATACGATGCCTTCTTTGCTGACCAAGAAAAGTTCGAAGAGCTTTACGTTAAATACGAAGCTGACGAAAGTATTCGCAAAAAACGCATTAAAGCTATTGAACTATTCACGCTATTTGCTCAAGAGCGCGCAAGCACTGGTCGTATTTACCTACAAAACGTTGACCACTGTAATACTCACAGCCCGTTCAACCCTGAGGTTGCGCCAATTCGTCAAAGTAACTTGTGTTTGGAAATTGCCTTACCGACTAAGCCAATGGAAGACGTTAACGATCCAAGCGGCGAAATTGCACTCTGTACACTATCGGCGTTTAACTTAGGTGCTATCGACAGCTTAGACGAACTAGAAGGCCTAGCTGATTTAGCGGTTCGTGCGCTTGATAGCTTATTAGATTATCAAGACTACCCTGTACCAGCTGCGCATAGTGCCACAATGGGACGCCGTACTTTGGGTATTGGTGTTATCAACTACGCATACTACTTGGCTAAAAATGGTGTCTTTTACTCAAACGGCAGTGCCAACAACCTAACTCATAGAACATTTGAAGCAATTCAATACTACTTGTTAAAAGCGTCAAATGGTCTGGCTAAAGAGCTTGGTGCTTGTCCGCTGTTTAACGAAACCAAACTCGCGCAAGGCGTTTTACCTATCGACACCTACAAAAAAGAAGTCGATGGCATTACTAATGAACCATTGCACTTAGACTGGGAAGGCTTGCGTGCAGATATTAAAGAATACGGTGTGCGCAACTCAACCGTGTCGGCGTTAATGCCGTCAGAAACCTCATCGCAAATTTCAAATGCCACCAATGGCATTGAACCACCGCGCGGTTTAATCAGTATAAAAGCCAGTAAAGATGGTATTTTAAAGCAAGTAGTGCCTGAGTATAAAGAGCTCAAAGACAGCTATGAATTACTTTGGAATATTCCAAGTAACGACGGCTATTTAGAGCTTGTTGGTATTATGCAGAAATTTATCGACCAAACTATTTCAGCGAATACTAACTACGACCCGAGCAAGTTTGAAGGTGGTAAAGTCCCAGTTAAACAAATTCTCAAAGATTTGTTAACCGCATACAAGCTTGGCGTAAAAACCCTTTACTATCACAACACGCGCGATGGAGCATCTGACAATCAAGACGACAGTGATGATTGTGCAGGCGGCGCATGTAAAATCTAGACGCTGTTTTTTACTAAAAATAGCTGACTAAACAATTGAAAACCGCAGTTTTATTCACTGCGGTTTTCAACGATAAAGACAAAGAAATACAATCAACTATAACAATACTGCTAACAATATTGTTGCCGTCGAAACAATATTGAGTGGAGAGGTTAATGACATACACCACCTTTAATCAGACACCGAATAATGCCCTACTCGAGCCGATGTTTTTGGGTAACAGTGTTAATGTTGCGCGCTACGATCAACAAAAATTCAATGCTTTTGAAAAACTTATTGAAAAACAGTTGTCGTTTTTTTGGCGCCCTGAAGAAATTGACGTGTCGAAAGACCGGGCCGACTGGCAAGGTTTAACCGCTTCTGAAAAGCATATTTTTATCTCAAACCTCAAATATCAGACCTTGCTTGATAGTATGGCCGCCCGTTCAGTTAACGCGGTATTATTGCCATTGGTATCGATTCCAGAACTAGAAACTTGGATCGAGACTTGGGCCTTTAGCGAAACTATTCACTCGCGTTCTTATACGCATATTTTGCGCAACTTATTCACCGAGCCTGGTGAAGTGTTCGACGATATTGTTGTTAACCCAGCGATTTTAAAACGCGCATCAAGCATCGCAGAGTACTTTGATAAAGTCATTATCACGACCCAGCTTTTGCAATCACAAGGCGAAGGTGTCTACGACGTTGAAGGTGAGTCTTTAGAAGTAAGCGAGCGCAAATTAAAAGAGCGTTTGTACTTAGCCATTTGCTCAGTCAACGCATTAGAGGCTATTCGCTTTTACGTTAGTTTTGCCTGCTCGTTTGCTTTCGCTGAGCGAGAGCTACTAGAAGGCAACGCCAAAATCATCAAGTTAATTGCCCGTGACGAAGCCTTGCATTTGACTGGCACTCAACACATTCTCAACAACTGGTTGTCGGGCAAAGACGACCCTGAAATGAAAGAAATTGCCGAGCAATTTAAAGATCAAGGCAAGCAAATCTTTTTAGACGTTGTTGAACAAGAAAAAGAATGGGCGCAATACCTGTTTAAAGACGGTTCAATGATTGGCCTTAATGCCGAAATTTTAAACCAGTACATTGAGTACATCAGTAATCAGCGTATGCAAGCAATTGGTTTTGAGCCACCATTTGCGATTAAGAGTAACCCGCTACCTTGGATGAATGCTTACCTCGTCAGTGACAATGTTCAAGTAGCACCGCAAGAAAGTGAAATTTCAAGCTACTTGGTTGGTCAGGTTGATTCAGCGGTATCTGCCGACGACTTTGACGATTTCGACCTTTAATCACAATCACTGGGCTGCTAGCTATGCGCTAGCTGGCAGCCACCATCTCAATTAAGCTTCAATCGCGTGACTAAAAAAATTCAGGTCAATGAACAAGAAATCATTTACCTTGAACACCACAATAATCTGCTTGAATGTATTGAGCAGGCCAATATTGAAATTGAATATCACTGTCGCGATGGTTTTTGCGGTGCTTGTCGGGTGCGGCTCGACAGTGGCCAAATAGCTTACCCACAAGGTGAACCACTAGCTTTTGTCGGTGAAGGGGAAATATTGCCTTGTTGTTGTATTCCGATGAGTGATGTCAAGTTAACTATTGACTAGATTCATCAATAGCTTAGGATAATAATTAAACTAATTGGTATTTTGTCCGATAAAACTACATACCGCTAGCTAACACTCTGTCTAGAATCAATCCTCCGTCTAGCCCAGTAGTAAGTAGCGCGGGTTTCAATGTTAATGAGTAACATACGTGAAAAAAGATTTAACACAAGAAAACCAAGCGCTGAAAAAGGAACTCTCGCGATTGCACGCGACATTAAACAATGTCGGCTCCTATATTTTTACTAAAGACATCAATGGCTGCTATACCTATGGCAACCAATTTGTACTCAACTTTTTTCAAGTGTCGATGGCAGACTTTATTGGCAAAGATGATAGTCACTTTTTCTCTATTGACGAATTTAGCGAACTTAAACAAAACGATGAACAAGTACTCAAATACGGGAAAACGGTTGAAAGAGAAGAAAAAAATACCATTGCTCGTACTGGAGAAGTGCGCTACTACTGGATTGTCAAGCAACCCATCTACGATGAACATGGCGATATCATTGGCTTGTCGGGTATTTCTACCGACATTACTGAACGCAAAATACTCGCCCGCCAGCTCGAACAAAAACAAAAGCTTTTAGACACTGTCCTCGACAATGTTGATGCCTATATTTACATGAAGGACAGGCAACATCGCTTTTTGTATGTCAACAAGAAAACAACCGAACTATTTCAACGCCACATTAATGAAATTATTGGTCGCACAGCCAATGAATTACAAGAGTTTGAAAACGATTTTGATCACATGGATGATAAGGTTATTCAAAGCGGTCAACAAATTACCGGCGAAGAAGAGTTTGTTGATGAACAAGGCAAAGCACATTACTACTGGTCCAACAAAGTGCCGTTGTTTGACAACAACCAAGAGGTTGAGTCTTATATCGGATTTTCCCACGAAATTACTGAACTGATTGAGCTCAAAAAAGAACTCGAACACAAAGCAACCGTTGACGATTTAACTAAGTTAGCCAATCGTCGTCACTTGTTTGAGCAGGCAGGTAAAGCCTTTAAGCAAAGTCAGCGCTCAAATTATCCGTTATCGACCCTAATTCTCGATTTAGACTACTTCAAAGCCATTAACGACAATTACGGTCATCACACCGGTGACTTAGTCTTAATTCGAGTTGCACAATGCATCAAAAACACTATACGCGCCCACGATATTGCCGGCCGTATAGGCGGAGAAGAGTTTTGCATTATTTTACCCGATACTAGCAGTGAAGATGCCAAATTACTGGCAGAGCGGATTCGAGATCAAATAGCTAAGCTGTCTATTTCCCTACCTCATATGGACCCACAAACCCATCAATTAAAAGATGATCAGACTGAAGTACCGAGTATTTGTTTAACGACGAGTATTGGTATCGCGCAGAATAAATCAGGCGACAAATCAATTAGCCAGTTGCTGCACCGCGCCGATGAAGCCCTCTATCAAGCGAAAGCCAAAGGACGTAACCAAGTCTGCGGTCAATAATGAGATATTAGCGCCAGCTCACTAAAGCACAGTACAACTAGTTATTGGTTGCCACATTACACTGTGAGCTGATCTTTATTAAGATGCTGCAACTTGCTCGTGGTCATGAACATTTGACCAAGCATTGATAACCGCTTTAACTAAGGTCGCCAAAGGAATGGCAAAGAATACCCCCCAAAAGCCCCACATACCACCAAAAACGATAACTGCAATGATGATAATCACCGGATGAAGGTTAACAGCTTCTGAAAACAATAACGGTACTAGCAAGTTACCATCTAGCGCCTGAATAATGGCGTAGGCTAGCATTACATAGCCAAACTCAGCACCAACGCCAAATTGGAATAGTGCCACCAAAACCACAGGTAAGGTCACGATCGTCGCGCCAACATATGGCACTAGTACCGACAAGCCTACTAACACGCCAAGTAGCACAGCGTATTGTAAGCCAAGCAAAGCAAAAGTAACGGTAGTGACAAAACCGATGATCACTATTTCAATCACCTTGCCACGAATGTAATTCATGATTTGTTGGTTCATTTCATTAGCTACTTGTGATGCCAATCTGCGCTCTTTCGGTAAAAACTTTTTCAAGCCATCAATAAGCTCTGCTTTGTCTTTTAAAAAGAAAAACATCATCAACGGCACTAAAATCAAATAAACCAACAATGCCACTATATTTAACAAAGAGCCGAGCGACGCCTTAAGCACAATTTCGCCCCATTCCAAAGTTTTATCTTTCACTAAGGCAATGATGTTTTCAATTTGACTGGCACTAACGAGTTCGGGGTATTTTTCAGGCAAAGTCATTAAATAGTCTTGCCCTTGCGTCAACATATGGGGAGCTTCTTGCGCTAAATTGGTGCCCTGCTGCCATATTGTTGGCATTAAACCCAAAGTAGCGACCATGGCAACACCTATGAACAAAGAGACCACAATACTGGTCGATAAACTTCGTGACAAACCAGTATCAGTCAGTTTATTGACCGGTAAATCCAACAAAAATGCCAAACCAAGCGCAACAAATACAGGCATTAATAACGCGCTAAAGAAATAAATCAGTAAAAAAGCTAACAGTAAAATCACCGCCAGCGTTACTGCATGCGGATCTGAGAACTTTTCTTTGTACCAATTACTAAAAAAATTAACCATGGTAAAACGTTATCCTTTGGCTATTGCTAACTCGATGACATTGTTGGCTAGCTCGCGTTGGCTAAACTGATAACCTTGGCGAAGCAGCAAGGCGGGAATATCTTTTTTCGAACCTTTATCGAGAATTTGCATCAAACAGCTATCTCCCGATTGCATTTTTTTTAAAATAACGCGCAACTTAACCAAAGGCAACGGGCATTTATCGCCAGTCGCGTCATACTGATACAACATTATTAACCTTAAACATGCGTTAATTTAAATACAGGTCTTTTGTTTGATTATCTTATTTGCGACAATCGATTACAATCATTACCCAGAGCTAATTTTATAAAAATAACAAGATTTATGACGGAACTATCAGCACAACCAGACTTAAAAGAAATCAACGCGCTGAAAAAGAAGCTCAACTGGGGCGAAGTTTCCGCCATTTATCACATGGCTTCTACCTCTATTGGCGACCTCGACGGTATTCTCACCCATGGTTTCGATAGTGCTTATAAACAAATTCTCAACAAAAATACGTGGAACCTCGAGCTGCTCGGGGGTCACAAAAGTCTCGATGGCACCATTAGCGTCACCACTAAGCCAAAAATATTTTTGCGTCATAGCTTTGATGAAATGGGCTACGAGCTGCACTGTTACCCATGTGTTAACGGCCAACCGCTTTATGAAACACTGCTCAAGCACCCACTGTGTCCGTTTATCGACTGGTATCCTGAATCGAGACAAATGCTGTTTCGCATTACTAATTTTTCGTCGTTTTTAATCTACACCTGTAACAGTGGTGACCAAGCCGATAAAGCCTTGGTGCGTTATGCATATTTTCGAGTTGAAGCCTTGATCAACACACTCGCTCAGTCATTTGATATTGTCGATACCGACGGGTTGACCATTGCTGAATTTTATCACGCATTGGAAAAACGCCAAATAAAATCCCAAACATCGGGTCTAGATTAGTACGCCAAATGATTCAAATAAATGAGATCGCCTATTTTGCCTAAATTTAAACCTCTGCTATTAAGTTCCCTGTTAAGCGCCGCGCTTTTTTCGGTATCTTCTGTCGGCGCAGAATCAAACCGCAACCAACTTCCTGAGATTGGCTCAGCCGGTGGCAGTATTTTATCGATTGACAAAGAGCGACAAATCGGTGACATCGCGATGCGCCAATTGCGCGCAAGTCAACCACTACTAAACGATCCAGTATTAACCGAATATATAAACCACTTGGGCAATCGCCTGGTCAAGAACGCTAACGACGTCAATTACTCGTTCAAGTTCTTTTTGATCAACAACCCGGAGATTAACGCGTTTGCTTTTTTTGGTGGTCACGTTGGTGTCCACACTGGCCTCATTACCCAAGCAGATACCGAAAGTGAGTTAGCATCAGTGCTGGCCCACGAAGTCTCTCACGTTACTCAGCGTCACTTGGCGCGACGACTAGAATCACAGCGCCGCACACAACCTTTAACCACTGCCGGTTTGATTTCAGGGGTGTTGCTGACCTTAGTTAACCCTGGCGTCGGCTTTGCTGCCTTGAGTACCAGTTTAGCGGCCGGCCAACAGGCCAGTATCAATTATACTCGTGGTAATGAAAAAGAAGCCGATCGAGTTGGTATCGCCCTGCTGGCCAATAGTGGCTTTAATCCACACGCCAGTGCAGAGTTTTTTGGCAAGCTTGCTGAAAAATATCGCTATCGCACCAAGCCACCAGCAATGCTGCTCACTCACCCATTACCAGAATCTCGCATCAGTGATGCCAGGGGTCGAGCACAAGCCTACCCTTATATTCATTTAGCGCCATCACTTGATTTTGAGTTGAGCAAAGCGAGAATTGCTGCTCGTTATCAAGGTGAAGTAGAACAAAACATTGCCTACTATCAAGATGTTATTGAGCGAAACAAATATGCTATTAGAGCGGCAGCACAATATGGCTTAGCACTCTCCTACTTTAGAGACCGTCAATTTAACAAAGCGCAAAAACTACTTGAATCCTTGTATCAGTCAGATCAATTGAACTTGTTTTATGTCGATGCATTGTCAGATGCTTACATTCAGACCAAACGCTTTGACAAAGCCCTAGCGATGCTCGACAAGCTCAACAAGTTAATGCCCAACAACCAAGTGGTTGCGTTAAACTACGCCAATGTATTGCAAGAAAACAAGCAGTACGAGCAAGCTTCGCAATTGCTCAATGACTTCCTGCTAGTCAAACCTAACCACTTCGTCGCTTATGATTTATTAACCACGGTTTATCGCAAGCAAGAAGAAACCGCGCTAATGCATGCGACTAAAGCAGAGGTCTTGGCGCTGCTGGGCGGATACAGTCAAGCCGTTGATGAACTGCAAACCGCCTATAATTACGCGGATAAACAACCGATTGTTCGCAAACGGATAAAAGCCAGAATTTTACAGTTACAAGCGCAAGAACAAAAAATCAAACGTTTGTAGTTTCCCCGCAATCACAAGATAAAGGTCATTAAGATGTTAACTATTTATCACAACCCTCGTTGTTCAAAAAGCCGTCAAACACTCGCGTTGATCGAGCAAGCCAACACCGACGTAACTATTGTTGAGTATTTAAAAACGCCATTGGAACAGGCTCAGATCGAAGCATTACTAGCACAGCTGGGCCTTGAGCCCATTGAGATGATGCGAACTAAAGAAGACGAATTTAAAGCGCAAAACCTCAAAGGTGCAGACAACCAAACTTTGATTCAAGCAATGGTCAATACCCCTAAATTAATCGAGCGCCCGATTGTCACTAATGGTGAAACTGCGATTATCGGCCGTCCACCTGAAAATGTTTCAGCGCTGTTAGGATAAAAAATAGAACATGAGCAAACAATCATTCGCCACCAGTACGTATAAAAAGCTCGCTCTTACCGGCTATTTTGGCCTGTTGTTTTTTATGCCGCTGTGGCTCATCGTGTTAACAGACTCACCAAGTCTGTCACCAACACTTTCGTTAGTCATGTTTACCTTACCACTGTTATTCCCATTAAAAGGGTTACTGACCGGTAACCCCTATACCTATGCTTGGTCTAACTTTGTCGTCATGATTTACTTTTTGCACAGTTTAACCGCATTATGGGTGTCAGCTGATGAACGCCTATGGGCACTGGTTGAACTATTTTTCGCCACCATGATGTTTATTGGTGGTACTTACTATGCGAAATACAGAGGGCAAGAGTTAGGTCTAAGTATCAGGGAAAAGAAAAAGGATAAGTAGTATGAGACAAATCAACAAATGGCTTGTGCCAACATTAAGTGCTCTTTGGTTAGCTGGCTGTGGCGGCGGAGGCAGTGATACTAGTTTGGCGCCTAGCCCTACGCCACCGCCAGCTCCTGCGCCCGCACCTACGCCGTCGCCAACCTCCAGTGCTAATCAAATTGTTAGCATGGACACTAACGTCAACACTGGCCAAGCCGTTGATTTGTTCTTATTGGCGTCTGGCAATATCAGTGATATTCAGTGGCGGCAAACCTCGGGGCCTAGCGCTAACTTTTTAGCGCGTCAAAGCAAAGCGATAGCCTTCACAGCAAGCGACGCAGGTAGCTATAGTTTTGAAGTCAGTTATCGCCAAGATGGTAATGCTCGCACCGCCACTCATACCATTGACGTTGTTGCTGGTGATGTTGCCATTAATGGTCGACTCGGCCACGCCGTGGTTGAAGGCAATAAGGTTTCATTGCGAGCGGGTTTAGCAGACAACAACCAGCAAGCCAATATTCGTTGGCGTCAAGTCCAAGGCCCTGGCGTCAGCTTTACCGACAACAACACTGATGGCGATTTCGCGGTATTTTTTAATGCGCCGCAAGTTAATCAAGACACGCTATTAGTATTTGAAGTCAGTTTAGCCAATGGCAATGCCAGTGATACGGTCTCTGTATTGGTGGAAGATGCGCCAGCAATTGTCAATAATGCCTATTTTGATGAACCCGTTGCCAAAGTTGTTCCTTACAATGCCAATTCACCTCATGCCAATAACCTAGCGGCATGTGTTTACTCGAACCAACTTAATAACGCTTGTCAATTGAGCCGATTACCGTTAATCGCGCAAGAAACCTTAACGCCGAGCGTTGACGATATTATGAACCGAGTATTGGTGTCTCATCAGTGGATGGGGGATCGATTTAGAGAGTTCTTAACCAACGAAGACCCCAATAACGATTTTAAAAATTTACTTAGAGCAACCACTGCCGTTGTTATTTCTTACGACGTTAGACCCTCGTTTTACTGGGCGGCTACCGGCGCTATTTATTTAGATCCTAATGATTTTTGGTTAACCCCAGACGAGCGCGATACGATAAATGAGGCGCCAGATTTTAGAGCGAACTTCAGTAACGACTTACAATTTTCAATGCCGTTTCGCTATGTCTTGAACAACGACTTCGCCAGCCGCTTTGTCAGTCGTACCAGTCGCGTTAGCCGCGTTGCCAACGATCGTCTCTATAGCCTAGCATCGTTAATGTACCACGAGCTCGCCCATGCCAATGACTTTTTCCCAAGTAGTCGGTGGAGCCAGCTCAATCGCAATGACAGTGTCTTAACTGCAGCTCAGCCCAATAATACTCAATCGAACTTACTTGAAAGTCGCCTGCCTTTATTTAATCAAGAAATGCGTGGTTTGGCGCAAGTGAGCTTTGCTGGTGAAACCGCAAACGCGACTCAACGGGCATACCAACCTGCTGACATAGTGACGTTTTACACCACAGATCGCGCCAACGAATACTACAGCTACTCGACCATTCGCGAAGATTTTGCCGTTCTGTTTGAAGAGCTAATGATGCAATCTCGATATCAAGCAATGCGAGATACAACTATTACTAATCGCCCTCAAGGTGACAACGTTAGTGCGCTAGATTTTATTATCACATGGGGCCAACGAGGCAGAGTTGCAGACCCTGCGGTACAACCGAGAGTGCAGTTTGTTGCCGACCGAGTTTTGCCTGAACTCGACACCCGGGGTTTAATTAATAATTTAGCGACACCGCGCTTACTTGATGCCGGCGATAACTGGATAGAAAGTTTGATTATTGGACCAAATCCAAACGTTGCCAGTAAGCCTGAGGCAAATGAAGCACTAAGACCAGTGACTGAACTTAGGTATTATCATCGAGAGTTACCTAATCAATAATAATAAAGCAAAAAGCCAATCGAAAGATTGGCTTTTATGTTTATGGATGAACGGTCAGGTTTTACGTTCCCGACGAAACCTAAGTACCAACGTCCATGTTGCCAATAACGTGGTGCCAAGGATGGCAAAGAGCGTATATGTTTATGGATCAACGGTTAGGTTTTACGTTCCCGACGAAACCTAAGTACCAACGTCCATGTTGGCAATAACGCGTTGCAAGGACGGCAAAGAGCGTATATGTTCATGGATGGCGAAGAGCGCATTAAAGCGTTACTCACTCTGTCACAAAACACCTTTAATAAAAGGAATCGTAATTTTGCGCTGTTCCTGAATAGAGGCCTTATCGAGAATATCTAATGTTTTAATCAAGCTATTCATATCACGCGTAAAGTGATTGAGTAAAAAGCGGCAAACGTCATCAGTAATAATCAAACCGCGATGTTTGGCGCGCAATTTAATTATCACTTGCTTATCTTCATCGGTAAGTGCTTTTAAGCTAGCGCTTTCGCCCCAGCGCAACCGCGATTGCAAATCGGCAAGGCTAAAGACTAAATTGGGCGCATTAATGGCACCGGTCATCACTAACTTTTTATTGTGTTCAAACATTCGATTGAATAAATCAAATAGTGCTCGCTGCCACTGCAAGCTTTCTTTCTCGGGTAATTGGTTGATGATTGGAATATCGTCGAGACACACTAGGTCTATGGCCTCTAAGCCGTCGAGTACTTCAATCGAAAGCTGACCAATTTCAGAAAAAGATAGGCAAACCGAGCTCAAACCAAGCTCAGTTGCTTGCGCGCAGCACGCGTGCAGTAAGTGTGATTTGCCTGCGCCTCGCGGCCCAGATAAATAAAAGCCCTGACTGGCATCTGTGGCTAAAATAAACTGCTTGAGTTGGCTCACCACTTGTTGATTTTGGCGTGACTGAAAACTGTCAAAGGTTTCATCGTCAGGCAATTGAACCGCAAGCGCTAGTTGGCTTCGCTCAATCATTGATCGCTCCAGATAAACACAGGCACTTGCTCTGGTCGGTAAGGTGCAAGTGGATCAATATATTGTCGCAACTGCTGGTTAAGCTTGAGTGCCGCAAGCAGTGCTTCCTTTGAACCAATAATATCCACTTCAAAACGCCTTTGCTGACCAACAGCACTGACCAAGGTCACCGACTGTACTGACGATAGCGATTGCAAAAACGCTGTAATATTGATGTATTGCTTTAGATCGCTGACATTAGCAACATCGAGCAATACTTTTTGCTCGGCATTAGTTGTTGCCGCATAGTGTTGATAAATGTCATCAATAATATCGTTGAGTACTTCAGTTAATAACTGTTTTTTATCGTTGCCCCGATAAGACTGGCTAAAGCGTTGCTGCTGACCAATAAAACTCCAATCCATTTGCCATTCTTGCTCACAAACAACACAACGTCGATTATCAACCACGAGTGAATCAGTGTTTACTGCGCCTAAAACTTGATTGGCATTTGGTTGCAAGCTCGTTTTATCAGCCTCTAGATCCGTTGCTGGCTCAGCTACTTGTGCAGGTATAGGTTCTGGAGCAATATAATCTGACACCCGAATAACAACCGTTGCCTCTGGTCGGTAACGGGCAGAAAATGCCATAATAGGCTCGGCAAAGCGCGCCCATAAATCGAGATAGTCGACCTCGGTCGCGTCGGTTAAATCCATCAAGGGCAACAACACAGGTAAGCCGCGCTGAGTGGAAAACTGTTTAATTTGATCAAGCATGGCTATACTGCTGGCATCAGTGGCGGTAGAATCAGCTAATACTTGGCGTTCACCGTTTTCTTGCGCCACCAACCAAACCAGTACTTGTGGTCGTAAGTTTCCCCAAATCGCTAGATCAGCTTGTTTGAATAAACTATTGATTTTGTTGGCATCAAAATCAGCAATAAGAAAACTTTGCTGTTGCTCGGTCTGGTAGCGAAAACGAACTAGATAGCTTCTAGGCTTACGCAGTGCTTGGGCCATTAAAGGCTGTTTAACAACATCGAGCTGCCCCCCGACCTTGACCAAAACTTCGGCCATTGCTTTTTTAAGCGCTGTATCGCTTTTCTGACCAGTAGCCAGTACTTTAGCTTGATAGAGATCAGTGACTTCGACGGCACTGGCAGTAGGTATTAACATTGCGTTAAGCACTAAATTCCAAGCTAGGCTTGAAACTAGACTAAAAACCAATGCCAAAGAAACACTAACAGCAGATAAAAACAACCTAAATTTCATCACCTTCGCCTAAATTGATACGCAATATTTAATCGTTTGTGAGAGCAAAATGATATACAGATCATGGATCTTATCACACTAGTTATCGCCTTGGATAAGTTTAATTAGCCAATTTTTATTTATCGAAAAATAATTAATAAATCCGGTGTTTTATTGGGCTAAGCGCTGATAGAATAAGCGCCGATTTCCATCTGCCAACAATTGAGGTTCTCGTGAGCGAGCAAAAACAATCATTAAGCTACAAAGACGCTGGTGTTGATATCGACGCTGGTAATGCGTTAGTTGAAAATATTAAGGGTGCGGTAAAGCGCACAACACGCCCAGAAGTTATGGGTGGCTTAGGCGGGTTTGGCTCAGTTTGTCAATTGCCAACAGGCTATAAAGAGCCGGTATTGGTTGCGGGAACCGATGGTGTCGGTACTAAATTGCGCTTAGCAATCGACTTAAACAAACACGACACCGTAGGCATAGACTTAGTTGCTATGTGCGTTAACGATTTAATTGTGCAAGGTGCTGAGCCGCTATTTTTCCTCGATTACTACGCAACGGCAAAATTAGACGTCGACGTTGCTTCAAATGTTGTTTCAGGGATTGCTGAAGGTTGTGTTCAATCTGGCTGTGCTTTAGTCGGCGGTGAAACAGCCGAAATGCCAGGTATGTATCACCAAGGTGATTACGATATTGCTGGTTTTTGTGTCGGTGTTGCTGAAAAATCTCGCTTACTTGACGGCAGTAAAGTAGCTGCTGGCGATCAACTGATTGCACTGGCCGCAAGTGGCCCTCACTCGAACGGCTTTTCACTGATTCGCAAAGTGTTAGAAGTAAACGACACCGACACTGCCGAGTTACTCAATGGTAAACCGCTGGCTGAACATTTATTAGCACCAACTAAAATTTACGTAAAATCAGTGCTAGCGCTATTGAAAGAAGTTGATGTCCACGCATTGTCTCACATTACTGGCGGCGGTTTTTGGGAGAATATTCCGCGCGTATTACCAAGTGACGCTCAAGCGGTAATTAACGAAAGCAGCTGGCAATGGCCAGAAATTTTCAACTGGTTACAAGAGCAGGGCAACATTACACGCCATGAAATGTACCGCACCTTTAACTGTGGTGTTGGTATGATCATCGCCGTTCCTGCAGAGCAAGTTGAAACCAGCTTAAACATTTTAAACCAGCACGGTGAAAATGCTTGGCACATTGGTGAAATCAAGCAGCAAGGCGATCAAGAAGAACAAGTTATCATTAAATAATTGAAATAAGCGATTAAGAAAAATGATAACTTCTCAAACAGAAAACGTACAAAGCCTGTCAAAAAAACGCGTAGTGGTATTAATTTCTGGTAGTGGTAGTAATTTGCAAGCGTTGATCGACGCTTGCAATTGCCCTAGCTACCCAATTGAAATTGTTGCGGTGATCTCCAATAAAGCCGATGCTTACGGCTTAACACGCGCTCAGCAGGCTGGCATTGCTCAGGCTTGTCTATCTCATCGAGATTTTGACAGCCGCGAAGCTTACGATAGTGCATTAGCTGAGCAAATTGATCAGCATCAGCCTGATCTAGTTGTGCTAGCGGGCTTTATGCGTATTTTAACACCGACATTTGTCCAACATTATTTGGGAAAAATGTTGAACATTCACCCGTCTTTGTTGCCTAAGTACCAAGGTTTGCATACTCATCAGAGAGCGATTGACGCCGCTGATAAAGAGCATGGGGTCAGTGTTCACTTTGTTACCGAAGAGTTAGATGGTGGTCCAGTCATTTTACAAGCTAAGGTACCAGTTTTCCCTGAAGACGATGAACAGGTGTTAGCGGGTCGTGTCCACGAGCAAGAACACCGTATTTACCCTCTAGTGGTAAAGTGGTTTGGTCAAAATAGACTGAAAATGGTTGCTGGTAACGCAGAGCTTGATGGTGCAATTTTGCCAACGGGCGGGTATGCCAACGACGACACTTAATAACTATCATAAGCCATCATCAACGATCTCAGTGAGTGCTCAACCACATTAACTGAGATCACTTAAATTACTGTCTTCATAACGAGGTATATAAATGAATTTTAAGCTTGCTCTACTTTCTCGTTCAACGATAGTCACTTCACTATTACTACTGCCAAACTTATTATTGCCATCGGCTGCATCAGCACTATCTGTAAGTAACGAACTCGCCAATGAGCAAGTATCAAGTTCGGTAAAAGAGATTCACCAGTTAATCCCTGCTTTTGAGGCAAAATACAAAATATCTCGTGGCAAAAAAGATTTAGGCACGGGTCAGCGCAAACTAAAATATCTCGACAATCACAGTGCTGAATTTAGCTATGACACCGATATGAAATGGTTTATTTTATCGGACAAACGCCAAGAGCTCAGTAAAGTAAAACTTGAACAACAACGGGTAATACCACTCGAATACAGTTTTCAGCGCTCAGGGACAGGACCAAACAAGTACTATCACTGGTTATTTGCCCAAGATCAGGGCGTGGTCAAAAACCAACTGAAAAATGAACAACTAACACTCGATTACAGCCAAGCAATTCAAGATCCGTTGAGTTATCACCTACAACAACGGGTCAATTTGTTAACTCAGCCAACATCAACTGAATTTAGCTATACAACGTTTTCTGGCAAGGGCAATATTAAAGAGCGCAGTTATCAATTCGATCTTGAAGAAACTATTACCTTACCCTACGGTGAAATAAAAGCCGTCCGTTACAAACGCGAAGTTAAACGCAAGCGCAAAGTCACCTACGTTTGGTTTGCCCCCGAGCTCGACTACATGTTAGTGAAAATTCAGCAAATTAAAAATAAAGACGAAGAGTTCAAAGCTGAACTGATTGAATTTACTCAATAGCGACTTACTCACAAACAAGGTAGGGTTCGTGATAAGTGCTCACGACCTGCCCCGAAGCTAACTGCTCGCCCTGGCAAAACAATTGCCACTGCCCTGGCATCATTTTGTGCCAATTTTCATCATCGGTTAATGGTTGTGTGGCTATTACGGTAACGATGTCATTGGGTGTCGTTTCCTGTTGAAAATCAACACTCATTTCAGCATCAATCAAGCTCGCCTGTCCAAAGGGCGCTCTGCGCGTTAACCAATGTAAGTTATTGGCACAATATGCGAAAAGTTGATCGCCATTAGTTAAAATTAAATTAAAAACACCGAGCTTATTAATCTTTTCACATAGCTCAGCGACAAATTCAAAAACACGCTCTGTTTTAGCTGGTTCATTGCCATATTTGACGTGTAATTGGTCGAGCAACCAACAAAAAGCGTGTTCACTGTCGGTGTCACCAACCGGCAAATGATACTTAACTGGCAATGCTTGTTTAAAATCTTTGAGCTGGCCATTGTGAGCATATGTCCAGTGACGACCCCAAATTTGTCGCGTAAACGGATGGGTGTTTTCTAAACTCACCGCGCCAGAATTGGCTTGCCGAATATGGCACAAAACAGATTGGCTCTTAATCGGATATTCAGTAACAAGTTTAGCAATGGGTGACTGCGCACTTGGCAGCGGGTCTTTAAAACTGCGATAGCCTTTACCTTCATAAAAGGTCACGCCCCAACCATCTTTATGTGGGCCAGTATTGCCGCCTCGTTGCATCAATCCCGAAAAACTAAAGCAAATATCAGTTGGTACGTTAGCGCTCATCGCCAAGAGTTCACACATAGTGAATTCAATCCTCTATAAAACCGTGTGTGTTGTTGCGATTATCTTAACATTCCATAGATAAATAAAATTCATCTGATGAAAAAAATATTTGAAATTATCGCAATTAACGATTACTCTTAAATCATGTGGTCTGACCTCTTATGTGTTAAGGAGTATTTGTGGATACTTTAATTTGGATAATTAGTGCACTAGCCCTCAGTGGCTATATGGCTTATTCTCGAGCCTCTCTTTCTACCTATACAGCGTTATTTGCTGTACTTATGCTTATTGGCAGCTTTTACAATGTTGTCTCTATCTTTGGTTGGTTAGTGTTTGCCGCGTTAGCGGTACCATTAAACATGACCAGTTTTCGTCAACAGTACATCAGTAAGCCATTACTTGATTTGTTCCGCGGTATCATGCCGCAAATGTCTCGCACTGAACAAGAAGCGCTTGATGCCGGCACGACTTGGTTCGAGTCAGACTTATTCCGCGGTAACCCTGATTGGAAAAAACTACACAACTTTCCTCAACCTCGTTTAAGCGCTGAAGAGCAAGCGTTTTTAGATGGTCCAGTTGAAGAAGTTTGTCGCATGGTTGACGACTGGCACACAACTCATGATCGCGCCGATATGTCACCAGAAGTTTGGCAATACTTAAAAGACAACAAGTTCTTTGCCATGATCATCAAAAAGCAATATGGCGGTCTTGAGTTTTGTGCCTACGCGCAATCACGTGTTCTACAAAAACTTACCGGTGCTAGCAGCGTACTAGCAAGCACCGTCGGCGTGCCTAATTCATTGGGCCCAGGTGAATTGTTGCAGCACTATGGTACTAAAGAGCAGCAAGATCACTACCTACCGCGTTTAGCACGTGGTGAAGAAATCCCTTGTTTCGCATTAACTAGCCCTGAAGCGGGTTCAGATGCCGGTGCTATTCCAGATTTTGGTGTCGTGTGTCGCGGTGAGTTTAACGGTGAAGAAGTATTAGGTATGCGCCTAACATGGGACAAGCGTTACATTACCTTAGCACCAGTTGCGACAGTGTTAGGCTTGGCGTTTAAACTACAAGATCCAGATGGTTTATTAGGTGATACTGTCGATTTAGGTATTACTTGTGCGTTAATCCCAACTGACTTAGACGGTGTTATTACCGGTCGTCGTCACTTCCCATTGAACGTTCCGTTCCAAAACGGTCCTACTCAAGGTAAAGACGTTTTCGTACCACTAGACTTCATTATTGGTGGTCCTAAAATGGCGGGTCAAGGCTGGCGTATGCTGGTTGAGTGTTTGTCAGTAGGCCGTGCTATTACCTTGCCTTCTAACAGTGCTGGTGGCATTAAGTCTGTCGCTTTGGCAACCGGTGCTTATAGTCGAATTCGCCGTCAATTCAAATTACCTATCGGTAAAATGGAAGGTGTTGAAGAAGCACTGGCTCGTTTAGGTGGTAACGCTTACTTAATGGACGCGGTGACTACCATGTCTACAGGTGCAATCGACTTAGGTGAAAAACCATCTGTAGTGTCTGCAATTGCTAAATATCACCTTACTGAGAAAATGCGCTCATCAATTATCGATGCCATGGACGTTCACGGTGGCAAAGGTATTTGTATGGGGCCAAATAACTACTTAGCTCGCGGTTACCAAGGTGCACCTGTGGCAATTACCGTAGAAGGTGCCAACATCTTAACCCGCAACATGATTATTTACGGTCAAGGTGCTATTCGTTGTCATCCTTATGTACTAGCCGAGCTTCAAGCGGCGGGTAATGAAGACAGACGCCAAGGCTTAAAAGACTTTGATCACGCGTTATTTGGTCACATTGGCTTCTCTATTAGCAACATTTGTCGCAGCTTGTGGTTCTCTTTAACTGGCGCTCGCTTCTTGGCTGCACCATACAAAGATCAAAGCCGCCGTTACTATCAATTAATGACCCGCTTTAGCTCTAACCTTGCAATGCTGTCAGATATCGCCATGCTAACGCTTGGTGGCGACTTGAAACGTCGTGAACGCATCTCAGCCCGCTTAGGTGATGTACTAAGTTACCTATACTTAGCTTCTGCAACGTTGAAGCGCTTCGACGATGAAGGTCGTCAACGCGACGATGTCGCACTAATGCAATGGGCGGTAGAAGATAGTCTATACAAAGCTCAACAAGCGATTGACGAACTCATTAGTAACTTCCCGAACAAAGCCGTTGCAGTTGCCTTGCGCTTAGTGATTTTCCCATTCGGCACTTGGTTAACTAAGCCGTCTGATCGCACAGAGCACAAAGTTGCGCGTATTTTACAAACGCCTAGTGAAAGCCGTAACCGTATTGGTCAAGGTCAATACTTAACTCGTGAGTCTGGCAACATCTTAGGCCAACTTGAGCAAACCTTAGACGATATTTTGGCTTGTGAACCAATTTTTGACAAAGTTTGTCAAGCGACTGGTGAAAAACTGCCGTTCTTCCGTCTCGACTTAGTCGCAGAAAAAGGTTTAGCTGCCAACGCAATTACTGCACAAGAAGCTGAATTGCTTAGCAAAACTGAAGTAGCTCGCAAAGCCGTCATCGACGTTGACGATTTCGACCCAATCGAGCTTGCTGCTGACAAGTCATTACTCATGACAGAAACTAAGAAAAACGCCGCTTAGTTCGTCCTAGAAATCACAAAAGCCCTGTTATTACAGGGCTTTTTTATTTGCTGAAAAAACTGTTACTATTGAATTATTCGAACATAATTTTACTACTAGCATGTCAGCAAATAAAGATCAGCAAGCGCAACCCAAGCGACGGAGCAAAGGAGAACGCACTCGAGAAAGTATTCTAAACGCAGCAATTATTGTGCTAGCGCAAAACGGTATAAAAGGAACAACCCACCGAGCCGTAGCGCAACAAGCGCAGTTGCAACTATCACTGACAACCTATTATTTCAAAGATATTCAAGAGCTTATTCAACAAGCTTTTATTCTCAATTCAAACGCTATCATGGCAACGGCGATGACGGCATGGCAACAGACTTTTGATGCACTTAGCGAGATTTCGTTAGACCAGTCAGTAAACGCTGAAACAAGACTTGAGATCGCTACGCAGTTGACCTCAATGGCACGCGCGTACATCGACAATAAATTACGCCATGAGCCGACTTCTCTGGCGGTAGAACAGCTACTATTCACTGAAGTACACAGAGCGCCAGAATTAGCCGATTTAGCCGACAAGCATTGGTTAGCACTAAGGGAGCCTTTTGTCCGTATGTGTCAACATTTAGCTCCTGCTGACGCAGAAACACATGCTGAAATTATGTTGACCTTATTTACCCAAATAGAATATCGTCACCTCGCGGTCGCCGTCGATGATATCGACTGGTTGCCAATTGAAGCCATGATAAAAAAAGTGATGAGCTGGTTACTCAACATCTAGTCTGTGGCAGAATTTTGATTTATATTGGAAGCAATTAAAAACTTATTGTTCACAATTGATTTAGCTCAACAAAGGATTTATGTAGTGTTAGCGTTAAATGTAAAAGATATTTTTTTATCGGCACTGGCGAAAATCCAGCCTAAAAAAGTCGCCGCGTTAACACTATTGAGCATTTCAACAAGCGTCTATGCCGCAGAACAAGGTTTTATTTCAGCGGTTTCACCAGACTTTCCAACTGGTTTACACAGTAAATACCTCAAATACCTATCAAACGAACTCTCGATGCCAGTAGAGATAAAACTAATGCCGTTTGCTCGAAAAATTAAAGCTATACAGGCGGGAGAATTAGATTTAGTTTTTGGTATTCAAGACTTTAATACCCCGACAAGCGATACCCTGATATACATCCACCCGCCTTATTACAGTGATGCCTCAGCGCTTTTTGTCAGAGCAGAAAACAAAACATCGGTCAACAAGTACCAAGACTTAACTTCTCTATTAATTGGCGTTAGTGAGCGCGCTCAGTATTTTGACTTGTTTGACAACGACAATAGCTTAGCGAAGATCCAGCTACTTTCTTTGAGCCAAAAGATTAAGCTATTAAATAGCAAACGAATAGATGCTTTTTTTCACAATGCAGAGAGTACCGAACTGACCTTAAAGAAAATGCAGCTAGGCGAACAAATCGTCCAAGCTAATTTTCAACCAGTACAGAAACGCCACTACTATATCGCTATCAGTAAATCGTCATTTTTAGCACAACGAACCGAACAACTAGAAAATATCATTAAGAAAAGTATCGATAATGGCGAATTCAAAAGAATTAGAAATCAACACTATCAAGTTATTGCGACAACTGAATAGTATCTTATTAACATTATAAGATATCTTTGATTTTGAAAGAGTTTTTAAGAATAGAGAATTTAGTTTTAGATATTGCCTAAAAGTAGGTGGCGGAGTGGACGGGACTCGAACCCGCGACCCCCGGCGTGACAGGCCGGTATTCTAACCAACTGAACTACCACTCCGCAGTATACTTTTTGCAATTTTTTGACACACATTTGAGATATATTAGCTTGTTATTAGTGGCGGAGTGGACGGGACTCGAACCCGCGACCCCCGGCGTGACAGGCCGGTATTCTAACCAACTGAACTACCACTCCGCAGTAATAAACAAACTAATAAAACATACTTTTAAGTGGCGGAGTGGACGGGACTCGAACCCGCGACCCCCGGCGTGACAGGCCGGTATTCTAACCAACTGAACTACCACTCCGCAGATAAAAATATGTTTGTTGCACAACGTGGCGGAGTGGACGGGACTCGAACCCGCGACCCCCGGCGTGACAGGCCGGTATTCTAACCAACTGAACTACCACTCCGCAGTAATGCAATATAAGACCTTAAGTGGCGGAGTGGACGGGACTCGAACCCGCGACCCCCGGCGTGACAGGCCGGTATTCTAACCAACTGAACTACCACTCCGCAGATAAAATCTTAATTCAACAGTGTCTCGTTGAATGCGGCGGGAATAATACGGTTATGATTGCAGACAGTCAACCACTTTTTTAATAAAAATTTTCATTTGGCCGTTTGCTAGCCAAAACGGGTAAATATCGGACAGCAAACGAGATTTTAGCCCTTATTTTTACGTTTTCGGTAAATCAACAAGGCGACAGTACCAATCAATAACAGTGCTATATTACTCCCGATAATAATGTACAAACTCTGCTTTTGCGCTTGCTCAGCGGCCATCGCCTGTTGCAGTTTAAGCTCTTCAAGCAAGGCTTTGTCTTTTTCCGCTTGCTCAGCAAGTAATTTAGCGACATCAACCGCGGGTGATGCACCGTCACTATTGCCTGTTAGGTTTTCATTAAGCACTACTGCTTGGTGTTCAACATTAAAAACAAATTCAGGCAATACTAGTCGAAAGTCGCGCCCGTGAATGGTTTTACCAAAAACATTGGTCATCAGTCGATGAACACCAGACTCAGTGTAACCAAAATCGATCGTTCGAGTGACGCCACTGCCCTCACCTTCACTTATCGAAAACGGATCCATTTGTTTATCAGGAAATTGTATTTTTCCTTGGAAAATTAAACTGTCGGGGTCAACAAAGCTTGCGTCAATATCAAAAGTGACTTTGTGATAGCCTTTTTCATCATTGGTGGTGTTAACACTGACCGTGACTGGCGCTTTTTGTATCACCACTTTTTCTTGTTTCAATTCACGAGTTGCCATTGGCAGCTTTATCGAATAGACAGGTTGCCACTCCCCCGGAGCAAAACTGAGCTCAAACTCACCGGTGAACAAGCCATCACTGGCGTATTCATCAAGACCGCGACCATCGTCTCTAAAACTGGCAAGCTTGACTGGCTCGGCACCGAAATTGTCATACTCAGTATTGTTAGTACTGACAAAATCAATATCGAGGTGAACAACGTTTCTAAATGCCGGCTGGTCGATGGCTAGATCGCCGTTGGATAAACGCCCAGTAATTTTCAGCGTTTCACCCGCTAATAACACTTTTGGCAAGGGCTCCACGGTTAGGTTAACTTGAGAAACAACCATTAACTCACTGTTTGGCAAAATTTGCCCAACCGCCTGCCAAGGGCCTGGCATCGGCTTTTTAATTTTGATCATGTCAAAACTGCGATCGTCAAACCATTCGACCCGCTCTTTCGGGAAATCGTGAATGCGCAGCTTACTGCCGTCAGGACGAATCAAAATCACTGGCGGTGCGCCATCAACGCGATAGAATAATAAGGTAATTTCCTCGACTTGTGCGTCGATGCGAAATCGGTTGTCAAAATACGGAATTTGATTGGCGCGCTCATTTTCATTGAGAAACTTTACTGCGGCTATTTCTTGCTCTGCCTGTACTAATGGGTTAAGGCCAATCAATGTGCCTATCGCCCCACAACAAATGAGCTTTTTTATCGTCGTTGTTATCAAAGCACCTATCCTACACTTGTTAGAGTTATTTTAGTCTTAGCGACATCTTTATTGCCAAATAGGTGTGGCTCCTTTATCGGCGATAATTGCCAACCTATCTTGATGTGCTTGCTCTTCATCGGCAGATGCTCTAACAACCTTTAGCGCTGGGCGGTCGTTAGTTAACCTTCTAATCGCATTGGCGTCTTGACCATCACCACTTTGATCGCCACTCGATAGGTTAAGCGCTTCTTGGCGCCGCGTCATCTCAATGTAAACAAAAGCCAGTAACTGAGCATCAATTAATGCGCCGTGATAAGTCCGGTCGATTAACTTGTCTACCCGATAGTGTTTAGCGAGATAATCTAAGGTTTTCGGCGAACCAAATTCATCCTTCGACACCTTCAAGGTATCGGTAACTGTACAAATATCGCCAGTATTAGGTAAACCTCGGTTGGCCAATTGAAACTCGTGATCCATAAAGCCGACGTCGAACTTAGCGTTGTGAATCACTAATTCCGCGCCGCGGATAAACTCGATAAACTCATTGGCAACATCGCCAAACAGAGGTTTGTCAGCAAGAAACTCATTGGTTAAGCCGTGAACATCAATAACTTCTTGCTCCATTTGAAACAACGGATTGATGTAAGCGTGGTAAGTGCGACCTGTCAATTGTCGATTGACCAATTCAACACAGCCTATTTCAACAATTCGATGGCCTTCTTTTGGGTTGATACCTGTGGTTTCAGTATCGAGTACAACCAAGCGCTCTACCTGCTGTTGATTGTTCTGAGTATTTGATGTCATGAGATTATTTGCCGTCAAAGCGTTGTTCCAATTATTGACAAGTATCAACATTATACTGAAATATCACGTCGGCTCTAGCGGCTACCAATGAAAACCAGTAAAACAATCAGAAAATCGATCGCATGTTAACCTTGGCTCAGTTACCATACCGACAATTCTCGATTAACGATATTAAACGGTCACTATGACGCAAAAACACATTGAAATATACACAGATGGTTCTTGTTTAGGAAACCCAGGGCCCGGCGGCTATGGCGCAGTGTTAAAATACAAAGAGCACAGCAAGGAATTGTCGAAAGGTTATCAGCTCACCACCAATAATCGCATGGAAATGCTAGCGACAATTGTCGCTCTTGAGTCACTCAAAGAACCTTGCCAAGTCACGCTAACTACAGATAGCCAATATGTGCGCCAAGGTATTACCCAATGGATTGCCAAATGGAAAAAAAATCAATGGAAAACCGCGAGCAAGCAGCCGGTTAAAAACGTTGATTTATGGCAACAACTCGACCATCAAAGCCAACGCCACAATATTAGCTGGCATTGGGTTAAAGGCCACTCTGGTCATCCAGAAAATGAGCGTTGCGACCAACTTGCAAGAACTGCGGCTGAAGGCAAAAATTTAGCCGTTGATGAAGGCTATCAGAGCTAACCTATCGAGTTAGCATTACCTATTTACTAACTAAAAGTAACGCCGTTAGTGGTTATTTTGCCTTTACTTAGTTTTTGTGGGCTTTTCTAGCGGTGTTGGAAACTCTTGTAAATTGATAGAAAAACGTTGATTGCGATAAGCCAAGCCAATTAATAAAACAATGATGCCAATTTCTGCTACTAACCACTCAGTTGATTGTAATTGCCAATAAAAATAACCAACCAGATTGACACTCAAGTCAAATAACAAGGCACCAATAAGTAACAACCGCGTATAAGGCCAACATTTTTTTACCCACGCGGGGCCATTGGGTTTGCGCAAGCAAATCAACAACACGACAAACAAACCAATCGCACCAGCAAGTAAACTCAAATAAAACAAAGACGTTTGCGGGTAGGCAAGCTGTAAAATACTGACCCGATCGCGCATATTTGTCACAGACATTAACCACACTAAATAACCACGCAGTACAAAAGCAAGCATGGCATAAAGCACTAGCGACAACTTCAAACAATCGAACTTGTCAAAATCTCTCGGCCCGTAATTGGCGTAAAGTGGGTTTGCCATTTAGTCGTTATCCGAGTCTTTTGGTTGATGTTGTTGATCAGCTTTGTTCGTTTTGTCATTTTCATTGAGGTGAACTTTAGCTCTTGCTTCTTGCTCACACCAATCGGGAAAGCGCTGCTTACGCTCAATATTGAGAAAGTGTTGCCCGGTAGTAATAGCGCGAACCGCTTTTGATTTAAATTCGCGAATGTATAAGGTGTAAACAACAAACACGCTGGCGAGCACAAACAACGCAGGGTGATAAAACCAGCAGAGTACCGCCAGTGAAAAGTAATAAGCGCGCAAACCGTAATTATAAGCATGAGCCGCTTGGTCTTGAACGATTGCCATTTGCTTGGCGTAGTCGTGTAGATTTTTATTGAGGCCAGATTCATCAATTGGCGCAGCGCCAATCATGACGTTTAAAAAACCGTATTGACGCATTGACCAAGTAAAATTAAAAAATGCCAAAACAAAAATAAACGCTAGCAAACTCAATTTTAGTTGAATAGCAACGTGATGTGGCGGTTCTGCCATCGGAATTGATGCAATGATTTCTTCGAGTTTTTCAACTTGTGCAAACAAAGTCAAAATACCGGCAATAACCAGCAAACTACTGGAGGCGAAAAAAGCAATATTTCGTTCTAAATTAGCCAATAAAGCCGCTTCGCCAACCCGAATATCACGGGTGATAATTTCGTACATCCAGTGAATTCGATGTTGATGCAACGAACGTGCGATACAGTCGGTGGTTTTAGCTTTTTTGCGGGCAAAGTAGGTGTAACCTATCCAACAGAACAAAAACAATAGTAAAACAATAATATCGAGGACTGAAAACGGCATTTTTAAAAGCGAAATCACGAAAAAAATCTATTATGCAAAATTTTTCTATAAAACACACCTGTATGCTCAATCAAAATCCAACAATTTGAAAACCTTAATTAACCATTGAGGTTATTGAATGACTCGTGATATAAAAGATTAAACAATACTCGGCATGGATTGTCTCTGCGCTAATACAATTTTTCGTATTATTAGCAGCAAAGATTTGAATGGCAAAAATAGCTCTTTTATTCCAATTTATTGGCTTTATCGCCGTTAATGCTCTGTTGCCAATTTCGGTAGCGTTCGCCAACGACAAAGAATTATTGCTGCTAACTGATGATGGTCCGCCGCACATGATTGCAGCGAACGAGTCAGGTATTGATCTCGACATTACTAAGCAAGTGCTGCAAAGCTTGGGTTATCGTGTAAACGTTGAGTTCTCTCCTTTGCAGCGCAACCTTGCGCGGGTCACCATGAAACAAGCAGATTTGTTTGTCCCAACCTTTTACCAACCAGACACCGATAAACTGTTTTTGTCTGAGCCAATTATTAGTTATCGTCCAACAATTTTTAGTTTAAAAAGTCGCGATTTCGATTTTGAGCAACTAGCTGACATCAAAAACTTGACCATTTACACCTTTCAAGGCGCTACTGGTTATTTTGGCGAACAGTTTAGCCAAATGAGTGAGCAAAATAATTATCGAGAGTTTCACGATATGTCAAAGCTGCCAGAGCTTCTACTCAAACAACGGGTCGATTTGATTGTGCTTGATTACTACATTTTTTATTATTTTCTCAATCAACTGCCGATAACCAAAAAGATTGCTAACCAAGCCCATAAAATTGATGAGCATACGCTCATACCTCCGGTTACCGCCCATGTTGGCTTTAACAATCCAGCATTGAGGAATAACTTTAATCGAGTGCTCGCTCAATACCTCGCTGCAGGTAAAGATAAAAAGGTTATCGAGAAATACATTGGTATTACCCCCAGTCACTAATGACTGGACTTATTAATCACCACGGTTGACGAAATCTTATCGTGAATGGCTTGACGATTGGCATCCCAAAAAATCTGGATAAAGCCCAATAAGCCAGTCGCTATGCCAGCACCATATCCGCCATAGCGACCAAAGCTGTCCCAAAGAGACAACGGTGAGCCATCGAGTTGTAGCACTCGAATCTTAAACAAACGTTTACCTGGGGTTTGTCCGTGCCAAAGTGCAGTAAACACAGTAAAGTAAAGCGCCGCCCAACCAAAGCCCAGGCCTAAGTCATTAATAATGCCTTTAACCCAAGCAATAATTGAATAAACCGGTTTGTTCTCTTCTTTATTGGCAGCACTGGTTGGTTCAGTAGGATTAGCTGGACTAGTCTCAGTTTTATTCACATTATCTTTTTTAGCTGGGACAGCATTGCTAACAAAGCCGTTATCACGGCGATTAGTATCTTTCGAGGGCAATTGCGCGCCATTAATTTCGACATTGAGTAATTGACTGTGGTAATGATTCATTAACTGCTTTCTCAACGCACTTTGCTCACCATCCGCGAGTTCAAGTCCATCAACCATCAAATCAATAAACTCAACCGCGACGTCAGAGCGTGTTTTTTCTGTGCTTAGTTTAGTAACTAAAGGTGCTAAGTTGCTGTACCAACAAGTCGTATCGGAGCATTGCTCATTACTAATCAGCTTGCCGTAATGGGCCGATAACACCGCAAGTTCAACACTGGTATCAAGGTCTATCGCTTGTTCATTTATCGATATGAGCGAGTCCTTTTTATCTGGTTCACTAGCCGTTGAGCTAACGCCAAACTTATCAAATACCCATGGTAATATCGTCGATAGTGCGACAAATAGCATCACAGCAGCAACAAAATTTAGCAGTGTTTTTAAGCCCCTACTGACTCTATTACCTTTGGCGTTGTATTTTCGACTGGCGAGCTTAAACAGAGTTATCGCCAAGACTAGCGCGAGTAACTCGCCGGGTGCATCGCTTAAAATTGCGATCAAAAAAACATCAATCGTTAACGCACAAGCGCGGCGCCATGGTGATGCCAATGACAAGCCGAAAAGAGATTTATCAATTTCAAAGGCGAACGGCGTCAGTATTTTTTGATTTTCCTGATCAACCCTTGATGGCTGCTCAAGCACTTTGCTATCTGACTCAGGTATTTGTTTATTATTATCAGTAACGAGCTCTGACTCGGCACCTATCGCACTACTTTTATTCAACAGTTATCCCTTAAGTGTTCTACAATTGTGGTCAAACGGCGCTATTGCCAACTAGCTTTGACAATCAAACTAGTATTCTTTCATTCCATTTTGCTATATAAGATATAATAATATCACTTCTTTTTCCGTTATAACTCGCTAATCTTATTGAGTTAATAATAAATAAGCCACAGGATTTTGTTATGTCTAACGTTTTTCAAGATAACTCAACCGCTATCGGCCGCACGCCAATGGTTAAACTTAACCGCGTAACCGGCGGTAACGTGTACGCGAAAGTAGAAGCGCGCAACCCAAGCTTCAGCGTAAAATGTCGTATCGGTGCGAGTATGATTTGGGACGCTGAAGAGCGTGGTCTGCTTACAGAAGGTAAAGAAATCGTCGAGCCAACCAGTGGTAACACAGGTATTGCGTTAGCGTTTGTTGCTGCTGCCCGCGGTTATGGCATTACCTTAACTATGCCAAACACCATGAGTTTAGAGCGTCGTAAGCTGTTAAGTGCATTAGGTGCTAAGCTTGAACTTACCGACGGCGCTAAAGGTATGAAAGGTGCGATTGATAAAGCACAAGAGATTAAAGATTCAGATCCTGAAAAATACGTGTTATTAGGTCAATTTGACAACCCAGCTAACCCGCGTATTCACGAAGAAACAACTGGCCCAGAGATTTGGAACGATATGGATGGCAACATCGATATTTACGTTGCAGGTGTCGGTACTGGCGGTACTATCACAGGTGTTAGCCGTTACCTTAAAAACACACAAGGTAAAGCAATTACCACAGTAGCGGTAGAACCAGCAGACTCGCCGGTAATCAGCCAAAAACTTTCTGGTCAAGAATTAAAGCCGGGCCCTCACAAAATTCAAGGTATCGGTGCTGGCTTTATTCCTGGCAACTTAGACGTTGATCTTATTGATGCTGTTGAACACGTGACCAATGAAGAAGCGATGGAAATGGCACACCGCCTAATGAAAGAAGAAGGTATCTTAGCAGGTATTTCTTCTGGTGCTGCGGTTGTCGCTGCCAAGCGTTTAGCTGAGAAGCCAGAGAATGCAGACAAAAACGTTGTTGTTATTCTGCCTAGCTCTGCCGAGCGTTACTTAACAAGCCCACTATTTGGCGATAGCTTCAGCGACAAAGAACTCGTTCAATAGTTTCAGCTATTGCAAACACGATCAGTAAAGGCGCTAATTTATTTAGCGCCTTTTTTATTGTATTGAACGCTCTGCCCTTGGCAAGCGAGATAATTGTTGTAAGATTAAAACCAAATTTTAATTTTACATTTTTTTATGAAAGCACTGATTAAATTATTTTCCCTTTCACTTATTGTTTTATTGTTCGGTTGTCAAAAAGACGGAGAAATACCGCAAGGTGATGACCCTGAAAAAGTTGCCGTTGCCTTCTTTGAAGCACTTTACAACGAAAAAGATGTCAATAAAGCCGCTAAGGTCTGTAGCCCACAACTTGCTCGTATTGTCCTTCACTATCGCTCTCCTGAAGCGGTCGGCCGCCACTTATTTAATATGTCATACGACAGTGTAGTCGTCACCCCAGATGACAGCGGTGTTAAGGTACGCGAACAGTTTAAAGACGAGGCTAAAATCACCTTGTATTTTGAAGGTAAATATCAAGACAGTATTGTCAAAGATGTAAAACGGATTTACATGGTACAAAAAGGCGGTGACTGGTTGATCGAAAAGATTCTCAAAGACCCTTTTTAAACTGTGAAATTAATAGTTGCTATGTTCTGCAAGAGCCTTAAACTTCGAACATATGCGCTCCTTGACATCCTGTCACCGCGCTATTGCTGACAAGGGTGTCAGTACTTAGGTTTTGTCTGGAACAAAAAACCTGACCGTTCATCCTTGAACATAAAAAATCCACCGCATGGGTGGATTTTTTATTTTACTAAGCTTGTCTTTGGCTAAGCTGAGTTAACGTTATTTTTTCTCAGCAGCTTTTGCTTTCGCCTTTTCCCAACCTAAATCAGCATTTGGAATATAAGTCGATGTGTCTTTCAACCAAATGTTTTGTACGCTTTGGTTGTAGTTAAGGTAGAGCTTGCCATCAATTACACTGAATGCTTCAGGATCAGAGTCGATAATACGACCTTGCGCTAAACCATAAGCACAGTAACCGCCGTATTGTGGTGCATATTTTACTGGGTCAGCGTCAAATTTTGCTTTGTTTTCAGCTGAAGCAAAGTGCCAAACAGATTCGTTGTAAATTGAACTAAATTGGTCACTACCTTTAACCGCTTTGTCATCGGTATGGTACGCAACCACGTCGTAACCACCAATAGCAGCGCCATCAAGTGTTAATACAGGTGTTGAAGGTACAGTTGCACAAGCTGTTAAAAACAGTGCAAATAACACTGGGATAAGTTGAGCATATTTACGCATAAGTTTTCCTATAAATTGTAAGTTCCTATTGCTAGACCTTAAAAACAACAAAACTTATTCAACATTTTCAGTTACTTTTATTAGGTAAGTAAAAAAATAGTTATAACAAGTTTTGAAAGTAGCCTTTGTTTCACAAGGTCATTTGGTGTAATCGCTTAACGCTTTATTGCCACTATGACACTAAACCATAGCTCAACATCTGTTCTACCGCATAAACTCAATGTCGTAAAGTTATTTGCCGTGATCGTTGCACTATTGTCTTTGTTTGGCCTTACCCAGTTAACCACCAGCAGCCATTACCACGCTTATTTTGATGACAATGACGCACTAGTCAAAAACGCAAAATATTTTGAACAAACCTATCAAGTTACCGATAACTTGTTGATATTAATTAGCAATAAACAGTTGTTTAACAATCAAAGTTTAGCACTTTACCAATCACTCGATGACTGGCTACAAGCACAAAGCACTATCGCTATCAAACGCAGTTTTTACTCACCAATACTAAACTACGGTTACAGCGAAATAAGTCAAAATGACGAAGTTTGGCAAGACTTCAACGCGGAATTTCCCGACCATCAAAGTCGAGTTACCCATACAAAAAATCAACCTAATTACCGCTGGTTAATTGGCAGGTCGGCAACGGTTGGCGTTATCGAGCTCAATATTAACATTGATAAAAGTAACGCTAACGCACTACTGTCGGAAGTGACAAAGCTTTCCACTGTGCTCAATCAATTGATACAAAGCCACAACCAAGCGTTCGCCGACAATCAAAACGCTCAAATATCATGGCACTACACTGGCCCAGTTGCCCTTAATCATGCTTATATCGATGTTGTTAGAGCCGAATTGATAATGTTTATTCCTGGCGTGATATTGCTATTTTTAATTGTGCTGCGAACAGTGCTCGGCCAGTTTAGTACCAGCCTTGTCCTTATTGGCGCTGGCCTAGTTTCTTGTCTTATTGGCTTTGGCATGACCGGGCTATTGAGTGTATCCGGATTAATCAGCGGCCAAATTACCGCGATTAACGCATTCACTCCAGTGATTATTATTACGCTATCAATTGCGGCAAATTTGCATTTAGTTATCGCATTTCAGCAACCTTTAAAATCACACGTAAACAACGAAATTACCGATTTTAGTAACCAAAAAAATGCGCTATTTTTGGCACTTGCCGCTAACAAGCGACCATTAATAATGAGCATGCTCAGTACCGCATTTGGCTTTGCTATGTTATTGTCGAGTCCGTCGCCTCCGATTCAAAATATCGGCATCACTATCGCCTTTGCCATGTTAGCCAACTTAGTAATATGCCTTATCTACTTACCTAATTGGCTATTAAAAATGGCAGCTGAAAATAAAGAAAACCGCTGCCAGACGGCATTATCGGGCGCACTCAAAAACCTCGCTATTATACTCGAAAAGCGAGGCACTTTAGTTATGTTAGCTATTTTCCTGATAAGTGTGGTTGCCATCGCTGGCTTGAGTCAATTCAATATTAACGATAAACCTTTGGATTACTTCGCTAAAGACCACCCTTTTAGCCAAGGAACAGCAGTTGCAGAAAAAGAGCTCGCCGGTGTCAGCGTACTCAATTATCAGCTAACCACTTCACAATCAAACTTGGCTAACCGCTCAGACTTAGCTGTATTGGCCGCCTTTAAAAGCTGGTTAGCATCTGAGCATCAAGCAAGTTTAATCACACCACTCAATCGCCTACTTGATAACCCTGCATTAGTTGATAGCCTTGAATTATCTTCAACGCTTGGTTCAAAGTGGCAAAACCAACCCTATTTTAGCCATTGGTTTGCGCCTAATTTACAGCAAGCAAGATTGCAAATATTGTTGCCAAAACTCGACAGCAAAACACTACTCGCCAGTGAACAAAGCATTAATCAATGGTTTAACCAAGCAAATGCGCATCAAGATTCAAGCCTAGCGCTAGGATTAACGTTAGACTTAGGATTAACATTAGACTTAAACCTAGACAGAGTCACCAGCCCAGATTTAACCTTTGCAACCCTGGTTGAAAACAATACCAAAAACATGTTTTTTTCGCTGGTTTTCGCCCTTTTCGCAATCTCAATAATCATTGGTTTAGTAGAAAAATCAGTCAAAATTGCGATGATAGCCTGTCTGTGCAACAGCTTACCCATTGCCCTTGTTTATGGTTTGTGGAGCTTAATTGGCGGTGATATCACATTGGGAAGCGCCTTAGTGATGGGCATGATTATGGGCATTATTGTCGATGATAGTTTGCATCTGATTCACAAACGCCGCTTTGCCAATTCTATTTCAGCCTTGCTCAACCTTGCTGGACCAGCTATTGTCGCCTCCAGCATAATGATACTTCTGGGTTTAAGCGTCGGCCTTGTCGCTAATTTCAAACCAATCTCTGACCTTAGCACGCTCGTTTTACTGAGTATTGTTGCTGCCCTTATCGCCGATTTATTGTTACTACCGCTTTTGTTAAAGAAAGCGGGACTGCTGAGCATTAAGGTCAAAAGCAGTGAAGGTAAAAGGTAATCAAAGTGAAAGGCAATTGCGATGACAGATAAACCATACCGCTGCTTTACTGGAAAACTAATCGCTAATGCGACGGTTACCACTAGCCGTTGGTTTGAATCGTGGCAACAACAATTCCAACAAACAGATTTAGCCGTCACTTTAAGTTCAGAGCAAGCAAATGCACTGGCAAGGTTACTGCCACTGCTAATGTGTGGAGAACAATCGGCCCAATTGGTGTTTAATCAAACCCTTGAACAATGCCAAGCCGATAGCGAAACAGGTATATACCAGCAACTGGCAGAGATTGAAGCTGACGAACAATTTCACGACTTAGCGCTACAACAAGTATTTGCTCAGTTGCCAACTCCAGAAGGTCTGTCTCGAATTACTCGCCGAGCTCAATTGTTTTTCTGTCGCTTAAATCAAACCAAGAGTAAACAAGAACACTTTGCCCGTATTCGCCATTTAGACGCCTGCGTCACCATTATTATGTCGGCAATGGCAGCGAGCGCACTTGGTCCACAGCACGTTATTTCACAGCTGTTTCAACACATTCAGAAAGACGAAGCTAGGCACGTTAAAATTTCTAGCCAATATGTTCGACTGCTTGGCGGTGACAACAAAACGATTTTAGCCGAAGCCCAAATGATTAAGCGCGAGTTAGTTAATTTACTGAGCAGTGAAAAAACAGCATTTGAAACCCTTGGTGTCGACAGCCAGCAGTTATTTGCGAGAATATTGAAATGACCAAACCTTACCAACAACAGCTCGATGCCCTTGCTGATCTGCCTCAAGCAACTTTTGCTACCTATTCAGTAAAGCTGGTCAGCGCTAGTCATGTCTTGCCCAATAATCCGATTAACAATCACGAGCTAATTCAAGCGCTAAAACAACAAACGTCTTCGGGCTTAGCCCGTAAAGCTACGATTATCAGTAAACGTTTAGGGATTGAGCAGCGTTATTTAAGCCGCTCATTAACCAGTGCCATCAGCCAAGCACAGCCAAGTAGTACTGACATAGGCTATAAGGCAATCACTCAAGCGTTATCAGCAGCCAACTTAACCGTTGACGACATCGGCTATTTAATTGGCCACACCACAAGCCCAGCAACATTGCTGCCGCCCAATATCGCATGGGTGGCAGAGCAACTAAACTATCACGCGCCTTATATGGAACTCAGACAAGCCTGCACTGGCTTTGCCAATAGCTTGCAAATAGCGTCAGCCATGTTGTCGAGTCAAACTTGCCAGCATGTTGCGATTATGGGTAGTGAAGTTGGCTCAGTCTACTTTGATTTATCGAGTGAATTTATCGACACCAAACAACTAGTTAATTTTATGCAAATGGGCGATGGTGCCGGCTCGGTTATTTTGAAAACTGTGGAGCCAAAAGATTTCGACCAAAGTGGCGTGATTAGTGATATTTACACCGGTCAAATTGGCGTTGGTAAAATGCCTGGTTTTTCAATGCCACAAGGTGGCAGTAATGCCGTCTATTGCCAGCAAGGTCTGCCATATTTTGACCATCAAGTCATTAATGTTAGAGAAAGTGGTGAGCAGCTATTTGTTATGGGATTAAGAGCCATTCTCACACGCGGTTATCAGCTTGATGACTTTGCTTATATTTTGCCGCATCAAGTCAATGGTCATCTCGATACTTTACTAAGCGAACAGCTCGGCGTACCTGCGACGCGCATTATCAATGATGCAAAACACCTCGGTAATTTAGGCTCCGCCGCTATTTGGGTCAGTTTAGATCGATTGATAAAATCCGAGCGTTTATCCAAAGGTGATAAAGTTTTAGTGCTTGGCGCGGAAGCCACCAAATACATGTATGGTGGCTTTGTTTATCAGCATTAGCTTACTTTTCTAACACTGAAGTTACTGGGCTAACACTTGCCCTTCACGTCTTGGATCAGCGCCGCCAATCAATAACATATTAGCTTTATTGGCATTAGCTTTGTCGTTTGCTTTTTGCCCAGATGCGTTATTGCTGAGGTTACGCACTTCTATCGCGTGTAAACCGCTGTTTAAGTCTCTCACCTGCACTTTGTGACCCATGGCAACTAGTTCAGGTTCAAGCGTCGCAATCGAGGTACCTTTTTCAAGTGTTGTATAGCGATTTCTATTGGTCACTTTGGGCAAATTAATCGCTTCTTGTGCATCTAGTTGCCAATCTAGGACACCGATAACGGTTTGAGCAACGTAATTAATAATGCGGCTACCACCTGGCGCGCCAACCACTAACTTCAAAGAGCCGTCGCGATTAAAAACCATGGTTGGCGCCATTGAGCTTCTCGGCCGTTTATTTGGCTCAATGCGGTTAGCCACTGGTTTGCCATCTCGCGTTGGTGCCAGCGCAAAGTCAGTTAATTGGTTATTTAAAATAAAACCTTCAACCATCACAGCCGAACCAAATGCCATTTCAATGCTAGTGGTCATGGAAATAGCATTGCCCTCGCCGTCGACAATTGAGACATGACTCGTTGACGGTAAGTCGTAATTTTGTTCATCGGCGTATGCCAATGCAGTATCGGGTTGACCTGCAGTGGCTTGTCCCATATCTCGGCTGCGGTTAATTAATTGGCTGCGCATTTGGGTGTAGTCATGGGCGATCAAGCCTTGGCTTGGCACTGAGACAAAGTCACTATCGGCGAGATAACGGGCACGGTCAGCAAACGCTAAGCGAGAGCTTTGACTAAATAAGTGAGCCGCCATTAAGCTATTTGGCGCGTAATCACTCATGGTGAACTTTTCAAGCTGCTTTAGTATTTGAATAACAGCAACGCCACCCGAGCTTGGCGGTGCCATACCACAGACGCGATACTGGCGGTAATCACCACATAAGGCCGGCCGTTCAACCGGTTGGTAATTGGCCAAATCAGATAGACTCAGCAAGCCCGGTGCAACCGCGCTTTTAGCGACGGCATCAACCATGCGCTTGGCGATCCAGCCCTGATAAAAAGGTTTGATACCATCTTTGGCAAGGCTGCGATAAACCTTGGCCAATTGAGGATTTTTTAACAAGGTTCCCGCCTGAATTGGCTCGCCTTGCGGAAATAAGTAATCTTTTAACGGTGCCAATTGCGCGACACCAGGGTTAAACTTTAGCGCGACTAATTTCGCCATCCGCGGTGAGACAATAAAGCCTTGCTCAGCTAATTCAATGGCATCGGCAAACAATTCAGACCAAGGTAGATTGCCGTGTTGATCATGAGCCATTTTTAGGCCCGCCAATACGCCCGGGACACCTACTGAGCGACCGCCAACAACGGCTTTTATCCATGGAATGGCTTTGCCATTTTGATCTAAAAAGAGCTTATCTGTGACCTTTTGAGGGGCGGTTTCACGGCCATCAAAGGAGGTCAATTTTTGCTTTTGTTGGTCCCAGTGCAAGATAAAGGCGCCACCGCCAATACCGGAAGACTGAGGCTCAACTAGGGTCAGTACCAACTGCACAGCAATGGCGGCATCGATAGCACTGCCACCGCGCTGCAAAATATTGTAACCGGCTTGGCTAGCATAAGGATTAGCCGCTGCCACCATATACTCTCTACCTAATACGGCCGTTTTGGCTTGTCTGCCAGTTGCCGCCTCAGGCTCTCGGTCTTCTCGTTTATTATTCTTAGCGAGTTTTGCCGTTATTGGCGTTGTTGTTACTTGTCTAGTATCTGATTTAGTATCTGAGGCTGCGTAAGCGTTGTGATGAACTAGGCTCGTGCTCATTGCCGTGCTTAAAACAGCAGCGCTTAGCGCGAACCTAATTGGTCTGAAAGACCCTGTTGATGGTAGAGATAACATCATAAATCCCATGGGTTGAGTAAGTTTAAATAACGCTAAATGTGGTTTAACGAATGCCGCTTGGCGCTATTTTTATCAAACCGCTATTTGTGCGTTGGCACAAAGCGTTGATGAAATTGATTAAAATCGGCAAAGCTCGCTAACAGCGGCTGATATTTTTCACTCGAGCCTTCAAGTAAACTCAGTGCATAGCCACAAGCTTCTAACGTTGAAAACGCATTGTCTTTGCGGGTTTTTCGTATTTGATATTGACTGACAAAGCCCTGTGGCAATGCCACCATAGACAGTTCACGTAAACAAGTCGATAGCATAAACATGCGATAAACCTTTTTCCACGTACCATCTAGCAAAACTAAACAATACTCAGTTAAATCTTCACCATCAAGATGCTTGCGATAATTTTCATCAATTATTGTTGCCGACTCGCCCGGATATAACAAGCGCACTTTATCGCCGTATGTCTGCAAAATATCGTTAAATTGCGCACTTTGATCAAAGTTTTCACCGACGATAACAGTTGAATGTTTCAACGAGCCGGATAACAAAGGCACCGACGCTTTACTTTGTTTTACTTCAGTTGGGTGCTGCAGTATGACAACTGGCATTTCGTTGTCGATATCAGTGAAAAATCGACAAATACAGGCTTTTTCAGGTTTGAGGCAATGTTGGCAAACCCGTCGTTTAGTATTATCGCGACTCTGGTCAGTAGTATTCATCGAGCTTGAGGAGGTGTTATCAGGCATTAATCATTACAATAAAACAACAAGCGTTTATTGTAACGATTAATGCACTGCTAACCCAGCGATTAATAATCGCTGCAGGTTAGTTCAAGCGAAATTGGTGGACAATAGCAGTAAGTTTATCGTTGGCTTGTGCCAAAGCTTCTGCGGCATGATTAACTTCGCGACCATTTTGCACCACGTGTTCAACCATATCACTGATTTTAATCATATTGCGATTAACTTCTTCAGAAACTGAGTGCTGTTGCTCTGCAGCGGTGGCAATTTGCAAGTTCAAGTCGTTAATATCAGCGACGGAATTGACAATTTGATCTAGGCTACCGACAACACCATTGGTTTGCTGTGCTGCTTCTTCACAGCTATTACGAGTGTCTTCAATACCTTTAATTACGTTTTGCGAACTGGTTGTTAAACGGTTAATGGTATTGTGAATTTCACTGGTGCTTTCTTGAGTTCTCGAGGCTAACGCTCTAACTTCATCAGCAACAACGGCAAAGCCTCGTCCTTGCTCGCCAGCACGTGCAGCTTCAATCGCAGCATTTAACGCCAACAAGTTAGTTTGTTCGGCAATATCGCCAATCACTCTAAGCACAGCGGTAATGTTGGATATTTCATCACCCATCAAATTTACGTGAGCGGATGATTGCTCAACCTTACCAACCAACTCAGTGACGTTTTGAATTGCGTCAGTGACAGCTTGTTTAGATTGCTCCGCTTGGCTGTTTGTTTGGCTAGTAAAATCTACCGCTTCGGCGGTATTACGAGCAACATCATTAGAAGTAGCGCTCATTTCGTCAAGTGCAGCAGCAACTTGTACCGTTTCACTTCTGTGACTGTCTAAAACCTGATTGCTGGTCTGGTTAATATTTTGCAATTCGTTAACACTTGTAGCCAATTGTCCTGTAACACTAGCCACTTCAAGCATCATATTTTGTAGATTACCGATAAAGGTATTAATGTCAGATGAAATTATCCCTAAATCATCTGTGCGATAAACCTGTAAACGCTTGGTTAAATCGGCATGGCCACTGGCGAGATCGCTGACCGTGTTTTTAAGCTCAATAACTGGACGATAAGCAAAAGAAATGGCGAAGTATATGGCAATAGTCGATAACACTATCATCACTAAGGTAGTGATAACAGATTGAACAAGCGATTCATCAATAACGCGGTAAACTTCAGCAGTGTCGACCGCTACTAGCATGTACCAGTGGTTATGTTGGTTTAATTGCACTTTTTGATAATAAGCAATTTTACTTTTACCCAAAAGTTCAAACTCAAATAATCCCGTGCCAGTTGCCAACATCACGCGTTCTAACTCAGCCAGTTGTTCAAAGTCAGATAAACGAGATTCACCCGGCACATCTACTTCACCCGTAGAAGAAATAGTTAAACCAGTGTCGTCATACAATGCGGCAATGGCGCCACTAAATGTTGCTGCTTTTACAAATGGGTCTAAGGCATTTAAATGAACGTCTGCAGAGAGCACGCCGGCAAATGTTTGACCGTGATAAAATGGCTTAGCGATAGTGACCATCACTTTGCCAGACGTCGCCCCGACGTATAAGTCTGAAATGATAATATCACGAGCGTTTTTTGCTTGTTGATACCAGCCGCGGCCACGTGGGTCATATTGACCGGCGTTATATTTACCTTTGCTACTGCTGTACGCAGAACCATTTTCAAAGCCAATAATAAAGGTCGACGCTTCTGAGACGTTAGCCAGTATTTTCAAGCGAGCAATGATTTCTTGTTCCGATAGACGAACAGAAAAAAGCTCTGCTGAGCCCGCGACTTCTTTTTCGATGTTGGCGATATAACTCTGTACTTTGTCAGCATTGCTCGACAAACGTTGAACGGAGTACTCGTTAACGTTTTGTTTAGTAAGACTAGATAATTGTTGATAGGCGATCACAGCCAATGTGACCATAGATAAGGCGAGTAAGCTAATCGCAACGACCAGGATTCGTCCTTTAAAATTTAACAAATGTTTCAAATTAAACCTCAATTTAAACTTGTTTCCAATTTTTTGTACTTTGTCTTTGCCAATTTGCTAGCGCAGAAATTGACAAAGTTGGCCAATATAACGTATTTACTCTAACAACTCACCTGAGAAAACACATTTTTTTATATTTTTCGTCTAAAGCACAAAAACCTCTGAAACTCACAATTAAATTGAGGTTTATTTAGTTATTACTCGGGCACTCTAACCCAGCCCTCCATGATAATTCGCGCGCTGCGGCTCATGATTGCTTTTTCAGCGTGCCACTTGCCCGCTAATTGGCTCGCTTGAGCGCCAACCCGCAAGGTGCCAGAAGGATGGCCAAAACAAACACTGGTGCTATCACCACTGCTATCATTGTTGCCTGCAGCACTCGCAACAAGTGTACCGGGTATTGCTGCAGCGGTTGCTATTGCTACTGCCGCGGTGCCCATCATGGCGTGGTGGAGTTTACCCATAGACAATGCTCGCACTAACACATCAACATCTGTCGCACTCACTTCTCTACCGCTTGATGATTGATAGCTTTGCGCCGGTGCGACAAACGCTATTTTAGGTGTGTGTTGCCGCGTGGCCGCTTCAGATAAGTCATTAATTAAGCCCATTTTTAAAGCGCCATATGCCCGCAAACGTTCAAATTTTGCCAAGGCCTCAGCATCATTATTGATGGCGTCTTGTAGCTCGGTGCCGGTATAACCAATATCTTGCGCATTAACAAAAATGGTCGGAATACCGGCGTTAATCATAGTGGCAGGCAATGAGCCACTGGCAATAATGTCGGTCGGTACGGTTAATTCATCAACTAAGTTGCCGGTCGGGAACATATCACCGTCGCCATCAGCTGGGTCGACAAATTCCACTTGAATTTCCGCTGCTGGAAAGGTGACGCCATCGAGTTCAAAGTCACCGAGCTCTTGGACTTCACCATCGCTGATGGGCACTTGAGCGATAATGGTCTTATTGATGTTAGCCTGCCAAATGCGTATTTCGGCCACGCCATTTTCTGGCACCCGCTCAGGCGCAACTATGCCACAATGAATGGCGAAAGCGCCAACAGCGGCAGATAAATTGCCACAGTTGCCACTCCAGTCGACAAAAGCTTTATCGATTGAAACCTGACCAAATAAGTAATCAACATCGTGATCAGCTTGCTCGCTTTTTGACAGTATCACTGTTTTGCTGGTACTAGAGGTTGCCCCGCCCATACCGTCAATTTGTTTGCCGTATGGGTCAGGACTACCAATCACTCGCAATAGTAAGCTGTCTCTGGCTTGACCTGGTACTTGAGCGGCCTTTGGCAAGTCGGTTAGATTAAAAAACACGCCTTTACTGGTGCCGCCCCGCATGTAAGTTGCAGGTACTTTAATTTGCTTAGCTTGTATAGCTTGCTTTGCTGACATAGTTTCACTCCGAAATAGTTGTCTGGGCGCAACTCATATAGATTATTAATGTGCCGATTCTAGAAAGTCTTGGGCGAATTTCTGCAATACGCCGCCAGCCTTGTATACTGACACTTCTTCTGCGGTATCTAGTCGACACTTAACGGTAAACGTGACTTGTTCACCATTTCGACGGGTCATCACTACTTGCATAGTGCCTCCTGGTGCTGGCTCGCCAACAACATCATAGGTTTCGCTACCGTCAATAGCATAGCTATGGCGAGTGTCGTCATTGATAAACTGCAAAGGCAATACGCCCATACCGACTAAATTGGTGCGGTGAATACGCTCGAAACCTTCGGCAACAATCACTTCAACACCGGCAAGTCTAACCCCTTTGGCTGCCCAATCTCTCGATGAGCCTTGACCGTAATCAGCACCCGCGATAATAATCAAAGGTTGGCTGCGGTTCATGTAGGTTTCAATAGCTTCCCACATTCGACTTTCACGACCTTCAGGTTCAATGCGGGCCAAAGAGCCTTGTTTAACCTTACCGTTTTCGTCACGGCACATTTCGTTAAGCAACTTAGGGTTGGCAAAGGTTGCACGCTGTGCGGTTAAGTGGTCACCTCGGTGGGTCGCATAAGAGTTAAAATCTTCTTCAGGTAATCCCATCTTATCGAGGTAATCTCCTGCCGCGCTATTGCGCAAAATCGCATTTGACGGAGATAAGTGATCAGTGGTGATATTATCGCCTAATACCGCTAATGGCCGCATTGCTTTCATGGTGCGCTCGCCAGCTAAAGCTCCCTCCCAATATGGCGGTCTGCGAATATAGGTGCTTTGTGCTCGCCAGTCATATAACGGGCTTTTCGCTGGTTCAAACGCGCCTAAATCGAACATTGGCGTATATATTTTCTTAAATTGCTCCGGTTTAACAAACTCGTTAACAATCGCGTCAATCTCTTCGTCGCTTGGCCATAAATCACTCAAACGAATATCATTGCCAGCGCTGTCTTGACCAAGCACGTCTTGTTCAATATCAAACCGCATGGTACCAGCAATAGCGTAGGCAACCACTAAAGGCGGCGATGCTAAAAACGCTTGCTTAGCATAGGGATGAATACGGCCGTCAAAATTTCGGTTGCCCGATAAAACAGCGGTTGCGTATAAATCTCGGTCGATGATTTCTTGCTGAATCACAGGGTCGAGCGCACCACTCATACCATTACAAGTGGTACAAGCATAAGCGACAATACCAAAGCCCAATTTTTCTAGTTCTGGTAATAAGCCTGACTCTTCTAAATACAACTTGGCGACTTTAGAGCCTGGGGCAAATGAGCTTTTCACCCAAGGCTTGCGCACTAAACCAAGTTCATTAGCTTTGCGTGCCAATAAACCGGCTGCAACCACGTTGCGCGGATTCGAGGTATTAGTACAACTAGTAATCGCAGCAATGATCACTGCGCCGTCAGGCATTTGACCATCATCGCTGTCACTGGTTTGACTTTCCGGTGATTTAACAAAGCCTTGGTCTGATAGTGCACTTGTCGGCAATCGGCGATGTGGATTAGAAGGGCCCGCCATATTGCGGCCAACGCTTGATAAATCAAACTCTAATACGCGCTCGTACTCTGCTTCAGTTAAATCGTCTGCCCAAAGTCCAGTGTGTTTCGCGTATTTTTCTACTAATTCAATTTGCTCTGGCTCACGACCGGTAATCTTCAAATACTCTATGGTTTGTTGGTCGATGTAAAACATGCCGGCAGAGGCGCCGTATTCCGGCGTCATATTAGCAATGGTTGCTCTATCACCTATGGTTAAATCAGCAGCGCCATCGCCGAAAAACTCCAAGTAACTCGAGACAACGCGCTCTTTACGCAAAAACTCAGTGATTGCTAAGACGATGTCAGTGGCGGTAATACCCGGTTGTCTTTTGCCCGTTAACTTAACGCCGACAATGTCGGGTAAGCGCATCATTGACGGTCTGCCAAGCATTACCGTTTCTGCTTCTAAACCACCAACACCAATGGCAATAACACCTAAGGCATCAACATGGGGCGTGTGGCTGTCGGTACCAACACAGGTATCGGGAAACGCCACCCCGTCGCGCAGTTGAATAACCGGTGACATTTTCTCAAGGTTGATTTGATGCATGATGCCGTTACCCGCTGGGATAACATCAACATTTTTAAACGCGGTTTTAGTCCACTCGATAAAGTGAAAACGATCTTCATTACGGCGCTCTTCAATTGCTCGGTTTTTATCAAAAGCTTCTGGGTCAAAGCCGCCGTGTTCAACTGCTAACGAGTGATCAACAATCAGCTGTGTTGGCACAACTGGGTTCACTTTAGCCGGATCTCCGCCTTGCTCAGCGATGGCATCCCTCAGACCCGCCAAATCAACCAAAGCGGTTTGTCCAAGAATATCGTGACAAACAACACGAGCCGGATACCATGGAAAATCTAAATCTCTCTTGTTGCCAATAATCTGCTTTAGTGAGTCAGTTAACGCTTCAGGTGCACAGCGACGCACCAGTTGTTCAGCAAGCACGCGAGAAGTGTACGGTAATTTGGCATAAGCACCTGGGCTAATGGCCTCTACTGCTGCGCGGGTATCAAAAAAATCTACGTTGACACCATTAACCTTGTAATCGGGTAATGGCTTTCGATGTTGGTAGTTCATCATGTGGTCCTTGTGGACAATAACAGAGGTTATCAAGCAACTTAATGACAATAACAACCTGTAAAAAAAACCGAAGAAAGAGCCCTAATGGACAATGTTTTACGAATGGCGAGAACTAGCAGCTGAGCACGGCTACTAATTCTCGTTAACCGATTTATCGCTCGGCAATTGGCGCGACTTTTCGAGGCTCTGCCCCGGTGTAATCAGCACTTGGACGAATAATCCGGTTGTTGTCACGCTGCTCCATTACGTGTGCCGCCCACCCGGTTAGACGCGAGCAAACGAAAATTGGCGTAAACAACTTAGTTGGAATGCCCATAAAGTGATAAGCAGAGGCGTGGAAAAAGTCTGCATTACAAAATAGCTTTTTGGTATCCCACATAAACTCTTCACACGCCACAGAAATATCGTACAAAGAGGTATCACCAAATTCAGCAGCCAGCTTTTCAGACCATGCTTTGATAATAACATTGCGCGGATCCGACTCGCGGTAAATGGCATGTCCAAAGCCCATGATTTTCTCTTTGCGCTCTAACATGCCTGCCATTTGCACTTTGGCATCTTCTGGCGAGCTAAACTTTTGGATCATATCCATTGCCGCTTCATTGGCACCGCCGTGAAGTGGACCGCGTAACGAGCCAATAGCGCCCGTGATACAAGAGAACATGTCCGATAGCGTTGAGGCACAAACACGGGCAGTAAAGGTAGAGGCGTTAAATTCGTGCTCAGCGTATAGAATTAACGAAACATCCATCACTTTGCGATGCTGATCTGACGGTGTTTCACCGCGTAATAGCTTCAAGAAATGGCCGCCAATAGAATCTTCATCGGTTGTACAATCAATTTCTACACCTTCGTGGCTGTAGCGATACCAATAACACATAATCGCCGGAAACGCTGCCAGTAAGCGGTTTGCCGCTTTGTTTTGCTCTGAAAAATCCACTTCAGGCTCAATATTGCCCAAAAAGGAACAACCCGTACGCATAACATCCATTGGGTGAGCATCGGCAGGAATGCGCTGCAGCACTTCTTTTAACGCTTGTGGTAAGTCGCGCTGAGCCTTCAACTCAGCTTTGTAATCAGCGAGTTCACTCACTGTTGGCAGCTCACCGTTAAACAGCAAGTATGCAACTTCTTCGAAAGTAGCGTTATCGGCCAAATCAGACACATCGTAACCGCAATAGGTTAAACCAGAGCCAGATTTACCCACTGTACACAACTTAGTTTCACCAGCACTTTGACCGCGTAATCCAGCGCCGCCTAATTTCTTATCTACCATCACTTATCTCCTAATATCCTGTTGTAATTCTTTTGTTGTAATTCTTTTTAGGCTATTTGTTCTTGCCTTGGGCAAACAAACTATCTAGCTTTTGCTCGTAATCGTGGTAGCCGAGGTAGTCGTATAGCTCCATACGCGTTTGCATGGTATCTAAGACCGCTTTTTGGTCACCGTCGGCAAGTAGAGTTTTATAAACCAGTTCTGCCGCTTTATTCATTGCTCTAAAGGCTGATAAAGGATAAAGCACCATGGCTGCGCCCCATTCGCCTAGCTGCTCTTTATTCCAAAGCTCAGTTTGACCAAATTCAGTGATATTGGCCAAAATTGGGACATCTAACGCTTCTGAAAACGCGCGATAGTGCTCTTCTGTTTTCACTGCTTCAGCAAAAATACCGTCAGCACCAGCGGCAACGTAAGCTTTAGCTCGTTCTATTGCTTTTTCTAGCCCTTCTTGAGCAAAGGCATCAGTACGCGCCATAATGAAAAAATCTTTATCGGTGCGCGCATCTACTGCCGCTTTAATGCGATCAACCATTTCCTCTGTCGATACTATTTCTTTGTTTGGTCGGTGACCACAGCGCTTTTGTGCTACTTGATCTTCCAAGTGAACCGCAGCAGCACCCACTTTTTCCATGTCTTTAATGGTTTTAGCAATATTAAATGCTCCACCCCAACCAGTATCAATATCAACCAACAATGGCAGACTCGATGCAGAGGTAATACGCTGAACATCGGCGACAACATCATTTAACGATGTCATGCCCAAATCAGGTAGACCGTATGAAGCATTGGCAACACCACCACCGGATAAGTAAATAGCTTGGTGACCAAGCTGCTCTGCCATCATTGCACAGTAGGCGTTGATCGTACCAACCACCTGTAACGGCTTGTTATTTTGGAGGGCTAAACGAAATTTAGCGCCTGGCGATAAACGTTCTGACATACTGTGTTCCTCGATAGATAAAGTGTTAAATAAGGTACTTATTCATTATTGCCAACTTGATTGGCAGTCAAATTAACAGCAATTTTGCTTTCGATATTTTTGCGCGACGCGGCAATATGGCGACGCATTAAAATTTCTGCCAATTCACCATCGCGCTCAGCAATGGCTTCAACAATACGGGCATGCTCGTCAAACGCTTTGCTAGCTCGCGGGCTATTCATACCAAATTGGCAGCGATACATGCGGATAACGTGGTAAAGCTGACCACAGAGAATATTGATAAGTTCTTGATTGTGGCTGCCTAGAATAACTTTGTAGTGAAAGTCTAAATCGCCTTCTTCTTGGTAATAGGCAACGCCATCTTGCAACGCTTTGGCACTGGCGTGTTTGTTGAGCATGGCTTTCATTTGCTCGATTTCGTCTTCGGTCATATTTTGCGCCGCTAAACGACACGCCATGCCTTCGAGAGCTTCGCGCACTAAGTAGATTTCAATCAAGCTCTTAACCGTACATTCAACAACGCGAGAGCCAACATTGGCTTTGCGTTCAATTAAATGACATTTCTCTAATCTGTTAAGTGCCTCTCGCAAGGTTGAGCGGCTCACTTGAAAACGCTTAGCTAACTCGGGTTCGCTAATCTTGCTACCCGGCGCTATCTCGCCTTCAACAATGGCAAACTGTATTTGTTCAAATACTTTATCTGCGGTGGTAATCGGTTGTTGTCTCGTTGGATTATTAAACGCCATAAATTGTCGACAATCTTAAAAACTTGCAATGATAATAAACAAATCAGGAGTAAGATCAAGCGAGCACAGGCAAATTGTCGACAATTTTAGACTATAGTCGTAATCAATCTTGTAAATATATTAATCCAAGGAGGAGATCAGCAGTTGCACTGAACAGCGAAACTGCTGAAGAATGCCCTATTAACCGAAGAACCAATAGCAAACGACAATTGCCGCAAACATACCAGCAAAGTCGGCAATTAAACCGCAGCTAATGGCGTGGCGAGTATATTTTATACCGATAGAGCCAAAGTATACCGCCAATACATAGAAAGTCGTTTCGGTCGAGCCTTGCATCACTGAGGCCAAACGACCAGCAAAAGAATCTGCACCATAGGTATTCATGGTTTCAATCATCATCGCCCGAGAACCTGAGCCGCTTAACGGCTTGATAAAAGCCGTTGGCAGTGCATCAACAAAGCGTGAGTCAAAACCAAGCCAGACCACTAATTGGCGAATAATGTCGACAATCCCGTCTAAAGCGCCGCTGGCTCTTAACACGCCAATGGCGCACAACATCGCCAACAAGTAAGGTATCAACTTAATACTAACCTCAAAACCTTGCTTAGCTCCTTCGATAAAGCTTTGGTAAACATCGATTTTTGCACGAACACCCGCCACTAAAAAACCAACCAGCACGGTTAAGATAAGAAAGTTGCCCAAGAACGAAGATTGCTCCGCCAACGCCTGAGCGCTTAGCTGAGTAAAATAAACTAACAAGCCACCAATTAACGCCATAGCTGCGCCGAGATAGAGCATCACAACGCGATTCAACAAGTTTATCCGCTGGACAACCGCCACCGCGCACAAGCCCGCCATAGTCGACGCAAAGGTTGCTAATAAGATGGGTAGAAAAATATCGGTTGGCTCTGCTGCCCCTTGCTGCGCTCGATAAACAAAAACAGCAATCGGAAACAAGGTTACCGACGAGGTGTTAAGTACCAAAAACAAAATTTGTGCATTAGTCGCGGTATCTTTGCTGGGATTAAGCGATTGTAGATCTTGCATTGCTTTTAGGCCAAGTGGTGTCGCCGCGTTATCCAAGCCTAAAAAATTGGCCGACAAATTCATTGTCATTGAGCCCATTGCAGGATGGCCTTTTGGAACATCAGGCATCAATTTAGTAAAAAGCGGCGAAATAAACCTAGCCAATGCCCCAACCACACCAGCTTGTTCAGCTATTCGCATCATGCCAAGCCAAAAACACAAAATGCCAATCAGACCGATGGCAATGTCAACCGTGACCTTGGCCATGGTAAAAATACTACTGACAACTTGCTCAAAAATATCCGCTTGTCCGAGTACTAGCCACTGAAATAAACAAGCAATAAAGGCGACGAAAAAGAAGCTTAACCAAATGAGGTTTAACACGACGAGCTCACTAAAAATGACACTGGAATTATCTTAGCACTAAAATTATCAGGAAAAACAAATCATTGAAAATTACCATCACATTGTCAGACAAAAACTCGCTGAATTTAGCGAATAAAATTCGCTTTTTAAAGAAGCTGCACTACACTTATCTTATCGTTCAAAAACTGTACAAATAAATTATTCAGTGCTCGCTAATATCTCGTACTTAACGGGTAATTTTGTAAACAGTTAAATAGCGCACGGCTCATGCCAATGAGCCATTCCCCTGAGCCCGAAGCAGTCTCTGTTTCGGGCCTTTTTTATGTTCATGAAAGAACGGTCAGACTTATTGTTCCAGACAAAGTCTAAGTACCGACGTCCATGTCGGCACGAGGTTTATGCTCCTGCAAACCTTTATGTACCGACGTCCATGTCGGCAATAGCGCGGTGCATGGCCTTTAACGCCATCCGTGGCTCCCAAGGCATTAATACTTCCGTGTATGTCAGATGGCAAGGAGCGCATATGCTCACAAAAAATGCCAACTTTACTGATACTCGTCAAGCTGGACATCTATCTATATCTGGAAGGTTACCTTGCAGTTTCAGGAAACAAGCGTCTGAAGTTGTTTGAGGTGATTTCAGCGATTTGTTCAACCGATTGACCGCGGACACTGGCAAGAAATCTTGCGACATCAGCGACATAAGCCGGTTGGTTTTGCTTTCCTCGATGTGGTACAGGAGCAAGGTATGGCGAATCGGTTTCAATCAATAAGCGATCATCTGGCACTTGCTTGGCAACATCGCGCAGCTCACTGGCATTTTTAAAGGTGACAATGCCAGAAAACGAGATATAAAATCCCATTTCCATTGCAGCTTGTGCCATTTCAAGACTTTCAGTAAAGCAGTGTAGAATACCGCCGACTTGTTCGGCGCCCTCTTCTCGCATAATGGCAAGGGTATCTTCACGAGCATCTCTAGTATGAATAATCAGTGGTTTGGCTAATTTTTTCGCCACTTGAATATGCTTGCGAAAGGCATCTTGTTGGACCTGACGCGTTTCTGGCGCGTAGAAGTAATCTAAGCCAGTTTCACCAACGGCAATAACGCGCTTAGTTTGTGCCAATCGTTCAAGCTCTTGGCTATCAACCATATCTTCTTGATTAAGTGGATGTACACCACATGAGTACCAAACATTGTCAAAATGTTGAGTACTTGCCACCATATCTGGAAAATCTTTCAGCGTGACTGAAACACAAAGTAACTCACTGACCTTAGCCGCTTTTGCATTGGTTAATACGTTATCAAGGTTGTCGCCAAAGTCTTCTAACTTGAGGCGATCTAAGTGGCAATGGGAGTCAATAAACAAAATTCTATTCTCGTGGTAAAGTCTGTATCTATGGTGCAGCAAAGGTTAAATAACTTACTGGCACTATTGGCTTGTCTTGAGCTTATTTGGTGCAGGCAAGTCGCATTACATGGTTAATGTTGGTTCTGAGGAATTTAAAAACCGAGCTATCGATTTTTCGATTTGGTTGCGAATATTATCAGGATCTTTCAAAAAACTAATACCGACTCCAGCTGGTGTACCGTTTTGCGCGCCAAGTGGCGTCAACCAGCACACTTTGCCTTCAACCGTTGATGGCTCCAGCGAGTCTGGCAACATAATATCAACCGCACATTCAGTGCCCAATTCGTATTGTTCAGGGGTGCGAATGAAAATACCGCCGTGTTTTAAAAACGGCATATAAGACTGATACAAGTCTCGATCACTGACAAATTCTAAGCTGAATTTTTCCATAATTTACACATTTACGTATTATTTGGCATTTATTGGTACTAATTAGTATTAAGCCACAGCCAAGAGATTTTTTAATTCGATTAATAACTTGTCTATGATATAGCGCTTGTTGACTTGCACCAAGTGTTTTATTTGGCCTTGGCATTTTAATAGCAATTCAAACGCAGATTGTATTTGTTGAGCTTGGCTTGGTAATTCAACAAGCTCGGCTGAAGTATTATTGTACTGCTGAGCATTAGCGCTTGTGCTTTTTACCGAACGGCGCACCGAATAAGCCAAATACTTTTCTAACCAGCGCAAACCGTGTTGGTGGTTCACCAATAGTTCGCTGAGCTGCTGATAAGATCCGCGACCTTGAAGATAGTCAACCAACAATTGACAAAAATCGTGGTACTCTTGCATGACATCAGGGTCAATGAGCTCTGGCAGTTGCGACAAGTTAACAAAGCTGTCTTGCTGCTCGGCGTTGTACAAATTAGCTAATGCCTGACCACTGGGTGGCCTAATCGAAATCACTTGGCAACGACTGACAATAGTCGGTAACAACTTTGCCATATCATTTGTTAGTAGCACAATCACAGTATTTGGGCTTGGCTCTTCCAATGTTTTCAGCAAGGCATTGCTCGCGGCAACAGTCATTTTATCAGCACAATCAATTTGTACTGTTTTAAAGTGACCGAGTTGCGCCCTCTTCTGAACAAAGTCTGTGAGCTGTCGAATATCATCAACTCCAATTACTTGTCCATCAGGTGTTAGGTGCTTGTGATCTGGATAGGTGTTACTGACATTTAGCTGACAATGCTTACATTGCCGACAAGCTCGGCCATCAGCTGGTTGCTGGCAACCGAGCAATTGAGTTAGCCAGCTGGCGAGCGCACTCTTACCGACGCCACTAACACCAGCAAAAATCAGGGCATGAGGTAAACGCTGCTGCTGCCATTGCTGATGCAGTTGGCTCTGATATTGGCCGAGCCAACGATAGTCGGTATTTGATGATAGCGGCAAAAGATTTTCCAATTAACTAGCAAGTACAACAATAAACAGCACTATTCTATCAACAGATTGTCATTTAGATCGACACTGATTGTGATTATTCTCGAGAGCAAATTCAAACAGGTGCTTGAATTTTGCTCAACCATAGTCAAATATAGGGACTAATCGTTTAAAAATAATAAAAAATTAATGGTGGGGAAAATGTCAAAAGATAATGTTCAACAACAAGTATCAGCACAAGAATGGCAAATGCGTGTCGATTTAGCGGCTGCCTATCGGCTAGTTGCTTTGTATGGTTGGGATGATTTAATTTTCACTCATATCTCAGCTCGAGTACCCAATACAGACCACCACTTTTTAATCAATCCCTATGGCATGATGTTCGAGGAGATTACTGCATCTAGCTTGGTCAAAGTAAACTTGAATGCGGAAAAAGTGATGCCATCAGAATACGATGTTAACCCTGCTGGTTTTACCATTCACAGCGCCATTCACGAGGCCAGAGAAGATGCCAACTGCGTTTTACACTTGCACACTGATGCTGGTGTTGCCGTGTCTGCTCAGCGCCAAGGTTTATTGGCCATCAGCCAAAACTCCCTGTTTCCGCTGGCTTCATTGAGCTATCACGATTATGAAGGTGTCGCCCTTAACCCCGATGAAAAACGGCGCTTAGTCGATGATCTAGGTGAAACTAATTCGATGATACTAAGAAATCACGGCACCTTAACCATAGGTTCGAGCGTTGCCAATGCGTTTTTGGCCATGTTTGTCCTCGAGCGAGCATGTCGCATACAAATTATGGCTCAATCGGGCAACAGCGATTTGGTTTATGTGCCACAAGCGATTGTTGATGGCATTAGCCAGCAAGCGGCACAAGTTACCAAAGGCTTGGGCGGTTCACTGGCGTGGCCGGGGTTATTGCGAAAGCTTGATCGCATTGATCCTAGCTATAAAAGTTAATCAATCACTATGTCAGGTATCAAATCAACAAACGATGTGGCAAATCAAACATCGCTAATCAAACCTAGCACTTGGTCGCTTGCCAATTGGCAAAAATGTGGCCGTTATTATGACTATCAGGGTCAGCAGATTTTTTATCGCGATTCCAATTGCGATAAGCACGACCAGCCAATGCCCGCCTCAAGTGCTGAAAAGCCCGTTCTATTGTTAATTCACGGCTTTCCAACAGCATCTTGGGATTGGCATTATATCTGGCCGACACTAGCACAAGATTATCGGTTAATTGCTGTGGATATGATGGGTTTTGGCTTTTCAGCAAAACCCGAGCGTTACTCATACTCAATCATGACTCAGGCTGATTTAATCGAATCAGTGCTTTGTGAGCTTCCAATTAACCAATGTCATATACTTGCCCATGACTATGGTGATACTGTTTGTCAGGAGTTAATCGCAAGATGCCAAGAGCGCTTAACCGCTGAAACCAGCGAGCAAGGCGTTGTGATACAATCAGTGTGTTTGCTAAATGGAGGCTTGTTTCCCGAAACCCATCGCGCCCGACTGATTCAAAAGTTGCTCAACAGCCCTATTGGCTTCTTGATTGCCAAAATGACCAACAAAGCGCGCTTTCAAAAAAGTCTGTCTGCCGTTTTCGCACCAGACAAGCAACCTACGCGAGAAGAACTTGAGCAATTTTGGCAATTAGCTTCCCACAACAATGGCGTTGCTCGCTTTCATCAACTCATCGGCTACATTAATGAACGTAAAGTTTATCGCAGTCGATGGCTACATGCGCTGCAAAAGTGCCCAGCCCCGCTAAGGCTGATAAACGGACTGCTCGACCCTATATCAGGACAACACATGGTCGAGCGCTATAAGCAATTGATTAACAATGCTGATGTTGTTGCTTTACCTGATGCCAGTCATTACCCGCAAGTTGAAGTACCTGAGCAAGTCGTCAACGGTTTTTATCAGTTCCAACAAAACATTGCCAACGCAACCGATAACTGATGCGCTGTTAGTGACGTATTACGCTTATTTTAATAACTTGGCAACGCAAGCAATAACATCTTGAGCTACTTGCTGCTTGCTGTTGGCGGCGTCGATCACCGTAAAGCGATCTGGTTTGGCTGCAGCTTGAGCGAGATAACCGTTTCTCGCTTTAACTAAAAAGTCCATTTTTTCATCTTCCATACGATCGAGCTTATCACCTCGGCCGTGCACACGTTCTAGGCCTACTTTAGGGTCAAGATCTAAAATAATATTCATATCAGGTTCAAAACCTGACTTGGCAATTTGGTTGATATTATTAATCAAATCAAGGTCGATACCACGGGCATAGTGCTGAAAACTGATGGTCGCAGCATCAAAGCGATCACTAATCACAACAGCGCCTCGTTCAATTGCCGGAATAATTTTTTCTTGCACGTGCTGAGCGCGAGAAGCGGCAAATAACAACAACTCCGTCAGGTCCGTCATTTTATCGTTGGCTTTATCGAGGATAATATCGCGTATTTTTTCACTAATTTCAGTGCCACCAGGCTCTCTGGTCAACACTACTTCACGACCTTGTTGGCTAACGTAACTTGCGATTTCATTAATTACTGTCGTTTTGCCAGCGCCATTACTGCCGTCACAAACGATCATTAAACCTTGATTCATAACCTTCCAAATAAAACTGTTAAACTTTTACCTAACTTTTATCTCACTTAGGCCTAAGCTAGACCTAATGTGCACCCAACCAGACATAACTTAGTTGAGCTGATAACGACGCACGGCGCGATTGTGATCGGCTAAGTTGGTAGAAAAAATATGCTCGCCCTTGCCATTACTAACAAAATACAGATACTCGCTCGTTGCAGGTTGCATTGCCGCGGTAAGTGATTTCAATCCGGGCATTGCAATTGGCGTAGGAGGCAAGCCGTTGATGCGATAGGTATTATACGCCGTTTTTTCGCGTAAATGTTTCCTTTTTATATCGCCTTGGTAGCGTTCACCTAAACCGTAAATCACGGTAGGATCTGTTTGCAGGCGCATTTTTCGATTTAACCGATTGATAAACACCGATGCAATCAATGGTTGTTCACTGTCGACACCGCTTTCTTTTTCAATAATCGACGCCATGATCAAGGCTTGATAAGGCGACTGATACGGCAAGTCAAGTGCTCGTTGTTGCCATAAACCTTCAAGCTGTTGCTGCATATTTTTGTGCGCACGCGCTAAAATAGCAATATCTTTAGTCCCTGCGGTAAAGGCATAAGTGTCTGGAAAAAACCATCCTTCGGGATTAGTCGCAGCAATACCGAGTTTATTTGAAATATCAGCGATCGTCTGCTCAGATAAAGTCTGGTTTAAACGCGGATGTTTGGCTAACTCACTTAGCCACTCTTTAAAGGTACTGCCCTCGATAAAAGTAATTGAAAACTGATGTTCTTTGCCACTAATCACCTGAGTTAGCAATTGATAACCACTCGCTTTAGCTGGAATCAGATAGGTGCCGACTTTCAACTTGGCATATTCAGGGAAAATACGGGCGTAATTGCGCAGCCAAAAACGGTTGGCCAACCAACCTTTCTCGACTAAACGCTCAGAAAAACGATGGATATTATCACCAGCTTTTATCGTCACGAAACTATCTGAGGCTAAGTTAAGTGACTGATGAAGATGTTTATTTAAGCTATAGGCAAACCAAGCTCCTGATGCACTAGTCACTAAAAATAGTGTTAAAACAATGCGCATCAACCAAGCTTTGATCGATGAACTGGCGCCAGCTTGGCTCGGCTCAAGGTTGTGCTCTACCTTTTCATCGCCTGAATTGTTTTCATCTAAACCTAACTGTTCTCGCTTAGTCATTAAAGCTCCCCTGAACCGATAAACCACATTCCATTGCCAACGACTGGCCACAAACACTGCTTACCGGAACAACTCCCATTACACTGTTGCAAACAAAAATTTCAGTTATTACTTCCGATTTTATCAGTTCGATAAATTCGTTACGCTTGATACGGCACTGGATTACATCTGGCACTTTACTGAGAATTTGTTGCCGCATTAGACCATCAACACCTGCTTTATCCAGGGTTGGTGTATGCCATCTCCCCGCCTTAAGCCAGAACACATTACCTGCACACACTTCAATAATACAATCGTTAAAATCAGTGACAATTAAATCATCGTATTCGCTGTTATCAAGCTCTCTGCGCGCTAACACTTGCTCTAAGCGGTTTAAGTGTTTAATACCAGCAAGTTGCGGATTAACGCCCAATTTAGTTTCAGCGATGCCTAGTTTTATCCCTTTTTGCTGCCACTCGTTATAATGCTCTGGATAAGGACTATATTGAATGATGACATTGAGCTGACTCGCTTGTTCAGGCAAGCCCTGCCTCGAATAGCCACGACCACCAACACCTGCCGTTAACATAACTTTCAAGACGCCTTGTTGATGATACTGGCAAAAGCTTGTTAATTGCTCTGTTAAGCTTGATAAATCAGGGCTTGGTAACGCTAAGCGCTGACAACTTTCCACCAGCCTTTGTATATGTCCAGATTGATTTATCAAACGCCCTTGGTCAATTAAGCCTGTCGTAAAAACACCATCTCCGTAGGCAAGACCTCGATCTCGAACACTAATGACGTCACTGACTTGACCATTAATGACACAAGCACCATTTTGCTCTGTTAGTGCAGTGAATAACTCGGTTTGAACTGACAAAAGTACCTCAAAATCGTAGTAGTGCTCTTAGTAATAACACGCTGGGCTTTTTCTATTTCAACACACAAAATAAAAAGCCTGAATACGAGCAATTTAAGAATTTGCTAGTATTCAGGCTTAACAAGCTTTTTTCAAGGCTTTTAACTATCTCGCGGCCGGCAAGACCATGGTTTTCAGCGATTAAATTCGCTTAAACACCAATGAACCGTTAGTGCCACCAAAACCAAACGAGTTACAAAGCGCGTAGTCTAAGGCAACGTCACGGGCTGTATGGGCGATGTAGTCCAAATCACAACCTTCACCCGGGTTATCCAAGTTAATGGTTGGCGGTACGGCGCCATTAGCTAATGCTTGAATCGTGAAAATAGCTTCAACCGAGCCAGCAGCGCCTAAGAGGTGACCAGTCATCGATTTAGTTGAGCCAACTAAAACATTATTAGCACTGCTGCCAAACACTGATTTAACTGCGTTGGTCTCAGCAATATCACCGGCTGGCGTAGACGTACCATGAGCGTTGATGTAACCAATCTCGCTTACGTCAACTTTGGCATCGTTAATCGCGTTTTGCATTGACTGCGCAGCACCAGCACCATCAGCAGGTGGTGAAGTCATGTGATAAGCATCACCACTCATACCGAAACCGGCTAATTCAGCGTAGATTTTAGCACCACGAGCTTTAGCGTGTTCGTACTCTTCAAGCATAACAACACCAGCACCGTCACCCAGAACAAAACCATCGCGATCTTTGTCCCATGGACGTGAAGCTTGCTCAGGCGCATCATTTCTGGTCGACAAAGCTCTTGCTGCGCCAAAACCACCCATACCGAGTTGCGTTGACGCTTTTTCAGCACCACCCGCTAACATGGCGTCAGCATCGCCGTAGGCAATCATACGAGCGGCGTGACCAATATTGTGAACACCACTTGTACACGCTGTCACAATCGAGATATTAGGCCCTTTTAAGCCTTTCATAATCGATAAGTGGCCAGAAATCATGTTGATAATGGTTGATGGCACAAAGAACGGCGACAGCTTACGCGGCCCACTCTTGATTAATTTCTCGTGGTTTTCTTCAATAAGACCTAAACCACCAATGCCGGAACCAATAGCAACACCAACGCGTGGTGCGTTTTGTTCATTGATTTCCAAGCCTGCATCATTTAAGGCTTGAATACCTGCTGCGATACCATACTGGATAAATAAATCCATTTTTTTGGCATCTTTTTTGGCCATATAGGCTTCAACATCAAAGTCTTTGACTAACCCGGCAAATCGAGTTGGATACTGGCTAACATCAAAGTGTTCAATATTGCTAATGCCACTTTTGCCAAGTAATAAGTTTTGCCAAGTTTGTTCTGGGGTATTGCCCAAAGGGCTTAACATACCAAGACCGGTAACTACAACACGCCGCATGGGATGAGTTGCCTCCGATAGATTTTTCAAGATAGGATTTTACAGGCTTTGGCTCAGTTTACTGCGGTTTATCATTGGCTCTTTAATAGTAAATTCGCTAATGCAATATTTACCACAACCATGAACAACAAACCCACTTTCGCACAAAGCAAATAGGCGGCCTCAGTAGACCGCCTATTTAATAATTATTACTGGTTAGCTGTAACGTAATCAATAGCTGCTTGAACAGTAGTGATTTTCTCAGCTTCTTCATCAGGAATTTCAGTATCAAATTCTTCTTCTAACGCCATTACTAATTCTACTGTGTCTAAAGAATCAGCGCCTAAGTCGTCTACGAATGAAGCTTCATTTTTAACTTCGTCTTCGCTTACACCTAATTGCTCAACAGTAATTTTTTTTACGCGTTCTTCGATAGTGCTCATTTTTTTTCCTTTAATAGAAAATGCAATTTATTAAATTGCGTGTAGTGTATTCGCCAACAGGTTGCCATGCAAGTAACTAATTGTTCTTTTTATCGTGGTCTAACCTGTAGCAGGTTAATATTAATACAAATTTTACTGGTTTAATCAAGCGATTAAACCATGTACATGCCGCCGTTTACGTGCAGTGTTTCACCTGTGATATAGCCTGCGCTATCCGAGGCTAGAAAGGCCACTGCATTGGCAATTTCTTCCGGCTTACCTAAACGATTTGCTGGTACTTGGGCAAAAATACCTTCTTTTTGCTCATCTGTTAACGTTTGCGTCATATCTGTATCGATAAAGCCTGGCGCTACTGTGTTAACCGTAATACCGCGTGATGCAACTTCACGCGCAAGTGATTTAGTAAAACCAATCACACCCGCTTTTGCTGCCGCGTAGTTAGCTTGACCAGCATTACCCATAGTACCGACGACAGAACCAATGTTGATAATACGGCCATTGCGCTTTTTCATCATGGCGCGAATCACTGTTTTGCTCAATTTAAAAATTGAGGTCAAGTTTGTATCAACAATTGATTGCCACTCGTCATCTTTCATACGCATAAAGACATTGTCTTTAGTGATACCGGCATTGTTAACTAGAATATCAACGTCGCCGAAATCAGCTTTGATCTGTGCAAACAAACCTTCAATTGAAGCCGAGTCGGTAACATTAAGCACAAGGCCTTTGCCAGTGCCTGATTCATTTAAATAGCTGTCAATGTTGTCTGCACCAGACTGTGACGTTGCTGTACCAATAACTGTAGCGCCCAACTGTTGCAGTTGAAGTGCAATTGCTTTACCAATACCACGACTTGCACCAGTGACTAACGCAACTTTACCTGTTAATGAAAACATAGATAAATCCTAATTGTTTGTTTTATCAGTTAATGTTTATAACTCGGCCGCTTTTGCCAACGATGCACGATCGTTAACAGCAACACAGTTAACTGTTTTGTTAATTCTTTTTACTAAACCTTGTAATACCTTGCCGGGGCCAACTTCTAACATGGTATCTACGCCTTGTTCAGCTAATGCTTCTACTGTTTCAGTCCAGCGCACAGGGCTGTACAACTGGCGAACTAGCGCATCTTTAATCGCATCTACTGAGTTCTCAACTTTAACGTCAACGTTGTTGATAACATCAACAGTTGGCTGATTAAAGGTGACGTTGTTGAATTCAGCTGCTAATTTGTCGGCGGCATCTTGCATTAACGCACAGTGTGATGGAACACTTACTGGCAATGGTAGCACGCGCTTAGCACCGGCTTCTTTACACAAGGCTCCGGCGCGTTCAACTGCCGCTTTGTGGCCCGCAATAACCACTTGACCTGGCGAGTTAAAGTTAACCGCAGAAACCACTTCGTTGTCAGCCGCCTGTTGACAGGCATCAATAATCTCTTGATCCGCTAAACCAATAACTGCCGCCATAGCACCAACACCTTCTGGCACAGAGGCTTGCATGAATTGACCGCGTTTTTCTACTAGTTTAACGGCATCTGTTAGTGTTAACACACCTGCACAAACTAATGCTGAGTATTCACCCAAACTATGACCAGCTACCGCTTTAGGTGCGATGTTTTGCTCATCTTTTAACACGCGCCAAAGGGCAACGCTTGCCGTTAATAACGCCGGCTGAGTGTAATTTGTTTGATTGAGCTGCTCTGCCGGACCTTGGCTAATTAGTTGCCAAACGTCATAACCAAGCGCTTGTGAAGCTTGTTCAAATGTTTCTTTGACAATAGCGTGGTCAGCTAAGTCAGCCAACATACCTACGGCTTGTGAACCCTGACCAGGGAAAACAACAGCTAGATTATTTTGCATATCTCTTAACTCTTAATTTCTTTATTTTTATTAGAACTCAACAACCGCAGAGCCCCAGGTAAAACCACTACCAAAAGCTTCTAACAACAGTGTTTGTCCTCGTTTAATTCGGCCGTCTCGCACAGCAATATCAAGTGCAGTTGGAATAGTTGCTGCTGAGGTATTAGCGTGTTTGTCAACGGTAACGACAACGCGTTCCATTGGCAGTGATAACTTTTTCGCTGTTGCTGAAATAATGCGCAAATTCGCTTGATGTGGCACTAACCAGTCAATGTCAGATTTCTCTAAATTGTTATGGGTTAATGTTGTTTTAACAATTTCGCTCAGCTTGCTGACGGCTACTTTAAATACTTCGCGGCCAGACATGTATAAGTATGAACGGTCGATCGACAGCGGATCACCACGACGTGGTAAATCACAGCCCAAAAGCGCTTGGTAGTTACCGTCAGCGTGAAGATGCGTTGATAATATGCCTGGTTCTTCGCTTGCTTCAATAATACAAGCACCTGCGGCATCACCAAACAAAATATAAGTCGTGCGGTCAGTTGGATCGCATAGATGTGATAAGGCATCTGCGCCTATCACTAAAACCTTTTTTGCCATGCCAGACTTAATGTACTGGTCAGCCACACTGAGGCTGTAAATAAAACCAGAACACGCGGCAGCTACGTCAAAGGCGGGAATATTGGGCGTATCAAGGTATTGTTGCACATAACAAGCGGCACTTGGCAACGACGCTGCTGAGCTCGTCGTACCAACAATAATCATATCGAGTTCAGAGGCTTGAATGCCAGCCATCTCAAGCGCTTTTTCAGCGGCACGAGCGCCCATAAAGGCTACTGTTTCTTCTTCGTTGGCGATACGCCTTTCTTTGATACCTGTGCGTTCGGTAATCCATTCATCTGTGGTATCAACGATCTTTTCAAGATCGGCATTAGTCCTTACCTGGTCAGGAAAATAACTTCCCGTACCAATAATTCGTGAATACATAGCGTTGTTTTATAGCCTCTGTTGTAAACCCAGTTCCAACTTGGTTTTAATTTTGTCAGGAACTTGTCTTTCGACTTCTTTGATAGCTTCGAGAATTGCTGCATAAAATGCATCGTCACCAGCATTGCCGTGACTCTTGACAACAATTCCACGCAATCCTATCAAACTTGCCCCGTTATACTGGTCGGGGTTCATTGATTTCAACAGTTTTTTTAACGGTCGGGTCAACATTTTGCCGATTATTCGCACAAAAACGTGTTTTGCCAACGCTGCCATAAACTTATCGTAAACCAGACGGGCAACACCCTCGCAAGTTTTTAAGGCGACATTACCGACAAAACCATCACAAACAATGACATCGGCTTTGTTGCTGAAAATATCACTGCCTTCAATAAAGCCGATATAATTGACGTCTGGGTTACTACTTAGATAGTTTGCAGCCTGTTTAATGGGATCACTGCCCTTGATCTCTTCTTCGCCCATGTTGAGCAGTGCTACTTTCGGCCTTTGGATACCATCAACCTGCTCCGCCATCACTGAGCCCATGACACCAAATTGATACAAGACTTCAGAGTTACAAAAAACATTAGCACCCAAATCGAGCATGAAAACATTTTTGTCGTCGTTGTGGGTTGGCAGTGCACTAATTAATGCTGGTCGTTCGACTCCGGGCAAGGTTTTCAGCACGCAATGGGCAGTTGCAAACAAAGCGCCGGTATTGCCGGCACTAACACAGGCTTGTGCTTTATTGTCGTGGACTAAATCAATAGCACGACGCATTGAAGAGTCTTTTTTAGTGCGCATTGCAACGACGGGTTTTTCGTCCATAGCAACGACTTGACTGGTGTGTTCAACACTAATTCGGGCTAGATGATCTGGATTTATTTTGAGTCGAGCAAGGATTTGCTCAATGGTATTTTGATCGCCGCATAAGATGAGATAAAGTTCAGGCACATTTGCAATGGCCTTAGTTGCGGCTGAAATAGTTACTAGGGGGCCTTGATCGCCCCCCATAACATCTAACGCTATGGTTAGATTGTTCAAAGCAAATTCGCTTATTTAGCGATTACTTTAACACCTTTGTAAAAACCATCAGCAGTAACGTGGTGACGACGGTGTGTTTCGCCAGATACTGAATCTACTGATAAATTTTCAGCGGTTAATGCGTCATGTGAACGGCGCATGCCACGTCTTGAACGAGACTTTTTGCTCTTTTGAACAGCCATTGCCTAACTCCTAAAATCAATTAATTACTTAAGTTGTTTCAATACATCAAATGGATTCGGCTTATCCTGCTCTTCCGGCAACTCGCCCCAAACACTGTCAGCAGGAGCTGCACAGTCTTTCAAGTCGTGCTTCGGGATTAGTGGAATCGCGAGTAGTAACTCGTCTTCCACTAAAGCGCGCAAATTCACTTCACCATTTTCATCTAATTCAATTGCGTCATAATAAGACGGCAAATTGTCAGCTGCTTCTGCATTTTTAACCGGACTAAACGAAAAATCGATCTCGAGGTCCATGGCCAAATCTTCAGTACAGCGCTGACACGTCAGTACTACTGATGCTGAGCCTTGACCGGAGATGACCACCAAGCCAAGTTCATCAACTTCAAAGTTGACACTGACATTAACTTGCTGACAGCAGCTTTGACATGCTGACAGCAATCTATCCATTTCCGAAGTGCCAAAATAACCGTCGCACTCTAAACGACGTTGAGCACTTTTATACGGATCTATTGTTACTGGAAGTTTAAGATTCTGCATAAGGCGCGCATGATAATGCCACTGCTGCCCGCTGTCAAAAGAAAATTGCCCTATTTCGTTTAAAAAACGCTACTTTAGCCCAATATTATCGTTAACCTGACATTCTTACTATCAAATTGAGTAAAAACCATGCAAAAGCTGATATTAGCCTCTACCTCTGTTTATCGAAAACAGCTATTAGAAAAACTCAATATTTCCTTTGATTGCGCTAAACCTGACGTTGACGAAACACCTTTACCAGATGAAACGCCATTGGCTTTAGTAGAGCGCTTAGCAATCGCCAAAGCAAAAGCCATTGCAGTAAAAGACGACAGTAAAGCAAGCAATGCCTTAGTGATTGGCTCTGATCAAATTGCTGTTCATCAAGATGATATTTTAGGTAAACCTCACACTGAAGAAAATGCCATAAAGCAGCTCACCCGTTTTAGCGGAAACAAAGTGACCTTTTATACCAGTTTATGTCTGTACGATAGCCAAGAAGATAACTACCAAGTGACTATCGAACCCTTTGAAGTGCACTTTCGTCATTTAACGAATGCAGAAATATGCGCTTATGTAAAAGCAGAACAACCGCTAAACTGCGCTGGCAGCTTTAAAAGCGAGGGGTTGGGCATCAGTTTGTTTGAAAAATTAGTTGGTGACGATCCAAATAGCTTAATTGGTTTACCGCTGATTCAGCTGTTAAAAATGTTCAACAACAAAGGCATAAATGTACTCACTGATGCCAATAAATAATCACAAGGTTATTTAAGCTCAGTGCTTGTAGCACAATATTAAATGCGTGAAACAAAAAATGCGCTTTCGTTACCGCAAGCGCATTTTGATCTGATTAAACCACCAACCACCTATCTGTATTAGTCTTGAATACTCGCTAACATCTCAGCGACTGAATCAAAGGTGTATTTAGGCTGGTATTGGCTGAGACGTTCGGCATTTTCAACACCGTAAGTCACTGCAACCCGATCAACCCCTGCCCGTTGCGCCATCTCCATATCGAAACACGAATCACCAATCATCACCACCTGTTCAGGTTCAACTTCTAATTCGGCAAGTAACTGATTAAGCATATCAGGAGAAGGCTTAGACTCGGCTTCGTCAGAACATCTCGCAGCGGTAAAGTATTGTTCAGTGCCACTGGTTTGCCACATCAATTCCAAGCCACGACGAGACTTACCAGTTGCCACCGCTAACACCTTATCCTGGGCTTTTAAGGTTTGTAACAGGGTTTCTGCATGATCAAACATTAAACACGGTGTTTGATTGAGTTCGCGAAACTGTTGTTTGTACTCAGTGGTCAGTAACTCAGACAAAGGTTTGCCATCGATATGGGCTTGTCCTTGGCTAATGTGATCAGGAAATAGTTGAGCGAATGCTTCAGGCAAGCTCAAGCCAATAATGCTTTTGGCGGTGTCAAAGTCAGGTACTGGTAACTTCGCTAATTTGGCGCAGGCTTGAATTGACGAAACAATACGCGCCACCGAGTCCATTAAAGTGCCGTCCCAGTCAAAAATATAAACTTGATAACCTTTCACTGTCGCCTTCTCCTGTTAATCCTTAGCTTTAGTCAGTTGTGCCAACGCCTTTGACAAATTGTCGTCAAGCGGCGCTTCAACTTTAATGCGCTTTTCTAATCTTGGGTGCATAAATTCGATACTGGCGGCATGCAAAAACAAACGTTGAAGTCCTACACTTTTCATTTCTTGATCAAATTCAGGGTGACCATATTTAGGATCGCAAGCAATGGGATGCCCTTTAGTTTGGCAATGCACCCTAATTTGGTGAGTACGGCCAGTCACCGGAAACGCTCTCACTAAAGTAGCGCCTTGATAGTGCTGTAACACCTTAAAGCGCGTTTCTGACTCTTTGCCGTTAACATTGTCGACGACCACAACTCGCTCACCCGATTTAAGATCGTTCTTCTTCAAACCTTCGGTGGCCCGAGTCAGTTTAGGAGACCAACGCCCTTTCACTAAGGCATGATAAAATTTCTGGACTTTTTTATTGCGCAATTGCTCGTGTAAAAAACGCAAACCCGATCGGCGTTTGGCAATCACTAAGCAACCGGATGTATCTCGGTCTAACCGATGGACTAACTCAAGCATTTTGGTGTCGGGTCTCAGTGCTCTTAGCGCTTCAATCACACCAAAGTTAACACCACTACCGCCGTGCACGGCCATTCCCGATGGCTTGTTGAGAACAATAAACAATTCGTCTTCAAACAGTATTTTTTGCTCTAAGCTAGCAACCGAATTTAGTTGTGTTGAAACCGGCGTTTTTTGCTCAGAAACGCGAATAGGCGCAACGCGGATAGTATCATCGGCGGCTAATTTATAATCTGGTTTAGTTCGCTTTTTATTGACGCGAATCTCGCCTTTGCGCAACAGGCGGTAAATCATGCTTTTAGGGACACCTTTTAAGGTTTTAAGCAAAAAATTATCGATGCGTTGGCCGGCGTCATCACCATCAACGGTGAAAAAACGAACTTGAGGTTTATCAGTATCTTTCATGGCGCGCAGTTTAACATGTTTTTAGAAAATAAAAGCAGTATTTCATTGCCTTATCTAAGCTATCAATGAGATAATAAAAGCGCTATATTAGAGCAAGTATTAGCTTATGTTAAAAGTATGTTAATACAGTTTAAAATAGTAGTTCTCGAGCTCTGTAAAATAGTAAGAGGTCGACTGCGGCCAGCTTAATGTGCGCAATAACACAAATATCAGCGATAAGCACCGATAAACACTTAGTGTATTGAAGACACATTAATCTTTGACTATGGCCTATTGTTAACGATTGACGCGTGTAATTTGTCAAACTCTAAACATAAACAGTCTATCCAGTGAAAAGAGCAATTATTAATTGAAAAGTGAAATAGTTCGCCTCAAAAACCGTTAAGCCACTAACAATAAAATACGCTTAGCAACTTATTTAAGGTGAATTATTAACACTCTAGGCACAGCACCATAGCTGAGCACATAAAGTTATAGAAAGTATTTAGCTTAATCAGCAATGAGCTGGTTAACACTTTGAAAAATTGAAATTTTTGAACAGCTTACTAAGTAATATGGCTTAGTAAGATTGACACCCGTGAGGCTGACAAACCGCTGTTTAGTTAACGACAGAATGCTTTGTGTACTAAGCAAATGATGTGCTGTGGCTAAAAATAAGAGTCACAACATTATGAAACGTATGTTAATTAATGCTACGCAGTCGGAAGAATTGCGCGTAGCACTGGTTGATGGCCAACGACTTTACGATTTAGATATTGAAAGTCCAGGTCATGAACAAAAGAAAGCAAACATCTACAAGGGTAAAATTACCCGCATAGAACCTTCTCTTGAAGCTGCTTTTGTTGACTATGGCGCAGAACGCCATGGCTTCCTACCAATGAAAGAAATCGCTCGCGATTACTTTCCTGACGGTTACACCTTCCAAGGCCGTCCAAATATCAAAGATGTACTCACCGAAGGACAAGAAGTTATTGTCCAAATTGATAAAGAAGAGCGCGGCCAAAAAGGCGCTGCGTTAACAACATTTATCAGTTTAGCTGGCAGTTACTTAGTGTTAATGCCTAACAATCCGCGCGCAGGTGGCATTTCTCGCCGCATTGAAGGTGACGAACGCACTGACTTGAAAAACTCGTTGAGCAAGCTCAACTTGCCAAAAGGCATGGGCTTAATTGTTCGCACTGCAGGTGTTGGCAAAGCTTACGAAGAATTAGAATGGGACTTAAGTGTATTACTGCACCACTGGCAAGCGATTTCAGAAGCCGCAGCAGCGCGCCCTGCACCATTTTTAATTCACCAAGAAAGCAACGTTATTTTACGTGCCATTCGCGACTACTTGCGCCGTGATATTGGTGAAGTGGTTATTGATCGCCCTAAAATTTACGAAAATGTTAAACAACACATCGAGCTTGTCCGTCCAGACTTTCTCAGCAAAGTAAAACTGTACAACAACGACGTACCGCTGTTTACTCACTATCAAATTGAAACCCAAATAGAATCGGCGTTCCAACGTGAAGTGCGTTTACCGTCAGGTGGTTCAATTGTCATTGATCCAACTGAAGCAATGACCTCAATCGATATCAACTCAGCCCGAGCAACCAAAGGCGGTGATATTGAAGAAACCGCGTTTAACACCAACTTAGAAGCAGCTGATGAAATTGCTCGCCAATTGCGTTTACGCGATTTAGGCGGCTTAGTGGTTATCGACTTTATCGATATGACACCTGTACGTCATCAGCGCGAAGTAGAAAATCGCATGCGTGATGCCGTTCGCCAAGATCGCGCGCGCATCCAGTTAGGCAAAATTTCTCGCTTTGGCCTATTGGAAATGTCTCGCCAGCGCTTGCGCCCATCTATCGGTGAAACCAGCCAAAACGTTTGCCCTCGTTGTAACGGTACTGGTCATGTTCGCGGTATTGAATCGTTGGCCTTGTCAGTACTTCGCCTGATGGAAGAAGAAGCGATAAAAGACAATACCACGCAGGTTCAAGCACAAGTGCCTGTACCAGTGGCAACTTACTTGTTGAACGAGAAACGTCGCTCGGTCATGCACATTGAAAAACACCACAAAGTGCACGTACTGATTATCCCTAACCCGCACATGGATTCGCCGCAGTACGAAGTTGTTCGCGTTCGCCGCGACGAAACCGTGGCCGAAGCTAGCTATGAAATGCCGATTCAAGAAGCGAAAGTTGAAGAAGCTGTAATGCCTAAGTTTAACGCAGAAGCAGTAAAACGCGACGAGCCGGCATTACAAGGTATGACAGCGCCTAAACGCGCGCCAAAAGTTGAACCAAAAGCAGAGCCTGTCAAAGAGCAAAGCAAAGAAAAAGGCTTAATGGCTAAAATTGGTGCTTGGTTCAGTGGCTTATTCAACAACGAGCCAGAAGTCGAACAAGTACCAGAAAAACCAAAACGCGCCCGTAATGACAACAGACGCAAGCCGCGTAAACCACGTCAAAACCAACGCCGTAATCAACGCCCAAAAGGTGATGAGAACAAAGTTGAAGAAAGAGAAAATCGCGGTAATCAAGCGAATAGAAATCAGGCCAATAAAACTAAAAAGCCTAATCGCAACAAAACCGATAAAGAGCGCAATCAACAGCAACCAAAAGAAGAAAAAGTTGCTGAACGTCGTCAGCGTCGCAACAATCGCAAAAAAGTGCGTGTTGCCGAGCAAGACAGTGCTGTTACACAAACTGACCAGTCAGTAGCAACAGAAACAGCGCGTAAGCCTGTAGCTAACGAACATAAAAACAGCGAGCGTAAAAATACTGAGGCCAAAAAAGCTAAAGCTAACAATACCTCGCAGCAAGCTCAAGTTGAGGAATCTGTTGAACAAGCACAAAACAGTGCAAACAATCAACCTCGTCCAGACAAGAGTGAAAATGGTAAAGAAGAGCGCTCGCGCAATCGTCGTTCACCGCGCCACTTGCGCTCTCACGGTCAAAAGCGTCGTAAGCAACACAACAATGCAGATGCTAGCACCGAAGAGAATCAAGTAGTGCAAGAACAGCCTGCTACTGAGGATCCAATTGAGGCACGCTATCCGGAAGCAAGTCCAGAAGAAACAAGTGCAGTGAAAGCACCTGAGTCAACTGTTGAAACGGTTAGCCAAGACAGTGATGCACTCAATCAAGAAGCGAAAGCACTTGCAGAGCAGGCGCTTAAACAAGAGTTAAACGCGCTAGACACAACTGATGCTGAATCAATTAATGAAACCCGTGAAGAGCAGCAAAACTTGCCTCTAGAAGAAACAGCAACAGTAGCTGCTGCTGATACCACAGAGGTTGTTGAGCAAAGCACTGTTGCAGACTCGGTGCAACAAAACGATGTTGATGAAAACCAACAAACGTTTGAGTTTACTGAGCAGGAACAGGCTCAAGATAATGAAAGTACTTCGGAGCAGGCAGAGACTACTGACGTGGTTGCAGAAGTTGAACAAACAACTGAGCCACAGTCTAATGTCGAAAGTCTTGAAACAACTGAACTTGCAGCACCAGAAGTGTCTGAGCCGGTAACAGCCACCGAGCAGGACAGTGAACAGTCAAGTGAGCAAGTAGCGGTATTCGCTAAACCAAGTTATAGCGCTCGAGCAACCTCACCGATGGCCAAGCCTGAAACAACTAATCACTTGGGCGAAATTCCAACGGATTTTCTTGCCAATGCTGACCGTATCGCTTATCAAGCCTCAGGTCGAGCGGCAATTGTTGCTGACGTTCAAAGCAAAAGTAGCTCAGAAGCGACAAAAGCTGTTTAAACTAATATAAAGTTAGTAGCAAAACCAAAAAGAGCGGCAATAGCCGCTCTTTTTTTATCCAAGTTAACCGCAAAGCAAGCCAATTAAATTCTTAATGCCGCTTTATTAACTTCTATAATTTTTATACCAACACCTTTAACGTTCAGTAGTTGTTCAACGGTTTCAAACTGCCCATACTCTTGACGATAATCAATTATCGCTTGAGCTTTCTTTTCACCGATACCTTTGAGCTTAGTTAAACTCTCGATGTCTGCAGTATTAATATTAACTAGAGCTTGTTTAGCAACCGCATCAGCACCATCAGCGAGTAGAGGTTCGTTAACAGTATCTGCAAAGCTATTACTAGACACTGTAATAAGTGCAGCAAATAAAGCAGAGAACAATAAAATGGTGGTGGGTTTATCAGTTTTGATATGTTTCATAAATCATCCTTATTTCATCTACATCCAAAGATAAGTATCTTTTTGATACTCATCCTTAGGTGTAGAGGTGATTTATGCGCTTGTCAAATAGTGAACTAAATTTACCTTACTGAAAAACTGATAACGTAATGAAAAGATAACCGTTAAACGCTAGCAAGCGATTGATTTATTTCACGTAATACTTTTGCCGGATCATCCGCTTGAGTTATTGGTCGACCAATGACCAAGTAATCAACACCGATACTAACGGCTTGCTCAGGTGTCATAATGCGTTTTTGATCATCGCTATTGCTGCCGGCTGGGCGAATACCCGGCGTCACAAGCTGAAACGACTGCCCTAGTTCTGCTTTCAACATTTCTGCCTCTTGGGCTGAACAAACTACGCCGTCTAAGTCAGCACTTTTGGTCAGTGCAGCTAAATTTAAAACGTGTTCTTTCGGTGATAAATCAATACCAATACCCTGTAAATCCTGCTCAGACATACTGGTTAACACGGTAACGGCAATTAACAATGGCGCTTTATCACCATAAGGCACTAATGCTTCTTTCGCCTTTTTCATCATTTCACTGCCGCCACTGGCGTGCACATTCACCATCCAAACACCAAGTTCAGCTGCTGCTGTTACCGCTTTTGCAACAGTATTTGGGATATCGTGAAATTTCAAGTCGAGAAATACATCAAAACCTTTGTCCGTTAACGCTTTTACAAACTCAGGACCAAAATGGGTGAACATTTCTTTACCCACTTTTAAGCGACAGTCGCTCGGCGATACTTTATCGACAAACGACAAGGCGTCTTGCTGATTATTAAAATCTAATGCAACAACAACTTTTGCATCACGCATAACTATTCTCTTTCTCACTTATTTACAACACGAGTGACCTGGCACTCACTAAAATTAATTAGGTAAACACGAAAGTGTGCTCACACCTTTTTATCAATAGAAACAAGGCGATCCATTATTCACCTTCTAAACCGCGAACTGGTTTGAGCTGCTCCCAGTCATGACAAGACGGACAAGACCAGTAATGGACACTCGAATTAAAACCACAAGTTCGACAGCTATAACGCGGCTTAACTTTTAAATACTCGCTGACTAAGCCTTTGATTACATCTAACCCTTCATTGGCATTTGCCAGTTCAGCGTCGTTCATTTGTATTTTAACAAAATGCCTAAAGCCCCGAATAGTTGGTCGTCTTTTCAGCGCAGACAACAAATACTCCCGAGCTCTACCAACGCCGTGTCGCTTTTCAACATGGGACAAGTATTTAATCAGTACACTTGTTGCTCCCGTTTCTTCATAAGCTTGCTTAATAAACTGAAAGTACTCACTTTCTTCGTCAAGTTTGAGATAGCAAGCTTGCATATTATCAATGACATCGGGGAAAAACTCTTTATCTTGATGATAAATAGCGATATAGCACTTTTGCGCCTCACCGTATTGTTGATGTTTCTCGTAAACTTGTGCCAATAGCCAATTAGCGCGACATGAATTGGCATCGTACTCCAATGCCTGCTCTAACAGCTCAATAACATCGATAAACTTGTCCGCTGCTAATGCGTCGGTGGCCAACTCGCAGTAAAAATTTGCCAGTGCGTGCAGTAATTTTTTATCCCCGGTTTTGCGAATTGTTTTGGTTAAGCGCACGCCCTGCTGCCAGTCTTTCGTCGACTGATACATTTGAAGCAAGTATGTTAAACACTTAATCCGATAATACTTGTTTTTAAGTAGGCGAATAAAAATTTTTTCGGCGCGATCAAAGAGGCCCGCACTTAAAAAGTCTTTACCCAACTCAAACGCCGCACGCTGTTTTGCTTTCGTTGGCAACTCTTGGTGTCTGACTAAGTGCTCATGAACTTTTAGCGCGCGATCTAACTCGCCACGGCGTCTAAACAGATTTGCCATGGCAAAATGTGCTTCAACCGTTTCGTCTTCAACAGATAGGGTATCAATTAGGTAATCAATTGCTTTGTCTTTCTGATTAGAAAGCAGGTAGTTAATACCGGTTGAGTATTTTTTTGACAGGTCTTCTTTAACGGTTTGATCGTTTTGCTTAATACTATTACGCCCCATAAACCAACCATAAGCCATGGCAACGGGCAATAATAAAAACAGTAACTCAAGCATTAACTAGCGACCTTTTTAGTGCGCTGTTTTATCCGTCGACTAACAGACCACAACATCGATAGTGCAACACCAATACCAATACCAATAGTTGTAAAAAGCGTGACCGCTTGCGCAATGGTCAACTCGGTTTTGGCTATCATATAGTTCAGGGTAATTAATTCATTGTTTTGACTGCCAAAAATAAAGGCGATTAAAAACAATATTAACATCAACAACAAAGTTAAATAAAAACGCATAATAAAATCTATAACAATAAAAACTTAGCTACTTAGTTATTTGCTTACGTCCGATGTAAGAAGATTTTCATTGCCTTAGTAGTTAAAGGAAGCTTGAACAATCAAAATCGAACCATTTTACATAAAAAAACGGCATGCTAACTAGCATGCCGTTTTAATATCAATTATTCAATCAAGAGATTGAGGCATTAACGCGCTCACGTAACTCTTTGCCTGGTTTGAAATGCGGAACGTACTTACCAGTAAGTTCTACAGATTCACCCGTTTTTGGGTTACGACCAGTGCGCGGTGCACGGTAATGTAATGAAAAACTACCAAATCCTCTGATTTCAATACGGTCACCTTTTGACAAGGTTTGCGCCATCATTTCAAGAATCTCTTTAATCGAGTTTTCAACATCCTTTGCTGATAAGTGATTAAATTTATCAAACATCCGTTCAATGAGTTCTGACTTGGTCATTAGACCTCCCAGTGTTCACTTAGCTCGCGCCAACAGAGTTAACATAAGGGAGAGTAACAACCTAAGTTGTACCCTCCATCCAATTTTTTCTCAGTTCTTGATTAGTTTTTAGCGTTTTTGAACGCTTCAGCCATCGCGTTAGAGAAACCAGCGTCGTCAGCTTGGTTTAAGTTTTCCATCGCTTGACGCTCGTCAGCTTGGTCTTTCGCTTTGATTGATAAGCTGATAGTGCGGTTCTTGCGATCTACACCAACAAACTTAGCTTCAACGCTGTCACCAACTGAAAGCTCAGTAGAAGCATCTTCAACACGGTCGCGTGAAATATCAGCAACGCGTAAGTAACCTTCAACGCCTTCTGCTAATTCAATCTTAGCACCTTTAGCGTCAACTTCAACAACATTACCAGTTACGATAGCACCTTTCTTGTTGTCAGCTAGGTACATGTTGAACGGATCGTCTTCAGTTTGCTTAACGCCTAATGAAATGCGCTCACGCTCTGGGTCAACTTGTAATACGATAGCTGTGATTTCGTCACCTTTCTTGTATTCACGAACAGCTTCATCACCGCCGTTCCAAGAAATGTCAGATAAGTGAACAAGACCGTCGATGCCACCGTCAAGACCGATGAAGATACCGAAGTCAGTGATTGACTTGATCTTACCGCTAACTTTGTCACCTTTGTTGAAGTTCTTAGCAAACTCTTCCCATGGGTTCGGGATACATTGCTTAAGGCCAAGAGAAATACGACGACGCTCTTCGTCAATTTCTAATACCATCACTTCAACATTGTCGCCTAAGTCAACAACTTTAGATGGGTGGATGTTTTTGTTAGTCCAATCCATTTCAGAAACGTGAACAAGACCTTCAACGCCTTCTTGGATTTCAACGAAACAACCGTAGTCAGTTAAGTTAGTTACGCGACCAGAAAGTTTAGAACCTTCTGGGTAACGGTTAGCAATTGCTACCCATGGATCTTCGCCTAACTGCTTCATACCTAGAGATACACGAGTACGCTCACGGTCGAACTTAAGGACTTTAACTTGGATTTCATCACCAACGTTAACGATTTCACTTGGGTGCTTAACGCGCTTCCAAGCCATGTCAGTGATGTGAAGTAGACCATCGATGCCGCCTAAATCAACGAACGCACCGTAGTCTGTAAGGTTCTTAACGATACCTTTAACTTCTTGGCCTTCTTGTAGAGACTCAAGAAGTGCATCACGTTCTACACTGCTTTCTGATTCGATAACAGCACGACGAGAAACAACAACGTTATTACGCTTTTGATCAAGCTTAATAACTTTGAATTCTAAATCTTTACCTTCAAGGTGTGCAGTATCACGTACTGGACGTACGTCAACTAATGAACCTGGTAAGAACGCACGAATGTTGCTAACTTCAACAGTGAAGCCGCCTTTAACTTTACCGTTGATAACACCGATAACAGTTTCTTTTTCTTCGTATGCTTTTTCAAGTACTTGCCAAGCTTCGTGACGTTTTGCTTTCTCACGAGAAAGTACAGTTTCACCGAAACCGTCATCTGTTGCGTCTAGTGCTACGTCAACTTCAGAACCAACTTCGATTTCTACTTCACCAGCAGAGTTTTTGAATTGGTCAATTGAAATAACAGACTCTGATTTAAGACCAGCGTCAACAATAACGTTGTCTTTTTCGATTTTAACAACAGTACCCTTAATAATTGAACCAGGGCGTGTTTCGATTTCTTTTAAACTTTCTTCGAAAAGTTGTGCAAAATTTTCAGTCATAATGGGTTATGAACTCAATGTTTAGTATCCAATCGACTACCTGTCTCATGGGGTTGTGAATAAAACTCAAGCACATCCATGGCCAAAGTAAAAAAATAACTAAAAAGCCTATGCGTAAACGCTTAAGCTTCCTCTACTTGCGCTAGCTGTTCTTGGGCAAAACCAAGGATTTTTTCTACCACTTGATCAATAGAAAGTTCTGTAGAATCAATCTCTAACGCACCTTCTGCTGGTACTAGCGGCGCAACTTCACGGTTGCGATCACGCTCGTCACGTAGACGTATGTCTTCCAAAAGGCGCCCGATACTAACATCAAAGCCTTTATCTTTCAACTGATTAAAACGGCGCTCAGCGCGTTCTTCAGCGCTAGCAGTTAAAAATACTTTAACGGGCGAATCAGTAAAAACCACGGTGCCCATATCTCGACCGTCAGCCACTAAACCTGGCTCAACGCGAAATGCGCGCTGACGACGCAATAATGCTTCTCTAACACGCGGGAAAGCAGCAACCTTTGACGCCAACGCGCCAACTTCCTCAGTGCGAATCGCATTGGTGACATCTTCACCTTCTAAAACGATTTTGCTTTCACTTTGGTTGTCGATTTCAAACTGGACATCTAAGTGCGCGGCTATCGGCACTATTGGCTCTTCTTCATCTAAACTAATGTGGTGATGCTGAGTCGCTAACGCCAGCACTCGATAAATTGCACCACTATCTAATAAGTGCCAACCTAAACGCTCCGCAACTAATCGCGCTGCTGTTCCCTTACCAGCTCCACTCGGACCATCAATGGTGATAATTGGAACGCTATCCTGCATACATTTTTTCTCCAAAGGTAAAAATCGCCGCGATTATACGGGAATATATCGATAAAATCGCGTAAAAAATTATTTTGTAACATTATTGCCCGACAAATTTGTCAGTTTATTGCGTTGGCGCAAATGTTATATCGGTCTAGCATAGACCCGATGTCTGAAAATAAAATTACTGACTAATTGGACAACTTTGATAATACTAGACTGAATGCTAGTAGTAGAGTCGATTTTTTGGTGTAAGTTCAATGGCGAGCACAGTCGGTGCTCGCCGGTGGTTATTTAGCAACAGTTACTTAGCAAATGGTTCTGACTTACAAAGACACTTGCGCCAATTTATCAAAATAATCTGGGAATGTTTTCGCAGTACACTTAGGGTCGTTAATCGTAACCGGTGTATCACTTAATGCGACTAATGAAAAACACATGGCAATTCGATGATCGTTATAGGTGTCAATCTCTGCGTGCACAAGTGTTTCAGGCGGTGTTACCGAAATATAATCCTCACCTTCGTCAACAACCGCACCTACTTTTCTCAGCTCAGTTGCCATTGCCGATAAACGATCAGTTTCTTTGACGCGCCAATTGTAAATATTGCGAATCGACGTTGTTCCTTTAGCAAAAAGTGCCGCTGTCGCAATGGTCATGGCCGCGTCTGGGATGTGGTTCATATCCATGTCAACAGCTGATAATGGCTTACCGACAACGGTAATGGATTCATCTTGCCAGGTAACTTCTGCACCCATTTGCTCTAAGACATCAGCAAAGTGTTTATCGCCTTGAACACTGAGTTTACCAACGCCGTGAACTGTCACTTGGCCGCCTTTGATTGCACCAGCAGCTAAAAAGTAAGATGCCGACGACGCGTCACCTTCAACCATATAACGCTCAAGGGCTTGGTATGTTTGCTGCCCTTTGACGCTAAACGATTGATAGTTGTTGTTAGTCACAAAAACACCAAAACGACTCATTATATCAAGCGTAATATCGATATAAGGTTTCGATACTAGGTCGCCTTCAATAACAATTTCAGTATCTGTCGCTAACAGTGGCGTTATCATCAAGATAGCAGTTAAAAACTGACTTGAAATCGAACCATCAATAGTCACTTTGTCACCAGAAAGTGGGCGGCCATTGATTTTAACAGGTGGATAATCGTTATTTTCCAAATATTCAATATCGCAACCAAGCTGGGCCAAGGCATCAACCAAATGGCCAATCGGGCGTTCTTTCATGCGCGGTTCACCCGTGAGAATAAACTCCCCTTTACTTGCAGCAAGTGCTGCGCACAGTGGACGCATTGCTGTACCCGCATTACCCAAATAAAGCTCTAGCAACTTGTCAGTACTAAAAAAGCCATTGTTGCCAACAACTGTGCACTCGGTACCACACTCGCTAAGTTGATACTCAATTCCTAACGCAGTTAATGCATTTAACATGTGCTTGATGTCATCGCTGACCAACAAATTAGTAATTTTGGTTGTGCCTTTTGCCAAGGCTGCGATCAGCAAAGCGCGATTTGATAAGCTTTTAGAGCCTGGTAAAAAAACTTCACCGACAATTTTATCAATCGGATTTAGCGTAAGTTGCTCCATTTATTTATTCTCTTGTTCAAACTTTTTCATAAAATCTACTAAGGCTTGTACACCTTCAATTGGCATTGCGTTGTATATGCTAGCTCGCATACCACCAACGCTGCGATGCCCTTTTAGCGCCAACAACCCTTGTTGTTCAGCCTGCTCTAAAAAGTCACTATTTAACGCCTCGTTGCTCAGCCAAAAAGGCACGTTCATTCTGCTGCGATTTTCGGGGCTGATAGTATTTAGGTAAAAATCGCTGTTATCGATAAATTGATAAAGTAGCGCCGCCTTGTCTCTATTAACCTGCTCTATCGCCGGTACGCCACCAAGTTGCTTTAACCATTGAAAAACTAAACCAGCTAAATACCAAGCATAAGTTGGTGGTGTGTTGTACATAGAGTCGCTATTGGCCAACGTTTGGTAATTCATAATTGAAGGCGTGCCTTGGCGAGCTTTACCGAGTAAGTCATCGCGAACAATCACTAAAGTTAACCCCGACGGGCCAATATTTTTTTGCGCGCCTGCGTAGATAACACCAAACTTAGCAACATCAATTTGATGAGACAAAATGGTTGATGACATATCCGCCACCAATGGAATGTCGCCAGTGTTGGGAACATCAAACATTTCAATGCCATCAACAGTTTCATTTGGGCAGTAGTGGACATAATCAGCACCTGCAGATAACGACCACTCGCTGCTCGCGATGACAGACTTTGAACCGTTTTGCTCAGCAATGGCATCAACAACATTGATGTCACCATATTCCGCCGCCTCCTTTGCCGCGGCCTTTGACCACGAACCAGTGACAACATAATCGGCTTTGCCACCAACAGACAATAAATTTAATGGCACCGCTGAAAACTGGCCGCGACCACCACCATGGCAAAACAATACTTTGTAGTTGTCAGGAATATCGAGCAAGGAGCGTAAATCCGCTTCTGCTTGTTCAGCGACGGCAATATAGTCTTTACTGCGATGGCTCAGTTCCATCACTGAGCAGCCGTGGGACTGCCAATCGACAAACTCTTGCTGGGCTTTTTTCATGACCTCTACCGGCAACATTGCAGGACCTGCGCAAAAATTATAAACCCCTGACATAACTTTTTGTTTCACCTCTAAAATTAAAACTAACTAATAAAAGACTAAATACATTATAAATTTTTGCCGTGTGGGTAACTCGTTATCCACGACAATAGCTTTGGCTGCTCGTGGGTATGAACATCTGACCCACGCTACTGAACTTAAAACTACGCTCCTTGTCCTCCATGACACCGCGTTATTGCGGGCAAGGATGCCCGTACTTAGGTTTTGTACGGAACAATAAACCTGACCGTACTTCCTGTACATATGCGCTCTTTGTCATCCATGACACCGCGCTATACCGTACTTCCTGTACATAAAAAAATAGGCGGATAAACCGCCCATTTTTATGCTGATAAGACACTATCGTCTTAATCTTCGGTGGCAGTATCACCTGATTGTTCAGCTTGAGCATCAGTTGCATCACTAGCAACAGTCTCACCCGTTACTTCGCTAATGGTTTCGCCGTCAACATCAGCAGTAGCTACTTCTTCAATTTCGTCGATGCGCTGTAAAGCAACTACGTGCTCGTCATCGGCGGTACGAATCAAGCGCACACCTTGGGTATTACGACCAATCACGCTCACTTCGTTGACACGGGTACGCACCAGCGTTCCGTTGTCAGTAATCATCATGATCTCGTCATTTTCCTCAACTTGAACAGCGCCAACAACTTTGCCGTTGCGCTCGCTCACTTTGATTGAAACAACACCCTTAGTTGCACGGCTCTTAGCTGGATACTCTTCCAACGCAGTGCGCTTACCGTAACCATTTTCAGTGACAGTCAATACTGGCCCGTCATTTTTAGGTACGATAAGTGATACGACTTTTTGATCACCTTCGAGCTTGATACCACGAACACCTGTTGCTGTTCGTCCCATCGCGCGAAGTGCGTGCATTTCTTCACCTGTTTCCGGATCAATTTTCACTTCACCAGTTTCGCTATCGCGCAACTTCTCGTTAAAGCGAACCACTTTACCTTCATCAGAGAACAACATAATGTCGTTGTTACCATCGGTAATATCCACGCCAATTAAGGTGTCATCATCTCTTAAGTTAAGGGCAATAATACCGTTAGCACGCTGATTAGAATATGCTGTCAATGGCGTTTTCTTCACAGTACCTGAAGCCGTAGCCATAATGATGTACTTGTCATCTTCATATTCGCGTACAGGTAAAATAGCAGTAATGCGCTCATCGGCTTCAAGAGGTAATAAGTTGACAATTGGACGACCACGAGCTGTGCGGCTCGCAAGTGGCAATTGATAGACTTTCAACCAGTAAAGTTTACCGCGATTTGAGAAACACAGAATCGTATCGTGAGTATTGGCGACCAACAAGCGTTCGATAAAGTCTTCATCTTTCATTTTAGTCGCTGCTTTACCTTTACCGCCGCGACGCTGCGCTTCGTAATCGGTCAACGCTTGATACTTAACGTAACCTTCGTGAGAAAGCGTTACTACGACATCTTCTTCATTGATCAAATCTTCTAGCGATAGATCGTGAGAGGCTGCCGTAATCTCAGTACGGCGCTCATCGCCAAACTCATCACGAATAGCTTCGAGTTCTTCACGAATAACTTCCATCAAACGGACTGAACTTGCAAGAATATGCAATAATTCTGCAATTAAATCTAATAACTCTTTATACTCACTTAGAATTTTTTCGTGTTCCATACCTGACAACTTGTAGAGTTGTAGGTCAACAATCGCTTTCGCCTGTGCTGGCGTTAAGTAGTATAAATTGTCGCGAATACCGTATTGTTCTTCTAGCCATTCAGGGCGAGCGGCATCTGTACCAGCAGCTTCAAGCATGCCTGCGACATTACCTAGTGCCCAACCTTGAGCAACTAATTTTTCTTCCGCTTCTTTTCTGTTGGCTGAGTTTTTAACTAATTCGATAACTGGGTCAATATTAGCTAATGCAATCGATAAACCTTCTAAGATATGGGCTCTGTCTCTTGCTTTGCGCAACTCAAAAATCGTTCTGCGAGTCACCACTTCGCGTCGGTGAAGCAAGAACGCTTCAAGCATTTCTTTTAAGTTAAATAACTTTGGCTGACCCTCGGCTAAGGCGACCATATTTAAGCCAAACGACACTTGCATTTGTGTCAGTTTGTACAAGTTGTTTAAGACAACTTCACCCACTTCACCACGCTTGATTTCAATAACCATGCGCATACCGTCTTTGTCAGACTCATCACGCAAGGCAGAGATACCTTCAAGGCGTTTCTCTTTAACTAGCTCAGCCATTTTTTCAATTAAGCGAGCTTTGTTCACTTGATAAGGTAACTCGTGAACAATAATGGTTTCTTTGCCGTTATCTTCAGTTTCAATTTCAGCGCGTGCACGGATGTTAATTTTACCGCGGCCAGTTTTGTACGCTTCAACAATACCCGCTTTACCACTGATAATACCAGCAGTTGGGAAATCTGGACCAGGCACGTAATCAAGTAACTCATCAATGGTTAAGTCTTGATTTTCAATCAAGGCTAAACAACCGTTGATCACCTCGGTTAAGTTGTGTGGCGGAATATTCGTCGCCATACCAACAGCAATACCAGAAGTACCATTAACCAGTAAGTTAGGAATACGGGTCGGCATTACCGCCGGAATTTGCTCAGTGCCGTCGTAGTTAGGAACAAAATCAACGGTTTCTTTGTCGAGGTCTGCTAAAATTGAATGGGAGATTTTCGCCATTCTAATTTCGGTATAACGCATCGCCGCCGCAGAGTCACCGTCAACAGAACCGAAGTTACCTTGACCATCTACTAACATGTAACGCATTGAAAACGGCTGTGCCAAACGAACAATGGTATCGTATACAGCAGTATCACCGTGCGGGTGATATTTACCGATTACGTCACCAACGACACGCGCCGATTTTTTATACGGTTTGTTGAAGTCGTTGCCCAATACATTTTGTGCATATAAAACGCGTCTGTGTACTGGTTTTAAGCCATCTCGAACATCTGGTAATGCACGGCCAACAATTACGCTCATCGCGTAATCTAGATATGAGCTTTTCAGCTCGTCCTCAATATTTACAGGAACGATTTCTTTTGCCAGATCGGTCATAAATCGATGGTTTCCCTATGAATAGATATTTTATCGAAATTATTATAATTAGAGTGAGAGTGCGGCATAAAAAGCTCACATTGTAAACTCTACTGCTACAAGTGTACTTAACGTTAGCATGAGACACTTGCTTAAAAGCGCATAGTAACACAAAAACTACGGTTTTTGCGTCTTTTTAAAAGCACCATTCTGCGCACATCTCAGCGTGAATTCAAGTGCTTATTTGCTATTTTACTGTCACAACATAAGCCTTTGATTATTAACATGTAATAACACGTTGAATCGGCGAAATAAACACCGCTAATTAATATCCCAAGATATTGGATGATTTTTTGTACACGACAAAAGTCCAATTGAGCTCATGGTCGTGCTCAATGCTAGCAAAGCTAAGTTCATTAACGTTATACTAATAAGCGTTTTCAGTCATAAAAAATACGCATAAAAACAAGGATAAATTATCCAATGAACTTAAAATTAACAAGCATTGCAGCAGCACTATCAATTGCCCTTTTCGGCTGTCAAAATCAGCAAACAACCGCGACGAGCACAGCTAAAGCGGAGCAGAAAGTTGAAAACGCGATAAGTGAACAACAATACCTAGAGCAACTATATCGTGAAGCCAACCGAGTGCTATTTCAAAAACGCGTATTATCCGCAACCTTATACGGACTTTCTAGCGACCAGGTCGGTTTTGAATACCAAGGCAAAATGGAAAGCTATCAGCCAGCAACCGAAGCAGAGCTAAGAGCATCGTTACTGGCTTTATCGAAAAAAATCAAAAACGCACCACTCAATGGCGCCAGCACTAACGACAAAAACACCCAATTAGTGATGGCAAACTTAACCCGCTATTTTGCCGGCCATCCCGATTTCCCCATTGGTTATATCGACACATGGATGGGACTTTCACCTTTTGTCGTCAACCAAATTAACGGCCCATTGATCGATATTCCTCGTTACATGCAAACCGATCAACCATTGACCAATGAAGCACAAGCGCAAGATTATATTGCCCGTTTGAACCAATTTGATCAGCTTATTGGCAGCATTGAAACCAAACTTGCCGCCGATGTTGCCCAAGGTTGGATTGCGCCAAAAGTAACGCTAGAGGGCGCACTGAGCTACCTCAACCGCTTCACTCAATCAACGCCAGCACAGCACCCACTAACAACAGCTTTCGCTGAAAAAGTTAACGCTATCAGCGCACTCAGCACTGAGCAAAAACAAGACTTAATCGCGCAAGCTACAAAAGCGGTAAGCGAAGTTGTTTACCCAGCGTATCAGTCAATAGCACAAGCGACAGAGCAACTCATGAGCAATGCGAGAGTCGAGTCTGGTATTTGGGCACAGCCAAATGGTGCTAAATATTATCAGGACGCTATCGAGCAACTGGGAGATAGCAAGTTAAGTGCTGAGCAAATTCATCAGATTGGCCTTGATGAAGTCAAACGCATTACCGCTGAGATGAACAGTATCTTAACATCGCAAGGTTATGTTCAGGGCACTGTTGGCGAGCGTATGGTGGCGCTTAATGACGAAGAGCGCTTTTTATACCCAGATTCTGAACAAGGGCGTGCTGACCTGCTTGCTGATTTAAACGGTTATATCGACGAAATTACCGAGAAAATGCAGCCGCTTTTTAAAACTGCACCGTCATATCGCGTTGAAGTAAGAGCCTTTTCTAAAGAAGTGCAAGACGGCGCTCCAGGTGGCCAATACACGCCACCGTCAGTTGATGGTTCAAAACCGGGCATTTACTGGATTAACCTCAGAGATATGAAGGCAAATCCGAAATTTGGTCTTAAAACACTGACGTATCACGAAGCAAACCCTGGGCACCACTGGCAAGTGGCATTAAACTTGGAACAAGACAGTTTGCCGTTTTTACGACGCATTGCTCCGTATAACGCCTACATCGAAGGCTGGGCACTTTATTCTGAGCAGGTTGCAGCAGAGTTAGGCATGTATCAAGACGACCCTTTTGGCGATTTAGGCCGCTTGCAAGCTGAGCTGTTCCGTGCCGTTCGCTTAGTTGTTGATACGGGTTTACATCACAAGCGTTGGTCTCGTGAGCAAGCTATTGATTACATGGCCAAAACGACAGGTTCGGCAAAGTCAGATGTTATTTCAGAAATCGAGCGCTATATGGCATGGCCCGGTCAAGCGCTGGGTTACAAACTTGGCATGCTCAAGATTTTATCAATGCGTGCACATGCTGAGGCTGTGTTAGGTGACAAATTTGATTTAGGCGAATTTCACGATCTGATTTTATTGGGTGGAGCCGTGCCTATGGCCGTATTGGAGCAAAATATTAACGATTGGATCAACAGCAAATAATCCGGCTTTTACCTATAGCGGATTAGGAAACAAAAAACGGCGCTGTTAACGCGCCGTTTTTTTATTGTTTTGGTGTCAGACACGCTTCAATTCATCGCACACCTATCACAAACTAAATAAAGCATTTAAAGCGCTTTACTTTCTATTTCAATATCTTGCTCTAGTTCTTGTTCTAATTTTTGCTGCGGCTTGGATGTCAGCATTGCCATAGTTTTGCCATGAGCAACTGGCGAATGAGTTTTGGGGTCAATTTGAACAAACACGATATCATCAGCCAAACAAATCGTCTTTTTAGTTGCTTTATTGCGTACCAAACAAGTCACCGTGATTGAGGTACGGCCTACTTTTTTCACAGCTAAGCCAAATTCGACAATATCTCCCTGCAATGCAGGTGACTCGAAGCTGATCTCTCCCATGTGCTTGGTGACCAAACAGTTGGTTTCCAACTTACAAATAGCAAAAATTGCCGCTTCTTCGTCAATCCATTCTAGGGCTCGGCCGCCAAAAAGTGCATTGGCATAATTCAAATCATTTGGCATCACCAAACGACGAGATAAAAAACGCATAGTCAAATTACAAAATAAGTTAAAACGCTAGTATACCTAATCTGACATCGCCTCTTCATAATTTTTTAACCATTTAATCAATTCGGGAAAGTGATCATCCCGAGCTTTAGGGTGAGTCAAAATGTTAATGTGGTCATAGTCGAAATGATTGCCAGCACTTCTAGACAATAGTGAAAACTTGGCGGCTTGATTATTGGTTTCTTCAATGAAGCGTTTTACGTCCCGTTGATGCCCCATCAACTTATCATTGACCCCAGTGATATGCCATGTTGGTGGCCATGTAATTGATTGCGCCGCTTGCTGATAATCGAAGTCGTCAATGCGGTCTCGCCATTTTCCCTGCTTGACCCATGCTGAAATGTCTTGCACTGAAATGCGCGTTTCATTGTCAGCGCCAAGTTTTTTGCTGACTGCATCAAAATAGCCTGTTTTCTTCGAAAGTTTTGGCGCCAGCCAGTGCCAAAATAGATCTAGCTTGAACCATTTTTCAACACTCTTGACGGATATGGTTCGCTTAGTGCCAAAGCATATTTTACTGCGAACATAATCGAGATTTTCAGGGTAGCGTGCTAAACAGCTTGCCAGTAATACCCCGCCCCACGAGTGACAAATAAGGTGGGCTGGTTGATTGGTTTTAGCAAAAACAAACTTTAAGAACGCAGGAATATCACGTTGAATCGATTCTAACTGACCGTGATCATTTCGCTCAGCAACATTAGGAACGCTTTTGCCGCGGCCTCGAAAATCCGCGACAAAAACATTAAAACCTTGCTCAGCGAGAAAACACGCTAAACCTTTACCAGAATCAGTATAAAAAATTTTGCCATTTTCAACGGTGCCGTGCAGCATCAATATGGGTGTACCTAATTGATCACCATATATATGTCTGAGATGAAGTTGATGACCGTCATCGTCAAGATAAAGCGATTCTTGTTTTATTTCTTGCCTTGCTTGTTGTTGCTTTGCCAATTTCTTTTCCCTCAAAGGTCAGACCAGACATCGATTAAATTAAAATAACCGCTTTTGGATAACAGAGCAAGAGGTAGCGGGAAAGGATATAAGATAGAGATAGAGATAGAGATAGAGATAGAGATAGAAACTCTCGGCCATGGCACCGCGGAATACCATACGTCCTGTATATAAAAAATCCTCGCTGATTACTCAGCGAGAATTTTTAGTAAAACTTTTACTCCGCGAGTAAGAATATTACTCGTGAATAAAATTATAGCTCGTCAGCGTTGTCAGTTAGGTAAGAGGCAACACCTTCAGCAGAAGCTGTCATACCTTTGTCACCTTTTTCCCAACCTGCTGGACAAACTTCACCGTGATCTTGGTGGAATTGTAATGCATCAACCATACGTAACATTTCATCAACGTTGCGGCCAAGTGGTAAATCGTTAACTACTTGGTGACGTACGTTACCTTCTTCATCAATTAAGAATGAACCACGGAAAGCAACGCCAGCTTCTGGATGCTCAACGTCGTATGCTTGACAAATTTCGTGTTTAACATCAGCAACTAAAGTGTATTGCACTGGGCCAATACCACCTTCGTTTACTGGTGTGTTACGCCATGCGTTGTGGCTGAATTGAGAATCGATTGATACACCGATAACTTCAACGCCACGGCTCTTGAACTCGTCCATACGGTGATCAAAAGCGATTAATTCTGAAGGACATACAAAAGTGAAGTCTAGCGGGTAAAAGAAGACAACCGCTTTTTTACCTTTGATGGCTTCTGATAACGTGAAGCTATCAACAATTTCACCACTACCAAGTACTGCTGCTGCGGTAAAGTCTGGGGCTGGACGACCAACTAATACACTCATTTTCTTCTCCAATATGTAAATAAAGCAATGATTGCTTAAGTGTTTTTCTTAACTATTATCGTTTTTTTTGAGGCGAATGCTGTTACATCCGCCATTAAATAAATACTATGCGTCTTCTTCAGTTGCGTGCTTCGCGGCAACTTCTTTAACTAAGCTTTGCAATTCGCCTTGTTGATACATTTCCAAAATAATGTCACAACCGCCGATCAATTCACCTTCAACCCATAATTGTGGGAAAGTAGGCCAGTCGGCATAACCAGGTAACTCAGCGCGGATATCTGGATTTTGCAAAATATCAACGTAGGCAAATTTTTCACCGCAAGACATTAATGCTTGTGATGCTTGGGCTGAAAAGCCGCAGTTTGGCAGCTTGGGAGAACCCTTCATGTAAAGTAAGATGTGATTTTCGCTAATTTGTTCTTTAATACGCTCAATTGTATCCATGATAACCTCTGTTCGGCACGACTAAACTCACTTATATGGCATAAAAACCAAAATTCAAGCACGAGATTTAGATTATTTCGCAATAATCATCAGTAAATAGTTGTTATCGCCCTGTTGTTAATAGAGTTGTTTTTCGTTTGTCACATCCCAATAAAGTAACTAGGCTATGTTTAATAAACACCATCTCAGTGCATAAAAACTCGCCTATCGACTAATCTAGTGTTTAATAAGATTAGTATTACTATGGCAAACGACAAAAAAATAAGTAAACTATGCACGTTTTTTGAAAACTTGAGTATTTTACTAGGTTTTTTCTAAAAACAAACAGTTTCTTTATTGTTAACTAAAAAATAATTATTTATAACCCTTTCTTGGAGAGAAAAATGGCTATTGAATTACCTGCGTTACCTTACGAGCAAAATGCCTTAGAACCGCACATTTCAGCAGAAACCCTTGAGTATCATTACGGCAAACATCACAACACATACGTGGTTAAGCTTAACGGTTTAATCGAAGGTACTGAGTTTGAAGGTAAGTCATTAGAAGATATCGTTAAATCTTCAACTGGTGGTGTTTTCAACAATGCAGCACAGATCTGGAACCACACGTTTTACTGGAACAGCTTAAGCCCGAATGGCGGTGGTCAACCAACTGGCGCATTAGCTGATGCAATCAACGCAAGCTTTGGTTCTTTCGAAGCTTTCCAAGAAAAATTCAACGACAGCGCAGTAAACAACTTTGGCTCAAGCTGGACGTGGTTAGTAAAAAATGCCGACGGCAGCTTAGCAATTGTTAACACTTCAAATGCAGCAACTCCTTTAACTGAAGAAGGTGTTACTCCATTAATGACGGTTGATTTGTGGGAACACGCCTACTACATCGACTACCGCAATTTACGCCCTAGCTACTTAGCTGCGTTCTGGGCACTAATCAACTGGGATTTTGCTGCAGCAAACTTCGCTTAATCACTAGAGATTATTCCTCGGTGGCTCAATTTACCACCGATAAAAACATCAAAAGCCGATAGCTTAACTACCGGCTTTTTTATTGCCCGCATAAAACTCGTACCTCAACCCTCGGTAATAAAGCTAACCATTACAACGAGATACTTTGCTGAATTTGTTTAAAAAATTTACAAAAAATTCCATCTTTTTATTGTTCTCTTGCGTATACCTACTACGCTTATAAATAGTAAAACAGCGCTCTTGTTAGAACTCTGTTGTCACTTTTCCGGTCTACTTTCTCAGACCCTTTAATGTAGCGGCTGCGCTAAAAAGAGCGATAGTCATGATGTTTTGGAGGCGGTTATGAGTATTTTTCAACATTTTCAAACGCGTTACGAACAGGCGCAAGAAGAACACTACAGCATTCAAGAATTTCTCGATCTTTGTCGTCAAGACAAATTTGCTTACGCTAGCGCCTCAGAGCGGCTACTTAAAGCCATTGGCGAACCTGAGATGATTGACACGGCAAACGATCCGAGATTAAGTCGAATCTTCTCTAATCGCGTTATTGCACGCTACCCTGCATTTTCAGAGTTTTACGGCATGGAAGATGCCATCGAGCAAATTGTCTCCTACCTAACCCACGCTTCTCAAGGCCTTGAAGAGAAAAAACAAATATTGTATTTACTTGGCCCAGTCGGTGGCGGTAAATCATCATTGGCTGAAAAACTCAAAGCATTAATGCAACAAGAGCCGATTTATGTGCTCAGTGCCAATGGCGAGCGCAGCCCAGTAAACGACCACCCGTTTTGTTTATTCGACGCCAATGCCGATGGCAAAATACTGCAACAAGAATATCAAATCCCTAAACGCTACTTAACCACGATTATGTCGCCATGGGCAGCCAAGCGCTTACAAGAATTTAAAGGTGATATTGCCAAGTTTAGTGTTGTCAAAGTATATCCTTCTATTCTCAATCAAATTGCCATTGCCAAAACAGAACCGGGCGATGACAACAACCAAGATATTTCATCACTAGTGGGTAAAGTTGATATTCGCCAACTCGAACATTTTGCTCAAAACGATGCAGATGCTTATAGTTACTCAGGCGCCTTGTGTCGCGCCAACCAAGGGGTAATGGAATTTGTCGAAATGTTTAAAGCGCCGATAAAAGTGCTTCACCCCTTATTAACCGCGACTCAGGAAGGTAATTACAACCCAACCGAAGGTTTGTCTGCTTTGCCATTTGACGGCATATTACTCGCGCACTCCAATGAATCGGAATGGCAAAGCTTCAGAAACAACAAAAACAATGAAGCGTTTTTAGACAGGGTTTATATCGTTAAAGTCCCCTACTGTATGCGCGTTTCTGAAGAAGTTAAAATTTACCAAAAATTGCTTGAAAACAGTGAGCTTAGTCAAGCGCAATGCGCACCAGACACCCTAGAAACCTTGGCGCAATTCACGGTGCTGTCGCGCTTAATGGAACCAGAAAACTCAAGCTTGTATTCAAAAATGCGGGTCTATGACGGTGAAAGCCTCAAAGACACTGACCCGAAAGCAAAATCGTATCAAGAATATCGCGACTACGCCGGTATTGAAGAAGGTATGGCGGGCTTATCAACGCGTTTTGCCTTCAAAATATTGTCGCGCGTTTTTAACTTTGATCACGGTGAAGTCGCTGCCAACCCTGTACACCTGTTTTACGTCCTTGAACAGCAAATCGAACGAGAACAGTTACCCAAAGAAATTGCCGAGAAATATTTAGAGTTCATCAAAGGATATTTAACGCCTAAATACATCGAATTTATCGGTAAAGAAATTCAGACAGCCTATTTAGAGTCGTACTCTGAGTACGGGCAAAATATTTTCGACCGCTATGTCACCTATGCTGACTTCTGGATTCAAGATCAAGAATACCGAGATGCCGAAACGGGTCAATTATTCGACCGAGAAGCCTTAAACAACGAGCTGGAAAAAATAGAAAAGCCAGCTGGAATTAGTAACCCGAAAGATTTTCGCAATGAAATCGTTAACTTTGTCTTGCGCGCTAAAGCCAATAACAATGGCAAAAACCCATTGTGGACTAGCTATGAAAAACTGCGCACGGTCATCGAAAAGAAAATGTTTTCAAATACCGAAGACTTACTTCCGGTTATTTCGTTCAATGCAAAAACGTCTACCGAAGACCAACAAAAGCACGATGACTTTGTTGAGCGCATGATGTCAAAAGGCTATACCCAAAAACAAGTCAGGCTGCTATCTGAATGGTATTTGCGTGCCAGAAAATCCTCGTAATAGAGTAGTTAACTGATGAGGAGTAGTATATGGCCAATTTTATTGACAGGCGTTTAAACAGCAAGAACAAAAGTACGGTAAATCGGCAGCGATTTTTACGACGCTACAAAAGTCAGATCAAAAAATCAGTTTCTGACAGCATTAATGGTCGCAGTGTTACCGATGTCGACAGTGGTGAAAGTGTTGTTATCCCGAAAAAAGACCTTAGTGAACCTATTTTTCACCAAGGTCAAGGTGGCGTGCGCGATCGCGTTCACCCTGGCAATGATCAGTTCACCAAGGGCGATAAAATAAAACGACCACAACAAGGGCAAGGGCAAGGCTCCGGTCAAGGTAATGCCAGTGACTCTGGTGAGGGAAACGACGACTTTGTCTTTTCTATTTCAAAAGACGAATACCTCAATTTGTTGTTTGAAGATCTCGAGCTGCCTAATTTAGAGAAAAATCAATTAGACAAAATGGTTGAGTACAAGACTGTGCGCAGTGGTTATTGCGCAGAGGGCGTACCGGCCAATATCGATATCGTTAAATCTTTACAGGGCTCAATTGCACGACGAATTGCAATGACAGCTAGTAAGCGCAGGCAGTTGCATGAGTGTCAAAACGCGCTTGAACAATTGGCGCAAGATCCCCACGAAAATATTCAACAAAAACGCAACTTAGAAGCCGAGATAGCTCAGCTGAAAAGTAAAATTGCCAAAGTGCCATTTATTGACAGTTTTGATTTGCAGTACCGCAACTATGCAAAACAAGCAGTGCCGACGTCAAAAGCCGTCATGTTTTGCCTAATGGATGTTTCTGGCTCAATGGATCAAGCCACCAAAGATATGGCTAAGCGTTTTTATATTTTGTTGTATCTGTTTTTAACTCGAACCTATCAATCTATCGATGTCGTTTACATTCGCCATCACACCCAAGCCAAAGAGGTTGATGAGCAAGAGTTTTTCTACTCACAAGAAACTGGCGGTACCATAGCATCAAGTGCCTTAGAGTTGATGCACAAAATCATTGTTGAACGCTATCTTGACGGCAACTGGAACATCTATGGTGCACAAGCGTCTGACGGCGACAACTGGGCCGATGATTCCCCCTATTGCAATCAACTGTTGCAACAAAAATTACTAAAACTGGTGCGTTACTTTAGCTACATTGAAATTACCCAGCGCGCACATCAAACGCTCTGGCACGAATATGAAAAACTCGCTGCCAGCCATTCTCACTTTGCCATGCAGCACATTCGAAGTGTTGAAGACATTTACCCAGTATTTCGTCAGTTATTTAAAAAGAATCGTCAACAGGTGGCGTAGCGCTAATCGCCATTGTACTCAATAAATTAACATTGGAGTGTTATTGTGATGTCAGAACAAGCCAATACTATGCCAAATCAAACCATACCTAACCAAGATACGAAAAACCAAGGTACGGTAAAAATGTTAAGTGATAGTCCAGAGTGGACCTTCGAACTACTAGAGCAGTATCAAGTCGAAATTGAACGAGTTGCAAACTATTATCAGCTCGATTTTTACCCGAACCAAATAGAAGTGATTACCGCTGAGCAAATGATGGATGCCTACGCTAGCGTTGGTATGCCAATTGGTTACAGCCATTGGAGTTATGGCAAAAAGTTTATTCAAACTGAACAAACCTACAAACGCGGTTACATGGGCTTAGCCTATGAAATCGTCATCAACTCAAACCCTTGTATTGCTTATTTAATGGAAGAAAACACCATGACCATGCAAGCCTTAGTGATGGCGCACGCGTGTTATGGCCACAATTCTTTCTTCAAAGGCAACTATTTGTTCAAATCGTGGACCGACGCCGACTCCATTGTTGATTACTTACTGTTTGCCAAAAACTACATTCACGAATGTGAGCAAAAATACGGTATTGACGAAGTCGAAGCCTGTTTAGATGCATGTCATGCTCTGATGAACCACGGCGTCGACCGCTACAAAAGGCCACAAAAAATTTCTTTAGAGGAGGAAGATAAACGTCAGCAAGAGCGCGAGGCCTACTTGCAGTCTCAAGTAAATATGTTGTGGCGAACACTGCCCAAAGACGACAGCCATAGCCAACCCAAAACGCAAAAATTTCCGGCCGAGCCGCAGGAGAACTTGCTTTATTTTATCGAGAAAAATGCGCCTCTATTGACGCCTTGGCAACGCGAAATAGTGCGAATTGTGCGAAAAATCTCTCAGTATTTCTATCCACAAAAACAAACCCAAGTGATGAACGAGGGTTGGGCCTGTTTTTGGCATTACACTATTCTCAACCATTTGTACGACGAAGGTTTAGTTAGCGACAAATTTATGATTGAGTTTTTACACAGTCATACTAATGTCGTTGCTCAGCCTGAGTTCAATAGCCAATACTATTCTGGTATTAACCCTTATGCGCTGGGCTTCAACATGTTTGTTGATATCAAACGCATTTGTCAGCATCCGACCGAAGAAGACAAGCGCTGGTTCCCCGATATTGCTGGCAGCGATTGGTTAAAAACCTTGCATTGGGCAATGGAGAACTTCAAAGACGAAAGCTTCATTAGCCAATTTTTGTCGCCAAAGCTAATCCGTGACTTTAAGTTGTTTCAGATTCACGATGACGAAAAAAACAGCTTCGTTGAAATTGCCGCTATTCACAATGACAGCGGTTACCAAGAAATACGAACAGCACTATCAAATCAGTATAATTTGAGTAATTTGGAAGCTAATATTCAAATTACCGACGCCAATATTCATGGCGACCGTTCATTAACGCTAAAATATACGCCACATCAAGATATTCCATTGGCTGACAGTAAAGATGAAGTGCTAAAACACTTGTACCACCTGTGGCAGTTTGAGGTCAAACTGGTTGAAACCGACGAGCATGGTCACGATCATATCATCGCTCAATGCCCTCGCCCAAAAGCAAAAGAAGATAACTAAATGTTTGGGGCTTACTAAAAAACCTCAGCTTTGGATAACTAATGTGCTTCTAGCGGCTATTTTTACTGCTATCCGCGTTGAATTCACTTGCAATAGGCAAGCTATTGACGCGCAAATTCGCCTTGATTTCAGCCAAAATTTCTCACTAGAAGAAGCATAAAAAAACTAACTGACTGAATACTATAGTTATTCACGATTTCTTATCCAAAGTTGAGGTTAAAAAATATTTTACCTAAAACAATCAATTGCGCTTGAGGTCATAGGCCACACCTACGTAGAATATCGATTTAATACTTCAAATTAATGTTACTGTAGGTTCATTATGCTTTTATCGATATTCGCTCGTGCTGCTCGGCGCAATTTGCCACTACTTGGCGGGCAAGCTCAATCATCGAATATTCGACAAAATCATTGTAATCGTGTTATTCAAAATAAGCGTTTTGCATCGAGCTACTCGGTTAAGCAGCTAGCAGTTAAACACATAATACTTAAACGAATGACACTGCTCGCTTCGCTAACGTTCGCTTTCGCCGTTAACGCCGAAATAGCCGATATCAAACCCTTTACCGACAGCTACCAATCGCTCGTTGCCAAAGACTCGGGCACAGCAATCGAGCAGCTCTCTCCAATGCTTGAACAAAACAATTTGTCAAAGCAAAGCCGTTACTTTATCCAACACAACCTCGCCTACAGCTACCGCTTAAACAATAAAAAAGAGTTAGCAATAAAGTATTTCGATCTTGCGATAAAGCTCAGTGAAGATATTGGTCCCTATTATCAAGCCCGCAGTCTACTTGAACGGGCAAAGACCTATGGCATTTTATTTCGCGATACCGACCGCGCTATTGTCGATCTAGCATTAGCTTTTGACGCGGTAAAATTGAGTCAACACCAAGATGCGAGCCGTTTGACTTTTGATCTGTCAACGGCAATGACTCAGGCGTACAACCAAAAAGCAGAACTCGATAAAGCACAAATTTACATTGAGCAAGCAATCAAAATTGCCGAGCAAAGTTCACATACAGATGATCTGCTCTATGCCAATATTATTGCTGGTCGCGTTAGCTTTCAGCAAAACAAACTCGCCAAGGCTCACCGCCACTATCAAAACGCGTTAAAACTGGTTAACTCAAAAACACCTAAACCCAGAGTTGCTTCTATTGAGCTGAGGCTGTCAATTATCTTTAGCGAACAAGGTTTGTTTGATAAAAGTATCGAGTACGCCAATAATGCCGCTTCCCTCTATCTTGATATGGGGCAAAAACGACTACAAGTCAAAGCCATGCGGGTACTAGGCGATGCCTACCTGGCAAAAGGCAATAGTTTAGATCAGGCGTTAATTCACTTTTTAAATGCGTTAGCATTAGCACAAGAATTAGATGATAAAACCAACATCAGTCAGCTTGAGCACGTTATCGGTAAAGCCTATTTAGCAGAAAATAACATTGAGCAAGCACAAAATTACTTAGGTGCTGCCGATAGAATTTTAAACCCCGAAGAATTTCCCTATTTTTGGGCGTTAAATAACACAGCACTAGCTGAATTGGCAAATCGCCAGCAAAAATATCCCCTTGCCCAAAACCTGCTAGAGCAAACATTAAACAACGAGAAAGTCACCGAGTACCCGGCAGTTATTGAGCGCATAGAGGAGCTTCTTAGCCAGTTGTACCTAAGCAACCAAAATTATCAACGAGCGTATCAGTTGGCGAGCAAAAGGTTAGCACGCAAACAACAAGCGCTTGAAGAATTAGAACAAGTATCAATTACCAATACCGAACAGCAGCTTACTAATGCTCAGCTTAATGTTTCACTCGCCGAAGCTGATAGTCAGTTAACTCAGAGCAAAACGACACTTAGTCGATATCAGCAGTATTTCTATATTTTGCTTGGTATTTCTTTAATACTAACACTTGTTTCACTGATCACCTTCCGTCAAAAAAGAAGTCTACAACAACGCGTTAATAACGAGCAGTTTGCTCAGCTGTTAAGTTGGCAACAATTTTGGCAGCAACTTTCATTATCGGTTAGCACAAGCGATAAAAAGTATTTGAATGTACTGAGTATTTCATCAACAGATACTGCCGCTAATAGTTATGCAGCCATCACTCAAGCTCAGCGTTCGATATATCAGGCCATTAAACAAGTGCAACCTAACACTTTAGTGATGATGCAAAATAACAGTGTCTTGTGGCTTGGTGACTCGGATGAGAGAGCGCTAGTTGAGCAACATTTGTTGCCGTTAATCAAGCTACCGGAAAATAGCCAGCAGATCATTAATGTGTTATCAATAACGCTTGATAACTTGCCTAAACCAATGTCTGAGCAAATGAGCCAGTTTATTGAAAGTGTTGTTAGCCACTGTACTTTTGATCTTAGCCAGCAAGCGCAATTAGACAATGACAACAATACCAATCAATACTGGCGTGGCGATATCAACATTGAAAAAAATGCCCTCAATGTGGTTTTTAACAAGCAAAATGATATCTACGCCAGTATTGATAAAGCCCGTGAGCTCGGTATGTTAAAAACCAAATATCAAAGAATCACGCCATAAACCAATGACCTGACTGCTTTAACTAGAGTAGCTGCTTTAACTAAATTTGACACTTGTCCCAGTAAACCACGCGGTCGAAGTATTGAGCAATATTGGTATTGAGGCGATCAAACGTGGTTAGATTGTCTGATTGAGGTTGATAGCACTGCCAAACAAAGTGGTGACAGTTATTGTCTAGTAAGTCATAGTCGTAAAACTGATAGATTTCTTGCACCGCCCTGCTTGCCGCATCGTTATCCGCAAGCGCTTGGCCTTTCGAGTCGGCGGCAATAAATATTTCTCCGCCACTTCTATTGTCTAAAAATCGTTGAGGAGAAACCGCCTTAACCAAGCCACTTCCCGATAACTCAACAATTGTGTTGTCGCCTACCCAAATGCCCGTATGCTCAAGGACTCCGGCAATACCACAACAAACGATAGCACCGGGCTTTGGCAATACCGATTGCTCAGTTGCGAAGACGCTTGACGGATAGATAGCGACATGTTCTAGGTTACTGCCCTGCTCAGACAGCGTTCTCAATTTTTGATGTCTTAATTTTTGTTGTGACTTTCGGTCTTGAACCAGTTCACTAACAGCAAGCGCAGATACTGTTGCAGCACCCAACCACAATAAAGGCAATGGCATAATACTCTCCGATGATCCTGATCATTAACTCCACATAGATCCAGAATAGTAAAATATCGCAAATTTGCGATAAAAAAGTGGTATCTAATTTGTAACAAAACTTGGGTTTTTAGCGTTTTGGCGCTTTTGGCATAACGAAAGCGCGATAAAAACTAGCTTAATTTTTTTTCAAGGAGCATTAAAAAAAATGAGTAACTTAATCAAAAACCCGCAAATTGATTGTTTTCTAGCTAGATACACAAAGCCAGCCACGCGAACCAACCAACTCAACGTAATTAAGATGTTTGTTAATTTTGCTTTTCAGAAGTCGGTTGACGAGCTTATTGATTTCTCAGTTATCAGTGATGTTTTGATTTTAAAGTTTATCGAATTCAAAAGTAATGCAGTAAAATTCAGCTCCTTGAATGCTTACATACAAGTGCTAAAAAACTTTGCTAAATTCCTTTATCGCAGAAAAGTTATATCCATTGATACCTACGAGCTAATAACTGATATCAAGAAGATAAAAGGTAGGCGGCCACCTGCTGGGAGGCGATTAAAATACCGAGAAGTTAAGACGGTTAAAAACAACTACGTCAAATCACACAAGAATATTGATAAGCGTGATTTAGCTATTTTCGCCCTAGGTACTTGTACCGGCATAAGACGAGGCGAAATATCACGTATTGATGTGACCGATATTGATAATTCAAAACTCTATATCTGCGGCAAAGGCTCAGCTTACCGGATTGTTTATTTGAATGATTTTGCTAAAGAAGCGCTAAAAGACTGGTTAGAAGCGTCAGAAATCACAAGGGGCGCGTTATTTAGGCAAATGGATAGGCATGGTTCGGTGTTTAGTGAAAGGCTCGGCGTTTACGGCGTTTCGTATGCAATTAAACGAATAATTAAAAACTTAGATATGAAATATTTTACATCACATGACTTGCGACGAACCTTTGCCACAACCCTACTAGATAACAATGCTGATAAATTTGCCGTCCAGCGGCTTATGGGTCATGCCTCGGTAAATACAACGGCGATTTATGATAGGCGTGGCGAGCGGATTAATCGACAAGCAATAAATCTACTGCCCTATTAACTGAAAAGCCGCTATTTAGCGGCTAGTCATCGTGGCGGCGTTTTAGCTGTACTTCGGTGACAGCTATTCGCTTATCTAGGCAATGTTGCCGCTGATTTAATCGCCACAGTAACGCTATGGTGATAATTTCAGTCGGTGCCAGCCCTAAGCTAGTTAAATATTCAAGAATTGGTGACAGCTCCATTTATCACCGCCTTGCCATCGCATCAACCAAGCCAAACGCTGAGCAATAATCGACACCTACCTGAACGCCCTGCTCATTTAATTGGTGTTTTAACTCAAGCCTAAAATCTGGACTTGTGGATGCGCAATAAGCGCGTGATACATCACCAAATTGATAGTTGCTTGAGCATGCTGTCATACCAAGCGCTAGCATAATAGCGAGTGCGACCTTGCTCAATTTAAAATTATTCATCGTCCAATACTCCTGTTGTGTGTGCTTTGATTTGATAAACAACAAAGGCTGCAACCACCGCAATGGCAGCAGCGGTAGCGGCCTTTTTCATAAATGCGCTAGACATGGATAAAGTCCCAACTATTTGGATTGAGCAGCTTAATGAGTAATGTCATAAATCCACCCGCCTAACGTCCAATGTGGGTTTCCTGTGATTTTGCGACCAACAGATAAAACACCTTGGTTAAAGATATTGTCATCATTGACTGGGTTAACTGCTTGGCCGACATCGGCTGCCTTTTTACTGCTGTAGTAAAGCGCTGCTGCGCCAATGACTGCGATAGCAATCACGGCACCTGTGTTTGACGTGGCTATTTTGGTTAAGTCATTCATGAGTAAAAGCCCTCTTGAAAGCCTTGATTAATGGTGTCACTTGAATACGGCTGCTGGCCGTTTTCGTGATAAATCATGGCTTTTATCAGTGATGGATAATCGCGCTCGCTGAGTACTTGATGCGGGTCGATATTGATTTTCTGTGCAACTGACTTGATGTAACTTTCAGTGTGGTTTTCAAACTCGCCCTTTTCGTTTTTCGGTGGTGCCCATCGGCTGATAATGCCTGACACCGTATCAAGGCCACGATTGACACGATAATTTCTGAGTATTCTTGCGGCCGCTCTAATCCCTTTTTGCGGGCTGACAAACTCTTCAAATTCACTATCTAAATCAAGCGGGTGTTCGCCTTCCCAGTCGTAATCAACACGATGATTTTCACGAATGTTAAGCGGGTTGTTGTTTCTGATGCCTCGTGGCGTATCACTACGTGCACTCATCATAAATAAAGCTCCTAAAATGAGCGCTGGCAATAAGTAGCGCTCAGTCATTTAACTAACTTCTTTCAAAATGCGAACAGGCGCGCCACCAGCCAGATTCAGTGAGCCGTCATAAATACGGATGACTCCACCACCACCGCTATAAACGAGCGCACCGCTATCAGCAACCGTAAAACCTAAGCCGCTAGATAAACCCGCCAATGTGTCAGCGAAAATTTGCCCACCTGTTGGCACATCAACATACATCGCCCGATTTAAGCCGCCGATGTATGCCTTGTTATTGGCGACATAGACGCTATAAGCGTCACTGCTTAAACTTATTGTTTTCCATGACGCACCGTTATCTTCGGTTTGATAGATTGCTGCTGGCTTTGTCGCATCACCAGAGTAATAAAACGCGCTCGTTGCTTCATCAAGCGACCATTGGCGCTGGAAATAATCAATGTTTTGCGGCAATACTACGGTTTTCCACGTAGTCCCCATATCACTTGTCGTATGAAGCTGCGAAGTATCGCCACTTAAAACAGCAATAGTTTCGTCAGCAAACATAAAGCCACGACTTGCATGTGATGGACAGTTGGTCATATCTACTTGTTGTGGATTTGAGCCATCCAAATTAACTAGCCACGTTTGCGCTGTACCTACGACACCAAATACCAAGATTTTTGACTTCTTGTGCACCCAGCATGACTGCATAGAGCTAAAAGCGGCACCAGTAACTAGCGGCACCACTTCGTACGTGTAATTGGTTAAATCAATTTTACTGACGGCAAAATCACCGCTAGCAAAGCCGAACGTGTAAAAGTAACCGTTTTTGATGAATGACTCTTGAGTGTCTGCACTGTAGCCCGTTAATCCAGTTGGGATAACTATTGAAGCGCCGCCCGCTCTCGGTTCTCGCTTTAATAATCCTGTGTGGTCAAAGTAAAGTACATCGTCTTTAATCGTATTAAGGTGTGCATGGTAAGCTTGAGCGCCTTTATCTTCGTTATAGCTCGGTGTCATACTGGTTAGCTCAGTGCTGTATACGGGTGTGTCTCCCGCATCATTTGAGCGACCATAAACCGCACCTTCGGTTGTGGTCTCGAACTTCTCCCCAGCAGCAACCAGAATCATATTGCCAACATGTGCACCCGCGCCGCCGACATACCACTGCTTGTCGCTTTGCATGACGACTTTGCCGCGCAGGGTTTCGGCTGGCAGAATTAATTGAGGGTTGCCATAAAACAAGCTAGCTGAGTCAGACGCTAAAGCCGCACTACCTACGAGCCTTGCATTTGCAGGGCTGTAATCTAGCGGCAACTGACCAACCCATACCTTAATCACCTGCGCGGTTTCACTGTAAAACTGCACCTGTGAATATTGCTCGTCAGTTCTAAAGGCCATGCCTGACACAAGGTCAGTTTGAAGGCTATCATCGCCTTGACGAAGTCGACACTTAATTGTGCCAGCAGCCAGCACAACATTAATATGATGACCAACACTTGTAAGCGGCATTGACCACTGTTTTGCTGTTAATGTAACTGTCTTTAACATGGTTTAGCCCTGCTTAAAAATAAACGTGGTGATTACTGCGGCAAGCGCAATAATACCGATGGTTTTCATATTAGTTTCAGCGACCGCAGCACCGTCTGAGCGCGAAAAATCTTCAACAAACTGCATAGCATTTTCAAAGCCTGTCACTAGCGAGGCGTTGTTATCTCGCTGAGCTTCAAACGCAAAATTCGTCGTGGTTGATACCAAGTCATTGGCAAGGCCAGTGCCTAACTGTAATTGCTGAAACCCCGTATTGTGCAGTGAAATTGCCGACGATAAATTCGCACGGTGCGCACTATCTAAAAAACCGAGATTTTCAGACATCAAGCTCGCATTATCGCTTGAGATTTGCGCCGCTAAATCAATCACACCACCGTCAAGCACGGTAATGTTGCCGCTATTGCCTGCGTATTGTCCGGTGATTGAATTGTCAATTTCCTGCTGAATAGAGTTATCAATCTCTTGCTGGACCGAGTTATCAATCTCTTGTTGGACTGAGTTATCAATATTGGTGCGAACCGAATTATCAATATCTTGCGATAAGTCGGCGTTGTGAAAATCGTTGATTGTGCGATTGTCATTGTTCGTCGTGCTTCTAGAGCTTCGGCTTGAGCTAAATAACCCCATAACTCCCCCTAGCGACTAAACGCAACAAGCGCAATAACAGTAACCGCACCAATAATCAGTAATTGATTGTCGTTAATGCCGTTACCGCTTTGGTAATTAAAATCATGGTTAAAGGCGTTATCGCCGTTAGCCTCTGCCGAGCTTGACGCGCTCAGACTAGGCATACCACCTGCGCCGCCACCGCCAGCGATACCCGCTGCACTAAATAAAGCTTGATACATAATCTTTACCCTGAGAAAAAAGCGAGCCGTAGCCCGCTTTCTTTGTGTGCCTAGTTACTTGCGCTTTCCTTTGAGCAAGAACGCGATAGCAAGAACACCAAGACTTGCGATAAGTAATGGCTGGTTAACTTCAAAGCCCATCATTTTTGGCTGCTCTGGCGTTTTATCAATCGCCACCGCAGCACCATTGGTCAGCTCTGGTTCAACCTGTGCTTGCACATGCTCAGCACCCGAATTCGCTTTAATCGCTTTGATGCTCTCAACCTGTTTCCAGACATCAAGCGCACCAGATAAAAGCGAACTCCCTTGGGTTTCTAACCAGCCCGCTACTGCTGGCTGACTTGTTTTTACGACTTGATTCATAAGTCCTTACCCCCAAGGTTAAAAGCCAACAGGTGACCACATTTGCACGTATTCAACCATGACCTTGATTTGACCCGCACTAGCGACTCGACCCTTAACGCGCAAATCTTCGATAGCGCGATTGAGCGCGGCCGCTTGATTAATGTCGTTATCTAGGATTAAGTCGATAGTGACCATTTTGGCGCGTTGTGGCGCACGGCCGTGAGCAGTTTGAATATCAAACGCTTGCGCTGCCGTAATTGGGTGCCAGCTTGTTTGATTGATTTGCAAATCAGCTTCAAGCACCTGACAATCTGCGTCTGCATCGTCAGTATCAGGCATCACTAAGTGAATGGCCGCAATGCTTGCACCGTCAGGCGTTGGGATATTATCAATCTCAAAATCACCTTGTGACACAGACACGTAATGCGTACGCATTTTTGTTAGCCAGTTAGGGACGGCTTTACCGTTTGGTAATCGTGTCGGTAATGATGTCACCGCAATTGCTGAGATTTTCGGGTCACTGGCAGCGCTATCAATGTGCATATCAATAGAGGCCGTTTTGATACCCTGTAAACCAGAGGTATCGAAACCGAAGAATCGACGCTGTGACAGCTCGTCAAGCTCAGTGCGCTTAAAGTGGAACACCAAAACACCGCTTAGCGTTTCGCGCTTATAGTGATTATCAATTGAAATCAAATCAGCGCCATTTGCCCACTCACTGACGGTACGCGTGTTTGCTTTTAGCTTGAGTTGTTGTAGCTGCTCTGGCGTAACACCTGAGTAGTACACGTAAACGGTTTCATAAACGTTACCAACAGGTAATACGATACTGATATCGGCACCCGCTGAAACATCCGCAACCGTAGGAAGTTTTTTGATAAATCGCATGACGCTACCCCTTACAGATATTTTTTAACTGAAAGTGGCGCGAATTTTTTAACACCCGCTAAAATCACGATAGTGATTAAGGCTTGCTTAACATTGGTTTTAGTAAACATTTCGATGTCTCCCGACATTGAGTAAAAGTAAAGTTGCTTTTATAACGTGCAACAGTAAAAACGAATTTTCAATACGCTAATATCAAAAACCCGTTAACGGAAAAATTAAGCCGCTGGCTTGAGTTTTTGGGTGCGTTCTTGACCCAATCGACCCTTGATTAACGATAAATCAGCACGCTTAAATTCAATCCAATCGAGCGGTTTAAGTCCTGCAATTTCACTCACATGTGCGTTAATTTCTCTGGCAATCGCTTGACGGTCAGCATCACGCCCTAACGCACAGGTACGAATCACCGCAGCGTTACACAAAATCGTTTTATCCGCTTCGGCTGGCCTTTGCGTTACCGCACAAATCAAAATACCGTACTTACGGCCACGACGAATCAATCTACCCCACGCAGGTGGTGCTTTACTTGGCGTGGTTACATCTGCGATTTCTTCTGCTACCGCGACACAGTTTCGCCAGTTGAAAGCGCAGTTCGCCCAAAATTCAAACGCCTTAACGCCTTCGGCCACAAACGCGACTTTTAGCGCAGTGTTTTTATGTGCTTGAAGTAATTCAACTAACTGACTTGCGCTTGTTACGCGAGTAAATCCGGGTAATTCGCCGTACTCATCGTCAGGGTCAAAAGCAATGACGCGCTGAGCCTTAGCGATTTTCTCTTTGATATGCGAGCTTTTGCCCGTACCGGAATTTCCGCAGATATAAACGTGCTCGGCATTGAGGCTGGTATCGGCTTTAGACATCTTGCTCGCCCTCCTCTTTTTTCGACTCTGGTTTACGTAACGGAATACCTGCACGAGATTTAAGCACCATGCCCGTAACGAGTAGCGCAGATATCTCAAGACCAAAATTATTCAGGCCGCTATCTGGCAAATACTTATCGAGCAAGGCACCATAAACATTACCAAGTTGCTCTGATTCTTCTTGTTGAATTTTCCAGTTAGGGGCAGCAATATCAGCGGTGACTTGGATTACTTGCGCCATGAGTTCGCCAGAGCTGATTTCTATTTCTGGCTCGGCTTCTGGGTTTTCGATAAGTTGTGTTTCTGGTGAGATTTCACCGTCTAACGCTTTGGCTTGAGCAGCTAAAACCGCCCATTCTTGCTCAGCGTTTTGAGTTTCTGGTGTGTCCATTTCGATGTCTCCCGACATTGATTGTTTTCGTTAATGTTACCAGCCGAACCAGCTTTTGATGCTGTCATCCTCTGGTTGCTCAATTTCGTTAACGGAATTGTCTTGCGGATTATTTTCGTTAACGGAATTTACAGGTTTTAGCGGCTCGCCATTATCACCAATAAATTCGGTGTGTTTTTCCATATACGCTTGACCTGCTGGCAAGTTCGGCTTGACCATGCCCGCCGCGCCGTAATAGTAAAGCTTGCGCTTTTTATCGCGGCGAACCTCGGCCTGTTCACCTGTGAACGGGCAAGTAATATGACCAATAGTTGCGTTAGCCATGAGGCACCCCCTCAAGGTCGTTTAGGCGCTCGTTAACTTCGATAAGCTGCTCTTGCAATCCGATAATTTCAAGTTGCTGCTTCTCAGCGATAGCGACTGATTTCATCACGCACTCTTTTATCGCTTCTGGTTGCTTGAGAATTGACAAATTCATGGCAGCCTGAATATCAGTCTTTAGCGACTGGATTTGCTTTAACGTATTCATATTGATGTCTCCCGACATTAAATTAAATATAGCTTGTGTGTAAGCCCTGAACTCGCAGCCAGCACCCTGCGCGGTGTCTGCAAGCTACTCACAACCAAGGTAGCTAATCTTGGTGCTTGCAATACTTACAGAGACTTACCACAAGCCATATCAGTAAAACTACAAATAAATCGTTTCTACGCCATCTTCATGCTCAATCAAGCACTTATCACCGACTCTTGTGGCTGGCTTTTGGTGTATTTCTCCTAAATTTGCACACTGCTTGTCGTTGTACTCAATAATTGCAAATGGCGAGTAAATCAGCGCACCAACACACACGATAAAAAAAACAATAAAACAATTCATACCCCAGTCTTGCTTGAACCAAAAAATAAAATCACTTAGAAATTCTTTCATGACCTGTACTCCACTAATTCACCGTATTTCAGCATGTGGCTAATGCCGTGGCCGTCATCGACCCGTTTACCAGACAATAACCATTCGACTTGTTGGGGCGTGAAGCCCATTGCGGTTAGCTCTGATGCCCCAGAAACGCTACCCGTACAGTTAATAACAGGACTCCGAGGGGAACCGCTGCCGCGTTTCCTTAAAACCCATTCACTTTCTCTGGTCTCAACATAACCCGAGCTTGAGATAAGCCCCTTAATTTTGCGTACCGATTCCGCGTAATCGTTGGTTGAAAGCTCGTAAGCCAGATTGACTCTGGCCTCACGCATGGCCTGGGTGAACGCATACCATTTTCCCTTTTTGTCTTTTGACTCTACCGCCTGTCTGATTCGCTCGACTTCGATATCTTCTTGACTAAGAGATAATCGCCTTGCTTCTCGATAGATAGTAACCGGCTCGGCTCCGAAGAATTGAAATTGACGCAAATTCCATCTTGAAGCCCAAGCGGTTGCCCGCTGTGCGCCCTCACTAGCATTTTTTCCAGACTCGTAATCAGCATTCTTTGCGCTATCATCATTGTCACAAAGAACGCTGTCCCTGCCAGAAGTACCACCACCAAGAATATCACCGCTTTCAGCGGCACCATTGTTTCCATTACTGATGTACTCCCCATTAATGTTTTTAGATAAGTATTTGGCGATATAGCCCGTTGCTGAGCCTTTTGCTGGGTCGATTTCTTCAACGGTAAAGCGGTGCTTTTGCGCACCCTCCTCTAAACCATCAATTTCTAGCGCGTAGTCTCGGCAAGTCTCGATTAACCCGTCTTTTTGCTCTGGATGAACAAATAACAACAAGTGCCAGTGCGGCGTTCCATCGTGGTGTGGCTCAACGACTCGGACACCATAATAGACAATCTCGTCACGCTTTAACTGGGCGCGAATTTTCGCCCATTGATTGACGAGATAGGCTTGTGTCTGTTTTGGGTTAACGCCAATGTATTTCGGGTTTTGTTTGCCGTTTTTCAGTGTTGCGTGGTATTTGCTCGGCGTGGTAATCGTTAGGAACTGGCCGACAAAACCATCGTCTAGCGATAAGTTTTCAAGACCACGGCAGCGAACCATTAATTCAGTAAAGCGATTTTTAGGATTAGCGCTTGAGCGTTCAAACATGTGAGCCAGCGAAATAACATTTTCGAACTCTTGGCCGCTTTCATCAAAACAGGTTTGCACCAGCTCCATTGCTTCCATGTAGTCCTTGTTTGACTTTTGTTGAGACTTCCATTCACTGAGCGATTGAGCGCTGATGTAAGGCGATATTTTCTTTTGTACATCGCCAAGCACTATTAAAATATGCTCGTTGGTGTGGTCTTTGATGCGTTTAAGCTTGCGATACCACCATTTTTCACAGCACATACGCAAAATAGCGCACTCTGCCGCCTCAATGATTTGATATTTAGCAACTTGCACTTGGTAAGGCGCATCAATTTGCCATTCATCACAAAGCGCATCTAGCTCGCTATAAGCAAAGAATAAGTTTTTCTCGTATTCTCGGTGCATCTGACAGTTAGTCACGATACTGAGGCATTCGTCAGCCTTGAACTTTGCAAGCAACTCCACCGCTTCGTCGCGCCTTAGCTGCTTTGATGTGAGCGGGCATCTATCCAGAACATTTTTTACTGGCTTAATCACATCACGTAGCCAGATATTGGCAAATAGCTCGTTATTTTCCGGTAGCTTTTGATTGAATATTTTGACGTAGTGGCGCACCAAGCGGCGCTGAACATAACGCGGCAAGCCGTCAACTTTGTTCAATACAAATTGACGGATACTTTTTAGGTCAGAATTTTTTACTTTGATGCGGTGTTTTGATTTATCGCTAATATCTCTTGAGTAATTAACGATAAGCCGCCACCTTGGGCGGTCTTTTCGTAAATCGACGGTCATTAGCCCCAAATCCTGTAAAATCTCTTGAATGCTAAGTCAACTACGCGATTGTGAATTCTTGGCTTTTCAAGTAGTGCTGTGGCAGCACCAAGGGCATAAGCTCTATCTTGGAGCGCACCGCTAGCTGTTGGGCTTTTTGCTATATTCGAAATGGCATTCACAGAGTTACTGAGACACCACGCTTCGGTATTGGTTAACTTTTTCATGACCACCCCCTAAAACGGCAATTTAGCGTATGTTGTTTCAGGGCGATAACCTAAGTCGTGCAAATCTTCGTAACACTCAGGCATCTTAGCAACGCGCTTTGTGGCGTTGACTTGGATTTGCATTGCGCTTAGCGCTGCATTGGTTTTGTGAAAGGCGTTTTCATCGCGGCGGCGATAGTAGGCTTGGCGGTTGTCTTGACTGGTAAAGCCCCACTTGCTGCGAAGCTCGTTAACGCGAGTGACGCGCTCAGCTAAGTGAACGATATGCTCTGGCACTTCGCCACGACTTTTCAAGGTATCAGCGCAAAGCTGTTTAAATGATTGTTCCGCATCTAAATCGCGGCTTTCGTTGAACATGATTTCGTCATGTGTTTGATTTTGTTCAGTTTCCATTAAGCTATCCTCATTTAATCTAATCCCCGTTAGAAAAAATTGCTGGTTTGTCGGCCAACTCCCCAGCAACGAGGATAGATTTTGTTTTTCAACAGACGGGCGTTTCACAACGTGCCGATGAAAGATGCTTTGCGGCTAGGCGGGAATTACTGAACAAAGCGCTAACAGTTATCAGGTAAAACAGCTTACGCCGCGAAAGCTTTTATAGTGTTAACCGCCCCGCGCACACCTGTCAACACCCCTGCGCACATGTTGCAATGGGGCGCACATGGTACTAAACTTAAAAAAGCTAACAGTAATCAGGTGAAACAATATGACTCTACAAGACTTGCTAGATAAGGTCTGTGACGGAATGTCAGATAACAAAACTTCACAGAAACTTGGTATTACTCGCAATACATTCAGTAGATATAGAAACGGACACAAAGTCCCAAGTGATGAAGTACTTGATAAGTTTATCGAGGTTTCAGGCCTAGACCCTGTTGAGGTCTACATGGCTGCCTATTCTGAAAAGATACAAAACCCAATAGTAGCAAAGGCTTTCAGGGAAAGCAGAGCACACGCTGCTTAAACAAAATATCAAAAACCGCCCCACTATAAGGCGGTTTTTTTATTTCTACCTAAACTTATAAAAACAAAATTCCAAAAAACATAAATTAAGCAACACACCGTAAAAAACTCAAATTAAACCCCTTGCTATATAAGAGTTGTGTCTAAGTCATTGCAACTTTTCGATAAAAAAGTTGCAACTAACTGTTTCAAAAACAATTGAGAACGATATACTCAAACGTTCTTATAACCTAAATTCCGGTTAATTATTTTAATTCTTCAACCATAAGTAGTTAGTGACCATGAAAACAATCAATAAATCTTCTAAATTACGCAATGTCTGTTACGAAATTCGTGGTCAGATCGCGGCCGAGGCCAAGCGCTTAGAAGATGAAGGTCACAAAATTTTAAAGCTCAATATAGGCAACCCTGCGCCATTTGGTTTTGCGGCGCCAGACGACATTTTAAAAGACGTCATTCACAACTTGCCAACTGCCCAAGGCTATAGTGACTCTCAGGGTATTTACCCCGCGAGAGTGGCGGTTATGCAATATTTTCAGCAGCTTGGGATTAGAAATGTTGCCATTGATGATATTTTCCTCGGCAACGGAGTCTCTGAGTTAATTGTTATGGCGATGCAAGCCTTAGTAAACGACGGCGATGAAATTTTAATTCCCGCACCTGACTACCCACTCTGGACCGCAGCAGCTTCCCTCGCTGGCGGTAAAGTAGTTCATTATAAATGTGACGAGGAAAACCACTGGTTCCCAAACATTGAAGATATAGCCAGTAAAATTAACAAAAAAACTAAAGCGATTGTTTTGATCAATCCAAACAATCCAACGGGTGCGGTCTACTCAAAAGAAATTTTAGAAGAAATACTAGCGCTAGCCCGTAAACACCAGCTAGTGGTGTTTAGCGACGAAATTTACGACAAAATTTTATACGATGATGCCAAGCACATTCCAACCGCGAGCCTAGCTAACGATGTCTTTATTATTACCATGGGTGGCTTGTCTAAAAATTATCGCATTGCCGGTTTTAGAGCGGGTTGGATGGTGATCACAGGGCCGAAACTACACGCTGAGGATTATATTGAAGGGCTCAATATTCTTTCGTCGATGCGCTTGTGCGCAAATGTACCTTGCCAACATGCAATTCAAACGGCACTTGGCGGCTATCAGAGTATCAATGAATTGATTCAAGGCGATGGCCGCTTAATCAAACAGCGCAATATGGCCTTTGATATGATCAATGCCATCGATGGCTTATCATGTGAGCCTGCCATGGGTGCCCTATATTTATTTGTTAAGGTCGACGTTGAAAAGTTTAATATTAAAGACGATGAGCAGATGGTGCTGGACTTGCTCAAACAAGAAAAAATACTGTTAGTCCACGGTCGCGCGTTTAACATCAAAGAACACTACTACTTTAGGTTAGTCTTTTTACCTCATGTTGATGAGCTAAAACCTGCGCTAATTAAGCTTGGTAACTTCTTTGCCAATTATAAGCAATAAGCCTAGCTCAATGCTCAAGCGTTAACTACAGGAGACGATATGCAAAGTACATTTTTAGCGTGGATGTTTAGAATGCCACTGATAAAACGCTGGGCGTTAATGTACTGTATCAAACCTGAAAACGTCGCAGAGCATTCCCACCAAGTGGCTATTGTCGCTCACTTACTTGCGCTTATTCGCAATAAAAAATTCGGTGGTGAGATCAACGCAGATCGGGTTGCCACCATAGCGCTGTACCACGAAGCAAGTGAGACTCGCTACGGCGATATTGTCAGCCCGACTAAATACGCTAATCAAGAAATCGCCAGAGAGTTTAAAAAGATTGAAGGCTTGGCAGAACAAGAGTGTTTACAGTCATTGCCTGAAGAATTTCAAGAACTATTTGACGATATTATTATTCAAGACCACGTCCAGGCTGAGTACAAACAAATTGTTAAAGCCGCTGATATTTTAGTGGCTTATATCAAAGCCTTAGATGAGCTTAATCACAACAATTACGAGTTTGAACACGTAAAAATACGCTTAGATAACAAATTGACTGAGTTGAAAAAAAGCCAACCTGAAGTTGGCTACTTTCTCGATACGTTTCTTGATGCTTGTTCTGCTACCGTCGATGTACTTGCTAAGAAGTAACACTGAGCTCAACAACCTAATTTTGGCTTTTTTGGCGCATTAAGTTCTCTAAAATTAACGCAATACTCATGGCAAATGGCTCGGCTAAATTTGCTTTAAAGTGCTCGGCGTCATCCTCAAACTCAATGTAAAGTACTGAAGCAACATCAGGTGAACTCTCGTAATATTTGATAAAACACTCAGTATCACTGTAGCTGCCCTTGCGATCAAATGTTTGCTGAATGCGCTCTTTGATATTTGGCGCAATCGTTGAATTCTCTAGGCTATCAGCTTCATCAACATACTTGCCCGTACAGGCAATAATCATGTTATTGCCATTTTCATCGAGATGACTGCGGGCTATATAAAGTGCTGAACTATCGACTTCCATTAGCGTTAACAAATGGTGTAAAGCCGCTGAACCAAATGGCTTGAACTGTTGTATTTGCAATAAATCGTGCGTGGCAGCAATTAGCTGCTTAAATGCATCTAAGCTGCGTTGAATAGTCGTGATATCTCGATAGCCGCGAATGGCCGCGTAAACAGAGGTAATCATCTTACCTGAGGTAAAATCGGTTTTTTCTTTATAGTCGTTGATATCAAACTGCTTAATGACAGTTGCTTCAGGCGCAGATCCTGCTTGACCAGTGCGCAACACCAAGCGAATTGCTTGATTGCCCAAATCTTTGCGTATCCACTCAACTAATTCTAAACCAGCGTGGTCTGTTTCCATGACAACATCGACAAAAGCCATACAGAAATCGCTGTCTTGCAACAAAATCTCTTTTGCTTCAACGCTTGAATACGCTGAAACAAGTTCAAGCTTGCGATTTTCAACTAAAGCGTCAGCCAACACTAAACGAGTTATTTGATGAACCGACTCATCGTCATCAATCACTAAAATACGCCACGTTTTATCGCTCTGACGCGACTTCAGCGCATTTTCATCCTGTTCAGCTTCGTCCTGAAATAAAAAATCCATCAGTTACCTACTACCTAAAATAAACAGACCATCTATATAAACAAATAACCAGCTGATTAACAAGCACTTTATATTATGTTCACACAGCGCTTACAAGCGCTATTATCACGGTAAAAATACAGCCTTAATTGACGAATAATTACACTTGTATAATCAACTTTATAAAGGACTTATAACTTGTCAATCGTTATCACAATAAAAAATTATCAATATTAACCACATCTTTGTCATTATAGGTTGACAGCTGAAACTAAACCCTATAAAAATAGGTACCAATTTTAAGCAATTATTTTTTCGGTTAAACAACTTGGCTAAATTATTTATTAACATTCTAGTCCTCAAAATCGTGGTGGTTATTAACCAGCGCGGAAAGTTTGTTTAACTAAAAAAAGCGATAAAGAATCAAACAAACCTCCGCACTGAAAAGTCCGGAGGTTTTTTTTAATATTAACTTCGTTTGGGAAGGGTTTTGGTATGACAACAGAGTTATTTAACGGCGCAGAAATGGTGGTAAAAGCCTTAGCTGCACTAAAAGTTAAATATATATTTGGCTACCCCGGTGGTTCAGTGCTTGATATTTATGATGCAATTTTTCAACAAGATGAGGTCGAGCATATTCTGGTACGCCATGAGCAAGCCGCGACCCACATGGCCGACGGTTACACACGAGCCACTGGCGAAGTTGGTGTTGTATTAGCAACGTCAGGCCCTGGCGCCACTAACTGTGTTACCGGAATTGCTACTGCCTACATGGATTCAATTCCAATGGTGGTATTAGCAGGTCAAGTTGCCACGACATTGATTGGCGATGATGCCTTCCAAGAAACCGATATTGTTGGCTGTTCAAGACCCATTGTGAAGCACAGTTTTAGCTGCCGCAGCTTAGAAGAAATTCCAAACGTTATCGCCAAGGCATTTTATCTTGCCAATAGTGGCCGCCCGGGCCCAGTTGTGGTCGAGCTGCCAAAAGATATGCTAATCCCACAAAATAAAGCGCCATTCCACATTGAAACTAATGTGCAAATACGCTCGTATAGTCCAACGGTAAAAGGTCATCCTAAACAAATCAAAAAAGCCGTTAACACGATTGTTAACGCTCAGCGCTTAGTGATTTACTCAGGTGGCGGTATTATTTCGGCTAATGCTTCAGAGTTATTGACTCAGCTAGTGGAAACCCTTGACGCACCAATTACCAATACCTTAATGGGCTTGGGTGGTATTTCCGGTTTGCACAAAAACTTTATCGGTATGCTTGGTATGCACGGTAGCCTTGAAGCGAATAAAGCTATGGCCAATGCCGACGTTATTTTAGCCTTGGGTGCTCGTTTTGATGACCGCGTAACTAATAACGTTGAAAAATTCTGTCCTAACGCCACTATTGTTCACGTTGATGTTGACCCTACATCTATTTCTAAAACCATCAACGCCCATATTCCAGTCGTTGGTTTAGCCGATGTTGTTATTCAACAGTTACTTGACGAACTAACGGCTATTGGTTTCAAAGCCGATCAAGAGCGCCTAGCCAAATGGTGGCAGCAAGTTGAAGGTTGGCGCAGTGTTAACAGCGTGAGCTACGAGAAAAACGACAATGGCTTAATCAAACCTCAACAAGCGGTTGAAGCCCTTTACAAGGTAACCAACGGCGAAGCGTATATCTGTTCCGACGTTGGTCAGCATCAAATGTTTGCCGCACAGTACTACCCATTTGCTAAGCCACGTCAGTGGATTAACTCAGGTGGTTTGGGCACCATGGGCTTTGGTTTACCTGCAGCGATGGGCGCACAAGTTGCCTTCCCAGACGCTCATGCGGTTTGTGTTACCGGTGATGGTTCAATTCAAATGAACATTCAGGAATTATCAACCTGTTTGCAATATGGCTTGCCTGTAAAAATTGTGTCACTCAACAACCGCTCACTGGGTATGGTTCGCCAATGGCAAGATATGATTTACGGCGGTCGCCACTCGTCGTCTTACATGGAATCATTGCCTGACTTCGTTAAATTAGCTGAGTCATACGGTCATGTTGGCATTCAAATTAACCATGCCGATGAATTAGAAGACAAACTCGCTGAAGCCTTTGCCCTTAAAGATCGCTTAGTCTTCATCGATATTTTAGTTGATGAAAAAGAACACGTTTACCCTATGCAGATTCGTCACGGCGCCGTTGATGAAATGTGGATCAAAAAAGGAGAAAAAGCCTAATGCGTCGCATCCTATCAATTTTACTTGAAAACGAGCCGGGCTCGTTATCGCGCATCGTAGGTTTATTTTCTCAGCGCTCGTTTAACATTGAAAGTTTAACCGTAGCACCAACAGAAGATGACAGCCTATCGAGAATTACTATCGCGACATTAGGCGATGACAAAGTCGTTGAACAAATTGTTAAACAAGTTAACAAACTAGTCGATGTCTTAAAGGTCACCGACCTCACTGAACGCGCTCACGTTGAACGTGAAATATTGCTGATAAAAGTACTCGCAATGAATGAGAAAACCCGTTCAGAGGTTAAACGTATTACTGATATTTTCCGCGGCTCAGTCATTGATATCGGCAAACAAGTGTACACTGTGCAAATGACTGGCGATGATGACAAGCTCAACGCTTTTATTGAGGCGCTGAAAAACGAAACCGAGATCATTGAGTCTGTACGCTCAGGCACGGTCGGTATTGCACGCGGTGACAAAGCGTTAAGAGCTTAAATAAGTTTTCAGATAATCGCTACAGCGTTTAAAAGCCAAACCAAGAGGTTTGGCTTTTTTGTTTATGGATGAAAGGTCAGATTTTTCAGCAAATCTTAATTACCGCACCTAAGCAAACGGATACAATTGACAACAGCAGGTAAATCGCAACATTAATGAAATGACAGCACTAAATTTTTCACCGGCAACTAAATCAGAAAAGAGTGCCATTAAGCGCTTTTACAAAGAGCAATGCTACTCTGCCCGCTTCATTGGTCATGACTTTGGCTATTTGCTGCATCAAGACCAAACGATTATTGGTAGTGCGCTGATTTCAACAATAACGGCAGCTAGCTCACAAGCATTGCTGCACGGTTTAGTTATTGCTAATAACTATCAACAACGAGGCTTAGGTAGTCAGTTGCTTGACTTTGCCCTTGGTCAATATCAGCAGCTCAGGCAAGGCCCACAGACAGTGATTGCATTTTGTCAGCCAGAGTTATTGTCGTTTTACCAAAAACACAATTTCTTCGTAACCGACTCAAACAAACTTAATCACCTGCTAGCACCGCGCTATAGCAGCTACCAGAAAAAACAATCCGACTTATTCATTGTTTGTAACTCGCTCACTTAAGTAAAAAACGCTCCAACGACTCAAATGCAGGCTCACCTGAACTTTAGCCAACCAAGCCTTTAACTGCCCCTTTAACCGGAAAATTCTTTGACTAACTCTTTAACTAACTAATTCTTTAACTAATTTGGGCAAGCCGATGGCCGCAGTGGTTTTGCGAATATCAAGGTTTGTTAGATGCGCAAGTTCAGTACTGGTTGCAGGGTTTGCATCGAGGTAATAAAGCTCAGCACTCGGCCTAGCGTAGTTTATTAAGCTCGCTGCTGGGTATACTTGCATCGAGGTACCAACAATGATCACGATATCTGCCTCACTGACACAACCTGCAGCGCGGTCCAACATGGGCACGAGTTCACCAAACCAGACAATAAATGGCCGCAGCTGATGACCGTTTGAGCAAGTGTCGCCCAATCGAATATCACCGCGCCAATCAATCACGTCCTCTTTATTATTGCAGCTGCATGCTTTGAGCAGTTCACCGTGCAAATGAATAACCTGATCACTACCGGCTCGCTCGTGTAAATCATCAACATTTTGAGTAACCACGGTCACGTGATAATGCCTGGCAAGTTCAACCAAGGCGTGATGGCCCTGATTAGGTTCTACCGACAACAGTTGTTTGCGCCTTTGATTGTAAAATTCAAGCACTACCTCAGGGTTGCGCTGCCAGCCGTCAATTGAAGCGACTTCCATAACATCGTGACCTTCCCACAAACCATTACTATCGCGAAAGGTTTTCAAGCCACTTTCAGCACTCATGCCTGCACCAGACAATATTACTACTTTTTTCACACGTACTTCCTGCGAGCAATAAATTTAACCATTCAATAAATAGTAAACAAAAAAGCCGACAGTGAGAAACCACTGTCGGCTTTTATTTACTTTTATGTTAGCTAAGGATTACTTAACGATGCTCTTTTTACGAGCAACTAGTGCTAAGCCTGCAACTAAAAACAATGCGAAAACACTTGGCTCTGGCACTTCAGCAGCAACCGCATTCAGCGTGCGAGGTGCGCTATTGATATTACTGAAGTCATCACCGAAGTCATCGAATAGAGTAATATCTTCAAATGAGAATACACTGCTGCCGATACTGCTTATATTAACGTTGAATGTCCCCAACACTAGGCGATCAAGCGCACTTTGAGCGTTGGCTAAAGCATCAAGGTCAGCAACATTAGAAAATTCATCAAATGCAACTATATCCCCTATCACTTCAAACGTTTGATCACTATCACCAGTTACTCCAAGGTTTAGTGCTGAACCAAATACAAAGCTAGTAAAATCTAGAATCGCATCATTAAATGAAAATTCAATAGCAAATTCACCTAATATACGTTGAATATCAAAGTCATCATTTTCAATATCTGAAATAACAATGTTTACAGCTACATCTTCACCAACTTGATAGTCTCTATCTTCAAAATCAAATTCGAGCAGAGTTGCATTGGCAACAGCCGTTAAACTTAAGCTGAGTAATAGTGTAATTAATTTTTTCATGTTTACTTCCTAATTATTTAGTTGCACAGCGGCTACGTGTACACAATTGTCTTAACGCACGGCTATCTCGGCGGTTAATAACACCATCACCGTTGTAATCGTGAATTAAATCAGTTAACTGGCCTGCACGAAGCGCTCGAGAAAATGCTCGAATATCATCGCGGTCAACATCTTTGTCATTATCAAAATCGCCGCGCACTGTTTCTTCTGCTGAAGCTAAATCAATAGTGACAACTACAGGATCGTGATCTGACGCTCGGTAAGCATCATCGCCGTAATAGTTAACTAGTTGAGAGTCTGACTTAAATTCAACGTTGTAATCGAAAGCACGAGGCTCATCTGCATTGATATTCCAAACGCTTGCACCTAACACTTGAGTACTTAGCGATTCGCTGGCAAGAGCGTGATCCAAATAGCCAACTTCACCGCCAAACGAAAAACTATAAGCAGTGCGTCCTGCATATTTAGCGATAAGGTTTTGATAACCATTGCCAATAAATGCTTGAATTGGATCTTCTTGCGCATAAGCATTCATATCACCAACTAACAATACGTCGCTGTCGTTACTGCCAACAGGGTTAGTTGCTAACCACGCTAGTGTTGCGTTCGCTGCTGCAGTGCGAGTCGCGTTGTTACAACCTTGACCATCACCCTGATCGACATTGTCACCAGTTGAGCTTGATGAACAGCGCTTAGCTCTAAAGTGGTTAACAACAACTGTTAGCTCTTCATCATTTGCCAATAGCTTAAAGCTTTGTGCCAATGGCGGACGGTTACCAAAGTCAAATGGCACGCTAGTTAATGTTGCAGAGTCACCCACTAATTCAACAACTGCTGGTTTATAAATCATACCTACAGAGATAGCATCACCACCTAATACGGTGTCACTATTAACAAAGGCGTAAGTATTGTCACCCATCTGCGTATTTAAGCGATTAACTAAATCAGCTATTGCAGAACTTGCACCAAAACCGTCGTTTTCAATTTCCATTAAACCAACAACATCAGCATCAATCGCTGCGATTGCATTAACAATTTTGGTACTTTGACGATCAAACTCAACCTGGCTATCAGCACCACGAGGGGTTGGGAAGCCAGCGCCATTGCCGTCACCATTGAAGTAGTTAAGTACGTTAAAGCTAGCAACTTTCAAGTTACCACCGGCAACACTCTCTGGCGCTGCTGTTCTTGGGTTAGCGCTAGTAAATACTGGCGTTGACGTAGGCAAAATACGATAATCGCCAAAACTGAAATCAACAACACCTGTCAAGTTGTCAACTTGGTCGCCTAAACGAAGCGTATTATTGTATGACAAACCACCCGTAGGAAACGGAATATTTTCAGGGTTTTGCTGATTGTTTTGATCGTCCAATACGATTTTGTTACGCGCATTGCGGTCTGCTAATGCGATAGCACGTGAACTGCCTGGAGCATAAACGCTGGTTGGGTTATACAAACGTCCATTTGATAACGTCACTTGACCAAAACGCGCCAAGTTAAAGTTGTCAGCTACAGATAGAGTTTGTGGTAAGTTAACCAACATACCTTCAACCGCTTCTAAATCAGCTAAGCTCGCAACCGGTAAATTAACATCAACTGCACTGATAATCTCGCCATTACCACATGCTTTAACTGCTTCATTTAAGGCAAATTGTGTGCGGTTAAAACGCTCGCTAACATCACCAATAGCGCGAACTTGTTGTCCGACTTGTGGCATTGATTGACCGTTCAAGAAAACAAAGATGGCTTCAGAGGTTTGGCTGTCATTGTCTTGATCAGCCGCTTCTTCTTGAATGAAGAAACCTGATAAGCTCGGCACAACTGATGTGACAACACCCTCAATCACGTGATTCTCACCTGCTAATGGTGACGTATCGCCATTGCCTTGGATAGCACTAATTAAGGTTGCTGAATCAGCACATTCACCAATTAAACTTGGCGGCGGAGTTGTCACTGGGCCCGTAAATTCGTGAGCACCTAAAAAGCTAAAATCATCACTTGACTGACGATTCCACTCAACAGCAGCATCAAACGCATCAGTGCGGTCGTTATCACCTTGCGCAATGGTTGGCTTTCTAACGAAAGTAACATTAGCGCCCCAGTTAGGTCTGTTACCGTAGACACCAACGCCATCAACAATAGTGTCGCCTTTTGTTAGCTCAATGTAATCATCGCCATTAAAGTTAACTGCACCAGAAAACTGGTCTGCTTTAGCTTTTAATTCATCACTCGCACGTGAGCTACTAGTAACTAGTACTACGGTGCCCTTCGGTGCAATATCACCTGTGAATTGGTAACTTGATGTTGCATTAGTATTACCGTTCGAATAGAGCTTGAACTGGTAATCACTTAAGGCGATTGTACGATCAGTTGGGTTGAAAATTTCAACAGCTTTGTTGCTACCGCTACCTTCAACATATTCAGAAAAAAACAGCTCACCTTGGCTTGAGCCATTACCTGAACCATTGTCTCCGCCGTTACCAGCGCCATTATCGCCGCCGTTGTCACCGCCATTTCCTGAATCGCCACCACCGGTATTACCTGAGTCGCTACAATTTTGCGTGAACACGGTATCTACCCACTCAGGGTGATCAACAAACGGGTTACGGTTGCCTTGGAACTCATAAGCGCGATTGTTGCGACGACGTTCAAAGTCATCTACTGGATCAGCTTGATGCCAAGCAAGTAAAGTACAAAGCTTACCTAAGCGAGGTTCACCAGAAGACGTTAATTGGTCAACTAAAACTAGATCCGGTGTAATGCTGTCGTTGCCAGCGTAACGAACGTCCATATAGAACATCATACGAGCAACATCACCTTTAACCGCATCACGAGGTTCAAATGAATCGCTATCGATACTGTTTGCAGGAGCTTCTGCTAAAGCATTATCGCTCTCGTCAAAGTCTAAGTTACCGCGAGCGCCGTTAACTGAGATATCTGAAGGACGCAAGTGATGAATATCGGTAAAGGCTAACGCTGAACGATTAGAGAAACCATGACTGCTTGCCCATACGTGTTCACGGTTCCAGTTGTCTGGATTAGAGGCTTGTTCTGCACTACCATTTGAGGTTTTAGCAATTGAGTTACCTTTGTAGATAAGGACAACTTTGCTAGTATCTGCAGGGTCTTCATCCGTTTGGGTTAACGCAGTCCATACTTGAGAGTACGTAAGTTGCTGATGGCCTTGACTAATAATGTTGTTAATCGCAAAACGAACGTTGTCAGCACTATCGCCAGACTGAACAGCAGTTAATGCCGAAGCATAGTAAGTACTATCAACAAACTGAGCTTGATCAGCTATTTTAGTGAGGTCGGCACAGTTTAAACAAGCATTAGAAATAGTGTCGCCATTACTAGTGCCTGAACCAGAATCACCACCGTTATCTGAACCACCACTGCCAGTATCACCGCCGCTTGAACCTGAGCCACTATCGCCATCAGAACCATTATTGCCAGAGCTAGAACCATCTCCCTCTGCAACAACAACGTTATCTAATCTTAAGAACTCAGAAGCTGCGCCATTTTGCATAGTAACACGCAAAACTAGGCTGCTACCTTCAGACAAAGACTGTCGAATAGTCGCTTGAGTGAAATCACCAACCAAGCTGTGGCTAGCATCACCTAGCCCTTCAACATTGGTCACAGTAACAAAAGGTTGGTTGTCAATTGAATAGGCAAAATCAAAAAAGTCAAAGCCTGAACCACTGCTTTCGTGAGTACCTTGCTCTGACGCTACTAGCGTTACATCAACATTGTTGACATTACTGATATCAATAACTTCACTGGTCCAGACTGCTGGGCCATCGACATCACGAGCTTCAAATACACCGTTTTGTACTCTAAACCAATCACTTGATGCCGATAATTCAGCACTAGAAATATCGATAGACCAACGGGTCACACCATCTGTATCGATATCAGCAGGAAGCACTTGACCATCAATACGACCAACACCTGTTGCACCTTGTCGGTCCAACTCAGCAGCGTTAAAGTCTTCTTGCCAAATAGTATTTGCAAATGCACTACCTGAAATTAAAAGGGTTGATAAAACACTACTAATAAGTGTTTTTTTGCAAGGAATCCGTGTGGGGGACGGTTTTGCAGGGGTCATTACCTTTCTCCAATTATAATTTTGTATTAGGTTTTTTAGTCGCGAGCAAAATACATCAAAAATATTACTGCTGTATGACACTAAAAAGAAACTAACCAAAAGGTTAAATTAGGCTAAAAACATCTTTTAGGGTAATGTTAAAAATTAGTCCTTAAACAATTAACGTCTTGCTAAAAAACTTATTAGCTTGCGTGACTCTACTTGCTACCAAAAAATAAAATTCTTTATTTTTCATAACGATTTAATAGAGCATTACATTAACGAGCGAGATAATAACAAAGTAGAAAACTGTTTACTATGTAAACAAACCGTTAATTTCGTAAAGATTTTCGACACAAAAAACACCAATAAGTTGTTGCCCGATTGGACAAATAAACTTCATACATTTATGTTTTGTAAGCAAGGTGGAGGTTTAATTAATAATTTTTTTGTTAGAAAACATATTTTTATAATACATTTGTACAAAATATTTATATGAAAAATTCCGTCCATTATCTAATAAAAAATTGGCTAACTACGCGTAAATTGTCGAAACAAGAGTTCCTATAGCAGTCGAGTAAAACAAACAAGTTACTGATATAAAAATTTTTTTTATAAAGGAAGGATAAAAAGAATACGCCAACAAGCAAAACTAGTAAAAATTTCTGACAACACGACGTTATCACCTTGTTTAATCGTATTACCGCAACAATAAAATTCAAAAATAGGCTATGTAATTTTAGCCATGACGTCATTTCAATAGCGTCATTTACAAGCAGACATTATTGCGACCGTTGCGCTTAGCTTGATAGAGTTTTTGATCAGCGGCTTTCATCACTTGTTCAAAATTTTGTTTACTATCGCGAGTAGCAACACCAATTGAAATAGTGACACTGACCGTTTTTTCAACGCTGCCTTTTCGGCTACCACGCTTGTCTTTTCCTTGGCGCTGGGGCTGACGAATGACCATTTTGTAATCGGCAATACTGATTCGTAGTTGTTCAAGGGCGTATTCGGCCTGTTCAGCGCTTTTTCTAGGAAATACCACGGTAAATTCTTCTCCGCCATAGCGAAAAATTTTACCGCCATGCCCCACTCGCTTGAGTTTACTCGCAACTAACTTGAGTACCTGGTCGCCAATGTCGTGACCATAGGTGTCGTTAAACTTTTTAAAATGGTCGATGTCCATCATAGCAACGCAGTATTTACGTCCTAGCGACAACGATAGTTGTTGTAATGCTCGCCTTGATGGCAGACCAGTTAACTCGTCGCGATAGGCAAGAAAGTACGAGCTAATAATCACCGTCAATAAATAAAAGCTGAGTAATAGTAACGTCACTAATGCTTGTGGCAATAGCAGCCAATCGTAATATTGGCTGATAAGCGCCATTAAGGTAACCAACAAGGCCGGTTGCGTGAGCGCTTTAACCCGTAAACTAGCGATAACAGTAATCAAGCCCGTCATCACAAACAGTAACTCTGGATAAAAGTGTGGTTTTAACTTAACTAACCAACTGAACTCGGTATGATACTGCGCCAGTGCTTGGTCAAGCTCTAGCCAACCGTAGGCAGTAAAACCAGCGCCAGTAAACAAAGCCAGCCTAGATAATGTATGAATAGAGAGCAAACCGCGATCTTTAATTACCGACAGTATCGCTACCAGCACAGATAACAGTAGCACCGGCAATACTCTGTGACTGCTGAGCCAGACTAAAACAGTTTGACTGCCAGCCTGATAGGCAAGCCAATCTAATTGATCATAGGCTAAAACAAAAATGCTAAGCCAAGCGAGGCGACTGTGATTGAACTGAGCAGCAAACAATACGGTAATTGCGGTTAAACCAAACAAGGCGTATCGTTCTATGTTAAGCCAGCTTGACCAGATTTCCTGACTAAAAACGAGTGCAAAGACTAAGGCAATTGCCAACGCCACAGTAACTAATGTTGTTTTAAAACCAGCAAACATCTTAATATCTCTATTACACTCAGTAAGGTTTTAGTGAGCTTTCGTCAAGCTAACGTAAGTTTGTGAAAATAACAATTGTCTCAGTTATTTACTACTAGCTTCAGTGATTTTTTTCGGCGCGACAATGGCTTCAGTCATTTCGTCTTCAAGTTCTACTTGCTCTATTTTTACAAAGCGATCAGCAATTTTATCTGCCGATGTGTGAATCTGCTTGATGTCAGTACTAGCTTGCTCAAGCCGTTTGGAAAGATTGTCGAATCGACTGCGAAAACGGCCAAAGTCTGCTGACAAGTGTGCTAAATGCTGCTGAATAATATGCACTTGTTTTCGGGTAACTTCATCCTTTAATACCGACCTTGCCGTGGTTAAAATCGCCATTAACGTTGTTGGTGAGGCCAGCCAAACGCGTTTTTGGTTAGCGTAGTCAACCAAGTCGCTGTGATGGCCATGAATTTCCGCAAAAACCGACTCTGCCGGAATAAACATAATCGCGCCATCTGAAGTTTCATGTTCAATCAAGTACTTAGTACTGATGTCGTTAATGTGTTTTTTAATGTCTTGCTTAAATTGTTTTTGCGCTGCCAGTCTCTGTGCCGTATCCGCCTGTTCATCAGTCATGATGCGATAACTTTCAAGCGGAAATTTTGAGTCAATTACAACATTGCCTGTTGGTTTAGGTAAGAACAATACGCAGTCTGCCACTTTACCGTTAGACAAGGTGTGCTGAATTGAAAAGTGCTGCTCCGGCAGAACATTGCGAATTAAGCTATTGAGCTGAACTTCACCAAACGCACCACGAGAACGCTTATCTGCTAGCACTTCTTGCAAGCTAACAACGTTACTGGAAAGCTCAGTGATTTTTTTCTGGGCATCGTCAATCAATGCTAAGCGCTGTAAAATATCACTAAAGGTTTTAGTGGTTTTTTCAAAGCCGTCAGCCAAGCGCTTGTCAACCTGCCCTGAAATTTCTTTTAAGCGCAAGTCAACTTTATCCGCGAGCTGCTCAATTTGCTTAGTCATTTGTTCACTGCTGGTTTGCAGTGATTTAGCCAGTTCTTCGCGATTGTGTTTGGTCGAGAGTGTTAAATGTTCAACTAACTGATCAAGCGCTTTTGCTTGCTGCTCACTGAATTTTTGCTGATGCTGATGTAACTGACTGACCAGCGCTTGCTGGTTATGCTGTAATTGCTGACTCTGTTGGCCACTTTGCTCGCTCTGCAACTTAAACAGCCCCAGTTTTAACTCGGAAAACTGCTGTGCTATCGAGTGGTTAAGCTCAGTATTTTGCTGTTGCCAGCTTTGCTGGAGCAAATCAATAAACTGATCTTGCTCAGCTTGCTTTTCCGCCGCTTGCTCAAGATTCGTTTGATTCATTTGCAGATATTGACGGCGTTGGGCAATCAGCAAATAAATAACGATTGCCAATAACGCGATAATGGCGAACAGCGCTGACAATAATATCAACCACTCGGCGCTGAGGTTTGTGAACAGTTCTATCAAAGGTTACACATCAAACACTGTAAATATTACCAGTTATTAAACCACCGATGATGGTAAATGTTAAGCAAAATAAAACGGTTACCTGAAATCAGATAACCGTTTTAGATTTTTTGGCTAAATTTATTAGCGCTAAGTTGTCAGCTAAGGTTTTATTTCTAAGTACCTAGAGCTAAACACTTATTGCTATGCGCCTAGCTTTTCATCAAGCTCTTCAATTTTAGCTTGCCAAATTGCTGGGCCAGTGACGTGAGCAGACTCACCTGAGCTGTCAACCGCAACGGTCACAGGCATGTCTTCTACTTCAAATTCGTAAATCGCTTCCATACCTAAATCTTCAAACGCGACCACTTTTGCTTTCTTAACCGCTTTTGACACTAAATATGCCGCGCCGCCAACAGCCATTAAATAAACTGACTTGTGGTTTTTAATGCTTTCAACGGTCGCTGGGCCGCGTTCAGCTTTACCAATTGTCCCGATAATGCCAGTTTCAGCCAGCATTAGGTCGGTAAACTTATCCATACGAGTCGCCGTTGTCGGTCCTGCCGGGCCAACCGCTTCATCGCCAACAGCATCAACTGGACCAACGTAGTAGATAAACTTGTCTTTGAAATCAACGCCAGCTGGTAAACCTTCGCCCGATTCTATTAACTGTTGCATACGTTTATGCGCAGCGTCACGGCCGGTTAAAATTTTGCCTGAAAGCAATACGGTTTCACCGGTTTTCCACTCGCTAACGTCTGCTTTTTTCAAATCGTCAACATTAACGCGACGGACATTTTCACCCACTTCCCAAGTAATATCTGGCCATTCTTCCAATTTAGGCGGCGTTAAATCTGCCGGACCTGAACCATCAAGGTGGAAGTGAACGTGACGAGTAGCCGCACAGTTAGGAATCATTACAACTGGCTTAGACGCCGCGTGAGTTGGCGCCGAGTTAATTTTAACATCAACCACTGTAGTTAAACCGCCAAGACCTTGCGCACCAATACCAAGCTTGTTAACACGCTCGTAAATTTCTAAACGCAACTCTTCTTCTGCATTTTGTGGGCCTCGGTCAATAAGCTCTTGAATATCAACTGGGTCCATTAAACTTTCTTTAGCCAGTACACCTGCTTTTTCAGCAGTACCGCCAACACCAATGCCGATCATGCCCGGTGGACACCAACCCGCGCCCATGGTTGGTAATGTTTTGACAACCCAATCGGCAATTGAATCACTTGGGTTTAACATCACCATTTTAGTTTTGTTTTCACTGCCGCCGCCTTTGGCTGCAATCATCACCTCAACTTCATCACCCGGCACTAAGTCAATGTGAACAACGGCTGGCGTGTTGTCTTTAGTGTTTTTACGAGCGCCTGTCGGATCGGCAACAATTGATGCGCGTAATGGGTTATCAGGATTTAAGTAGGCACGGCGAGTACCTTCGTCAACCATCTGTTGCACGGTCAAATCAGTAGAGTCCCACTGAACTGCCATGCCCACTTTAACGAAACAGGTCACGATGCCAGTATCTTGACAAATTGGACGTTTGCCATGAGCAGACATGCGCGAGTTAATCAAAATTTGTGCAATAGCGTCTTTCGCTGCTTGGCTTTGCTCTTTGTGATAGGCTTTTTCTAATGCCTGAACAAAATCTAATGGATGGTAGTAGGAAATATATTGAAGTGCGTCAGCAATGCTTTCGATAAAATCTTGCTGTTTAATGATAGCCATAACTCTCGTTTGCCCCCAAGCTTTAGTTGAAAGTTAAAAAATTCCCGATATCATACCTTGCTTAAAACCCTGCGACCAGTAGCTTTTTAACGCAATCCCATAGCCTTTAGTCGAAAAGCGACTGTTAGATAACTAAAAACGATTAAATTTGTGACTATCGATAACACCTCGGTGAAAAAGCCGTGTAAAAATGAGGCCGACAACGCAGCAATTGCTGATCTCATTGCTAATTTACCCAACGTTGAAGGGCTTACCGACAGCAGCCCAATTCATTTACCCGTTGCGCCAGAGCAAGTTTTTGCCAAGCTGGCTGACCAAGCATGGGCTATCTGGCTCGACTCATGTGATAGCGATCACCCCAATAGTCGTTTTGACATCATGGTATGGCAACCACTGGTGACGATAACAACAACCGGATCAGAGAGTGTTATCCATTGTCATACAGCCCAATCAACAACGAATAATAAGCTAACACCAACTGAAATCCGCTCAGCGCTAGACCCTTTAGCCCTGGTAGATAGCATTAACCAACAGCTTTTTAGCCCGCAGCAACATTGTCAGCAAAGCGACCTAAAACAGGGGTTTAACAACAAAGAGTTGCCCTTTAAAGGTGGTGCAGTTGGTTATTTTGCCTATGATCTCGGCCGTCGATTTGAAACGTTACCGACGCAAGCATTACAAGATCTTGAGCAAGCCGATATGGCGGTTGGTTTTTATCACCAAGCACTGTTCTTTGACCGCAAGCAAAGCTGTTATTACTTAATTGCGGAGAGTGACAAGCTTGCAACATTAGTCGACTGGTTTGAGCAAATGGTCGAATCAGAATCAGAACCTAAAGCTCAAGATTGGCAGCAGCAAAGGTATCAAAGTAACGCTGAGACAAAATTCTCACTGACCTCACAGTGGCAGGCCAATATGACTGAGTCGGCCTATCGAGAAAAGTTTGCGCAAGTGCAAGATTACTTATTATCGGGTGATTGTTATCAGATTAACCTTGCTCAGCGTTTCCAAGCGCAATACCAAGGAGATGAGTTCGACGCTTACTTAGCATTAAGACGGGCTAACCAAGCACCATTTTCGGCGTTTATGCGTTTTGCTGATCACAGCGTCTTGAGTATTTCACCTGAACGCTTTTTACAAGTCGAACACAGCGCTAATGGTATTGTCGATGATGTTATCAAAGTTCAGACTAAGCCAATCAAAGGCACTCGTCCCCGTTCACAAAACCCTGTCCAAGACCAAGCGCAAGCGAATGAATTAAAACACGCCAGCAAAGACCGCGCTGAAAACCTGATGATTGTTGACTTATTGCGCAACGATATCAGCAAAGTATGCCTGCCGGGCACGGTAAAAGTACCAGAACTGTTTGCCATTGAGAGTTTTCCTGCGGTTCATCATTTGGTCAGTACTGTTGAAGGACAACTCTCGCCTGAACACAGCGCTGCCGATTTACTGCGCGGGGCATTTCCGGGCGGCTCTATCACGGGTGCACCAAAAATTCGCGCGATGGAAATAATTGAACAGCTAGAACCTCACCGCCGCAATTTGTACTGTGGCGCGATAGGCTATATTTCCGCTTGTGGCAATATGGACACCAGCATTACCATCAGAACCTTGGTTTGTAAAAATCAGCAAATATACTGCTGGGCTGGCGGCGGCTTAGTAGCCGACTCTCAAGTTGACAGTGAATATCAAGAAACCTTCGACAAAGTTAAAAAAATACTGCCGGTACTTAGCGAACACAACACGCCCTTGTAATTAACTGACTATTAAGCAAAAAATTGTGTTTAAATAGTAATATGAAGATTGAACAATTAATTACCAGATTTAGCTTGTCTCGTTTGCCACCATCGAGTCACTTATTTCGTTTCAATGGTTCGGTAAAACAATCTGCTGTGCTTATCGCTGTGGTTGAAAATACTGACGGCGCCAGTGTTATTCTGACTAAACGCGCCACTCATCTGCGTCACCACGGCGGTCAAATAAGCTTTCCCGGCGGCAAGATTGACGAAGGCGACGACTCGTTTGTTGCTGCCGCTCTTCGAGAAGCGCAAGAAGAAATAAGCCTTGCGCCCGAGTGCACCGAAATTGTTGGCTACCTTCATCCTTATCAAACCATTACCGGTTTTGTCATTCACCCTGTAATTGCCAAAGTGCCTGCCAATATCAACTTAACTCCCAATCCAAGTGAAGTGGCAGAAGTCTTTCAAGTACCGTTAAGTCACATTCTAAACCTAGATAACCACGTTAATATCTACACCCAACACAAAAATAGGCGTTACCCAATTACGTTTATCCCTTATCAACACCACAACATTTGGGGCGCTACTGCAGCTATTTTGCGAGACTTAGCAATTCACCTACAGTAATCTGCCTCAACCAAATATCGCTCCATTGCTCTTATCATAAACGTGATAGAAAACTCACACATGATTGATTGACTGCCATACTGATTTCTACTGTGCGGCAAAATCAATCGTTAAGACGACTTTTGCTTAATGTGTGTTTTACGGTACAATGACCGAACTAAATTTTTATAAATAACTTTATAACAAAAATATATACAGGTTTAGACATGATTAGTGTATTTGATATGTTTTCTATTGGTATTGGTCCATCCAGTTCGCATACCGTAGGCCCCATGCGCGCGGCAAAATTATTTGTCGACCACCTAGCAGAGCAACAACTAATCGACAAAGTCACTCGTGTCAAAACTGAGCTCTTTGGCTCTCTCGGTCAAACCGGCATTGGCCATGGCACAGGTAAAGCCGTGATTTTGGGCTTAACTGGCGAGTCACCTGAAGATATCGCAGTAGAAAGTATTGACCGCATTCTTGAGCAAGTAACAACTAGCCAAGAAATTGAGCTCAATCACCAACACAAGGTGCAGTTTCCAAAAAACGACGCGATTATTTATCATCGCCGTAAAACCTTGCCCGCGCACGCCAATGCCATGACGCTATACGCATATCAAGACGAACAATTAATTTTAGAGGAAACCTACTATTCAATTGGCGGTGGTTTCATTGTCAAAGACGAAGACTTTGAACAAGAAAAAGACAAAGCGCTCTCTTTACACGCCAATATCGTCAGACCTCATAAATTCTCTAGTGCAGACGAGCTTATTTCACTGGCGACAGAAAAAGGCTTAAGTATTAGTACCATTATGATGGACAACGAAAAGTGTCTTAATGATGAGAGTGAAATTAGAGCCGGCTTGATAAAAATTTGGCAAGCGATGTACGACAGTGTTCAACGGGGTATTCGCACCGAAGGCATATTACCTGGCGGCCTAAAAGTAACGCGCAGAGCACCTGCACTATTTCGCACCCTGAGTGTTGAAAGCAATAATGATCCATTAACCGCAATGGATTGGGTTAATCTATTTGCCTTAGCGGTCAACGAAGAAAACGCGGCCGGTAGTCGTGTTGTCACTGCGCCAACCAATGGTGCTGCAGGTATCATCCCTGCGGTATTGTGTTACTACGACAAGTTTATAAAACCAGTTAGCGATGACGACTGTATTCGCTACTTATTAACCGCAGCAGCTATTGGTGTGCTCTACAAAACCAACGCCACTATTTCTGGCGCGGAAGGCGGCTGCCAAGCAGAAGTTGGTGTTGCTTGTTCAATGGCGGCCGGTGCACTGACTGAAATTATGGGTGGTAGCCCAATTCAAGTCGAAAATGCCGCTGAAATTGGTATGGAGCACAACTTAGGCTTAACTTGTGACCCAGTAGGTGGTTTAGTACAAGTGCCGTGCATCGAGCGTAACGCAATGGGCGCAGTAAAAGCGATCAACGCTTCTCGACTCGCCCTTCGCGGTACTGGTACGCAGAAAGTATCGCTAGATAAGGTCATAAAAACCATGTGGGAAACTGGCAACGATATGAAGACCAAATACAAAGAAACATCGCGCGGTGGTCTAGCGGTAAATATCATCGAATGTTAATGGTTTTAAAGACAAAACTAGTTAAAATACCGAACAGCAAAAAGTCCGTTTAGCATGCTAAACGGACTTTTTGCTGTTGATTGCTTATTTGTCGTTCAACCACTCAGTTCTTGTGAATGACTCACCAAGACTGACCTAACGAGTAGGTAAATTAATATCCTTCAACAAATTGTCGATTTCAGCGTTGTTTTTCAACAAAATCGCTTTGGTGACCAAGTCACGATTTAAGTGTGGCGCAAAGCGCTCAATAAAATCAAACATGTAACCGCGCAAGAAGGTACCGCGACGGAAGCCAATTTTCGTGGTACTTGGCTCGAATAAATGGCTAGCATCTATGGTAACTAAGTCTTTATCGGCAACAGGATCAATTGCCATCGTTGCTACAACGCCAATACCAATGCCCATGCGAACATAAGTTTTGATAACATCTGCATCGGTCGCAGTAAAGACGATTTTAGGCTCAAGACCTGCTTCATTAAAGGCAGTATCTAATTCAGAACGACCAGTGAAACCAAAAACATAAGTCACTAGCGAATATTTCGCGACATCTTCAATGGTAATATCTTTTTTGTTTGCTAATGGGTGGTCTGGACGTACAACAATACTGCGATTCCAGTGATAGCAAGGCAACATAACTAAATCGTTGTACAGGTGCAAAGACTCAGTGGCAATGGCAAAGTCGGCTTCGCCTTTGGCGGCTGCATCACTAATTTGTGATGGCGTACCTTGGTACATGTGCAAAGACACTTTCGGGTACTTTTTCATAAAACCCTGAATGATCTCAGGCAATGCGTAGCGCGCTTGCGTGTGAGTAGTCGCAATGCGAAGCTTACCCTCATCAGGTTGTGTATGCTCACGAGCAACTGCTTTAATCGCTTCGACTTTTGATAAAATTTCAGTGGCGATATTAATCACTTCGTTACCGGCAGAAGTCACATGGGTCAAATGTTTACCGCTTCGGCCAAAAATTTGAATGCCCAATTCGTCTTCTAACATGCGCACCTGTTTACTAATACCTGGCTGTGAGGTATATAGGCTTTCTGCTGTAGCAGAGACGTTTAGGTTATTATTAAGTACTTCGACGATATAACGGAGTTGTTGCAGCTTCATAATTGATTAATTAATTTCCTCTTATGCAAAAAATATATACAAAAACAAAAGATTATTCCATTATATTTTTAAGCTTTTTGTAAAAAATTTAAAACACCGCGCTCAAAGCAGTTAAACAGCGCTTATTTATCATCACTTTTGTTTGACTCAACTCTCAGAATTAAACCTTTAATACTTAGTTAGACCAATAACAATCAACTAAAATTTAGTAAATTTGTCACTTAGCCCTATGCTTAATAAAACAATTTTTGTAGACTGATGCAGTTTGATCCCTTTATTACTGAGTAATCACGTATGATAGCAATTATCGTTGGTTTAATTGTTGCCTTAATCATCATCGTAGTGGTGGTTAACGCAGTCCAACAACACAAAGAAAAAGTAGAACAAGAAAAACGTGCCCAAGTTGCTAAACACAAAGCAATTATTGATGAAACCGAAGAGTTACTTGTCAACATTGCCAACCTGCCACAAAACCCAAGCGTAGTCGCTATTCTTAACCGTCGTAATTTGAATGCAGCAAAAGCTATTAAACAGGTGATGCCTGACACTAAAGGTATTGACGGTCGCGTTAAAGACTACGAAGAGCGCTCTAGAGCAGCCCAAGAACTCGCTGACAAGCAAAGTGGCAGTGAAGACAGCTTTACTTTGCCAGACAATGAACAGCACTTATTAGCCATTTTGCAATGTATTAAAAAATTGAGATCAATACTCAAGTCTGAGCAATCTAAAGGCGCTATTGATGCTCAAGTATTTATGGCGGAAGATCGCAGACTTGATGCGATGCAACTCAAAATTAATATTGAGAGCATGGTTAAACGCGGTAACCAAGCGTACGCTAAAGAAATGGTTGGCTCAGCGCGTCAATACTACGAAAAAGCATTACAAACGCTTAGTAGTCATCCGGTTCGTTCAGATTACACCATGACTAAAAAAGAAGAAATTGAAAACAAGTTGGAAGAAATCACCAACGCATTGAAAAATTCAAACGCTCAAGACCGTGCCAAGAAAGCAGAAGAAGAGCAAGACGAACTAGATATGTTGTTCCAACCGAAGAAAAAGTGGTAACAACTTAGTTTACGTTCAAATCAAAAAAACCTGCCTTGTGCAGGTTTTTTAATGCCTGTGAATTCAATATAATCAATCTATATTTATACTTTTCGTTACTGTGATGTCAGCACCCATCGAAATCATCTTACCGTCTTTTTTGCGTCGAACCTTAAAAGCGTATGCATTAAAAGCAGAAATACGTGCTGTAGGCTGTGATTTAAACCGCATTGGGCGCTCGCGTAACTGGCAACTCAAAGGCTCTCATCAACAGCTACTCGCCATTATTGAGTTTATCCATAGCCATGACGAAAAAAGCTGGTATTGGCTGGCAGAAAAGCTTTCAGGGCAAGTTAAAAGCAATACCACTGAGAACTTGCTACTGATTGCTAAGCAAAAGCCGGGCATTACGGTTAACGAATTAATGGCCAAAACAGATTGCACTATTGCCGAAGCGAGGAAAATTATCGATCAGTTAGAGTGGGAAGATTGATAATACCAATCTGTATATACCCAAACTACTTCAAGATACGCAGTTCAGCGCTATCACAGGGAGTTAATATCAAGGCGCAGCTAGCAGGAATGGTCACTCCCTTTCAATTAGCTGCAACGCAGAGAGTAAGTTCCTGTGAAGCGCCCAAAGGGTTGGTTTAAAAGATAATTTATGCGGCGTTATTGATTTTAACAAGGGGGCAACCATTCTTTGCAATCAATGCCTTGCCTAAATTACTTTTAATTCCAACTGAATAAGCATCTTGAAGTAGCTTGGGTATAAATAAAAAGCTTGAAGGAGATATAAATAAAAACAGACTGAATAAGTGAACTACCTATTCAGTCTGTCGTTAGGCGCAGTTAAGCTTTCGCTGTCTTGGCTTTAGTCGCTTTAGTTGCCTTTTTCTTGGTTTGTTCTTCAACCCATTTGCCATCTACATAGCGGGCTGTCCAGCCTGTTGCTTTACCTTCGACTTCCGTCATCACATATTGCTCTTTTGACTTTCGACTAAAGCGAACAATTGACTCGTTGCCATCAGGGTCTTGTGCTGGCGCATCGGCTAAATAGTAAAACTTAGACGAGATACGATCGCGGAAACGCTGTAATTCAGCAACTTTCGGCGCTCGTGTTTCTCGAGAGCGCGGGAAAGTACTCGCCGCCAAGAAAATACCAGCAGCACCGTCGCGCAAGACAAAGTGAGCATCTGATTTTTCACAAGGCAACTCAGGTAAAAAGACTGGGTCTTCTTTCGGTGGCGCAGGCTCACCATTTTTCAGTAACTTACGGGTGTTTTTACATTCATCGTTAGTACAGTCAAAGTATTTACCAAAGCGGCCGTTTTTCAACTGCATTTCAGACTGACAGCGATCACACTCGAGTAATGGACCATCGTAACCTTTAATTTTAAAGGTACCCTGCTCCACTTCGTAACCATCACAGCTTGGGTTATTACCACAAACGTGAAGTTTACGCGTTTCGTCGATCAGGTAACTGTCCATCGCTGTGCCACACTTGCCACAGCGGCGCATCGCGCGCAATGCTTCGGTTTCTTGATCTTCGGCAAGTACACTAACGGCTTCTTCACCGGCTGTTAAGTTCATGGTTTGCGTACAGCGCTCTTTTGGCGGTAAAGCATAACCAGAGCATCCTAAGAACACCCCTGTTGAAGCGGTTCTAATGCCCATTTTACGGCTACAGGTCGGACAATCGATATCGGTTAAAACCATCTCATTACTCGGCATACCACCGTCAGCTTGGTCTTGATCAGCTTTTGCCAACTTGTCAGTAAAATTACTGTAAAACTCATCTAACACCGCTTTCCACTGAACATCACCTTCAGCGATTTTATCCAGCTCAAGTTCCATGTTCGCAGTAAAGTCATAGCTCATTAACGTTTTGAAACTCGTTGATAAGCTATCGGTAACGATTTCACCCATTTTCTCTGCGTAAAAGCGCTTTTTATCTAAGCGAACATAGCCGCGATCTTGAATCGTTGAAATGATTGAAGCGTAAGTCGACGGACGACCAATAGAGCGTTTTTCTAGCTCTTTTACCAGTGATGCTTCACCATAACGTGCAGGCGGCTTGGTAAAGTGTTGGCTAGGGTTGAGTTTAACTAAGCTCAGTTGCTCACCAATTGCCAAATCAGGTAGGTGAGTATCTTTGTCGCCTTTACTAACTTGACTGTGAACTCTTGTCCAACCGTCAAATTTCATTACTCGGCCTTTAGCCTTCAAAGTGAAGTCGTCAACACTAACCGTTAATGTACTAACGTCATAACGGGCTGCTGTCATTTGACAGGCAACAAACTGGCGCCAAATCAAATCGTATAGCTTACGACAATCTGCATCCATACCGTCGAGCAGAGCCGCTTCTAGTTTGACATTAGACGGACGAATAGCTTCGTGAGCCTCTTGAGCGCCTTCTTTGCTGCCATACACTTTGGCTTTTTCAGGTAAATAGTCACTGCCAAAGTTATCGTTAATATAGTCGCGACACATGGCAACAGCATCTTGGCTCAAGTTGGTTGAGTCAGTGCGCATATAAGTGATATGGCCCGCTTCATAAAGCTTTTGTGCAAGCCCCATGGTGCGTTTTACGCCAAAGCCCAAGCGCGTGCTTGCCGCTTGTTGTAAGGTCGATGTAATAAACGGCGCCGAAGGAGAGCTCTTAGATGGTCTGTCTTCGCGATTTGCTACTTGGTATTGAGCGCTTTCCAGCACAGACAAAGCTTGCTTAGTTTGCGCTTCATTAACAGGCTTAAACGCCTTACCGCCTTGGTGAGTCACTTGTAAGTTTAGTGCTTGCTCAGCGCTACTTAAGGTATCGGCATTAACTTCCCAAAACTCTTCAGGAACAAAGGCTTTGATTTCGCGCTCGCGCTCAACCACTAAGCGAACCGCAACTGACTGCACTCGGCCCGCGGACAAGCCTCTAGCGACTTTCTTCCACAGTAATGGACTGACCATAAAGCCAACCACGCGATCGAGGAAACGACGCGCTTGTTGAGCATTTACGCCGTCCATATTGAGTTCACCAGGCTCAGAAAACGCATTTTCAATCGCGTTTTTTGTTATTTCGTTAAAAACAACGCGTTTAAACTTGTCGTCGCTGCCACCGATAATTTCTTTTAAATGCCACGCTATCGCCTCTCCCTCGCGATCCAAATCGGTTGCGAGATAAATAGTGTCTGCGTTGGTAGCAAGTTTCTTTAATTCGTTAACAACTTTTTCTTTGCCCGGCAGGATTTGATAATCCGCTTGCCAATTTTTCTCAGGGTCTATCCCCATGCGATTCACTAAGGCTTGTTTATCGCGTTTGGCTTTATACTTGGCTTTGGCCTCAGGACTCATTTTGCGAACTTCAGCTGCCGTTTTGGTTGACGCTTTTTTACCGGTACTACTGGTAGGCAGATCGCGAACGTGACCTACACTAGATTTTACAACAAACTTGTTACCTAAGTACTTGTTGATAGTTTTAGCTTTTGCTGGTGACTCGACAATAACCAGTGATTTTGCCATATATGTGTAATTTCCTACTTAATACTATGAGTTAACACTCATCAAGCATCACGCTTGTTGGAATCGGCTTGATAATCGGAGTATTTCCCTGCCTTTATAGTGAATGCATAACTTTTTACAAAAACAATATTTATATTGCTATTAGATATATCTGTAATTCAACAAGCTGACAAGTAATTATTTTTTATCATAGCCAATTTATGACTTTTGCCTATAATGATGTCAAATTTTCGGCGCCATCATAATAGAGTTTGCCAAAAAGTTTAAGAGCCAAGTGAATAAAATTCCTAGTTTCTCAATAAAAAGTTGGCATATTTCAATCTCTATTGTCAAAAAAACAACAATAATAAGTTTACATAATTCAACGTCGAAAACTTGTAAACAACAGTAATACGAGTATTAAAATGACACAATTACCAATTGATTTTAAAGAAAAATTAGAAGCTTGCTTATGTCCGCCAGGCAATGGAGTGTTTACCGTAAATACGGCAAAAGAGCGCAAACAAGCCCTACACAAAGCCCTGTATCAGCAAACGGATAATATTGATCAGTTGTGGCAACAATCGCTAGAACAACTCAACAGTGACAACAAAGCCGTTATTTTGGGTATTTCGTCAGATTGTGGTGGTGGCATCCTTCGCGGTGCTAACTGGGGACCATTATTTTTGCGTTCAACAATGCTGAATAAATATTCAGAGATAAACGCATTTGATCTTGGTGACGTGCGGGTTATTCCTCATTTATTGCACGACAAATACCTCAATGATGCAACGTTGGCAAACTGCAAAAAAGCACTTTACCAAGACAACAATAGTCCTTACCCTGTAAGTCCTCTGTCGATTACTGAGGATGTTCTGCACGATTTCTATCGCGCATTTCCACAAAAAGGCATTTTTGCTATTGGTGGCGACCACTCAATTAGCTACCCGTTAACTAAAGCCTATTTACAAGCGAAAAAAGCACAAGGTATTCGCGCCGCGATTATTCACTTTGATGCTCATACTGACTTGCTGGTTGAGCGCCTTGGTATTGACTTGTGTTTTGGTTCTTGGTGTACGCATATTCTCGAAGACTTACACTGCCCTAGCCACCTTATTCAAGTTGGTATTCGCTCAAGTGGTAAACCCAAGTCACATTGGCAAGAAACCTTTGGCGTTAAACAACACTGGGCACACGAAGTGCGCGAACAAGGTGTGGATACAATCATTGAACAAATACTTGCTCAATTAGCTGACCAAGAGATTGACGAGCTTTACGTGAGCTTTGATATTGATGCCATTGACGCTGAGTTTGCCTCTGCTACCGGTACACCAGAGCCTGATGGTTTATTCCCTGACGAAGCGATGAAGATATTGACAGAGCTTGGCCAACGCTACTCAATCACTGGCGCTGACATGATGGAGCTCGCGCCGTTTACCGACAGCACAGGCCGCGGTCAAGAAAGCGTTGAGAGCACGTTTAACGTTGCTGCGGAGCTATCGCAATACTTAATTAACCAAATTGCTAAATAAATGCCAGACAATAAAAAAACCACTTACAAGCTGTAAGTGGTTTTTTTATGATTTGTGCGTAATCCTAGTTAGGATTATTACAAAGTGATGCTATACCAAATGGGCCACTAAGACCTATTGCCGCTGTTGGCGGCTCCTGATCTTCGTTAGCAACGTCAGCAGCCAACACTGGTAATGTGAAAATTGTTTGCTGTTGGTTCTCTGTACCTTGTACTTGCGCTGATGCCACAAGCCTAATATCAACCCATTGTGCAAAGCTTTCTGCATAGTCAATATTAATCACAGCTCTACCGTTGCTATCAGTGGTTACATCAGCTGTAGCCGCTACTACATTGCCTGGTGTTAATCGACCATCACCATTAGTGTCTTCACCGACATCTAAGATACCATCAGTATTTTGATCTTCGTTGTCACAGCCAGCAGGAGTACTGTAGTTCGCCGCCCAGTTAACAAACTCACCATCATCAAATACTTTAACCCATTGACCTTTGTAGTAACGCTCAGGAATTGCGGAAATAGTGACGACTTGGTTATCCACTGGATTTGAATCAGCGTCCGTAACAAAAACCGAATACTGTTTGCGATATGTTGTTGGATCTAATTGCATCAAACTGTTACCAGTACCAAGAGCAATAAACAATTCACGTTCAGCGACTGTCAAATTAACAGTAGCGCTTCTACTTGGATCTTCGTTAACGGTTGCAGTAATGATAACGCCATTTTGCGCTGACACGCTATTTGATGTGTATACAGTCGATGCAGCACCATTGCTATCTGTCACAGCACTGGCGGGGAAAATGGTACCACCGCTAGTATCAGTCAAGCTAAAATCGATGGTTTTGTTTTTGACTAAGTTACCACTAGCGTCGCGCACAACTACGGAAATAGTCGATGTTTGCTGATTAGGACCAATAGAGTTAGGAGACGCTTGCGCTTCGATAGTATCTACGGTTTCAGCGACAAACTCGAATTCTAACTGGTTTGACAAAGAAATAGCATTATCAGTACCAGCAAGAGTAACTAATGCTCTACCAGCTTGTGTTGAGCTGAGCTGCACTTCAACTTCACCGTTGGCGTTGGTCGTTAAGTTAGTACTATTCGCGGTACCACGAGTCGTTGTTACTCTGACATTCGCGTTAGTTACCGCAGTATTGTTTCTAGTCCACGCCAATCTTAACGTTGCAGAATCAGATAACAAAACTTCAGGAATCGTCGGTGCCGGTGTCGCTGAAGGGTTAACCACAGTACCATCACCATTGTTAAAGCTTGTGAAAACAAAAGAATCGGCTTGTATTGCAACATTCTGCGCAATTGTCGCGCCAAGAGCAGTTGCCGTAATTGTATTTGTGCCTCCTGATGCGCCGACAGCAGTGAACGTTGCTTGCCCCGTAGCATCTGTAGTAACAGAATCAGGAAGTGTGATCGACGCTACCGCTCCAGCTGGATCTGTTGTCGATTGATCTGTAGTAGAGAGGTTTACTGCAGTGTTAGCTATACCGGTTCCGTCAGAGTCTAGCAAGCGAACGATATAACCAGTGTTGTCGCCAATCGCAAGAGATGAAGAGCCAGTCAACACTATACTCGTACCAACAACATCAATATCGACTGAGTCCGAGTTAGTAGAATTTACAGCAGTAACAGTAATCACCCTATTAGCTGGTTCAGCTGGCGTGGTTAACACCGCCGTTGCTTGGCCATTGGCTTCGGTTGTCGAACGGGTAACTTCTATTGACCCCGTTGTTGAGCTAAAAGTAATTTCAGCACCGCTCACTAAGTTGTTGTTATTATCTTTAGCCACTGCTGTCAGAGTAATTGCTTGAGAATCACTAGACGCTAGCTGTTGACTTGAGGCAAATATACGTAAGTCATCTACTTGTGGGCCGTTACTACTGTTACCATCACCTGCACTGGTAAATGTAACTGGTCGTGAGCTGATGTCACCAACTTGCGCAGTTACTTGGCCAGCACCAGCCGTTCCACCAGCGTTCAATTGAATAGTAGCCTGACCTTCAGCATTCGTCATTGAAGTCCCTGATTCAGGGCTAAAATTAGCTAATTCACTATTGCTCAGCGTAAATGTTACTAACTCGTTGGCAATTGGTGTGTTACCTCTAGCAACCGTAGCAGTAATTGTCGCCGGACTCTGCGCATTGATAAGCTGACTAGATATGCTTAAATTAACTTGTAAGGCAGTAACGCCCCCATCACCAGCGCTTGTAACTCCTAAAGGTGTTGAACTTGCATCGCCGATATTTGCAGTAATTTCTACTCCACCAGCCACTGTTCCTGCTCTTAATGTAACCGTTGCAACACCTTGAGCATTGGTTACTGCGGAGTTCGATTCAGGATCAATGATAACGAGATTGGTTGCACTTAAAGTAAAAGAAACGGCTCGGTTGGCAACCGCACTACCATCTTGAGTAACAGTAGCGGTAATAGTCACAGGAGATTGTGCACTAACTCTGTCTCCAGATGCTGACAAGACGATTTGAATGGGGGCAGCACCTCCATTATTGCCATTGTTATTACCATTATTGTTGTTATTTGAGTTACCCGTTAGGTCGCCACCGCCACCACAACTAATAAGGGCAAACAACATGATGAAACAACTTAAACGCTTAACTAACTCCATAAAAGGCGCTCCCTGATGGGTTATTGTTATAATTCATAGTTAATCTTACATAAAAATATTAAAACGTCACTAGATAATATGAAAAACCTGCATCGAGCTTACATTTCATGATAGATTAGCCAGCAAATCTTGCACGGCTCTGTGCAAAATAAAAACAAACAACAAAAAGAAAAATAATTTATGACTACGAGTAATGCTTCTAACGGTTCTAAAAACCTGACTCAGCGTATCGTTATCGCTATGATTGCCGGTATTATCACTGGTGCCCTATTACAAAACTTGATGCCTGATGGCAGTGACTTTGTTATCCCACTTTATTTATTCGACTTCTCTTTGCGAGGATTTCTCGTCGACGGCGTTTTTGAAGCTGTTGGCCAAATATTTGTCGCCAGTTTGCGCATGTTGGTCGTACCTCTGGTATTTGTCTCGCTCGTGTGTGGCGTTTGTTCACTGAAAGACACAGCAAAACTTGGGCGAATTGGCGGTAAAGCCGTTGGTTTATATTTGCTGACCACGGTTATTGCGGTTTCTATGGCGATAGCTATTGCCCTGCTGACATCGCCTGGCGCTGGCGTCAACATGGTTGCTGATACCACGTTCACCAGTCGCGAGGCGCCAAGCCTAGCACAAGTGTTTATCGATATGTTTCCAAGTAACCCATTTGCCGCTTTCGCAGAAGGCAAAATGTTACAAGTCATTGTTTTTGCCTTACTGTTTGGCATCGCAATGGCACTAGCAGGTAAAGCTGGCGAGCGTCTAACGGTTATTTTTCAAGACTTAAACGAAGTTATTATGCGCTTGGTCACTATTTTAATGAACTTAGCGCCATATGGTGTATTTTGTTTATTAGCGGGTTTATTTACCGATATTTCATTAGCGACTTTTGGCAACTTGATTAAGTACTTCGTTGTCGTCATTGGCGTACTACTTATCCATGGTTTGCTGGTTTACCCTGTTTTACTCAAACTGTTCACTGGCCTAAGTCCAAAAATCTTCTTACATAAGATTAGAAACACCGCAATTTTTGGTTTTTCAGTATCGAGTTCAAGTGCGACCATTCCAGTTAACTTAGAGACGACAACCAAAAAAATGGGCGTTAACAACTCAATCGCCTCGTTTACGATCCCACTTGGTGCCACAATTAATATGGACGGTACTGCAATTTTACAGGGCGTTGCCACAGTTTTTATCGCACAAGTATTTAACATCGATTTATCACTGACCGATTTTATTATGGTGATATTAACCGCAACCCTTGCGTCTATCGGTACTGCGGGCGTCCCGGGTGTTGGCTTAATCATGCTGGCCATGGTGCTCAACCAAGTTGGCTTGCCAGTTGAGGGGATTGGCTTAATACTGGGTGTTGATCGTCTGGTCGATATGACCAGAACAGCAGTCAATGTCACGGGCGATGCTATGGTCAGTATTGTTGTTGGTCAATCAGAAGGTCAGTTTGACCAATCGACCTACGATGATTTAAAAGCTGGTAGTGATATCGAAGAAATCGACTTTCATCACTTGAAAGATTAATTCATAAAAAGTAAAGAATCCACCTTCTAAAGAAGGTGGCTTTGCGTAAGCCCCCTAAACAAGGGGGCTGGGTTATCCTAGTAAATGTAATTGACGTTTCTCTTCTTGTTTCTCCATCTTGTCTTGATGCCGTACATAACGCCTGATGATTTCTTCGTTAATACCTACAGAGTCAACGAAATAGCCTCGTTGCCAAAAACGACCACCCCATGCTTTATTCTTACGTAAGTGCGGATATTTATTGAATAGCTTTAAGGCTAACCTTCCCTTTAAACATCCCATCAATTGAGAAATTGATAACTTCGGTGGGACTTTAACGACTATATGTACATGGTCTATTTGTACATTTAACTCCATCACTTTTACACCAAGCTTATCGCAATAAATATGAATAAATCGGTAAACATCCTTACCAATATTATTCTTCAATATTCTAAACCGATACTTCGGTGTCCAAACTATATGATATTGACACCGCCAAAATACGTGCGATGCTTGCTCATATCTACTCATGTTAGTCTCCTATTTGACTTCGCTAAAAATCAAACGGAGATGTAACATGAGTAGATATTTCAGGCATAGCCTTTTTAACAATGACCACCTACTAAAGTAGGTGGTTTAGCTGTCAAGAAAATAAAAACGCCCAGCAATGCTGGGCGTTTTATTATCTATCGCTCTCAATTTAGCTTGGAAAAATACGATTATTTTGCCAAAGCTTACTAATAACATTCTCAACTGAAAGACTAGCGGCTTTTCCTAACTTTTCAGCCAAACCTTTTTTAGTTGCGTATTTAAGTGAAACAACTTGATGCGTTTTACTGGCAATCATCAAATAATCATCACTAGTCTGAATGGTATCAACTAACCCTAGTTCTTTCGCCTTTAGACCAAACCAGTGCTCACCAGTAGCCACTTTAGCAATGTCTAAACTCGGTCTGTGTTCGCTGACAAATGTTTTAAACAGCTCGTGAGTTTCTTCAAGCTCTTCAACAAACTTTTCACGACCCGCTTCAGTGTTTTCACCAAACATGGTCAAGGTGCGCTTAAATTCACCGGCAGTTAACTGCTCAAATTCAATATCGTGCTTTTTTAACACTTTATTAAAGTTAGGGATTTGCGCCAATACGCCAATAGAGCCAACAATGGCAAATGGTGCCGAAATGATCTTGTTGGCAACACACGCCATCATATAGCCACCGCTAGCAGCGACTTTATCAACAGAAACCGTTAGTGGAATATTGTGCTGGCGAATGCGATCGAGTTGTGACGAGGCCAAACCGTAGCCATGAACCATGCCGCCGCCACTTTCGAGTCTGACAAACACTTCATCTTTATCTGTTGCAACGGTTAATAACGCGCTAATTTCTTCACGCAGCGAGCTCACTTCTTTTGCGTCAATACTGCCGTTAAAATCTAAAACAAATAAGCGTGGCTTAGCATCTTCTTCAGTTTGATTTTTCTCAGCTTTCGCTTTTTCTTTAGCCAACTTTTTATCAGCTTTTTCTTTTTCCTTGAGCTGCTCTTTGGTCAATAAGTGATGAATAACATCTTGCTCTGTTTCTTCAAATTGCTCGGAAAGATCGGTTATTTCGAGTTCACCTTTTCGACCTTTTTGTTTCATTGCTGACGCTGTTGCAGCGACAATAATCACAACAATGGCAACAACTAAGGTCAATGCTTTAGCGAAAAACAAGCCATATTCATATAAAAATTCCAAGACAAGTCTCCTATAACTTGATTACGGGTAAACGTTACGAGTAAAAATTCGATTCTACACCATTAGAAACAATTAAGCCCTCTTTCGAGGGCTTAATTTCAGCTTATGTCCAGTGTTTACTTACTGGCGAATAACTGATGAGTCAGTGACCGGAATCAAGGTTGCCATTGAGGCAAAGAAACCTGCAACTTGTGTTTGCATTTCTTGGGTCGCTCTTGCGTTAGCAACAGCATCTTGCGCTTCAGGGCGAACCGCTGGCGTCAAGATTGAACCGTGATGGCCATTGATAAAGCGAACTGCGCCAGAAACGGACGTTTGCTCACCTGTCGCTTGCACCGTTTCAGTCACACTTGGCAGACCAAGTAAGCGAATTGCCGCTTCAGTACCGGCAAGTGGTGATGTAGAAACCACGTTAGGAATAACTTGGTCAGATAGGTTGTCGCTACCATTACCAACAACTTCAATTAAATGAGTTGGCGTTTGAGTGGCAACGATACCAGCTGCGTAGTTACCTGGGTCGCCCGCATCAGTGACCGTTTGCGCGGCAAAAGTAAACTGAGCAAAGGTTGCGTTTAATTCAGCCAACTGTGCTGCACTGAGATTAGCAGTAAAGGTTTCAAAAGCGGCAACTAATTGAGCTTCAGTTTGATCACCGTTTGGATATAGTTGAGCGACTAGTGCTTGGAACTCAGCAGATTGCGCTAAGGTTAAGCTCGCCTTGATCAGGCCGCTGAAAGAACCTGACTCTAACAATAAGTTAGCAACGCCAACACCTGGCATCGCAAATGAGGCTGCATCAACTTTAAAGAATGGGTCAACTGCATCATTTAACGGTGTATTAGCTAAGCTGGTAAAGTTAATACCAGTAATTGCACCTAGTGAATGACCTAAGAAAAACACTTTACGGCCATTGATGCCTAACGGCTGGCCTTGAGCGTCAACCATAAAGTTAACACCTAAACGCAAACCTAACATATCAGCAGTACTTTGACGTAAGTTATCACGCGTCGTCACTAAGCTTGCTAAGTTCATGTAATGAGTCGCAGAAACGGTTGAAGCGTTCAACTCATCACCTGGTTGGCCATCGAGGTTGAAACCACGACTACCGTGTAATGGATGATCAATCGCTGCGGTTGCAATACCGTTAATCGCTAAGAGTCCAGTAACAGCTAACATGTCTTCTTTTCGTGAAGTGATACCGTGTTGCAAAATAGCAATCGGCCAACCATCAGCTGGAGCGGTTAACGCCGGTAGGCCTAAGCTTGCGCGAACACCGTTAACAACCGGTAAATCTGGTGTCGTGATTTGAACATCAAGAATACCAGGATTAGCGTCATCGCCGGTTAGCGTCGGTAAATTACTTGGACCTTGAGGCGCCGGTACTGGGTTAAACTTGGTTAAGTTACGTTCAGTGTCTAAGCCTAAATTACGCAAACCAGGAGCTGGTAAGTTGTTGGCTTGTGAGATGGCAATACACTGACCATCAACTAAATCAACTGGATTCGCTGGAATAACTGCAGGGTTTTGTGCCGCTGCACCAGAGGTAATAACCAATGAATCACAAAGTGCCTTCCACGACTCGTTAACAGGTGCTAATGGGTTAAGCGCAGAAGGTACACCTAAGTAATACGGCAGAGTAATACGGCCTTGTAACAAGTTAGCGGCAGAGAATAATGCTGCTTGTGCAGGCGGCAGAGTAACGCCTTGCGCGGTTAGCGCTTGTGCAACTGACAAGCCAGTATCTTGAGCACCAATAACTGGTGGTGTCTGAGTTGCCAAGTTATTGGCAAGTAATGCTTTAACACTCGCTAAGACATCAACCGTTGATTGCGTAGTAACCGACGCAGTATAAATAATGTTTCCGGCGTCAATACCTTGAGAAGACACAGCAGTTTCAAAACTATTAACCAGACCTTGTAAGCCACGTTGAGCAGCTGTTGCAAGTGGCGTTGTTGCCAAGTCTAATTTTAACAAATCATAAGTTACTGACGCTTGAATGGGGTTGCCATTGTCGTCAAGTAGGCTGTTAGTTAAAGTAACAATATAAGAGGTTTTGCCTTTTAATGGTTGTAATGGCACTACCGCAACACCCGCTGGCGTTGCTTGAGCAACGAAATCTCTACCAAAAGTCAGCTCACTCAATACTCGACAAGCCGCTGCTGTAGGTACAGATGCGCACTCACTCGATGCTGTTGGCCCACCTAATTCAGTTTCAAAAATACGAACTGAGGCACCATTAACGCTATTTGGATCTAACGCAACACCAGCAGGGAAATTAATATTTAAAACGAATGGATTAATCGTTGACCAACCATCCAGCGCATTCAAAGCAACTTGCGGATCAGCAACGTTTGTCGGATCAGCGACAGGAATATTTAACGTACCGTCTGTGGTACCTGAAAATAATACGTCATTTGGTACCGATACCACGCCGTTAGCTGGGTCAAAAGCAACCCGCGCAATAGGTGGAACCGGGTTACCGCCGCCGTTTGCAACATTTTGTTCGATATCTTGAAGTGACTCACTATCACAGCCACTCAATCCAAGCGCTGATGCAACAGCAAGACTAAGCACTAGCTTTTTCATCGTATTTTCCCCATGGATCAATGTATATTTCTTATTATTAACTTGTCGTATTCAAGACTTATTGTGCGCTCCATGCCCACAACAAACAACAAGTTAGACCAGTTTAACTTAACTCAAGATTTGCCAATAAGCCAGTCATTTTTCCCAAAGAACGTTGTTTTTGCGATAATTATTATCAATAGTGAATATTTTGCTCGTCACCATAGATGGATGTGAGTAAAATCGCTCAATTCTTTTTATCTGGTGTAAATTTTATGTTTGATTATCAAATAAGCGATAACTGTCTAGCGAACAAAACAATTTTAGTGACCGGGGCCGGCGATGGTATTGGCAAGCAAGCCGCCCTGACCTATGCCTCACTTGGTGCTACGGTTATTTTATTGGGTAAAACCGTGGAAAAATTAGAGGCGGTTTACGACCAAATTCAAGCGCAAGGTTCACCAGAAGCCGCAATAGTGCCACTAGATCTAAAAGGTGCGACCAAGCAAAACTATCGCGACTTAGCAGCCACCATTGAAAGTCAATTTGCTCAGCTTGATGGCGCGCTGTTAAACGCTTCTATTTTGGGCGAACTAACGCCGTTTGAGCATATTCATGAGCAAATCTGGAATGACGTGATGCAAGTCAACGTTAACGCTCAGTTTTTGCTATCGCAAGCATTAATGCCGGCATTGTTGAAAGCCAAAAACAGTTCGCTAGTATTCACCAGTTCAGGCGTTGGCAACAAAGGCCGTGCATACTGGGGAGCGTACAGTGTCTCTAAGTTTGCCACTGAAGGTATGATGCAAGTCATTGCTGACGAATATGAAAACAGCAATGTCAGAACCAATGTCATTAATCCTGGTGGCACCAACACGCCAATGCGCAACAAAGCATACCCTGCCGAGGACAAAGCTCGTTTGCCAAGTGCAGAAGATATCATGCCCGCTTATGTTTACTTGATGGCGGATGACAGTGTCGATGTTAATGGTCAGCGTATAAACGCTCAATAATACCAATCAGCGCATACCCTAAATCGTAGGCAAAAAAAATGTGGCTAATCGCCACATTTTTTATCTGTTACTTAGAAAGTCAGTTATCTCAACTCTCGTCGCAAAATCTTACCGACATTCGTTTTTGGTAAATCGTCTCTAAACTCAACTAACTTAGGTACTTTATAGTTAGTTAAATGCTGTTTACAGTGCTTAACAATATCGATCTCTTGTAGGTTTTGGTCTTTCTTAACGACAAACACTTTAACCACTTCGCCACTGACTTCGTGTGGCACACCAACCGCAGCTACTTCAACAACACCGTCGTGCATGGCAATAACGTCTTCAATTTCATTAGGGAACACGTTAAAACCAGAGACAATAATCATATCTTTCTTGCGATCAACAATGCGAAACTGACCGTCTTCTTCCATACAAGCAATATCACCTGTTGCTAACCAGCCGTCTTTCAAGATTTCACTGGTTGCTTCTTCGCGCTGATAATAACCGCGCATCACTTGTGGCCCTTTAACTTGCATCTCGCCAGCTTCGCCAATTTCAGCTTTGGTGCCATCTTCTTTAATGATGCGAACATCAGTAGATGGCGCAGGCACACCAATAGTGCCGCTAAAGCCTTTTTGGTTATATGGGCTCAACGTCACCATAGGTGCACATTCTGTTAAACCATAACCTTCTAACAAACGCGTTTTAGTCACTTTTTCCCAGCGCTCAGCAACCGCTTGCTGAACAGCCATACCGCCGCCTAGCGATAGTTTCAAATGACCAAAGTTAAGATTGCTGAACTCAGGCGTATTCAGTAAACCATTAAATAATGTATTAACCCCGGTTAACGCAGTAAATGGATACTTGGCCAATTCTTTAACAAACCCTTTCATATCTCTAGGGTTAGTGATCAGTAAGTTAGTACCGCCCAAAGTCACAAACATTAAGCAATTCGCTGTTAAAGCAAAGATATGGTAAAGCGGCAATGCTGTCACCACGAGTTCTTCGCCTTCCTTCAACAGATTGTTTACCATAGCTTTCGCTTGCTGCAGGTTAGCAACCATATTGCGGTGGGTCAGCATAGCGCCTTTAGAAACACCTGTGGTACCACCGGTGTACTGTAAAAACGCCAAATCTTCGCCAACAATTTCAACAGGAGTGAAACTGCTTTGAGCACCTTTAGCTAATGCCTGATTAAACCTAACTGTATTGGTCAAGCTAAAGCTCGGCACCATTTTTTTAACATACTTAACAGCAAAATTGATTAAAGCGCCTTTAACTGTGCCTAATCGATCGCCGAGAGAGGTTAAAATAACGTGTTCAACAGGTGTTTTATCGATCACTTGCTCAAGCGTATGAGCAAAGTTTTCAATAATAAGAATGGCTTTAGTACCAGAGTCTTGTAATTGATGCTCTAGTTCTCTAGCAGTATATAGTGGATTAACGTTAACAACGGTTAAACCGGCAAGCAAAGCACCAAATAGAGCAATAGGATACTGCAAAGTATTTGGCACCATAATCGCTAACTTATCGCCTTTCACTAAGCCCAAATCGTTTTGTAAATAAGCTGCAAAGGCTGTCGCTTGTTGCTCTAATTCTCGGTAGGTAATTTCTGCTCCCATATTAATGAAGGCAGTGCGGTCAGCGTAAATACCGGCGTATTTATTAAATAGGTCGACAATAGAAGCATATTTGTCGGCATCAATTTCAGATGGCACCCCTGGTGGATAACTTTTTTCCAACCAAATCTTTTCCACAGAAGCTCTCCTCGTTAATTTCTTCTTTGCATTATTATAGTTATTGCTATCGCTTTGCTCGCGGCTATTGGACTAGCCCCCCTATCAAGCAAAAGCGTTTATTCATTGAACGAATAAAAATCAAACACTCGTTCGAATTTTGCAGCCATAATTCCACATTTCTTCGAAAAATCCTAGTACTTTGTCGTGAATGTCGACTATTTTGCTGAAATAAAAGCCAATATTAACTGGGCAACCTGTTCGGGCTGTTCCATGTGAACATGGTGACCACCGTCGATGTTATGATGAACCAATTGGCTGACAAACTTACCGTAATAGTCAACGCCGCGCCCGACCAACTCTAAGCCGTCAGATGCCTGTATTAATTGTACCGGTATCGCCAAGTCTTTCATCAGTTGTTCGGCTTGCTCTGTACTAAATCGATAAGGCGACGCTAATCTCAAGCGGGGATCTGCTCGCCAAACAAATCCTTGCTCAGCTCGAACCAAACCCCGCTCAACAATCAAACGGGCATTGTCTTCGGTTAAATCAGAAACGGCTAATCTTGCCTTAACTGCTGACGCTAAGTCAGGGTGAAACTTTTTGTTGGCATCACGGCTTTTCAAACGCTGCAATAAGCCCTTTCGCAACTGCTCAGTAGTATTGCTAGGTTGTTCAGTGATAAAGCCAAAAGCATCAATTAAGGTCAATGACTTTACTCGTTCAGGAAATGATGAAGCGAAGGCCGTTGCAATCATGCCCCCCATCGAGTGGCCGACAATATCGATTTGCTGCCACTTGTTTAACTCAAACAATTGTAATAAGTCGTATAACCAATCGATAAAGTGATAGTGATCATTGCGATAGCTTGAATAACCATGACCGGGCCAATCAATGGCAATCACTTGTCTATCTAATAAATGAGGCAACATGGGAATAAAACTGGCAGCATTGTCTAACCAGCCGTGAAGGCACAACAGTGGTGGTTTGCTACTATCGCCTGAGGCTAAACCATGCAGTGATAAATTCGCCAATTGGTAACAGACAGGTTCAATGGTATTTGGATAGTGGCCGAGCACTTAAAAGCTCCATTTAAAATCATTGTTTACCTTTATATAACAACCCGTTAGATAAGGTAAACGACTATTTCAATAAATTGCGCTGAACAGCCAGCAGTAAAGAACCCACCTTCTATAGAAGGTGGCTTTGCGTAAGCCCCCTAAACAAGGGGGCTGGGTTATCCTAGTAAATGTAATTGACGTTTCTCTTCTTGTTTCTCCATCTTGTCTTGATGCCGTACATAACGCCTGATGATTTCTTCG
>NZ_JAGHQT010000006.1 GCF_017744155.1 Endozoicomonas sp. G2_1 | reverse complement strand
ACCAATACTTACTATAAAAAATATTACCCTATGCCCGGGTGGTGGAATTGGTAGACACAAGGGATTTAAAATCCCTCGCTGGTAACAGCGTGCCGGTTCAAGTCCGGCCCCGGGTACCATTTGGTAAGATCCTATGCGGCTGTAGCTCAGTTGGTAGAGCATCACGTTGCCAACGTGAATGTCACGAGTTCGAGTCTCGTTAGCCGCTCCAAATTTCGCTTTGTTATCTTTTTAATAAAAGCAAGTAAGTCACCAATACTTACTATAAAAAATATTACCCTATGCCCGGGTGGTGGAATTGGTAGACACAAGGGATTTAAAATCCCTCGCTGGTAACAGCGTGCCGGTTCAAGTCCGGCCCCGGGTACCATTTGGTAAGATCCTATGCGGCTGTAGCTCAGTTGGTAGAGCATCACGTTGCCAACGTGAATGTCACGAGTTCGAGTCTCGTTAGCCGCTCCAATTTCTCCTTTAAAGTCTGATTACCTTTTTGGCCACATCTGCCAAGACAAATTTTTTGTTAAAATAGAGTGACTTCTTGTATTTGTTCCTTATTATATAAATTTGTACGTGATAAAATTCACATTGACAACAGACATGCAGTAAGAGAATCCAAACACTATGAAGTTATGGAAGCCAATAAGTTTATTTATAATCCTTTGGTCATTGCTTACTTATGTCTTGTTTATTCAGTCCTTTTCAAAAGAAGTTCAGCAGTCTATCAGTCAACAAACACTGACGATTATTGAAGAGAGTAACGCCAATAGCGCCTCGCCAATTGAGAAATTTATTAGTGCTATTTTACTGCACGATAACACCCTGAATTATCAAAATACTTTGTATTTAGTGCACCAACAAAAAGATGCTTCATCAGTTCAAGCATTGCCGTTCAAACCTATTGTTCTGAGCACGCTCTTTAAAGTATTGCCAACGTTAATTGTATTGTCAGCTGTTGCTTTGGGTTTTGCCTTAGTTGGCGCATTTTTTCAGCGGATAAAAACGGGTCCTTCAATTGACGCAATGTGCCGAAAGACTGAACAAATGATGAGCATTTACGGCCAGCGCTCTGAAGATATGACGGGGTTTTCTGGCTTGTCTCAACTCAATTATCACCTTAAAAGTTTATTGCAAATTGCCGCTAATCACAAAAGCCAAACTGAGCACAATGCGTTATGCGATCGGTTGACGCAATTAACCGACCGGCATGCTTTTTTAGAACATCTAAATACTGTTATTGACCGCACCGAAAAAGATCCGCAACAAAGCGCAATTTTATTTATCGATCTTGATGGCTTTAAACAGGTTAACGATTCTTTTGGTCACTCCTTTGGTGACGAAATTTTGATACAAGTTGCCGAGCGTTTGCGTTCGATTGTGCGCAGTCAAAATTTGAGTTTTAAAGATAGCGACAGCGTGCTGGAGTATAATCTGGCCCGTTTAGGTGGTGACGAATTCGCAATTTTCATTCAATTTTTGGATAAGTCTGAACAAGCCGTTAATATCGCAAGACACGTTTTGTCTGAGCTCGAACGCGATTTTGTGCTCGGTAGTAAAATTATTAAAATTAGTGCAAGCCTCGGTATTGCTGTTTATCCAGACAGCGCTGCAACGCCCAGTGCGTTAGTGCAAATGGCTGATGTTGCCATGTACAGAGCTAAGGCTGACGGCCGCGGCATTTACCGCATTTACTCGCCAGAAATGGGTAGTAAGTTAAGACGTTATCATTATTTACTCGAAGAAATGCGCCTAGCGATTACAGCAAACAACTTTACGTTGAGTTTTCAGCCCATTATTCATGTAGATGGTAGCTCAATTAGCTATTTTGAAGCACTGGTGCGTTGGCAGCACCCAGTTGAGGGCAATATTTCCCCTGGGGAGTTTATTCCAATTGCGGAAGAGTCTAACTTAATTTTAGATTTGGGTGATTGGATTTTAGATGAAGCGTGCCGCCAAATGGCTGCTTGGTATAACGCTGGTATGAGAAAGGCGCGAATCTCGGTCAATATTTCCGGCGTTCAATTAGCGCATCGCCCAATTTATGATTGGACCATAGCGGCCTTAAACAAAATGGGTCTGCCACCTTCGTCACTGATGTTGGAAATTACAGAGTCATGCTTTATTGATGTTTCTGATGAAGTGAAAGGGCAGTTAGAACGATTGCGTGCTGACGGGGTCATGATAGCGATTGATGACTTTGGTACCGGTTTTAGTTCGTTGTCATTGTTGGCTAATTTACCAGTCGATGTTTTGAAAATAGATCGCTTGTTTATTTCAGAAGCGATGCAAAACCCCAAATACAACAATATTCTTAATTCGATCATTGAGCTTGCCCAACGATTAGACTTAAAAGTTGTCGCTGAAGGTATCGAGCAAATTGAACAGCTAGAGTTACTTAAATCGCTGGGCGTGGTCTATATTCAAGGTTATTTGATTAGTCGTCCACAATCATCAATGCACGTTGGTGATAAAGTATTGGCTAAAAGCCAAAACCACATAGCACAAACTGGCACGGGTATTTGGCCTCCAGAAAAAAGCCGTATGATCGGTAACTTTTAATCGTATTGTTATCTGGTATTGAGATACCCAAATACATGGCTATTTCTCAATATACAGATTAGTAAGACGATGCCTTTATTGAAGCATACTAAGCTAGGCGGATTTGCGGTGAACACAGCATAACAAACCCAACAGTTAGCTCTATTAACTTTAAAAACAAAAAACGCCGCAAATTGCGGCGTTTTTTAGAGCTTGTTCTTGTTAATAGCTGTCGTTGTGAACGTTTTGTACCGCTCTGCCAGAAGGATCAGCCATTTTGCTAAAGCTTTCATCCCAAGCAAGTGCTTGTGGGGTACTACAAGCGACTGACTTACCACCCGGTACACATTCGGCAGCTGAATCTATCGGGAATTTTTCTTCAAAAATTTCACGATAGAAATAAGCTTCCTTAGTATCTGGCGTGTTAATCGGGAATTTAAACGCTGCGTTAGCAAGTTGTTGATCCGACACTTGTTGCTCGATATGCTCTTTTAAGCTATCGATCCAAGAGTAGCCAACGCCGTCAGAGAACTGCTCTTTTTGACGCCACAAAATTTCTTTTGGCAGGTAACCTTCAAAAGCAGAACGCAATACTGCTTTTTCCATTTTGCCATTGCCACACATTTTGTCTTCAGGGTTGATGCGCATCGCAACATCCATAAAGTTTTTGTCTAAAAATGGTACGCGAGCTTCAATGCCCCACGCTGACATTGACTTGTTAGCGCGCAAGCAATCGAACATATGGAGTTTTTCGAGCTTACGCAGTAATTCTTCGTGGAACTCTTGTGCATTTGGCGCTTTGTGGAAGTACAAATAGCCACCGAAAATTTCGTCGGCACCTTCACCAGAAAGTACCATCTTAATGCCCATCGCTTTAATCTTACGTGCCATCAAGTACATGGGTGTTGATGCGCGTACTGTGGTGACATCATAAGTTTCTAGGTGATAAATCACTTCTTTAAGGGCATCAATACCTTCCTGCTCGGTAAAGATAACGCTGTGATGGATGGTACCTATGCTATCGGCAACAGTTTGCGCGGCTTCTAAATCCGGCGAACCTTCGAGGCCACAGGCAAAAGAATGCACTTTTGGCCACCAAGCTTCTGATAAATCGTTTTCTTCAACGCGGCGGGCAGCAAACTTTTGTGTAATGGCTGATACTAACGATGAATCTAAACCACCAGAGAGTAATACGCCGTAAGGTACGTCAGTCATCAAATGACTTTTTACTGAATCTTCTAACGCTTCACGTAGCTTGGTTAAACTCGTGTTGTTGTCTTTAATTGCCGAGTACTTTTGCCAGTTGCGGTTATAGTACTTTTGCACCTCGCCAACACGACTGTCTAAAATGTGCCCCGGAGGAAACTCGCTCACGGTTTTACAAATTGGCATCAAGGCTTTCATTTCAGATGCAACGTAAAAGTTACCGTCGGCGTCGTAACCCGTGTAAAGTGGAATAATACCAATGTGATCGCGGGCGATTAAATAACTGTTGTCTTTTTCGTTGTATAAACAAAAGGCGAACATGCCTTGGAGCTTATCGACAAACTCGACGCCGTGCTCTTGATAAAGGGGTAAAATAACTTCACAGTCTGAAGCTGTTTTAAACTGATAATCAACCGATAGGTTTTGCTCAAGCGCTTTGTGATTATAAATTTCGCCGTTTACGGCTAACACGTGACTTTTATCTTGGTTAAATAGCGGTTGAGCGCCATTTTCGGTATCGACAATCGCTAAGCGTTCATGCACTAAAATGGCGTTGTCGTTGGCATAAATACCAGACCAATCTGGACCACGGTGACGTAAAAGACGAGAATATTCTAAAGCTTTTGGACGAAGCGCGCTGGCATCGGTTTTGAGATCTAAAATACAAAATATCGAACACATTGAAGTGCTACTCCTTTTATATTAGTTAAAACGAATTGTTGTGTAACGGCTGTTGGTTGGAAATGCGACCAAATACGGCGGCATCAGCTTGGCTACGGCGTTCACTTTGCTTTTTTTACTGATAAAAAGCAAGACTAAATAAGAACTTTTTTAAGAAAAAGTTATAAAAACAATAAATTTATAGTAAGTTATGTACTATACCCAAGCTACTTCAAAGTACTTGTTTCAGTTGAAATTAAAAACGATTTAGACAAGGCATTGATTGCCAAGAATGGTTGTTCCCTTGTTAAAATCAATAACGCAGAATAAATCGTTTTTAAATCAAGCCTTTGGGCGTTGTCACAGAGGCTTACTCTCATCGTTGCAGCTAATTGAAAGGGAGTGACCATTCCTGCTAGCTGCGCCTTGATATTAAGCCTCTGTGACAATGCTGAAACTAAGCATCTTGAAGTTGTTTGGGTATAACGCTAACTAAGTGCGTTCGCAATATCTAAAGGACTTCGTTTGATTTTATGATCACAGTTTCAAACCTTCGCAAATCGTTTGCCTTAACTAAAGAAACGAAAAAACAACTGTCACAAAAAAAGCAAGATAGTCGTCAACAAGGCAATCACTTTCAAGCGCTAGAAAACGTGAGTTTTAGCTGTCAATCTGGGCAAGTACTGGGCTTGTTGGGGCCAAATGGCGCCGGTAAAACCACGACTCTACGGATATTAGCGTCGTCGTTGAAACCCGATAGTGGCGAGATTGTCGTGAATGGCGTTGATATCGTCAAAAAGCCACAATTTTCCAAGCAAAAAATTGGCTTTTTATCGGCTAAAACTGGCTTGTATGACCGATTAACGGCGAAAGAAAATATTGAGTACTTCGCCAGGCTCCACGGCATGTCGAAAGCACAGATAAAAGAAACCGGTGAAAAAATTTATCAGCAACTGGGTATTGAAGAATACCTTTATCGTCGCGTTGATACTATGTCATCGGGTATGCTGCAAAAAGTGTCCATTGCACGTGCAGTGATTCACCAACCAGAGGTGATTATTTTTGATGAGCCGACCACAGGCTTAGACATTATGGCAACTGAGGTGATACTGGATTTTATTGCTCAGCAAAAAGCACAGGGCAGAGCGGTTATTTTCTCGACCCACCACCTTGATGAAGTCGCCATGCTTGCTGACTCAGTGGCGATTGTTAACCGTGGTAAAACCTGTTTTGAAGGTGATATTGCCACCTTACAGCAACAAACCGAACAGCAAGATTTGCGCAAAGCGTTTATGGCAGCACTTGATTTCACCGGTTCAAATAAGGAGGGCGATATTGTTGAGCCCGACCTTCACCAAGAGCTAGAAGGCCAACAAGCCCTCACAGAGGAAAAATTGACAGGAGACGCGCAATAATGTGGCAGGTGTATCGCAAAGAACTGTTAGAGCTAGTGCGTGATCGTAAAACCTTATTTTTTATGATCGCACTACCGTTGATCGTGTTTCCGATTATTTTTGGCATTATGGGACTTGTGGTGGCTAATGTCGCCATAGATGAAAAGATAAAAGTCCTAAACTATGCCGTTGTTAATGGTGATCGAGCGCCCAAATTTACCGAGGCGATGTTTTATCACCGCGACTTTAAATTAACTGAGATAAACCTGAGTAACGAGCAGGAAATAAGGAATGCGATTTTACAACAACAAGTCGATTTCGTGATACAAATTAACGATGACTATCAGGCTGATAGTAATGTGCCAAGTGTTGACAACTCAAACCTCAAAGCACCAACGTGGCAGTTGTTTTTTAATAATTCCTCACAAATTAACAGTGTCCGTCAAAAAATTGAAAAAGTATTTACCCCTTATTTAGCCCAAATCAGGGAGAGACAGCTAGCGCAATTAAGCTTATCTGAGCAACAATATCAATTGTTGGCGAAACCTGTGGTACTCAAAGTGGTCAATACCGCAGATGAACGAGAAAATTTCGGCGAGCAAGTTGGTGGCTTTTTACCTTACTTATTGATTATGCTGTGCTTAACTGGCGCCATGTATCCGGCAATTGATATTGGCGCTGGCGAAAAAGAACGCGGTACCCTAGAAACCTTATTGTTAACGCCGATTTCGAGAACGGCCTTGGTGATGGGGAAATTTTTTACCGTGATGACGACAAGTGCGATTAGCGCTTTAGTGACTATCTCAAGTCTGGTGTTTTGGGGCTATATTGTCGGTAAAGTATTTCAAGTTGATGCCGTTGGCCGAATATTGGCATCAGTCGGCGGTTTTGACTTTGTTCTTATGCTGTTTATGTTAATTCCGGTTGCGGCTATTTTTGCTGCATTAGCTTTGGCTATCTCGATTTATGCGAGAAGCTTTAAAGAGGGGCAGAATTATATGAGCGCTTTGTCTATGCTGGGCTTTGTGCCCGTGATGATGGCAATGCTGCCGGGTATTGAACTAAAGGGGACATGGGCTTATGTGCCAGTAACGAATGTTGCGCTTGCCATTAAAGAGATTTTGAAAGGTACGATTGAGTACAGTGCAATGTTTGGTATTTTTATCTCAAGTTTAGTGTTTGCTGTGATTGCTGTTGGCTTTTGCGTGCACTGGTTTAAAAAAGAATCAGTCCTGTTTCGTTAGGCTTATCGCTGCAACCATAAACTGGATTAATGTTGGGAAAATTAGATGAAGTTTAAAGTTAACAAAACCATTCTAGCGCTGGCTACAGCCGTTATGCCGCTTATTTGCGCGATCTGGAGTGCGAATAGCTATGGCCAAAATGACTACCAAGCACTGACCGTAGAAGAGTTGCGTTTAACCAAAGCCAGCCAGGTGATGCCGATCGTTGTTAACCGCCTTGATAAGCAAGTAAGTGAGTTTGAAGATCTGCTGGGAAAAGCACAAAGTTACACCAGTTTAACCCAATTGGTTATTCGCCACGGCAAAGCAATTTGGCAAGCAGGTGTTAAGCAAGTGAAGAACAGCGAAGCTTTTGACGATCGCAGTTTGTATTGGGCGCGTTTAAAAATGTTTAAAGCAATGCGCCAATTGCCGTTATTTCAAGAGTTATTGCCATACCAGCAACAAAAGTTACTATGGCAGTTATCACTGCTAAGTCGCGGTCAAAGCGATGTTGTATTTGATAAGAAAACCGATAAAAAAATATTGATCACAGGTTTTGACCCATTCTTTCTCGATCGCAATATCGATCAAAGTAACCCTTCTGGCGCAGCAGTATTGGCACTTGATGACATCGTTGTCAGTAGCGACGGTAAAAGTGCGGAAATTGAAAGTTTAATTATTCCAGTTCGCTTCGCCGATTTTGATCAAGGCATGATAGAGGAATTACTGGAGCCACATATTGGTCGTGGCAAAGTCGATATGATAGTGACGATTAGCATGGGGCGGGATGACTTTGATCTTGAGCGCTTTCCCGGCTTACGTCGCAGTGCCAAAGCGCCAGACAATCTCAATATTTATACCGGTGCAGATTCGAAAAATCCAAAAATTCCGTTATTGCGCGGCAAGCCATTAACCGGCAGTGAATTTGTTGAATTTAGCTTACCGGTTGAGGCAATGAAACGCGCTGTTGGACGTTTTGCGATTAATGATAATCACAACGTTACAACGACTGGCGGTAAATTGCACGATCAGCAAGCGCCTAAATATTTGCGTGAGTTAAGGCAGCAAATATCTGTTGAAGGCTCGGGTGGTGGCTATTTGTCTAATGAAATCTCGTATCGAAGTATTCGACTGCGCGATTTACACAACCCTGTATTGCCCGTTGGCCATATCCATACTCCGAGAATTAAGGCATTTGCGCCTGAAACCACTCCTGATATTGTCAAACAAATTAAAGCGATGTTGACTTATGCCGTACCTAAAATTTAGGCACGGCATTTATTAATGCTAGATATTATTGGTGATATCAACATTGAGTTTTAAACGTTGACCCGGTTGTAAATACTTTTTGCGACTCAAGCTGTTCCAACGCTCGATATCGCGGATGCTGACATTAAATTTGTTGGCAATTCGGGCGAATGAATCACCGCGACGGACAACATAGGTAATGTTGCGCATAATCGCTTGCTCTGTCGGTTTAGTCTTAGCGATTTGGCTGGTTTTTACCGTTGAGTTTTTTTGCCAAATTACTAATTTTTGACCGGGTTTAATGGTGTCGCGTGGCGCCATCCCATTCCACTTGGCAATTTGCCTTGTTGAGACTTTGTACTTACGAGAAATGTCCCACAAGGTATCACCGCGTTTAACTGTGTGACTGATTTTGGTGCCAGCCTGAGTTTTAGCTTGCGTTTTAGCCAGGCGTTGGCCAGCAGACAAAATGTAATTGTCTAGCGATTGAGTGGCGACAGGAATGAGCAAGTGTTTGCCTGCGCGAATATTGGTGCCCTTAATTTTATTGACCTGCTTAATTAAACTAATGCTGGTGTGAAATTTCTGGGCGATTTTACCCAAACTATCGCCTTGTTTAATTTGGTAGCGTTGCCATGCTAAACGTTGATCTTTTGGCAGCTTATTAAGTGCTTGTTCGAAATTTTGCTGTTTAACTTTTGGAATCACCAAATAGTGAGGGCCATTGGGATCGGTCGCCCAGCGGTTAAAACCCGGATTAAGACGTTGTAACTCAGTCAGTGATAAATCGGCAAGTTCAGCTGCTTTGGCTAAGTCGAGCTGAGATTTAATGTCGACTAAACTAATAACAGGGCCATTTTCAATTTCGTATAGCTTGATACCAAAGGTTTCCGGTTGCTTAACGATATCTGCCAATGCCAGTAATTTAGGCACGTATGCGCGGGTTTCCTTCGGTAAGTCGAGTGACCAAAAATCGGTTGGTTTGTTTTTGCGAGCATTGTTTTTAACTGCTCTGCGGACACGACCTTCACCAGAATTATATGCGGCCAGTGCGAGTAACCAATCGCCGTCAAAGAACTTGTGAAGATACTTTAAATATTTGATGGCGCCGTCAGTTGAAGCAATAACGTCTCGGCGACCGTCATACCACCAGTTTTGCTTCATGCCAAAGCGTTTACCGGTATCGGGGACAAATTGCCACATACCTGAGGCGCGGCCGTGAGAGTAGGCGAACGGGTCAAAGGCACTTTCAACAATTGGTAGTAACGCGATTTCAAGAGGAATATCGTTGGCATCAAGCTGTTCAACAATATAGTGCATAAAAGGCTCAGCGCGTTTAGCGACGCGATCTAAATACTTCGGATGTTTGGCGTACCAATTGCGCTGTGCCAATACTCTGCGGTTATGCGGTATATCAAAACTGAGGCCGTTGCGAATTCGCTGCCAAATATCGTCTTCTACGATAAGCTGTTGATCGGTAAGGGTGAAGTCGACATCAGCAACTGGGTGGACAACATCGATAGCGGGATCGGTCAGCAATATTTGGCTGATTTCACTTGGGGATGCGATATCGACAAGGGCAATTTCTTGATTGGTTTGATTGTCGTCATCTTGTTTAAAAGCAGTGGTTTGGCAACCAGAGAGAAAAATTGCCGCGAATACGCCGGCAGACACTATGCTTGGAGAAAAGTACTTCATAAAATTTTGAACCGATTAACGAGCCGCCAAGTGTTACTGATTTAAATCACACTTTCAAGCGTAAATTGGTAACAGTTAATGTTTTGTAAACCATACTAGGCATTGTCTTTAAGCCGTCTAATAACGGCAAAAATTTCTGCTTGGTTGGTTAACGGCTGCTCGGTATTCGCTTTTGCGGTATTTATTACTTCAGGGCTGTCACAGCGCAAGAAGGGGTTAACTGCCAACTCGTGGCCAATATTACTGGGTAACGTAATAAGATCTTGCTGTCTCAGCTCAGTAACTTTGTTGTGGTAGTCGGCCAATACTTGATTGTTTGGCTCTATCTTTAAAGCAAAATTGAGGTTGGCCAAGGTGTATTCGTGCGTACAATAAACTGGCGTTTGCGGTGGTAGTTTGGCGAGCTTGTTTAATGATGTAGCCATTTGTTCTGCCGTACCTTCAAACAATCGTCCGCAGCCGCCTGAAAATAGGGTATCGCCACAAAACAACATTTCTGGATGATAATAAGCGATATGTCCGGCGGTGTGGCCAGGGACATCAATAATGTTAAAACTAATGCCAAGCGCGCAGATAGCAACCTGATCGGCTTCACTCAGTTTGTCGGTTAAGCCATCAATATTTTCACGAGCAGGGCCGTAGATGCTGATATTTGGGTATGCTGCTTTTAATTTTTTAATGCCGCCCGTGTGGTCTTTGTGGTGATGAGTAATTAAAATTGCCGCTAGATTTAAGTGGTTAGCTGTTAAGTGTTGGATGCAAACGTCAGCATCGCCTGGATCGACTAAAACCACATCTTTGCTCTGAACATTGCTGATTAACCAGATATAATTATCGTTAAAGGCGCGAATAGGGTTAACACTTAGTTGACTTTTGACCATGCTTGTTACTCAATAAATACTGACAATACGAGCACCATTATAAGAATTTTTTACTATGATGAAACCTGCGTTGGCATTTCGCCAACCCAAATCACCAGAACAATGGCAAGAATTGCCCAATGGTGATTACATTAAACAAGTACTTAGCGCTGAACTTGAAACTTGGTGGCCTAAGTTTTTCGGTTATCACTTATTGAAAATTGGTGCGCTTAGTGGGTGTATTGCCACCGAATCGAGTACGATAAAACATCAAGTAAAGTTAGCGCCAAGTGGCAAAAGTGCAGATGTTATTGCCGATATTGATGATTTACCTTTGTTGGAGCATAGCGTAGATGTTTGCTTGTTGGCTCATGCGCTGGAATTTACTGTTGATCCACATCACGTTGTCAGAGAAGCGGACAGAGTACTGATTCCCAATGGCTATTTGGTGATTACCGGCTATAACCCCTTTAGTTTCGCTGGTTTGAACAAGTTAGTTCCGTTTAGGCGGCAGCAACTACCGTGGAATGAACGTTTTTTTTCACCGCTTCGGGTTAAAGATTGGCTTCATTTAATGGGCTACGAAATCTTGTCTGATAGCCGTCACATTCACTCCATGCTAGCTAAAAGCAGTGAACTCGGCGTCGTTGGCCAAACCTGGCAACAACTTTGCGATAACTTTTTTTCGCGTCTGGGTTCGATTTATATTATTGTAGCCAAAAAACGACAACATCCACTAACGCCAATAAAACCCAAGTGGCGTATTCGACCTAAGTTTCAGCCGGTTAAAGTATCACCGATGAATTCGTCAAATAAAATCAACCAATAAACATCACTCGTGTGACTATCCGAGTGGTAAATCTTATTTAAAGTATAAAAATATGTTAGCTAGTGAATTAGAAAATTACTTAAATCAATTACTAAAACCTGAACAAATTAGAGACTTTTGCCCCAACGGTTTGCAAATACAAGGCAAAAAAGAGATTAACAAGGTCGTTAGCGGCGTTACTGCTACTGAGGCATTGATTAACGCAGCGATTGCGCAAAATGCTGACGCCATTTTGGTTCACCACGGCTATTTTTGGAAAAATGAATCGTATGTTATCCGTGGTATGAAGCACAAACGGATCAAAGCATTGCTGGATAATGATATTAATTTGTTTGCCTATCATTTGCCGTTAGATATCCACCCCGAGCTGGGTAATAACGCACAACTCGCTCAGTTGCTAGACATAACAGTAACTGGGCCGCTCGAGCTTGGTAACGATAAAAGTGTCGCGATTCAAGGGCAATTAGCTGACGCTATTTCGGGAGAGGCGCTGGCGAGCCGTATCAATCAGCGTTTAGCAAGAGCGCCATTGCACATTGCTCCGCCTTCAAACAAACCAATTAAAACCGTCGCTTGGTGCACTGGTGGCGGTCAAAGTTATATTGAGCTAGCTGCCGAGCAGGGCATTGATGCCTTTATTAGCGGCGAGGGCTCTGAACAAACAACTCACGTCGCGCACGAAATGGATATCCACTTTTTCGCCGCCGGCCATCATGCGACCGAGCGTTATGGCGTTAAAGCACTCGGTCAACACTTAGCTCAAGAAACCGGTTTAGCGGTTGAGTTTATTGATATTGATAATCCTATCTAGCTTTTTAACCATTGCCATAGTTGACCAAGACGTTCGTACCAAGAGCGCGTAGTTTTATTTAAAGACCTCGCGCTTGGCATAAAATAACCCCAGTGCTTTTCTCGCTTGGTATCACTATTAGTTGTGTGACTCGCGGGCGCTGGAATAACTTCAACACCTTGTTGTTTAAAGAAAGTAACGGCGCGTGGCATATGATAGGCATTTGTGACTAACACCGCTGTTTTGCCTTTGATTCTTGGCGCAATGAGTTCAGCTTCTTCTTCGGTATCTTGCGGGAAATTTTCAGTGATAATTTTTCGTTCAGGAACCCCTAATAGCATTGCCGCTTGCTTGACTTTTTCCGCATTGCTAACTGTATCGCCGCCGTAGCCGGAAGTAATCATATACGCATTGGGGTTTTGTCGATAAATCCGTATACCTTCTACCAGTCGCTCTAATGAGCAACTCCAAAGCTCACTGGTTGCTGGTAAGCTGGCATCACTGGTGTGACCGCAGCCCAAAATAATGATGTAGTCGACCGGTTTACTAGCGTAGCTAAAGCTTTCGTATTGATGCTCTAGTGGATAAGTTAACCAATTAGCAACTGGCGGAAATGCAGAGAGAAACAATAAACCGGTTGCAGATAATAGGCTGTAAAAACTTATTTTGGGCTTTAGCTTTTTTGTGAGGATACTAATCAGCAGTAAAATCAAGACAAGATTGATTGGCATAATGAGGGTGCCAATGAGTTTTTTTAAGAGAAATAAATCCATGATACTGACAAAATAACGCGTAAAGCTTATCGCTAGACTATAACAAGTTTTTGATCGCTTTGTCTTTTTTTCTAAATGATGAAAAATATTTGCCTTAAATCAAATAGACGTCTAAAAGGCTATTGAATTTGGTGGCAGATTAATGTTTAATAACAGCGCTTTTAGCGTTTAATCGCGATAAAAGCACCAGAAGAGGCGCGGAAACTAGGCAGTTTATCTGAAGAAGCACAATTCTAACGATGATAAATCAGGGAGTTTACCGCCGAGGGTAATAACCTTTGTGGCAGGTTATGGCTCGGTTGACCAGGTTGAATCCTGGCGACTGTCACCATTGTCAAGTGAAGTGAATCAAATGATGACACAGTTGGCAATAAGGGTGGAGAGCTTCTGGCGAAGATTTGTCAAACGAGTGACCGCGTTCACTCGTTCACCAGGTTTATTCAGCCATGCTCTTCGTAATTTATCTGCATTAGCCTATTGCTATTGCATATAGCGAGATTTTATTACGTGTTTTCAGTCACAAATATGTTTGTTTTCAATACCTCATTATTAATCAATTCAGTTAGCGTGGAGGTATCATGTCTTTAACGGTAGCTAAGTTTGGCGGCACAAGTGTTGCCGATTATCAAGCAATGGTGCGTTGCGCCAACATCATTAAACAAGATGAAAATTGTCGTACCGCTGTGGTCTCAGCCAGTGCTGGCGTCACAAATTATTTGGTACGTCTAAGCCAAGCCGAAGTGCCTGCCGCTGAGCAAGCGAGTATTATTACAAGTATTAGTGAGATTCAGCACAATATTACCGCACAGCTCGCGGCCGAACATGATCTAAACCGCGAGATAGCTCTATTGTTAAACGAGCTAACTGAGCTTGCGAAACAACAATCAAATCATTACAGCTTGCAAAACGCCGATGCGATTTTATCTTACGGTGAGCAGATGAGCTCATTAATTTTTGCTGAGGTACTGCGTTCAATTGGTTTACCTGGTATTCAATTTGACGTTAGACAAGTGATGAAAACGAACAGTGCTTATGGCCAAGCAAATGTTGATATTGAGCAACTAAAACAAGCAAGCCAAGCGGTATTACAGCCGTTGTTACAAGAGCATATTGTCGTCACTCAAGGTTTTATTGGTCAAGACAGTTTAGGTTATACCACGACTTTAGGTCGCGGTGGTTCAGATTACAGTGCCGCATTGCTTGCTGAAGCATTAGACGCAACAAAACTCGCTATTTGGACCGATGTTGAGGGCATATTTACCACCGACCCTCGCATTACCGATCAAGCCCGTTCAATTCCTGAGATCAGCTTTGGCGAAGCTGCCGAGATGGCGACATTTGGCGCAAAAATATTGCACCCTGCGACCTTGATACCGGCAATGCGTCAAAACATTCCTGTGTTTGTTGGTTCAAGTAAAGAGCCTGAAAAAGGTGGTACGCGAATTCAACAAGAAGTAGCATCAAAACCAACCTACCGTTCAATTGCCTTGCGCCGCCAGCAGAGCTTAGTGACGGTAAAAAGCCCCGAAATGCTTCACGCAAGTGGCTTCTTAGCTAAAGTATTTGCTATTTTAGCTAAGCACGAGCTCAGTGTTGATTTAATTACCACTAGTGAAATTAGTGTTGCGCTTACTTTTGACAACCCAACTGCCTCTAGTCAGCATTTGATTACCCAAGCCGTTGTTGAAGAACTTGAACAACTCTGTGAAGTCACCGTTGAGCACGGTTTGTCGCTGGTTGCGGTCATCGGCAATGGTTTAAATGCAGCCAAAGGATTAGGCCGAGATATTTTTCAAAAAATTAATGATTTCAATATCCGCTTAATTTGTCATGGTGCTAGCAGCAATAACCTTTGTTTCTTAGTGCCAGAAGAGAATGCTAATACCATTGTTGAACAACTCCACGACCGCTTGTTTACACAATAGTAATTGGTAATAAAAGAAAAAGGGAGCATTAGCTCCCTTTTTTTGATCTTAAATCTTAGGGTTACTCTGCTAATAGTTTTTCAATATCGGCTTCAATTGCTTCTGGGCGAGTCATTGAACCGTAACGTTTGACAACTTTACCTTGTTTATTAACCAAAAACTTAGTGAAGTTCCATTTGATACTTTGACTGCCAAGCAAGCCTGGCGCTTGTTGTTTCATATGTTGGTAAAGTGGGTGAGCGTTATCACCGTTGACCTCTATCTTGGCAAATAGTGGAAAACTGATTTTAAAATTGAGATCGCAAAATTCTTTGATCTCATCATTACTGCCTTTTTCTTGCTGTTTAAACTGATTACATGGGAATGCCAGTACTTCTAAGCCTTGCTCTTGATATTTTTGGTAGAGCTTTTGCAAACCTTCATACTGCGGCGTAAACCCGCAATTACTGGCGGTGTTAACCACGAGCAGAACTTTGTCTTGAAAGCTCGAAAAATCGATAATCTGACCGCGATAGTCTTCTGCGCTAAAGCCATGTACTGTGCTTGTCATAATAAATCCCTAAAGTGTAATGTTGTTAGCAATATAGAGACAATGGCTCAAAATAACAATAGGCTAATGACCAATACCTGAGTAGAATCAATATTATTATTAATAACTTAAACAGCAGAGAATCGTGATGAAGTTAGCGTTTATTGGCCTAGGTGTGATGGGCTATCCAATGGCAGGACATTTACAAAAAAGTGGACATCAAGTGTGTGTTTACAATCGCACGGAAGCTAAAGCGATAGCGTGGCAGCAAGAATACGGTGGAGACTATGCTATTACACCTAGGCTAGCGAGTGAGAACGCAGATATTGTTTTCTGTTGTGTTGGCAATGACGACGATGTTCGACAAGTTGTTTTGGGTGATGATGGCATTTTAGCGGGCTTAGCAAGTGACAAAATATTAGTTGATCACACTACGGCATCAGCTGAATTGGCCAAAGAACTGAGTAGTGCTGCCGCTGAGCAAGGCGTAAAATTTCTAGATGCCCCTGTCTCTGGTGGTCAAGCAGGCGCAGAAAACGGCGTGTTAACGGTAATGGTCGGCGGCGAACAAGAAGCCTTTAACGTTGTTGAACCTGTCATGTCCGCTTACGCTAAATTTAGCCAGTTAATGGGGGATGTCGGTAGCGGACAGCTCGCTAAAATGGTCAATCAAATTTGTATTGCTGGCGTTGTTCAAGGACTTGCTGAAGGCTTTAGTTTTGCCGAAAAAGTCGGTTTAGACCCAGATAAGTTAGTCGCGACTATTGCTAAAGGGGCTGCTGGTTCTTGGCAAATGGAAAACCGTTATAAAACTATGTTTGCTGGCGAATATGAGTTTGGCTTTGCCGTTGATTGGATGCGAAAAGATTTGTCGATAGCATTTAACGAAGCTGATAAGCATCAAGTTGACTTGTCTGTTGCTCGTATGGTTGACGGTTTTTATCAAGAGGTTCAAGATCTTGGCGGCAACCGTTGGGACACTTCAAGTTTAATTGCTCGCTACAAGAATAAGTGATATTACTAGCTCTGTATTGTTTTCAGTGTTGAGTGTTTTAGTTAATTAAAGGAAATATGATGAAATTTAAATCAAAACTAATCGGTTTAGCCGCAAGTGCCGCGTTGTTAGCTGCCCCTTTGAGTCAAGCAGCGACATCTGTTTGGAAAGTCAGTAAAGGCGATGACTATATCTATGTAGGTGGTACCGTTCATATCTTGCCACAATCTGAATTTCCGTTGCCGGAGGCTTTTGATAAGGCTTACCAAAGTACCCAAAGTATCGTTTTAGAGGCGGATTTGCCCGCAGATGACGATGTTCAAGCTCAAGTTGCCATGATGCAAAGAGTAAGTTACAGCGATGGTCGAACCTTGAAATCAGTACTTGATGATAACGCTTATCAGGCACTTGCCCAATACCTAGCAGGTTTTGGTGCCAATGTTGAGATGGTCAATAACTTTAAGCCCGGTATGGTGTCAACCATGATGACGGTAATGGAAGCGCAAAAAGCACAAATGGGTGACAAAGGTGTTGATGCCTACTATGACAAACTTGCCAGTAAAGACCAGAAGTTGGCGGAATACTTAGAAACAGTTGAATTTCAATTGGATATGATTGCCGGCCTAGGTGAAGGTTACGAGAGTAAGTTTGTCACCATGGCGATAGAACAAGTTAGTGACTTTAAACCTATGATGACATCACTGATTCAAGCATGGCGAAAAGGCGACGCTAAAACAATGGTAGAGCTTGTCCACGAACCGGTGTTAGCAGAAGATCCAACCATGTATAAGGCTGTTTTTACCGATCGTAATCTTAACTGGATTCCAAAGTTAGAAGGCTTATTTGGCGATCAAGATAAAGAGTTTGTTTTGGTTGGTGTTGGTCACTTAGTGGGCAAAGATAACGTGTTATCTTTACTGACTAATAAAGGATACAAAGTAGAGCAGCTATAAGTTTGTTTTAACGTCATTAAAAAGGCGAGCATGGCTCGCCTTTTTTGTTATTACGCCTGTAAGTATTCGTAAAGTGCCTTTAATACTGACATCTTAGCGCTATTGGTTTCATGCTCATGGGCTAAGTTTTCTAACTTCATCATAAATTCTTCAGCGCTTAAAATACCTCGGCCACCATTTTGCAGCTTATTTTGACAGTACTGTTGCCACTTTGCCTGTTCGCCGCTGTCTAATAAGTGAGGAAAGTTGCGGGCGCGATAATTGAACAGCATAGGCGCTAAGCGCGAGTCTTCAAATTGAAAAGGGTGGCTGCCCAATTGCTCCGCTGGTAGTTGATGCAAAATTTCCATTTGCGCCTTGTCACTTTCACTGAAAAATTTACCTGAGTACAAAGCCTGTTCAGCTTCAGTATCCGGTTCAAACTCATTATTTTCAATAAACACTTCTGAGAGTTTTTCTCTAATTTCAGGAAATTCTTTAAGCTTTTTCAAATTGTCCAAACAGAATTCTCGTGGAATCGCCAAACGCTCTGCATTTTCCGGTAGTAAGGTTTTGGCGGGCGCGACAACTGGGCATTTATTAATGTGAATCAGTTTGACTGGAATCGGCAGCTCGTCAGGACCAAGGTCTTTATACGAGGTGTATAAACGCGTTTTAATTTGCTCACTAGTCAAGTCAAATAACGACGTTAAATCCCGCGCTAAATCAATAGCAATAACAGCATTTTTGTTGCTTGGGTGATAGCTAACTGGCGCAAACCAGCTGGTACAACCGTGTTCAGACGAAATCTTACTTGAGGTATGAACAATCGGCGTCATGTTATAAACATCAATGGTTTCTGCAACTTTGCGTTTATTTCTCAGATCAAACAAAAATTGATAAAGCTTAGGTTGCTGTTCTTTAATCAGTTTTGCCATGGCAATAGTGGCGTAGACATCACTCATGGCATCGTGAGCAGCTTCGTGGCTAATGCCATTTGCTTTGGTTAGTAGCTCTAATCTAAAGCTGACCCGAGCCTCGCCGGTCTCTTCATCGGTAACTTTAGGCCATTCTATGCCGTCAGGACGTAAAGCATAGCAGGCTCTAACCATATCAATTATATCCCAACGGCTATTGCCATTTTGCCATTCACGGGCATAAGGATCGTAAAAATTGCGATAAAACAGATAGCGACTAACTTCATCGTCAAAGCGAATATTGTTATAACCGGCAACACAAGTATTTGGCTGAGTGAATAACTGTTGAATTCGGTCGGCAAATTCCGCTTCAGTTAAACCTTCACGCAGTGCTTTTTGCGGTGTTATTCCCGTCACTAGCGCAGCTTCTGGATGCGGCAAATAATCAGCAGGGGGTTGGCAGTAGAAAACTTCTGGTTCACCTATGATGTTTAGCGATAAGTCGGTGCGAATGGCTGCAAATTGTGAAGGTTTGTCGTATTTAGGAGAAACGCCCCACGTCTCATAATCGTGCCAGAGAATAGTGGGTTGCTGATTTGATTGTATCGCCATGGTGTTGCGGTAGAAGCTGTTTGAGATAGCACAATATTATCACAGATGTTTGAAACAAGGGTATAAGCTACTGTTATTGAGTAATAAATAATGTGAGGTTGCATAAATTTTAGCAACTGGTTACAGTGAAATGCCTATCAATAATGGAACCTTGTTCTTTCAAATAGCACATGGGACGAAGCAAAAGTACTTTGAAAAATGCTTTACTGTCTTGGACAGTTATTAGCGCTTTACTACTTTTATGGTCAAACGGCAGTGTTAGTCAAGAACAGCAAAAGCAAATAGTTTTGCTCGGCGCTGACGTACCACCGTTTTCATGGCAGCAAGACAGTGACGTTGTTGGCATCAATATGAATATTGTTGAGCATGCGGCGGAGCGTCTTGGAATAAAGGTCAATAAACAGATAGTACCGCTCAAGCGAGCACTAACCGTGCTCGACCATCAAGCTCATCATTATTTTGTCGGTCTTGCTCGCACACCAGAGCGCGAAGAACTCTACCAATGGGTTGCACCACTAATTTCTACCCGTATCGGCTTGCTTAAGCTAAATGATAGTACAAGCTCAAATGCTGATTTTGATGATGAACAACATTATCGGGCAAAAATATGTGTTCATTACGACACCCCAATGCAAGCTTGGTTGTTGGAAAACAATGAAGCTGATTTTATTGCTGTTACCAATGAGCAAGCCTGTCTAAAATTGTTGTCGAACAAATTAGTTAAGTACTGGTTTACCGAATTTCACTTAGCACGGTATTTAATCAAGCAGGCCAATATTCCAACTCATCAGATTGTCGAAGATAAATTGATCATGCAGCCAAAACTCTATTTGGCTACATCATTAAACGCTGACTCAAAAACTATTGAACAATGGCGCAAAGAGTTAAATAGTATGGCCAGTAAAGGCCAGTTCAGGAAGTTTGTTCAACGGTATGTTGATGATTATTAAGTATTACCTTTCAGCCGAGTAGGGATCTTCAGCGAGTATATACGCTCTTAAATCAGCTTTGTTTGATTGTGAGTTCAACCATTCCCTAATTTTTCTAATTTCTTGGTACTGCTCTACACCAAATTTACTTTGGTAAATTTCTGAAAAATTATTTTTTGCGCTCTCTGCTCTTATAGTATTTTGCCAATTAGTGGTTAATATATTGTTTAATGAACCGGCAAGCTTTTCTTCTTTCAATAATTCCCATTCACCTTTGTCTAGCCAAACTCCGCCTACAGCTGAGCTATAGTCAAGACTATGACTGGTTTCAGCACTAATCCTAAACTTTCTCATAATAGAGCCGCTAACGGGGCAAAGCATAGCACCAGTAGGCTCGTCAATAACTTCAGTTATATCAGAGGAAAATTGATGCTCAGGGTTCCGATCTTTCCACGAAACATAATCTTCAATTAATATCCAATTACCACCACAGTTTTGGCAGGTATGTGCACGAAATAGATCATCAATAAAACTCGGTATCAAACTACCATTGTTACAACTCGTACATTTCATTTTATTTTCCTTTACTAATTTTCTGATTATGAGTAAATGTAACTCACAGCAAAGTATAAATTAAGTAACCTTTAGTTAACAAATAAGTTTTAACTTGACATATTATGTCTTGATGTTTATGTTACTTAAAAGTTAATTAACGCTTGTTTTCTAATCTTGTTGTGTAATTAGCGAAAAATAATAAAAAATTTTAAGGATTAAAATATGGAAATGCTTTATGCAGTTTCAACAACCTTTCCCACCATTATTTACACCGTTTTATTGGCCGTGTTGATCATTTATTGGTTGATTGGCTTATTAGGTATTGTCAATTTAGATTTAGACGGTGATATTGATATCGATCTAGAGTCTGAAAGCGACTTGTCAGCGATGTCAGGCTTGCTGCTAACATTCGGCTTAACCGGCATACCATTATCTATTGTCTTGAGTTTTCTGGTATTAATCGCTTGGTTATTGAGTTTCTATACTCAATTCTATTTACTAACCATGATCCCAAGTGGCGCCTTGTATTATCTCGCCGGAGCAGTCAGCGCAGTCGCAGTATTTTTTGTCGCACTGCCAATCGTTGGTATGATCATTAAGCCATTCAAAGGCCTTTTTAAAGCAAGTAATACAGTGACTAGTCAAGGCCTCATTGGCAAAGAAGCGGTTATTGCTACTAGCACAGTAAGCGATAGTTTTGGTCAAGCGCGAATTTTTAACGACGGTGCAGAGTTACTGGTCGACGTTCGATCAGATTCTGTTCATCACCTAAAAAACGGCGACAAAGTACTGATAATCGAATATCAAGCAGATAGCCATACTTATGTGGTTGCGCCATATCCAAGTTAACCAATTATTTGAACACTCATTAATCATTGTTACCCCAGCTAAAAAGTATATACAGATAAATCAGAGCAAGTTGACGCTCATTACATTGCATAAGAGGAATTTTGCATGGTCACGGAACCTTTATATTTAGCCATAGGCATTGGCGTACTCTTTGTCTTTTCACTACTGTTAATGGTTGCCAAGTTTTACAACAAGGTAGAACAAGGGCAGGCATTAATTGTTAACAAATTGGGGGCTGAACCAGATATCAGTACCACAGGTGGCTTAGTTATTCCTATCATCCACAAGAAAGAAGTGATGGATATCTCAACTAAGCGCATGGTATTAGAGCGCAAAGGACGCTCGGGTCTGATTTGTCAGGACAATATTCGCGCTGATATCGTGATTACTTTTTATATTCGCGTTAACGAAACCAAAGAAGACATTCTTCGAGTGGCAAAACAAGTGGGTTGTGAGCGTTCTTCGTACCCTGAGACTTTGCAAGAATTGTTTGAAGCCAAATTCTCTGAAGCACTCAAAACAGTCGGTAAGCAGCTTGAGTTTGCCGAATTATTCACTCAGCGCGATATTTTTCGCGACAAAATAAAAGAGGTCATTGGTCAAGATCTTTCTGGTTATGTCCTGGAAGATGTCGCTATCGACTTCCTTGAACAAACCTCAATCAGTGATTTAGATCCGAATAACATTATGGACGCCGAAGGTATCCGACGCATCACTGAGTTGACAGCAGCCCAGTCAGTTGAAACCAATGATTTAAAACGCCAAGAAGAAATTCGCATCAAACGTCAAGACATTGAAGCGAGTGAAAAAAGACTTGAACTAGAGCGTCAGCTTGCCGATGCCGAAGCCAAGCAAGCCCGTGAAGTAGCTAGTGTTAAAGCGCGAGAAGAAGCCGAAACGGCGCGTGTTGTTGAAGAAGAGCGCAGCAAAGCCGAACAAGCTCGCATTGAAACTGAGCAGTTAATTGCAGTTGCTGAAGAAAACAAGCTAAGAGAGACTGAAATAGCCGAGCAAAATCGCATGCGCGCAGTTGCTATTGAAGAAGAAAAAGTAACCCGTGCCCGTGCGATAGAAGCTATTGACCGCGAAAAAGAAGTGGAAACCTTGCGTATCGACAAAGAAAAAGCGCTGGAAGTAGAGCGCAAAAACATTGCCGATGTTCAGCGCGAGCGCATCGCGGTTGATAAGAGCGTTGCTGAAGAAGAAGAGCGCATCAAAGACTTGCGCGTGGTTTCTGAGGCGAATCGTCAAAAAGATCAGCAAGTGATTTTGGCAAAAGCTGAAGCCGAAGAAGCATTGGTGAAAGATATTGAGTCGGCCAAAGCCGAAGAACAAGCCGCGGCTCACCTTGCCAATAAAATGCAAACTATCGCCGAGGCAGAATTAAAAGCCGCTAGCAAGCAAGCGGAAGCGAAGAAGATTTTAGCTGAAGGTATTCAGGCGGAGACTGCATCGGCAGGTTTGGCGGAAGCACAAGTGATTGAAGCACAAGCAGCAGCTAACGAAAAACAAGGTGTTGCAGACGCTAAAGTGCGCGCAGAACAACTGGCAGCAGAAGCTGACGGCCAGCGTAAAATTGGTCTTTCTGAAGCAGAAGTTCAACACGCACAAGCTAAAGCACTCGAAGAGCGCGGCGAAGCCGAAGCGAAAGTCCTAGAGCAAAAACTGACGGCAGAAGCTAAAGGTATTGAAGAAAAAGCGCTGGCAGAAGCAAAAGGTTTACGCGAGAAGCAAGACGTGCTCAATGCCATGACTGACCAAGCACGTGAATTTGAAACCTTTGGCCTTAACCTGAGTCAACAACGTGAATTAACACTGGCGGAATATGACACCAGTGTTCAGCTTGCAGAGAAGCAAGCAGAGGTATTGGCAACGGCATTGGGTGAAGCCAATATCAATATTATGGGTGGCGATGGCGACTTCTTGAAACAGTTTATGAAGTCGATAACTGTCGGTAAGTCTTTGGATGGCTTAGTTAACGAGAGTGAAACCTTGCAAACCGTATTCAAAGATCATTTAAATGGCGATAGAAATTTACTCGACGATTTAAAAGGTGTTTTAGCCGGCGCTTCTGAGTCGAGTGAGACCATCAAAAACTTCTCGATGGCGCAGTTGTTGTCGTCACTGAATAATGCCGACGAATCTCAACGCAGTGCATTAGCCAATTTGTTAAAAATTGGTACCGCCAGTAATGGTGAAAGCAAGTAGTTAAGCTATTTGAAATCAGTAAGCTCAGTTGGTTGATATTGGTTGACTAACTGAGCTTGTGTTTATCATTTTTACATCTGAGTTATTTTGACTAAAGGTGTTGTGGTAGCAATGCCTTTACCGATCTTTTTAATATCTTTAGTCACAGTAATTTTAGTGCCTTGTTGCCAAACTTTTAGCGTATATACAGGAGTGGTCAATGACTGATAAGGAAGACATCACCAATCAAGCCGTTGCAGAAGGTGGCTCTTATGAGCTGATTCAGCGCAGGTTATCAACTCTCGGTGACAATCTTAATCAGCAATTAAAACAGCTCAACCAAAATCGAATTGATACCTTTGGTAGCACAGAAATGTCTGTGAGCGCCAGAGTTAGAGTGCGCACTGAGCACAACTGTGTCGCGCGTGATATTGCCGCTATCGGCGATGTGTTGCTGTTTGGCTATAACGTTTTTCTCGGTCTCAAGTGAAATATCACGGTCGCTGATGTCTTTAGTTTACATAAGGTAGAAGAGCAGGACGGAGAAAGCCAGATTGTCGATTTGCCGATTGAAGGCAGTTTCTTAGCCGATAGCGATTTTGTCCGAGATTTCGACGAACTTTATACTTATTACAAAAAGACCTACTTGGCACATGTTTTTAGGCAGGGCAGTAAAGTATTTGCCATTTTCAGTATTGGTGAGCGCGCGGACGATATTCGCGTGTTTCAGTGGGGCATCGACAGTCAGCATCAAGTTAAGTACATCGACAATCGTGGTGAGCGCGACATCAAGCGCCATGAAAATTACGACTTTGAATGGCTAAAAGCGGGCCGCGATCAACAAGAGCAAGGCAAGCACCCACATTTCAATTTATTTGACGAGCTTTTTGTTGAGACCATTGGCGGTAATTTAACCTTAAAAGTAGAAAATAACACTGAAGATGGTGTTGGTATTTACAGTGAGCCAGTTGATGATGCGCACCAATCATTAGACGATGCAGAAATACACTACGCCAAAGTTGGCGCATTGATTTTATTAAAAGTTAAACCGTATCGGGAGCAGCAAACCCGCCATTTAATTTACAATTGCAAAACACAAACTGTACTAAGACAAGATGCCATTGGCCACGCTTGTGTGCAATTGCCGGAAGATCACGGCATTATTTTCCCCGGTGGTTACTATTTGCAAAGTGGTGAACACAAACACTTTGACGACAACGCTGAAGATTTGGAGTTACATCGCGTCGTTAAATCACCCAACGGCGAAGATTTTCTTTATATATTTTATGAGCCAAACGAAGGCCAATACGCGCTATTTAGCTATAACTTAATCACTCGAACTTTACAAAATCCAGTCTACGGCCACGGCCAAAGTATTTATAACGACGGCCATGCCGTAATTTTCAATGCAGAAGCGGAGCCCTCGCGCATTCACACCATGCAAATTTGGCAAACGCCATTTTGTAGTGAAGAGCATGCAAGTAACCAACCCGTTGATAACAGCTTCTATGGCCGCGTTGGCAACCCTGAATTAGTTCGAGGAATATCCGACTTTTATCACATAGTTAAGTGTATTGCAAAGCCACAACCAAGTTTGTCCCACTACAACGATTTAGTAAAAGACGCCAAGAAGCTATTTGATAATTATCACTGGCTGAATGACAGCGAAGTGGCGGATTTACAAGCGCTAATCACTCAGGTTGTTGAAACCTCCGAGTTGGTGCTTGACGAGTTTGAAAAAGTGCTCAGCATTCAGCAGAAATCTAGTCAGGCTCTGGCGAATTGTCAGCAGTCGATGGCGCGCTTTAATGACCAAGTTCAACCGCAAAACTTTGAAAGTGCAGCGCAATACGTTGAAAGTTTACAAGCGCTGACCGAGTTTAATGGTGAAATTATTTCTGCTAAAGAGCTTCGCTACATTGACGTTGAAGCACTTGAGCTTATTGAGGAAAACCTCAGTACATTAACCCAAACACTAAGCCAAGCAACCGCTGATTTTTTACAAAAAGAGCAAGCTTTAGCGCCTTATTATCAGCAAATTGATAACCTTACTGAGCAAGTCAATCAAGCAACGTCGATCACCGAATTATCTCCCATTAGTGACGAGATCGCGCACTTGGTCGCTGGCCTCGAACTGCTCAATCACATTATGCTGTCGCTGGATATTGAAGACAGTCGGCAGCGAACAAAAATACTCGAAGATATTTCTGCTGTTTTTGGTCAGGTTAATCGCGTTAAGGCAGAAGCAGAACTGGCGAAGAAAAAAGTTGGCTCTGAAGAGGCCAAAGCCGAATTTGGCGCTCGCTTTAAACTGCTGAGCCAAAGTGTTACCAGTGCGTTAAATGCCAGTGATAGCCCAGAAGCTTGCGATAAACAGCTGTCGTCTTTATTGGTGCAACTAGAAGAGTTCGAAAGTCAGTTTAGTGACTACGACGAGTTTTATCAGGAGATTTTGGTCAAACGCGACGAAATCTACGATAATTTTGAGCAACACAAACAGCAACTGGTTGATCAAAGGCAGCGTCGCTGCGCAAACCTAATGACGGCGGCAGAGCGCATTGTTCAGTCGATTACTCGTCGCGCCAGTACCTTTAAAGATACCAATAAACTCAATAGCTATTTTGCTGCTGATCCTATGATTACAAAGCTGCGCCAACTGATTGAGCAATTGCGCAGTTTAGATGATAACGTCCGAGCTGATGATTTAGCGGCAAAACTCAAAAATGCCAAAGAGCAGGGCATTAGAGCATTGCGCGACAAAACGGATATTTACTCCGATGATGGCAGTTTAGTCAAAATTGGCGATTATCAGTTTTCCGTCAACAATCAAGCATTAGAGCTGACCTTACTGCCTCGTGAGCAGCAAATGATGTTACACATTATCGGTAGTGATTATTACCAAGCGTTAGACGAAACACTATTTGAAAACACTCAACACTTATGGCAGCAAAACTTAGTTTCAGAATCTTTAGAAACATATCGCGCTGAGTACTTGGCGGCATCGATATTGTTTGAAGCAGAAAGTAAAGGACAAGTGGCTGTTGATGCGTTAGTTGGGCTGGCTGAGCAAAAAGAGCTCGCTGAGTTGATTAGAGTTCAGGCTGAAGCGCGATATCAAGAGGGCTATGACAAAGGTGTTCACGATGTTGATGCTGCGGCAATTTTAACCGAGTTATTGCGTTTAAAATCACAAGTCGGTTTACTGGCATATAGTGCAGAGCAGCGCTTATTGGCGATTGGCTACTTATATCTGGGGTGTGATGCTAGTGCTAGACAAGACTTGATACAGCGCTGTCAGAACTTAGCACTTATGACACAAGCCTTTGGCGATAACCCTTTGCGTAAACAACTGATTAACGAGCTTACTAGTGCGTTAGCGGACTTTTGCCAGCAAGAGCAATGGTTGGCGGTTGATTCAACAGAGTTCAGTGTCGTCGCGGATTATTTACTGGCGGAATTAGCCAATGGTGAACTCATTTTTGTTATCCGCAAGCAATCTAAAGAGTTGCTTGAGGATTTTCAAAAACAACTTGCCAATAAGGGCTTAACGAGCAAAATAATGCAAGCGTTAGCTGCCTGTAAAACCGCGCAGCAGCAGTATCAATTGCATTTTGCTTGGTTGAGCAGCTATTGTCAGCATTTAAGTCAAAAGGACAATACACAAACTAAATCAGAGACTGATGCGAACAACAATGCACAAGTAGTATCGACAGAAATGATGGTGGAAGTTTGTTCCGTGTTGTTATTTAACGGTGACAGTTCGGTTATTGTCGACGATGCCAGTAAAGCGCCAAACCCTGAGTTTTATGCGCTCGATGTTGACACAACCACAAGTGTTCCAGGGCTTCTTGGCCAACATAAAAGGATTAATGATCGAAGCCTAGTGATTGATTATCAGTCATTTATCAATCGCTTGCGCCAGTTTAGCCAGATTCAGGTACCGGCGTTTAAAGCGTTTCACCAGTTAAAACAAGAAGTTTTAGAGCAGCAGCGCAAACAGTTGCGCTTGCACGAATTTATGCCTAGCGCACTGTCTTCATTTGTTCGCAATAAGCTGATTAACGATGTTTATTTTCCAATTATCGGTGCCAATTTAGCAAAACAAATCGGTGCCGCTGGCGCGGATAAACGCTCTGACTTAATGGGTTTACTACTGCTAATTTCTCCGCCGGGATACGGTAAAACAACCTTGATAGAGTATGTCGCAAGTAAGCTCGGCATGACCTTTGTAAAAATTAACTGTCCCTCTATTGGTCACGAGCAAGTTTCGTTGGATCCCTGCCAAGCCACTAATTCAACAGCCCGCAGTGAAGTTGAAAAAATCAACTTAGCCTTTGAAATGGGTAACAATGTTATGCTCTATCTCGATGATATTCAGCATACCAATCCTGAGTTCTTACAAAAGTTTATCTCGTTATGTGATGGCTCGAGAAAAGTTGATGGCGTGTGGAATGGCGAGAGTAAAACCTATGATATGCGCGGTAAAAAGTTTGCTGTCGTGATGGCGGGCAACCCATACACAGAATCTGGTGAAGCCTTTACCATCCCCGATATGCTCGCCAACCGAGCTGATATTTACAACTTGGGTGATACTTTAAGCGGTCGAGAGCACGAATTCTCGCTGAGCTTTATCGAAAATAGTTTAACCAGCAATCCGTATTTGGCGCCGTTGGCAATGCGCGATATGGAAGACTTATATCAATTAGTTAAGCTGGCAGATGACAACAGTGTTGGTGAAGAGGCGAGTGCGAGTAACCTGAAACACGGCTACTCGCAAGCCGAAGTCAACGAAATCGTGGCGGTGATAAAACGGATACGCCACATTCAAAAGACGGTGTTAAAAGCCAATGAGCAATATATTAAATCTGCCGCTCAAGATGATAAGTATCGCACTGAACCGCCGTTTAAATTGCAGGGTAGTTACCGCAATATGAACAAAATGGCTGAAAAAGTCGTACCTGTGATGACCGAACAAGAGCTTGAACAGTTGATTGGTGATCATTATCGCGGCGAGGCCCAAACCCTAACCGTCGGCGCCGAGGAAAACTTACTGAAGCTTGCGGAATTAAGAGATACATTAACAAGTGAGCAAGCACAGCGCTGGCAGCAAATAAAATCTGATTACGCGCGTCATCAAAGCTTGGGTGATGAAGAAGATTCAGTAAAAGCGATCGCGAATCAAATTGCGCTACTTAAGGATTCAGTTAATCAAATTGCCGGCTCAATTAACCCAGGAGATGCTAAAAATTTAAAGGACATAGAAAATACATTGGCTTCGTTACAAGGCGAGACCAATGACGTCATCAGTGATTAATGGCCTTGTTATCTATCACCTCTTAGTTTTTCAGACTGGTGAAAACTTGTATAACTAATAATTGTTCTTATTTAAAAAAACGCTAGAATACTTACCATATTCTGGCGGGTTTTAGTTTTTAGGGTTTTATTATGGCAATAGGGGCTGTTTTACCTCTTTGTATTCGCGGTAGTTATGACGTCGACGATTTGGGACGCACTGAAATTCTCTTTCGCAGCTTAACGGCGTTTGCCGAGCCCGGTATGTTTTCAACATTTTTGATTGTGACGCCGCCCGATGAAGTTGACATCGTCAATCAGCGCTTAGAGAAATGGCAGCATCTTAATCCTGTAGTTATTTCCGAAGAAGCATTAATTCCAGAACTGAGTAAATATGCTCATGTTCGCGGCTGGCGCAAGCAGCAACTCGTTAAAATCGCCGCGGCCCAATATTTAAAAGAAGATTTTTATTTAACCTTTGATGCTGATGTTATCTGCTTAAAACCATTGACTATGGACAAGTTAATCATCGATGGTAAGGCTTTGTTACAGTATGAAAGCAGAGAATTACATCCGAAGTGGTGGAAGTCTTCAGCGCGCATGTTAAAAATGTCACCAGATGTTGGCGAAGCTGGTGTTGGTATGCACATTACCCCATCAATTTTAGCAAAAAATATTTGCTTAAAATTGATTTCTGAACTCACTGAACTTTGGGGTAAGCATTGGGTTGATGAAATCTGTTCACTTCACAATGCCAAAGATCCGCGCAATTGGTCTATTTTTCGTTATCTGCGCTCACGATGGACGGAATATTCTTTGTATTATATGTGCGCCCACAAGTTCGGTATGTTTGATAATTATCACGTAGTTGCCGGCAGAGGAGATAACCCACAGCTACTGATGATCCATGATTCTCACCCCTATGAGACCTGGGATGTCGAAAAAAGTTTTTCAGACCGTTGCCCAGGCCTATTCTGTGTCGTTGGCAGTAAAACCTTTTTAGAACCCGATGTTGTTTGGCAAAAAATTAGTCCATATATCCCCGAGAAGAGCGTTCATCAAGGTTAATTGCTGGATTGTTCATTGTCACCATTTTTAAGGCGTGTAAAATACACGCCTATTTTATTGTTATTCTGTAAATTGAATTAGTTTTCCTATGTTTGAACTGAAATATAAAACGCCTTTTGAATGGACTGAAGCTGTCATGGCTGATTTTGATGCTTTTTTGGCAGATCACGCAGCGGCAGAGAAAAAAGCTTCAGGTATGGCGGTTTCGATGCTGTCTCATTATCCTGATCGCAAGAAGCTAGTGCGCGCGATGACCGATTTAGCCATTGAAGAGCTTATTCACTTTAAACAAGTGCTAAAATTGATGCAGGCAAGGGACGTTACCTTAGCTAACGACGAAAAAGATTTATACATCAAAAAAATTCGCAGTATTTTTCGCAACGGTCGCGACGTCTTCTTTTTAGACAGATTGCTAGTTGCCGGTGTCATTGAAGCACGCGGTCATGAACGTTTTGACTTAGTGTCACAAGCATTGCCTGAAGGCAAAGAGAAAGACTTTTACGTTGCCATTGCCAAATCAGAAGAGAAACACAAAAACTTGTTTGTTGAATTGGCTTATGAGTATTTCGACAAAGCTGAAGTTGACCAGCGTTTAGTAGAAATTTTAGATTTTGAAGCTGAAGTTTGCGCTCAGTTGCCGCACCGCGCCGCTTTGCACTAGTTTTTGAGTTATCTAATAAATTTGCTCAACACTGTTAGCACAAGTCGAGTGGGTAAAAGTCTATTATGAGTCTAGTAAGTGCGTGAAAAACGTATTAGATAAATATCTACGCCAATATGCTGAGCCTCAAGTTGAGCATATTAGTGATATGTCGGCGTTATTAGGCTCGGAGCATATATTCGATAACGTTGTTGTTATTCCCGCCTATTGTGAAAGAGTAGAATTTATCGAGCGATTTTTTAGCTCAGCACTTGGTCAGCAAAACGCATTAATGATCCTTGTTGTTAATCAGCCTGATAGCGCGACAACTAATATACAACAACTGAGTTTATGGCAGGACGCACTGACACTAGCTGAAAATAAAATCGAATGGCAAAGCTGTGACGGTAAACTCGTATTAGTTACGCCGCAAAATTCTCAGCCGAAACAGCTCAAGTCTGACCAAAAAAACTCTACAAAAACAAAGGCTAAGCTACTGTTGGTTGACTGTTTTAATGAGCCATTACCTGTCAAACAAGGCGTGGGTTTGGCTCGTAAAATTGGTGTCGATATTGCGGCGCAACTTGTGGCAAATGGCATAGTTAAAAGTCGCTGGCTGCATTCATCAGATGCCGATGCAAGCCTTCCTGATGACTATTTTACGGTCACTAATCAGCTATCAATTGACTATCACATTGCAATTTACAATTTTGATCACCAGTGTGACAACGCAAACGTGCATTGGGCCAACCAGCTCTACCAACAAGCACTGAGTTATTACGTCTCAGGTTTACGCTATGCAGGCTCTCCTTATGCGTATTACACCATTGGCAGTATTTTAGCGTTTGATGTTAACGCCTACGCAAAGGTTAGGGGGTTTCCGAAACGATCGGCTGGCGAAGATTTTTACCTGCTTAACAAATTAACCAAACTCTCAGAATTCAATCCAGAACCAAGCACCCAGTGCGGTTCAACAAGGCCAGAATCACAGTACAACCACTATTTTTTTGACGACTGTGAAATAGTGCTCAAAGCCAGAACATCAGACCGAGTGCCGTTTGGCACAGGACCAGCAGTACAAAAAATTCTTAGCTTAAAAGAGCAGGGCGAAGACTATTGTTATTATCAGCCGCAGCTTTTTGAGTACTTGAAATTTACGTTGAATGCCTTTAGTGACCTAGCTCAGCGTTCGCATGAATTTGAGAGGTGGTTGACCGGTTTACCCGTGGATTGCCAACGCGCTTTACTAGCAATTGGGCTTGAACAATTTGTCTTAAAACACCAAGGTGATGGCAAAAAACAATTTAACCAACAATTACACACTTGGTTTGATGGTTTTAAAACGTTAAAGTTTATTCATGCTTTACGCGATTGTGGTTACCCAGACATAGCGTTAACTGAGGCAATTGCACAAGCAAGTTGGATCAATAGCTAATAATATCGGCTAACCAGATTTAACTAAAAATCACTCATCATTAGCTTGGTAGTTACCAGCACTAGATCGGCACTGCTTGAGCAGTTGATTAAATTCATCAAGGGTTCTATCAGCGCTATTGGCGGGCAAATATAAGTGGTAACCGAGCGCTTCTTGTAAGCGCTCTGCTTGATGCAAAAATGCGGCAATTGGGCCTTTAATTTGGCTGTTGTCACTGAGTTGAAAAGGCTCAAAGTTCATTTGGCTTTGTTCTATGGTTAGCAGCTGTTGTTGCACCGAATGGACGAGCAAAATGCGTTGCTCGTGAATTAAACGGTTAGCCAGCCTTGGTGATATTTTATTAGCTAATGTCGAAAGATCGTGTAACCGAATACCAATGTACGGCAATTGTAATCGCTCTAGTCCATGGCTTGAAGTAATGACATTAATATTGGCGATTTCGGGCCAGCTCAGTTGCCAGTTACCGTATTTGTGGTAATAGCTGATTTTTTCCGGGGTAATAGAAAAACTAATTGGCGGTTCAAGTAATTTGGCGATGCCTAATGCCAGTGAAACCAAGCTGGCAGAAATTAAAAAAATCAGTGGTAGTTTTGCTTTAAGCCAAAAAAACTGGCTAATTATTAATAAAATAGCTAGAGAAATCAGACCTATACAGGTTAAGAATAGTCCGTTGTGTTTCGCTTGAGGCTTAATCTCAATTTCGGGTAAGGCCATATTCTCTTCAATAAAACTATATTCTTTTAGATCTCGGTAACTTAGTTAATATCGCAAAATTGTCACTTGTTTAACAGAAAAAAGATCGCTAGATTTAAATGGTAAGCATGGAAAAACATCAAAATGGATAGTAGATGGAGTAGTTTATGATCACCACTGAAGTTGTTGTAAAAGATCGTAAGGCAAGCCGGAGCAGCCACCATGAAATGGCAAGGATCATCGCTGTGCTCAGTTATTTCACCTTTGTTGGCTGGCTGATTGCGCTGTTAATTTACGGTCAAAATAAGTCTGCCTTTGCTCGATATCACCTGCGCCAATCTCTTGGCATCTTGATTACCTTTTGTTTGTTATCGCTCATCCCGCTAGTTGGTTGGTTACTAACTGTACTCGTTGTTGTTGCTTGGTGCTATGGCGTGCTTTCAGCGTTAACGCTGCACAAATACCGCCTGCCATATTGCGGCGATTTTTATCAGAGCCATTTGAGTTTTATTTCTTAAAAACTCATCAGCCGTTAATTTGATAGATTTGGTCGTTTTTAGTTCAGGCGAGCGCAATGCTCGCCTTTTTAATGGCTAATACTTGGCAACTATGGTTAAATTTAACCAAACAAATAAGTATCTGGTTTTCCGTTGATTTATCTTTATCCTGCCAACAAAATGGAAAATTTGTTGCAGCTTCTCGCTAAAATTCAACAGCTTTCACCCTTATCGTTATTTGAAGGTGAAACAATCGTTGTTCAAAACCCCGGTATGCAGCACTGGCTCAATATGTCGCTAGCGCAGAGCCGTGGTATTAGCATGAATATAGATTTTGCTTTACCTGCTCAATTTTTATGGCAACTGGTGAGAACACTAGCTAGTGGCAATCAAGTACCACAGCAATCGGCGTATTCTAGAGAAGTGTTGAGTTGGCGGATATTTAAATTACTCAATCAAGCGTCAGTGCTTGACGATGATGATTTCGTGCAACCAACCGCGTATTGGCAGTCTGCCGCCAGTGAGCAACAAGCTGAAGACAAACGCTATCAACTTGCTTGTCAATTGGCCGATTTATACGAGCAGTACTTGGTTTTTCGTCCAGATTGGTTACACAACTGGTATTTAGGGCAAACGTCGGTTAATTCTTATGAAAATGGTGAGAGCACTTATCAAAACACTGAACAATCAGTGACGCTCGGTGAATTAAGTCGATGGCAGGCAAAGCTTTGGCAGCTCCTTCAGGCACAGCAAAGCTATGACCCTATTGCGATTATTGAACAAGCAAAAGATAACTTAACCACGATGCCAAAGTGCCGTGAGTTATTGCCAAAGCGAATGTCGTTTTTTGGCATTAATGCCATGGCGCCAATGTGGCTAGAGCTGCTTGAAACAATTAGTGAGCATAGCCAAGTACACTTTTTTCACCTCAACCCTTGCTGTGATTATTGGGGCGATATCGTTACCGAAAAACGCGCCTTTGCAACCTTGAGTAAATGGACTGGTGGCTATCAAGATATTAGCCAAAGCGTTGGCAACCCGTTCTTGGCTAACTTAGGCCAACAAGGGCGAGAATTTTTGGCCTTACTTCAAGAGTGCAGCACGTTTAATATTGATGCCTTCGACAATCTTACCGACCAGCAACAAAGCGATGACAACGGCCAGCAAAGGTCAGTGCTACATCAAATACAACAGGATATCTTAACCCTAACCGACGCTAGAGCTGAGCGGCGTCACCAGATTGATAATTCCATCGTGATTACTAGCGCTCACAGTGCACTTCGCGAAGTTCAAGGCTTGCACGATTGGTTGTTACATCAATTTAACGATGATCCTGAATTAACGCCGAAAGACGTTATTGTGATGTGCCCTCATATTGAGCATTATGCACCTTATGTCGATGCAGTATTCGCTAGAGGTTGGCAGGAGCTTTCCAATGCAGTACCGCCGTTGCCGTGCTCGATTGCGGATCGCAACTCGAAAGACTCGGATCCATTGGTAGCAGCATTTTTAGAATTGTTGACCTTGCCCGACAGCCGTTTTCAAGTAAACCAAATTATTAGCTTTTTGCGCTTACCGGCGATGCAAGCAAAATTTGTATTGAGCTTAGCAGAGCTCGATAAGATTTCACTTTGGCTCAGCAAAGCTTGTGTGCACTGGGGTTTAAATCAAGATCACAAAGCAAATTTCGTGACTAATGGCATCGAAACCAGTGGCGATAACGAAAATAGTGTCAGTAATGCTTTTACTTGGCAGCAAGGTTTAGAACGACTGTTATTGGGTTTTGCCTACGGTGACCAAGCTGATATTTATCAACAACAATTAGTGCTGCCCGACGTTGAAGGCCAAGATGCCTTGTTGCTGGGAAAGCTAATGCTGATTTTAGAGCAGTTGCAAAACTTTAGCGCTGGCTTAGCAAAGGCGAGAACTGCAAGCCAGTGGCAGCAATATTTGCTCGAAATGCTCAGTCAGTTATTTACTGACGATGATAGCCTAGATGGCGAGGTTCGGGTAAGTCAAAGTTTATTGATGATCAACCAAGCCATTGAGCACTTAGTTGACTACTGTCAGGATGCGGAATTTGATGATGTCATATCGCTTGCAGTTGTTGTTAACTTTTTAAGTGGTCAGTTTAGTCAGCCGGATCCCGGTCGTCAGTTTATGATTGGCCAAGTTACTTTTTGTTCAATGCTACCGATGCGCAGCATTCCGTTTAAACTGATCGCGGTGTTAGGCTTAAACGATGGTGAGTTTCCGCGTCAGCGTCAACCACTGAGTTTTGATTTAATGGCTAGCACACCTGCGCGAATCGGCGATCGTTCTAGGCGTGGTGATGATAGATATCTGTTTTTAGAAGCAATCATTTCAGCGCGCAAATCTTTGTATTTGAGCTACCAAGGACGCAGTATTAAAACCAATACCGAAAAACAGCCGTCACTGGTGCTTAAAGAGTTATTGGAATATTTAACTTACGGCTATGGCTGGTGTTTTGATAGCAGCCTTGAGCAGGGTGGAAGCCTAACTCAGCTCAGACAATTACCGATGCAAGCCTACAGTGAAAGTAATTATATTCCTGTTGCGGCTGATCATAGCGGGATAATTAATACCGACAAAAGCCTGCTGGTAACACGCGATTATCTCGGCAGTTGTCATTACCCAAGCTTTGATGCCAATTGGTTGGCACTGGGACAAACTAAAGAGAGCAATTGGCAACGACCTAATTTGGCTGATTATGTCAATCAATCGAGCGCCATCGATACTTTTGAGCAAGGTGGTAATACTCCAGTTGATAATCAAGCGGTGACAAATATTGAACTGTCGTTAAATCAACTTATTGCTTTTTTTCAACATCCGTCGAGAGCGTTTGCTAGAGCCCAGCTGCAACTAAACTTAGCAATTGAAGGCACTGAACTTAGTGATGATGAACCGTTTGGTTTTGAACCATTGGCAAGTTATCAAACGCGGCTTGGTTTTGTTGAAGAAGCCTTAACAAGAGAGTTAGAGCAAGAGTTAGGTGCTCCAACTAATGACGTTGCATGTGCGGTTTCTGGCCATAGGTTAATTGACCACGCATTACTTAGCGGCGTGTTTCCAGATAGCCCCAACACCGAACAAGTGTTAACAAGTTGGCAGGATGACAGCCAGCTATTTGCCCAATTAATTACAGAGCAGGAAGTTAACGCCACAGAAACCTTGCACTTTTCACTGCCGGTGTCTCTTAAACTCAATATCAGTGAGGAAAGTGCAGAACACGGCGAGCTAGCAGCAGATAGCGGGCAGGCGTTTCACATCCTTCTAGAGTGTAAAATCCCTATTAACACGGCGAGTAATCAGACCGTTCACAGTCGTAGTAGTAGCGCTAAAATAAAAGACATGATGATTTTATATTGTCAGCAGTTAGCGGTTAGTTGTGTAAATCGGCTAAGTCAGCAAAACAGCGTTAAGCTCGATCATGATGTCGCGGAAAAATTGAAACAAATTAGTGGCACAACCGGCCTTTATTTTGATACCAAGAGTCAGCGACCCGTAAAATATACGGTTAATGAGCAAAGCTTGCTTAACCAAGCTACAAGTAGTGACGATAATAGTCAGCCAGATATCGACAATAGCGCGTCTAGCTGCGTGTTAGAACTGCTAAAAACTTGGCTGAAATATTATGTTATTGGTCAGTACCAACCGCTATTACTAAATGCCAACCTTGGGCAAAAAGTACTAACCAGCAAAAGTTTTGAACAAGCAGATTGTCAACATTATTGGCAAGATGACGGCGGTTTTGCAGGCATGCCAGCTAATGCGCCTAAAGATGATCCTTACCTAAACTATTTTTGGCCACAATGCCCTGAGTTAAGTGAGTTCCAAGCGCCGTTAACTGAGCTCTATCAACCATTATTAACCTCGTTAGAGAAGCAAAACTTAACCTTTAGCCGTGAGCGAGCTGGAGGTCAACCATGATAGCATCAGCACTTTCAGCGCAGCAATTAGTCGCCCAAGATATTCCGCTCACCGGCAGTCACTTGATTGAGGCCAGCGCAGGAACCGGCAAAACTTACAACATTACGCGATTATATTTGCGCTTACTGTTAGAGCGTGAATTAACCGTTGAACAAATTTTGGTGATGACCTTCACCAATGATGCCACGGAAGAGTTACGCGGTCGAATTGACAGTACCATCCGCGAAGTCTTGCTCAATTGGTCCAAGCTTAGCCAAGAAGATTCGTTTTTTATTGCCATCGCCGAGCGGGTCGACACCGACAAAGTTCATATTCTATTAAAGCAAGCCCTGGTTAATATTGACCAAGCGGCAATTTTCACCATACATGGCTTTTGCAAACGAGTACTTTCTCAATACGCATTTCAATCAAGTTTACCGTTTGACGTTAATTTGGAAAGCGATTGTCCGGAGTTGCTTGTTGCAGGCTGCCAAGATTGGTATCGCTTAATCGCTAAACAGGCAGTAGATGATTTTCTCGCCTTAATCGAGTTTTGGCCAACGCCAGAAAGCTTCTTACAACACTTTGGCAAAGCGATTAATAAACACGCGGTGCTGTCGGTAAAAAGTGTTGACGTTGTTAAACAGGAGTTTACTCACTTAATAGCGGCGTGCTCGGCAGATTTAGCCGCTTACGACGCACTATTGACTGAGGCCTTGATTGACAGCAAGAAGGGCGCGGATCGCGATAAAAGAAAGCAAGAACTAGAAAATCTCAAGTTGTGGTTGTCTGATTGTGGTTCGAACATCGATTTACTCAGTACTAGCGCAATGCCCGATGCTTTTGTCGATGGTCGTCGTTACAGTCGCTCGAAATACAAAGCTGAACTTGTTGAAGCCTTTAACCATCTGAATCAGCTAAAAAAAATTGCCAAGAGTTATGATAGCAGTATTGCTAAAGCCAGTGCGTTCGCGATTGTTGTTAAAGGTATTGAGCAAATAAGACAGAGTGTAAAACAAGCTAAGCAGAGCCAAAGTCGTTTAGACTTTGATGACTTGATTAGTTTATTGGCAGAGCAAGTTACTATTGATAGCCAATTGGCAGATATGCTGGCAAGCCAATACCCAGTCGCCTTAGTTGATGAATTTCAAGATACTGACCAACAGCAATTTGATATTTTATCGGCGCTGTATTTGCGCAATTTCAAGCAAGCCGAGTTAGCGCAAGTACAGTCGCCGCTGTCAAAGTCAGATAATGCATTGTTTATGATTGGCGATCCTAAACAAGCCATTTACGGTTTTCGCGGTGGTGATGTATTCACCTACTTGGCAGCACGTGATCAATGCCAATACCAGTGGCTGATGGACACCAACTGGCGTTCAACGGCTCAGATGATTGCTGGTTACAACCGTTTGTTTTACGGTCAACCATTGGGTAATCGCGATAGCGCAGTCGATGTGTTTGGCTATGGTATTGATTATCAGCCAGTAAAACCATCACCAAAAGCCCTGCTAAGCGCTGGTAACAGCGAATTTACCGACGATGGTGCTGACCATTACAAGGCGCTGCAATTTGTCGATTTTTGTCCTGAGTTGAGCGCCGCTAAATCATCGACTAAAACGACAAAAGTTAAGCAGAGCTTTCGACGCCAAATGGCGCTGTGGTGCGCTAGTGAAATTAAGCGCTTATTATCGGTTAATACTTTGCAAGCGAGCGGGCAGCACCAAGAAAAAGTCCAAGCAAAAGACATTGCAATTTTAGTGCGTGATGGTGGCGAAGCTGCACAAATTAGCCAAGCGTTGAGCGATTACGACTTGGCGAGTGTGTATTTGAGTAACAAAAGTAATTTGTATCATAGCAGTGAAGCCAAATTACTGTGGCAAATTTTATCAGGCATTTGGTTTGTTGAGCGCGATAGCTTGTTTACCGCGGCATTGGCAAATCAGTTACTTGGCTTTGACGGCGAAAAACTCTATCAATTGCAACAAGATGAACTGGCGTGGCAACGGAAAAAATTCGCTTTTATTGATTTGCGCAGCCATTGGCAGCAAAAGGGCTTTATCAGCATGGCGCTAAGCCTTATGCATGAGCACTTTAACGTTCAACAGCACGGTAAAGATCGCACCTTAACTAATATCTTGCACTTGTTTGAACTGTTACAAGCCGCCAGCCAGCGATATCGCCAACCACAAGAGCTGCTCTATTGGTTTGAACAGCAAATTAACGCCACCGTTGCCGACCGAGAAACTGAACTCAGGCTGGAAAGTGATGCCAACCTAATTAAAATTGTTACGCAACACGGTTCAAAGGGCTTGGAATATCCGGTGGTTTTCGTGCCATTTGCCACCAGGCACAAAGATCCGACTCGAATTGGCAATCGCTTGCTAAACTATCTTGAGTATCATGATTCAGACGGTAAACTCAAGGTCTGTTTAGATGGCGACACTAACGCCCGTCAGCTGATGAGTGCAGAGGCTTACGCCGAATCTATTCGCCTGTTATATGTTGCAATTACACGCGCAGAAAAGCGTTGTTATATTCTTACTGCCGATTTTGACCAAGCAGAGTTATCACCACTAGGGCAAACCCTGAACTGGCAACCAGGTACCGATATCAGTGTCAGTTTACAAAATCTTGCTGCCGAGCAAAGTGATGCCATTGGCTACTGTAAAATTGACCAAATAGCGCTAGATAATCTGACTGAAACTCATGCTGCGTCTAAGCTTCAAACAGGTGAATTAGTTGCGCAATCTTCTGATTCGGCACAGTATTATCAAGTCGCGCAATTTACCGGACACATTGAGCGCGATTGGTGGTTGAGCTCGTTCTCAGCATTAACTCGACATGTTAGCCACAGCGGTGTCTCTAATCCAGATCGCGACAGTGAGAGTATCTTAATCGAATTACAGCAAAATCCAGAGAGCCAGCAGCTGAGGTTTGAGCTTGCTAAAGGGGCACCAACCGGTAATTTGTTGCACGGTATTTTGGAACATTGTCGATTTGACCAACCTGATTGGCAAGACGTTATCACTAAACCATTACAGCGTTTTGGTGAACTGCCTGCGGGCTTTGAACAAACCGACTTAGTTGCTTGGTTAACACAAGTGTTATCGGCACCATTAGTTATATCAGTTAATGACAAAGCACCTGATGGCGAAATTAGTCAAGAGTCAAAGCTAGATTCAACACACGCTCAAAACCTGCCAACAAAACACATTTCAAGTTTTTCACTGGCTGATCTCAAACCAGCTAAAACCTTGCGTGAAAGCGAGTTTTACTTTCCTATGGTTGAGGCGCAAATGGCAGATTTAGCTCACCTGTTGGCTAAGCATCGGGGCTGCAAGGTTGAACAAATCAAGTTGCCGTTTTATCGCCAGCTCAAGGGGATGATGCACGGCTTTATTGACTTAGTATTTGAGACAAATGGCAAATACTATGTTTGTGATTATAAATCGAGTCACTTGGGCGATGACTATCACAGTTACATGCCAGAGCAATTAAGCCAGCACATTGAATCAAATTATTACGATTTACAGTATTTGATTTATAGCTTGGCGCTACATCGTCAGCTTTCATTAACGCTGGAAGACTACCAGCCATCTCGAGATTTTGGCGGCGTTTACTATTTGTATTTACGCGGTATGAATAAAACTGAACTCGGATCTGGAGTTTATTATCGAGCAATTGAGCCAAGCGAACTTATACAGCTGGATAAGCTTTTTAGTGCTGGTCATGATAACGCTTCGGAGGAGTTACTGTGAGCAACAATATCAGTGTCAACCAGCACGATAATATTGATATAGAACTACCTTATAACAGCTATCATCAGGCGCAAAATGTTTTGGCAGAAGTGCTTCCGGTAGATTACTTTTTGGCAAAGCACCTTACCACTGCATTATTCAGTAAGAGCCGCCAAGAGAGCGCCACCCAAAACGCACTTAATTTGTCCCCTAGTGATAAAAAGTCGGTCGCTGATTTTTTTCATATTATCCTATTACTAAGCCAATCACTCCGAGCAGGTCATACTTGTTTGCCGTTAGTTACATTTGCTGGAAGGCTTACTTTTACTAGTGTCAATGAAGATGGCATAATTGATAGGGTTGGTTACGTGTTACCAAATATTGAGCAGTTAGCTGTGTTATTTGAGCGTTTATCGCTCAACGCCAGCGAACGTCAGCCGGTTGTTTATGCTAATAAGAGTTTGTACTTAAAACGTTACTACGACTTTGAACAAGAGCTCGGCAATTTACTGGCTGAGCGCTTAACAGGTGATAACACTCAAATAGATGAACAAACACTTGCCATCGCAAAAACGGTTATCGCTGACTTGTTTCCGGAGGTTACGGCTGCCAAAGTAGACTGGCAAAAGCTTGCGGTTGCTAATGCGCTAATGAAGCGTTTTAGCATTATTGCTGGTGGGCCAGGTACAGGTAAAACCTATACGGTCAGTAAATTACTGGCGGCTATTGTCCAGTTAAATCGAAAATTAAATCAAAGGTTTAATCGCGATCGCGACTGCAACATAGCTTTAGTTGCGCCAACGGGTAAAGCGGCGCAACGATTAACTGAATCAATTGTGCATGCGTTGTCGCAGTTTACCGAATTGATTCCAAAGTCGATCCTAGAGGCAATTCCAACCGAAGCACAAACCATTCACCGTTTGCTAGGCGTGATACCGAATCAATTAGAATTTCGTCATCATCAAGATAACCCATTGAACTTAGACGTTTTGTTAATTGATGAAGTCTCTATGGTTGATCTGCCCTTAATGACCCGCTTGTTCCGGGCTTTGCCAAGCCACTGCCAAGTGATATTACTCGGTGATGCCGACCAATTGCCATCAGTGGCAGTCGGTAACGTGCTGTCGGCGTTAGCACCAAGGCCGCTAATTGGTTACAGCAAAGACAATATCGAGCGGTTAAAACAGCTGTTACCTGAATTTAGCACCAAGGCAACAGGCTTAAAAAAAGTTAACAACAAGCGCTACGATCATTTGTCATTACTGGTTGAAAGCAGACGTTTTGCTGGAGATGGCGGCATCGGTAAGATCGCCAAAGCAGTGATTGCCAGTGATGTTAACACTAGCTGGCAGTTGCTCAGTCAAGCTCCAGAAAATGACGAATTGAGTTTGTTACCGCAAACAATTGAAATTTGGCTGCCGGAATTGGTTAAGCAATACTATCAACCAATATTTACTGCCGAAACTGCTGCTGAAGCATTCACTGCCTTGAGTAAATTTCGAATACTAGCGGCGACGCGCCAAGGAACTTATGGCGTTGATGCGCTTAACCATGCGGTTGAGCAGATATTAGAGGCGCAACATGCTATTAATACTATGGTAAGTGGCAAAACCGGCGGCAAGCCTTTATACCACGGCCAACCAATAATGATCACCGAGAACAACTATCAACTCGGTTTGTACAATGGTGATATCGGCTTGCTCTGGCGTAATCAGGACAACGAGTTAATGGCTCTATTTGAGCAGCAAAGCGAAAGTGGACAAATGGCTTATAAGCAACTGGTACCATCTCGATTACCGGCTTTTGAAACGGTTTATGCGATGACGATTCACAAAACTCAAGGCAGTGAATTTGACCACGTTGCCATGGTGTTACCCGACTATGCCGATAATCCGCTGTTATCAAGAGAGCTGTTATACACGGGCATCACCCGTGCTAAGCAAAAGCTCAGTATTTGTAGCTTGGCCAATGTTTGGTCGCGCGCCGTTGAAACCAATAGTGAGCGCTATGGTCATTTGGCAAACGCCGTTTTTGACTAGGGTGCATTGATTTTAAACTTTAACTTAATCAAAGAGAAAACCTGTAAATGAAATTGACTGATATTGACAAGAGCCAATACCGCGAGCGATTAAATCGCATTATTATTGCCTTTGTTATTGGCTTTGCGGCCTTAGCCGTGACATTTGGTAGTGGCTTAATCGCGGTTTTTTCTGACGGTGAGGGCAGTAACTTCCGCTTTAATTTATTGGGGGTGATATTAGCCTTAGTTGCGATGATGGCGATTCTGCATAGTTTGCGTACTAAGCCTTATTTTCAAGAGGTTGCGCTGGTTTTTGATACTAAGCAAGGACTCAATAAAATATATCGCAAACTCAATAAGATAAAAGCAAAAGCGAAACAAGGTGATGTTGATGCCTTACTGCTGTTAGATTATTATTATCGCAGTTACAAAGTCATTTACCACCTAGATGACAACACCATTACCATGGCATCGTTTGAACGGGATCATCAAGCAGTCCTCGAATGGGCTGAGCAGTTCAATCTATCGTTTGAGCAAGAACATCAGACGCCAGATTTAACCTTGGTTGATAAGTTTTGATTTTACTTTCTTTTTTAAATTGCTGTGCTAAATTGGAATTCGCTGAGCGAAAAATAATCGATTTATTATCGAGCGTAGTACGATAAAAATATTGTATTAAGACTATGAATTTTTTGTTTTTTTCTACTAGAGTTAAAAAGTAGAAAGTATGAAAAAAGCAGCTAGTGGAATATCGGTAAGTGTTTTACTGGTGATTGCTTGAATTGTTGTGTGCGCAGTTTATTTATAAGGGCATTGCTATGGAATCAGTACAAGTAAAAGAATACATGAACCATTACCCTGTGATTTTTACGCCGGAAATGGCCGTAGAAAAAGCATCTTCTCAATTATTGAAAACCCAACAACGCGGCGGTCCAGTTGTTGATGACAATAATCAGTTAATCGGTTTTTTGTCAGAAAACGATGTTTTGACCCAGTTATTAGAATCGACCTTTTATAACCAACATACCGCCAATGTTGCTGATTTAATGCACAAAGAGGTTTTATCGGTAAAACCTTATGATTCAATTGTTGAAGTTGCCCAACGTATGGTGCAAAACAAACCAAAAATATATCCAGTGGTCGACGATGATGGCAATTTACTAGGTACCATCAGTCGAACCGATGTCTTGGCTGCAATTGATTTCCATTATCGGAAAAACTTCAAAAGAAACTAATTTTTAGCAATATTTTTTGCGCTTGATCAAAGTAAAAAATAAAGACTGAGATTAAGACGAGAATAGAGCGAAAAGGTGTTTTAAAAACTGCGACATATTGTCGCAGTTTTCGTTTTTATCTTTGTCAATAAGCACTTAGCTAGTGACAATAGACCTATTCAGTTTTTGTATTAAAGCAGTTTGTAATAGGCTATTTATGTTACCTTGTTCCCGTGTTCGTCCGCAGAAAGTACTTTTTTTACAATCTACACTAGTCAATGCAGTACAAAACGCTATTGCGTCACTTAATTTAACTAAATCACCTAAATCTGCCAAGAGCACATTATTGTTCATGGCGATGACAGGCTTAACCCCCTTTGGTGCTTACGCCGATAACATTGCAGACAGCAGCGCAGACATAATCTCAGATAAAGCACCCGCGATTGAAGTCATTACTATTAGTCATCAACGTTTTAGTCAATCTGCGAAGCAAGCACAAATTGCCCTCGCACAAGGCAGCACCAGTGCACCAGATTTGGCAAATTGGTTACATTCAGTACCGGGAGCTAATGTCAATCGAAATGGCCCAGTAACCGGTATTGCTCAATATCGCGGCTTATTTGGCGATCGGGTCGCCACCACTATTGATGGGCATAGCATCATTGGCGCCGGCCCCAATGCCATGGATACACCGCTTAGTTATTCAACGCCGTTGATCGTTGATAGCCTAGAAGTTTACCGAGGTATTGCGCCAGTATCAGCCGCCATTGATACTTTGGGTGGAGCAATTAATGTCAATATGCGTAAAGCACAAGCTTATCAGCAAGCCAAAACACAGTTAAACGGTGATGCTCAGCTAGGGTGGCGCTCTAATAACGATGCCAAAACAGGTGCTGGTGTTGTCAATATCAGTCGTGGCGATATCGGCGCACTATTATTTGCCAATGTTCAAGAGGCCAATGATATGGAAACCGGTGATGGTCGCCGTATTCGTCCAACACAGTTCCAAAAACGCCAGTTTGGTGGCGATGTTAGAGTCGATAATGGTGATTCGGACATTGGCCTGAGCTATCACTATCTAGATACACAAGATTCTGGTACACCAGCGTTACCAATGGATATTGAATATATCTTTAGCCACAGAGTGGGTTTAGATGGTCATTTTAAACTGGCAGACTGGCAATTGAACTGGCAATTGGGCTATTTAGATGCAGATCACAAAATGACTAATTTCGCCCTGAGAACCAACAATAACCCAATGCGTCATCGCCGTAACCATGCAGAAGCAGAAACGATCGATATAAAAGTTAGTGCAGAGCAAACGTTTGACTTTGGCAGCTTAACCTTGGGTATTGACGGCTACTTTGCTGAGCACGATTCAGTCATTACCAACCCTAATAATCAGCTGTTCTTTGTCAATAATTTCAACGCGGTCGAAGATCATAGGTATGGAGTGTTTGCTGAACTAGCAACAACAATTGCCGACAGTGCGTTAAATTTTGGTATTAGAGTGAAACAGGCACAATCTGATGCCGGTGACGTAGCAACATCAATGGCGATGTTGCCAATGCCCGCGATGTTACAAAATCGTTTTAACAATGCCGATCGCAACGTCACCGAGACCGATGTCGATGTTGCCATCAATAGTGAAACAAGACTGAATAATCAAGTGTCGATAACCGCCGGTATTGGCATGAAAACTCGCGCACCATCATACCAAGAGCGTTATTTGTGGTTACCGATGGAGGCAACCGCTGGCCTTGCGGATGGCCGCACTTACATTGGCAATATACACTTGAACAGTGAAAGAGCGTATCAGTTTAACTTTGGTATCAATCTCGATAACGAGCAGTTAACACTGAGTCCACAGTTTTTTTACCAACAAATAGATGATTATATTCAAGGCACGCCGCTGGCAATGGATGAGATGGCTGCCCGTATGGTGGCGCAGGTGATGGCAGGGGATGAAAATCCGTTGCAGTTTAACAATGTTGATGCCAAATTATACGGCTTAGATGTTAATTGGCAATATCGCATTGACCAGCATTGGCAGCTGTCAGGGGTCGCCAGTTATGTGCGAGGAGAGCGCAGAGATATTGATGATCAGCTTTACCGAATCGCACCACTAAACACCCAAGTAAATATAGCTTATCAAGGCTCAGACTATACCGCGATGCTCAAGTTAGCCGCTTTTGCCAAACAAAACAAAGTCTCGACAACCAACTTAGAACAAACCAGTGCTGGCTATGGCTTAGTCAATCTAGATTTGCACTACTATTTAAGCCCGCAAATCACCCTAAAAGCGGGTGTTGATAACCTGTTAGATAAAGACTATCGCAGCCACTTAAGCGGTTACAATCGAGTTAATGGTGGTGAGATAGCACAGGGCACCAGAATCCCCGGCGAGGGCATTAGTGCTTGGTTTGAAGCGAGTTATTCATTTTAGCTCGAATTAGCTTGAAGCTTTAGAAAAGGCGTTTTCCCAAGTCCCGTTAGGCAAGACTCATGTGCCTAGCGGGATTTTTTATTGGTCTGCTGGTTAATCTGCAACAATAGTCACAAAGGTTTCTTTTGCAGTTTTCGCTGCAGGGTTCTGCGATGCATATTGAGCTGCCGTGCCGTTTCAGAAATATTGCCTTTGTTTGCTTTGAGCACTTGTTGAAGATGCTCCCATTCTACTCGCATTGGCGATAATACATTGTCATTAACGATATCGGTTGAAGCTTGAGTTGATGAATCACCAAGTAACGTGTTGATTAAGGTTTGGCTGTCAACAGGTTTGGCGAGGTAGTCATCGGCGCCTTGCTTAATTGCAGCAACCGCGGTGGCAATGCTGGCATAGCCGGTCAGTAATACAATACGGGCACTGGGCACGATTGCCCGTAACAGCGGTAATAATGTTAAACCACTACTTCGCTCGAGTTTCATGTCGAGCAATATGTAATCAGGTAACATGCCTCGGCAAGCCAAAAGAGCCTGGTCGGCATCAGCAGCGTGCTGGCAGTTAAAACCGTGCTTAGTGAGTCTGCGCATCGTGATATTGGCAAAGCTCTGATCGTCTTCAATGACCAATAGTTTGTTAGCACCATTCGCATTCATCTTTTGCTACCTGTAACTTAGTTATCTATCAGCGGAATAATGAGCTCAGCGATAGCACCGCCTTCGCTGTGATTACTTAAGGATAACTTAATGCCGAGCCGTTCAAGGCTAACATGGCTGAGCATTACCGCCATACCAAGTCCTTGTTCGCTCACGATTGGCTGTTCACCCAGCTCAGCCAACGACGCTAAATTAAAGCCGACACCAAAGTCGCGAATAGCAACATGCCAATGGCGATTTTTTATCTCACTGCTGATTTCTATCGAAGTCATCGATTTTGGATTGGCCCGCTGAGCATTTTGAATCAAGTTTAAAATTGCCGGAATTAATGATGAATCTGACGCAATCGCCGCTTGTTCTGGCAGTTTACTGTGGTTAAGCCACTCAAGCGTTAACTCAGGAAAATTAAGGGTTGTGTGCTCAGTTATTTGCTTGACTAAGTTAGAGCAGCTAAGCGGTGATATTTTTTGTTGTCTGACTTCAGTAGCCAACTGTCTAAACTGACCAAGACTTTGTTGACAGCGTTTCAATTGTTGTTGTAATTCATCGACTATCGGATCGTTGGGCTGTTGCTCGCTGAGCTCGTCAATCAAGAGCTGCACGCTCGCTATTGGTGTCGCAATTTGATGAGTCACTTGCACTGAGGCAACCCCGAGGGTTAAGAGCTTTTCTTGTCTGAGTTGTTCTTCTCTAATTTGTGCCAGGATTCGTTCTTTTTTGTTGAGGGAAAATGCCATTCTGGCGACGACTACCGAGACCACGAGTGCAGAAAACAAGAAGTTAATCCACATCCCAGTAAAGTGTTGAGACATATCAACGTGATGGCTGGCATGGTCAGGTAACATTGCCAGTAGCAAACTGTATGCGATTACGGCGGTTAACGTGACTAGGGTAATCAGTAATTTTGGCAAAGTGACAGCAGCAATGGCAATTGGCATCAGTAACAGTGAGACAAAGGCATTACTGGCACCTCCGCTAAAGTAGAGCAATAGCGATAAGAAAATAACATCCGCCATTATTTGCCCAAATAGGCTCCAATCGCCGATGGTAGTTCGTTGGTTAAAGTGTTTTAGCAAGTAGTAGCTGGATATATTAAAAATCAACTCGGCAAAGATAACCACCGCCAGTGGTGTTAGTTCAACTTGATACTGCCAAACAGTCACTGCGAGACTGATAACTAATACTTGAATCGCAATGCTGATAAAGCGCAGCAGAATAACCAGTTGAGTGTTGTTTTGCTGATTGGGGGGCAGTGCTTTTGCGCCATTGGTATTGGGCTTGATGTAGTTGAGCGCGCTCATTTGTTGTTAATCCTTTATCGACATGTTTTTATCACAGTAACCTATTCACTCTGGTTGAATGTCACCATGGTTTTCAACTACTGGCAATGGCCAGCCGCCAAGCGCTTGCCATTTGTTGACGATGTAACAGAATAGTTCGGCTGTTTTTTCAGTATCGTATAACGCCGAGTGGGCTTCACTGTTACTAAACTCGATATTAGCTGCTTGGCAAGCTTTGGCAAGTACCGTTTGGCCAAGAGCTAAACCAGATAGTGTGGTGGTATCAAAGCTGACAAACGGGTGAAAAGGGCTGCGTTTTATATTACAGCGCTCGGTGGCTGCGTTGACAAAACCTAAGTCGAAAGCGGCATTGTGAGCTACCATCACCGCCCGTTGACAGCCAGCGGCTTTCATTTTTTTGCGGATTAATTTGAAGATTTCTTTCAATGCGTGATCTTCACCAACTGCTCCGCGCAGGGGACTGAATGGGTCTCTAATCCCGATAAAATCCAGTGCTGATTGCTCTAAGTTAGCGCCGTCAAATGGCGCTACGTTAAAGTGGATTGTTTCATCGAGTGAAAACTGCCCAGTTTCCTCATCTAAACTTAAGGTACTGGCGGCAATTTCCAATAAGGCATCTGTTTGTGCGTTAAAACCTGCGGTTTCAACATCTACGACAACCGGAAAGTAACCGCGAAAGCGTTGGGCAAAAAGTGATTTTTCGTCAGATGGGCTGCAAGTTTTTGCCGAGTTTGCCGTACTAGTTGTCATATTGTCCTATTATTTTGTGCGCAAGTGTTACTTCGTTAGTGACGTGGCATTATTATACGCAAGCCAGCAAAAGATGCGAGAAGCTGTTAATGTAAAAGCGATTTTGTGTTTTTTTTTGTCGGATAATTGAGCATATTAGTCAATATGGTTGAATATTTGCAGTAGCAATTGGTTTGCTTGATAAATTACGTAGTTAATCAGTGAATTAAATCGAAAATTATTGCAATAAAAGAGTAAAGAAATTTACTGACAGGCCGATAGTAACAATATTAGAATTGTTACTTGAGCAAATTGCTTAGCCAAATAGCATTGTGGTCTGGTCGAGAAAAATATGTCGCGCTCAAGTAGAATCAGGGTTGTAATTAAGGTTGTTTATGCTTAAAAAATTAATTCCTACTGTTGCTTTGATTTTAATGGCTGGTACTAGTCAGGCCAACGTTCGTCAATATCAAGCAGATCTAACTGATTCGCAGTGGCAGCTTGCCAACAACTCCCGCTTGCAGTGCACTTTATCTCATACCATTCCCAATTACGGTGAAGCGCGTTTTTCCAGCAGCGCCAACAGGCAACTCAATATGTCGTTTGAACTCGATATGTTGCGCCTGCCAGACAATTACTCGTTGGCTGAAGTAAGATCGGTTTCTCCCAGCTGGCGTCCAGGCCACAGCGACAGAGTGCTTGCCGATATGAAACTGTATAAGCAGTTTGCTCCAAGTTTGCCGAAGAAAGTTGCATGGACCATGCTCAATGAACTTGAGCAGGGTATGAATCCAAAGTTTTATTACAACGATTGGTACGACGGCAGCAATAAAGTATCGGTTGGCTTATCGCCAGCTAAATTTAAGCGCGCTTATCGCGATTTTGTTACCTGTGTCGGTAATTTACTTAATTATAGTTTTGATGACATTTCCTATACAGTGCTCAATTACCAGTCTAACAGTGATAAGTTGACTAAAGCGTCACAAAAGCGCATGGCAATGATCACTGAGTATCTGTCATTAGATCCCAATTTAGAGTTAGTCTTGGTTGACGCCTACACCGATAGCTACGGTGGTCGTTGGCCTAACTTGAAGTTATCAGAGCGTCGCGCCGAAAAAATTAAAGACTACTTTGTTCAAAACGGTGTCGATGTTAGCCGAATTCAAGCCGAAGGCTATGGTGAACGTCGCCATATCGCGTCAAACCAAACCACGTTAGGACGCGGCAAAAACCGTAGGGTAGTGATTCGCATGGATAAACCCTAACACGGTTGTCTAAACTCTATCACTATGTTCAGTTGAATAGGCCTGTTGCTTACATTAAGCTACAGGCCTTTTTTGTGTTTACAAGTTCTTATTCTTTAAAGTCATCGCCAGCAATTGATGGCGATGTTATTGGATAAGCGGTTAATGTTTGATTTTGAAGGCTAAGCTTGAATGTTCAAACTTAACTTACTAAAACTCAAATCAAACAACAAAGCACATTCGTTTTCCCCAATAACAAGAGTTAATAATAATGAAAATATTGATTTCTCGATTACTGGTCTTGGTATGTCTCGCGCTCAGTTTTACAGCGAGCGCGCAACGTAAAGACGATTACACTTATGCAAACTACGATCAGGTGCAAATGTCACATTTGTACTTGGATTTAGCCGTCGATTTTCAACAAAAATCACTATCTGGCTTTGCCGAGCTCGATTTTGATTGGCTGGTTGAAGATATTGAGGGACAAACTGCGATTATTTTGGATACTCGCGATTTAGTGATTGATAAAGTATTGGCCAAAGCAAACAACAATCATTGGTACGCGGTATCACACAAACTGGCTAAGCGTGACCCAGTACTTGGTGCCAAGCTTGTGGTTGATCCAAAATTTCAAGCCAAAGCGTTGAGAATTTATTATCACTCAACGGCTAAAGCATCAGGTTTACAGTGGCTAACACCAGAGCAAACCGCAGGTAAACAAAAACCGTTTATGTTTAGCCAAAACCAAGCTATTCACGCCCGATCATGGATACCCATTCAAGACACGCCAGCGGTTCGCATTACCTACGATGCCAGAATTACCACGCCAACCGATGTTTTAGCGGTAATGAGCGCCAATAACGAACCTGAGACAGAGCGTGATGGCGATTACTACTTCACCATGCCACAAAAGATTCCACCTTACTTGATTGCAATTGGTGTTGGCGATCTAGAGTTTGCCGCGATGAGTGATATCACAGGTATCTACGCTGAGCCAAGCGTGTTGGCGTCAGCCGTTGCAGAGTTTGACGATACACAAGCGATGATCGACGCAACAGAAAAGTTGTTTGGCGAATATCGCTGGGGACGTTACGACTTGTTAATTTTGCCACCTAGCTTTCCGTTCGGTGGCATGGAAAACCCGCGTTTGTCATTTATTACCCCGACAGTCATTGCTGGCGACAAGAGTTTAGTGAATTTAGTTGCCCACGAGCTTGCTCATTCTTGGTCGGGTAATTTGGTCACTAATGAATCGTGGCGCGACCTTTGGTTAAATGAAGGTTTCACCAGTTATGTTGAAAACCGCATTATGGAAGAAGTATTTGGCCGCGATCGCGCATTGATGGAGCAAGCACTAGACGCGCAGGGCTTGAGTTTTGCCATTGCCGAAATGGCACCTGAAGATACCGAGCTCTACTTAGACTTGGCGGGTCGCGATCCAGACGATGCATTTTCAAGTGTGCCATACACTAAAGGTCAGTTGTTTTTAATCTATCTAGAGCAACAATTTGGTCGTGATAAGTTCGATAAGTTCATTCGTCAATATTTCGATAGCCATGCTTTTGAAAGTCTTGGTACCGAGAGCTTTGTTGATTATGTTAAGGCCAATTTAATCAACAAATACCCGAATATTGTCAGTGAGCAACAGCTAAACGAATGGTTGTTTGAGCAAGGCTTACCGAGTTTTGTGCCTCGACCTAAATCAAATGCCTTTGAGCTGGTTGATGGTCAAATTCAAGCGTTTATTGGTGGTAGTCAAACAGCACAGCAGCTCAATACCAATATTTGGACGGTACACCAGTGGTTGCACTTTATTAATAACTTGCCACTAGACTTAACTGAGCAACAAATGTCGGCTTTAGACAATGCTTACGGCTTCACTAATACTGCGAATGCCGAGCTTGCCCACGCATGGTATTTATTGTCACTGCGCACTGGTTATCAAGCTATTTATCCAGCAATGGAACGCTATTTAGTGACTATTGGACGCCGTAAGTTAATTGTCCCTTTGTATCGAAAGTTAGCGGAAACAGAGCAGGGTAAGGCATGGGCGGCTAAGGTATACCTAAAAGCTCGTCCGGGTTATCACCCATTAGCACAAGGTACTGTTGATAGTATTTTGCGTTAGAACGATAGCTATAACTCATTGTTGATAGCAATATAAAAAAGCCCGTTTAGCATGCCAAACGGGCTTTTTTGTGACTAAGTTGTAATTAGTTTACTATCTTATTGATTGAGAGCATCTTGCAATGCCGCTAAACACAGCGCGACATTTTCTTTGCGAGCTGCGTGACCCATTAAGCCAATGCGCCATGCTTTACCAGCAAAATCACCTAAACCAGCGCCAATCTCTAAGTTGTACTCGTTTAGTAAGAAGCTGCGAATTTTACCGTCGTCGATGCCTTCGGGAATATAAACCGCATTTAACTGCGCTAGTCGCTCTTGCTCTGGCACAATGAAATCCAAACCGAGCGCTTGTAAGCCGTTAGCTAACTCATTGTGCATATTTTGGTGGCGTTGCCAGCATTGCTCTAAGCCTTCTTCTTGCAGCATAACCAGTGATTCATGCAGCGCGTATAGCGAGTTTACAGGCGCTGTATGATGGTAAGCACGCTTACCTTGACCAGACCAGTAGCCCATCACTAAAGATTGATCTAAAAACCAGCTTTGAATTGGCGCGCCGCGACTTGTTATTACCTCTGCCGCGCGTTCGCTGAAGCTAACCGGTGATATGCCGGGAACACACGACAAACACTTTTGGCTACCAGAATAAATAGCATCAATTTGCCATTCATCAACTCTTAGTTCACTGCCACCCAGTGAAGTTACTGCATCAACAATTGTTAAACAGTCGTGCTCCTTGGCTAATGCGCCAAGCGTTTTCGCATCTGAACGAGCTCCTGTAGAGGTCTCGGCGTGAACAAAAGCTAAAAACTTTGCATCAGGATTCGATTTAAGGGCGTCTTCAACTTTTTGTACCTCAACGGCGCGTCCCCACGGCGATTCGATAATGACTGGTGTTGCACCGATGCGTTTGATGTTTTCTAACATGCGCATACCAAAAACACCGTTGATACAAACGATCACTTTATCGCCAGGTTCAACCAAATTGACGAAGCAGGCTTCCATACCAGCTGACCCCGGTGCTGACAGTGCAATAGTGTGAGCATTTTCAGTCTGAAAAGCATACTGCAGCATACTTTTTACTTCATCCATCATGTCGATAAATAGTGGATCAAGGTGGCCAATTGTCGGCCTTGCCAGCGCCGATAATACACGCGCACTAACATCTGAAGGGCCCGGTCCCATAAGTGTCCGCTGTGTCGGGATAAATGAAGTAATAGTCATATTTTATTTCTCTAAATTTTATGTAAAGGCCAATTTGCATCAGCTTATCACGCAGGTATATTACCACTATAATTAATCGGGTTAATAGGCTCAATAAGCGGCTGTTATGGCTGACTTTTGTTAGTAATAACGGTAAGGTGTGGACTAGGTGCTTATTTGGTGTTTTTCTTTTCACCACGTTTATTATTGAGCACTGCTTTTAGGTAATATAACAATGAATAAGCTAATTGTAACTGATGTCTTTGGCCATAATTCAGCGCTTGAAAACTTGATAAATAGCCTTGATGGCGATATCGATGTTGTTTCTCCATACACTACAGAGCAAAGCTTTGACGATGATAATGACGCCTACCAGTATTTCACCAAACATCTCGGTTTTGAGGGCTATTGTCAAATGCTGTCGCACAAGCTCAAAAGCTATCGAGGAGAATCGGTATCAATACTCGGGTTTAGTGTTGGCGCGGCGGCACTTTGGTGGTTTGCTGGCCAAGAAGTGAGCAAAAACCTTTCTATTACTGGCGGGCTTGGCTTCTATGGTAATCAAATTAGGCATTTCACCGAATTGACTCCTAACTTTCCAATGACCTTAATTGTGCCTAAATTTGAGCCTCATTTTTCGGTAAATCAACTCAAAACTGATTTGGCAGGCAAAGCACAGTTAACTGTTGAAAGTTGTGACTACTTGCACGGTTTTATCAATTCTAAATCAGTCAACTTCAATCAAACTGGCTACCAAGCTTATCTCAACCGTTTGGCATTGTTGTCGAGAGACCAATGCTTTAGTGAAAGCTCAACCGTTGTTGAGTAATGGTTTTTCATCTAGAGTTAAATATGATCAACGGCTGTGTAAAGGCTAGTGAGCGATGAGAGAATTATTGATGAATAAAACAATAAAAATGCTAGGTGTAATTGTTGCATTGAGTTTGTTTGGCGGCTGTGCGTCAATGGGTGAAGGCAGTAATGCTGATAAAAGGCAAAATATCTTACAGATGAAAGAACAAGTGTTAACAGAATTGTTCAAACAAAAGCCTGATACTCGTGCACAGCTGAATTCAGCACCCGGCTATGCCGTATTTAGTAACGCGAATATTAATCTCATTTTTATTGCCGCCGGCACCGGCTACGGCGTAGTAAAAGATATGAAAACCAAGCAGCACACTTATATGAATATGGCGGAAGGTGGTATTGGTTTGGGCTTAGGCGCGAAAGATTATCGCATTGTTATGGTTTTTCACTCTACACAGGCAATGAATAATTTTATTGAAAAGGGTTGGACCTTTGGTGGCAACGCTGATGCCGCTGCTAAAGCTGCAGATAAAGGTGGTTCAGTAGAAGGTGAAGCCTATTATGGTGATGTCACCGTCTATACCTTTACTGAGAGTGGCTTGGCATTACAAGCCACAGTAAAAGGAACAAAATTCTGGCGAGATCCTGCGCTAAATTAATTCCTTCTGGCATTGTTTTACCTCAGCCTTGAGTTTTGGGCGCGGCAATCATTTTGTTGAAAGATATCAGTGCGACAACGAATAACACCATAGGGTAAAACGAATAACCGATCACTTCAATCGGCGATATTGTCATGGTCGCACCTAGTAACAGTGCTTGTGCGCCATAGGGAATTAGCCCCTGGTTAATACAGGCGAATATATCTAATAAACTGGCCGATTGAGCCGGGGTTAATTTGGCGTCATCGGCTAAGTTTTTTGCCGTGTCGCCACTAATAATAATAGATACCGTGTTGTTGGCAGTAAAAAAGTTGGCGCAAAAGGCAAGCGCAGCAATACCTAAACTATTAGAAGTTTTAGTATTCTTGCTAAAACGTTGAGCGATTGATTCAATAGTATTGGTTAACGCAGTTAAACCTCCTTGGCGTTTAACCAACTCACTTAAACCGCCAATTAGCAATGACAATATGAAAATGTCCTGCATATTAGCAAAGCCTTGGTTGATGTCTCCAACCCAGCGGCTCAATTGATAGTCTTGTTGAATAAAGCCAATAGCGGCGGCCAACACAATGCCCGTAAGTAACACAATAAAAACGTTAACACCTGCAAGGGCCAGCACCAAAATGGTGATGTAAGGTATTAATCCCAACCACGCAACACTATTGGTTGTTTGTGAACTAGCACCCGGCTCAGTTAGCAGGGCAAATAGTACCAAGCAAATCAGTGCCGCAGGTAATGCGATTTTAAAATTCGCCTTAAACTTGTCGCGCATTTGTGCACCTTGGCTGCGTGTTGCGGCAATTGTGGTATCCGAAATAATTGATAAATTGTCACCGAAAATAGCCCCTGACAACAAACAGCCCGCTACCAAGCCAGCGTTAAGGTCAGCGCTTTGCGAAAAGCCTAAGGCAATTGGTGCTATCGCTGCGATTGTTCCCATTGATGTCCCCATCGCAGTCGCAATAAAGGCTGACACTAAAAATAAACCCGGTAATAACAAATAATCTGGAAAAAGCGATAAACCAAGCGCCACGCTCGCATCTACACTACCAGTTGCTTTTGCAACACTGGCAAAGGCGCCAGCTAACAGGTAAATCAAGCACATAGTGATGATATTCGGGTGACCAGCGCCTTGAATAAATTGGCCAACTTGTTTCTCAATTGGCGCTTTGCCAATTAACACGGCGAGTAAAATTGCTGGAATAATGGCGATACTGGCGGGCAATTGGTAGAAGGCAAACTCAACACCTTGCAAGCTCAGTACGATTCCTGTGCCTAGGAATAGCGCTAAAAATAGAGCAAAGGGTAAAAGGCTGATAAAAGAAGTACTAGATCGAGCTTGGGTCATGTATATATTTTTAAGGATTGATATTGGCTTGCATTATAAAAACTCAAATGATAATGTCAATCTAGATGTTTGGATGTCTAAATGGCTTTTGTGATTGGTTCGATTTAAATCCTTTTACCAGCACTGAAACTCACTCTATGTTATTTGAAAATACTCTTGAAAAAGTCAACTAAATAATAGTTTTGGCTCTACTGCCCATTAGTCTTGTGTGCTATGCTTGGCGCCGAATTTTTAAAGTAACAAAGAATCAATTATGTCTGATAATAATTTTGAATCAATCGAGCAACGCGTTAGCTACGGTGTTGGTCGTCAATTGGGTGACCAATTGAGAAATAATCCGTTTAAGTCTTTCGATGTAACAGCGGTTCAAGCAGGTTTAGCTGATGCATTAGCTGGTAATGCTAGCGCTGTTAGCGATGAAGCACTAAACGAAGCATTCGCTGTTGTTTCTAAGCAACTACAAGAGCAAGAACAAGCTGCAGCAAAAGAAAAAGCGGCAGAAGGCGAAGCGTTCTTAGCTGAAAACGCTAAGCGCAAAGAAGTTACTGTTACTGAGTCTGGCTTACAGTATGAAGTTGTAGCTGCAGCAGAAGGCGACAAGCCGACGGCAAGCAGCACTGTTCGTGTTCATTATCACGGTACATTTATTAACGGTGACGTTTTTGATAGCTCTGTTAATCGCGGTCAACCAGCTGAATTCCCAGTTGGTGGTGTAATTGCTGGTTGGACTGAAGCATTACAATTAATGCCTGTAGGTTCAAAGTGGCGTTTATACATCCCTTATAACCTCGCTTACGGCGAGCGTGGCTCACAAGGTGCTATCCCTCCATACTCAGCATTGATTTTTGATGTTGAGTTGCTAGATATTATTAGCTAGTAACCTTGATTGATAAAGCCGGGATTTCCCGGCTTTTTTGCATATAGGACATATGTATGCCGTGTTTACATGGATGTGAAGGAACGGCGGTGCAAGGATAAACGGTCAGGTTTTTAGTTCCAGACAAAAGCTGAGTATTCCGTGCTATCTGGGCTGTACAAAAAATTATAGAGTAAACAATACAAGGCGAAATAACTAAGATGCTAAAACAACAAATAGAGCGTCTGTTCAACACATATTTACAAGCGTTTCATCACACTGATATAGAGGCGGTTCGATCGTGTTACGTTTTACCTTGTACGTTATCGACACCAGATGAGTTAAAACTCGTGCTCGACACTGACCAATTTAACCAAGCTTTTACCGATATATTCGCTCAGCTTGAAGCCGCAAGTGTTACCAAAATTGGCGCAAGTAAAGCGAGCTTCAATCAATTAACTGATACTGTTGTATCTGCTGCAGTCGATTGGCAGTTTTATGATGACAGTGAAGCGCTTTTCACAGAATTTACCGCCTTATATCAACTTATTAAAATAAACAGTGATTGGGCTATTATTAACGTGATTTCACACGATATTAGTCAATCGATAGCATTTTCAGAAACATTTCAGATTAAGGGTTAGTAGTTATGACAATAAAAGTCGCCGTGTTAGGTTGTAGTGGTCGTATGGGCCGTAACTTAATTCAAGCGGCCAGTGAGCACAGCAAGATAGCGCTTGTTGGTGGAACCGTAAGAACGAGCTCTAATTTTGCCGATTTCGATTTAGGCGAATTGGCGGGTATTGGCCACCTTGGTGTTAATACATGCACCGATATTAATCAATTGAAAAATGCCGATGTCCTGATTGACTTTACATCGATTGAGTCCACCTTTGAGCACTTGGCTTGGTGTCAACAACACAATAAAGCACTAGTGATTGGCACTACTGGCTTTAGCGACCAACAAGTTGAGCAAATTGTTTTGGCAGGGCAGGATGCGCCTGTTTTACTGGCACCAAATACCAGTGTGGGCGTGAATTTATTGTTTAAATTATTAGAAATCACCAGTAAAGCTATTGGTGATGACTCAGATATAGAAATATTTGAAGCCCATCACAGATTTAAAAAGGATGCCCCATCAGGCACTGCAATGAAAATGGGTCAAGTGATTGCTGATACATTAGGCAGAGATTTAAACGAATGTGCTGTTTACGGCCGCGAGGGTATAACCGAAGAGCGAGATCCCAATACTATTGGTTTTGCTACAGTGCGTGCTGGTGACATTATTGGTGAACATACAGCATTTTTCGCAAACTTAGGCGAACGTTTAGAAATTAGTCACAGAGCCACTTCTCGAATGACCTTTGCCCAAGGTGCGATGAAAGCGGTGATATGGCTGGCAAAAGCCGATAATGGCTTCTATGATATGCAAGACGTGCTTGGTTTAAAGCACCTTTAGTAAAGCTAACACTGATTTAAGCGAGCAGTTCTAACGCCATATATACGAATTCAACAACCTGTCTAAATGGTCAGGTTGTTGATTTTGGTTAGTGTGTTTTTGTTAGATAACTTAGTGAAAAATGCTATATATGGCCAAGTTAAAGCTAAGTTTTGCGGTGTTTAATGTAAATCCGTCAATAAAGCTTAGTTTTTTGCGGTTTTTGTTAAAAAAGACTAGACGTAAACCAGGCTTATGCGTAAAATGCGCGGAATTTGTCAAAAATTCGCTTTTTCGTTGAATTTAACGGCTTAAAAGCAGGCAAATTTTCGATTGCACAAGCGCTTAAACGCTGAGTTAGCCATGGATGTTGCGGCTGAGCTATTTAAGTATATTTTCTTCTTTTTGGAGGTTAAATTGACTAAATCTGCCATATTAGTGCTGGAAGACGGCACAGTATTTAACGGCACCGCAATTGGTGCACAAGGGTTGGCTGTTGGTGAGGTGGTATTTAATACCGCGATGACAGGTTACCAAGAAATTCTCACTGATCCCTCCTATGCAGAACAAATCATTACCCTCACTTATCCTCACATCGGCAACACTGGTACCAACTCAGAAGATTGCGAATCAAATACTATTTGGGCTAAAGGCCTAGTTATTCGAGACTTACCACTGTTAGCAAGTAACTTTAGAAACGAAGAAAACTTAAGCGAATATCTGATTCGCAATAATATTCTTGGTATTGCTGATATAGACACTCGTAAACTTACGCGTATTTTGCGTGAAAAGGGTGCCCAAAACAGCTGTATTATTGCTGGTGACAACATTGATGAAGCGGTTGCACTGGCTGAAGCTAAAGGCTTTCCAGGCTTAAAAGGCATGGATTTAGCCAAAGTCGTGTCAACAAAAGAAACTTATACCTGGAGCGAAGGTAGCTGGCAACTAGGCCAAGGTTATGTGTCACCAGAAAAGTTAGACTTTCACGTGGTAGCATACGATTTTGGTGCCAAACACAATATTTTACGTATGTTAGTTGATCGCGGCTGTAAGTTAACCGTTGTTCCTGCACAAACACCAGCGAGTGAAGTGTTAGCCCTAAATCCAGATGGTATATTCTTATCAAATGGTCCAGGTGACCCAGAGCCTTGTGACTATGCAATCGCTGCTATTAAAGAATTTTTGACCACAGATATTCCTGTTTTCGGTATTTGTTTAGGACACCAATTACTCGGCTTAGCAAGTGGTGCGCAAACCGTTAAAATGAAATTTGGTCACCACGGTGCCAACCACCCAGTGAAAGACTTTGAAAACAACGTTGTGATGATTACCAGCCAAAACCACGGTTTTGCTGTTGACGAAACAAGTTTGCCTGAACACCTAAAAGTGACTCATAAGTCATTATTTGACGGTTCATTACAAGGCATTCATCGCACTGATAAGCCTGCCTTTAGCTTCCAAGGTCACCCAGAAGCTAGCCCAGGCCCTCACGATGCAGCACCTTTGTTCGACCACTTTATTGATTTAATCAAAACCTATAAAAATCAAGCATAAGCACAAAAAAAGAGAGACGAAAAACTATGCCAAAACGCAATGACATAAAAAGTATCTTAATTTTAGGTGCTGGCCCAATTGTTATCGGTCAAGCCTGTGAGTTTGATTACTCAGGCGCACAAGCGTGTAAAGCCTTAAAAGAAGAGGGTTTTCGCGTTATCTTGGTTAACTCTAACCCAGCAACGATTATGACTGACCCAGAAATGGCTGATGCGACCTACATTGAGCCGATTCACTGGGAAGTTGTTCGCAAAATTATTGAAAAAGAGCGCCCAGATGCAGTTTTACCTACCATGGGCGGTCAAACAGCACTTAACTGTGCATTAGATTTAGAAAAACACGGTGTGCTTGCTGAGTTCGGTGTTGAAATGATTGGCGCTACTGCCGATGCTATCGACAAAGCGGAAGACCGCGATCGTTTCGACAAGGCAATGAAAAATATTGGCCTTGAAACGCCGCGCGCTGAAATTGTTCACTCTATGAAAGAAGCGCTTGATACGTCAACGCGCATTGGCTTCCCTTGTATTATTCGCCCGTCGTTCACTATGGGCGGCACTGGTGGCGGTATCGCGTATAACCGCGAAGAGTTTGAAGAAATTTGTACGCGTGGTTTAGATCTTTCACCAACCAACGAATTATTGATTGATGAATCATTAATTGGTTGGAAAGAGTACGAAATGGAAGTGGTTCGCGACAAAAATGACAACTGTATCATTATTTGTGCGATTGAAAACTTCGACCCTATGGGCATTCACACCGGTGACTCTATTACGGTTGCACCAGCGCAAACGCTAACGGATAAAGAATATCAAATCATGCGTAACGCTTCACTAGCCGTGTTGCGTGAAATTGGCGTTGAAACTGGTGGTTCTAACGTACAATTTGGTGTTAACCCGAAAGACGGTCGCATGGTCATTATTGAAATGAACCCGCGCGTTTCTCGTTCTTCAGCGCTTGCCTCAAAGGCAACTGGTTTCCCAATTGCTAAAATTGCAGCTAAGCTTGCGATTGGCTACACCCTTGATGAATTGTCTAACGATATTACTGGTGGTGCAACGCCAGCCTCGTTTGAACCGACAATTGATTACGTCGTGACTAAGATTCCTCGTTTTAACTTTGAGAAATTCGCCGGTTCAGAAGACAGACTAACCACTCAGATGAAATCTGTTGGTGAAGTCATGGCCATTGGCCGCAACCAGCAAGAGTCAATGCAAAAAGCACTTCGTGGTCTTGAAGTTGGGGTTAACGGTTTTGATCCTATTATTGATATCAACGCCGCTGACGCTCGCTCGAAAATTATGCACGAGTTGCAAGAAGCAGGTGCAGATCGCATTTGGTACATTGCAGACGCGTTCCGCATTGGTATGAGCCTAGACGAAGTATTCAACGCAACTAAGGTTGACCGTTGGTTCTTGGTACAAATCTTAGATATCGTCAATGAAGAACAGAAAGTTAAAGAAAATGGCGTCGCGGGCTTAACACCTGATTACTTGCGCAGCTTAAAGCGCAAGGGTTTTGCCGATGCTCGTTTAGCCGACTTACTCGACGTGTCAGCAGCGGAAATTCGCAAAAAGCGCCAGAGTGCAAACATTCACCCGGTTTACAAGCGCGTTGATACCTGTGCCGCTGAGTTTAGCTCAGACACTGCATATATGTACTCGACGTACGACGAAGAGTGTGAAGCAGCGCCAAGCGATCGCGATAAAATCATGATCATTGGTGGTGGTCCTAACCGCATCGGTCAAGGTATTGAGTTCGATTACTGTTGTGTTCACGCCGCATTAGCATTACGCGAAGACGGTTTTGAGACCATTATGGTTAACTGTAACCCAGAAACCGTCTCAACCGACTACGACACCTCAGATCGTTTGTACTTTGAGCCAATCACTTTTGAAGATGTGCTTGAAATTGTCAATGTTGAAAAGCCAAAAGGTGTTATCGTTCAGTACGGTGGTCAAACGCCATTGAAATTAGCACGAGCGCTAGAAGCTGCTGGTGTACCAATTATTGGTACTTCTCCTGACGCCATCGACCGCGCAGAAGATCGCGAGCGCTTCCAACGTGCAGTTGAGCGTCTAGGTTTATTACAACCTGAAAATGCGACCGTAACCTCATTAGAAGAAGCGGTAGCCGAAGCGAAGAACATTGGCTTCCCATTAGTTGTTCGCCCATCTTACGTATTAGGTGGCCGCGCGATGGAAATCGTCTATGACGAGCAAGACTTGCGCCGTTACATGAACGAAGCAGTAAGTGTATCAAATGACTCACCAGTATTGCTTGACCACTTCCTTGACGATGCTGTAGAAGTTGATATTGACGCGATTTGCGACGGTGAAAACGTTGTTATTGGCGGTATTATGCAACACATTGAACAAGCGGGCGTCCACTCTGGTGACTCGGCCTGTTCACTTCCTGCTTACAGCTTAAGTGAAGAAATTCAAAATGTTATGCGTGAACAAGTGAAAAAGCTCGCCTTTGAACTTGGCGTTAACGGCTTAATGAACACGCAAATGGCAGTGAAAGACGGCAAAGTTTACTTAATTGAAGTTAACCCTCGTGCTGCTCGTACGGTACCATTTGTTTCAAAAGCGACTTCAATTCCTCTAGCGAAAGTTGCCGCCCGTGTTATGTCGGGTAAATCACTTGCAGAGCAAGGCGTTGTTAAAGAAACAATTCCACCGTTTTTCTCGGTAAAAGAAGTGGTTATTCCATTTAACAAGTTCCACGGTAGTGACCCGCTTGTTGGCCCAGAAATGCGCTCAACAGGTGAAGTGATGGGTGTTGGTACTACGTTTGAAGAGGCTTACGCTAAAGCTAACTTGGGCGCAGGGGTTTCTGTACCTAAATCTGGCCGAGCATTAATTTCTGTCCGTGATAGTGATAAAGGCCGTATTGCAGAGCTTGCTAAGCAAATGGTTGAACTAGGCTACGAGCTTGATGCAACTCACGGTACTGCGATTGTCTTAGGTGAAGCTGGCGTACCATGCCGATTAGTCAACAAGGTACAAGAAGGTCGTCCACATATTCTTGACCGTATTAAAAATGGTGAGTACAGCTATATCATCAATACCACCGAAGGTCGTAAGGCTATTGAAGATTCTAAAGTGCTTCGCGGTGGTGCCTTGCGTTATAAAGTTGTTTACACAACAACCTTAAACGCGGCCTTTGCGGCATGTCGTGCACATGCAGCGGATGATAGAAACAAAGTGACTTCAATCCAAGAGTTACACGAGCAGTGTCAATAAGAGATTAAGTCTCTAGTTGGTTAAAAGGGCGATTCGTGTTATTTTAGCCTACTATTAAATTGAACTGTTGATAAAGGTGGTTTTTTAACCACCTTTATTTTTTGGTACACGGATTTTTTACTCTATTGTGTAGAGTCTTTTGTTTAGATAAGAATTAGAAGTTAGAGAAGTTAAGAATGAATCAAATTCCTATGACCGCTCAAGGCGCAGAAGCGCTGCAAGAAGAATTAACCCATTTGAAATCGGTTAAGCGTCCTGAAATTATTGCCTCTATCGCTGAAGCACGCGAGCACGGCGATTTAAAAGAAAATGCTGAGTATCACGCCGCTCGTGAGCAACAAGGTTTTTGCGAAGGTCGTATTCAAGAGATTGAAGGCAAGTTGAGTAATGCGCAAATTATCGACGTCAGTAAAATTCCAAATTCAGGCAAAGTCATTTTTGGTGTCACTGTTACCTTGTTAAACATTGATACTGATGAAGAAGTGACTTATCAAATTGTTGGTGATGACGAAGCTAATATCAAAGAGAATCGCATTTCAGTTAATTCGCCTATTGCTCGTGGCTTAATTGGTAAAACGGTTGACTCAGAAGTAGAAGTTAAAACGCCAGGTGGTGTTGTTGAATTTGAAATTATCTCAGTAGAACACATTTAAATACCAATACTACATACAATTTGTTAAGCCACTTAAACTCGTGTTTAGGTGGCTTTTTAGTTTAAATGACAACTGACATAAATTTGCTGTTGGCATCCTGTTTATATACCCAAACTACTTCAAGATACGCAGTTCAGCGCTATCACAGGGACTTAATATCAAGGCGCAGCTAGCAGGAATGGTCACTCCCTTTCAATTAGCTGCAACGATGAGAATAAGTTCCTGTGAAGCGCCCAAAGGGTTGGTTTAAAAGATAATTTATGCGGCGTTATTGATTTTAACAAGGGGACAACCATTCTTTGCAATCAATGCCTTGCCTAAATTACTTTTAATTCCAACTGAACAAGCATCTTGAAGTAGCTTGGGTATAGTCTGAGAACGGCTCGCAGTATTCAAAGTTAAATTTTTCGTAGAGTTTTCGCGCGGGTAAGAAAAAATCTTGCACACCAGTTTCTAAACTTAGTCTGCGATAATTTCGTTGCTTGGCTATTGCAATAACGTGTTCGAGCAATTTTGTTGCAACCGCCTTGTTTCTCGCCTTTGACGTGGTGCGCATTGATTTGATTTCACCGTGATGGTCTGACAATTGTTTAATCGCGACACAGCCAAGCAAGCATTGCTCTTGCCAGGCGCTGAAAAAGGTGATTTCTGGTGCTTTTAGCTTATTAATATCCAAGGCGTGAACACTCTCAGCGGGTGATGTAGCGTACATATCGTCTAAGTGTTCTTGCAACAGCTTGGCAACCGCATTTGTCGACAAATCATCAATGATAATATTCATATAGTTTGTTTTACTCGCTTGGTTTATCTGACCGGTTTTTTATCTAATTTGATTGTTGTCGAGTGCGAAATTGACCGCAGCTTGTGCGTGAATAGCGACGGTGTCATATAGCGGTAACTCAGTATCTCGATCAGAGATTAACAGGGCGATTTCAGTACAGCCTAAAATGATCGCTTGTGCACCTTGAACTCTCAACGCCTCGATAATCTCTAGGTACGACTTTTTCGACGCTTCTATAATATTGCCATGACATAACTCATCATAGATGATTTGGTGCACTGTTTGCTGTCGTTCATCATTAGGTACTATGACCTCTAAGCCAAATGTTTCTGTTAAGCGGCCTTTGTAAAATGACTCACTCATCGTGAAAGCTGTGCCGAGCAATCCGACTTTAGTAACGTGATCATCTACTAGCTGTTGTCCAGTGGCATCGGCGATGTGAATCAGTGGAATATCAATCGCACTTTGTACTTGCTCGGCAACTTTATGCATAGTATTGGTACAAATAAGTAAGCAATCTGCACCAGAGCGTTCAACATTTTGCGCGGCAACGGCGAGTATCTCTGTCGTTTCTTGCCACTTTCCTTGGTGTTGGAGTTTTTCAATGTCAGCAAAATCGACACTGACTAGGTTTACCTTCGCTGAGTGTAAGCCACCGAGTGCTTCTGCGACCCCGTGGTTGATCGCTTGGTAGTAGCTAACGGTAGATTGCCAACTCATACCGCCAAGTAAACCAATCGTTTTCATTAATTCATAGCTCCCATCATCGTTTGTTGTTGTATTTGTCGCTAAATGCGGAATAGCTCAGTGGCTTATCAAAATAGTAACCTTGGTATTCAAAACAGTTTAATGTTTTTAAAGCGTCAATTTCAGTCATGGTTTCAACGCCTTCAGCGATAATGTTGAGCTTTAGGCTGGCAGCTAAGCCGACCATGGCTTCAACCAGTTTTTTGTTAGTCTCATTATTTGCTAAATCAGTAACAAAGGCGCGGTCTACTTTGAGTTTATCAAGGGGTAACACCGCTAAATAAGATAGAGATGAATAACCAGTGCCAAAGTCATCAATTGCAATACTTATCCCTAAGTTCTTTAGTTCATTAATTGCTGTTAACGCATCTTGCTTCTGTTCAAGCAGCAAACTTTCAGTGATTTCTATTTCTAAGTGCTGGGCGTCAAAGCTTTGGTCATTCAGTTGTTGTTTAACGTAATCAACCAAATGCTTATTGTAAAACTGCTTTGAGCTTACATTAATTGCCAACTTAAAGTTTGACGAGACATGAAGTAGACTGTGCCATTGTTTGGCGTCTTCCAGCGCTTGTTTTATAACCCATTGGCCAATTTTGTCGATCATGCCCGACTCCTCGGCAATTTGGATAAACTCTGCGGGGGAAACTTCGCCTAACTCACTATTGCGCCAGCGGGCAAGGGCTTCTGCGCCAATCAGCTCTTGGTCTGCATTAAACTGAGGTTGATAAACGAGATAAAACTCCTGATTATCAATGGCATTGTGTAGCTGGGTATACAGTGTATGCTTGCGTTGTGCTGAGGTTTTTAGCGAGTCCTCGAAAAAACTGTACCGATTACCGCCGTTCACTTTAGCCTTATACATTGCTAGATCTGCTTCGGTAAAGCTATCCGTTGTCGATCGCGTTTTACTTTCGATTGTTGTAATACCGATACTAGCGCCAACCGTGACAATATGCTGTTCAATTTCAATTGGCATATCGACAATAGTGAGGGCACTCTCGGCAATATCAGCGAGCTGCTGTTTTATATCGGTCTCATTATCTTGGGTTAAGAAAATACTAAATTCATCACCACCAAGTCTCGCCAACAGCGCACCGTGATTATCAGCAACTGTTTGAAAATGCCCAGCAACTTTTTGTAATAGCTTATCGCCAATGGCATGACCTAAGGTGTCATTAATTTGCTTAAATCGATCTAAATCAATAAATAAAAGGCCGGCAACTTGATAATCGAGATCTCTAATCTGATTTTGTAGACAACGGCGATTGGCGAGCTTGGTCAGAGGGTCGATTAATGCTTGATGTTCAATTAGTTGTCGATACTCAACCTCAGCGGTAATATCTTGGTAAGTCCCCAATATACCGATTATTTCTCCAGCTGGTGTGCGCATTGGTACTTTGTTGGTACGCAGCCATTTATCTTTTTTGCCTGCAATCGGCAAAGGCTCTTCGATATTGAGCTTGGCCTCGCCAGAAGTAATGACTTTTCTATCGTCGGCTCGTTTGGGATCTGCTTCTTCAGGGCTACTATAAATTGCGTAATCTGATTGGCCAATTAGGTCTTCAATTCGATCAAAGCCAATATCGTCAATTAATTTTTGATTGGCACCTAAGTAATTTAAGTCGGTATCCTTCCAAAATACCCGCAGTGGAATTGTGTCTAAAACAATCCTCAGAAGCTGTTCGGCAGATAACTGCTTGTTTGATCGTGACATTCCATTTCCACCGTATTATTTTTTGGGGTTTTGCACGTTTTTCTGTTCCTAGATTAATGTTGTCGCCGCGATAATTCAATTGTTTATCAGTTAGATGATAATAGACTTGTACTCATTCGGTAAAACGGGCATAACAATAGCTAGTGATTTATTATTGTTTAGATAACGGATAACACCTAAGTAATTCGACGAAAGTATGATGAAAAAAGAAACTAAAATAGTCAGTAGTGGCAGAAAACCTCAGTGGACTCGAGGAGTCGTTAACCCACCGGTAGAGCGTGCATCAACAGTGGTCTTTGAATCAGTCAAAGAAATGAAGCATGCAACGGCTAATAAAACTAATAAAACCTTGTTCTACGGGCGTCGAGGAACAACAACCTCATTTGCTTTTTCTGATGCTATGACTGAGCTTGAAGGTGGCGCTGGTTGTGCTTTGTATCCGTCTGGTACCGCGGCAATTACCAATGCGATATTGGCCTTTGTTGAAGCGGGTGATCACATTTTAATGGTTGATACTGCCTATGAGCCGACCCGAGATTTTTGCGATAAAGTGCTCAAACGCATTGGTGTAAGTACCACTTATTACGACCCGATGATTGGTGCTGGCATTAAAGACTTGATGCAAAGTAATACCAAAATTTTGTTTTTGGAGTCTCCAGGGTCATTGACCATGGAAGTGCAAGATGTGCCGACACTGGCGGCAATCGCTCATGATCACAATTGTATTGTCATGCTCGATAACACTTGGGCGGCAGGTGTTAATTTCGATGCAATCGCTCATGGCGTTGATATTTCTATTCAAGCGGCGACTAAATATATTGTCGGTCATTCTGACGTTATGCTAGGCACTGCTGTAGCGACTGAAAAATACTGGCCAACGTTGCGAGAAAATAGTTATTTAATGGGGCAATGCACCTCGCCAGATGATTTGTACCTAGCCTTGCGCGGCATGCGAACCTTACCTGTGCGGATGAAACAACACGGCGATAGCGCGTTGAAAGTTGCTCAGTGGTTAAGTCATCGTCCTGAAGTTGCAACGATTTTACATCCTGCTTTTGACTCTTGTCCCGGCCATGAATACTACAAACGCGATTTTAGCGGCAGCAACGGATTATTCTCATTTGTTTTAAACTGTGGCAACCAAGCGGCAATTACTGCACTGCTCGATGGCATGAAACACTTTAAAATGGGGTACTCATGGGGCGGGTTTGAAAGCCTTATTTTATCCGTGTCAAGTATCGATAAAATGCGGACAGTAAGCCATTGGCCATATCAGTACCCATTGATTCGCTTACACATTGGTTTAGAGCACGTCGATGATTTAATTGATGATTTAGCGGCTGGTTTTGAGCGCTTTAATCAAGTGTTATTGGCCAACACGTCAGCCGATAAGCGTTAGTTACACTGATTTTTGTTCGCGAAAAACCTTTTAATTGTTGTTGAGTGGTCAATGGAATTGATCGCCACATAGCTGAAACCAGTATTGTAAAGCTATGTAAAGTCAATTGTTTTCAGTCTGCTTCTGGCATATTTTGCTACGCTTATTACTAGTGATAAGCGCAGCAATAGTGCGCTAAGTGGACGATTACCCAACAACAATGAGTAACAATAAGTTTTACACTCTTTCCTTGTGTTCTGCGCTCTTGCTCAGTGCCTGCAGCAACCAAACCACGCGCTCTCAACCGGAGCAGCTGCAACAACTGCCGGATCGATTTCATCAGGTATCTTCTTTACCAATATCTAGTCAAGATCGACAAGCTAATGACAGCGAACTAATCGATCAAAACTGGATCGCTAGTTTAGGCAGCCAACAACTCGAACAATTAATTAACCAAGCATTGACTAGCAACTTTGCTTTAAACGCTGAGCGCATACAATTAGAGCGCAGTAAGCAACAGCTGGTTATCACGGGTGCAACAGATTACCCAGAACTCAATTTAGCGCTCAGCCAATCTCGACGAAAACTGATCAATGCCAATACTGACCAGTCGAACTTTAACAACAATGCTGAGCTTAATTTACAACTAAGCTATGAATTAGATCTGTGGGGTCGATTATCCGATAGTCAACAACAAGCCAGCTTTAGTTATCAGTCAGCGCGCGCCAATTATAAAAGACAGCAATTGTTGTTAGCAGCTAACGTCAGCCGTGCTTGGTTTGATTTATTAAACGCTCAGCAGTTACTGCGTTTGTTTGATAAACGCGCGACTAATTTACAAGCGAATCTGATCACTATTCAAAACTCTTATCGTTTGGGGCTAAGCCAAGCGCTTGACGTTTATCTGACCCAAAACAATGTTAATCAAGAGTTGGCACGCGTTGCTCAGCAAAAGCAGGTGGTTAACGCTGCTAGTCGCAGCCTTGAATTGTTACTCGGCCAATATCCGAGTGCTGAGTTTACTGCTAGTTTGCTAGATGATCAAAACAGCTTGCCTCGTTTGACTAGCCAAGTGCCAATTGGGCTACCAGCATCATTACTCACACGACGCCACGATTTACAAGCGAGTTGGCTCAATCTACTCAGCCTAGACGCCGGATTAGCTGTTGCTCACAAGCAGCGTTTTCCACGTCTGAGCTTAACGGGGTCAATTGGCCAAAGTTCAACTGAATTAGACCAGTTACTTTCAACCGATAGTTTAGCGTGGTCAATACTCGGCAATTTAACGTCGCCACTTTTTAACGCCGGTCGTTTAAAAGCCTTAGAACAACAGGCTCAACTCTCAGTTGAAAGTGCCGAATTTGTCTATTTACAACAGGTATATCAAGCGTTTTTAGAGGTAGAAAATGCGTTAACCAACCAGGTTAGCCTTACTGAGCGCTATCAACACCTAGTTGATGCCAAAAACAATGCTGAGGCTGCCGAAAGGTTAGCATTCGATCAATATTTAAAAGGCATTGTCACCTATAGCACAGTGTTGGAAGCACAGCGCCGCGCCTTTGATGCTCAAACCAGTGTCATCCAGTTGAACAACCAAATAGTGCAAAACCGCATCGATTTGCACTTAGCATTAGGCGGCGATTTTTCCACGCAAGTAGCTGTTGCCACAGAAACTGCCAGCACCAATGGGCAGTCAACGCCAAAAATAACCTCAAGCACTGGTTACTAGAGTAAATATTAGAGCAAGTATTATGACCAATATTAGAAAAATTATCCTCCCAGTGGCACTCGTCGCTATTTGCGCAATGATTGTTTTTGTCATTATCAGTAACCCACCAACGAGCAAACGCGGTCGTCCAAAACAGGCACCGCAACTCGCCGTTGATGTAGAAACGATAAAAAGTGAAAACTACCAAGTCAATGTTGCTAGTTATGGCACGGTTCGCCCGCGCACTCAAAGTGTTTTGCTACCGCAAGTGTCAGGGCAAATTACCTATATCAGTGATAATTTTCGCAATGGCGGCTTTTTTCGACAAGGGGAAGTACTCGTTCGTATTGACCAACGGGACTATCTTGCCGAGATAAAAATCGCTCAAGCGAATTTGTACAGTGCCGAACAAGCGTTAATTGAAGAGCAAGCGCGAGTGGCGCAAGCAAAGCAAGATTGGCAGCGTTTGGGCAATAGTGACCAAGCGCCTGAATTGGTGCTGCGAAAACCGCAATTATTGGCCGCTGAAGCCAGAGTAGCGTCGGCGCAGGCAACCTTGTCACGAGCAGAGCTCGCTTTTGAGCGCACCGAGATTATTGCGCCATATACTGGAAGAGTATTGCAGCAGCGCGTTGATCTGGGGCAGGTGGTGTCGCCGGGCACTCAACTGGCTGATATTTATGCCGTTGATTACGTTGAAATAAGGCTGCCTATTCGCAACAAAGACCTCGCTTACATGGTATTGCCAGAGCAAGGTTTATCGACTCAACCGCTGCCGACCGTCAATTTCGTTTCTGACTTAGTGGGCCAGCAACGCTGGCAAGGTAAAGTAGTGCGAACTGAAGGCGCATTCGATAACGCCTCACAGCAGTTGTTTGTTGTTGCACAAATTAACGATCCTTATGGCATTGCCGTGCTCAATCAAGATCAAAGCAATCAGCAAAGCAGTCACGCTAGCCAAAACAATGGGCAATTGCCGATTAAAATTGGTCAATATTTAACGGCAACTATTGCAGGCAATAAAGTTGAAGATGCGATTATTATTCCCAATAAAACGGTATATCAGGGCAGTTATGTTTATTTAGTTGAAGACGGTGTGTTAAAGCGCCAAACCATTGAAATTAGCTGGCAAAATCAAGAAATTGCGATGGTCAGTAAAGGCCTTAGTGCAGACCAACTCTTGGTAACTACTCCTCTTGGCCAAGTCAATTCAGGCACGCGGGTTGAGATCAATCGCTTAGATGGCATAGCACAAACTAATAAAGGCAATAAACGCGGTACTAACGCTAAAGCGGGCAAGGGCAGAAAGCGCCCAAATGCTCAAACCGAGCAAGCGCCGGCTAAACCAGCTCAGCTTTCAGCTAAAAATAGCGGAGGTCAATCATGATAGCTTGGTTTGCTCGCAACCATGTTGCCGCTAATTTATTGATGGTCACCATCTTGTTGATTGGCTTGTTATCAATGAACTTGCGCATTCCGTTAGAAGTTTTTCCATCATTTGAGCTTGATGTTGTTAATGTTCGCGTCACACTGCGCGGTTCAACTCCCGAAGATGTAGAACAAGGGGTGACAATTCGCATTGAAGAAGCAGTTCAAGATCTAGAGGGTATTAAAAAAATTACCAGTCGCTCGGTCGAGGGCAGTGCGACCGTCAGTATTGAGGCGGAAAGTGGCTATGATGCCAGAGAGCTATTGGCAGATATCAAAAGCCGAGTTGACGCCATTAACACCTTACCGGTTGATGCGGAGCGGCCCAATATTTCTTTAGCGACCCGCCAGCGCGATGTTATTACGGTGGCAGTGTCAGGGCAGCACAGCGAGCGAGAAATTCGCGAATATGCCGAGCAAGTGCGGGACGATCTATTGCGCTTGCCACAAATTACCCAGTTGAGCTTAGATGCGGTCAGAAGCTATGAAATTACCATCAGCGTTAGTCAGGATAAGCTACAAGAATACCAGCTGACACTTGCCAATATCGCCACCGCTATTCGCAACAGTTCACTTGACATGTCGGCCGGTAATATTCGCACCGATGGCGGCGAAGTGTTAGTACGCAGTAAAAATCAGGCTTATCGCCGCGATGAGTTCAGCGATATCGTGATTCGCACCAACGCCGATGGCTCTATTTTGCGTTTGGTTGATATCGCCGAAATTAATGATGGCTTTAATGAAAATCCGATACGCGCGCGATTTAACGGTGAACAAGCGGCGATGATTGAGATTTACCGCATTGGCCAACAAAGTGCCATTGAGGTTGCTTATGTTGTTAAAAACTATATTGAAGCTCAGCAAACGAGCTTACCTGAGGGCTTTAAGCTTAGTTATTGGGACGACGATTCTGAAATTGTTAAAAGCCGCTTAAATACGCTGATTTCAAATGCCTTGCAAGGCGGTTTTCTAGTACTGTTATTGCTCACCTTATTTTTGCGACCGTCAATTGCATTTTGGGTCTTTATTGGTATTCCGGTCAGCTTTATGGGCGCGTTCATTGTGATGCCAATATTTGATATTTCTCTAAATATCATGAGCTTGTTTGGCTTTATTTTAGTGCTCGGCATTGTTGTCGACGATGCTATCGTAACTGGCGAGAATATATATCGACATTCGCAAATGTCTGAATCGGGCATTGATGCCGCAATTAATGGCACCAAAGAAGTAGCAACACCTGTTACCTTTGGCATTTTAACGACGGTTGCGGCGTTTCTGCCACTTGGTTTTATCGATGGAGTACGCGGCGCTATTTTCGCTCAGATTCCCGTGGTTGTCATTCCAGTCTTGTTGTTTTCGCTAATCGAGTCGAAATTTGTCCTACCAGCGCATTTATCTCACATAAAAATGCGCCATCAGAAAGAGAAACAATCGCGATTAAGCCAGTGGCAGCAAAATTTTGCCGACGGATTTGAGCGGGTTATTTTGACTTACTACAAACCGCTGTTAGCAAAAGCGATTAATTACCGCGCGACCACATTAGTGCTGTTTATTGGCAGCTTAGTGATTATTGTTGCATTGATTGTCAGCGGATGGAGTAAATTCATATTTTTCCCCCGTATCGCCAGTGAAACCGCTCGGGCTAACTTAACTATGCCGGTTGGTTCGAGTTTTGATGTCGTCGACAACTACGTTGAACGGATGTCACAAGCGGCTAAACAGCTGCAAGACAAATATCGCAATGATCAAGGGGACAGCTTAATTCTCAATATTCTGGCCATTACCCAAAACGATACTGGCCGAGTGCGCTTTGAAATTTTGCCAGCAGACCAAAACGATACGGGTGTTACCAGCTTGCAATTAGTGCGCGAGTGGCGACAGTTAATTGGCGATTTACCGGGCGCTGAAGCATTGACCTTTCGAGCGGAAATTGGTCGAGCTGGCAATCCGATCGATGTCCAGCTGTCAGGCAGTAACTTAGAGCAGTTAAAGCGAGCTGCGCAAGAGGTTAAAACCTTTTTATCGGGTTATCCAACGGTGTTCGAAATAACCGATAGCTTAACCAATGGCAAAGAAGAGCTACAAATTAATTTAACTGAGCAGGGCTATGCCTTGGGGATGTCGGAGTCGAGCATTACAAGACAAGTGCGCAATGCCTTTTTTGGTGCCGAGATTCAGCGTATTCAGCGCGGTCGGGATGATGTTAGAGTTATGCTGCGTTTTCCACTTGCCGAGCGCAGTGCAGTCAGTAACTTAACCGATATGCTCATCGACACGCCAACAGGCGGTAAGGTGCCACTGTCACATGTTGCGACCTTAAGTGCGGGTAAAAGCCCATCGACAATTTATCGCATAGATCGTTACCGCACCGTCAATATTACCGCAGATGTTGATAAAAATAATACCAATATGACGGTGGTCAACAGTGAATTGACGGGCTTTTTAAACGAGCTAATTCAACAGTACCCGGGCTTAAGCCACAGTTTAGAAGGTGAAGCGAAAGAGCAACAAGAGTCGTTTGGCAGTTTGCAATGGGGTTTAATATTTGTTTTCTTCATTATTTACAGTTTACTGGCGATACCGTTTAAGTCTTACAGTCAACCGTTAATTGTGATGTCGGTGATACCATTTGGTGCTATTGGTGCCGTGATTGGCCATTGGATTATGGCAATGGATTTAACCGTTATGAGTTTACTCGGCATGATGGCGTTAATTGGTGTGGTGGTAAATGACAGTTTAGTGTTAGTTGATTTTATCAATAAACGCAGACTTGAAGGAGCTAAGTTGCTCGATGCGGTGCTAACGGCAGGTCAGTCTCGCTTTCGTCCGGTAATGTTAACGTCACTAACCACTTTTATCGGCTTGATGCCGCTGCTTTTTGAAAAGGCGACGCAAGCACAATTCTTGATTCCGATGGCGGTTTCGTTGGGCTTTGGCATTATTTTCGCAACCTTTATTACCTTGATATTGGTGCCAGTCAACTATATGTTGTTGGCTGATGCTAAAGGCTTGGTTAAACGATTCTCAGGTAACAATAAAAACGCGGCGTTAAACACTTAACGTATTTTATGAGCTTGAGGCTTTGACCCGATAGCTAGTCGGGTCAAGCTAGCTGGGCAAGAACTATTTAAAATCTTTTGAAAAAAAGTTATTGGTAACGTTAGCGATTAAATCATCGGTAGTAGTTTTCGCGAATTTTATCGAAGTCACCATTATTCTTTCCGTCAATGATCACTTGGCTGAGTTGAGCGCGATATTTCAATAAACTCGATTGCTTTGATGTCACGAAGTGCAACGGCTTGAGCTCTTTTGCCGGTTGCCAAGTTGACTCGACAATACGGTCAGATAAATTCATTTCATTAATTTTTTTATTTGCGCTCGGTCTGGTGTGAAAAAAGCCATCAATACGCTGACGATCAAGTAGCAATATCTTTTGTTTGAGTGCCGATACCGTCACTTTATTGATATCAATATTGTCGTCGTATTGTTTTGAGATTTTAGAGTCAATGCTGTTGGCAATGGCGACCCCAGATAAGCTGTTGTAGTCATTAAATCTATCTTTGTCGTGGTATCGAACAAAGAGCTGCTGGCGCAAGCGAATGTAAGAGGGCAAAAACACCAGCTCGTCGGTGTCTCTGTGGGTCAAGATAATTAAATCGATACTGCCTTTTTCTAGCTCTTTTACTCGGCGAGCTAACGGCATTGGCTTAATTTTTATCGCAATGCCGAGTTTGGCTGCTAAGTAATTAAAATAGCGTGCGTGCAAGCCCTCAGTAAATTCAGGTGATACAGAGGCAATAAAAACTTCTTTGGCATAGCTACTGGGCAAGGTTATCAGCACTAATACCAGTGCAAAAATTCGAGACAAGTAAGCTTCCTCAACGCGGAATATTTTGAACGGACACTCAAGTTAAGATAGCTCATGGTCGTCAAAATTCAATAGCGCAACTGGCATTAAGTGATTGTTAGTCTAAAGTCAGTTCTGTTACAATTGTCCTGAACCAAGGGGTGTGCTTGTTTTTAGCTAAACTAAAACCAAGCACTGAGACGTAGTAACGAACCCTTAGAACCTGAACCGGGTTATGCCGGCGTAGGAATGGTTAAAACTCGATGAATTTTTCTAGCCAGTGTTGTGCTGGCGATTCTTTCTTGTCTTTCCTGATACGCTGCTCCCATTTTTTGGCGCGTTGCCTTTTGCCAAACGCTTGTTTGCGTGGTTGGCACTGTGAGCACGCCTGTTTTCATGCCAATGATGAGATCAAAATGAAATTTAATCATACTCGATTAAGCCTTGCCGTAGCGGCTTCTCTTCTTTCTTCTACTGCTGCAATCGCCGATGACGCGATTGAAGTGATCACAGTTCAAGGTGATTTTGAAGCAGTAAACCTGCAAAAATCTGCCAACTCAGTGAGTGTTTTAACTGATATTGAAGCGCAGCTGCGCGGTGCGCAAAACCTTGAAGAAATCGTTGCTAAAATTCCCAACGTTAATTTTTCAGCCGGTAGCCAACGCGCGCGTTATTATCAAATTCGCGGTATTGGTGAGCGCAGTCAGTTTCGCGAGCCAATTAATCCATCTGTTGGTGTGATTATTGATGATATTGATTTCACCGGTATTGGTGGTGTTGCATCACTATTTGACGTTGCTCAAACTGAAGTGTTTCGCGGTCCGCAAGGTACGCGTTTTGGTGCCAACGCGCTCGCGGGCTTAATCAGTATTCACACCAATGAACCAACAGACGAGTTTGAAGGTGCTGTTAAGCTAACTGTGGGTAACTTTAATAGTTATGGTGCTGGTTTGGTGTTATCTGGGCCTGCTACCGACAAAGTGAAATACCGCATCGCTGCCGAGCACTACAACAGTGATGGTTTTATTAACAACCTGCACTTAAATCGCGATGACACCAACGATAGAGACGAGCTTAGCATTAATGCTAAATTAGCAATTGAAGCCAGTGAGCATTTAACTGTTGATTTAACTTTAGTTAAGTTTGATTTCAACAATGGTTACGACGCTTTTTCATTAGATAACAATCGCAACACCTATTCGGATCAACCGGGTTTTGACGACCAAGACACTACGGCATTTGCCGCCAAATTCAACTACACAGGTTTTGATAGCGTTGATGTCGAAACTATTGTAACCACGGCAGATAACGAAATTGGCTACGGTTATGACGAAGACTGGGCCTTTGTTGGCTTTCACCCAGACGGTTATAGCTCAACGGATCACTACTTTAGAGATCGCGATATCGACACTGCCGAAGTTCGCACTAAGTCAAAAACACCTACCGAAATTTGGGGCAGCCCAACTGATTGGATTGTCGGTGTTTATGCAAAACAAGACGATGAAACCTTGTTGAGACAATACACTTTCCTCGACAGTGATTTTAATTCCAGTTTTGAAAGCGACAACATAGCGGCGTTTTTCCAAATTGATAGCCAGTTATCAGAGCAGCTTAACCTAGTGATTGGCGCCCGTTTTGAAGGCCGTGACGCCGATTACATTAATTCAGATGGCTTTGTCGATAGCAATAGCGAAGATATGATTGGTGGTAAAGTTGTATTGTCATACGCGCTTGATACAGATAGCCTTATTTACGGTTCAATTAATCGCGGTTACAAGGCAGGCGGTTTTAACACCGAGGGCTCATTAAGCGACGATTTACGCGAATTTGACGCCGAATTTTTGTGGAACTACGAACTCGGTTACAAAGCCAATTTACTCGATGGTGATGCTTATTTGCGCTCAGCGCTATTCTTTATGGACCGCACGGATGTTCAAGTGAGAACCTCGCAAACCAATGTCCGCCCTGATGGCAGTTCAGAGTTTATTAGTTTTCTGGGTAATGCCGCTAGTGGTAAAAACTACGGTATTGAACTTGAAGCTGGCTGGCAAGTGACTTCTTCGTTAGAGCTATACACGGCAATGGCGTGGTTGGAAACTGAGTTTAATAACTTTATTAACGCCGCAGGTGATAACCTGTCTGGTCGCGACCAGGCCCATGCGCCTAACTACCAGTTCTCGTTGGGTTTAAATTATCAGTTAAACGACCATTGGTTGTTTAATCTGTCAACCGAAGGCCGAGATTCATTCCTTTTCTCAGACAGTCACAATACGCAATCTGATTCTGTTGTTTTGGTTAACGGCTCGGTTAGCTACCAGCAGGACGACTGGAATGTCAGATTATGGGTTCGCAACGCCTTTGATCGCGACTATCAAACCCGTGGTTTCTTTTTCGGTAACGACCCGCGCGATGGCTACACCGCAAGATCGTTTAACCAATTGGGTGAGCCAGCGGTATTTGGCGTAACGGTTAACTACCAGTTTTAGTAAACATAGAAAACAAGAGGCCTAACATGCAAATATCAATAGAAATTAGCTTGTACCCGCTTGCTGAAACTCAGTATAAAGATGAAATTTGGGCGTTTATCGACCGGCTCAACGGGGTTGATGGCCTAAAGGTTGTCACTAATGGTATGAGTACGCAGGTATTTGGCGACTATGATCTTGCAGTAGCGCATGTTATGGCCGAAATAAAACAGGTACATCAAACCTTGGGCGCAGCGGTTTTCGTTTGTAAGTTTATCGGTGGAGACCGCTCGCAAACTGAGCCAAGGTAAAGGAACAAATGACAGAAACCATTAATTACTTTACCAATATGGCTATTCTCGAATGGATAGCCGTACTGACCGGATTGAGTTATACGGTATTGGCTGCACGCGGTAATATTTGGTGCTGGCCGGCGGCGTTAGTCAGCACTGTGCTTTATACCTATATCTTTTATGATTTTTATCTGTGGATGGACAGCCTATTGCAAGTGTACTATTTTGCCATGGCTATCTACGGCTGGCTTTGTTGGCGTAACCGACAAGAAATCAGCGTTAATGAGGAAATTGTCATTAAGTCGTGGCATTGGCACAAACACAGTTTAGTGATTGGCGGTTTAGCCGTTATCTCGCTCGTTGTTGGTTGGTTAATGGCAAGTTTTACACCCGCGCATTTTCCATATATGGACGCGGCAACGACGGTATTTTCGGTATTTGCAACCTACTTAATTGCGCAAAAAGTGTTGGAAAACTGGCTCTATTGGTTAGTCATTGATGCGGTTTCAATTTACATCTACCTTGAAAAAGGGTTACAACCAACCGCATTTTTATTCGCTTTATATACTATGATCGTCTGTTTTGGTTATTGGCACTGGCTAACACTAGCTAAACGCCAAAGTGAAACGCCGTCGCAACTTGTACTCGATTAAATATGTTGGCGTTAGCTCAATACTTAGCACAAACTCAATTTGTTAAAGCCTTGCTAGTAGATGAGAGTGAGAGTGTAGCAGGTGAGAATGTAGCGAAGAGAGACGCAGAAAAAAATGCGATAGCAAACAACTCTTTAGTAACTGAACAGTCGGCTCTGGCTAGGATTGAACTAACGCCGTTAAGTCAGGGTTTGTCAAGGCAAACAGCGATATTGTCGCTGCATAGCCAAGAGCAGGCCAGACAAGGTTTTGTTGTTAAAGACTTTTCAGAAAGTGACCTTCAACTAAGAGTAGAGCATGAAGTCCAGTTTTTACTGGATGGTAGCAATCTCAGCGCGAAAGTTTGTTATGTTGACCGCCGGATCATTATTAGTCAGTTTTTACAGGGTCCTCTGCTTTCTAACCCAAGATTTACTGAAAGCGAGCGACTCAATTACAGTGTCAATGCGCTTGTTCAGTTACATCAATTGCCGACGTCCGGCTTAAATCAGGTTAAAAAGCTCAAACCTAAAGCCTTGATTGATTCTTTTTTGCGACAAATGGAATTAAAGCGAGCGTCGCTGCCAGCCGCGCATCACCAATTTATTCAGCAGCAGGTAATCGCTTGTTTAGATTGGTGCCTTGATCATATCTTACCGCTTATTAAACACGTTGATGATAGCCAATTAACTTTGTGTCATGGTGATTTGAATTTCAATAACTTAATAGTCGATCAACAAAGTAATGGTCGGTTAATTGACTTTGAATCGGCTTGTTTAGCGGAAGTTGAATTTGACCTTGCCATGCTAGTTGCTGTGAACCTATTGACGGACATCGACCTAAATCACCTCGTTAGCCAATATCGAGAAAGCAGACGTAATATTCTCCTCAAAAACCAAGGTATCAAGTGCCAATATCAAGAGTCAGATGATGTTGTGTGCGCAAAAAAGGTAACGCGTTACTTGTTTTTTTGCTATCTTATCAATGGCTTGTGGTTTTTGTTAGCAGATAATCAACTCGACGCACAATCTCAGTTAGCCTATGCTAAGCAACAGTTTACTCAGCTACGAAAGCTAATCGTGAGTGCTGAAAACAGCTGATCTTTATCCTTACTTAAAGCCAATAAGCGCTTAATTGAGACAAAAAGCCAAAAACCTAAGACTAAAGGTAGTGATAAAAGCACTTGGCTACCGCATAATTTAGTTATAAGTAGTTAGTAGTCCAATTTATTAGGCTCTTTTGTGAACTGGCAAAAATTAATCGAAGACCGAAATCGTTTTTTTTGGTTATTACATACCTCAGGCTGGATTGGCTTTGCACTAGTCCATTACCTAGGCTCATTGCTCCATGACGTTCGTGGTATTTTCGTAATGGTAATCTTCCTTGGAGCTTATGCCGGTTGGATGTTCACTTTGCCGCTGCGTTATGTTTATCGCAAGGCGTGGAACTTGTCGCCACTGAAAATCGCCGTTGTCGTCATTCTTGCATCGTACGTTACTGGTGTTATGTGGCAAGTCGTGAAAAACATCACCTATTGGGAAATATACAAACACGGTTGGCAACCAGATTTTTGGCTTTATTACACTAAAGGCAGTGTATGGGCGTTTTATATCGTGTTGAGTTGGAGTGGCTTGTATTTTGGTATTAAGTATTATCAAATGCTGCAACGCGAAAAGCGCAATGTATTACAGGCCAATACTCAGGCTCATCAAGCGCAACTCAAAATGCTACGTTATCAGCTTAACCCGCACTTTTTGTTTAACACCCTCAATGCGATATCTACATTAATATTGGTTGAGGAAAACAAAACTGCTAATGGTATGGTGACTAAGTTAAGTGAGTTTTTGCGCTATTCACTTGATAAAGATCCGATGAAAAAGGTGACGCTGGAAAGCGAAATTCATGCGCTTCAGCTTTATTTAGACATTGAAAAAGTGCGCTTTGAGGACAGATTACAAGTGACCTTTAACATCGCCAAAGACTGCCAGAATGCCTTATTACCAAGTATGATTTTGCAACCGCTGGCTGAAAACGCAATTAAGTATGCGATTGCAGTGCAAGAAGACGGCGGCACGATAACGGTTAACGTTAACCGTTTTGGTAATGATTTGTTGGTAGAGGTTGCAGACAACGGCCCAGGTGCTGAGATTAAAGATGGCAACTTGTACCGAGAAAGTGGCGTTGGCTTAGCCAATACCCGCGAGCGATTACAGGCGCTTTATCCGAATCAATTCTCATTAGTTGTTTCACAAAACGCACCGACCGGTGTTAAAGTGAATATAAGAATGCCTTATCAAGTAGGAACTTAGCAGTGAGCCAACAACTTAATACCCTAATTGTTGACGACGAGCCATTAGCTCGCAAAGGACTAAAAGTACGATTATCTGATTATCCTGAAGTTAACGTGGTTGCCGAGTGTGCCAATGGCAAACAAGCGCTGGAACAAGTTCAAGCGCTGGTACCTGATTTAGTCTTTCTCGACATTCAAATGCCGGGGATGAATGGCTTTGAAGTGGTTGAGGCGATGATGGCATTAGATATTGAAATGCCGTTAATTGTCTTTGTTACTGCTTATGACCAATATGCGATTAACGCGTTTGAAGTCCACGCCTTAGATTATTTGATGAAGCCAGCCGACGAACAGCGCTTAGCACAAGCAATGTTGCGTATTCATCAGCACCTAGCCGATAAAGCGGCAAATCAGCACAAAGCGCAATTAGTAAAACTGGTTAGTGAAGTGACGGGTAACGACAGCGAACAGATTTTAAATGAACTTGATAACAACGAGTCCGTCAGTCTGCAACACTATTCTGATATTTTAGCGATTAAAGATGCTGGCGAAGTCAGTAGGGTGCCAGTGAAAAATATTATGTGGATTGATGCCGCAGGTGACTATATGTGTGTTCACACCGAAAAAGGCACCCATATTTTGCGCAAAACCATGAAAGAGCTTGAAGCCATTTTGGATCCGCGCATGTTTATTCGTTGTCACCGCTCGGTTATTGTCAATAAACACTATATCGACAAGTTCTGTAGTCAACTCAACGGCGAGTATTATTTAGTGATGCTTAACGGCAAAGAGCTAAAAGTCAGTCGCAGCTATAAAGACAAAGTTAAACAGCTGGTTTGCGCTTAGCTTGTTGAACTTATTTAAATAATATTATTTATACCCGATCACCAATTTATTGATTAACGCAGTCATTGGGTTTAATCATTGTTCTTGGGCGAATGAGAAAATGTTACTCTGAGTGCAGATCAAGTTATTCGCCACAGTTTTTTGATGAGCAATAGCTTTAAGTAAAGGGACTTCCGCCATGGTTTGGTTTTGTTCCCCGATCATCAAATTTGTTTTACCAGCCAATAACCATTCAACAGCAGCAACGCCCATTTTGCTTGCCATAATGCGATCTTTCGCGACAGGCGAGCCACCCCGCTGGATGTAGCCTAAAATACAAGCGGTTGCGTCAATCCCAAAATCTTGTTGTAGGCTGGTCGCCAGCGCCGTTGCACCGCCTTCAATGAGGTTTTCAGCAACACAGATAATGTAACTGGACTGATCGTATTTTTGTGCCAGCTTAATTTCTTCTGCTAACTCAGTGGCGATTGCTTTAGCGCGGCCCTGAGGAGTGTTTTCAAAAGATAATATTTGCTCTGCGGCGCAGGCTAGGCCAACGTTAAAGGTGATATGGCCACTGTGTCGACCCATCAGCTCAACAATAAATACCCGTTCAAAAGCATCCGCGGTATCGCGAATTTTATCAATAGCGTGGATTGCCGTATCAACGGCAGTAGCAAAGCCAATCGTGTGGTCTGTGCCATCTAAATCATTGTCGATAGTACCGGGGAGGCCGATCACTTGGCCTTGCCAGTGCTCTTGCAGGGCCAATAAGCCTTTAAACGAGCCATCGCCGCCAATGACCACTAAAGCGTCAATATTGTTTTTGTGAAGCGTACTCGCCGCTTGCTTAACCCCTTGCTCTGTCATCATTTCCCGACAGCGAGCACTTTTTAAAATAGTGCCACCTTGATGAATAATGTTGTGAACATCTTGCTTAGTTAACGGTCTTATTTCTTGATTAATCAAGCCGTTGTAGCCGTGGCTAATACCCATTACAGATAATTGGTAATGTTCCGCGGCCAGAACAACCGCTCGAATCGCAGCATTCATCCCAGGGGCATCACCGCCACTGGTTAATATGGCTAGATTACTGATTTTATTAGTCATATTTTGTTGCACAAAGTTGCAAGTCGGTAAAACTATACTTGTTAGTATACCGTTTAATAACATTAAATAATAAAAAATAAGGCGTTATATGTTTGCCATTGGAAATAAAAGGGTTGTAGCTTGCTTTAAAGGAGCAAAACAAAAGCTACTCATTGCACTGTCGTGTTTAGTGCTCTCTGGTTGTAGTATCAGCTTTATTTATAACAATCTCGACTGGTGGGTTGGCTGGTATTTGGACGACTATGTTGATTTGACCAAAGAGCAAGAAAAAGCCTTCGACGAGAGTTTTGAACTATTGCATCTTTGGCATCGCAAAACCCAGTTAACCTTGTATGCCGAGCAGCTTAGTGAATTAAAGCAAAGTGTGGTGGCACAAACGCTGACTGAAGCTGACATTGAACAGCATTTTACACGAGTGCGCAGCCATTGGTTAACGACAGCAACTAAAGTCGAGCCCGAACTTGCCCGTTTAACTAACATGCTTGATCAAGAGCAACGCAGTGAAATGGTCGAGCTGATTGAAGAGGAAAACCAAGAACTTAGAGATGATCGCAAACAACTGACGCTTGATGAACGAAATAAAGAGCGTGCAAAAGATCAAAGTAAGCAGTTTAAAAAATGGTTTGGTCGCTTAAACAAGCAACAAAAACAGCTTATTGCTGAACGCGTTACCGAGTTCAAATCAAGCTATGATGATTGGCTAGCCTATCGCGATCTTTGGTTAGTTGAGTTTAAGCAAGTTTTGGGGCCAGATATCTTGGTTGATGAATACCGTCGCCAGTTTAAGGCTTTAATCCTCGATAATGATAAATTGAGAAGTTCAGAGCACATCGCCAAACTGGACCACAATCAAGGCGTGTTTAATAAGTTATTTTTTGATTTTACTCAAACGCTGACCGAAAAACAGAAAAAGACATTCAACCGAAAACTTGATAATTTAATTGAAGATCTCAACGAATTAGCACAAAAAGACTGATTCGTTGACTAGTGACGAGTCAATGTTTTAAGTTCATTGGCTAGGTCTGATAATCAACGAGCAGTTAACAAGATTAACAATATGAAGCAAAACGTAGAAACAAGATCACCAATCATTTATTTCGCATACGGCTCAAATATGTCTGAGCCCAGAATACAGCAGCGCGTACCTAGTGCTCGCTATTTGGGCAACTACTATCTGCCCAAACACGCATTGCGCTTTCACAAGCTAGGGCAAGATGGTTCAGCTAAATGCGACGCTTATTTTACTGATGATGAACGTGATATCGTATACGGCGCTGTTTTTGAGTTTTGTCCAAATGAAAAGTATATTCTAGACGCCGCTGAAGGGCTTGGCGTCGATTACTATGAAAAGACTGTTACTGTCTATAACGATAGCGAGCAAGCGCTTGTCGCAAGTCTTTATTATTCGTCAGACGTTACTCCTGATATAGCGCCTTATCATTGGTACAAACATCATGTTGCCTTTGGCGCCGAGCAATCAAATTTGCCTCAAGCTTATATCGATCAAATTAAAAATGTTCGCTCAGTTGATGATATTGACCGAGCAAGAGCGGCTCGCGAAATGGCCATCTATTAAACTATTCATTAACGACTAGTTTCTCGGTTTTAAAAGGAACGCTTGTCTTGTCTATCGATATTAACGGTTTCGAATTTCACAAAAACTTTGTTAAGCGCTCAATTGTAGACGGCGTTATTGAAGAGCTAGAAAAATTTGCTAAGACAATGCCTAAAACAGGGGTTCGAAACGCAGATAAGAAACTTGCCCAGATAAGTCAACTGGTTAATAGCGACCACTTTATTGATAAAGCTCAAACGTACTTAACGGGAACTCCTAAAGTCGTCAGAGTGATCGTTTTTGATAAAACACCAAATAGCAATTGGTTAGTTAGTTGGCACCAAGATAAAACGGTAGCGGTTAGCAATAAAGTAGCCATTGATGGCTGGGGGCCATGGACAATTAAAGACCAGGTTCATCACGTTCAACCAGCGTTAACCGTATTAAACAATATGATCACCTTTAGGCTGCACTTAGATGACTTAGACCAACAAAACGGCTGCCTAAAAGTTATTCCAGCCAGTCATAACCTCGGTATTATCAAGCAAACAGCGTTAGCAGAATTAACCAAACAAGCAGAGCCAGTATTTTGTCAACTTAGAGCAGGGGATTTACTGGTTATGCGGCCACTGCTTGTGCATTCATCGAGCAAAGCAAGTAAACCAAAGCACCGGCGTGTTATTCATATTGAATACAGTGATTACCCGTTACCGAAAGGGTTGTCTTGGGCGTAACCTCAATTCCAGCTTCGCTATTATCCTTAAATTAGGTAACCGTTTATTTAAGACCTAAGACAATGATTGTTTTTATAACAACAAATCTTGTTATGTAAAAATTTGTCGAATTCCTTATATTTTATTGCTAACTGTACTATAAATTATTTTTGTTGATTTTGGACTAGTTGCTATTATCTACGTAAATAAAAATGATTCGCAACATTGTCATGTTTTGTTGTGGTTTTTAGGTTATTAATCTACACATAATTAACAACCACCTTATTAAATAAACATCGATAAAATTATTAGGTTATTTTGGGAGATAATTTAAGTGAAGTTGAAACTATCTGCACTTGCCATCGCAGTTGCACTAAGCAACTCAGTAGTTGCCGAAAACAATGAAGAAGTGGAAAGAATTGTCGTTCAAGGAAAGTATCTATCAGTTAACGAATCAAATTCAGTTAAATCACCAACTCCAATTATCGATGTACCACAGAGTTTATCGATTATTACTGCCGATGAAATTACCGCTCGTGGCATTAATAGTATTGGCGATATTATTGACTATACCCCTGGCGTAAATACCTCACAGGGTGAAGGCCATCGCGATGCCGTTGTTTTTCGCGGTGTGCGCTCAACCGCCGATTTTTACATCGATGGTAATCGCGACGACGTGCAGTACTATCGTTCATTGTACAATATTGAACAAGTTGAGATCCTTCGTGGACCTAACGCTTTACTATTTGGCCGAGGTGGTACAGGTGGTATTCTCAATCGCGTGTCAAAAAAAGCAGACCTAGATGCTGATTTTACTAACTACAAAGCGTCAGTGAACTCTTTTGGTGGTTACAACACAGAAATTGATCTTAATTTGTCGACCAGCGATATTTCAGCATTTCGTCTAAATGCTATGTACGAGCACCTAGAAGGTTACCGAGACTTCTTTGATGGTGACCGCTACGGCTTCAATCCGACAGCGCGTTTTGAACTAGCTGATGACACAATATTAGATATTTCATACGAATACATTAATCACGAACGCTTTATCGATCGCGGTATTCCCACTGGGGCAGACGGACGTCCAGTTGAAGCATTCAGAAATATCGTTTTTGGCGATCCTGAAAATAACTTTAATGACTTAGAAGCTCATGTTTTTAGAACTAATTTAGAGCATCGCTTTAACGAAAACCTAAAGGGCAACTTCAATGTCTTTTATGGTGATTACGACAAGGTTTACGCTAACTTCTTCGCCAGTGCTTATGATCAAATAAATACGCCTAATCAAGTAACCCTTGATGGCTATATTGATACGACGGAGCGTGAAAATTTAATTTTATCCGGTAACCTTGTTGGTGAATTCCAAACCGGTGGCCTTGGTCATACAGTTATTTTTGGTGCGGAATATATCGATACATCTTCTGATCAAAATCGCTTTAATCCGGAGTTCAGTTCGAACGGCGATGATACTGAGAACTTCAGTATTTCTCGTCCACTCAATTTTAGAGGCTTAGCGGGAGTTAATTCCAGTGGTCAAGCGGTGACAACAGGCTTTACAGACTTGAACGATGACACACGAGTCGATTTACAAGTGACATCGCTATACATTCAAGACGAAATTGAGATTTCAGAAAACTTAGATGTTGTACTAGGTGCTCGTTTCGATCGCTTTGATATTGATGTTTTTAACGCGGCCAATTCAGAGCAAAGAGCACGTGTTGACGAGGAAGTTTCTCCGCGCGCAGGTATCATCTACAAACCTCAAGAGAACATTTCGATTTACGCTAGCTATAGCGAATCATTTTTACCTCGCAGTGGTGAGCAATTTGCCAACATCAATGGTGACAATAACCGACTTGATCCCGACGTTTTTGAAAACCAAGAAATTGGTATCAAGTGGGATTTTGCTGAAGGTATGAGCTTTACTGCTGCTGTTTTTGATAACGAAAAAACCTCTCCAGAATTAGAAGACAATAACGCAGAGCGTTTCATTATTGTTAACTCGGAATTTTCTGGTTTTGAGTTACAGCTAGCGGGACAAGTCACCGAAGCGTGGTTTGTAACGGCAAATTACAGTAATCTCGATGGCGATTTCGAAGACACCGGCCGTACACCACGTGAATTGCCTGAAAACACTTTCTCGGTTTGGAACAACTATCAAGTTAACGAAAAGTTTGGCGTTGGGTTAGGTTTGACTTACCAAGACGAGAGCTTTATTGACAATGGCAATACCAGAACACTGCCAAGCTATACGCGCTTTGATGCTTCGGCTTACTACGATATTTCACCAAAGTTAAGAGTGCAGTTAAATGTCGAAAACTTGTTTGATAAGTTGTATTTTCCTAATGCCCATTCTAGTCATCAAGTTACCGTTGGTGCGCCATTCAATGCAACAGTTAGCGTGATTGGTACACTTTAGTACATTTATTAGTAAGTCATTGATGAAAAAAGCCCGCGTATGCGGGCTTTTTGTATGCTGTGATAAATCTCTTGATTTCAGATATTGATGTTAGTTGTTTAACGCATCAACCACGCGGTCGGCGAGTTGCCATGGATCGAAGCCTTGTCTGCCATAATCGAGGCCGCGGCGAACAATTACCAGCTCGTGCTCAGGAATAACAACGACATACTGGCCTCGGTTACCTCGAGTGGTGTAGGCCTTGGCTGGACCGTTGTTTTTATCAGATTTTCTGAGCCACCACTGGGCACCGTAATCATAGCCACGTGCAGCCGATGCTGGCGCTGGTGTGGTCGAATATTCTATCCATTGTGGTGAAATAATCTGTTCGCCAAACCACTTACCACCATTGGCGTACAACATACCAAAACGCGCAAGATCACGGGCGTTTGTGTACATTTGGCTACTGAAAATAAAATCGCCGTATTGATCAGTACTGACTACCGTGTTGTACATGCCCAGTTTATTAAACAGCTCCTGAGATGGAAACAAGTGGTAATCTTCAACGGAACTAAAGGTTTTTTTGAATGACATGGTCGCAAGTAGGGTGTCGTAGTTTTCGTAATCCCAGAATGTACCGGGTTCGCGTACTAGGCCACGATTAACTGCACCAGCAGCAGAGCTTTCGCCCGCCCAGTAAGACAATCCAGAACCATTGGCATATTCCATATTAAAACTATCAATTGGATATAGACCCGATGACATCTGTAAGGTATCGCCTAGCGTTATCTTGTGACGAGGATCTGATGCCGAGTTTTTGATGTTTGGCGACCAATCTAGATTGAGAGAATCTGTCACCGACAGCTCTTTTCTGTCAACTTTAATACCCGCTAAGGTCGCAAAAATACTTTTTGCCGTGCTCCATGTTCTCGTCTTAGTGTCACGGTTGATACCCTGTGCATAACGTTCCAGCATAATCTGACCGCGATGGACAATAAGTAAACTGAGGGTATCTTGCTCTTTAGTTGGCCTATTAAAAGCCCAGTTGGCAACATCGTTTATTGCGGCTTTTTGTGTAGTCGATTTAAATTTATACGGAGTTGTCGCTTCACCCAATGGCCAATCAATATTTTCATAGTTTTCAGGTGCTTTTGTCAGCTTAATGCTTGGTAGTGAACTGGCAACGTTAAAGCCTTGGTCAGGACGTAAGATTATACAGCCGATGCCATCGCGATAAATTGCTCGTATTGTTGTGCCGTGCTTATTACTGACAGCAACCCCTTTTACCTCGTGGTTAATTTCAACCAGTTTTGACGGCTCAACGCCAAACTTACCCGGAATATATTTAAGTTCTTGTTGATTAATTTGTGCGATGGTGCGGTTTGATGTGAATAGTCCGTTACAGGTAAGTACCGCCTGGACGCCAAGGTGAATCATCTCTCGTTGAGGCTGAAAGACATCGTATGGCGCTTTGCTCGATTTTGCCATTGAACAAATTGGCTGTAGGGCAAACATACTGGCAATCACAGTGGCGTAGAGTTTCGTTGGCTGGGTCATAAGCAAACCTTGTTATTGTTTTTATCGTTTTATTACACTCTACCGTTATGTGATTATTTAACCAATTCAACTGGTCTGATTATTTGTTCAATTTATCGGATACTGATTTTCGAATGTTGACAACGCTTGGCAAACAAAAAAGCCGTCGGTATTGGCCGACGGCTTCTCAATCATTCGTTATATTGAATAAAAGCAATAATTAACGAAGGTTTTGCTTAGTAACTTTTAGCACTTTCAACGTGTTGGTTGCACCTACGGTTTCCATATTATCACCGTGTGTGAAAATAACTTTATCATCAACACTTAATTTAGCGGCTTTAGCAACATGGCTAAGCACAGCGGTAGCTAAATTCTCATCATCGATGTCCGTTGAATCAAAGAAAGTAGGGTAAACACCACGATAAATTGCTGTTTTAGTAAGAGTTTTAGTATGGCGTGACAAAGAGTAAATCGGTAAGCCAGAGGTAATACGCGACATAATTTTACTGGTTTGACCCGATTCAGTTAACGCGATAATCGCTTTAACACCTTCTAAATGGTTAGCGGCATACATGGCTGATAAGGCGATGGTTTCAGAAATCTCTTCAAACATTAACTCAACACGGTGCTTTGAGATATTTACTGAACGATGTTTCTCAGCACCAATACAGACGTTAGCCATTGCTTGAACTGTCTCTACCGGGTAGTCACCAGCCGCGGTTTCTGCTGAAAGCATTACCGCATCGGTGCCGTCTAGTACCGCATTAGCAACGTCCATCACTTCTGCGCGTGTTGGCATAGGTTGGCTGATCATTGATTCCATCATTTGAGTCGCAGTGATGACAGCACGGTTTAATTGACGAGATCGGGCAATTAAATGCTTTTGTGTACCGACAAGTTCTGGATCGCCAATTTCAACACCAAGGTCGCCACGAGCAACCATAACAACGTCAGAAGCTAAAATGATATCATCGAGTGTTTTGTTGTCACTGACTGCTTCTGCGCGTTCAACTTTTGCCACTAAACGAGCGTTACAACCAGCTTCTTGAGCAAGTAAACGGGCTTCGCGCATATCGGCGGCATCACGCGGGAAAGAAACGGCTAAAAAGTCGGTATTAATTTCTGCTGCAAGCTTGATGTCGCGCTTATCTTTATCTGTTAGCGCTGCTGCAGACAAACCACCGCCTTTTCGGTTAATGCCTTTGTTATTTGAAAGTGGGCCACCCACTGTGACAGTGGTAAATACTGAAGTATTAGTCGTACTGTCTACTTGCAATTGGACGCGGCCATCATCAAGTAGCAAGATATCGCCTTTACTGACGTCAGTTGGTAATTCTTTGTAGTCAATGCCAACTTTTTCTTGATTGCCTTGGCCTTTCTCAAGTAGTGCATCAAGTTCGAACTTATCGCCAACTGCTAATTTGATTGGACCATCTTTAAAGGTAGAAACACGGATTTTAGGACCTTGTAAATCGCCTAAAATACCCACGTAAATACCCAGCTCTTGAGCGATTTCACGGACTAATTTTGCACGATTGATATGATCTTCAGGGCTGCCGTGAGAGAAGTTAAGCCTAACAACGTTGACGCCAGCGGCGAGTACTTGTTTTAAAATATCTCTATCATCAGTTGCAGGACCTAGCGTTGCAACTATTTTGGTTCTTCTTGGCATGTTAACGATTACCTTATTGTAAAAATTAGCGTCAAATGAATAATAAATTTTGCGGTCAATGTAATAAACTTTCATGAAGTTTAAATGACATTGACCTTATTTATCGGTGTCAGTTGTATTTTAATTTGTCTTTGTCGACGTTTTGCACGTCGTAAATCGTGGGATTATTCTTTGCGTTCAAAACGAGAGCTACGCAAGCTGTCTTTGACCTTTTTGAGGTTATCTCTAAACTTGGTGCCACGGCGCAGTGTGAAGCCGGTGGCAAGAATATCAATTAGCGTTAATTGCGCAATACGAGAAGCCATTGGCATATAAAGGTCGGTGTCTTCGGCAACGTCGAGCGATAGTACAATATTACACTCTTTTGCCAGTGGCGTGCCTTCCGTAGTAATACCAATAACAATAGCGTCGTTTTCTTTTGCAAGACTGGCCACATCAACCAGTGACTTTGTTCGGCCAGTATGAGAGATAACAACAACTACATCGCCTTGTTTACTGTTTATCGCACTCATGCGCTGCATCAAAATATCGTCGAAATAAACAACCGGCACGTTAAAACGGAAAAACTTGTTTTGAGCATCGTGAGCGACAATAGCTGAAGCACCAAGGCCAAAGAAAGAGATTTGATTAGCTTGGGTGAGGATATCAACTGAACGGTTGATCAATTGTGGGTCTAAACTTTTACGGGCAAGTTCAAGATTCGCCATTGTCGATTCAAAAATCTTCGCTGTATATTCTTGGGCGCTGTCATTTTCATCAACGTGACGATTAACGTAAGGTGTACCGTTGGCTAGGCTTTGTGCTAAGTGAAGTTTAAAGTCTGGGTAACCTTTAGTGTCTAATCGGCGACAGAAGCGGTTTACTGTTGGTTCACTTATATTTGCTTGTTTTGCTAACGCGGCAATACTTGCGTGAATAATAGTGCCAGGCGATGCCAAAATTACTTCAGCGACTTTGCGCTCAGATTTACTAAAAGTATCTAATTCGTTGGCAATTTTTTCCAAAATATTCATCGTATATTGGTCCTGACTAACTATTGGTGTAATAAATTTTCTAGCTGAAATAGCTTAAAATGGAATTTTATTACAATTTGGCGCTAATATAAAACATCTTTAGGCAAATAAGCAAATCTTTAATCGCGATACGCCGTTTATTTTTTGTTAGGGCAGGTTGTTTTTGTTGATCAAACTAGCACAAACGAATGATTTGTAATAAAATTACAAAAACAGCTTTACTGCGGTGCGAATTGACGATAAATTATCGCCAACCTGTAGTTTATTTACAGTGTGATAGGGCTGATACAGCAGTGTATCAAGAGGGTAAGCAGTTATATGGTGATTGCTGTACCTAAGTAACATCATAGTTTGGCTCGCATCACATAGTAAAAAATTAAATATCGAAGATTGTTAATCTTAGTACCGATACATTGAGAATGACTAATGAAAACAGTTACACCTGAATCTGCTAGTGATATTGTTTTGTTTGGCGCCTTGGGCGACTTAGCGCGACGTAAGCTATTTCCTGCGTTATATCATCTTGACCTAGCTGGCTTATTGCATGAAAACACGCGTATTGTCGGCGTTGCCCGTCAAGATTTTTCACTAGAAGAGTGCAAACAAGCGATATCTGAAAACTTGGCTAAGTTTGTTAAGCACGAGCTTGAGCCTGCTGTTGTTGAACGATTTTTATCACGTGTGGTGTATCAATCGCTCGATTTTAAAGAGATCAAAAGTTACGACAATTTAGCCAATACGCTCAACGGCGGTAACGAAACACGCGTTTATTATTTCTCGACACCACCAGCTATTTACGGTGACATTTGTCAGGGCTTAGACAACGCTAAGCTGATTACCGCGGCAGATCGCGTTGTTATGGAAAAGCCAATTGGTCACTGTTTAGCTTCTTCTAAAGTGATTAACGATCAAGTCTCTCGTTATTTTGCTGAAAATCAAATTTACCGCATTGACCACTATTTAGGTAAGGAAACGGTACTTAACCTATTAGTACTTAGATTTGCTAACTTATTATTTACCAACAACTGGGATCGCAACTGTATTGATCACGTCCAAATTACCGTAGCTGAAAGTGTTGGTATTGAAGGACGCTGGGGCTTTTATGACGAAGCCGGACAAATGCGCGATATGGTACAAAACCACTTATTGCAAATTTTGTCATTGCTTGCAATGGAACCACCTGCGGCTTTTGACGCTGATTGTATTCGAGATGAAAAGCTTAAAGTACTGAAAGCACTGCGACCAATTACACGTCACAACGTCAATGAAAAAACGGTACGCGGCCAATATACCGAAGGTTTTTTAGCTGGTGCAGCCGTGCCGGGCTACTTACAAGAAGACGATGCCAACAAACACAGTAATACTGAAACCTTTGTTGCAATTAAGGCAGAAATAGACAACTGGCGCTGGACTGGCGTGCCGTTTTACTTGCGCACAGGTAAACGTATGCCGTGTAAGCACAGTGAGATTGTTATTCACTTTAAACAACAACCTCACAATATTTTTAAAGACAGCTATGTCGATTTACCGAGTAACAAATTAACGATTCGTTTGCAGCCAGACGAAGGCGTTGAATTACAGGTAATGAACAAAATCCCAGGTATCGCCTCACAAATCAATATTCACGAAAACAAGCTTGACTTGAGCTTTTCTGAAACCTACGGAAATGAACGAGTAGTTGACGCTTATGAGCGACTGATGCTTGAAGTTATCAATGGCAATCAATCGTGGTTTGTACGCCGTGATGAAGTAGAAGCGGCATGGGTGTGGGCTGATAGCATTATTAATGCTTGGCAAGGTACTAACGAAAAGCCTAAGCCATACGCTGCTGGCTCTTGGGGACCTGTTTCATCTATTTCACTAATCGCGCGTGATGATCGCCAGTGGGTTGAGTAAAAGGCAATAAGATGTACCAATTAAATGAATTTGATAGTCGCACTGAAATCGATCAGCGCTTGGCCGCAGAAGTGGCAGAAACATTAAGCAAAGCAATTAGCGAGAAAGGCCGAGCTAGTATCGCTGTCTCAGGTGGCTCTACGCCAAAAGGCTTTTTTCAAGCCTTGTCTAATTATGACTTAGCTTGGCATAAAATTACCGTGACACTGGCAGATGAACGTTGGGTTGAGTTTGCCGACCAGGCAAGTAACACCAGACTAGTACATGAAGCGTTGTTACAAAACAATGCTCAAGCAGCGCAGTTTTTTCAATTAAAGCGTGATGGCGAATTAACGGAACAAACACTCGAGTCAATTCACAGAGAAGCGGTAGAGTCATTATTGCCATTTGATGTCCTTATTTTAGGGATGGGTGAAGATGGCCACACTGCATCTTTATTCCCGTGCAGTACAGAGATAGAGCAAGGGCTGTCGACTACGGCTGCAGTGTTAAAAGTTGAGCCGACTACAGCGCCACATCAACGTATTTCGTTTAGTTTTGATGCGCTTCAGCAAGCGGGTAAAACCGTGTTGCACATTTGTGGAGACAGTAAAAAGACTGTACTAGAACAAGCAATTGCTAACCGTGATAACAAAAAAATGCCAATAAGCGCCTTTTTACATCATCCATCAAATGAGCTTGATATTTATTGGGCGCAGTAATGTCGCAAAGACGACATCTTGATTACAGAATAGTTTAAGAGAAAGAGCGATGAACAAAACAATTCAGGCAATTACCGACCGAATTATCGAGCGCAGTAGACCAACTCGCGAAGCATATTTGGCGAAAATTGAATGCGAAAAGTCAGAAACTGTGCACCGCGCAAATTTGTCTTGCGGCAATTTAGCTCATGGCTTCGCTGCTTGTGGTAAATCTGACAAAAGCGTATTAAAACAACTTAATCACTCTGATATAGCAATTGTATCAGCGTATAACGATATGTTGTCAGCGCATCAGCCTTATGAAACTTATCCACCTATTATTAAAGATGAAGTTCGCAAAACAGGTGGTGTAGCCCAATTTGCAGGTGGTGTTCCTGCAATGTGTGACGGCGTTACACAAGGCCAACCAGGCATGGACTTAAGCCTGATGAGCCGAGATGTTATTGCAATGTCTACCGCTGTTGCACTATCTCATAATATGTTCGATGGCGCGCTAATGCTTGGCATTTGTGACAAGATTGTCCCGGGCTTATTAATTGCAACCATGACTTTTGGCCACTTACCAACTGTGTTTGTTCCAGCAGGGCCAATGCCGTCTGGTATTCCCAACAAAGAAAAAGCGCGTGTTCGTCAGCAATTTGCCAAGGGCGAAGTAGGTAAAGAAGAATTACTAGCTGCTGAATCTGCCTCTTATCACTCACCAGGTACTTGTACTTTCTTTGGTACGGCAAACTCTAATCAGTTAGTGGTCGAGGTGATGGGCTTACATCTACCAGGTGCTTCGTTTGTACCGCCAAACGGTCAATTGCGAGAAGAGTTAACTCGCGCTGCTGCTCGTCAAGTTACTCGTTTAACCCAGCAGTCTGGCAACTACATGCCTGTTGGTCGCATGATCGATGAACGTTCTATTGTTAATGCGATTGTTGCCCTTGTTGCAACAGGTGGTTCAACTAACTTAACTATGCATATTATTGCCTTTGCAAGAGCAGCAGGCATTATTATTGATTTCCAAGACTTCAACGATATTTCTGGCGCAGTACCGCTTATCGCTCGCATTTATCCAAATGGCCATGCTGATGTTAACCATTTCCATCAAGCTGGTGGTATGGCACTAATGTTCAGAGAATTGTTAGCTGCCGGTTTACTACACGAAGATGTCGAAACCATTTGTGGCCGAGGTTTGAGTCGTTATACCCAACAACCAGTGCTTGAAAATGGTGAACTCAAATGGATTGATGGTGCAACTGAGTCAGGTGACGATGAAGTTATCGCCAGTGTTGCCAACCCGTTTAAACCAGATGGTGGATTAAAAGTACTTAAAGGTAATTTAGGCACTTCAGTATTAAAAACTTCGTCGCTGCGCGATGGTGCTAGCAATATTACTGCGCCTGCAGTTGTCTTTGAAGATCAGCACGATTTAGAAGCAGCATTTAAGGCGGGTGAATTAGAAAAAGACTTTGTCGCAGTTGTGCGTTTTCAAGGCCCTAAAGCACGCGGTATGCCAGAGCTACACAAATTAACGCCGCCACTTGGTGTGCTCCAAGACAAAGGCTTTAAAGTAGCACTCGTCACTGATGGTCGTATGTCTGGCGCCTCGGGTAAAGTGCCTGCAGCCATTCACTTATGCCCTGAAGCAGTTGACGGTGGCTTAATTGCCAAAGTCAGAGATGGTGACATGATTGAGGTCGATGCTGACAACGGCATGTTAACCTTAATGGTTGATGAACAAGAGCTGGCCAACCGAGAACTCGCTCAGTTCCAAGTCAATGGTCATCATGAAGGCATGGGGCGAGAGTTGTTTGGCTTTATGCGCAACAACCTAAGTACTGCCGACACAGGTGCGTGCTCATTGTTTGATGTTAAGGCTGAGGGCTAAGTAAATGCTTAATGATCACGCCATCATTAAAAATTTAGTTGCCGATATCGGCGGCACCAATATTCGCATTGGTTTAGTAGATCAACACGGTGAAATTGACAATGTCTCTGTTTTCGCTTGTGCAAAATTTGACACCCTTGCTGATGTTTTACAGCACTATATTGATCAACAAGCGCTTAATGGCGCCAAAATCAATGCTTGTCTCGCAATAGCGTGTCCTGTTGGCGACGATTTGATTTCAATGACTAATTTGCCTTGGCAATTTTCTAAGCAAGCGTTAGCTAATGAACTCAAGTTGAACAAGCTCATCGTCATTAATGACTACACAGCAATAGCGTTTGCAATGCCAAAGTTAACCGCACAACACAAAGTAAAAATTGGTCAGGGCGAAGCTTTTGAGAATCAACCTATTGCCATTTGTGGCCCCGGCACGGGATTAGGTGTCGCCGGCTTGATTCCACATGAAAATGGTTGGTCTGACATTGACGGTGAGGGCGGTCATACCGATTTTGCACCAATCGATAGTCAGGAAATTGAAATACTCCAGTATTTATTGACTAAATACGATCATGTCTCATACGAACAGCTCTTGTCTGGTTTGGGACTGGAGCAAATTTATCAAGCGCTTAACCACATTAAAAACGCACAATTACCCGCCCGTTCTGCGCATGAAATTTCAGAATTGGCGTTAGCCGATGTATGCCCGCTATGTGTTGAAACTCTTGCGCAATTTTGTCGCGTACTTGGCAGTTTCGCTGGCAACTTGGCGTTAACACTAGGCAGCAGTGGTGGTGTCTATATCGCCGGCGGTATTGTACCTAGGTTTGTCGCATTTTTAGCCGAAAGCGACTTTAGAGCAAGGTTTGAACAAAAAGGCCGCATGACAAGTTTAAATGAAAATATTGCAACATTCGTGATTACTGAGTCACATCCTGGCCTCATTGGCGCCTCAGCTTACCTCAGTCAACACAATGCGACCGAAACATCACTAGGGAGTAACGAAAGTGAATAAAAATTGGCAAATATCTCCAGAGCAACTTTTTAACACCGGGCCAATCGTGCCTGTACTAGTGATAAACGAATTGGAGCACGCACTACCAATTGCTGAATCATTGGTCGAAGCAGGCGTTAAGGTATTAGAAGTGACGTTGCGCACGCCAGTCGCGCTTGAAGCGATTAGCACCATTGCGAAGCACATACCGGAAGCTATTGTTGGCTCAGGCACCGTCACTAACCGCGAAATGTTACAAAGATCTTATGATGCTGGTGCAACGTTCGCAATTAGTCCTGGACTGACTAAAGATTTACTAAAAGCGGGCAACGACAGTGATATTGCGTTGATTCCGGGGATTTCTTCAATTTCAGAGCTTATGGATGCGATTGATTATGGCTATGACCATTTGAAGTTCTTCCCAGCAGAAGCATCAGGTGGTGTAAAAGCGATTCAATCGATAGGTGGTCCATTTCCCGACATAAAATTTTGTCCGACTGGTGGTATCAATCTTAACAATGTTAATGATTACCTTGCCTTGAACAATGTTGCTTGTTGTGGCGGTTCTTGGTTAGTGACTGATAAAATTGTCAAAGAGCAAAACTGGCAAGAAATTACTAAACTAGCGCAATCAGCACTTGCCCACGTCAGGGCTTAATTGTTATATCATTTTAACTGAGTCATCAAAGCCAGCACTATGCTGGCTTTTTTATTGTGGTTAATCATACCAATCGATATAAATTACCTAATATGGATAGCACCAACATTTTCTTTTGCTAGGCTCTTTAAACAAAAATGCGTACTTCTTTTTTAAGTAAATAGTACAGCTTAATGGGGCAATAAAAAAACGGGCATCAAGCCCGTTTGTTGTAAAATTACCAAAATTTATATTGGTTTATTCAGCTTTATGCTGATTTTAGAAAGCCATTCGTTTGCTCGTTACTGATGTAAGCAACCAGATCAAGCACCTTATTAGAATAACCGATTTCGTTATCATACCAAGCGACTACTTTAACAAAAGTATCAGTCAATGCGATACCTGCACCGGCATCGAAAACTGATGTACAAGTTTCACCAACAAAGTCATTTGATACGACTTGGTCTTCGGTATAACCCAAAATACCTTTTAATTCGCCGTTAGCCGCGTTTTTCATTGCTTGGCAAATCTCATCATAACTTGTTGGTTTTTCTAGGTTAACCGTTAAGTCTACCACTGAAACATTAGGGGTAGGGACGCGAAATGCCATACCCGTCAACTTACCGTTTAGAGCAGGAATTACCTTACCAACCGCTTTAGCTGCACCAGTTGATGAAGGAATAATGTTTTGTCCTGCACCTCGGCCACCGCGCCAGTCTTTTGCCGACGGGCCATCTACCGTTTTTTGCGTAGCTGTTGTTGCGTGAACAGTTGTCATTAAACCATCTTTGATACCAAAGTTATCATTAAGGACTTTAGCGATAGGAGCTAGGCAATTGGTTGTGCATGACGCATTCGATACAATGTCTTGACCAACGTAATCAGTGTGGTTAACACCACAAACAAACATTGGCGTGTCGTCTTTTGATGGTGCAGACATCACGACTTTTTTCGCACCTGCTTCGATATGCTTGCGCGCACTCTCATCAGTCAAGAATAAGCCGGTAGATTCAACAACAACTTCAGCATTGATCGATGACCAGTTTAACATGGCTGGATCGCGTTCTGCCGTTACTCTAATAACTCGATTATTAACGACTAAGTTGCCATCTACAACTTCAACAGAACCATTGAACCTACCATGAGTTGAGTCATACTTGAGCATATATACCATATAATCAACGTCGATTAAATCGTTAATGCCAACGACCTCGACGTCGTTGCGCATCATAGCCGCGCGAAATACGAAACGACCAATACGGCCAAAGCCATTGATACCTATTTTTGTAGTCATTGCAAACACCTTAAAGTATACGCATAAAATAATTATGTAGTAAAATTACATCGTTTTGAGATTTTTTCAAGTTTTATTGCGATTTCTGTTGACTATTTTTGATCAAAAACAACGATTTGATGTTTAATTACTTTATTTTGTCTTTAATGGTATTTCTTCTGGAGCGATTCACGGGATTGGTGGTAAAATAACTACCCAAGCGAGTATTCTTACTTTGCGCAAACAATTTATTAATGACCTTCTAAACCTTAGCGTTAGATGAATAGCAATGACGGTCCAATTTAGCATTGTTACCTAAACCTGAGGCCTATTAATTAAAGTGGACAAAATTGGCATGCCAAATAGTGATGTGTTGTGTGATATCGGGTTTATTGGTTTGGGCGTTATGGGCAAAAACATTGCGCTTAATTTAGCCGATAACGGTTATAAAATAGCGGTTTTTGACTTGAGCACGGAACGAGTCAATCAAGCAATAGAGCAAGACCGCCTTGAGTACAGTGAAGGTGAGCCTCGTATTATAGGGTGTTCTTCTTACACTGAATTGCTCGCTCATTTAAAAGCACCACATCTTATTGTGCTTTCTGTGCCCGCTGGTGCGCCAGTGGATCAAGTTTGTCAGAGTTTAATTGGCGCTGGTATTCAACCTGATGATATTGTTATTGATACTGGTAACAGTCTGTGGCGAGATACCGTCGAAAGAGAGCAAACATACAAAAGTGATTTTATCTTTTTCTCTTCAGCTGTTTCAGGTGGTGAAGTGGGTGCTAGATTTGGTCCGGCACTTATGCCAAGTGGCAGTGCGTACGCCTGGACGCGAATTAAGCCTATTTGGCAAGCGATAGCTGCTAAAGTAGATCGCGAAACAGGAAAGCCGATTGAACGAACAGCGCCTGGCCAAGTAGTGACGGTTGAACAAGGTTCTGCATGCGCTGATTATATCGGCCCAGCAGGGGCAGGTCACTTTGTTAAAATGGTACACAATGGCATCGAATATGCGGATATGCAGATTATCTGCGAAGCATACCATGTCCTGCGCCAAGGTCTGGGACTTAGCGCTAACGAAATTGCCGATATTATTGAACACTGGAATAAAGGGCCATTAGACAGCTATTTGATGTCAATTTCAGTTGAAGTGTTGCGTCATAAACCACTTGATGACGACACGCCTTTGGTTGATTTGATCCTAGATAAAGCCGGACAAAAGGGCACTGGTCTTTGGACTGCGGTTAGTAGTTTAGAGGTTGGCTGCCCAGCACCGACTATTGCGCAAGCGGTATATGCACGTTCTATTAGCTCGTTTAAATCATTGAGAGTAAAAGCTGAGCCATTACTCGATGGCAGTGATTTAGCGCCTATCGACAAGGCAGGTCAGCAAGCCTTTATCGACCAGTTACACGACGCCATTTACTGTGCAAAAATCTGTGCCTACGCTCAAGGCTTTCAATTGATGAGTTTGGCCGCCAAAGAGTACAATTGGCAACTTAACTTCTCCAGTATCGCGAAAATCTGGCGTGCAGGTTGTATTATTAGAGCGGCATTTCTTCAGTCGATTAGCGATGCGTTTACCAGAGACCCAGAATTAGACAACTTGCTGTTAGATGAGTTTTTTATTAGTCAACTTAACCAACATCAGTTAAATTGGCGAAAAGCTGTCGCTCAATCAACATTGATGGGAGTGCCTGTTGGCGCGATTTCGTCAGCGTTAGCTTACTATGACTCGATGCGCTGTGGTGTATTACCCACTAACTTATTACAGGGACAGCGAGATTACTTCGGAGCACACACCTTTGAGCGAACCGATCAAAACACCGGCAAAAAGTATCATGTTGAGTGGTCGACAGATGAAAGAAAGCTCGTAGAAATAGGTACTACTAGTTAAGTCAAGCTTGATGCCAAAACCAAGTGTGAGAAGAGTGCTGATATGACCAATAAGATAGAACAAAGCGAACGTGACCAAGTATACAGGGATAAATTGTCGAAAGACGCTTATCGCGTTTGTCGACTAGCAGCCACTGAACGACCTTTTACCGGCAAGTATAACGATCATTGGCAAGATGGCGTTTATCATTGTGCTTGTTGTGAACAAGCCTTGTTTAGTTCAGAAACTAAGTTTAACGCAGGCTGCGGCTGGCCAAGTTTTTTTCAGGCGATTGATGGTCAAATAAACTATGTTGCAGATCATAGCCACCATATGATTCGCACCGAAATTAAGTGTATTCACTGCGACAGCCATTTAGGTCATGTTTTTGATGATGGGCCAAAACCAACGGGTAAACGCTATTGTGTTAATTCCCTGAGTTTGTCATTTGAACCAACATAACTGGCTTCTATTTAACGAAAAAAGCGAGTGATAATTCACTCGCTTTTTAGTTTGGAACTAGGGGGGATAATACTGCGTCTATTTTTTATCAAAGGAAATGAATTAGAAGCGTGGTGCTGTAAACTGGCCCTGATTAATTTTTTCGAGTGTTTTATTAGCAACTTGATCGAGAAAAGTCGCATTTAAGTTAAAACTTTGCGCATAACTTGCCAAGTTGGCTTCGTTGAGTTCTTGGTCTTGTGGTGCGTATAAATTTAACACCTTTAACCAGATATACGCTTGTTTATACTCTTTTTTATCGGTAAAGATGGTCGCGATAGATTTGAATATTTCGTAGTTGACCACGTCACCTTCCTGATAAAGTTCAAGCGCGTGAAAGAGTAAACTTAAGGTTTTCTCACGATCTCTTTTCGCGTAATACGTAGCCAAGTGTAATTGTGCTTCTGGGCTTTCCAATGCCACGCTTCCTTCCATATCAAGAAAGTCTTCAAGTGCTGTCGTATTTTGATAGCGAGACCACAAAAAATAGAGTATCAGTGGGTGCTCTGAGTCAATGTGTTGTTCTGAAATCTCTTCAATGTGTTTTTTTGCATTCAAGTAATTATTAGTGCGTTTGGTCTTTTTCTCTTTTAATTTGATGTGCTCAATTTGCGAGGCTAAGCCCATACAGTCAGCATAAGTCTCTAAAGACAACAACAATTCATAGGTTTTACCTTCTTTTTCATAGTTATCTTTTGCTAGATGCATGTCGGTGTTTGCCATTAGCATGGCCTTACGCTCTTTTTTACACCAATTATCTTCTTGAATATCGAGGCATATTTGTGCGTCCAATTCACACATTTCAGCCATTGAAGGGCCGTTGTCGCATCCTGACATGCCAATAAATAGCATGGGTATTATTGCAAATTTTGCTTTCATGAGTTGATTATGACTTAGTTAAAAATAGTTTTTGTAATCGCTGGCGAAATATTTCACGTTCCATTACAATGTCCGCGCTTTACGCTATCTAGTCTATAGTAAATATCTATGGTTATAGACTACTGTTTAATTGACTGAAATAAAAGGTTTAAAGAATGACATCTCAACTTGAGGAACAGTATCAATCGAGTTGGCAAGAACGCCAAACTCTTGCTGAAAACATGCAACCTATTGTTGGCCAGCTTTTTAGGAATAAAGGCATTGAGATCACTATTTACGGCAAGCCATTAGTAAATGCATCTCCTATTGATATTATCAAAGCACACAAATCTGTTGCTTTGCATGAAGAAAGTAAATTGCGTTTACGTGAAAGTTACCCTTTTGTTGAAGCATTAAGCAAAATGGACCTAGCCCACGGTCGTGTAGATATTGGTAAATTAGCTTACCGTTATTTATTTGCCGGTGCTGCTAACGGTTTATCAATTGAACAATATTTAGAAAAAGAATTAGCCGATATTGCTAAGCCTGGTGACGACGAAGAAGCAAAAGACGTTGTTTTATACGGCTTTGGCCGTATCGGTCGTATTTTAGCTCGTTTACTTATCGAACGTGCTGGCCCTAGCTCACGTTTAAACTTGCGTGCGATTGTTATTCGCCCAGGTAAAGCCGGTGACTTAGCTAAGCGTGCTAGCTTATTGCGTCGTGACTCTGTTCACGGTCCATTCAACGGTAGCATTACTATCGACGAAGAAAACAACGTTATCAAAGCAAATGGCGCGTTTATTAAAGTTATTTATGCCAAATCACCAGCTGAAATTGATTACACAGAATACGGTATTAAAAACGCATTAGTTGTTGATAACACAGGTATTTGGAGTGACGAAGAAGGTCTTGGTCAACATTTACAATCAAAAGGTGTTGATAAAGTACTACTAACGGCGCCCGCCAAAGGCGATATTAAAAACATCGTATACGGCGTAAACCACGACATGATTTTACCAGAAGACAAAATCATTTCTGCGGCAAGCTGTACAACTAACGCTATTACGCCGGTACTTAAAGCAGTTAATGATCGCTTTGGTATTCGCAATGGCCACGTTGAAACGGTTCACTCATATACCAATGACCAAAACCTTATCGACAACTACCACAAATCACCTCGTCGCGGTCGCAGCGCACCATTAAACATGGTTATTACGTCTACTGGTGCCGCTAAAGCGGTTGCTAAAGCACTTCCAGAGCTTAAAGGTTTGTTAACGGGTAACGCTATTCGCGTACCTACGCCAAACGTTTCAATGGCAATCATGAACCTTAACCTGAAAGAAGCGACTGACACTGAAGGTTTGAACGATTACTTGCGTAACATTTCACTTCATTCACCGCTACAAAACCAAGTTGACTACACAGCGTCAACCGAAATTGTATCAACTGACTTAGTTGGTTCTCGTTATGCAGGTGTTGTTGATTCACAAGCAACGATTGTTGATGGTGACCGTGCTGTACTTTACGTTTGGTACGATAACGAATTTGGTTACAGCTGTCAGGTAGTGCAAGTAATGCACGACATGGCTGATGTCCATGTACCAACATTACCGGGTAAGTAATTGTTGAGTTACTGATAACAAAAACGCTGACTTAGGTCAGCGTTTTTTTGTTTTAGGGTAATAAATTGTCTAATGTTATTACTCGTGATGCCGATATTAACTGAGATAGCAGTAACCAATGGAGTATATCGAACAATGACCTTATCAATAAATGGATCACCAGCGGTTAATCGAGAAATTACCACTGGTAATGAATTGATTGCAGTAAGCCTTGAGAAAAGTCAGCAAGAGCTGGTTGGTGAGTTAGCTATTGATCTCGTTGAATCGGCAGTGGTAAACACCTTACCAACACCACCAACCCCAACCCTTGGTCAAAACGTTAATATAAAAGCCTAGTTTAGGTCTTTTTCATCTGTAAAACTAAATACAACGTGCGGGCTTAGGTAAGCCTGCATATTTGGTCGCTTGTTTTGCTGGGCCATCAGGAAATAGGCGATACAAGTATCGGCTGCTGGCTTTTTCTTCGCCAAATTCAGCTTTCATTGCTTTAGTTAATGCGCGAATAGCAGGGGAAGTGTTGTACTTTAAGTAAAACGCTCTAACAAAGTTGACTACTTCCCAATGATTTTCGGTTAGTTCAATACCATCTGATTCCGCCAATATTGGCGCTAACTCAGCCTGCCAATCGTCGCTATTAACTAAGTAACCGTGTTTGTCTAGCGCTATCTCTTTGTTGTTAAATGTTATTGCCATGTCATTACCGTATCAAATTTCAAAAACAATTGGTTGAGCTCAGTCAATCCAATATTGGTAGCCTCAGAGGTGTCCTTTATTGCTCTGGCATGTGCGTGTGTGCCAATGAAAAAACATTGCTCAAGCGATATTTTAGAAATGGCCTCTCGCCATGCTGGGTGCGCTAGGTTATAACAACCGTCGTCGATTAACGCGATGCCATCGTTCTTTAGTAACAGCTCAAGACACTGAGTAAAATTAGTATCGCTAAAGCCTGACGTTCTTACTAAATGTAATACACTCATAATAAAATTTAGATTAACACGTTTGTGTTAAAGCCTTGTGTTTGAAACTTTTATTAAAACCCGTTACTAAAACCTTAGTATAATCTGATGCTCAGCGAGTTTAGTTGCGAAATCATCAATATTAACCACTTGCACGTCTTCAATAGCAAAATCTTGCTCTAGCCCTCGTTGCGCGAGACTTTGACCACAACAATAAATATTTTCGATATCGTAAAACGTTAATGCCTCAAAGGTTTTTAAATAATCTTTTTGTTCAATCGATGACAAGTTATTTCCCTGTATAAGTTGAAATACGCCATCTGCGTGAAAAAACAAGGATACCGGCTGTTCATAGGAGCCGTAAATTAATGCGGCATCCAATGAATCTTTACCGCCATTGGTAGAAAGAGGCCCGTTAGCATTAACTATTGCAATAGACTTGGTCATCTGTTGATCCGTTTGCATCATAATTGAATTACTCGATCCGCTTGACTCGACAGGGTAACAAGTTCACCTAAGCCAGACACCGTAAACGCTTGCTCAATACTATCGTCAACCTCATCGGTTAAACCGCGCTTTTCCGCTGCGGTAATACACAAATGAAGCGGAATATTAAACTCGCTAGCAAGTTGTAACCAATGTTGCTTAGTTTGATATTCGTCATTTGGAATCGCCAAATTTTTAGCAGCGTTAAGTACACCTTGTTGGTAAAAAAACACGCCGATTACGTTGATATCATTTTGTACAGCGGCTTTCACAATATTGATTGCCGTTGCCGTATTTTGGCTTGTTGGTGCTGTTGTCACTACAAATGCAAGAGAGGGCATAACTGATTAAGTCTTAGGTTGTTTTGTACATCTCGTTATATATTTACCAATAAAAAAGCCCCGTAAACGGGGCTTTTTTACGACGCTACTAGTATAGCGAATATTTTAGCGAAAATTAATCGTCGCCACCAAAAACACCTAGTAGTTGTAATAAGCTTACAAACAGGTTGTAGATGTTTAAGTATAACGATACTGTCGCACGAATGTAGTTTGTTTCACCACCGTGGATAATACGGCTAGTGTCGAACAAAATTAAACCAGACATAATTAATACAATCGCTGCACGACCTGCTAAGTACAATGCAGGAATTTGCAAGAAGATGTTAGCAATACCTGCAACAATAACAACGATTAAACCAATCATTAAAAAACCACCCATAAATGAGAAGTCTTTTTTACTGGTTAAGGCGTAGGCTGATAAAGCAAAAAAGATAACCGCTGTGCCACCTAATGCTTGCATAATTAAAGAAGCGCCACCTGGCATTGCCGCGTATACGTTTAAAAGTGGCCCTAAAGACGCACCCATTAAACCTGTGAAGGCAAAAATCCAAAAAATACCACTCGCTTTATCGGCTTGCTTGTTCACTACAAACAATAAACCAAAGGCAACTAAGGTCATCACAAGAGCAGCCATGTGAGATAAGTTCATCGCCATTGAAATGCCAGCAGTTACAGCACTAAAGGCTAATGTCATACCCAGTAACATGTAAGTGTTACGAAGTACCTTGTTAATTTCAATTGCTGAGCTTTGGCTTGCAGCATGAAAACCCATATTAGATTGCATAAACTTTCCTCTATCAAGTTAAATACATATTATTAGATAAGGCCATATCCCTGAAAGTTCAAGTATTCTGACGCTTAACTGATTTGATTAGTGTTTCAAATTGTTAAGTAACTTGCGACATATTATGGCACGTGCATCGTTAAAGCAAGTTTAACTTTGCTGATATTGTTCTATGATTTCTGTTCTACGATAGCAATCTAGGCTGTGATCATTAACCATCCCGCAAGCTTGCATATGAGCGTAACATATTGTTGAACCGACAAATTTAAACCCTCGCTTTTTTAAATCTTTACTAAAGGCGTCAGATTCAGGCGTGGTAGCAGGGTAGTCCTCAATTTTACTAAACTGGTTGACTATGGTCTTGCCACCAACAAATGCCCACATGTAATTACTGAAGCTGCCGAACTCTTCTCGTACTTTTATAAAACACTGAGCATTGTTTATAGTCGCTTCAATTTTCTTGCGATGACGAATAATGCTGGTGTCTTCAACTAATCTATCGACATCTGCATCGGTAAAACAAGCAACTTGCTCATAGTCAAAATTGGCAAATGCACGGCGATAACCTTCTCGGCGTTTTAATATGGTGTACCAACTCAGGCCCGCTTGAGCCGATTCTAGTGTTAAATATTCAAAGAGTTTTCTATCGTCATAGACTGGGACTCCCCATTCCAGATCGTGGTAGGCGACATAATCGGGTTTTGTTTGATCAAGCCAAGGACACCGACACACAGGTTTAGTGCTCATTATTTGTTATAACCCTTAAATTATTCGTTTAATTGGACATCAGAATGACTAATTTTTTAGCAAACGATTCAAAATAGTAATAAATTCGGAAATTAACCCTTTACAAGTTAATTTCGACACTTTAATATTCGCCTCGTTCTTAAGCAAGTGACAAATCACTGGTTTAAAACAACGTGGTGAGATGGCTGAGTGGTCGAAAGCACCGGTCTTGAAAACCGGCAGGGGTTTGTAGCCCCTCTAGGGTTCAAATCCCTATCTCACCGCCATATTTCTACTTCTTGGTTGATACCAGAAAGTAAAAAATTAAAGAGCTTAACACTCTTAAAACAGTTTAGGTGAGATGGCTGAGTGGTCGAAAGCACCGGTCTTGAAAACCGGCAGGGGTTTGTAGCCCCTCTAGGGTTCAAATCCCTATCTCACCGCCATATTAAGAGAACCCCTTGAACTTTATTATAAAGTTCAAGGGGTTTTTATTATATAAAACTCCATCACATAACCCTGCCACAAAAGGTGAGTTATGCAAGTTTTAAATCATAACCACTATCAATTCTTGAATAACTAATAGAAACGTAGCCAGAGCGAAAAAGGGCGGGTGTAACATCACAAGCTATGGACAAAGTTTTGTGTTTAGTATATCCCCTGATATTAATCTACGTGAAATGTCTTGGCATAACGTAGCTAAGTTTATTTTTGCTGATTTAGCCAACTATCTAAACATCAATAAACAAACGTTATTGCAAAACTGTTTTATCAACTTTCGCAATCAAAACAAAGCTGATATCAATCAGCTTCATCTCATGCATGACCCAACCACCAGTTTTTACCTCGAATCCGAAAAACAATCAGTAAACTAAAAAAGTAAGGAAACTGACATGGTAAAGGAACAACACGCGTTATTAGAGCGCCTCATTACATAAATAGAAAGCACGATAACAACCGAACAATGCAAAGTTACTTCTGATAAATATAAAGTTCCTACACGGGCTGTTTGGACAGTAGGTCACAAGCTTGTGCTTAATAATCAGTGTTTACTCGTTGAACTGGTTAATGAACTTGAATTTTTACTGCAAGAATACGGTCAAAAACTGATGGAGAATATCAACAGCAGTTTCCCGCCAATGCCGTTAGCCGTGGCTATTTCTACTTTCGTATTCTATAAAGAAAAAGCAAAATTTAGTGAGCTACAAACCAAACTTAACCCCAGTAAAGAGCCTGAAAAAATTAAAGACTATACGCTGATTGACCACCTTATTTTAGGTTATCAATTTTATGATGCGTTGTTTTATGTTTACTTTCATATATATCAAAGTGAAAAAAACTTGCACTGGGGAAATAACTCTCCTGAAATTAGAGAGTACCCAATGTTTATTAGTAAAAATTCAGGTACGAAGTCAGGTCAAACAAAGTCGATTTTAAAATATGTACCTAAAATGAGGTATTAAATCAATTTTTGATGATTAATAATTAGCGTTCAAATAATAGATCAATATCATCTTTAAAGATTTCAACGCTACTATTTTCTCTATCATATTTATCTCGATAATATGTGCCATCGTCTTCGTATGCCGCTTTTACCGATTCTTCAATAGAATCAAAATCAACATAGTCCATTATCTCACCGATAATATCGTATACATCGATCTGATAATCTTGAAAAACTGATTCTAAATGTTCTTCCGCTTTATATGGGATGTCTTCAAGTTCATCGACCGATATACCCGACGTAATAGCATCATCCACGTCTGATTGTGCTTGTTCTTCCCAGTAATCTCTGACAGCTCCTTCAAAAGCTTCGGTAAAATCTTCGTCTGTATATTCAGTCGCATGTAAAATTAAACCTGAAATTTCTGTTAAGTCATAATGATCAGGCCTTTGCCGTAAACAAGATGGAATGAGCATATTCCAATTTACTAATTTTGATAATTCTTCGCTTTCAGTGGCTATTTCTGCAAGAAGCAAAATTCCTTCATAAAGATTACTTATATCAAAGCCATTATTGTTTAGATCACTTATGTAAGTTTGCAAATGTTCCGATTTTAATTGTTTGGAATGATCTAGTAGCTTTATTTGGTGTAAAGATTGAAGGAAAATCTCAAAATAATCAGAGCGTGATTTAGATGTTTCTATTAAACCAAGGACTATGTTAACAAATTTCTCGTAAGTGAATTTATTTAGAAAATTATTTTTATAATATTCATGTACATTATTGAATGAATAGAGGTTATTTAGTGAAAATATAATGAACGATAAAGTTTCTATATCCGTGCAAATTTTAGGGATAACATAGTCTGCGATAGAAGGGTTGAATAGATCAAAATATACTTCACCTTCTTCGTTGATAAACCTATTTAATAGTGATCCAGTAAGTATCTCTATATCGTTATCAAATTGCTGTTTACTAAATTTATATTTATCACCTAATTTTTCATTATATAGCCTAAGAGTGGACAACAAACTGTCGGCGCTTATACGACCATTTTTAAGAGTAACAATCCAAATGATTAACCTTTGAAGATCGTTTACTTGTTGATTAAAAACGAACTCCCAAATATCTTTGGGTCTATCTAATTGTTCGTTGATTTTTTTCCAATATTGATCTGAATCTAAGTCGTCAAAACGTTGGAAGTCAGTTATGAAGGAAATTAATCGAGGATTAAAGTTTTTATGGTTAATCACCTTACGATATCGTTTATTAATATAAAACTGCTCAATAAAGTCAGTTGGTAAAGAAGAAAAATAAAGGTGGTTGTATAGTATATGTGCCTTATCAAGGTCTTTGAGTGTTGTGATATTCAGTTCATATTCGTGTTTATAAACATTTGGAGTCTTAAAAAGCTCTGATATTTGTTTACCTTGATTTAAAATTGAACTTCGTGAGGTTAATATAAATTTTTTGTTATCAGAGCTGTTTATAGCTCTGATAAACTTAATTATTTTTGAATCTTCTTTGTTTTGAAGACTATCTAAGTAATTTCTGCCAAGGAAGTCATCAAAGTAAAATAACTGCTTTTTATCTTTCTGAAAAACATCCCAAGCCTCACTAACATCCTTTTCTATTTCAATAAATTCATAGCCTTGCTGAAAGTATTGAAAGCATAAACTTTCGGCGAGCGTTGTTTTACCTGCGCCAGGTTCGCCAGTAACAATCAGACAGTTAGTGTCTTCAATAAGAGCATGAGCTTTATCGTGATTTTCAGTTTTGACATAATATTTTGATTTATCACGTATTTCGTCCAATGAGTATTCACTTTGAGAATACAACCCACTATTCAGAATTAAAGATAAAACGTTTGTACTACTCATCCATAGCTTGTAATGATTTTTTTCAATACTGCTAAATTCAGGCTTTCTGAGGTAATCATTTAACTTTTCTTTGCCATATATATCATTTTGATGGAGATAGGGAGAAAATATCTCTGAAAGTTTAATTTTGTCATTATTACTTAATGGCAAAGAACAAACGAAAATGTACCTACTTGGGTTTAATTTTTGTACTTTGTATTTTTCTTCTCTTTCACAATGGTTTAATAGCTGCTTTATTCCAGAGTTAATCCAATGCTTGACTTGAATAATTACAGGTTTATTTGTTGCAGAAAAAAACTTGCCATCAACGCCCTGGTCTCGTCCTTGTTTAAACCTGTCTATTTGTGTTCCTTCAACTTGAGAAAGTATATCAGTAGATAATACTTCAAATTCTTTATCATTTAAGGCGCTAAAATCGTAATCGTTCATTACTGCTGAAAAAAATATTAATAATTAAATAATGATATCATAAAGTTAGTCACTAATGTCTGTCACATAGAATTTATTGATGATAGAATGATTAATATATTCAATCAGTTATGTGATTCGGTGAAGTGTTGGCGTAAAATCCCTATCTCACCGCCATATAGATAAAGGCGATTCAATCATCGATTGAATCGCCTTTGTTGTTTTATCGTAAACAATAATCTTTATATTAAGATTTTCAATTGTCCTGCCATGTTTGGTTTGACTGTTCTAATGTTTAACCGTGTAAATTTATGATTTAATACATAAACAATAGAACAGTAAAGGAATTAAATTATGGACAATCAGATCGCCAAATCAGCTGTTTTTGCTATCTCTTTGATTCAAGGTATCGTGTTAACTTTGTTGTATCGAAGTGTTGAGCAGCAGCTTTGGCCAGCCACAGAACTGATATGGCTAATGGCTGGTGTCACTTTTACCCTTGCTTTTCCTCTGTTACTGCTGCTATCTGCAACAACAAGCAATTTAGCCTCAATAATCAAGTATCTATTGCCGTATAGTTTAGTATTAACCGCATTAGCGGCTTATGTCGGATTACAGCAAGAGCCAAGTGAATATGTCAATAACTGGCCGGTGTTGAGTGCATTTATTGTGACATCTATTGTCGCTTCCTTTAAAGCACTCATGTATATCCAGCAGCTTGTCAGTGGAGAAAAGCTCAGTTACGACAATTTGTTTCGCTTGTCTTGGCGCAATTTTATCATTTTTGTTGAATCTTGGTTATTTGTCGCAATTTTCTGGGGCATACTCCATTTGGGAGCTGGGCTGTTCTCAGTCATCGAGATAAAGTTTTTTAGCGAACTGCTTAGAAAAGATTGGTTTGTTATTCCTATTTTAACGCTAGCCTTTGGTTTTGCTGTCGTTATTTTCAGAAATATTAGCTATACCGTCGATAATATCTCGACCATATTACAAACCTTAATCAAGTTTCTATTACCTGCGCTTACGATTGTTTCGCTTGGCTTTTTAGTAACACTGCCGTTTACGGGGTTGGGTACTTTGTGGAAAACTGGCTCAGGAAGTTTATTGGTGATGTGGTTACAAGCGCTAACGCTGTTTTTTGTTAACGCAGTATATCATCAGGGGGATCAGCAACAGCCATATAATAAGTATCTTCATCGCCTAATATTTTTCGGTGTCGCATTATTACCTGTTTACAGTGTTATTTCACTTTATGGTATTTGGCTGCGAGTTGACCAATATGGGTTAACAGTGAGTCGGTGTTGGGCGATATTAATTTGGTTACTGCTCGCTAATTTTTCGTTTGGTTATTTATATGGCATTGTTAAAAAGCGTGACCAATGGTTAACAGTGCTTAGCACCGTTAACGTATTTATGGGTGCTGTGGTTTTGTTAGCAATGTTGTTAGTAAATTCGCCATTGTTGAATTTTCAAGCCATCACGGTTAGTAGTCAGCTAAAAAGGCTACATCAAGGAATAATCACCTATCAAGACTTTGACTATCGTTACTTTAAATCGGTATTAGGACGACAGGGCTATTTTGCATTACAAGCATTAAAAGCTGAGTTAGCAGATGTACATCCCGAAAAAGTAGCGATGATTGAGCGATTCTATGCTCATGCCAGCGTCAATGACGAGCAGTATTCACTTGACCAATTTAAAGAGCAGATAACATTTTGGCCTAGCCAACATACATTTGACGAAACATTGATAGAAGCGGTTTATCAACAAGAAACTGAGTACCAATACAATCAAGCCCATAAGAATAGCTATTATTTTATTGCGGTAGACTTAAACAGTGACCAAGAGCCAGAAAACATTGTTATTACTGAGAACAATTATTCAACATCTGCAAATTTGTGGCGTTTACAAAAGGGAAACTGGCAGGAAACTTACATTAGTATTGATAATCCAGATAATAACCGCTACCTGAAAGAATTAATTAGAGAAAACGACGTTGCTGCCCAGCCAGCAAAGTGGAAAAAACTAACCGTGGGTAATATCACGTTCACAATAACCGATCAATAAACTTGTTGGTTCTGAATGCCTTTATAGCTGAGTTTATTCATACTATTCTTTAGTTTTTGTTTTATGTTCAATGAATTAGTGTTAAGTTTTGGATCAAGGAAAGATCTTTAACTACTAATTTTTATGGAATCAACGACAAAAACACCTGTCAACGCTGAGCTTATCCAATCAATTAACGACCTGTGTAAAATAGGCTTGTATTTAGATGCACTAGAACTCGCAGAATCGAAATGGGGAAGTATCGAAACCTGGAAAGCCGATGAACAACAAGTAATAGCCATTAAGCTATATGCAAATTTGGGTGGAGATCGCCGCTCTGATGCCATATTACTGAAAGCTTGGCGAAAAAATCGCAGTAATGCCGAGTTTTTATATCGCGTTTTTTACTACACATTAAACAGTTCTGGGCCAATTATCGCTCATGAGATGTTTAAAAAATACCAAGATGTGTTTCAACCGGGTGAGAAGTTAGAAACTGACATTCTCGGCTTTGAATCGATTATTCACAAGCAATATCGAAACTATACGCGAGCTGAGCAACTTATTGATAAAGCGATATTAATTAATCCTTCCGACAGTTGGCTTACGTCGTTAAAAATTCAGTTGCTTGATGACCAAGGCGAAACTGAGCAAGCCAAAATACAAGCGCAAAAGCATTTTGAGGCATATCCTTCGCCTTATAACATGCGAGTGTTATCTAATCTTCTTAGAAAAACTGACGGCGCTACAGCTGCGATTACTTTATATGAACAACACATTAATGATTATCAATCGGCATCGGCCTGGTATGAGTTAGCATGGCTATATTCGTCCGTTCACAACTGGTCGGCATGTCAGTATGCTATCGAAAAGTTCGAGCAAGTTCGCATTGTTGAAGATAAAAAAGACAACAAATCGTTAGTTATTTGGAAAGCACAAATCGCAATTGAGCAACAAGCGTTGGATGTCGCTATTGAGTTGCTCGAGTCTGATAAATCAGGCTATTGGAAAATTGTTAGAGAAAACTTAATGAAATCACAAGGAACATTGAAGCGCAAAGTGCTCGATGTTCCTTTTTTGCGTCAACAACACATGACCTGTGCTCCAACCACATTAGCAGCACTTTGTCAGTATTGGGGTGACCAACACAAATCAGACGATATTGCCGATCAGATTTGTTTTGATGGCACGCCTGAAACCAAGGAGCGTAAGTGGTTAAGAGACAATAACTACGCCTTCAAGGAATTCGAACTCGAGGAGAGTTTAGCTTACCAATTAATCGACCACGACATTCCCTTTGCGCTAGTTACTGTCGACGGATTCTCTGCTCATATTCAAGCAGTTATTGGCTATAACCAGCAAGTTGGCACCATCTATATTATGGACCCGTCTAGTTCCGTGATGCAGGAAATGCTAACCAAAGAAACCATAGAACACGAAGCTTATAACGGTGCTCGTTGCATTGCTTTTGTGCCTCAAGCTAAAGCCGAACTACTGGATAAGTTTGAGTTTCCAGCAAGTGAATTATACGTGTTATGGGATAAGTTTGCCTGTGCGCAAATGAAAAATGACTTTGCAGCGGCACAAACAATTCTCAATGAATTAGTAGCACTTGCGCCAGAACATCGAATTACTATGAGGGCGCAGAGAAATTTTGCGGTTTCAAATAACGATACTGGTCGTATCTTTGAAGCAAATAGTAACTTGCTAGCGCGTTATCCTGAGCAATCTGCATTGATAACGTCACAGTATTACTGCCAGAGAGATTTGGGACAACGAGAGCAAAGCCTTGAATTTTTGTATAGCAATATTAACAAGCGCTATGATTTAGATGTTATTTCGACCCTATTCGGTGAAATATACGACACCAGTGCTTACGACGAAATTAAATTTAAAGCTTTAGCACTGCTCAAGCGTTATGGTGGCTACTCCGCCAATGCCCATTGGTCACTAGCAAACTATTACTGGGCACAACAGTCATTTGAATTAGCGACAGAACACTATCTGTACGCTTTTTGTTTGGATGAAACCGACAGCCAATACATTCAAAGTTACTTTAAAGCTGCGTTGCACTTAAAACAAGAACAAGACGCCTTAAACATAATACAAAGGCGTTATGAAAAATACGGCGTTCGCTCTCATTTGCCAGCAATATCACTTTATCAGGCTTATGATTTAATCGATCAAGAGCATATCGGCATAGACTGTTTGTTCGAAGCGCTAAAATTACACCCATCTAATGCAGACTTATTAAAATACTTAGCGGAACGTCTCATTAGTGCTGGTGATATCGAGCGTTTTGATGAAATTTTGCCTAAAGTAAAGGCAACGATTGAGCAAGAGCAATATCAAGAGCTCATTGCATCGCAAGCAGAAAAAAATGGTGATTTTAGCTTTGCTATATCGTTTTATCATAAGGCGTTTGAAAAGAGTCCATTTATTACTCGATATGCCAATGGCTATTTTCGTTTACTGCATAAACAAGGCGCTAAAGCGCAGATTGACCAAGAACTCGTTAAGCTTTATGAAACTCACGCCAGTAATAGTCTAGTGTTGGATTACATTGCCGATTGGCATAGTGATGACCAATTTCGAGAAAAGGTTCTAACAAAGTTTGTCGAGTTGCGACCAGACTATTCGGCAATCAGAAAACAATTAATTGACGTCCGCTTAAACCTTGGTCACGTTGAACAGGCATTGTCATTAGCTAAAGAAACCGTTGAACGGCTTGTTGGCGAACTAAACTTAAAGAGCTATCTGGCAAAGTGTTACTTAAAAGCGGGTGATTTTGATCGCGCTCTAGCAGTTGCTAAAGAGGTCCTAAAAACTCGAATTGACAATGACCTTGCATTTTCAGTAATGATGGAAGCAAGCCGAAGTAAGCAAGACAAAATGATAGCACTTGAATTTGTTTATGAACAAATTCAAAACCAAAACATCTTTGGCGATTCGGCATGGAATTACTGGTTTGAAGCTAATGCGCTATTGCCTCAGAGTCGTTTAAAGGATTTTATTGATTACCTAGTATCATCATATCCTCAACTTTGGTACAGCTATAGCATCGCTGCGAATTATTACAAACAGTTTGACGATTTGCCTAAAGCGCTAAAAATGCTTGAATTAGGCATAAGCAAATTTCCATTAACACCTAGGTTCTATAACGACCGTGGTCAAATTTTTGAAATACTAGGTGACATTGATCAAGCCATAAAAGCGTACCAAAAAGCGTTATCACTAAACCCTACATGGACTGACGTTACTAAACGCCTATGTGAATTATTGGAGAAACACCGAAGTACTGCCGATGCGCAAGGTGTCATACAAACAGGATTGAAACACAGTCCCGATGACGGCGTTTTATACGGCTATTTAGCCGACATCCAGATGCAACAAACTGAAGAGCACGCCGCAATAAACTCGCTAGTGAATGCAGTAAAATACTGCAACGATTATCGATGGGCGTGGAATCAGTTAATTCACCTCTGTAAACGCACCGAACAGGCTGATTTACCATACAATTTGGCCTTAGAGCTTTCAAAACAGCAACCGTATCAGGGACCAGTTTGGCGCAATCTTGCTTATCTTGTTGATGATGAAGCTGAGAAGTTAAGCCTGCTTGATAAAGCAATTAAGTGCGATAACTACTTTATTAAAGCCTACCAAGATAAATCTGAGTATTTTGAGCAAACAGGTGACTATAAAAGTGCGCTGGCTGTATTGGATCAAACACCATGGGGAGAACAGTTACCCGAAGCATTGTTGATTCAAAAAGTTGATTTGTTGATCGAAATTGGTCAGAACGAGCAAGCGATAGATTTATTGAAGTCGATATTGTTCAATACCCTTGGCTATGCTCATTTGTGGAGTAAGTTATTCGATTTACTCGAGAAGTCTGATCGAAACAAAGATATCGTTGAATGCAGCCACAAAAGTGTTGAGCAAAATAGACACAATCCTGATGTACTTTGCTATGCTGCTGAAAACTTGATCGCGAAGGGTACAGCTGATGATAGAAATTTAGCCACCGAATACCTTCATAAAGCGTATAGGCTTGCGCCAAATGACCAGTACATCGCATTAACCTATATCGATATGCTCATTGAGAATAAAGCATTTGAACAAGCATTGGATGAACTTAATAAGTTTGAGCAATACCGCCAATCAAACGTCGCGCTAGCTCGAAAAATTGCGGTGTTATGCGAATTGGAACAATATCAGCAGGCTTTTGCACATTTTGAATCTTTGATCCTAGATAGTAGTTGTCAGTATTGGCCAGTCGATCACTCATTTAAAGCACTCAGTCAAGAGTATCCGTTTGATAAGCTGATGGCTTTATTTAACAAGCGCTTTGACCAGCTACCGAAAATACAAGCTTATTATTACGTATATAGCACTATGGAGAACTTGGGCGCGAACAAATACAAGCAATTTTTATCCTTGTTCAACGATTGTGGCAACGGTCAACATTGGCTTGGCGGCTTTTTAGCACTCATCGATTTTTGGGATGAGCATAAGATTAGCCCGCTACCTGAACTCGTCGATAAATTTTTCGACAGAATATCAGTCGAGCCTGAGTTGATTAAACAACTCGGCAATTTATATATCAACTTGGGTCATTATCACAGTGTGATTAAATTATATGAAGGCTGTAAGGTAGACGACCAATTATCAGCGTTCAATTTCTACCATTATCGTATCGCATTACAAATTACCGGAAAGTGGGATGACGCTGGGCCTATCATTGAGCGTGGATTAGCGTGTAAACCAGATAGTTCGATACACAATTTAAAACTGTGGCAATTCTACGAACTATATAGAACGGGTGGGTTAGTTACCCTAGATGATCTTGCGGTGATTGACTACAACGAGTTGATTAGTGTTGAGCAGTATGTTCATACTACCTTAGTTGTTGGCGCGACACTGTCAGACAACAGTGTAGAGAGCAAACGCGATGAGTTATCTGATTTATTGCGCAATTGCCAACGTCACTATCAACAGGTCGCGGGCCATGAATTTGCCAATCATGCTAGAAACACACTAAAACAACGCCTCAAAACGCAAGTTTCTTCAACAGGATTTTGGCCAAAACTGCTCATTAATTGGTGGATAAATAATAGATTTTAACACCTTTATGTGATTACTAACCGTTTAGCAAAGGAACTGTTAAGCCTGTTTCAAGGGCTACTGTACAGCAATTTTTGAGGAAAAATAGCGAGATTGAACTATGCTTTAACTAACCAATAAACAGATGTTTGGGGTTCAGTTATGAATAGCTCTTCCTTGCTTTTTTTCTGTCGTTACCACCGTTATATTTCCGTTATTATCATATGCAGTGTTTGTCTAATGGGGTGCCAATCGACATCAGATAACCCTGTTATGTTAGCTGACTACTCCAAATACTATGTAGATGAACATTTCGTTGGCTATGAAGGTATTGTGATTGAAACGCCGGAAGAAATCTTTGCTTTAGATGACGATATGATGTCGTTAGTCAACAACAAACTAAGACCTGAATCAGATATTGAAAAACGCGCTCGAAAGTTACTTAAGCATATATTTTCTGAAGAAAACATCGATATTGCCTATAACAGCCAAGCTAATTTAACTGCTAGGCAAACCTTTCACGCAGCAGAAGCTAACTGTATGTCACTTACGGTAATGTCATATTCAATCGCTCAGGCGGCAAATATTCCGGTAAAATTTCAACAAGTCCACGTTCCAGAGTATTGGATTAGAACCGGCGACTACAACATGCTAACGGGACACGTGAATCTGCTTGTCAATTACGAGCAACATGATGGGCCTGACATTTTATGGGGGCCAAGAAATGGAGAAATTGACTTTGACCCAGCTATTTCAAAGCAGGCATTTAAAAGAGAAACCGTTTCAAAGCAAACCATTATTGCCATGTTTTATAACAATAAAGGCGCTCAAGCACTTGCGCGACACGATTTCATTTCTGCTTATGCATATATCAAAGCCGCAATAGAAAGTGATGCATTGTTTTCTTCTTCATGGATCAACTTAGGGATTTTATACCGTTTAAATAACTTGTTCGAATTATCAGAGCAGGCCTATCTCTATGCCATTGGTTTAGAGCCAAGTAATCTAACCGCAAAAGCTAATTTAGCTGTGCTATATAGGCACACTAACAACATTGAACAAGCGGTCGCAATAGAAACCCAACTTGAAAACATTCGCACCAAAAATCCTTACTATCATATTATGTTGGCAGATGAAGCCATTTATCGGGGTCATATTGATAAGGCATTAGTTCATGCTAAACGCGCTCTGAAGTTAGATCGAAGAAATCATGAAACGCATTTTATACTGTCGAGAATATATTATTTGAATAACGATTTTATTGCAGCGCGTCGAGCAATGGAAAGGGCGATTAAAACAAATCATATTGCTGACAATCAGGTTAAATACATAGCTAAGTTAAATTTCTTGAAGCAAGCAGAGGTTAAATATCAATAGAGTGTTAAACATTGTTTTGTCACTATCAGTTTCATCTTGTTCAGTGTTAGTTGACGAAAGTAATCAACTATTGATGGATACCAGAGCGAGTCGTTTAAAGGGGGAAAACTGCCGCCAAAACCAAGATTATGAAACATCAGTAGTAACAATTGATAAATGCGAGTTACTTCAACATGTTTATTATTTGTCATCAGACCAGCTAGCAGGAAGAGAAATAGGTAGCAAAGGCAGTTATTTAGCTCAACAATATATAATTGAGCAATTACAGCTCGCTAAAATTAAGCCATTTAAAGGTAAATACGGTCACGATTTTGTTCACCACAAAACCTTCAAGCGTTATCAAGGTCGTAATATTGTTGCTCAAATTGAAGCGAATAGCCATTCAGATAGCTACATTGTTATTACAGCTCACTATGATCATATAGGTACTCAAGGAAAACACGTATACAACGGAGCGGATGACAACGCTTCTGGTGTCGCAACTCTGTTGAGCATAGCTAAAGCTTTACAGTTAAAACCTCTTAATACTAACGTTCTTCTATTGTTTACAGACGGTGAAGAGGCCGGTTTACTTGGTGTCAGTGCTTTCTTAGAACAACAGCCCAAAATAATTTCTCAAACACTGCTCAATATCAATTTAGATATGTTAGCAGGAAGCAGAAGCACTAAACGCTTACATTATTTAAGCTATGATCTCTCCAAAAACTTTACAAGGGCACAAATAAAAGAGTTTAAAGCGCAACATCACACTTTTTCTATCCGAGTAAAGTATGGTTTTAACGGACACATTAGGCGAGCAACTAGTGGCCAGCGCCGTTGGCGTCTAGCCAGTGATCATGGTGCCTTTTATCGTAACAATATTCCTTTTGTTTACTACGGTGTTGGTGAGCACATTAATTACCACAAAAAATCGGACACTTATAACAATATTAACCATGACTTCTTTTGGCGCGCTAGTGAACTTGTTTATCATCAAATAAGACTACTGGACAAATATTTGATCTAGCTTATTACTAATATTCAACTAACTGGTTATAATAGAGCGAAGTTAAACAAATCAAAATGACATAATGGATAAAGTATATATTACCGCTCAAGAGCTACTTGAAGATTCATTTCGAGTTGCTGCCCAAGTTTACGAAGATGGCTTTAGACCTGAGTTTATCGTTGGTATTTGGCGAGGTGGTGCGCCAATCGGCATCGCTGTTCAAGAGTATTTTGATTACAAAAAAGTAGAAACAGACCACATTGCAGTCCGTACTTCTTCTTACTATGGCATTGGCAAGCAAAGCAAAGATATCAAAGTACACGGCTTACACTACATTATTGAAAACGCTAATGCCGAAGATGGTTTGTTAATCGTTGACGATGTCTTTGATTCAGGTCGCAGTATCGAAGCACTAATCGAGCAATTGAAAAAATTAATGCGCAACAATATGCCAAAAGACGTCCGTGTTGCTTGTCCTTGGTATAAGCCTAAAAATTCTAAAGTTGACTTAGTACCAGACTATTACGTTCATGAGTCTGAAGAGTGGTTAGTTTTTCCTCATGAATTATCGGGCTTAACACCTGATGAAATCATTGAAGGTAAAAAAGATTTGCGCAACATTAAAGACTTATTCAAGTAACGTTAGTGTTGTATTTTGATTGAGGTACGCTTGTTAGCGTACCTTTTTTGTTTCTGAGTGAAGAACTTATTGGTGATTGTTAAAGTTAGCAAAAGCTCGGTCATTCATTCAGTGAAGACGGTTAATTGAAATGGCGAATGCGCTGTTAACTGGTTTTTATTATGTATAAGTTTATTGTTGGGCTAATTGCTTTTATTGCACTGAGTATAAGTGCGAGACCACTACTTTTGGTCTCTATCGACGGGTTTACACCGGAGTATTTTGAATTATATCAACCTCCATTTTTAACTAAACTGATTAATTCAGGCGCATATTCTGGGCAAATGCAGCCAGTATTTCCCAGTAAAACGTTTCCAAATCACTTGTCAATTGTTACCGGCGTTTACCCCCAAAAGCACGGCATTATTCACAACAGTTTTTATCACCCGATCATCAATAAAGAGTACAAACTCGGTTTAGGTAAAACCGATAGTCGTTGGCTGACCTCAAAGCCTTTGTGGATTATGGCTGAGCAACAAGGCATTAAAAGCGCGACTTATTTTTGGCCAGAATCAGAAGCAAGGTTTGATGATATTTTGCCAACATATATGGAACCGTACGATGGCAAAGTACCAAACGACCAGCGTTTAGACACAGTCGTTGACTGGCTAAGCTTACCCGAAGGTAAAAAGCCGCAATTTATTACGACCTATTTTTCAACGGTTGACTCTGCCGGCCATGAATTTGGTATTCACTCTGCGCAGGCAAAAGAAGCCGTGCTCTCAGTAGATGCTTCATTAGCGAGGTTTTACAAAAAGCTTGAGCAAAATGGCTTAACCGATCTCGATATTATTATTGTCTCTGATCACGGTATGGCTGAAATAAGTAAAGCACAAGCTATCACCATAGAAAGCCTTGGCTTGTCAGAGCAATTAGACCAAGTTGTTAATGGTCAAACCCAACTTTATATCTACGAAAAAGATCAGTCGTTGATTAAACAAACAGTGCAGCAGCTCAACAAAACATCAAAAGGGCGCTTTCAAATTTTTGAAAAGGGCAGTTACCCAGCGCATTGGCATTTAAATACCGATATGGTGGCGATTCCCGACTTAATTGTTACTACAAAGCCGCCGTTTAGCTTTACTAAAGATCCAAATAAGGTTATCCATTCTACCCACGGCTTTGATCCTCAATCAGTCAGTGCTATGAACGCAATTTTTATTGCTCATGGCCCAAGCTTTAAAAAGCATTCTGTGGCGAAGTTTAACAATGTCGATGTTATGCCGCTAATGCTGAAATTGCTCGACATGCCAGCGCCTGATTATCTCGACGGCAATATCGACAGTTTATCGCCTATTTTGAAACAGTAATAGCTGGTTAACCATTGTGGTAGGGCATAAAAACATAATTAACATTGGCTTTACCGTGGTTAAAGGGCATCAGATCGCATCAGGTCTTGCCGCTGACAGTCCATATCCGAAAGGCTCGATTGAAATGCAAGCGCCATATTTTAAGATGCTTGGTCTTGACTTAAGTAATTATTATTTGGCGACGATAAATGCCCAGTTTAATTGTCATGCAATAGCCACTAAACAATACCACAACTATTTTCAAGACGTTCACTGGGCAGCTGGATTTGCCAGTGAAAGTTTTGGCTTTATCAAATGCGGTATTCTCTGGCAAAACAAGCGTTATGACGCGTTAATATATCAGCCAGATAAAACAACCAAAATCGCCCATACACAGCCTGAAAACTGTTTAGAAATTATCGCGCCTAAGCTTGACGGACTTGATTACGGCGATCAGCTGATATTGCAAGTAGATGCTAATTATATTGAGCTTCAGCGCTAAAACTTGTTGTTAAAGGCATCAGCTAAGTGGTCAATCAAGGCTCTCGTTCTGGCTGGAAGATGCTTGCTGTTGGGGTAAACCGCCGAAATCGGTAATGTGTTGGCTTCACAGTCGGCAAACAGTATTTCAAGTTCGCTATTGTTGAGGTATTCGTTTACCGCATATATTGGGCAAAGACCAATGCCCAAGCCTTGAGCGGCCATTTGTGTAATCGCTTTTGGCGAATTTGCTCGAAAGCTACCATTAACAGTGACCGTAATTGGTTTATCATCGACTAAAAATTGCCAATGACTCGGATCTAATGAGTTACTCATAATCAAACAGTTGTGTTGTGCCAAATCTTCTGGGCGTTTAGGTCGGCCACAACGATCAAAGTATTTTTCACTGCCAACCACGACCACACGCATTTTACTGAGGTTTCTCGCTCTCAGGCTAGAATCAGTCAGCTCACCAATCCTAATGGCTAAATCTATGCCTTGTTCGACAATGGCAACGCGCTGATCTGACAACAGTAAATTTACTTTAACTTTGTCATGCTGCTGTTGAAATTGCGCTAATGCGTTAACCAAATGGGTGCTGCCAAAGCCTGTAGGTGCGGTAATATTGATCGTGCCTGATAGGGTTTGTTGTGCTTGTTGAACAACATCATTGAGCTCTTCCAATTGCTCAAGAATAACTTGGCAGCGAACAAAATAGCTTTGGCCTGCCTCGGTTAAGGTAACACTGCGAGTTGTTCGATTGAAAAGCTGAGTGCCAAGCTTGGTTTCCAGCTGTCGAATATACTTGCTAACTAGCTTGGTGCTTAACTCAAGGTTTTTTCCTGCTTCAGTAAATGATTGGTAACGGGCAACCGCGACCATAGCTTTCATGCCATCAATGGTGTCCATTTACATATTCTCGCATTGCTTACTATTGTCGCCATTTTGAAGATAATTATTGTTCAATTCAAGTTATTGTCCTTGTTTAAGGGTTAATCTACACTTTTCATCGTTCATAACCGATGAGTTAAGCGTTATTCCGTTTAGCTACTTTTAACACCACAGGTATTTGGAGAAAAATTAATGTCTAACAATATAAAAATATACAGTTTTCCATTATCAGGCCACGCTCACCGAGTTGAGTTATTTGTTGGCCTTGCCAATATCCCACATCACGTCGTAAACCTTGATTTAGCAGCAGGTGAGCATAAGCAAGACGACTATTTAGCCCTTAATCCGGCCGGCCAAGTGCCAACAATTGTCGACGGTGAAACTGTCATCAGTGATTCTAATGCCATACTTGTCTACTTAGCCCGCAAATACGCACCGCAGTTTTTACCAACAGAGCACGAATTAGAAGCAGAAGTTCAAAAGTTTTTAACTTTAGCAGCAGGCGAGTTGGCATTTGGTCCGGCGGCAGCGCGTTTGATAACTGTGTTTAATGCACCGCTGGATCCAGACCACTGTCAGACGGTCGCAACTAGGTTGTTTAATAAGCTTGAACAACATTTGGAAAACAAGGTGTTCTTAGTCGCTGAAAAGCTCACTATCGCCGATGTTGCGCTTTATAGTTACAGTGCCCATGCACCTGAAGGCAATGTTTCATTACATCAGTATACTAATGTGCGGCGATGGCTTAAAACAATTGAAATGCAGCCGGGCTTTAAAGCCATGCCAACAACGCAAGTTGGTTTACTGGCAAGCTAAGACTATCACGGTAATAAACACCATCATTTAGGCAGGGTAGAAACATGACAAAACAAATGCAAAACGACATTAACTCTATTGAGTCACGGTTTCACCATGGCGAACAACAAATGCAAGCACGAGCAGGAAAACGCGAACAAGCGGAACAAATAGGCGCGCGGTTTATCAGAGACTACATGCCTGACCAGCATCGTGACTTTTATCAACAACTGCCGTTTATTGCCGTTGGTAGTGTTGACAGCCTAGGCTGCGTCTGGGCGTCCATTGTTTGTGGTCAACCGGGTTTTGTTCAATCACCAACTTCAACCACGCTTGCTTTAGCACAAACAATATTTGCTGACGATCCATTAAAGGCTAACTTAACTGTTGGTGCGCCGCTTGGTTTTTTAGGAATAGAACTTGAAACTCGACGGCGCAATCGTATTAATGGTTGGCTTGAATGGCAGAGCCAGCGCTACTTTCAGGTAAAGGTTGAACATGCATTTGGCAACTGTCCTAAGTATATTAAACGTCGGCAAGTCAGGTTTACAAACCCAGACAATCTTGGCAATCAAGTCATTAGTAGTAATGTAATAAGCGAGTTTAACCAAACGCTACAACAGTTGATTGCGGGTGCTGAAACTTTTTTTGTCGCCAGCTATTTGAAAAATGAGCAAGGCGAAGCAAAGAGTGTCGATATTTCCCATCGCGGCGGCGACCCCGGCTTTATTGCTTTGGAAGACAATGGCTTTGTAGTACCTGATTTTCCCGGCAACAATCATTTTAATACCTTGGGCAACTTTCTACTAAACCCTAACGCTGGCGTAACCTTTGTTGATTTTACTAATGGCGATATTGTCATGCTTAGCGGCCGTGTCGCGATATTGGAAAAATCGCAACTTCCCTCGGCTTTCACCGACAATTACCGACGCGCCTGGCGTTTTACGTTCGAACAGGGCATTGTACTTAACAAGGCGATGCCATTTACCTTCGAAAACATCTAATGACCTATTTTTCAAAATTTAACGAGAGGATAATATGACTAGTGAGCAACGCAATACGACATCTGATGTCGCAGAACAACGACACCCTTTGCCGCCTTTTAACGAACAAAGCGCTAAGGAAAAAGTGAGACTTGCAGAAGACGGTTGGAACGGCCGAAACCCAGAGAAAGTAGCTAAAGCCTATACCTTAGACACCAAGTGGCGAAATCGCTCAACTTTTGTTACTAATCGCCGTGAAGCGCAAGAATTTTTAACCGCGAAATGGCAAAAAGAGCTCGATTACCGCTTAATTAAAGAACTTTGGGCTTATACCGACAATCGAATTGCGGTTAGATATGCTTACGAGTGGCGTGATGACAGCGGTAATTGGTATCGCTCTTACGGCAACGAAAACTGGGAGTTTGATGAAAATGGTTTAATGAAAAATCGTCACGCCAGTATTAATGACCTACCGATTAAAGCCTCTGAGCGCAAATTCAACTGGCCACAAGGTCGCAGGCCCGATGATCATCCGGGGCTTTCTGAGCTAGGGTTGTAACCGTTAAGTTTAATTGCATCAGCTGGCAATACATTTATCTAGTTGCGTTTGCCAGCTATCGCAGACATCACGAGCAATAATTTCAATTCTGCTTTCAAGACAATCATCTAATTCTAACATGTGATGACCATCTTCCGTGTTATTAAAGCCCCAAACACCTTGCTTTGTAATAAAAACAGCCTTAACACGTATTGCAGCTATTGAACGAATAAAACTATCGAGTTTATCTCGGTCAAAGATTAACTCCGGGCTAAAGCGCCAGCCAACACTTTGGTAGCCTTCGCCTTGGTTAAGTGCTTTTATATAACCAGCTTTTGGCAATGGTTGATCACTGGCAAGTGCTTTGTTAGCTTTGTCCTGATGGCTGTGATTTTTAGGCGAACACTGATATGCCGTTTTACCGTTTAGCCAATTGAGTTCTAGTGCACCGTACTCTGTGTAATACAAAGGTTTATTATTGTATTGGTGCTCTTTAAGATATTGTTGCAACGTTTGTTGCTGCTGCGCGTTTGCTAAATCAGATTTATTGGCAACAATTGAATCGGCAATACGAATTTGCTGATTAAACGTCTCATGCTCGGTATAACGGGTGTCACTAAAGTGTCTGGCATCTACAAGTGTAATGGTTTTTTCTAAGCTAAGAACGGTTTGATAATATTGATTCGATAGTACTTGCAGTACTTCAATTGGATGACCAAGGCCCGTCGGCTCAATCAGGAGGCGGTCGGGTTTTGCCTGATTTAACAGTAAGTTCAGGGCGATTTGCATTGGTAATCCCGAGGCACAACACATACAGCCGCCAGGCACTTCCTTAATAAAAACGCGTTGATCTTTTTCTGTTCTGCCAGAAAACAAGCTACCGTCAACGCCTATTTCGCCAAACTCGTTAACTAGTATTGCCCAGCGCTCGCCTTCAGGTTTTTGTTCTAATAACTTTAGAATTGCTGACGTTTTACCGGTCCCCAAAAAGCCAGTGATGATATTGGTTGGTACGGCTAATATTTTATCTTCAGTCATCAATTATACAATCAAGTAATCGCAAGGTTAGCGGTGCTAGGAGAATAACTTATAATAAAGCGCCAGCGTTATTCGGCTGGTTGTTCTGGACAAGGACACGACGTTTTACGCTGACATAACGTAAAGTTGCGGGTATGTGCCCAGCTGACAATGACAGCACCTACAACTGTTAGTATTTTCTCGCCTGCTTCTCCTAATAGGTGTTCGCCCAATAATAACGCTAATACTAAACAAACAATACCTAACGCGCCATAAAGCAGAAAGTCTTTGCGACCGTGCTTTTTACAACCAAGCGTTAGTGCGTAAAGGCTGGTTGGAATAACCGCAAGTACCATCCACAGGTGAAAGGTTTCACCTTCCATTGGCAGGGCAGTAACACTTGGCAATAACACGGCAAGTAATGGAAATGCCAAGCAGTGCGCGACGCAAACCATAGAAAAACCAATGGCGAGTTTATCGCCAGAAATTGGTAACAACTTCATAAATATACCTGTAAATCTCGTTTGTAAAATTTGAATTAATCAATAAAATCAAGTGTTAAAAGTAGCCGCTTGGCATCATCAGCAACAGCCGGTGAGCGATGAACAAGACCTGCACCTTCGTTGTTATACCAAGTTTCACCTTTGAGTAGAGCAACATCACCAATATTGAGTTCTTGAATATCAGTTAGGTGTTGATAAATGCCTGATTGCTCATCTGACACTCCTAAACTACCTGCGCCAAGCTTAGTGCGGTCGACACTTTCATGCGGCAACCATTGGGTAGCAACGCCAAAAAATGTCGAGACAAGACGGCACGGCACTCGATCAATGTGAAATTTAGGACACATGGCCCGATCTAACTGGGTTAAGCGTATGCCAACTCGCTTTAATTCAAATAAGGTGGCAAACATATCAACCAAGGTAGCAATATGCTGGCAAAACTCGGGAAACTTCGCGAACGTTGGATTTTGTTCAACAAAAGCATTTGTTACATCTTCTGGGCTTGAGGTCACTACCATACGTAAGTTAGGGCACTCTGCTAATAATCGTTCAACACTATTGGTTAAATCAGGTGTCATAGAACCTTGCCAAACGGCAATATTGACGTCATCTTGATAGATATCGGTAAGCACAGAAGCTGATGTGCTTACTGCTGCTCTTTTCGTCACTAATGCAAAACTGTTGTCTTGAAGGGCTGTCGACGCCATTGAATTACCTCGTTGCTCAAGCAAAGAAATGGAAAATAAGGCTATTATTTAAACAAAGCGTTTAAACTAAAAGGCTAGCTGTGCACAGTTGTTGACCAATTGAACACAATAGCTATTCATCCTAGCAATTAACGTGAGTATAATAATGTTATAACATAACTTTTGTAAAGTTGAATCAATTAAGAAATAAGGTTTGAACGGTCGACATAACAGGAATTAATCATCAGCTAACGTCGATGCTCATCTGAACTATTCTTGAATTAGGTAAACAAACCAACGACAAGAACAAGAAGTAAAACAAGAGAATTTAACTATGGTCACGAGAAGACAATTTTTTATTGGCGCAGGTTCATTGGCATTTGCAGGCTTAGCGACAAGTGTTTTGGGCAGTAAAGCAAACATATCAGCAATGACTATTTCATCTGGTTACGGGCCGCTAATGCCCGATCCTAAGAAACTGATTGATTTACCTAAGGGTTTTAGCTACCGCGTGATATCCCAATTGGGTGATGCAATGTCTGATGGTCTTCAAGTACCCGATCGCGCTGATGGTATGGGGTGTTTACCATTAGCGAATAATCGCGTTGCACTTATTCGAAACCATGAATTACAGCCGAAACATTTGGCAAAGTTAGCGAGTTCATTACAACATCATAAAACTGATCTCGCTTACGATAAAAACGCTGATGGCGTTGCCTTACCTGGCGGCACCACGACGTTAGTTTATAACACTGATACCGGCGAAGTAGAGCAACAGTTTGTCAGTTTGGCGGGCACCATTCGAAATTGTTCAGGAGGGGTGACTCCTTGGGGCAGTTGGTTAACCTGTGAAGAGTCAGTTGATCGAGCAGCTGTTGACTCAAACAGTAAGGGTTTGACTCAAGATCATGGTTATATTTTTGAAGTTCCCGCAAATGCCAGTTCGTTAATAAAAGCTAAACCGCTCAAAGCGATGGGACGTTTTAACCACGAGGCGGCTTGTGTCGATCCTAAAACGGGTATCGTGTACCTGACCGAAGACAGAGGTGATAGCTTGTTTTATCGTTTTGTCCCGAAAAAGTTCGGTGACTTAGCGCAGGGCGGCCAGCTGCAAGCACTAGCGATCAAAAACATGGCTAAATTCGACAGCCGAAACTGGCGTTCAAATGAAATGCCGCTGGCTAAGTGGTTTGACGCAAGCTGGATTGATCTCGATGATGTCGAGAGCCCGAAAGATGATTTGCGAGAGCGCGGCCATGCACAAGGAGCAACCTTGTTCGCTCGTGGTGAGGGCATCCATTGGGCTGATGGGGAACTTTATTTTTGTTGTACCAATGGTGGCAACGCCCAACTTGGCCAAATTATGCGTTATCAACCATCGAGTAACAGTAGTAAAGATGACGGTGGGCGCATTCAATTATTTTTAGAGAGCGATGATAAAAGCCTATATAATTTTGGTGACAATTTAACCGTTACTGATAAAGGCCATTTAATCGTTTGTGAAGACCAGTACACTGATGTTGTCGATAACCATCTCAGAGGCGTGTCACCTGATGGCCAAGTTTATAATGTCGCTAAATTACATCGTCAAACCGAATTAGCAGGTGCTTGTTTTTCTCCCGATGGCTCAACCTTGTTTGTTAATGTATATTCGCCTGCGAAAACGCTTGCTATCACAGGGCCTTGGCAAAATATTTAATCTGGTTCTGTCTGTAGCCTAGCTCGAATATATGCTACCAGCTTAGTTTATACATTATTTTGTACACGGAGCTGGTGCACTTATCTATTCTTCAGGCTTCGCTGATTTAGTCTTTATCTTTGTAATACTAGAGCGCTTTCAATCACTTATTGAAAATCGATATACTCAAGGCTTTTCCCAACCAGATTTTTTTATGAAGATATCAAAAATCATTTGTCTGTTATTTGCTACTTGTTCACTCAACTATCAGGTAGCAGCACAAACACACGAGCAATTTCCTAAGGTTATCGACAGTAAAAGCGCTTATGTGTTTTATACCCACGGTTATATTGTTGAAGGTAATAACGCAAAACCGGCTCACCCAAGGTGGGGCGTTTATGATTTTCCCGCAATTAAAAAGCAACTTTCAGATCCAAGCTATCAACTCATTGCAACCCATAGGCCAGCTAACGCTGATCCATTTGTTTATGCTAAAAAGCTTGCCAAACAAGTCAATTCACTGATTGAACAGGGCGTTCAACCAAATCAAATCTCTTTAGTGGGTTTTTCTCGAGGTGGGTTTATTACCGCATTGGCCGCCAGTTATCTAAAAAATAAAGAACTCAATATCGCTATTTTAGCGGCTTGCACAAGTGCTTTGGGTCGAAATAAAGACGTCGTCGTTTACGGGAATTTATTGTCTATTTACGAAACCTCAGATAGCGTAGGCTCTTGTAATAAAGTGGCTGAACGATCGAGTGATAATGTAAAGTCTTATCGTGAGATAGCGATATCAACAGGTAAAGAACACGGGGCATTTTATCGGCCAATTGATGAATGGTTACAGCCCGTAAGAGCTTGGTTGCAGAAAAACAGTCGTTAGCAGCACCTCAATTATCCGAAGCCGATGTTATAAAACCGAAGTTATTTAGCTTTATTTATGAAAAAAGGGCTTATTTCTATAAAATAAGCCCTTTCGTTTTATCGCTATTTAACGGATAAATAACTGGTTAAAAGCTACCTCGAACACCTAATGCAATACTGCGGCCTGGTCTTGGCGCAATATCTTTTAAGAATGAGGTGTGTACTCTCGCTTCTGTGTCAGTCAGGTTAGTCACTTTTAAGTAAGCAGTAATATCTTGATTTAGCCATTGAAAGTCGTAAGCAATATTTGCTTCAACTAATGTATAGCCATCAGTAGCCGTTTCGTTGGCTGAAATACGGTTTTGACTTTGATAACGAGTGATATCTAAGTGAGCACTAAAGCGTTGGTCTTGGTAACTTAATTGGGTACCAAAACGAAGCGGTGGCGTGCGGGGTAAATCGCCGCCGTTTTTAACACGAGCACGGACAAAGTCTGAAAACAAGGTTGCTTTAAAGACGTCTGTTGCTTGCCATGCAATTTGTGCTTCAAAACCGTTTAAAATGACATCATCGGTTTGGAAAACAAATATTGGTAGCTCACCTCCGTGCTCATGTCCGTCTTCACCCTCGTGTTCGTGATCTTCTTCGCCTTCGTGTCCATCGCCACCTTCTTCGTGATCATGACTAAATTCAGCAAACAGGTTAGTTGCTGTTTGATAATAGTAATTATCAATTTGGTTATAGAAAGCGTTGAATACAAAACCTACGTTACCTTGCTTTTTGCGCAAAGTTAAATCGATATTGTTTGCGGTTTCGAGTTCTAGTTCATTTGCTGAACGCTCGAACGCTAAATGTTCTCTGTCGAGTTCAAATAAGGCGCCGACCTCGTACGTACGAGTACCAATATGTGGACCAAAAGATAGTAATTCTGTCGCTGAAGGTGCGCGTTCAGAGCGAGAAAGCGAAAGGCCTAAGTTATAGTCTTGGCTAAAATCCCAAACAATACCAGCAGACAAACTCACCGGTGTAAATGTTTGGTCAAAATTGAAGATTTGATCTACGCCTTCTTCGTGGTGCTCATCTTCATCGTGATGTTCTTCACCCTCGTGGTCGTCTTCGTCATGACTGTGTATATCAAGGGCAGGTAATAACACTTCATTTGAACTAATCTTAACTTGTTCGATACGTGCACCGAGCTGAAATAAGAAGTCACCCATGCGCTTTTCTTCCATTACAGCTAAAGCAAGTGTTTGGCTACTAGACGGTGGTGTAAAGGCTTCTTCGCCTTGGGCAGAAATATCACTGTTTTTATAGTGAAAACTTAAGCCACCCGTCCAACCTTGGTACTCTGCGTGCAAGACATCTAATCTAACTTCTTCAGACTTATTCTTGAATGTGGTGCCAACGGCACCGTTTTCTATTTCAACGTGTTGATAGTCTGTAAAGGCACTGCGAAAATTAATTTTTTCGATACCGTGACGGTTAATATCTACCTCGCTCAAGAGTTGTACGCGGGTTTGCTCTAAATCAGCAAATACGCGCTCTGCTTCTTCGGCTTCATGCTCGTGGTCTTCACCTTCTTCCTCTTCACCGTGACTGTGGCCCGGAATGCCGTATTCTCGGTTAAAATGCTCAACCGCTAGACCAACAAAACCACTGTCAAACAAATAGCTTGAACCAAGTGTAAAGCCGTTTGATTTTTCATCACTGTTGGCAACAGTTGGCTCTTCATTGTCTGGGATTTCGTAATCGTTCGCTTCTCGCCAATAGCCATCTGCATAAAATGCAACATTGTCGGCACCAGTATTAAGATTAAAGGATGCGAGCTTTTGATCATTTACCGACGCTGTTTCTAGTAACCATTCTCCGCGGGTTTCTGTGCTAGTCGGCACGCGCTGGTCGACAACGTTAACAACCCCACCAATAGCGCCACTGCCGTAAAATAACGTTGCTGGACCGCGCAATACTTCTATTTGCTGAGCTGTTGACGCTTCCGAGGCCACTGAGTGATCTGGACCTACTCTAGAAACGTCACTGACATCTAAGCCATTTTGGGCAATCAGTACTCTTGGACCACTTAAACCGCGAATAATTGGCGTACTTGCCACGTTAGCGTGGAAACTGGTGTGAACCCCTGCGAGTTTCTCTAAACTGTCACCGAGCGTCGCGGTTTGCTGGCGGCGAAGGTTTTCACCTGCAATGACGTTAACTGGCGCCGCTGATTCCATTACTGACATATGCAAAGGTGTCGCGACGATATCGATAACTTCGATAGGGGAGCGCTTTAAATTAACCTGAATATTGGCGTTTTGCTGTGAAGTTAGCACAACCGTTTGATGTAAATGAGCAAAACCAGGTGCGAAAATATGTAGCTTATTCTCACCAGTCGTTAAGTGTTCAATTGAGAAACGACCGTTTTCATCTGTTTGGACAGAAACTTTATCTTTTGCGATTTCTATCGTTGCATTGCTTAGGGTATTGCCGTTGTTGTCATAGATAACACCGCTAATGGTTTCTGCGTTTAGCCCGCTTGATAACAATGCCGTAGCCAATGCAAGCTGTAGTTTAGTTTTTTTTGAGTGGAACATGTTTTGTCTTTATAATGTGGATGGTATTTATATAAATATCGCCTAGTTGTTATGTTATAACATAACACAAATTAAATCGTTGAACAATAAATTCCCAACCAAATACAAATAGTTATTATTCATGATGTTTTAGTGGCGAAAAAACGATGATTTTTACGTATACCAGTAACAACTGCTTTATTGTCAGCGCCGTTTAAGACACCTAATTTAATAACTATTCGACTAATAAAGGGCAAATACTATGACTCAGTTAACGATTATTGCGAATATTATTGCCAAACCAGAACACGTTGAGTTGGTCAAACGTGAGCTTTTGGCACTAATATCAAAAACCGTTGCGGAACCAGGTTGTCTCAATTACGACTTACACCAAAGTAATGAGCATCCAGAGCAATTTCTATTTCATGAAAATTGGCAGTCGAGAGCCTTGTGGCAGCAACATATGGCATCAGACCATATTAAGGCATTTGGTAAAGCTGTCGATGGCGCAATAGCATCTAGCCAGATTACAGAAATGACAAAAATTGTCGAATAGCCATTATCAACACTATTCCGTTAACGTAACCACATACTCAACAACCGAGAAGGACTCAAAGCAGAGGTTATGATCAACGATATGAGCGAAGTTAATATAAACGCACTTCGAAGCACAACGTTAATTTTCTTGGTTTCACGATTGAGTACTTGAAACCTGTAAGTTAGCAACAAGTGCGCTCACTGGGTGTTTAACACGTTTGCCTGCAAAGCGTTTAATCTGGCTTCGGCAAGAAAACCCCGTCACCAGTGCTTGTTCATGTTCAAGCGGCTCAATTTTGCGTTGCCAACTCATTTCATATAGGGCTTTTGAATACTCGTAATTGCTTTTCTCATGGCCATAGGTGCCCGCCATTCCGCAACATCCAACAGCTTCAAGCTCGAGAGCTAAATCAAAATGGGCAAATATCGCTTGCCATTGCTGTTCGCTTTTTGTCAACGCCGTTTTTTCAGTGCAATGACTAAATAATCTGTAGGTAAAAGGGCTGTCGTGCTGGTGATTAAGTTTAACGTTTATATTTGGCAAATTGGCTTGCAACCATTCGTGGGCTAGTAAGACATTAAAGTTACCACGCTGTGTTTGCAGTATTTGCTGGTATTCGTCGCGATAGCAAAGCACGGTTGATGCGTCTAAACCAATCATAGTTAATTTCAAGTCGGCAATTTGATTGAGAAATGCCGCTGTCGTTTTCGCGGTGCTAGCAAATTTAGTCAAAAAGCCTTTGACATGCTGAGCCTTGCCGTTTGGGTAAAACGGCAATAGCAACGGTTTAAAGCCAAGCTTTTTGACCAAAGTCATTAAGTCAACAACCGCTTCAGCCTCATAAAATGAGGTGAAAGGATCTTGAACAATGCAAACATATTGGTCTCTCTCTGACTGACTTAACAATGTTAAATGATTGAAATCAAATTGCTCAAAGCCGTTTTGGTGGCATCTCTGCGCCAGTGTTGGTACGGAAAGCCGTGGAGTATCAATATAACCAATAGTGCGTTCTGAAAATGCGCGATACCAGCTACTCGACAATACTTTATTGCTGATAACTGGCGCTTTCGCCATGAGTGGTGTCAGTTGCTCTACGTTTGCTACCAAATGGTCGCTAACTGGTCTAGGGTATCTGCTGTGATAAAGCTGAATAAAACGCGATCTAAAATCCGGCACATTGACCTTAATCGGACATTGGCTAGCGCATGCTTTACAGGCCAAACAGCCCTGCATGGCTTCCATGACTTCATGGGAAAAGTCATCATCAGTTGATGAACTAAAGCGATTTTTTACCTTGTTAAGTAACTTTTTCACCGACCAATTTTGAATGTTTTGCTCAATAGTTAATATATCCACGCCTTGGTGCTCGAGTAGCCTTAGCCACTCGCGCATCAGGCCAGCTCTGCCTTTAGGAGATTGTCGGCGGTCACGCGTTACTTTGCTAGAGGGACACATTGGCGAATTTTCATCGTAATTGAAGCACAATCCATTACCGTTGCAAGACAGCGCAGCATCAAAAGACGATTTAACCTCGATCGGTATTTCTCGATCAAAATTACCTCGCTTTTTAGCATCAACAGACACCAGTTTTTCGTTACTATCCAGTGGTGTGCAAATTTTACCGGGATTCATTTTATTACTTGGGTCAAAGGCGGTCTTAATTTTTCTCAACTCTAAAAACAGCTGCTCACCAAAAAATTCAGGCCCATACTCGCTGCGGTAACCTTTACCGTGTTCACCCCACATTAAACCACCGTATTTGGCGGTTAATGCAACAACTTGGTCAGACACTTGTCGCAGGAGTTTTTCTTGTTCAGGGTCGCACATATCTAATGCAGGTCTTACGTGCAATACTCCGGTATCAACATGGCCAAACATGCCATAGTCGAGCTGATTGGCATCTAGTAGGGCTCTAAACTCGGCAATAAAGTTGGCCAGATTTTGTGGTGGTACAGCGGTGTCCTCAACAAACGCTAATGGTTTTTTATTGCCTTGAGTATTACCGAGTAAGCCAACCGCCTTTTTACGCATAGTGTAAATGTTACTGATACTTTGTTGATCTGATGTAATTTGATACCCGATCACACCTTTGTTGGCGCTAATTTCGCGCTCTAGCTGGGTGGTAAGCTGTTGTATATGGTTATCGAGATCGCTTTTATCATTGCTGTTAAATTCAACCATATTAATACCTTCCATAGTTTTGCCATCGACATCGCTGAGCAAATCGCTGACCGTATGCCAAACCAAATCAGCCTTGGCAAGGTTTAATACTTTACTGTCGATAGTTTCAACTGAGGTCGCTTTGGCAGATACCAAAAATGGTGCATGTCGCAGGGCAGAGTCAAAACTGTCGTATTTGACGTTAATTAGTACTTTGAACTTGGCTATCGGGGTTAAATTTAATTTTGCCTGACAGACAATCGCTAAAGAACCTTCAGAGCCAGTAATAATTCTGCTGAGATCAAAGGAGGATAAGTCCTTGTTAAAAACGTTTTCTAAGTCATAACCCGTTAAAAAGCGATTTAATCGAGGAAACTTTGCCAAAATTTGCACTCGGTTATCAAAACAGCTATTGAGTACTTGTTTGATAATTCGACCCGACGAGTTGTTTTGCTGGGACTTTTTTCTCGCTTGTTCGATGCTCATCGGCTCGGTATCGAGTATATCGCCATTGGCAAGTACAGAGCGCAACGCCACAACATGGCCTGACGTTTTACCGTAAACTAGTGAACCTTGACCTGAAGCATCTGTGTTAATCATACCGCCAATTGTCGCGCGATTGCTGGTGGATAAATCAGGAGAGAAAAAGACACCGTAAGGTCGTAAGTAATCATTTAATTGGTCTTTAACAACGCCAGCTTCCACTTTAACCCAGTTTTCTTCGAGATTAATTTCAATAATCCGATTCATATACTTCGATAAGTCGATAACAATGCCCGGCGTCAGGCTTTGACCATTGGTACCAGTGCCGCCGCCGCGGGCACTAAATTTTATATCAGCGAACTTTGGTTGATTAGCCAAAATCGTAACGGTTTGAACATCTTTAGTATTGCGAGGGTGTAGCACTAACTGAGGTAATTGTTGATAGATACTATTGTCAGTTGCAACAGCCAGCCTGGCGCTGTATTGGCAGTTTATTTCACCTTGGAATTGGCTTCGTTGCAGACTATTGGCGAATTCTTGGTACAGCGGATTTATCAGTTCTGAATGTGCTATTTTAGGCAGCATGTTGTGTGATATTCACTTGGCTAACGAGAGCTCGATTGTAACATCAATAACACAGTTAGTGTTATAATATCACACTTGCAGGCCTATGAATTTGTTATTAGCGCGCTTTACCTCAATTACATCGTCAAAGCTTAGGCTTTTATCAATAAAAATGCCGAAGACTATTAAAACAGATCTTCGGCATTTTTGGCGCTTAAATTAATTGGTCAGCGATTAAAACGTCACTGTCAACCAATCTTTGTTATCGCTAAAGTAAAGCGTGCGTACTTGGCCGCGGCCTTCAATATTCACCATATTGATTTGCGTTGGCCAAAGGTCTCTTAAGGCACCGTTGTATAACTTAATGCCTTTTAAGTCCTTTGGTAGTTTAGTTTCTTGGTAAACCCAAAAGAACTTACCGTCTACTTCAAAACCAACACTGCTCATGGTCAAAGGTTTATCAGACAAGCTTTTCGCCAAAAATTGCTTCGCGACGTAATCGGCAAACTGTTGTTGTGTTTGCTTAGAGTCAAGAATGTCGGCGTGCTTGTCAAACAAGGCTTGTACCGCGTGTTCAGTATCGTGCAAATAAAAGCGATGCATCACTTCTAAGTGGCCTGAACGCTTGTTAAATAATACTGTGGTTTCAGCTGCTTTTTGTTGGTGAGCAAAACTGTTTTGACTCACCAAAGCAAATACAGCTACAAGTACAAAAAGTAATTGTCGCACCATTATTTACCTTTTTTATCCTTATTTTCTTCTTTGTCTTCGTCTTTTTTCAGCTCAGTTTTAATGTCGTGCATAATGTCACGACGCACTTTCGCTGAGCTCTTCTTCGCTTTGTATGCTTCAACGCGAGAAGGGATGATGCGACGCGGATAGTAGTTATTTTCTACGTCAACATCGGCAGTTTCCCAACCTGGATCTACAGCAACACTAACCAGCTCTTTGTTCTTGTCGGTAACAACTAACTTGCGCACTTGCTTAGGCGTTCGGCGCCAGATTTCCGCTGGAATATACTGGCTTTCTTTGGTGCCATCGGCATAAGTAAGCTCAAGTAAAATCGGCATAACTAAACCGCCTAGGTTCGAAAACTCTAAGACGTAGTAGTTATTGTCTTCTTTTACTGCACGCTCTAAAACTTTGCGTTCCCAAGGTTTTAAATCTTTTAAGAATTTCTGGTATTTGTTGCGCTCTTTGTTAGTGACAGTAAAACGGTCGTTTTCATCGTAGAAGTCGCGGATATCAGGGTTGCGATCAATCCATAACTCTTTGCCTGCGGCTTTGTTGCGCTCAACAAATAATGAAGAAGGCTTATCAGCTTCAATATCGCGTAAACGGGCGAAATCAATGTCTGGATTGTGCGTATCTAAGCGCATTTTATAAACGCGATCGATTGAAATATCGACGTGATCAGTTGAGTAGAACCAGCCGCGCCAAAACCAATCGAGATCAACACCAGAGGCTTCTTCCATTGTGCGGAAAAAATCAGACGGTGTCGGGCGTTTGAACTGCCAACGCTCTGAGTATTCTTTAAAAGCAAAGTCGAATAACTCGCGACCTAAGATGACTTCGCGAAGAATATTTAAAGCTGCCGCGGGCTTGGTATAAGCATTTGGACCTAAACGCAAAACGCTGTCTGACTGGGTCATAATTGGTACTTGGTTTTGTGACTTCATGTAACCGACGATGTCACGCGGCTCAACACCCCACGGAATATTTGGATCCCATTCACGACCGGCAACACCATCTAAGAAGCTGTTTAAGCCTTCGTCCATCCAGGTCCATTGGCGCTCGTCAGAGTTGACGACCATAGGGAAATAAATGTGGCCGATTTCATGGATAACAACGCCGATTAAGAAACGCTTTTCTGCTTGCGAGTAGGTTCTTGAACCGTCATCACGCAGTTCAGTACGCGGGCCATTGAAGGTAATCATCGGGTATTCCATACCACCTACTGGGCCATTAACCGATTGTGCCGTTGGGTATGGGTAATCGAATGAAAAACGCGAGTAAACTTCCATGGTATGAATAACTGACTCAGTAGAGTACTTCTTCCACAAGTCGCCGCCTTCTTTCGGATAGAAAGACATCGCCATCACGAATGGCATATCGTCGCCACCTTGTTGGTAGCCTTTGGCGTCCCACATAAATTTGCGCGATGAGGCCCAAGCAAAGTCACGAACGTTGTCAGCTTTAAACTTCCACGTTTTGCGCTTGTTTGTGCCGGCTTTTTCGTTCTCTAACGCTTCTTTTTCTGTCACAACGAAAACAGGGCGCTTAGCGGTTTTAGCTTGTTCAAGGCGCTTGCGCTGAGTTTTAGTCAAAACATCTTTCGGGTTAGTTAACACACCGGTAGCACTTACGATGTGGTCCGCTGGTACGTCAATTTCTACTTCGTAATCACCGAATTCTAGGGTGAATTCACCGCGACCTAAAAACTCTTTGTTGGTCCAAGCTTCGTAATCTGTGTAAGCGTGCAGGCGAGGGAACCATTGAGCCAGTAAGAAAATGTCGTTACCGCCTTTACGGGCGTCATCTTCAAAGTGCTCGTAACCAGAACGCGCCGAGACAGCGTCTTCTTCGACAATGTTAAAAGCAAAATCAATCGAGAAGTCAACACTGTCGCCTGATTTTAGCGGCTTAGGTAAGTCGATACGCATTTGTGTACCAACGACAGTAAAGCTGAGCTTTTTACCGCGACTGTCTTTAACTGCGCTAATTTCGTAACCTAATTCGTTATCAGCCATAAATTGCTGACGACGAAGTTCACCTAAACTCAGTTTAGCTGGCTTTTTGGCATCACCCGCTTCGGTTTTAGGACCACGACGACCAATACCACCAAAGTTGCTAGCAACATTGGCCATTGAGTCTTCTTTAAAAATGTTTTGATCAAGCTGAACCCACAAATACTTTAATCTGTATGGTGAGTTGTTTTGATAAGTGATTTTTTCACTACCGCTTAAACGGCGCTTGTTTTCATCAAGTGACACTTTGATTTTGTAATCAACTTTTTGCTGCCAGTAGTTTTCACCTGGCTCACCAGCGGCGTTGCGGTAAACGTTTGGCGTTGGCAATACTTCTTCAAGTTGACGGAATTTGTCTTCAAAGTCACCTTTTGTTTGTTTTATTGCAGTTGCGTGGACTGATGTCGCTACTGTAAGCGGCAAAAGTATCGCAAGTGCACTTTTTAAATTTATCATTAGGGCTTTAGTCTCTTCTTGTTATAAAAATTTGAAACACATTACTGACATTAGATCAGCGATTGTGCGGCAAATCAGTTCTGTCTTATCTGTCGTTTTACCGTGATTAAAATTGTTAACGTGTTAGTGTACTCCCTGTTATATCTTCTTGGGTAGCGTGCCAATTGTTATGAACATTCGCTACGTAAATTTAACTTTGCGAAAGGTATTAATGGTTGCTGGTAAGGCAGCGAATATCGTTAACAATAAAATGCCAATGAATATAGCAACCAACTCATAAGTAAAAATATTATTGTCAATGATAACGCCGTAGGCCGATAAAATGTATTGCTGCGCGCCGAATAGCGAAAAATACACGCCAAATATCGCCAGTAACGCACTTATTAACGTGATTAACACCGCTTCTAGTTCAATAAGTGAACAAATAAAAAATGGCGACGCTCCGACCATTCTCAATAGTTTTATTTCCTCTTTGCGCTGATCTATTGAAGACAGCAACATAGCGCTGAGCCCTAAGGTTGCCGATACCACCACCACAATGGATATTAATCGCAGCGACTTTTCTAATATTGCCAGCGCTTGCCATAATTCGGCTAATGCAACACCCGGCAGAATAGCCAATAGTGGCTCGCTCCTGTTAGTGTTTATTTGTCTTTGCATACCAAACACTTGCATTCGAGATTTTAAACCAACCAATACCGCAGTTATAGCGCTAGGCTCAAAATTTCCACCGTTAAACAGGCTGTTAGCCGATTTGCTGGCAGATGAGTGAATAGCTTCAATTCCTTTTAAGCTAGTGTGTATAGTTTCATCAATGGGGGTGCCAGTTGGTTCAAGAATACCAACGACCCTAAACGGAAAACGATCGTGCTGGTGAAAGCTGGTTTTACCGATACCGTGAGCAATAATGATAGATTGCTGTAATTGATAATTTAGTTTTTTCGCGACACTGGCACCTAAGACAATCTCATAAGTGCCCTGAAACTCACGCCCCTCTGCAAATGCAAGGGCTTGGTTGTCGCGGTACCTAAAGTGAACAAAATAATTTTGGTTAGTACCCAGCACGCGATAGCCTTGGTGGGAGTCGCCCAGTGAAAGTGGGATTGTCCACGCGACTGCTTTGTTTTGTTCGATGTTTTGATATGACTGCCAGCTCATATTATTAGTCGGTGAACCAATACGAAACACCGAGTACAACAGCAAGTTAAGCTGACTTGTGCGAGCACCAACGATAAGATCTATGCCAGAAACACTGCTCGCAAAACTGTTTTTCGCCTGCTTGCTAATGTGTTCTACACCAATAATCACCATCATACTGACGGTGATGGCAAAAACGGATATCAATACCGAGCCTTTGCGTGCCCTCAAACTCTGACAGGCTATCTTAAAAAACATGAAAATTAGCCTTGTACTTGGTTGAAAGACGACAATGACTGAGCCGAATCAAAGTGCATTTTAAGCTGCTCGTCATGACTGACAAACAGCAGGGTGCTCTGAAATGTTTGGCACAGCGCAAATAATAGTTTTATAAATTTATCGGCCGCGTTTTTATCGAGCGAAGAAGTTGGCTCATCTGCAATTAACAACCTAGGTTGATTAATAAATGCGCGGGCAATGGCGATACGTTGCTGTTGACCAACACTCAACTTTTCAACGGGTTGCTGCCACAAAAACGGCGAGATATTTAAACGTTCAAGTAAGTCTTCTATGCGTTTTTCAAGCGTATCATCTAACTTTTTACTTTTTGAAAAATAGGCCGCTAGTTTGATGTTATCGATAACGCTTAAATAGTTAATTAGGTTAAACCTCTGAAATATATAGCCAATATTACTTGCGCGAAACTTATCTCTTTGCGTACTCGTCATACTATAAAGTGGTTGATTATCGACTATAACTTCACCAACAGTTGGTGTTAGTAGACCTGCAATGAGATTGAGTAGAGTAGATTTGCCTGTTCCTGAGTCTCCCCAAATAAACCGTTTTTCACCCTCGTGCACAGACCAGCTATCGATTTTTAAAGTCGCGCCACAGGGATTTTTGGGGTAACAAAATTCAAGATTTTTGAGGTGTATCGACATAATAGGATGTTGCTTTGAACCTAATTGTTATATTATAACAGTTAGGTTCAGGGGTAAATCTCATTTTATCGCAGCTATATAGCAATATGCCGATTTAATCCTGGCAAATGTTATTAGAGGTAATTTAATGCGCTTACTCACTGCAGTGTTCTTGTTTTTTATCGTTGCGTGCCAACCCAAACAACAAGACTTAACTGATGATCTCACCACCGCTACTGATATTCCAGAGCAAGTAGTCATGGTTGATGAAACATTAGCTTATATTGACCGTCAACAGAGTCTCAAATTAAGTCAATACGAGACTATAGAATGGACTGCTCTGATTCCAGAACAAGATTTACAGGCCTTGCTTAATCCGCCCAGCTATCTTGACGAGATTGCCGATGGCTCTCTAGAAGATCAAATATATAGCCAAATTCAAAATGCCGTTGAACCTGAACAAACATCTGAAGAAGAAAGTCGCTATCAGAGTGCGTTAATTTCCACTGACACCATGAAGGCTTTTGACGGCAAACAGGTTAGAATTCCCGGTTTTGTTGTTCCGCTCGAATTTAGTGGAGAAAAAACCGTGACAAGTTTTTTCTTAGTACCGTATTTTGGCGCTTGTATTCACTCGCCACCGCCGCCACCGAATCAGATTGTTTTTGTAGAAATTGAGCAGGGTATTGTACTGGAAAGCCTTTACGAGCCGGTTTGGCTACTTGGCAGATTATCTACGGAATTATTTGAAGACCCAATGGCGACATCGGCATATACCATGCAACTGCAGCACATTGAGTATTATCTCGACATTCAGTAATTATACTTGATAACCTGCTTTTCTATTATGCTTCAAGGGCACTAAGTAAGTCTGATTCCCATGTGTCTTGGGTTTGCTGGCAAATAATTTCCATCCGACTTTCAGTACATTCATCTAGTTCAATTTCATTAAGACCATCAGAGGTGTTGTTATAACCGAATATCCCCGTTGAGGTGATAAATACGGCTTTAACCCTAATAGCATCAATGGATAGCAAAAAGTGTAATAGCTTTTGTCGATCGAATATCTTTTCAGGTGCAAATCGCCAGCCAACACTTTGATAACCTTCGCCTTGATTAACTGCTTTGATAAGGCCTGCATCTGGTATTGGTTGTTCACTCGCCAATACCCGCTTCTCTTGATGGTGATGGTGGTGCTGGGAAGGGCTGTTGAGATAGTTACTTGCCCCCTTTAACCACATAAAGTCTAGCTGACCGTGTTGAGTGAAATAGACCTTTGTACTTTTTGCAAATCGTTCATCGAGATATTTGGTTAAAAGTTCACTCTCTTGGTCGCTGTACAAATCTGTTTTATTGGCGACAATGACATCGGCGATTGCCAACTGTTGGTTAAATGTTTTATGTTCGGTAAATTGGCGGTCTTGCAAGTTACGAGCATCGACCATAGTAACGGTTTGTTGTATATCGATTAGTGTCTGATAATAATCATTAGACAGCAACTGCATTACTTCTATTGGGTGGCCTAGTCCCGTTGGCTCAATCAGTAGTCTATCGGGTTTTGCTTCGGCGATTAGCAAGTTCAAAGCAATTTGCATTGGTAAACCAGAAGCGCAGCACATGCAGCCACCTGGAACCTCTTTGATAAAAACATTATCACTTAGTGACGATTGGCCAATAAATAAAGAGCCATCGATACCAATCTCGCCAAATTCATTAACGAGTATCGCCCAGCGCTCGTTGGTCGGTTTTTTCGATAGCAGGTGGCTGATTGCCGAGGTTTTTCCAACACCTAAAAAACCCGTAATAACATTAGTTGGTACGGGGGGCTTTTGGTTTTCTGTTATCACTTGTTAGATCTCTTTGTTTTGCATATTGGTTAGTGAGAAAATTCCAAACGTTGACTAGCGTTCATATGTTCAATGATTTGATCACCATCGTAAACCTGTTGGCCATTAACCCAAGTGCCGGCAATTTTATGTTCAAATTGATGTCCATCAAACGGCGTCCATTGGCATTTGTAATGAGCATTACTATCCGTAACTTGCGTTTTACGATTGGGATTAACTAACACCAAATCGGCAAAGTAACCCTCTTTAACGTAGCCTCGCTCTGCAATTTTGTATCTAATTGCAGGGTTGTGAGCGACTTTTTCAACTACTTGTTCAATCGTTAAATACTCTTGGCTAACCAAATCAAGTAGCGATAACAAAGCGTTTTCAACGAGCGGCAAGCCAGCCGGCGCACTTTGGTAATCAACTTGTTTTTCTGCAAGAGTATGGGGAGCGTGGTCGGTTGCAATAATATCAATTTGGCCAGTGTTCATCGCATTGAGCAATGCTAAACGGTCGTTATTAGACTTAATGGAAGGGTTACATTTTATTCGGTTACCAAGACGTTGATAATCTTGATCGCTAAACCACAAATGATGAACACATGCTTCGGCTGTGATGTTTTTACCGTGAATTGGCCCGGTATCAAATAAGTTTAGTTCTCGGGCCGTGGTAATATGAAGCACATGTAATTGACTGTTGAATTTCTTCGCCAGATTAACCGCATATGATGACGATGCATAACACGCATTAACGTCTCGAATAATAGGGTGATCGGTTATGTCTATGTGTTTGCCTGTCTTTGTGATTCGCAGTAGGTTCTCAGCAATAATTGGGCTACTTTCACAATGGGTAACAATTAACGTTGGGCTTTCTTGAAAGATATTATCGAGAACTTGAGGGTGTTCAACCAATAAATCGCCTGTTGATGCCCCCATAAACACTTTTACACCACAGTGAGATTTTGGGTCTAGTGCCTTAATTTGCTCAATATTGTTCTCAGTCGCCCCTAAGTAAAACGAATAATTCGCTAAAGACGCTTTGTTGGCAAGACTAAACTTGTGCTCAAGTGCAGCAATAGTTGTCGTTGACGGCTTAACATTTGGCATTTCCATATAGCTGGTAATACCGCCTGCGACAGCTGCTCGCGACTCACTGGCTATATCGCCTTTGTGGGTTAAACCAGGTTCTCTAAAATGAACCTGATCATCGATCATCCCCGGCAGCAAATAACAACCTTGTCCGTCAATAATTACGTCTTGGCTACTAGCGCTTATTTCTGGCTCGATTTTTACAATACGTTGGCCACTGATCCTGACATCAGCAACGCGTCGAACGCCTTCGTTAACAACAGTAACGTTTTTAAATAGGGTATTTTGGCTCATGTTATTCTCTTTTTTGTTAAGAAACTGCAAGCAGCAATTAAGGCTAGGGCACTTAGTTATTTGATTATTAAAATTGGATTGTCTCGGTCAATAATTCGCGAATGTTGACCGTGATCGTCGATAACCACTGCTTTTAGTCGCTCTAGTTCGGTAAACCGGCTAAAAAGTGCCAGCTTTATCGAGCGCAACTGTGCCGCGTTTTGGCACAGGTAGTGGCTGTTGATAGTTATTTCGCTATGGGATGATTCGGTAGCTTGATGGTTTGGGTCGTGCGTATGGTTGTCTTTGATGTTTTGGTCAAAAAGCGTTGACTCAAGTTCGTGAACAACGACACTGCAATTGCCTCCCTCAAGCGTCACAATATTTTTAGCTTGTTGTAAAAATGCTTTAGTTTTATCGAGGATACTGTGTTCTAACTGAGTGCTCGCTTGATGTTCAAATCCTAAAAAGCTCTCTGATGGAGCGCTGATATTGAGGTATAGCTGATCATTTTCTATCGCGACGAAAAGCTCACCAACGCCATGAATGTGAGCGTTAAATACTTGATACTCTTTATATTCATGAGCAAGTAACGGTTTAATACTCAAAACACTCAAACATAGCAGATATAAAACAAACACTAAGGTTTTTGATATATATTGAATAACCAAATAATTCATCGAGATAATATTGTAATAAGTTTGATGTTAGGCACGGGTGAGAATATATGTCTTCTATAAATTAACACGCCCATATTGTAACGTTATAACATAACAATATCAAAATCGTTTTAGCTAACTTTTCTAAAAAGTAAACTCCTGGTGCACAGGTAGTAAATAGTTGGCTGTTTTTACTTGGTGTCGAACTCGGTTAACATCGAGGTTAGTTTTGTTTTAGGAGTCGCGGTGGTTATGGTATGTAATTATTTGTTATCGGGGTTTATTGTGTTTCATGAACCGAGATTAACTGTGTCGTAGTTTTTTAAGTGGGCAAATTATCTAAATGGCTAAATCAAGTTCAACCATGCCTTATTGTATTGAGCATAAGAGAGAGCTTAACGATGTTGAGCGTGAAATTCTCTATTATTTAGTGCGTGATTCGGGTTTACATGAATATGAAAGCCAAATACAAGAACTAAAAATTATTGCTCGTTGCGGTTGCGGCTCTTGTCCAACAGTTCTTTTTGGAAACACATTTGAGTCTAAGCCTGCTGAACCTTCAAGTGACTTGGCTAGGTACATGGGAATGTCGTCGAACGGAACAACCGTTGGCATTGCACTAATGGGAACGGAAACTAAGCTTACAGAGCTAGAAGCTTGGTCTTGCTGCGGTGGCGAGTTTGACACATGGCCTGATATCAGTACTTTTGTAAATATGAATAACTTACACACATAAATTGGAATGTATAAATAAACGAAGATAAATCAGTGAATTAGAAAAAATCAAGTAAGTTTTTTACATTTAAAGCGTGACGCTACGTAAAATCTGAGTTACTTAGCAAGGTAATTGGCCCAGATTTCACAGAGAAACGCGCTAAAAACATTAAAATTATCATAATTGATCTCACGGCAAACGAAGGCATTAACGTAGGGCTGTATATGCTTACCTTTTATGTCCGATATTTGTGAATATCGGACTAATTGATTTAGGTGTTTATAACCGTATAATAAGCTGTGTTTTATTTATTAAGCGCTTATCCAAGTTTGTTATCCGTTATTAGCGCTAGATTGTCTTTTGTTTTTAATGTGATTAAATTATCACTTGAGCTTTATTATGGCAGCTACAGAAATTTTTCCATCTCCTAAACCGATTATTGATAACATCAAGTATTTAGAAAACCCATTTCGACAACACAGCTTTAGCGCGAAACCTTATCTCAATCACTCGGTTGAAAATGCAGATTTAGATTTAGAATTTACGTTAAAGTTTTTGTACAGTTACAACGGCAGCTCGGCAACGTTTAACAGTTATCGCCGAGAGCTTGAGCGAATTTTACAATGGGCTTGGCATGTTGAGCGTCGATCAATTATTGATTTAAAGCGCGAAAACATCGAAGAATTTATTAGCTTTTGCCAACAGCCACCAAAATCTTGGATTGGTACTAAGAACGTAGCCCGATTTGTTAGTAAAGATGGCTTGCGAAATCCGCACCCTGAATGGCGACCATTTGTCGCATCTGTCTCTAAAGCTGAATATGCCAAAGGCATTGAAGCTGATATCAACCATTACGACTTTTCACAAGCATCAGTTAAGGCTATGTTTACCGCTTTGTCGTCCTTTTATGAATATTTAATTCAAGAAAGCCTGTCTGAAGCTAATCCAGTCGCCCTGATTCGTCAAAAAAGTAAGTTCATCCGCAAACAGCAATTTAGCCCAGTCGTTCGCCGAATTAGCAACCTTCAATGGGAATATGTTATTGAAACGGCTGAATTTATGGCCAGTGAAAACCCAGCTGAACACGAACGTACTTTATTTATCATGAACGCGCTATTTGCCATGTATTTGCGTATTTCAGAGCTAGTTGCCGATGAGCGCTCGATGCCACTAATGAGTGATTTTCGCAAGGATCACGACCAAAATTGGTGGTTTCATGTACTTGGTAAAGGCAATAAAAACCGCGCAATTACGGTATCTGACGCTATGTTAAACGCCCTCGTCCGTTATCGGTTATTTTTGGGATTGCCAAAATTACCAAGCCCCGGCGAATACATTCCGTTAATAGCTAAAACCAAAGGTAACGGTCCAGTAAGCAGCACTCGTCATATTCGCCGCATCGTGCAAAACTGTTTTGATACTGCCTTTGATCGGATGCGACAAGATGGATTAACGGACGATGCGTTGGAATTGAAAGCGGCTACCGTTCACTGGCTCAGACATACGGGGATATCTGAAGATGTGAAACATCGCCCTCGTGAGCACGTGCGTGATGACGCCGGTCATGCCAGCATGGCAACCACAGACAGATATATCGATTCAGATCTGCGAGAACGTCACCAATCCGGTAAACGAAAAAAGATAAAAGAAAGCTAATCGCCCTTTCGGCTCATTTTTGCTTATTGATGGCAGCTTTAGGCAAAAAGCTGCTTAAAAAGCGAATTTTACGCATTTATAATTAATTTTTAGACAACTGTTTTTTGGGCTTGTAGTTGGCTTAAAACAAGGGTTTTAACAAATTATATCGGTGTTGTTTCGTCAATTAATTCATTGGTATAGGTGTTGCTAACCTGATGCGTATAACAACGATTGAAAACTAAAACGAGACCCGACGAATGTTGATAAAACCTGTAATTGCAACAGCACTATCTTTATTGTTGCCCTTTTCTGCATCTATTACTTACGCCCAAGCGTCCAAACACCAACCTGCGATTGTTGACTACACCACGAGAAATCACCCTGTCATTGGCCGCGAAGGTATGGTTTCAAGCCAAAACTTTATTGCGACAGAAATTGGTGCTGAGATTTTAAAGCAAGGTGGCAATGCAATTGATTCAGCGGTAGCTGTCGGTTTAGCGCTTGCAGTTACCTTACCGCGGGCTGGTAATATTGGCGGCGGCGGTTTTATGTTGGTTTATATTGCGGACGAAAATCGCACTATTGCGCTAGATTTTCGTGAAACAGCCCCACTATTGGCCGACAAAGACATGTTCTTTGAAATAGACCAAAATGGAAAAAAAGTTAAAGCATCTCGCGAAGACTACCATTTTAGTTATCGTTCATCTGCGGTGCCAGGCACAGTTGCTGGCTTTGATTGGTTACTAAAAAACTATGGCACTATGAGTTGGAAACAAGTCGCGGCTCCAGCGATTAAACTCGCCAAAGATGGTTTTATAGTAAGTGATGATTTAGCCAGTATTTTACGCACCAAACACAAAACCTTAGCTAAGCACCCATCAACCCGTAAAATATTTATTAAACCAGATGGCAGTGGCTATCAAGCGGGTGACACTTTAGTACAAAAAGATTTAGCATGGTCGCTTGAACAACTGGCCAAAGGCGGTGCCGATGCCTTTTATCAGGGTGCTATTGCCAAGCGTATTGCAGCTGATATGCAAAAAAATAATGGCTTAATTTCACTAGCAGACCTAGCAAAATACCGTGTTGCCGTGCGTAAACCGATATCTGGAACTTATGGTGACGCGACCATAAATGCGATGCCAGCACCGAGTTCTGGTGGTACTCATGTTGTACAAATGCTTAATATTCTTGAGAATTTTGACCTTGAGAAAATGGGTCAAAACAGCGCTGCTGCTTATCACTTGATTACAGAGGCGATGAAACTGGCCTATGCCGATCGCAGTAAGTACTTGGGCGACCCTGACTTTGTCGATATTCCCACTGATATTTTAACTAGTAAAGCCTACGCAAAAGACTTGGCGAAATCGATATCACTAACGAACGCGACCGCAGCAAGTGAAATTGCTCCGGGTAACTTAGCACCGTATGAAAGTGATGAAACAACTCATTATTCAGTGATGGACAAAGACGGCAATGCGGTTGCCAACACCTATACCTTAATGTTTTCGTTCGGCTCGGGGGTCGTGATAGAAGGCACGGGAATTATTATGAATAACAATTTAGGCAACTTTACCTTGAGTCCAGATATTCCCGATGCCTTTGGTCTAATGGGTAGTGCTGATAATTTAATTCGTCCCGGTCGTCGCCCTGTTAGCTCGATGACACCAACTATTGTCACCAAAAATGGTAAACCGTTCTTACTAACAGGCAGCCCCGGTGGTAGTAAGATTATTTCCACGGTAATGCAGCAAATATTAAATGTTCTAGCATTTGATATGAACTTAGCCGATGCAACTGACGCGCCTCGCATTCACCATCAGTGGTCACCAGATGCCCTCAATTTAGAACCAGGTATTAGTCCCGATACAATAAAAATTCTTGAAGCGATGGGACATAACACTAAAACCAGCAAAACCATGGGCAGTTTACAAAGTATTATGTATAAAGACGGCTTGTTTTTTGGTTATTCAGACACCCGAAGGCCTGGGGCAAAAACCATAGGTTTAAATTAAACAGAGTTCAATATCAAAACGCCGAACGAGTATCACTCAGTTCGGCGTCAATAAATCGCTTTAAGTTTATAAAGCAGCCATCAAATCATTAATTCGCTCGACTTGATTGCGATTGTCAGAAATATCATCTGAAGAAGAAGTAATTGCTGTTTTTAGCGAGTTAACCGCTTCGCTAATCGCTTGCATGTTATTCAAAACATCTGTCGAAATTTCAACGCTTTCTTGGCTATCTGCGGCAACACCAGTGACTAACTCAGTGATCTCCTTGCTCGATTGCGCCGAGTTATGTGCCAATTGGCGAACTTCATCGGCAACCACGGCAAAACCCCGACCCTGCTCACCAGCTCTAGCCGACTCTATTGCTGCGTTTAACGCCAATAAGTTGGTTTGTTCAGCAATTGTTTGAATACGATCAACAATACCAATAATTTCATTGTTTTTGTTAGAGACTTGGTTAATTAAACTCGACATTTGATTGACCGCTTGATTACCGCGTTCAATGCTGTCCAGCGTATCTATCATTTGTTGATTGGTATGTGCTAAGCCGTCGCAGCTGCTGTTCATGCCAAGAGAAACGTTTTGGACAACATCGGCAACATTTTCAATTAACTGCTGACGTTTTAAATCGTCTTCTTGTTTAGCGAGTTCTATTAACTTACTGTCGTGGATATCACTGACTGATCCAGAAGAAAACTCTGCCACACCTGAGGCATTGCGAATGCTCTCACCTTGAACCTTAAACCAACGGTATTGGCCTTGCTTAGTCTTCATGCGAAAGTCGTGATTGTATGGTGTTCTGCCAGACTTATCATTTAAGTGGTTGCCAAAAGCGGTAAAAATACCTTCAACGTCTTCAGGGTGTAAGGTGTTAAACCAGGCTTCTGCAGTATTAGGAAAGTCTTGCTCGTTCTGATAACCAAGTTGATGGCGAAACTTTTGGGTATAGTAATTTTTGTTGTCTGGATGGCTCGGATCGCCATTGACCAAGGTTAAATCCCAAAGGCCAACGCCGGCAGAGGTCGAGTAATGATGTAACCGATTACTGTCTTCTTCGCTAGCCGCGAGTTTGGTTTTGAGTTGATCGATTTGCTCTGCAACCTTTTGTAACTGAGGGCTAATAAAAGCCAGCTCTTGTGGGATATTCAGATTTGAATCTGACTCCAATTGGTTGAGCCAGTCGCTTAAAGATTGTTGAATACGTTTTTTACTCAAAAACATAACCTAGTTACCCCAATAAATTTCAAAAATATGATCTAATAATAATTGCTTCAATATAGCGAATAGTCGTGTGTGCGCCAACTAGTTATCAAGCTCATTGCGCAATAATACGGTGATTTGAGCAGACTAAGATAACAACGGTATACAACTACGCCACTAGCGCTTAATTTTTTAGCTGAAACTTGTCTCTAAAAATGTCTATTAGCACTTTCACGCGCTTTGGTAAAAACGACGTCGACGGATATATGAGTGTTAAATGCTGCTCTGGGTAAAGCGCATCAGGTAATATTTCAACTAAATCACCTTGTTCAAGTGCCATTCTGACATTGACATTTGCTATCGGCAAAAACGCAATGCCGGCACCAGATGTCGCCATTTTGAGAAGCACGTATAAATCGTCTGATTTCAACGCGACTTTAACGTTAGTGGGAAGTAAATCAGCGTTGTAACGATTAGTTAAAATTCTGTGCTGTTTTAAATCTTCACTGCTGTTAATGGGCGAAAACTGCCTAAGATAGGTTGGCGATGCTACTAAATGACTGCGATAAGGCAAAATACTGAATTGGACATAACTGTCGTCGGTAATTTTTTCAACGCTGGGTAGAACCTGTAAATCAAAGGCTTGACGTTTTAAGTCGACACTTTCTTGGTGGTTTTCTACTTCGATATCAATGTCTGGGTAAGTTTGAACGTAGTCAGTGAGTATTTCGGTGAAGGCATTGGCACTTATCAACGCCGACGGTATCGCAATGCGAACTTTTCCAGACAGTTCATCTAAATGCCCTTTCATCGCCGCAATACCTTGTTGAATATGCTGTAATGGCTGACTAGTTAACTCAAACAATTCTTGTCCTTGTCTGGTTAGCTCGATATTTCGAGTTGTTCTAATTAACAATTGGGTACCAAGCGCCGCTTCTAACATTTGCAGTCGACGGCTAACTTTAGAGCGTTGCATATTGTTAGCACTGGCTGCAGCACTGATACCACCGTGCACTACTGTCTGCGCAAATAAATGTAAGTCATCAAAACTGATTATTTGATTGGTTTCTTTTGTTATCATTGTCCTAGAAATAGTGCATATATGTCTTATTGAGCATTCTACTGCAAGAGCGCCAATATTTATATAATTACACCAATTAGTTTATTGTTTTAATTGATTAGAGCGAGTTTGGCAGTGTCGGCAGAAAAAACCTTTAAACGTTGGATGACAACACTGATTGTCCTATTTATCAGTTTATTCAGTTATATTATCATTTCAGATTTACACGTACCTATGACCAGTGAAGGTCGGGTACAAAGTTATGTTGTTCAAATTTCTCCTGAAATTACCGGTAATGTTGTTTCAGTGCACGTTGCTAACAACCAACGAGTGACTAAAGGTGATGTGTTAATCTCGGTTGAGCGTCGAAAATTTGAAATCGCGCTGGAAAAGGCCAAACTGTCTTTGCAATCAGCTATTGATCAAGAAAATACCCTTTATTCACAAAAAGCGGCCGCCATCGCCAATATTGCGCGTGCACAAGCAACCTCTGATAACGCAAACCTAGAATATCAGCGCATTAGTAAGTTATATCAACAAAAGTTAGTTGCTAAAGCGGATGTTGATAACGCTTTTGCCAGCCAGCAAGTCGCTAGTGCCAGCTTAACTGCTGAGCAACAAAACTTAAAAGTCATTGAAAGCCAATTAGGCAGTGAAAAGGGGCAAAGTACGCCGGTTAAAGTTGCACGTAATAACATCGCGCAAGCCAAGCTCGATTTAGCGCACACTGAGATCATCGCGCCAAGTGACGGTATCGTAACCAACCTACAGGTACAGGTTGGTACCAAAGCAAAAGTCGATCGCCCTATTCTAACCTTTATCCCAACCAATAAAATGTGGGTTACTGCTGATTTTAGAGAAAAATCACTGGGCAAGGCTAAGTTGGGAAGTCCAGCTCTAGTAACATTTGATGCTTTTCCGGGACAAGTTTTCGACCTGACGTTAGCAACTCGTGACTTTGGTATTAACTCAGTACAACAAAACCCAGATGGCAATCTTGCCCGTGTTGAAATAAACAACCGTTGGGTTCGTGATGCGCAGCGTATTAGAGTTAACTTCGTTTCAGAGCAAGCGCTGTCACCAAGGTTATTTATCGGCTCGCGTGCCACTGTCGTCATTTATCCTCAAAAGAGTGGTTTTTGGTCAACAATGGCAAAAGCACAAATAAAACTAGTCAGTTGGTTTCACTATTTATACTAATTTCCGTGAACTGTAATGATAAAATTTGAAACTGAGGTTCAAAGATGAAAGTCATGCGCATATGGTTTGCCTGCTCGTTAGCTATGGCATTAACGCTTGTTTTTGACTGGAATTACGGTTTTTTAGCGGTCATTGTTCCGGTTTTTGTACTCAATGCAAGGCCCAAGCGCAGTATATCAGCAATCTTAATGGTCACTTTTTCAATAGTGTTTGCGGCTATTGAAGCGACATTTATTCTCGAATTGTTTCAAGCACATCCAGTACTGTTTGCCATCGTTGTTGGCATTAGTATGTTAACTAAGTGTATTGCGATGATGTACCACGTGAGCCATTTGTTTGGTTTTGGCGGCATTGTTGTTAGTTCTATGGTATACAACCTCGCCAGCTATGATTTTTTTGACATCAGCGATTTTAATGTAAATTTACTTGTACTAATGCTGGCATCGATGGCGATTTACGCATTGGCTTATTGCTTTTTTCCCGATCGCGAACAGCCACAAATTCCGCCGCATCCACCAGAAAAATCGGCTAACGATAAGGTTAGCCAAGTTGCCATGGGATGGCTGATCGCAATGTTGGTGTTTTTTGTCTTTCAGACCATGGACTTATTTGACTCGTTGTCGGCTCTCGTTTCGGTACTGATAATTTTGTCACCACTAACACTTACCGGCACTATAGGTATGGGAAAGGTCAGAGTTATCGGCACGGGCTTGGGCTGTTTAATAGGTTTAGCGCTACAAATAATATTGGGAAAATGGTTTGGCAACACCTTATTGTTCTGGCTCGGTTATACCCTTGCAGTTGGCGCAATTGCCAAACTATTTGGCAAGGGGTTAGTTCAAGCAGGTATTGGCTTTTCGGCAATAGCGGCGTTATCGGTTCCTTTAACCACCACTTTAGTACCAGAACAACAAGACGCAACCTTTGCTTATTTGTACCGCTTTAGTTCAATTTTCGTTGCAGTGTTAGCAACCACCGCAGTAATGTACCTTATTGACCGACCGCTAAATCGCTTTTCGCAAAAGCCACAAGTCAACTAGGTATGGCACTAGTGCTATTCAGATAGTACTCTGGTTACAGGATATGCCTGTTGAAAGATCTCAGGCATTTTACTTGGCCGCCCCGACGTTAAGTTTACGCAAATATAATCTGACTGAGCGCGCAACAAAGTCTTTTGATCGCTAATTCTGACGATTTGAAATACCCTAGTTGCCCGCAGACGACCGTCATTGGCACAAACCCAATTAAATACTGCGATCTCATCACCTAAGTATGCCGAGGCAAGATAATCTAAACGGTGTTGCGCAACCGCCATGCCTCGGTTCAATTCAATACAAGCGTGCTCACTCAAGCCAACACTGCGAGTGTGTTCCCATACAGTTGCGTCAAGCCACTTCAAATAAATTGCATTGTTAACGTGGCCAAAGCCGTCGATATCACTTTCCTGCACGGTAAAACACTTACCGAATGCGTCTGGGTGTTCTGCAAGAGCGAGAATGTTTTCATCCATAATTATTTACTTTTTAGTGTTGACCAACGATTACTTAACAGCAAAGTGGTTAATTAATTCATTGTTTATATACTTGAAATATTTGCAGTATATAGCGGTCGTATAATAATTAAAACACTTGTTTGATTACGATGAAAAGACTAATTACAGGAGCAGACATGTCTATTAAAGCGCTACGAACACCTGAACATAGATTTTCGGTGTTGCCAAACTTCCCTTATCAGCCAAATTACACGGATGACTTGCCGGGTTATGAGTCTTTGAGAATGGCTTATATAGATGAAGGTGATAAAAACGCCGAACAGGTATTTTTATGTTTGCACGGTGAACCGACGTGGAGTTATTTATATCGCAAGATGATTCCGGTGTTCACTGACGCAGGTCATCGTGTGATAGCACCTGATTTGTTTGGTTTTGGCCGCTCAGACAAACCGGTCGATGACCAAACCTATACATTTGATTTTCATCGCAACAGTTTAATTGCTTTGATAGAGCAGCTCAACTTAACCAAGATTACTTTGGTATGCCAAGACTGGGGCGGAATTTTAGGGTTGACGCTGCCAATGGACATGCCAGAACGCTTTGATCAATTGTTGGTTATGAACACCGCGATCCCTGCCGGTGATGGTGCCAGTGAAGGTTTTTATCGTTGGCGACAATTTTGTGCGGTAGCGCCAGAAATTCCAGTTGCCGGTTTACTCGCCAGCGATGCCGGCACAGCGCTGAATTTACTCGATATTGTCGCTTATGATGCCCCTTTTCCAGACAATAGTTACAAAGCTGGCGTTAGACGGTTTCCGCAGCTCGTGCCGGTTGATCCTGATATGGACGGTATTGAACACGGACATCGAGCTAGAGCCTTTTGGCAGAACGACTGGCAAGGTAAAAGCTTTATGGCTATTGGTATGAAAGACAATGTACTTGGTGAAGACGTTATGGAACAACTTAGAAAAACAATTAATGGATGCCCTGAGCCAATGAAAATAGCTGAAGCGGGTCATTTTGTTCAAGAATATGGTGAACAAGTAGCAAAAGCTGCACTAGCATCATTTACTAATTAATAAGCTTTAATAAACAAGGCCAGTAATGCAGTTACTGGCCTTTGAATATATTCGAAAAAGGTAACATTGGTGTAATCTTAGTTGAGCGGCTTAAGCATTAATACCAGTTCAGGATCGATGCGAGTATTAAACCAATTAATTCGCCAGTCAAGATGAGGTCCTGTTGTTCTGCCGCTATTGCCAACAGCCGCGACAACATCACCTTGTTTAACGCTATCTCCAACTTTTACATAAGCATCACTTAAGTGTAAAAAAGTTGAGTTTACGCCATGGCCGTGGTCGATAATCATAGTGCCGCCAGAGTAAAACATATCTGGTACGTATAAGGTGACCACACCATCGGCGGGCGCTTTCACTGGATCACCTATTTTGCCAGCATAATCAACCCCGTAATGCGGATTACCTGGTTTACCATTGTAAAATCTCTGGCTACCGTAAACGCCAGTGACTATACCGTTGATTGGCGCGACAAAACCTTGATTAAAGGCAAGCTGATCGCTAATGACTGCACGGGCAGCTCGCACTTGTTTACTGTCTTTTTTGGCGCGAGCAACGTGTTCAGGGTTCGGCTGCATAATCCTTTTGGCGATTCCCTTCACTCGCTGAATTTTGTATTCGCGTGTTGAAGGGGTCAGTGTTTTTTCAATTTTTTCACCGCTTGGTAAGGTCACTAGCAAATTGCTTGCTTCTTTATCATCGCGGCCAAAACCAAAAACAAAATTGCCCTGTTCAGACAGTTGTAAAGTTTTGCCATTTAAGCTGACATGACTATTGGGTGTTGTTTTACCCAATACTAAACCACCTTGTATAACATCACCCGATAACTCAAGACTAGCAAAGCTTAAGCTACTGAATAACACACTAGATGCCATCAGCGGCAAACTAATCAATTTCGCCAATGTCTTTGCTGGACGTATGCTGTTGTAGGACTTAGCGTTTGAGGCATTATTTGATCTTTTAAACACTGGCAATCGCTCCTTTTTGCACACCTTCGTATCCAATAACTTTAATTTTGCTATCGGGCAAGGCTTTTTTCAGCTGCCTTGCAACAAAGTCGGCTAATAATTCAACCGTTGAATCACAATCAACAACGTCTAATACGGCATTCGGTACTGCGATATCAAACTGCCCTTGCGGCGCTTGATAAGCAAAATATTGATGCTGGGTGTTGTCTTGCTCAAGTGCCGCTCTGGCATTTGTTGACAATTGAATATCGTCAAAACTGACGCGATCGTCTTCACTGGCAATATAAATATCACGCCAGCGCTCACACCAATCGGCTTCTAATTGATGGCAACGAACGTCGTCTTTAAACAATTGAATTTTTGAGCGATGACCATGAGCAATGCGTTGGCAGTTACCGTCGTGCTTTTTCAATCCGTGGGTGTAATGATAGTAACTGGTATCAATTTGCTCTTCGCGCAAGGTTAACTGCAACCCTTCAACATTCTCAGGCAGCTGAGCCTTGATCACTTTTTGCAAATGCGCTGTCACCGCTTCAATAGTAATGCTTTCAGCATCAATATGAGCGAAGGCTTGCGATGGCGACTGCAAATAGTAAGCACCGCGCGTTGACTTGAAATCAACATATTGGTGATCTTCTTGATGTTTCGACGCCGAAACCGTTAAATCACTGTGCTTAGTTGGTAAAAGTAATTTGTGATCAACAGAGTCATCAATAATTGCTTTGATTTGTTTTTTGACCACCGCAAAATCTAATACCATACTCATTTCGTTCAAACTGCCGTCGAGTAACACGTCGACAATCCAGCTCTCACCTACAATACCCCGTGTTGGGCATAAATATGAAAAATCAATTACGGTTAAATCATTAACAAAAAGTTGCATTCAATTTCCTATCGTTGAAATGGTTAATTATTAGCGCTCGGAGCTCAACCTAAAATAAAAATCGCTTATTTTACTTGCCAGCCAATGGTTTCGTTAGCGCGAATGGGTACCACTTGGTTGTCGCCAAATGCTAAACTCGCTGGCACTTGCCAGTCTTGTTTTACCAGGGTTACGGTGTCGCTATTAACGGCTAATCCATAAAAATTAGGGCCATTTAAGCTGGCAAAGGCTTCTAGCTTATCTAATGCGTTAGCTTGTTCAAAAACCTCAGCATAAAGCTCTAGTGCCGCGTGTGCAGTATATGAACCGGCACAGCCACAAGCGGCCTCTTTTGCTTCAACAGCATGTGGCGCAGAGTCGGTTCCCAAAAAGAATTTTGCACTACCACTGGTCGCCGCTTCAACCAGTGCTTGTTGGTGAATATTGCGCTTTAAAATCGGTAAACAGTAATAATGTGGCTTAATGTTACCCACTAACATATGGTTGCGATTAAACAGCAGATGATGCGCGGTAATTGTCGCCGCAATGTTATCTGGTGCACTTTTAACAAACTCAACCGCATCTTTAGTGGTAATGTGCTCTAAAACAATCTTGAGCTCGGTATATTTAGCAACGAGCGGTCGCAAAATAGTGTCGATAAAAATGCGTTCGCGATCGAAAATATCAATCTCACTGTCGGTTACTTCGCCGTGAATCAAAAGTGGCATATCAACTTCTTGCATGGCGGCAAAGACATCGCCTAATTTGTCGATATCGGTAACACCAGAGGACGAATTGGTAGTTGCGCCGGCAGGATAAAGTTTAACGGCGTATACTAAGCCACTTGCTTTCGCTTCTTTAATGTCTTGTGCCGTGGTGTTGTCAGTAAGGTACAACACCATCAGTGGCGTGAATTGGCCACTTGGCTGCGCCGCCATAATGCGATCGTAATAGGCTTTGGCATCGGCAAGATTTTTTACCGGTGGTACTAAGTTAGGCATGACAATCGCGCGACCAAAATAACGGCTAATATCTTTAACGGTATTGGTTAATGCCGCGCCATCTCGCAAGTGAACATGCCAGTCATCTGGGCGGGTAATGGTCAATTGTGTTGTCATTTTATTACCTATTCTGATTTTGGTTTGTTTTTCTGTGATTATTTTGTTTTGTTGCTAATTCATTGAATTAGCTTAAAATTACAAGCAACGCGTTACGGTAAGTAGCTTTTATTCTTGCTGATCAGCACTTAATAATGCCAACAATTCGTCTTTCAAATTGGGCGGAACTTTATATATCGTCAAACTGTCATTGGCTTGATTATACACGACATCTTGACCAAAGTGGCTGCGCTCAAAACTGATGCTAATGCCACTGCCATAACCAGAATATTTGGTGACTTTATTCACCACGGCTTGGTCATGGGGAAAGCTTTCTTCAATGTCGTATGCTTGGTCTTGGCAGAAGCTGTAAAAGTCTTGGCTCTGATCATTATTCTGACCTTTGCCATCTTCACTGATCACTTGGCCTAATTCTTTTAATGAAACGTCTTGGCCTGACTCTTTTTGCTCTTTACAGTAGTTGAGTAACTCTTTACGGGTTTGTTGTTTTTCATCGGCGTCGAGTTGATTAACACTGACGTAGTCCTCAACGGCCTGTACTAAGGTTTGTGTTTGCTCTTTGGCGTTAATGCCTTCTTGGCAATGCAAAAAATCAAGGAAAAAGTCGGAAACCTTGCGTCCTGCGCGCCCTTTGATAAATGAAAGGTAACGATTGCCATCGGCATTTTGCTGATAATCGAACAAATCAATTCTCGCCGCCAATTGCAGTTTAGCGGTATCGAGATGCTGATTAGCAAGAATATTTAAGTTGCCATCCACCGAATAGTGCTCTGAAATCGGAATGATGGCAGCAAGTAGATAGCGTCCACCCATGAATTCGTAATGAGTTAATAAAAAGTAGCCGGTTTCGGCAAGATCGTACTTTTCAAGTTCATTTTTCAACAAGTTAGCCGCTTGCTGGCTAAATTCATTAAACCCTTGTTGCTCACCCAAATAGCTTTGCATGATATCAACAAAACTGGCATTGCCACCTTCGGCAGGCATATCTGAGAAATGACCATACGCTTTACTGCCTTTACTATTGTATATGTGGTGTAAGGCATCAATAAAATTTTGGATTTTGTTGGTTTGCTCAATTTGTTCAGGGCCGTATTTAAGAATAATTTCGCCAGTTTCTTCTTTTTTTGATAGATAATGCAGTGCTATTTGGTTAATTATTAAGCTCATAGATAAAATGGTAATCGCGTTTGTGTAATATTTTACGTAGTTTTGCTAGACTAGCGCGAATTTTACATCAAGTTAGTTAAAAAATAATGCCTATTGTATCTAAGTATTCCAATGAACGTGTAGAAAAAATTATTGAACAGTTAATGGATGTACTCGTCAAAGAGTCAGCAAGTCCAGATTTAGCACTTATGTGCCTTGGCAACACAGTTACAGACGTGATTAGCCAAATGCCTACTAAACAACGAGAAAAAGTGGTTGAGAATTTCGCTGACGCGCTAAAACAATCAATCAAGTAATTGCTTTCTTTTTCTGTGGCATCAGCTTAAGCTGGATTAACGACTTATTTACCGCACTAAATTGCGGTATTAAGTCGACATTTTTCATTTAATCGTTATCGAATTAATTACAGATATGGCTTTTTTCTCTAAAACCTATAGTACTCGCCTATTAAAGCTGATTAGCTGGAGTCACTGGTTTACCTTTTTCAATATTATCGCTGCCATTGGCTTTTCAACTATTTATCTGTTTAGTGAGCCCGCCCCAGAAACCTTGTTAGGACAAGTTTACCTCGTCACTAACTGGCTCAGCCACATGGCGTTTCTGACCTTTATTAGCTTTATGCTAATTGTATTCCCGATCACCATATTATTTCCTTACACGCGATTTATCCGAGGTAGCGCCTCAGTAGTTTTTACCATTGGCCTGTTGTTATTAGTGTTAGACGCTTACATATACAGCAAGCTGGGTTATCACTTAAACGCATCTTCAAGTGACCAAATTATTGACTTGATCAATAGTCAAATAGAGCAAAATAGTCGAACTTTTTGGTTTGTTACCCTCGTTTTATCGATTCTTATCTTAAACTTCCAGCTAGTTGTTAGTAACTACGCGTGGAAACACCTCCATGAATTACAAAAGTCAGTTTATGCCCGTTATGTAGTTGTCAGTTTAGTTGCTGCCTTCTTTTTCAGTCATCTAACCCATATATGGGCCGATGCTAAGTTAGATTACGACGTGTTACGCCAAGACACGGTATTACCGCTTTCATATCCAGCCACTGCGAAAACCTTGTTAACTAAATACGGCTTATTTGATCGCGAAGCATATATTGAGCGCCGTAATAGTCCGCTAAGCTTTACCGACAAAATGCCAAGTTACCCAGCTGTTGGTGACCAATGTTCGGCGGAAAATACCGAACGAGCAGTGTTTATGGTCTTGAGTAAGTCACAGCTAGCTGAGCGGCAGCTAAATCAAATTAGCCAACGGGCACATCCGAATCATCGAGTATTAACGCGTCACATCGACGACGCCAATAGTGAATTGGCTTGGTTTAACTTATTTTACAGCCTACCAAGCCTGTACCAAGACAACATTTTGAGCCAAAGCCAAGCACCTGTGCTGTTTCAACAATTGTCGAAAGCTCAGCTAACAACTGCTTTAACGGTAATTTCAGACGCAGAAAAGTCTATGGTGCCAGAATGGGTTGAAAATTTATTTGCCAAAAAGACACAATTGAGCAATATCTCTAGCTTAGTATTTGCCGATAAACTCAATAGTTATGCACCGGGATTGCACGTGTTCTACTTTGATGACAGCAGCGATTACCAACTAGAGCTATTTATGGATGCCCTGCTATTAGCTCAACAACAAAAAGCAAAAGCTAGTTCAGCCAGTAACCAAGATATTATTTGGTTAAGCGCACTTGGCAATCAAGATACCGATACCAGACTGTCAGCTAAGTCTGCGTTAATTGTATTACCTGAACACAACATTAACCCCGAAGGGACACTCACCAGTCAAATGGATGTGATGCCAACCTTGATGCAATCGTGGCTTGATTGTCAGCTCAATACCCATGATTACAGCAGCGGCAATAACATGCTGTCGCTACCTGTTAACCGCGTAGTTGCCAATACTAATGAACAAGGCATTGTGGTATTTAACAAAGATAAGTCGGTGTTTGTCGACCAGCTTGGCAACTTTCAAAGTTATTCAAGACAATTGTCGGCACCGATTGAAACCAGTAAAGACTTCCCTTTGCTTATAGACGGCATGAATTTCATTAAGACTTTTGCTAATCGTCAACAACAAGCCCAAGCAAAATAGTTTATTGTTATCAGCCACCAGCTTTGAATAATTATTGTCCAAACAAATGGTTAGTTGCGAAATAAGATTGCAATTAACCATTTTTTTATTATCATAACCAGCAATCGGGATATAGCGCAGTCTGGTAGCGCGTGCGTCTGGGGGACGTGAGGTCGCAGGTTCAAGTCCTGCTATCCCGACCACTTCTTACTTCTTGCCGTAAAACATATTTAGAACATCTGATGCAGTAGTTCAGGTTTGTTAGCTAACAACCAAATAAATGCACTTGTATGAACGACAACTGTGAACCAGTAAGATACGCGAAAAGCGCGCTTCTTAGATTTATGGCTTAACACCTGTTGAGCAAACGCCGCACCAGCCCAACCTCCTATTAAACTGAACATGTGTAAGCTTGACTCGCTTATCCGCCAAGAGCCTCTTTGAGCCTTTGCCTTATCAAGCCAATAGATAAGGAAAGTAACCAGATTTATCAGGAGATAGTAAACTAATAGGCTGTTAGTAACTTGTTTTGTGACATAGTCATATACTAGAAATACAATAAACATTGCAGCTAGATAAATGGAAAGGTTATTCCTATTGTTTGGCTGTTTAAGTTTTAGCTTTTCGCCTGAAAATGTTGCGTTTGCTGCACATTGCCTACCGCGATCATCGCTAGAGAGATTAAACGTTATGATGTCACCAACTTTTGGTGTTTGGTTTTTGTTTTGCAGTGCCGATTTGTGAACAAAAACATCTTTACTAGCGTTGCCATTTGGGGAAATGAAACCAAAGGCTTTATCACTGTTCCATGTTTTTAATCTTCCTTTCTGGCGCATAGGCTCGTTCAATTCCTGTTGTTGTTTTCTCTAATAACCAAGGCTAGCTTTTATCTCTTTGTTTTGACTTTGGAAGTTAACTCAAATCTCTCTTGAGCAGACTAAACACATTCATATCGGCAAATTGATCATTCCAATAACCTTTATCCCGCAAACAGCCTTCGTGGACAAAACCACACTTCGTTAATACATTATTAGAACCGTGATTGCCGTCGACAACAAAGGCCTCAATGCGATTAATGGGCAAAGGCAACTGTTCGCTAAAAGCCATATCAACTAAGCATGCAACAACTTCACTTGCATAACCTTTGCCCCAATACTCAGGCAATAGCTCGTAGCCAATCACAGTTGAAAAATTACTTGGATCCCAACTGTTGAAACCGCAGGTGCCAATTAGAGCCCCTTGATGCGGTAGCCGAATCGCCCATCTTTTACCTTGTTTGTTCGCTTCTATTTGATGAAAAAGCTCAACTATTTCAGCCCCTTCGTGTGGTTCGCTAAGCGCTGCCATATCGTAATATTCCATTACCTTGGCATTACTGAACAAAGTAAAAAGCTGTTGGTGATCTTGCTGAGTAATATCATCCAACAGCAAACGTTTGGTTTGGATTGTTGTCATTATTGTCGATGAAGTCGGGTAATTGAACTGTCATTTTGCATGACCAGACATTTTTAAACAAATCCTTTTAGTGGCCTAAAAATTCAATTTTATTATTTAAAGACATCAGGACAGCTACCATAGTCATTAAATTTTTCATCCCAACGCCAAACATCGTTCGCTCGTCGCCAACGCTCGTGATAAAACTCCATTAAGCACTTACCGCTGGGTAATACAATAATCATTAAATCGTGCTCTTTTACTTTATCGTAATCAGGATAATCTGAACGCTGCCCCCAAACTAAACCACCATTTTGCTCTGCATACGCTAACCAAAAATGTTCTGGTGAAAGCGACATTTTTGATGCTTGGTGCCAAACCTTAGCGGGTTCAACTGCACTAAATTGACCATTTCTCAGCGCAGTTTGTTCGCCATAACTAACAGTGCTTATCGCTAGTGTTAGGCCACAAATCAAGTAGCTCATATCAACAATAAATTTCTTCAATTGTTTCTCCCTCCTTATCTTCTTAGATCTCACCGCAACTATAAGAATAATTTATTTGAAGTTTTTTACTAGCCACTAATTTAATTGGTTCATAACCAGAGTGAGTATTTACACATGACAAAAAACAGAGTTGCCGGGGTTGTGATCACCATACCGCACAGAGTTGTCAGGGTTATTAAAACCAACAACCACAGGGTTGCCAGGGTTATTATAACCAGGTTAAAATAGGGTTATCAGAGTTGTTGGATTTAACCACTAAAAAGGTGAAATAGGATGAAATATCCGGTTTATTTAAAAAGGGAAATTGAACAAAATCATTACCAAGTTAAGGTCCCTGACCTCCCTGGTTGCCAGTTGACAGCAGACACTGTTGACCAAGCGTTTTTTGCTATTAAAGAAACCATTGCAAGTCACTTGTCGATACTTGCGGAATACGGAGAGACAATTCCTCATGGAAAGTCGATAGAGTTTTATCAGCAGCAGATAACAGGCAATGTTATCTGGACCATCGTCGATTTAGATATAACGCCTTACTTGGGCAAGAGTCACAAGATTAATGTCACACTGCCGGAGCTATTGATTAAACAAATTGATGATCGGGTCAGTAAATCACCAGAATATAAAACAAGATCTGGGTTTATTGCACAAGCCTGTATCAATGAATTGACTAAATAAGCCAATGCATCGCTCTTCATTGCCTATGTAAAACAATAAACAACCCTCTGAATTGGGTTATAATGCCGAAATAAATAGTGCTGGACTTACCGGCGCATAAAAACAAGAAAGATTAGAATATGAATTTATTATTACTGAGCAGTTCACGCGTAGGCGACACTAATTACCTAACACATGCCCTACCCATGATTTCTGAGCACTTAGCCGGCATTGATGAGCTGTTATTTATTCCATTTGCTGGTGTTAGCATTAGCTATGACCACTACACAAACATGGTTTCAACTGCATTGGCTGAATTAAACATTAACGTTAAAGGCATTCATCAATTTGAAAATGCCAAACAGGCAATTGAAAATGCGAAAGCAATTGCGGTTGGCGGCGGTAACACCTTCCACTTGTTACATCAACTTTATCAGCACGATTTGATCGACACGATCAAAGAGCGTGTTGAACTGGGTATGCCATACATTGGTTGGAGTGCAGGTTCAAATGTCGCGGGTGCATCGATTAGAACGACTAACGATATGCCAATTATCGAACCACCATCTTTTAACGCATTAGGCCTAGTAGATTTCCAAATCAATCCTCATTACACCGATTACACACCACCAGGCCATAACGGTGAAACTCGCGAACAACGGTTGCAAGAGTTTATGGTGATTAACCCGACAACTACTATTGTGGGTATTGTTGAGGGCACAGCATTAAAACGCCAAGGCAATGAGCTGAAATTAATTGGCGGCCAAGCGGGCTTTTTGTTCAAGGCGGGAGATAAAAAACAAATAGCAGACGGTACGGATTTAAGCGATTTGTTGTAGCTTGTTGCTAGCGCGATAAGCCATAAAACCCGAAAAAGTAAAACCCCAATAAGTTGGGGTTTTACTAGCGTGTGTGAATCTTTTAATCAGCCCTGTTGACCAGCGTGTTCGGTCAACACTTGAATAAATTCTTCTGGTTCTGGTCGAACGCGATAGTTATTGGTAATATCAGCGTAAATGACACGTTGTTCTTGATCTAAAATCAGTATACTTGGTCTAACAGTGTCACTGTCGTAGCCAAGCACTTCTAAACCAGTTGGCGTGCCATTTTTAGACAACAAGCCTAAAGTTGTTGCTGCCATTAAATCTTTATCAACCAAAAACTCAAACGCGACATCAAATTTATCGGCAAGCTTTTTAGTTTGCGCTGATGGCTGCGGGCTAATCATAAAAACATCAACCCCCATTTGTTCAAGGGTTTGGTACTGAGCAACTATTTCTTTGATTTGCACCATACACAATGGGCACCAATTTCCGCGATAAAACAATAACACGCTTGGCCGCTTAAATAACGACTCATTAGTTAATAACTCACCCTTGGTATTTGCGAGTTGAATGTCAGGTAACTTGTCGCCAACACTGATTTTAGGCGGCGCTAAATGACTAAACGACGAGTACCAAAAAATATAGTACAACCAAGCGAGCAAATTACTTGCTATAGCAATTGAAATATTGAACAACGAAGGGTGATCAGTAGCAACAGCGCCAACTATTGCGCAAATTCCGCCAACAAATGCAATGATGGTCCATGGCAATGCCATTGGGCTAGTTCTTGCACTGCCGATAACAAATAGCCAGACAAAAAAACCGGCGGTACCAAGGTAACTAGAGGTGACCAAATAAAATATCAGGTCTTGACTGATAACACTGTAATAAAGACTCAGTCCCAAACCAATTAATGCGTAAGTGCAAAAACTTGAGACAAACAACGATTTTAATTTTTCCATAGATAATAGCTTGACCGTATTAGGTACAAATGCAAGGTAGTAAAAAACTGTATTTTGAACATTCATTCAAAATACAGTTTATACTTATACCAAACAATCTAGGTTAAGCCTATCTATATTTTTTTCGGGTGTTGCTTCGTGTTGTAACTGCGCCAACATTGGCACGTCGAGCAGTGATTGTAACTCTTGAATATTTTCAGCAAGGTATGGCATATTTTGCTGACAATTGGCAACCCAAGCGATACAGTTCAAACCATCGCGCTCTATCGCTTCTTTAGTCAGCACCGCGTGATTTAAGCAACCGAGTTTCATGTTAACGACAAGAATAACGTTCAGTTGATTGTCTTTAACAAACTCTGACATAAAGTGACCACCACCAAGTGGTAATCGCCAGCCACCAGCGCCTTCGGTAATGACAACATCGCTATGCAGTGCCTTAATCCGCTCAAAACCCTGTTGAATTTCCTCAAAATCAATCGGTTGTTCAAGGGTTTGGGCAGCAATATGCGGTGCAATAGGTTCACAAAACGCAATTGGGTTAATGTCATCTAAGCTTTGGCCACTATTGGCGGCTTTTTGTAAAAACAAGGCATCTTCATTAACGAGCTGCCCTGCTACTTGCTCACAACCGGCTGATATTGGTTTGTATACAGCCACTTTTTTTCCTGCGTTAACCAATGCCTGCGTCAGCAGTCTGGCGACGTATGTTTTGCCAGCATCAGTATCAGTGGCAGTAATAAATAGAGATGTCATAAAATAGCCTTTATTTTTACAACTTGTTTTGCTTTAACGTTAATCATTAAAGAGGCCTAGCATTTTTAACAACGACACCAGAATAAACGCAGTAAGTTGCGGGATAAACGCCATCAGACTCGACAAACTTTTGATAACTAGAGGTCATTTTTTGCCATTTGTCTTTGCCAGCTAATCCCTTACCGCGTTTATTGGGAACTTGGTTTGCACCAAGTCCCTTCAACTCTTTTGCGAGGTGTAAAACACTATCGTACTCTAAGACAATATCCTGAGTTTGATGTTCAATCAATAAGCTGGAGAAATCTTTACCGTCAAAATTGCATAAATTAGTTAACGTTTGTTCACGCTTAAAGTCAATGACGTGTTGATCATTGTCTACCGCTTGCCAAGCCGTTTTTAACTCAAACAGTGTTCCGTCAGTCAAGGTCGCAAAGATAAAGTAGCCACCGGGCTTTAATATGCGCATCACCTCAGCTAAAACAGGCTCAAGCGGATCGCACCACTGAATCATTAAATTTGAGTAAATTAAATCAATACTGTTGTCTTGAAATGGTAGCTTGTAAGCATCTGCTGCCAGCCAATTGAGTTTATTGCTGCGATTTTCTGCAGCAAAATTCAACATTTGCTTAGATAAATCTACGCCAATAACGGTTGGATACTGGCTTGCCAAAATATCAGAAAAGAAACCTGTACCAGATCCTAAATCGATAACTCTAAAGTCGTCTTGTTGACTTTTCAGTTTAGGTAGCCACGGCATTAAATGCTTGCCGCTATAGCGTTGTAACCTTGCTGAAATATCGTAGGAGTTACTTGCACTACCAAATGAACGAGCAATTTTCACTCGTTTAACGCTATCTGGCATTAATCAAAACCTCATTAATGTTTTTCGCTAAGATATTGATATCATTAGCACTATGGTGCGCACAAACCGTAACGCGTAACCTGGAAGTTCCTTTTGGAACAGTTGGTGGCCTAATTGCGCTGAGCCAAATACCTCGATTTTTTAGTTGCTCTGCAATCGCCATTGTTTTTTCTTCATCACCGATAATTAACGCGTGAATAGAAGACTCAGTTGGCAATATTGTCACCTCATCAGACAACTGTTTTTTAAATAACGCACTCAACTCGACAATTTTATCACGTCGCCATTGCTCCCGTTGAATCATCTCAATCGACGCCTTAGTTGCCCAGGCGAGTGCTGGAGAAATTGCCGTTGAATAAATGTAATGCCGGGAGAAGTTAGTGAGATAATCAAATACGCCTTTATCACACGCGACAAATGCGCCGCTGGTGGCAATTGCTTTACCAAATGTCGCCATAACAATATCTGGCTTAATTTGGCTGCTACTACCTTGACCTTGCTCGCCTATCACACCAATGCTATGGGCATCGTCTAAGTATAGCCAAGCTTGGTGCTGTTGGCATATCACTGCAAGCTCAGACAAATTAGCACTGTCGCCATCCATACTAAAAACCCCTTCACTAACCACTAATTGATCAGCACTCGGATTCTTACTAAGAAACTTTTGAAGCTGTTCGCCGTTGTTATGCAAAAAGCGTTTAACCTGTGCCTGACTGTCGAGCGCACCATCAATTAACGACGCGTGTGATAGTTTATCAAGCCACAAATAACTATCTTTTTGACCAAGCGCTTGAAGCACGCCATGATTAGCGCCAAAACCACTGGCAAACAAAATACAGTGAGGTTTATTCAACCACTGACACAATGTATTTTCCAACGCTTGATGAGCGTAATGATATCCAGTTAGCAAACTAGAACCCGTCGAGCAAGCGCCAAAGCGGTCGACGCCTTCTTGCATTGCTTGTTTAAGCGCCGAAGTTTGGCTTAGGCCAAGATAGTCATTACCGGAAAAGTTGAGGTACCACTTGCCGTCGACCTTTATTTGGCTACCGTCAATGGCCTCGATACAATTTCGCTGCCGGTATAAGGTACCTGCTTTTTGAGCGGCCAATTTATCCTTAATAAAGTCAAAAGCTGCCATTGTTAGTTGGCAGCGTTATAGAATAAATCACTGTTTTGTTGATCGACTATTTTTGTTTGCAAGCTGCGTTGATCCGCTTTTTCATCGTCGGTGGCATCGATAGTTTCAGTGTTGATACCAAGCTTGTTAAACAACATTACGTCTTTGTTGGTTTCAGGATTACCAGCAGTTAGTAGCTTACAACCGAAGAAAATCGAATTTGCACCAGCCAAGAAACACATCGCTTGCATTTGCTCGTTCATTGCTTCACGGCCGGCAGACAAACGGACATGGCTTTTTGGCATCATAATACGGGCAACCGCAATGCAGCGAATAAAATCGAAATCGTCGATATCTTCAACCTCTGCCAGTGGTGTACCGTCTATTTTAACCAACATATTCATTGGTACACTTTCAGGTTGCGGCGATAAGTTGGCTAATTGCACCAATAACGAAGTGCGATCTTTTTTCTCTTCACCTAAACCTAATATGCCACCACTACAAACCTTCATTCCTGCCGATCGAACGTTATCTAACGTATCTAAACGGTCTTGATAAGTACGAGTCGTGATAATTTGGTTATAGTGCTCTGGAGAAGTATCTAAGTTGTGATTGTAGTAATCTAAACCGGCATCACCTAGCTGCTTTGCTTGATCTTCAGACAACATACCAAGCGTCATACAGGTCTCAAGCCCCATTGCTTTGACACCTTTTACCATTTCAAGGACGTAAGGCATATCGCGTTCTTTGGGATTGCGCCAAGCAGCCCCCATACAAAAACGGGTAGAACCTTGTGCTTTAGCTTTGCCAGCAGCTTCTAGTACTTTTTCAACTTCCATCAAACGCTCTTTTTCGATGTCGGTTTTGTATCGTGCACTTTGCGAACAGTACTTACAGTCTTCTGGGCAAGCACCTGTTTTTATTGATAATAAGGTACTCACTTGGACTTCATTGGCATTAAAGTGTTGACGATGTACAGTCTGCGCCTTAAACATTAAATCGTTAAATGGCAAATTAAATAGCGCATTGACTTGATTCGCTGTCCAATTGTGACGTACTTCTCCATCGATAAATTCGTTGGCCAAAGGATTAGTGGTTGTATTAGCTGACATACTGTTCTCATTTGATTTGATAAGTTAGTTTGTAAATGATGACGGCTGTTTTAGTTATTTTGAGTTATCCCTTTCCACCGCTTTGATACCACATTGCCACAAACTAACAATTGCTTTCTCTTTATTGTCTCGGTAGTCTAGCCAGCAAAAATAAGTTGTCAACGATAAAAATCCTGCAAGGTTTACCATTGAACAATAATCAAACAAATAATTTAATGAATAACAGCGATTTCGACAAGAATCACATTTGGCATCCATATACCTCGATGACAAACCCTCTGCCGTCTTATGAAGTCATCAAGGCTAAGGGCTGCACACTGTCGCTTGCCAGTGGTGAGCAGGTTATCGACGGTATGTCATCGTGGTGGGCGGTTATTCACGGTTACAACCACCCTGCACTTAATCAAGCGCTAACTGAACAAACCGACAAGTTCGCCCATGTTATGTTTGGCGGTTTAACTCATCAGCCAGCGATTAACTTATGCCAAAAATTAATTGAGCTGACACCAAGTTCACTGAGCCAAGTATTTCTTGCCGACAGTGGTTCGGTTGCAGTTGAAGTAGCGATAAAAATGTCGATTCAATATTGGCATGCAAAAGGTCGAGCAAACAAAAGCAAACTTTTGACGGTACGCAACGGCTATCACGGTGATACTTTTGCTGCAATGTCGGTATGCGATCCGGTCAATGGTATGCACCAGTTATTTGAACAAGTGTTGATGAAAAACCATTTTGCACCTGCGCCAAGCCCAGCATTTGGTGAAACATGGTCCGATAGCCACCTAGATGCACTAGAGCAATACTTTGTTGATTACAGCGACCAAATCGCCGCATTTATTATCGAGCCGATTGTTCAAGGGGCTGGTGGTATGCGAATGTATCACCCAGAATTCCTCAGCCATTGCGCGCGACTTTGTAAACAGCATCAAGTGTTATTAATTGCTGATGAAATCGCCACTGGATTTGGTCGCACAGGTAGACTATTTGCGTGTCAATGGGCTGATGTTGAGCCAGATATTTTGTGCTTGGGCAAAGCAATAACGGGCGGATACATGAGTTTAGCCGCCACGCTCTGCTCTGAAGACGTTGCCAAGACCATTAGCCAAGGCGAAGCTGGCTGTTTTATGCACGGACCAACGTTTATGGGTAACCCTCTCGCATGTGCGGTTGCCAATGCTAGCCTTGACTTACTTCAACAATCAGACTGGCAACAACAAGTGTCGTCGATAGAGCAGCAGTTTAACACTGAACTAATGCCACTTGCTGATCATCCAAGAGTTGCTGATACTAGATGTTTAGGTGCTATTGGTGTTGTCGAAGCGAAACAAGCAGTTAATATGGCGAGAATTCAGCAACGTTTCGTCGAGCTGGGCGTGTGGATTAGGCCGTTTGGCAAACTTATTTACCTAATGCCGCCTTACGTTATCGACCAGGCTGAGCTGAGCAAGCTAATCAAAGCCATTGCAACAGTATTGAACGAAGATGATTGCTTCTTGTCTGAGTGAGATTAATGCCAACCGCAGGTCTAGCGGTTGACGTTAATTAGAATGTAGGTAACCCAGGCAATAGTGATAATAAGCAATAAAACAGCAGTAAAATGTTTATTATCACTTTTTCTGCGGGCGCGGAATTTATCTAAGACGATACAAAAGTAACTTGAGAGAGCACTAAGCCACAAAACGACATAGAGCTGATTTGTTAGCGGCATTAGCCAAGTGTCTCGCACTTCAATATTGTGATAGCGCAATAAGCCATAATTTTCTTCCGGTGCTGCGTAATGCGATATCACCATCGCGACAATAAACAAACACCAACCAAAAATAGCCAAAAACCTAGAAACGTAAATCCAAATATCAGGTGCTTTTCGACGTTCGTTAGCCATACTACTCTCTTCTAGCGCTTGTTTGGGTATAATTTTCTTGTTAACTGGATAATTTGACCAGCCGATAACAAAAAACCTTCAAATAATGCCTGTTCTCATTAAAAATTTAGAAGTTTTGCTTGTGAAAAGCAATAGTCACGGTAACATAGCAAACTTTCAATTTTTCCAAATTTTAATGATAAGAGGTCGATAAATGTCAGTTATTGCTATTGCTGATGTCTTAGCGGGTAAATACCCTGTCAGTGAACCAATCACTGTACATGGTTGGATTCGCACACGCCGCGACTCTAAAGCCGGTATTTCGTTTTTAGCCATTCACGATGGTTCATGTTTTGATCCAATTCAAGCGATTGTGCCAAACGACCTTAATAATTACCAAGAAGAAGTATTAAAACTAACCACAGGTGCGTCGGTAAAAGTCACCGGTGAATTGGTTGAATCACCGGGCCAAGGCCAAGCTTTTGAAATTCAAGCAACTGAGGTTGAAGTACTTGGTTTAGTTGAAGACCCTGATACTTACCCAATGGCCGCCAAGCGCCACAGCATTGAATTTTTGCGTGAACACGCTCACTTGCGCGCGCGCACTAATATTGGCGGCGCTGTCACCCGCGTACGCAACTGTTTAGCACAAGCAGTACACCGCTTTTTATATGAAAAAGGCTACAACTGGATTGCAACACCGTTGATCACAGCCAGTGATACAGAAGGCGCCGGTGAAATGTTCCGCGTTAGTACGCTAGACATGGAAAACTTGCCGCGTACTGAACAAGGCCAAATTGACTACAGCGAAGACTTCTTCGGTAAAGAGTCGTTTTTGACGGTTTCTGGTCAACTTAACGTTGAAACATACTGTTGTGCACTATCAAAGGTTTACACCTTTGGCCCAACATTCCGCGCCGAGAATTCAAACACTAGTCGTCACTTGGCAGAGTTTTGGATGGTAGAACCTGAAATCGCTTTTGCAAACTTGAGCGACGCTGCTGATTTAGCCGAAGAAATGCTTAAATACGTGTTAAAAGCATTGCTTGAAGAGCGCGCCGACGACATGGCATTTTTCCAACAACGCGTCGACAAAACGGTTATCGATCGCTTAAATGCCATTATCAACTCTGATTTTGTTCGCATGGACTACACCGACGCGATTGAAATCTTACAAAACTGTGGTAAGACTTTTGAAAACCCTGTGTCTTGGGGCATCGACTTAAACTCTGAGCACGAGCGCTACCTTGCTGAAGAGCACGTTGGCGGCCCAGTAGTTCTTCAAAACTATCCGAAAGACATTAAAGCGTTTTACATGCGCTTAAACGACGACGGTAAAACCGTTGCCGCCATGGACGTATTAGCGCCAGGCATCGGTGAAATTATTGGTGGTAGCCAGCGTGAAGAACGCTTGGATGTGCTTGACCAACGTATTACTGAAATGGGTCTTGAACCAGCAGACTACGGCTGGTACCGCGACTTACGCCGTTACGGCACTGTGCCGCACTCGGGTTTTGGCTTGGGCTTTGAGCGTTTGGTTGCCTACGCAACTGGCATGCAGAACGTTCGCGATGTGATTCCTTTCCCAAGAACACCAAACAACTGTGCGTTTTAATCAACAGCGTTGATTTTTACTTAAAAAAGGCTACCTCAGGTAGCCTTTTTTGCATCTGACTGTACTTTCCCCCAACATTCCTCGAGCAACACCATGGTGTTTTACATCACTATAGTATCTACGCAAGAATAAATTCATCGAATATTCGCCTATTGTTAACCTTATTGTCATATATTGTTAATAACCTATTGTACATTTGTACTAGTTTGAAGTATTTTAGCTAAACTAGTTCGCAGCTAATCCGACCTGATTGATTTGCGAACAATAAATATCGCAATAATAGTACAACAGCGAAATTAGCGACTTATCTTAATGTAAGGGGAAATTAGATGAGCAAGTTTACAAGACGCGCCTTTATTAAAGCGTCAATGGCTGGCTTTGGCAGCGTAGTTATTTCAACCGGTTTGATGGGTTGTAACGATGGTAATTTTACTGGTCCTGAAGGCACCAGTGTTCCTGTGTCATTTGATCACGGGGTTGCATCCGGCGATCCACTTAGTGATTCAGTTATCATTTGGACGCGCGTTACACCACAAAATGACGCGCGCGTCGTGACCGTAAATTGGGAAGTTGCAACTGACGCTAACTTCAGCAATATGGTGCACACAGGTTCTACGGTTGCACAGACTAGTTCAGATTTTACCGTTAAAATTGACTTACAACAGCTCTCTTTTGACACAACCTATTACTACCGCTTTGTATCAAACGGTACAACCTCACCGGTTGGTACTACCAAAACGTTACCCGTAGGTATTGTCAATCAAGTTAAATTGGCAGTCTTTTCTTGTTCAAACTTCCCTGCTGGTCACTTCAATGCCTACAACAGCGCGGCAAAAATTCAAGATCTTGACGCCGTTGTACACTTAGGTGACTACATTTACGAATACGGCAACGGTGAGTTCGGAACAGAAAATGCTGAGGCCATTGGCAGAACACTGCCTGCAGATAACAATACTGAGTGTTTAACGTTAACTGATTATCGTCGTCGTTACGCGTTATATCGCGGTGATGAAGATTTACAAAACTTACACCAAAACGTACCTTTTATTGTTGTATGGGATGATCACGAAGTTGCCAACGACGCTTGGCGCGAAGGCGCCGAAAACCACAACGAAGGCGAAGGTGATTTTGATACCCGCAAAGCAGCAGCCCTGCAAGCATACTTTGAATGGCTTCCTATCCGTCCGTTAACGGTAAGTGACAACGAGCGCATTTATCGCAGCTTTAGTTTCGGTAACTTAGTTAACCTACACATGCTTGACACCCGCCTTATCGCCCGTGACGAGCAACTCGATTACGCTGACTTTATTGACGCAACCACAGGACAATTTGACGCGCCCGGTTTTACTGCGGCAGTCACTGATCGCAACCGAACCTTGTTAGGCTCAGAGCAATTGAGCTGGTTACAGTCTAGCCTCAACGGTTCATCAGCAACTTGGCAAGTGTTAGGACAGCAAATACTCATGGGCAGAATGAATATTCCTGCTGAATTATTAAGCGGTTTATCTAACCCTTCTCCGGCTATTTTAGGCAGCTTTGCTGAACTTGCTCAAATCAAAGGCCGAATTAACGCCGGCGACCCAACCGTCACTGACGCTGAGCGTGCGCGGGTAGCAGTTGGTGTACCATATAATTTAGATGCATGGGACGGCTACGCGGTTGAGCGCGAAATTGTTATGGGCTCTTCGAGAATTTTAAATCACAACTTGGTTGTCTTAGCTGGTGATACTCACAATGCATGGGCTAATAACTTAAAAGACATCAACGGCAACAATGTTGGTGTTGAGTTCGCAACCGCTGGTGTTAGTTCACCCGGCCTTGAAAGCTTTTTAAGTATTCCTGCAGACTTTGTCCCACAAGCAGAGCAAGCGCTACAGGTTTTGGTTGATGACTTGCAGTACATGAATATCGCTGATCGCGGCTATATGGTAGTAACATTTACCCCGGAACAAGCAACATCTGAGTGGGTACATTTAAGTACTGTTGCTAGCAGCGAATACCAAGAAGTGGCTGAACGCGGTAATACCCTAACCGTGCGTGCAGGTGAAAACGTGATTGCCAGTTAAATAATCACCTTTCTCTGAAACATAAAAAACGCCAGCTATTTGCTGGCGTTTTTATTTTCAATTGTTTGTTGTTCGTATGATTTGACGTTTGACAACTACATGATAACTCTGAAAGCTTGAAAAACGTGAATTTATCTCTTTAGATAATTAAAACGTTGCCATCTTGCATGGTTATTTGCACGCCCCCATCGACTGTTTCATGGTCTAAATACATATCAGAGAAATCATATTTCTTCTCAATTACCATATGTTCAATCGAATATATAGTGCATGACAACTGTGAAATAAATATAAGATTTTCATTCAACACGAAAGCTTCTAAAAAAAAACTATGTTGTTTCTCGAGCAAATGAATTTCAAACACTTTTGTATTAACTACCGCTGCATAAAGGTCTATGCCTAAAAATAGCGTGTCATGATTAAGCTCAAGTAATTTAGGTTCAATTAAATCACTTTGCCAATTAAATTTATATTGGCAATCAGGAAACTTTAGTTTAGCAAATCGATGAGAGTATCGATCGTGACTAAAAAGTTCTTCACAATCATCAGTATAATAATTTGTTCTTGTTATTTCTTTTAATTGATAGTTCATTTCTATATTTTCAGAACAATACAACAGAATAATATTTATAAGTAACTTAACATTGATCAGGCTTTTTATTACCTACTTTCACTAGTTTCGGCGGAGCTATTTGTTAATTTTCTATAAATAATTAACAAAACCTGCCGATTCGCGGTTTGGTCTTATCGGCAGCTCTTTGGCGACGGAGCCGAGATAAAGAAAGCCAATAATTTCATCTTTTTCTGCAACCCCTAATGCTTGTTTAACATCAGCATTGTGGGCTAAATCGCCAGTTCGCCACATCGCGCCGTAACCTTGGGCAAATGCCGCCATTTGCATTGCATGTGCCGCGCAGCCAGCGGTAATAATTTGCTCAACTCTTGGTACTTTTGGATGTTCTTGAACATTTGAGCTGATGACAATGATCATCGGAGCGCGATAAGCCATTTTTTGCGCTTTGGTTACTTTGGCTTCATCAGCGCCACTTTTCTTGGTTGCTTCAACGAAAACGTCAGTTAATTTATCAAGGCCTTGCCCTTGGCAAATAGTAAAGCGGTAGGGACTTAGACAGGCGTGATCGGGGACCCTAGTTGCCGCTTTGAGAATCACCTCTAGAGCATCTTCATCGGGCGCTGGCGCTTGTAAAAATGGGTTTGACTGTCTTTCGGTAAGTATTTGAGTGGGGTAGGTATTTGGCATAAATAGCACAACTAAAAAAGGCAAATAAGCGCCAGTCTACCGCTTATTTGCCTTATTCTCAAACCACAATATTTATATGGTTTTTGTAATGTTACCAGCGAGTTATCTAGCTCAATTGACTACGCTTGCTTTTTTTCGATAAAACGATAAGCGTAGTGATCAATACTAGTATAACGACCCGCGCCGATGAAGAATAACGCCAGTAGCATAATAAAGTAGGTAGCACCAAATTCAATACCGTTGTTTAAGACAACAATGCCGCCATTCTCATACAACCACTCGGTATTACCGTTTTCATCTAAAATGCCGCGCATGCGTTCTAATTTTGTGCCAGTAGCGCTACTATTAGCCAAGCTTTCATCGGCTGCACTTGAACCTAACCAAGAAAATACTTTCGCAGGGCTAGTATCAGGGTTAGTTGGGGTAATCGCGAACCAACCGTTATCTGCGTGAACAGTTGTTACCGCAACAATCATAGTGAACATCAATGGAATAGAAACTAAACGGGTCAATAAACCAATTAATAACAACCAACCACCAGCAAATTCTGTCCAAGCAGCTAAGTTAGCCATTAATGTTGGTGCCGGTAACCCCAAGCCCCAATCAGCATTGCCAAACCAAGCAACGATATTAGGGTCGGCAGCAAGGCTCGCCAAGCCAGTGACGTCTGGATTACCCAATTGTAACTTGCTGTAACCCGCCATAATAAAAACAGGCGCGAGGTACAAGCGAATTAAAAATGACGGAATGCCATCAAACTTAGGTAACATCGACTTAAAGCATTGGTAATATTGTAATAATTTCATAAAGTTCACTTAATTGTTGCGTTCACATGGAGCTGGAGTAATAGAACATACTATGAAATAAAATCTTTCAAAAAACGAGATCTAATTATCAATTTTGTCGTTAAAATAGTTAACCAGTAAAAGAAAACATTGCATAATTGTATATAAATACAAAATCGCTCGCAGATATGAAAGGCAGCGCCTTAAGTCACTGTCTACTATCAAGTAAATTCTCATGTTAAGGATGTATATATGTTAAAACGCTTTGCCAGCATACTCTGGCGTGTTATTAACACCAGCCGTAAGGTTATCGTCAATCTGGTCTTTTTCACCGTTTTGATTATTTTTATCGTGGCATTGAACCAAGATGACGGCAAAGTGGTTGTTCCGCAAAAATCTGCATTGGTATTAAACCTCAGAGGCGACATCGTCGAGCAAAAATTTGAGATTGACCCGGTTGATGGCTTTATTAACGAAATGAGTGATCAGCAGCAATCTAATCCAGAAATTTTGCTTGCCAACTTAGTCAAGGTTATTAATAAAGCTGAGCGCGATGATCGCATTGAGATGATCGTATTAAAGCTAGATGCATTAGGGCGCGGTGGTTTAACTAAACTCAAAGACGTTGCTAAAGCACTTGAGCAATTCAAAAGCAGTGGTAAAAAAGTTATCGCGGTCGCTGACACCTACAGCCAAGACCAATATTATCTTGCCAGCACTGCAGACAAAATTTGGCTCAACCCGAAAGGCTGGTTTTTACTTGAAGGCTATGGCCGTTATCAACTTTACTTTAAAAGTGCATTAGAAAAGTTATCGATTAACCAACATATTTTCCGCGTTGGTACCTATAAGTCGGCAGTTGAACCTTATCTTCGCGATGATATGTCAGACGCCGCCAAAGAAGCGAATAAACTATGGCTTGATGACTTATGGCAACAATATAAGCAAGATGTTGCCAAGCAACGCGGTATCGATGTTGGCCAGTTTGATGAGAACATCGAGGCACTTCTCGCCAAATTAAGTGAATCTGACGGCAATGTCGCAGAATATGCGCTCAACAACAACTGGGTAGACGAGCTTAAAACTCGCGAGCAAATCCGCGACGAGCTTATTGCCATGGTTGGAAAAAACAAACGCGGCAACAGCTTTAACCAGATTAGCTACAAAGATTATCTACAAGCGATCACGCCACCGATTGAACAAGTTAACCCGCTAACCGACAAAGTTGCAGTGGTAGTCGCCAAGGGTACTATTCTCAACGGTACGCAAAAACCGGGCAACATTGGTGGTGATAGCACAGCCAAGTTACTGCGCAAAGCGCGCTTTAACCCAGACGTAAAAGCTGTGGTGCTTCGCGTTGACAGCCCAGGTGGCAGTGCCTATGCGTCTGAAATCATTCGTCAAGAAGTTGAATTGCTCAAACAAGCGGGCAAACCTGTGGTTGCTTCTATGGGCTCATTAGCAGCGTCTGGCGGCTACTGGATTTCAGCGTCAGCCAACAAAATCATCGCTAGTCCCTCTACTATTACTGGCTCTATTGGTATTTTTGGCTTGTTTATGACCTTTGAAGATTCACTTGGCAAACTGGGCGTATACAGTGATGGCGTTGGCACAACGGACTTATCTGGTTTTAGCCTTGCTAGACCGCTGAATGAAGGTGTTGGTCGTTTAATTCAAATGAATATCGACCGCGGTTATCAAGACTTCATTAGTTTAGTTGCACAAAGTCGCAATATGAGCTTAGAAGATGTCGATGCCGTTGCTCAAGGCCGTGTTTGGTCAGGTGCTAAAGCGCTTGAGTTAGGTTTGGTCGACGAGTTGGGTGACTTTGACAGTGCAGTAACTGCCGCAGCAGAATTAGCTGGATTAGAGCAATACGATACCCTGCTCGTTGAAAAAGAACTTTCTGCTCGTGATAAGTTCTTGCGCAACTTATTTGGTCAAGCAACCACTTATTTGGCGCCAGCACTCAACAGCGGAGGCCCTGTTACGACAGGCCCAGTTGATCAAGTCATCAAAACTATGCGTGCTGAAATTAACAAACTCAATAGCTTCAACGATCCTCAAGGTGTTTACTCATTTTGTTTGGCTTGTGAGCTTTAATCCAAAAACTACATAGGTGCAGTGAACGCTGCACCTACTCTCCCTTCTCTCCTTTGTAAAAATACCGCGACATACCCGCAATAACTTATTGAACAAAGCGTGATTTTAAATCACTGCCATCTTGCGTATACTTGCGCGATTACACGTTTGAATAACGCTTTGCGATGAAGAAAAAAATATACATAGCCTACACTGGCGGCACAATCGGTATGAAAGCGAGTGCCAATGGTTATATTCCGGTAAAAGGTCACTTAACTGAAGCGATTAATAACATGCCTGACTTTCACCGTCAGGAAATGCCGGATTTTACCATTCACGAGTATCAACCGCTGATTGACTCGTCAAACATGACACCCGCAGATTGGCAGCGCATTGCTGACGATATTACTAAACACTACGATAGTTATGATGGTTTTATCGTATTGCACGGCACAGATACCATGGCTTATACCAGCTCTGCTTTGTCGTTTATGTTTGACCGATTGAGCAAGCCCATTATTGTGACCGGGTCTCAAATTCCCTTCAGTCAATTGCGCTCAGACGGCCAAGTAAATTTGCTTAATGCGTTATATATTGCCGCAAACTATCCGATTAACGAAGTTGGTTTGTTTTTCAACAATAAACTATTTCGCGGCAACCGTTCGATTAAAGCGTATGCAGATGGCTTTGACGCGTTTGACTCACCAAACTTACAGCCTTTGCTTGAAGCTGGTATTAATATCAAAGTGTTAGCGGGACAATTGCAACCGAACAATGTCGAACACAGTATGGTAAAAGTGAGCAAAATCATTCAACAACCGATTGGCGTTGTTCATTTATATCCAGGTATTAGCAGCCAATTGATCGAAAACGTGATTCAACAGCCAGTAAAAGCACTGATTCTGCGAAGTTATGGTGTTGGTAATGCGCCGCAAGATCCAGCATTACTAGCGTGTTTAGCGCAAGCAAATGAACGCGGTATCATTATCGTCAATTGCAGTCAGTGCATTAAAGGCAAAGTTAATATGCAAGGTTACGCAACCGGTAATGCGCTAAGCCAAGTTGGTGTCATTAGCGGTCACGACATAACCTTAGAAGCAGCCCTAACTAAACTGCACTACCTATTTAGCCAAGATTACGACAACGCGCAAATAAAGCAGCTATTAAGCACGAGTTTACGCGGTGAACTTAGTGCTTAAACTTCGCTTGAGCTTGAGTTAACTAGTTGAACAAGAAAAAAGCTTAGGTACTAACTTAGTATCTAAGCTTGTTCAAACAGCGCTTCACCACTTTATTTAATAAAGATGGTTTTAACACGACTCAACAACGGCAAGTCTTGCTCTTTTAGCACACCAATCGCTAACCAATCTCGCAAAGCCTGTTCAATATCTGGCGAATTTGCCGATTGCATTTGAGTTTGCATTAGTTCAACTTGAATTTCCATTCGCTGTTGTTTGTACTCGTCTGGCGACGCTTGTCCGGCGAGAATCTCCAACACTAAGGTCTGTTTTTCTCGACTGTCGTTATTACTCGTAGCCGCGGGTATACTCTGGTGTTGCACGAGGCGTTTTTGCCAGCTAGACGGCAAACTATTAAACGCTGGTAAATCTGCTAACTTAAAGTTTTCTTCACCACTGTGTTGAGCAAGATGCTCTAAGGTTTCAAACAATTGTTGCCAAACTTGCTGTTGTCGCTGATGTTTGGCACTAACAACATTCTGTTCAATCGTTTTAATATAGTTTTCAAGCTTATTCGCTAGTGATTTAATCACTGGCTTGTGCACAAGTACCTGCTGATGCAAACCTTTAGCTTCTGTCAGTAATTTTTCCAATTCAGGAATGCTTGTATCGGCGACGTTGCGCGCTGCTAATTGTTCAACGCTTTGTTCAAATTCACTGCGCTGTGCTTGTTGCGCTTGTTTCACACTTGCTTGGTGCTCAGTACGCTTGGCAAAAATGATGTCGTTGGCTTGTCTAAATTGCTGCCAAAGCTTATTTTCAAAACGCTGGCCGGCATAACCAATCGCTTTCCAATCCTGTTGCAGTTGTTTAACTTGTTTGATCGCAGCAAAAACGTCATCATTATTAGCCAGCGCTTGTGCTTTACCAATTAGCGACTCTTTAAGCGCTTGATTAGCCTGATGGTAATTAGCAATGTTTTGCTTTACTGGCGCCAGTACTTGATTAAACTCAGCCTGCAATGTTTTGTATTCTTGGCGATCGACCTCACCTGCACTGCGCCATTGCTGATTGAGCTTATTCACGGCACCTTCTAGTACTTTAAAGTCTTGATCAGTGTCTAATTGCAACACAAGTTGTTTCGCTTGCTCAATAATCTGTTGTCGCGCTTTTTGGTTTTCTATTCGCTCGGCTTCACGCTCTGCGTAATACTCCCGACACGGCGCAAAAGCAAGCTCGCAGGCTTGGTTAAACGCTTGATTAAGCTCTTTTTCAAGTTCGTCGTCAGCATGGCCTAACGTCATCCATTGGCTACGATATGCCTTCACTTTGGATGCCTGTGCTTGTATGTCTTCAAGCGGTTTTTCGACAATTTGATTAATACTTGCCAGTAGTTCTTGCTTTTTAGGGGTTGCGACATAGTGTTCCCAATCAGCGAGTTCAGCAACCTGATTGGCAATAAAGTCATAATCTTTTTGCAGGCGTTGCTGTTGTTGACCAGATAACTCAACAAAGCCTTGCTCAACGCCCTTGAAGATGCCAAAAATACTATTAAATTTACCCTGATTAATCAGACGTTTAATATCAGCACACTTTCGTTGAACTTGGTTGAACAATTGTTTTTGCTCAGACCGCAATGGTACTAGTTGTTGCTGCCATTGCTGATTAATTTCATCTTGAGCACTAAGTAAAGACTGCGGGATAATACCATCGGCTTTACTAACAACATCGCGCCACTCTTGTTGCCATTGCTGAAATTGCGGTAGTAAATGATTTAATTCTGTTAAGTTCGTTGGCAAAGCCAATTGCGCCAAACGAGAGATCAAACTTGTTGCTCGCTGTGCCGATTCTATGATCAATGGCAGCTGTGCAAGCTTGGCTCGCACCTTGTCGATTTGTCTAAGCAATGATTGCTGTTCAGTATCAGATAATATCGACTGACCAAGTTGAGTGGCTAGACTATCTAATTGATTTAAATACTTATCTGCATCTAGTTCTTCACTGTTTAATACTGCGTTAGCTATCGTTTCATTAAGCTGCGCGAGTGCTTGACTGCAGTTTTCAATGAACAGCTGCTTTTGTTGCTCCGCCTGTTCAGCAATTTGGGCTTGCTCATAAGCCTCGCGCTTAGCAGCAAAAAGTTTACTCAACTGTTGGTCTATGTGGTGATATTTTTCAACGAACTGATCTTTTTCGGTCTGGGGCAAATACCCTAAATCAGGTTCAACAAGCTGCCACTCTCTATTTAGTGCTTCGCGTTTGGTAAACATCACTGGATAATCACGTGCTTCTTTTAGTGCAAGTAATTTTGCCAACAATAATTGAATTTGCTTTCGCAATTGCTCAGGCTTTTCCTTTGCTCGTTTAAGCCCAGTGATTTTGTCGTTAATTTGCTCGATGATGTCGGCTTGTTCGGACTTTTTAGCCAGCTTTTCCAAGCGATTAATATCATCGGTTTGGCTCACTAAAAAAGCTTGTATTTTGCTGTTTTGTTTAGCAGCGAAAACTGACGTCAACAATTGTGGCTTGGCTAGATACTGATAAAGCGCAATAACAGTGTCAGCATCTTGTTCGCTCTCAAGCCAAGATTCTACAATCGCCTTTGATAATTTAGCGTCAAGCAGTTGTTTTTTTTGTGCGCTTGATAGCGTCTGTTGATGCTGACTTTGCAATATCACTTGAATTTGCTTTTCTGCAAAGCTCTTAACCGTTTTACTGCTATTAGTCGCCATCTGAGCGAGATAAAGCTCTAAGTCATCAAACTTGAGTAACGCTGACTTTCTTACGTTATCACTTACGTCTTCGGCAAGTAATAACGACAACATTTTGCGATCTTCACTATTGCTAGGGTCCGCTTCTTCTATGGCTTGAATTCTGATATTGGCATCTTTGTGATGCCATTTGCTTCTAAATAACGTGGTAAATTTATCAAAAATCATATATTTGAAAACCTAGCTATATCCTTATCGTCGGCAGGTTTATCTGCTGGAGTAGCAAACTGCGACTTTAATTCACGCTTTGTTTTCGTGATAATTTCACCATCTGCGCCTATCGTCATATTTTCACTGTTGTTCATGTGCTTGGCTTGATAGGCCATAGTTATTTGTAGTGCCGAATCTCGTTGAGCTTGCTCTACAGGAGTGCCTTCTGGCCATTTGCCAGTTTCAGCGGCGCATTTTAATCTCAAATACATCTGCTCAGACATATTTTCTACAAGGGCGAGTATATCCATTATGATTTACGACTTTTCTTTAATAAAACGATGCGAAAACGGGTCACTATATACAAGATAAAGCCTGCTACGGTGGTACCAGCAGCGGCGTAATATTGCCAAGAGTTTTGTGTACCATCTTGCCACAACCAAAAAACACCACCACAAAATAGCAGCATGGCGATCATTGAATGAGTCATCAAACGTTCAGACGCCTTAATTAGGCTGACTTGCCTCATGGTGTGCAACTTTTCTTCGTCCATATTGCCAATGTCAAGCTGACAATGACTACAAGACTTGGCTTTATCAGATATTTTCTTTTTACAATTTGGGCAATTAATCAGTGCCATCAAGTTTCTCTATATACGGTTCAAGTTGAAGTTTGGTCTCACAAGACCTGTATTATTTATCGCATAGGTATTTTGATATTCTACAAAAAAAAACGCCCTAATGGGCGTTTTTCTCAAGATTTTTATCTCATTCAGAGACTATTGCTGGTCGTGCTTTTCCTGCCAAATATCTGCGTTTTTAATGCCGAGCTTTTCAGGATTAAAGGTGTAGTTTTCAACACCTTCTTTTTGCTGTTGCTCGTAGTCTTTTAACGCTTTAATCGCCGGCTTCGCCATGAAGAAGATGATAATAATACCAATGATGTTTAACCACGCCATCATACCAACACCTACGTCGCCTAGGCCCCATGCAATATCAGCCGCTTTTACTGTGCCGTAGAAAGTTGCAAACATAATAACCACTTTTAGCAGGAAATTAAGGATAGGCAGCTTAATGGTGCGGCGAATGTAGTAAACATTGTTTTCTGCAATGAAGTAATAAGCCAAGATAGTTGTGAAAGCAAAGAAGAATAACGCCAAGGCAATAAATGGTTTGCCTATTCCTGGCAACATGCTATCAACGGCAATTTGCGTAAATGCTGGGCTATTCGCAGCAATATCACCGGCGACGTTTTGAATAATAAATGCATCGCCTGCGCCGTGTACGTTGTAGGCACCGGTAATGATGATCATAAACGCCGTTGCCGAACAAACAAACAAGGTATCGATGTACACTGAAAACGCTTGTACCAAGCCCTGTTGCGCCGGATGTTGAACTTCAGCTGCCGCTGCCGCGTGTGGACCTGTGCCTTGTCCTGCTTCATTAGAGTAAACACCGCGCTTAACGCCCCAACCAATTGCCGCACCAACGCCTGCCATAGGTGTAAATGCATCACCAACGATCAATGCGAATACACCTGGGATTTTATCAGCGTTCAATACCAAAATAACACAGGCAATAATAATGTAGGCCAATGCCATAAATGGCACGACTACTTGCGTGAAGTTGGCGATACGCTTAACACCACCAAAAATGATAAAACCAAGTAGTAAAACAATAGCGACAGCAGTGTACAATTTCGCAGTACTGATTGGTCCTAATGCGCTATCAATAGTTGAGCCGGCACCAAATGCCATTTCTACGGCATTGCCAATACTGTTTGATTGCACCGTTGGCAACAACATTCCACAAGCGATAATTGTCGCAATGGCAAATAACCAAGCGTACCACTTTTGCCCCATCGCTTTTTCAATGTAGTAAGCTGGACCACCGCGATAAAGGCCGTCTTCTTTTTCTTTAAAAATTTGCGCATTAGTCGATTCGATATATGCGGTTGCTGCACCAAAAAATGCTACCACCCACATCCAGAAAATAGCACCTGGCCCGCCAAAGCCAATGGCTGCAGCAACACCTGCAATATTACCCGTACCCACTCGGCCCGAGAGTGACACTGCTAATGCTTGGAAAGACGAAATACCCTGACTTGAGCTTTTGCCGGACAAAAGTAAACGAACCATTTCGCGAAAATGACGCACTTGAGCAAAGCGGGTTAATACTGAGAAAAATAAACCTGCACCCAAGCACAAGTAGATGAGCGCGGGGCTCCAAATCACGCTATTAAGCGTATTGACTAACTCTTGCACTGACATACTCCTAAATTATTATTGTTTTTCATTTTTATACGTTAATTCTAAATCACTGCCAAACTGTAGCAATATCACCCCAGACATTACAATAATTTGCACAGCTAATAACACATTGCTTGAAAGCAACTGCTGTCGCCTCTGGATAAGTACATCCATGTATAAAAAAGCGTACGGTCAACGTACGCTTTTGTTTTATCTCAAATCGTCTACCACGTGATAAACGCTTGTTAGGACATCGCGACCGAATAAACTGCTGCGCGCGTCATTCCAACCAACGCTGTAATCAGGTAATAAGCAGTTGTCTTTGAATGGCATTTCAATGGTATACGCCAAACACTTAAATTGCTCGCCAACCCAACACGAAGCAACGGTTAAGTTAGCTTGACCCGGTTCGTCTTTCGGGTAACCTTTTTCATCTTGAAACTCAGGTGTTACTGCTAGCAAAATGTCTTTGAACTTTTGCTCCAAACCTGCAAGCCTTTGATCGTATGATGGAATACCTTCACTGCCAGCAACAAAGTTGTATGGCAAGGCTTCGTCGCCGTGAATGTCTAAGAATAGATCAACGCCGGTCTCAAGCATTTTTTCGCGTACTAGAAATACTTCAGGGCTTTTTTCCATTGACGGTGTTTGCCATTCTCGATTCAAGTTAACGCCAACCGCGTTAGTTCTCAAATGGCCACGAACACTACCGTCTGGATTCATATTCGGCACTAAATAAAATACCGCTTTATTGAGTAAACTGCGGGCGACGCCATCGTCATCATCGAGTAGTCGGTCAATAAAGCCCTCCATAAACCACTCCGCCATCGTTTCACCTGGATGCTGACGCGCAGTTAACCAAATAACTTTTTTACCTTCGCCCTCTTCACCCACTTTTAATACACTGATATCGCGACCATCTAGCGTTTGCCCTAACACTTGTAATTGACAATCAATGTGCAATTGAGCGTTGTGAAGTAAATCTTGATGACGCTCGTAGCTATACGGCGCAAAATAGGCAAAGTAAATAGAGTCGTGCTCTAAGGCGTGTTCAATAGTCAATTGTTGACCGTCAAAGCTAGTCTCAACTCTAAACCAATGCTCTCGATCATACGAAGCAACAGCTTGATAATCCTGCCAGCCTTCAACATAAGCTGAGCTGCCGGCATTGGTAATGTGTATAGTATGAGCGCCTTGTGCAGGGTTGTGCAGTTTAAAGTGGAACCACTGATAAAACTCAGATTGGTTATCATGGCATATTTCTAATTGAATGTTAGCGCTGTCGCTAGCATCAATTACGCGAATATTACCGCTGTCAAAAGCAGAGCTGATTTGCATGTTGTTAACCTAATGTGATCGTAAGATCATTTATTGACAAGTATTATCAGTTTACACAAAGCAAATGCTAAGCAGAAGAGAGCAAGCGCAGTTAATTTGGTGAAAAGAAGGATAAATTGGATATTTAAATTCACACAGTGTTGATAAAAACAACACTGTGTTTACAAAGCGTACAGAGACCTAATAATTTTAACGCGCGCTTTTATCGATTAATTTTTGATGCTGTTTATAACGTTCTTAGGTATAAACCTATTTCAGATGAGTAACCCATAGAGCGAGACTCAACCTCATTGTCTTCACCCAGTACGTAGTAGCTTGGGTAGCCTTTAATTTGAAACTCTTTTTTCAACGCTTCAGAGCCGAGTACTACTGGAAACGTTAGCATGTGCTTGGAGGTAAACTCTTCCACTTCGCGCTTACTAGCGTAGTCTAAAGCAACTGCGATAACTTCCATATCCATACTTTTTTGATAGATAGATTGCAGGTTACCAATACTGGCGTGGCAGATCTTACACCAAGGGGCAAAGAAATAAACAACGGTTTTCTTGCCCTGGGCTTCAATAGTCATGGTTTCACCCGCCAATGTGCTGTATTGCACAGGCGCTGTTGTTAATTGCTCGTTAGTCGGCAACATAGACATTTCTCTAAACCACGACAGCAGTTGAAATATCACAATAAAAACAATTAATTGAACAAAAATATTACGAAGCAAAGCCATTTACTTAAATTACTACCTATAAATGTGAAACAGTCGTCAACGAGAAAGTTAACAGGAATTGCTAATTAAGACCTGAAAAGCGAAATATTCATTCAAAATTAGCTAAAATAGTAAAAATACTGATATTTGAGCGTAAATATCAAACAACTTGCTCTAAAGCTTATTGGTAATTCGTTGTTACGACTAAAGCAAAAAAGCCAAATACCCCAAGGTATTTGGCTTTAGAAGTTCGCATTAGGTTAACAATTAACCGATGTGAGTTAAGCCTTTCATATAAGGTTGTAATGCCGCAGGAATTTCAATGCGACCGTCGGCTTGTTGGTAGTTTTCTAAAATCGCCACTAGGGTACGGCCAACTGCTAAACCTGAACCGTTAAGTGTATGTAACAACTCTGGTTTGTTGGTTTCACTGTTGCGATAGCGAGCTTGCATTCTGCGCGCTTGGAAATCACCCATGTTTGAACAAGAAGAAATCTCACGGTAAGTGTTTTGCGCTGGTAACCACACTTCAATATCAAAAGTCTTAGTAGCACTAAAACCTATATCACCAGTACAAAGCACTACGGTACGGTATGGTAAGCCCAATTTTTCCAAGATTTTTTCTGCGTGGCCAGTCAGTTCGTCTAAGGCGTTAAATGACTCTTCAGGCTTAACCAGTTGCACCATTTCAACCTTGTCAAACTGATGCTGACGAATTAATCCGCGAATATCTCGGCCCGATGAACCTGCCTCACTGCGAAAACACGGCGTGTGAGCAGTCATCTTAATCGGAAGCTCGGCTTCATCGACAATTTCGTCACGCACTAAGTTAGTCACAGGCACTTCGGCAGTTGGAATCAATGAAAATTGTTTGTGGCCCAAATCCGTGTGGAATAAATCTTCGCCGAATTTTGGCAATTGGCCAGTACCGTATAGAGATGCTTCGTTTACCAAGTATGGTACGTACATTTCTTGATAGCCGTGCTCTTCGGTGTGCACGTCTAACATGAACTGTGCTAACGCACGATGTAACTTTGCGATTTGACCACGCATGACAACAAATCGAGTACCCGCCAGTTTTGCACCGCTTTCAAAGTCTAAACCTTTGCCAATCGCAGTGCCTAAATCAACGTGATCTTTTACTTCAAAGTCGAACTCACGCGGTGTACCCCAACGCTTAATTTCAATGTTGTCGTCTTCACTGTCACCTGCTGGTACTGATTCGTGAACTAGGTTAGGAACCGTTAAGGCGATTTGTTCAATTTCTTTTAAAACTGCGTCTTGCTGGGCTTTAGCCGCTTCTAATTCGTCACCGAGTTGGCTCACTTCAGCAAGTAATGGCGCGATATCTTCACCACGTGCTTTGGCTTGACCGATCGACTTAGATCGCGTGTTGCGCTGACTCTGTAATTCTTGCGTTTTAACCTGAAAACTTTTGCGCTGCTCTTCAAGTTCAGCCAGTTTTTCAGTGTTTAAAGTGAAACCGCGCTTTGCAAGTGTAGCAGCAGTTTCTGTTAAGTCCGTTCTAAGCAATTTTGGATCAAGCATAAAATATCACTAATAAAGTTATTTACTAATTAGGTTTACCAAATACATGCCGGCCGCTGCAGCAAGTAAACAAAGACCGACATTTAATAAAACATTGGTAAACGCTTTTAACAATTCACCCTGCTGAAGCAACAGCAAGGTATCTAATGAAAACGTTGAAAAGGTGGTAAATGCGCCTAAAAAGCCAATACCAATTAAGGTTCTGCTAAGGTGAACCTCAATAATCCCCTGTTCAATTAAACTGTATAATAATCCCATAATTAGGGAGCCGGAAATATTAACCGTCAACGTCGCAAAAGGGAATCCTTTTCCGAGCCAATTTAGCATTAATTGTGAAATATAAAAGCGCAAGCTAGCACCAGAGGCGCCACCTAAGGCAACTAGACCATAAATTAACCACGGATTTAGCGTATTAATAGCGTTGGTCATCACTTTCCTTATTTTGCTTAGTGAGATACTCGGCTTTTGCCTTGAGTTGTTTTTCTAAACCGCGTTCAGTGGGATAGTAAAACTGACTTTGGGCTATAGCTTCTGGAAAATAGTTTTCACCGGCGGCAAATGCCCCTGCTTCGTCATGGGCATAGCGATAGCCATCTCCATGCCCCAATGACTTAGTTAGCTCACTCGTGGCATTTTTTAAATGGAACGGCACATCTAGATCACTGGTTTGCTGTGCTAACGCGCGTGCTGCTTTAAAGGCGACATAAACCGCATTACTCTTGGGCGCTAATGCCATGTAAACCGCCGCTTGAGCAATAGCGCGTTCGCCTTCAGCCGGCCCCACCCTAACAAAAGTATCCCAAGCATTTAGGCCAAGTTGTAAGGCTCTTGGATCAGCATTACCAATATCTTCAGAGGCTATCGCCAACAAACGACGGGCAACATAAAGCGGATCGCCACCGGCGGTTAGAATGCGAGCATACCAATAAAGCGCGGCATCTGGATCTGAGCCTCGTACCGACTTGTGAAAAGCGCTAATTAAATCGTAAAAAGCATCGCCGTTTTTATCATATAAGGCAATTTTATCCCCAGCCACTTGCGTAATTTGGCTAAGAGTTAACTTTTTGACAATATGTTTTTGGTCACTCGTGCTGGGTTCTTGCAAAGTAATATCGAGACTGGTTTCAAGCAAATTTAACAAGCGTCTAGCATCGCCATCAGCAAGTGATAACAATTGCTCTAATGCTTTATCTTCGATTTGAACTTCAAGTAAGTCTTGCTCACGCAAAAACTGACAGGCGCGCGTAAAAACGAGTTGCAGAGCATCGATATCGAGTTTTTGCAGAGTATAAACGCGAGCGCGAGAAAGAATCGCTTTATTTAATTCAAAAGCTGGATTTTCTGTGGTTGCGCCAATAAAGGTAATGGTGCCATCTTCTATGTGTGGCAAAAAGGCGTCTTGCTGGCTTTTGTTAAAGCGGTGTACTTCATCGACAAACATCACGGTTTTTTGCTGATGCAGTAATTGACGCTCTTTTGCTTGATCGATAGCTTGACGAATTTCCTTAATACCTGACGTAACCGCTGAAATTCGCTCAATTGCGGCGTCGGCGTGGCTGGCAATAATCTCTGCTAATGTGGTTTTGCCCGTTCCCGGTGGCCCCCAAAAAATTAACGAATGACATTTACCAGCGTTAATTGCCCGTGCTAATGGCATTTCTGGCGCTAATATATGTTGCTGACCAATGTACTGGTTTAGAGATTGCGGCCGTAAACGCGCAGCCAATGGTTGAAATTGACTGCTTTGCTCTTGTTCTAATTGACTAAATAAATCGCCTGAGCCACTACCTTTGATCATCGATATTTACCCCTTCAGGGACGATAAACTCAAAGGTGTTAACACTTGGTATTTTATCCAGAACAATCTCAGATAAAACAATCTCACTGGTTTGGCCGGTGGCGTCGGTAATGACAATATTTTCGAGGGCTATTTTACTTGCTGTACTTGATGCATTTTCACTATTGGAAAAACGCAACCGCAAACTTTTCACCTGCGCTTCACTACTTTTGCTGCTAACCAAATAAGTCTTTCCCGAGTTAAGATCTGGAAGCTGTTCGACGTTATAGTCTTGCCAAAGGCTGTCATCAGCGCTAGTAATCAATAAAATAGGCGTATTGGCAACCGCTTGCGCCAAACTAAATACGCTCACCTGCTCAATAAATGGCTCGTAAAACCACAACGCTTGACCATCAGAGACAATTTGTGACTCCTCAGGGCTCAGGGTTGTCCAGTTGATCAAATTTGGCTTACTCACCGCCAAGGTACCACTGCCTTGTTGCAGTAGTTGACCGTCGATGTCTTTAATCTCTTGGCTGAATTTAGCGCTAAAAAAATCGAGCTGAGCGAGCATCTTTTTTAACGACTGAGCAGCCTCGCTGTTATCCGCACTAGCCGAGCTGTCATTAATTGCTTGAGGATCGGGTTTAAAGCCACCTTTTTTAGGTGTTTCATTTACTAACGGTAGTGTTTGCTCTTGTGCTAACGTCTTATCAGCAAGCTCTGCTGTCAGGCTGTTTTCAGTGCTTTGGGCTGAAAAGGTCAATATCGAAGCGGCCAGCGCAGCGCTAACGGTAACATTTGCTTTGGTTTTGGGTTGCATTAACGCTTTCACAGCCTTGGTGATTAACCTTGGTAGCGCCTTAGCTGTATTTTTCGGCGATGTTGTCGCGATTGTTTTTGTAATTTGATTTAAGTTTGTTTTTTGCATCATAGTTTTACTGCGCTAGCCGTTTTAATCCAACTGGCTAGCTGTCACCTATTAGTTGATATCAGCCACTTTGGCTAAAACTCATTATTCTTTTACGGGCGGTGGCGCCAATACTTCGCGGGCACCATTGTGGCCCGGTGTGCTGACAACGCCTTGCATTTCCATTTGCTCAACAATGCGAGCGGCACGGTTATAGCCAATTCTAAATTTGCGCTGAACACTGGAAATAGACACTCGACGCGTTTCGGTAACAAATGCCAAAGCTTCGTCGTAAAGCGTATCAAGCTCTTCATCACCACCTTCTGGTTGTTCGCCCGGCAGCAAGATTTCTTGCTCCATCTCACCAGATAAGATTTCGTCAAGGTAATTTGGTTCCCCACGCGATTTCCAATCACTAACCACCGCATGTACTTCGTGATCGTCGACAAACGCGCCATGGACGCGAATTGGCACCGCTTCACCCGGTGGTAAATAGAACATATCACCCATGCCAAGTAACTGCTCTGCCCCCTGTTGGTCAAGAATGATACGAGATTCAATCCGCGACTGTACGCGCAACGCCATCCGAGTTGGAATATTCGCTTTAATCAAGCCAGTAATGACATCGGCTGAAGGACGTTGAGTTGCGAGAATTAAGTGAATACCAGCAGCACGTGCTTTTTGAGCAATACGGGCAATCAATTCTTCAACTTTTTTACCGACAATCATCATCATATCGGCAAATTCGTCGACAACAATGACAATAGACGGCAGTTTTTCTAATTTGGGCGGTGTTTGGCTAAATGCGTCGTTGGGCTGCCACAGCGGGTCAATTAACGGCTCCCCGTTATCAATCGCTTCTTTAACCTTGGCGTTAAACCCCTTTAAGTTGCGCACGCCAAGTTTAGACATGAGCTGATAACGACGTTCCATTTCGCCAACACACCAGCGCAGTGCGTTAGCCGCTTCTTTCATATCGGTAACCACTTCCGACAATAAATGTGGAATACCGTCATAAACCGATAATTCAACCTGCTTGGGATCAATCATAATCATGCGCACGTCTTCTGGCGAAGACTTGTACAAGATACTGACAATCATAGTATTAACGGCAACTGATTTACCTGAACCAGTCGTACCTGCAACCAACAAATGCGGCATTTTAGCTAAGTCGGCAATCACAGGGTTGCCAGAAATATCGCTACCAATTGCCATTGCCAAGTTAGATGGCGATGTGTCAAATTTTGCACATGAAATTACATCAGAAAACATCACGGTTTCGCGGTGCTTATTTGGCAATTCAATGCCAATGACTGACTTACCTTCGATTACTTCAACCACCCGCACGCTTTTTGCCGATAGTGAACGAGCTAAATCCTTAGACAAGCCAGTAATTTTACTGACCTTAACACCAGGAGCTAAGTCAAGTTCAAAGCGCGTGATAACCGGCCCTGGAAATACGGCAACAACACTGGCTTTAACGCCAAATTCAATCAACTTGGCTTCAACTAGGCGGCTGACTTGGTCAAGCTCCTCTTGGTCAATTGGATTAGTAGCCTTGTCTGGACGATCTAGTAAGTCAAGTGATGGCAAACCTTGATACTTGTCATCATTTTCTCCACTCTCGACAGCACCGCTATCATTATTGTGCTGACTTGATTCAGTGGCGGCTGGTAATTCAGGCTCTAGTTCAACAACCTTAGGTTTAGCGACCGTTTCAAAGGCAGCTGTAATTTCTTCTTCTCGCACTTCTGCTTGCACATTGGCGTGAATCGGGCCCTCGATTAAGTCGTCAATGGCGACAAATGGCTCTTTGCGTTCATTACTCATGCTTGATTCTTGTGTGTTGTGGCCAGTTTCATTAATTTCATTGACCTGTGCCAAAGCATGTTCAACTTCCGCTTCATCACTTGTTTTGTGCAGGTCACTGTCTGTCGAGTTAATTGAATCGATATCTTCATCTTTCGATTTTTTACCAAACGAGAAAAAACCTTTTTTGCTTTTTGAGTTGACTTTTTCAGACTCTTTTTCAACGCTGTCGGCCGATTCAAACATATTATCCGCTAAATCGTCTGCAGAGGCCAACGCTGGCGTCGCATCAACTTGTGTCGACGGTTCAATAGGTGAAGCAGCAAACTTCTCTTGTAACAGCTTTGGCAACCCAACTAAGGCAAGAGCACCTGCTATGGTGTAACGACCAAGATTATCAATACAGTCGAGCCAAGAAATACCAGTTAAAAACACTAAGCCTGAACAAACAAATAGCAAAAACAACAAGCTACTGCCGACAAATGACAAATACGGTAATAAGCTAGTACTTAAATAGTCGCCAACAATCCCGCCTGCTGAAAAATAATAAATGTCGTCAATATTCATGCTGGCAATGGCAGTCGCACCAATGTAAAACAAAATAAAGCCGAGAATTTTTAAGCCTAAGGTTAGATAATCAATCTGCATTAACTGATAAAAGCGTCGGAAGCTCAGCCAACCAATTAAGGCAATCACAAAGGGAATACTGTAGGCGAGCCAGCCAAAAATACTCAGTAGTAAATCAGACAAATAAGCACCAATAGCACCGCCTAAATTGCGAACAGGTACTTGATAACCGGTTTGAGACCAACCTGGGTCGGCAATATTAAAACTGTAGAGCGACAACATTAAATACATCGCCACTACGCACGTAACTAGCAAGCCGGCCTCTAGCAAGCGTTGCACACCCGATAACTTAGAAGAATCTTGAGACAAAATACAAACCTGAAACTCAATATGGGAAAATTTATACTTGAACTGTATAAAATAACAGACAATGGCGTGAGAGCAAACGATTATCTATGGATTGGCAACTGACTGGTTGCTTTTACTTCTTCCATGACGACGTAGGTTCTGCTTTCACTCACCGCCGGCAAGCGTAATAAGGTATCTCCTAGTAAGTCGCGATACGCTGCCATGTCAGCCACCCGTGTTTTTAACAAGAAATCAAAGTTGCCAGAAACAAGGTGACATTCCTGAATGACATCGAGTTCGTGCACTGCTTTTGAGAACTCATCAAACACGTCTGGACTCGTTTTGGTCAAAGTTATTTCAACTAACACTAATAAAGCAGCATCTAACTTTGCGGGGTTAAGCTTTGCTTGGTAGCCCAAAATATAATGTTCTTGCTCTAAGCGTTTAACCCGTTCAAGACAAGGGGTTGGGCTTAGCCCTACCCTACGCGCTAATTCGACATTCGATAATCGGCCATCTAGCTGTAACTGAGCTAAAATATTTCTATCGATGCGATCAAGAGGTTTATCTGACTTATTTTGCGATTGTTTTTGTTGCATTGCTTTGGCTCTTGCTTTTGTATTTCTAGTGTCACTCTCGCCTTAACGTGTTGAAGTAACAAAGCGCTTAACCAATCACGTCGTAGCAAATTTATTCACTATAAAAATAACCTTTTTAAGAATAATACACTAATAACAACTTAATTAAAGTCAGATAATCTAATAAAACCGCATTAGAATAGTCACATATTTTATCGAGCTGATTGCTCATTATTTACTACAGGATAACTGTTATGCTTATTGGCGTTCCAAAAGAAATAAAAAACCACGAATACCGCATTGGCTTAACACCAGCAGGCGTTAAAGAGCTCGTTGTAAACGGTCACAGCGTTGTTGTTGAAAATAATGGTGGTGCTGCCATTGGTTTTGACAATGAACAATACCTTGATGCCGGTGCAACAATTGCCGATACAGCTGCTGAAATTTTCGCTGCGGCAGATATGATAATCAAAGTAAAAGAGCCACAACCTGTTGAATGTAAAATGTTACGTCCGGGCCAAATTCTTTTCACTTACCTTCACTTAGCCCCAGATCCACAACAGACTGAATTACTCATTGCCTCTGGTGCAACCTGTATTGCCTACGAAACTGTGACCGCAGACAACGGCAGCTTGCCATTACTTGCACCTATGTCTGAAGTTGCAGGTCGCATGTCAATTCAAGCTGGTGCTCACGCATTAGAAAAAGCACAAGGCGGTTTAGGCGCTTTACTTGGTGGTGTACCAGGCGTTGCACCAGCAAAAGTCTTGATTATTGGCGGCGGTGTTGTCGGTACACAAGCTGCCCGCATGGCTGTTGGTATGGGTGCAGACGTCACTATTTTAGATCGTTCATTGCCGCGTTTACGTCAATTAGACACAGAATTTAACGGCCGCTTGAAAACGGTTTACTCAACGGCTGATGCCATGAACAAATTGGTTGTTGAAGCGGACTTAGTGATTGGTGCGGTACTAATCCCTGGCGCAGCAGCACCTAAGCTAGTGACCAAAGAGCACATCAAAATGATGAAAAAAGGCGCTGTTGTTGTTGATGTTGCCATTGACCAAGGCGGCTGTTTTGAAACATCAAAAGCAACCACTCACCAAGAGCCAACTTACGTCGTTGACGATGTTGTTCACTACTGTGTTGCTAACATGCCAGGCGGAGTCGCTCGCACTTCAACTATGGCATTAACCAACGCCACTATGCCATTTGCTGTAACTATCGCCAACAAAGGTGCTAAACAAGCACTACTTGACGACAAACACTTAATGGAAGGCTTAAACGTGCTAGGTGGTAAAGTTACTAATAAGCCTGTAGCTGACGTTTTAGGTTACGATTTTGTTGTGCCAGAGCAAGCACTAGCAACGTTATAATTGAGCGATTTTAACGACGTTAAGTTAGCTAAAATAACAAATAAAAACGGGCTTAAACTTTAGGTTTAAGCCCGTTTTTTCTTATTGTAACATTGGATAAATCTTAGCTTTGTTGCCTTGACTCTTGCTCGCTTTGCCATGCTTCAATCACTTCTTTAGCCGCGCGAAACGCTTCAATACCAGAAGGCATGCCGCAATAAACGGTAGAATGCAGCAATACTTCCTGAATTTCTTCTACGTTACAGCCATTTCGCAATGCGCCTCGAACATGACCTTTTAGTTCATTTGACGCTTTTAACGCCGCTAAAGTCGCAATCGTAATTAAACTTCTCGTTTGTTTGCTAAGGCCATCCCTAACCCAAGTTTCGCCCCAAGCATTAGCAGTTACTAGCTGTTGTAATGGCTCGGTAAACTCAGTGGCTGAGCCAAGCGCTTGTTCAACAAACTGCTCACCCATCACTTCTTTGCGCATAGCGAGTCCGCGTTGGTACTTTTGTGACGTGTCATTCATGGCAGTATTCTCCTAACATTAGACTTTATCGATAGTGATCACTGCCAGCATATCTTCGTCGTCATCATCCATACCGACTTCAACAAAGCCAAAGCCCGAATAAAACGCTTTAGCGACAGGATTGTTAGGGTTATAACAAATTTCTATCTCCGTAAGTCCATTTAACTGCTTAATATCAGCTATAGTCAGTTCTAATGCACGTCGGCCAATGCCAGCTCGCTGGTGATGTTGATCAACCATGAATCGCCAAATAGACACTTTTTGAGGTGACTCTTTCACCCACATAATAAACCCGACAATTTCACCCGCGCTCGAAATTGCGCGAGTTTCATAGCCTTCATTAAAGGAAGCTTCCACCAATGACCACATATTGCTAGCAACATAGTCTTGTTGTTCTTGTGTCACATCAAGATCGCAAACAGTTTCGTAGTTTTCTTTAGTTACTGGTATTAGAGATATTGTCATGAATTTAAAACATAGAGAAAGTTATAAGGGAGTTATATCAAGTAAAATTTTCAATATACGGCTTACCAATATTCTTTCACTAACGTAATTTTACCTTGCTTAAACTCAAACAAGCGCATTAAAGGTTGCTTGTCAGTTTCTTTTTTACCGTCAATAACTGTGGTCGATACAAAGGCAACTGCAACTGCATTAGAACCAATAATTTTGCTGGTTATAGTTGAATTCATCGCATCAGCACGTCCCATATACCGCACTAAACCTTCGATAAACTGCTGTTTCGTCAAGTCCGCATTATAGTTTGGGTGTTGATAATGCATTTCATCCGACAATAAATGAGCTACTGCGTCGATGTCTTTTTGAGTTGCCCCTTTTACTTTTGTGATATCTGTCAATTCAATAAATTTTTCAGCCAACTCAATATTGGATGCTAACGAGATAAAGGGTAAAAATATTAATAATGTTAGAAGTTTGCGCATATATATCCTTAAATTTTAACGGTTTACTATATCAAGTTTAAAAAATCGAACAGTCTCTGAAAGCTGCTTTGGTTGCCAGTTAAGCCCATTTACCACAGTGTTTTAGATCCTTAAGAATACGGGATAAATCAATACCGTGTTGCTAGTTGAATACAACGCTATCACCATTCTAAGTCTCTGTATAGAGTGAATTTCTAATATTTTTCATCAAATAAAAGGCTAGTTGAAGTAGCCAAAATCTAGAGTGTTTAGATCACACCAATAGTCCTGATGATGACAATCAACACGATTAAATTGCCCATGAGGCTATATGAGTAAGCCGTAAAAATTCCCGTGCAGTTTTGGGGTTTCTGGAATTATTTATAATGAATTGCTTATTGCCCTCTTGAGATATTCCCTTAGAATCCCAACTATTGGATTATTCATTTATCGTTGCTGACTAAAGTTGTTTCAGTAACGTTTTATTTATTTGGAGTTTCTTATGAGCGAAGCAAGACATTGCCCGTTACTAATTTTAGGTTCAGGTCCTGCTGGCTACACAGCTGCCGTATATGCGGCGCGTGCTAACTTAAACCCAGTACTTATTACTGGTATGCAACAAGGTGGCCAATTAACTACAACCACTGAAGTTGAAAACTGGCCTGGTGATGCAGATGACCTAACAGGCCCTGCATTAATGGAAAGAATGCAAAAGCACGCTGAAAAGTTTGATACAGAAATTATTTTTGATCACATTAACGAAGTCACATTAACTGATCGTCCATTTAGATTAAAAGGCGACAGCGGTGAGTACACGTGTGACGCGTTAATCATTTGTACTGGTGCGTCTGCACAATACTTAGGCTTAGAGTCTGAGCAAGCGTTTATGGGTAAAGGTGTGTCTGCTTGTGCAACATGCGATGGTTTCTTCTACCGCAATCAAAAAGTAGCCGTAGTTGGTGGTGGTAACACTGCCGTTGAAGAAGCGCTTTACCTATCAAACATTGCTTCAGAAGTTCACTTAATTCACCGTCGTGATACTTTCCGTTCAGAAAAGATCTTAACTGATCGTTTAATGGACAAAGTGGCTAATGGCAACATCGTACTTCACTTAGATCGTACGCTTGACGAAGTATTAGGCGACAACATGGGCGTTACTGGTGTTCGTATCAAAGATACTAATTCTGACGCTACTGAAGAATTGGATTTAGCCGGTGTCTTCATAGCAATTGGCCACAAGCCAAATACTGATATGTTTGTTGGTCAGTTAGACATGAAAGACGGCTACTTAAAAATTCAAAGTGGTACTGAAGGCAACGCGACTCAAACTAGCGTTGAAGGCGTATTTGCTGCTGGTGATGTTGCTGATCACATTTACCGCCAAGCAATTACCTCTGCTGGAGCTGGTTGTATGGCCGCCCTTGACGCTGAGCGTTACTTAGACGCAAAAAAATAATATCAGTGTTATCTAACGCCCAAATCCAAACAACATCTCTTAGTAATTTAATTAGCTAGGTAATTAGTTGTAAAATTTGGGCGTAATTCTCTATCATTAAGTCCCTTTTCGCCATAAACGGCAACAGTTTCGGTTATGAGCCAAACCATCACATTACTCGACGACGACAATATCGCATTTCCTGCTGTCGAACGCGCTTTAGTAGAGCCAAACGGCTTACTTGCTATTGGTGGTGATCTGAGTGTAAAGCGACTCATTAATGCCTACAAATCAGGAATTTTCCCGTGGTACAGTGAAAACGAGCCACTGATGTGGTGGTCACCTAACCCGAGAGCAATTATTCCCGTCGAGCACATTCGCATTAATCGCACCTTGAGAAAGTTTCTCAACAAAAATCTCTATCAAGTCACGGTTAATAAGGCGTTTAACCAAGTGGTTGCACTTTGTGCTGACGCGCCTTTTCGTCGAGAAAGCACCTGGATTTTGCCAGAAATGCAATACGCGTATCAGCAATTGCATCAGCTAGGTGTTGCCCATTCGATTGAAGTTTGGTGTAAAGACGAGTTGGTCGGTGGACTATACGGTGTTGCCATTAATGGCTTTTTCTCTGGCGAGTCGATGTTTTATAGCCAGCCCAACGGCTCCAAAGTTGCCTTGGTTTATCTGGCACATTTAATGAAACAACACGGCATTGAGTTTATTGACTGTCAAATGCTAAACCCGTTTCTTGAAGACATGGGCGCGGTAGAAATATCGCGAGAAAAGTTTATAAAAATCAAAGAACAAGCTATAAATAAGATAATAGCAGAAGATTTTTGGCAACCGAGAACACTCTCGTTAGCTTAAAAGTCATTTGCGTATTGGTCATATATTGTTAGTCACTGAAGGTTACTGAGTTGTCTGATTTAACGTTTGGCATTACCGACCTATTTACTTGTAACTATCTGCCAGAGCAGCAAGAAAAGTTGCTCGTCGCAACCGATCAACGCCTGCACAACAGCCAAGGTTACAATTGGTTAATGCAACAAGGTTTTCGTCGCAGTGGCAACCAAGTTTATCGACCTCATTGTCCAAATTGCCAAGCCTGTCAATCAATTAGAGTATTGGTCGAAGAATTCAAACCAAGTAAAAGTCATAAGCGCCTATTGAAAAAAGGCGAGAATTTTACAGTTAAAACATCAAAAGCATTGCGTCAAAGCTACTATGCGTTGTACGAGCACTATATCAATACTATTCATCGCGATGGTTCAATGTACCCGGCAAGCCCTGAGCAATATCAAGGGTTTTTAAGTACCGAAATCAGTGAACAACGCTTTGTTGAACTATGGCACAATGACAAACTTATCAGCGTTGCAGTAACCGACGAATTACCTGACGCACTTTCTGCGGTATATACCTTTTATCACCCAGACTATCGACAATATGGCTTAGGTGTTTTATCGATTCTTAAGCAAATTGAAACAGCAAAGTCATTGAACAAGCCATACCTATATCTAGGCTATCAAATTGATGATTGTCAGAAGATGAATTACAAAAATCGCTTTTTTCCACACCAGCGCTATATCAATAACCATTGGCAGGAAGTTATTCGCTAAATAACGGACAAATTGATGGCGAATGACAAATAAATCTCCGCTTTAGCTTTACATTAGCTGCTTATTTCGGCATGATCTGCCGAGTTTTTTAAGTACCTGCCAAACGCGCTGGTATTACACTAAATTTACACAGAGGTTGAGCGCCCAATGGCGAAAGAAGAAAATATTGAAATGCAAGGTACGGTATTAGATACCCTGCCAAATACTATGTTTAGAGTTGAACTTGAAAACGGTCACGTTGTTACGGCCCACATTTCAGGTAAAATGCGTAAAAACTACATTCGTATTTTGACTGGTGATAAAGTAACGGTTGAATTAACACCGTACGATTTATCAAAAGGTCGCATTATTTTCCGCGCTCGCTAATTTAAATCGCTTAATCTAGCAGTCTTTTATTTAAAGTTGCTACAAGTAAAAAAAGCCATAACACGATTATCGTATTATGGCTTTTTTAATGGCGCTTTATCTATATCGATAAAGCGTGATTAACCTCTGAAAATTAGCGCAATGTGCTAATTTCTTACGATTCAACCAACTCAGCCTTTTTCTCGCAGCTTACAACAAGCTTGTCTTTCTTAACAACAATCTTGGCAATACCACCTTGGGTAAGATCGCCAAATAGTAACTCGTTCGCCAATGGCTTTTTCACTTGCTCTTGAATCAAACGGGCCATCGGACGAGCGCCCATGGCTTTGTCGTAACCGTGCTCGGCTAACCAAGCTTTCGCATCTTTGGTCAACTCAAGTGACACGCCTTTCTCGTCAAGCTGAGCTTGTAGTTCAACAATAAATTTATCAACCACTTGCTGAATCACCTCATTAGACAAATGGTTAAACCAAACAATGTTGTCTAAGCGATTGCGAAATTCCGGTGAAAATACTCGGTTAATTTCATTCATTGCGTCATAGCTGTGATCTTGTTGTTTAAAGCCAATCGACTGTCGCGTAGTTTCTTGAACACCCGCGTTAGTCGTTAATACCAAGATGATATTTCTAAAGTCAGCCTTACGGCCGTTGTTATCGGTTAAGGTACCGTGGTCCATTACCTGCAATAAAATATTGAAAACATCTGGATGAGCTTTTTCGATCTCATCAAGTAAAACCACGGCATGCGGGTGTTTGATTACTGCATCAGTCAACAAACCGCCCTGCTCGTAACCAACATAACCAGGAGGCGCACCAATTAAACGGCTTACTGCGTGCTTTTCCATGTACTCAGACATGTCATAACGAAGCAGTTCTACTCCTAAGGTTTTTGACAGCTGTTGAGTGACTTCCGTTTTACCGACACCCGTTGGGCCGGCAAACAAAAATGAACCTACAGGTTTTTGCTCTGCACCTAAACCAGCGCGCGACAAACGCATCACAGCTGTTAATTCATCAATCGCTTGGTCTTGACCGAAAACAACTAACTTAAGATTGCGATCTAGATTTTTCAGACTGTCTTTTTCACTAGACGAAACCGACTTTTCAGGAATCCGTGCCATCTTGGCAACAATGTTTTCAATATCGTGATTATTGATCACTTTTTTGCGCTTAGACGGCGCCATTAATTGTTGCTTAGCGCCTGCTTCGTCAATAATGTCAATTGCTTTATCAGGTAAAAAACGCTCATTAATGTACTTAGCAGCGAGCTCTGCAGCGGCGTGCAATGCTTTGTTGGTATAGCGAATCTTGTGATGCGACTCGTATTTTTCCTTTAAGCCTTGCAAAATTTTAGTGGTATCGGCAATGCTCGGCTCAGCAATATCAATTTTTTGGAAACGTCTCGCTAAGGCGCGATCTTTTTCGAAAATGCTTTGATACTCCTGATACGTGGTCGAACCTAAACAGCGCAGCTTACCAGCCGATAGCAAAGGTTTAATTAAATTGGAAGCATCCATCATACCGCCAGATGCGGCACCAGCACCAATAATGGTATGAATTTCATCAATAAATAAAATCGCATTCTTGTCTTGCTCAAGCTCTTTGAGTAATGACTTAAAGCGTTTTTCAAAATCGCCGCGATATTTGGTACCCGCGAGCAACGCGCCCATATCTAATGAATAGATAGTCGCATCAGATAAAAACTCAGGCGCTTTTTCATCGACAATAAGACTAGCTAAGCCTTCTGCAATCGCAGTTTTACCAACGCCCGCTTCACCGACAAACAAAGGATTGTTTTTGCGGCGTCTACTCAATACTTGTAAGGTGCGTTCAAGCTCTGTTTCACGGCCAATCAGTGGATCAATATTGCCGTTTTTAGCTTCTTGGTTTAAATCAACGGCAAAGTTTTCAATAGTTCTTGGCTCTTCATCGCCAGACACTTCTTTGTCTTCTTGGTGTGAAGGTGCTTCGTGACCATCTACTTTAGCAATACCATGAGAAATATAATTAACAATGTCTAAACGAGTAATATCAGATTTCTTTAAAAAATAGGCTGCTTGTGACTCTTGTTCACTAAAAATAGCCACTAAGACGTTTGAACCATTAACCTCGTTTTTACCAGAAGACTGAACGTGAAATACTGCCCGTTGCAGCACTCGCTGGAAACCAAGGGTTGGTTGAGTCTCTCGGTCTTCTTCGCCAACCGGAATTACAGGGGTTGTTTCGCCAATAAAGGCGTCGAGCTCTTTGCGCAGCTTACTCATATCTGCGCCACAGGCTTTTAGTGCCTCAATAGCGGACGGGTTATCTAGCAAGGCTAATAAAAGATGCTCCACCGTCATAAATTCATGACGAGACTCTTTGGCTTGACGAAAAGCTAGATTCAACGAAATTTCAAGATCTTTATTCAGCATAGGCTACTCCGTTTTCAAACCACTTGGATTATGCTTTTTCCATCGCACATTTGAGAGGGTGCTGATGTTCTTGTGCATAATTACTCACTTGACTTACTTTAGTCTCTGCTACTTCTGCACTATACGTACCACAACGTCCTTTTCCTTCATAATGTATGGTTAACATCACATCCGTTGCTTGGTCACTATTCATATTAAAGAACTTACATAAGACTTCAACCACAAAATCCATCGGGGTATAGTCGTCGTTCAACAAGACCACGTTGTACATTGAAGGTGGTTGTATTTTGTTTTCAATCGCTTCTTTTAGCGCTTCATTATCTTCGGGAAATGAATTCCAATTACTCATAATTTTATATTAGTTGCTTAACTCAAGTTTACCACTGCCATTTTACGCGATTTTTGATCAAAAATATCTATTAAAAGCAGTTTAAATGCTTGACTAATTCTGCAAATTATCTAGGATTTGGTTAGTGGCGTTTTTTTCGTCACAATATCCGAACTAATCGCTTTATGGGGAAGCGTTAGTATCGTTTCTGGATATAGGAAGGAAGTAGAAGTATGGCTCACGGCACAGTTAAATGGTTTAACAACGCAAAAGGGTTTGGTTTTATCAGACCTGAAGATGGTGGCGAAGATATCTTTGCACACTATTCAACGATTGAAATGGATGGTTATCGCACCTTAAAAGCGGGACAAGATGTGAATTACGAGTTAAGCGAGGGGCCAAAAGGTCACCATGCAGCAAGTATCACTCCTGTTGATGTACAAGAAGATTAATCGTTAACTAACAGCTAATCGACTTGTAAAAAACACAGCATAAGCTGTGTTTTTTTATGCCCTTTCATTAGTAAAAAGCGCCGAGACTTGCAACAGTTGCCACAGTCTTGTGCCGTATCTTGGACAAAAAAATGGAGCGCCTAAGCGCCCCACTATTCATTTACTACCCAAATTATCTAATTATCATCGTTTGACAATTACATGTGGTCAATGATACAGTCACCAAATTCAGAACACGTTACCAAGGTAGCGTCTGTCATTAAGCGTTCAAAATCATAAGTCACAGTTTTTGCACCGATTGCACCAGACATACCTTTAAGTAGTAAATCCGCAGCTTCTAACCAACCCATGTGCCTTAACATCATTTCAGCGGATAAAATAACTGAACCTGGGTTCACTTTATTTTGGCCAGCATATTTAGGCGCCGTGCCGTGAGTTGCCTCAAAAATTGCAACCTCGTCATTTAAATTAGCACCCGGCGCAATACCAATACCACCTACTTGCGCAGCCAAAGCGTCAGACAAGTAATCGCCATTTAAGTTGAGTGTTGCAATAACACTGTACTCAGCAGGTCTTAACAAAATTTGTTGTAGCATTGCATCGGCAATAACGTCTTTAATAATAATCTCTTTACCGGTTTTTGGACTAACCAAAGAACACCAAGGACCGCCGTCTAATAAATCAGCGCCGAATTCTTCGCGCGCTAATTCATAGCCCCAGTCTTTAAACGCACCTTCGGTAAACTTCATGATGTTACCTTTGTGTACCAGTGTTACTGAGTCTTTATCGTGATCGATTGCGTACTGGATTGCTTGGCGTACTAAGCGTTGAGTACCTTCTTTTGATACTGGCTTAATCCCGATACCGCAGTCTTGTGGGAATCGAATATTAGTTACGCCCATTTGCTCTGTTAAAAAGTCGATAACTTGCTGTGCTTGGTCGGTTCCTGCTTGATACTCAATACCCGCGTAGATATCTTCTGAATTCTCACGGAAAATCACCATATCAACTGCGCCTGGGTTTAACACTGGGCTCGGTACACCAGTAAACCATTGCACTGGACGCTGACAGACATATAAATCTAACAATTGACGAATCGCCACATTAAGTGAGCGAATACCGCCACCTACTGGTGTTGTTAACGGGCCTTTAATACCAACTTTGTACTCTTTAAACGCTTCTAGTGTTTCTTCTGGCAACCAGGTTTCGCCGTCGTAAATCTGTGTTGCTTTTTCACCAGCATAAACTTCTAACCATTCAATCTTGCGCTCGTCACCGTATGCTTTGTTGACTGCTGCATTAACCACATTAATCATGGTTGGCGTGACATCAATACCAATACCGTCACCTTCGATATAAGGTACGATAGGATGATTAGGGACAACTAATTTGCCATTGTCTAAGGTAATTTTCTGACCTTGGCTTGGGGTTTCAATATGGCTCGACATCTGACTCTCCTAATTATTATTTCTGGCAACGCCAGCTAGGGTTAAGTTAACTGGGTAAGAGTAAATACGCTAATCACTTAACAGTGATAATGAAAATAAATAAAAACAATATCTTTTTAGACGAAAAAATAACGACTAACTAACCCGTTTTTACTGGGGCACTCACGTGCTCCCTTTTCATTTTTTAGCGGTAAATTTAAAAAATAGCAACACCTTTTCAAGTATTTAGAGAATATTCTTGATCTGCTTGAGATTGCGGTAAAAATCAGGCAAAAAAATCCGGCTAACGCCGGATTTTAAATTTTACGATAACAAGCTCGATAAGATAGTATTGAGCGTTTCACTTGGGCGCATCGCTTGCCCTGCTAGCTCAACATTTGGCGCATAGTAACCGCCAATTTCCATCGCAACACCTTGAGCGTTGTTTAGCTCATCGACAATCTTGTCTTCTTGATTAGCTAATGCTTGTGCAACTGGTGCAAATTGCGCTTGTAATTCACTGTCTTGATCTTGTCCAGCTAACGCTTGCGCCCAGTACATCGCCAAGTAGAAATGACTACCGCGGTTATCAAGTTCATTGACCTTGCGAGACGGTGATTTGTTGCTCTCTAAGAACTGACCCGTTGCGGCATCTAGCGTATCAGCAAGTACTTTTGCTTTAGCATTGCTTGAATGGTTGCTTAAGTGCTCAAGTGAAGCAGCAAGTGCCAAAAACTCACCTAATGAGTCCCAACGCAAGTGGTTTTCTTTCTCAAACTGCTGCACGTGCTTAGGAGCAGAACCACCAGCACCGGTTTCAAATAAACCGCCGCCGTTCATCAGTGGCACAATTGATAACATTTTAGCACTCGTACCAAGCTCTAAAATTGGGAATAAATCAGTTAAGTAATCACGTAAAACGTTACCCGTTACTGAAATAGTATCTTGACCCTTAGCAATGCGAGCTAACGAAAACTCAGTAGCTTTTACTGGTGACATAATGTGAATAGATAGGCCATCAGTATTGTGGTTTGGTAGGTATTGATTAACTTTCTTAATTAACTCAGCATCGTGAGCGCGGTTTTCGTCTAACCAAAATACCGCTGGTGTATCGGTAGCGCGAGCACGGTTCACAGCTAGCTTAACCCAATCTTGAATTGGTGCGTCTTTAACTTGACACATACGCCAGATATCACCTTCAGCAACTACGTGCTCAAGTAGCACTGTGCCGTCAGCATCTACCACGCGAACGGTACCGGCAGCAGGCAAAGCAAATGTTTTATCGTGTGAGCCGTATTCTTCAGCTTTTTGAGCCATCAAACCAACGTTAGGTACAGTACCCATAGTTGTTGGATCGAAAGCACCGTGCTCTTTACAGAAATCGATAACAGCTGCGTATACACCAGCGTAGTTGCGATCAGGAATCATGTACTTAGTGTCTTTTTGCTTGCCATCAGGACCCCACATTTGACCTGAGGCGCGGATAGCTGCTGGCATTGACGCATCAATAATCACGTCACTTGGTACGTGTAAGTTAGTAATGCCTTTGTCAGAGTCAACCATAGCTAACGGCGGTTGTTTTTCGTAAACCGCCGCTAGATCCGCTTCGATCTCAGCACGTTTTTCCGCCGGTAAACGAGCGATTTTAGTGTAAACATCACCAATACCGTTGTTAGCATCAACGCCAAGTTGTTCAAAAATATCTGCGTATTTAGCAAACACTTCTTTGTAGTACACTTTTACTGCATGACCAAAAATGATTGGGTCTGAAACCTTCATCATGGTCGCTTTCATGTGCAGTGACAACAATACGTCTTCTTCTTTTGCTTTGGCTGTTTCACGCTCAAAGAACTCGACTAATTTTGCTTTGTTCATCACAGAAGCGTCAATCACTTCACCAGCAAGCAAGGCGATGTGCTCTTTTAACAAGCTAACGTCGCCATTTTCAGCAACAAATTCAATGTTAACGCTAGTTTCTTGGCCTACAGTGGCTGATTTTTCACTGCCAAAGAAATCGCCTTCATCCATGCTGACAACATGAGATTTAGAGTCGCTTGACCACACGCCCATTGAATGAGGGTTGTTACGCGCGTATTGCTTAACCGAACCAGGTGCGCGGCGATCTGAGTTACCTTCGCGTAATACTGGGTTTACCGCACTGCCTTTAATTTTGTCATATGTATATTTGATTGACTTTTCAGCGTCGTTTTGCGGCTCTTCTGGATAATTTGGTAGCTGGTAACCTTGCTCTTGCAACTCTTTAATTGCTGCTTTCATTTGTGGGATTGATGCACTGATGTTTGGCAATTTAATAATGTTGGCATCAGGCGTTTTCGCCAATTCGCCTAGTTCTGCAAGCGCATCATCAATGCGTTGCTCTGCAGTTAAATATTTTGGAAAATTGGCTAATATGCGACCTGCCAAAGAAATATCACGGGTTTCTACTTCAACGCCAGAAGAAGCGGTATAAGCTTTGATGATAGGTAATAGCGAATGAGTCGCTAAAGCGGGAGCTTCGTCTGTAATGGTATAGATGATCTTTGATTTATCGGTTGTCATATTATTTCCTAACGTGTGTAATATTAAGCAGCCTGGCCGAATTTAATGCCTGTTGTATGCTAGCTTGATAACTCCATCAAAGGGATAAGATGGATAACGCCAAGCTATACGCTTAATAAAGAAAATTAATTTGCGCCGCGCATAGTATCGAAATTCAAAGCAGTTTAAAATAGTTGGTGCGATATATGGCCAAAAAATAACAGTCTAATGTCGCCAAACCTTATCAAAGCGACAGGATAAACAGTTAAATTGAAACCTTCTAATCCCAATAGAGGCCGCAACAAGCCTAAATATTCACGACAAAGAAAACCGCAAATCAGCCCTAGTGAGAGAATTACCGTCGTTTTTAACAAGCCGTTTGATGTTCTTTGCCAATTTACCGATGATGAGCACAGGTCAACGCTTGCCGATTATATCGATATAAAAAACATTTATGCCGCCGGTCGCCTAGACAAAGACAGCGAAGGTTTGCTGCTCTTAACCAATGACGGTAAATTGCAAAACCGTATCACTAGCCCTAAATACAAAGCACCCAAAACCTACTGGGTTCAGGTGGAAGGTACTCCGTCGGAGGCTGACTTAGACAAATTGCGCATTGGCGTGACCTTAAAAGATGGGCCAACCTTGCCAGCAAAGGTTAAAATCATCGCTGAACCTGATATATGGCCACGAACACCTCCAATTAGAGAGCGAGCTAATATTCCAACGACTTGGCTTGAAATAGTCATCACAGAAGGCCGCAATCGGCAAGTTAGGCGAATGACTGCACATATCGGTTTTCCCACCTTGCGTTTAATTCGCTATGCAATTGGCGACTGGCACCTAGATAACTTACCTGTAGGAGAATATCGTCGATGCTAACTGCGACCCCATCAGATCACGGCAGCGACCAGTTTAAACCCAATACCACGCTGGCTTGGGTGGTGGTCTTTCGAGACAAATTTTTGTTGGTTGAGGAAATAGACCAAGGCAATACGGTTTTTAATCAGCCCGCCGGCCATTTAGAAGCAGACGAAAACCTGATTGATGGTGCCAAACGAGAGCTTATCGAAGAAACCGGGCTCAATTTTAATCCAGATTACGCCTCGGGCATTTATTACTTTCACCGACCAGAGCTATCGCTGTATTTTTTGCGTTTTTGCTTCGTTCTCGACCTCAGCGAACAATTTGACCAAGCGCCAATCTGTATGCCTAACGATGAAGAGATTATTAGCTGTCAATGGCTCACCTTATCTGAAATTCAATCGCGTAAGAATCAGCTGCGCAGTCCAATGGTATTGCAATGTATCGAAGATTACCTGAGCAACTTAAAAAGCGGCGAAAAAATTCCACTCAGTCAACTGAAAAGTAACCTGTAATTGCAACCACATAACACCTGTATTTTGCGCTCGAATGAGTATATAATTCAGCGCCATTAATACAGCGAGCAAGGTATTACTTGCTGTTTAGATCAACGTACACGAGTAATCGAAGAAATAAATGACCGTTAATATCCCAGTTTCTGCAAACCTGACAACTGAAACCCAAAATCAACTGAATAAAACGCCTGAGCAAACCCGAGTTATTGTCGGTATGTCTGGCGGTGTAGACTCTTCTGTTTCAGCGTATTTGTTACAACAGCAAGGTTATCAGGTTGAAGGCCTGTTTATGAAAAACTGGGAAGAAGACGACACCGACGAATACTGCGCTGCTGCTGAAGATCTAAAAGATGCACAAGCAGTTTGCGACAAACTTGGTATTAAGTTGCACACCATTAACTTTGCCACTGAATATTGGGACAACGTCTTTGAATACTTTTTGCAAGAGTACAAGGCTGGCCGCACGCCAAATCCTGACATCATGTGTAACAAAGAGATCAAATTCAAAGCGTTTTTAGAATTTGCTTGTGAAGATCTCGGTGCTGATTACATTGCCACAGGCCACTATGTCCGTCGTCAGTTAATTAATGATCAGTGGGCAATGATTCGCGGTTTAGATGACAACAAAGATCAAAGCTATTTTTTATATACGCTATCAGACCAGCAAGTGGGACAAACCTTGTTCCCAGTCGGTAACATCGAAAAGCCTGAAGTAAGAGCCATTGCTGAACACGCTGGCTTAATTACTCACAACAAAAAAGACAGCACTGGTATTTGTTTTATCGGTGAGCGCAAGTTTAAAGACTTTTTGGCGAAATACCTGCCTGCTCAGCCGGGTAATATTGAAAACCCTGAAGGCGAAGTAATTGGCCAACACGACGGCTTAATGTATCACACCTTGGGTCAACGCAAAGGCTTGCGCATTGGTGGCTTATCTAATGCTGGCGATGCGCCATGGTATGTGGTTGAAAAAGATCTCAAACGCAACGTGTTAATTGTTGGGCAAGGCCATGATCACCCTCGCCTATTCTCAAAAGGCTTGATTGCCAATCAGTTGCATTTAGTTAATCGTCAACCCGTTACTAGTGATGTCAAATGCACCGCTAAAACCCGTTATCGTCAACAGGATGTTAGCTGTACATTATCTGCTATTGGCGACGACCAATATCAAGTTCTGTTTGACCAAGCCCAAAGCTCAGTGACACCGGGACAGTCAGTCGTTTTTTACCAAGGCGATGTCTGCTTAGGCGGCGCCATTATAGACCAACTCATTCGCTAATCAGTTGTTTAAGTAAGAAAACAGCGCAAGAAAGACAAGGTCAAAAACGTAATAAAAATCTATGAACGAACAAATATTAGCGTTGGCGGCAATTTGCCAAGCCGCCTACACAGTTCAACAAATTGCTCGCAAAGGCGAACTTGACGACAGTGCATTAACAGTAATGTTAAGTAGCATTACTAATACATCACCTGAGCGCGCTATCGACGTTTACGGCGGTGATATTAGCGCATTAAAACCCGGCTTACAGACCATTGTCGATCAGTTGGGCAACGACGCAAAAATTAAAGATCCAGAAATCACTCGCTATATCGTCAGCCTAATCGCACTCGAACGTCAATTGGCTAAACGCAGTAAGCAATTAAACTTACTTGGTGAACGCATTGAGCAGGCCAAACGCCAGCTCGGCCATTACGAGTTACTCAGCGACACCTTACTCAACAGTTTCGCCAGTATCTATTCTGACATCATCAGCCCAATTGGCTCGCGCATTCAAGTCGCTGGTGAACCGGAAGTATTAAAACAGCCTACTAATCAGCACAAAATCAGAGCAGTATTGCTCGCCGGTATTCGCGCCGCTGTGCTTTGGCGTCAAGTAGGTGGAAAACGTAGAACTATTTTGTTTAGTCGCGGTAAAATTGTCGACGCAGCTAAACAACAACTAAATCGCATATAACTTAACTACACAGCATTGGGAACCCGTTATGGAACTTTCAGCGTTAACTGCAATTTCACCTGTAGACGGCCGCTACGGCAGTAAAACAGTTGAACTACGTTCGATTTTTAGTGAATTTGGCTTAATTAAATACCGCGTAACTGTTGAAGTACGCTGGTTACAAAAGCTTGCACAAGCGCCTGAGATAGCAGAAGTTCCAGCTTTTTCAGCTCAAGCAAACGCACTACTAGACGAGATAGTGGCTAATTTTAGCGAAGCAGACGCAGCGCGCGTTAAAGAGATCGAGCGCACCACTAATCACGACGTTAAAGCCGTTGAGTACTTTTTAAAAGAAAAAGTCGCAGATAACGTTGAACTAAACGCCGTTAACGAATTCATTCACTTCGCCTGTACTTCTGAAGACATCAATAACACCTCACATGGTTTAATGCTAACTGAAGCGCGTGACCAAGTCATTTTGCCATACCTAGACAAAATTCTCGCTGAATTAAAGCGAATGGCGGGTGATTACCAGCACGTTGCTATGATGGCGCGTACCCATGGTCAACCGGCATCACCAACGACAATGGGCAAAGAAATGGCAAACGTATATATGCGTTTAAAGCGTCAACGTGATCAAATTGCCAACGTCGAAATTTTAGCGAAAATTAATGGTGCCGTCGGTAACTACAACGCCCACTTATCTGCCTACCCTGAGTTTAACTGGCATCAGTTTAGCGAAGAGTTTGTTACGCAAAGTTTGGGCCTAGTTTGGAATCCTTACACCACTCAGATTGAGCCACATGATTACATTGCAGAACTATTTGATGCGATTGCACGCGCAAACACGATCATTTTAGATTTCGACCGTGACGTCTGGGGTTATATTGCGCTTGGCCACTTCAAGCAAAAAACGGTTGCCGGTGAAATTGGTTCATCAACCATGCCACACAAAGTTAACCCAATTGATTTTGAAAACTCAGAAGGTAACTTGGGCCTAGCGAATACTATTTTTGGTCACTTAGCGCAAAAATTACCTGTTTCTCGCTGGCAACGTGACTTAACGGATTCAACTGTACTGCGCAACTTAGGTGTTGGTGCCGGTTATGCCATTATCGCTTACCAAGCAACATTAAAAGGTATTAGTAAGTTAGAAGTTAATGAGCAAAGCTTTTTAAATGAACTTGATCAAAACTGGGAATTACTTGCTGAGCCAATTCAAACGGTCATGCGCCGTTACGGTATTGAAAAGCCATACGAGAAATTAAAAGAGTTAACTCGTGGTAAGCGCGTTAACCGTGAAATTATGGCGGACTTCATCGACGGCTTAGCGCTTCCCGATGCTGAAAAAGCCCGTTTAAAGCAGATGACACCGGCCAATTACCTCGGTCAAGCGGTTGATTTGGTCGCTGAATTAGACAAACACTAATCACCCTATTCAACCAACACGTTTTCAATGGGCACGTTATGTGCCCTTTTGTTTTTAAAACTAACCACAGGCACAAGCATGATTATCAACTGGGGCGAATTGACACCACAACGCTTTCTTAGCGAATACTGGCAAAAAAAACCACTACTTATAAAAAAAGGTATGGTTGACGAATTTGAACACCAGTTTATTGATCCGCTTGATGCTAACGAGCTTGCTGGCTTGGCGATGGAAGAAGAAATTCAATCTCGCATTATTAGCCACAAAAACGAATCAGACTGGTCAGTAGAGCACGGTCCGTTTGAACACTTTGACCAATACGGCGAACAAGACTGGACCTTGCTGGTGCAAGCCACTAATAATTGGTCGGCCGAAACTAATGAGCTACTCAAACCATTCAATTTTATTCCGAGCTGGCGACTAGACGATGTTATGGTGAGTTTTTCGACGCCTGGTGGTGGTGTAGGTGCACACCTTGATCAATATGACGTGTTTATCATTCAAGGTGAAGGAAAGCGCCACTGGCAAGTTGCTTTACCCGACGATAGTTTAGTCAACTTGCTGCCACATCCAGATCTTAAGCAAGTCAGTGAAATAACACCTGTTATCGATGTCATTACCGAGTCGGGCGATATTTTGTATATCCCGCCAAATCACGCGCACAAGGGCACAGCAATCGAAAACTCGCTCAATTATTCAGTGGGCTTTCAGGCGCCTAGTGCTCAAGAACTTTGGTCTGCGTTTGCCGATAAACTGCTCGACCAAGACTTGGCAACAGCAAGGTTTGCTGACCCCAATCGTCAGCCAACTAAAAACCCGAATGTAATGTCTGATGCTGACAAACAAGCCCTCAAGCAATTTATGCTCAAGGAACTTGATAACGAAGCTGTATTTAACGATTTTGTCAGCAGTTATTTAACCAAAAACCATCATCAGCTCGACATTGTTGAACCAGAAGATGAAATCACACCTCAGCAGCTCTCCAAGCTGGTTGAACAACAGTTAGTCAGTATTGAACCTGTGCTTGGTTTAAAGTCTCACTTAAATCAAGACAAAACCAAGGTTTACATTAATGGCGATAGTTTTGAACTGTGCCCAAAGACGCAATTTTTAGCAATTCACTTAGCCAACAATGAACCGCTCCATCCGGAAATTTTACCAAGTTTGACAGCGTGCTTGAAAAACAACCAGTTGTTAACTAGGGTTATCAATATGGGTTATTGGTATATCTTGGATTAATCATGTCTTACAGCGTATCGCGCGTTGCTTGGCAACAAGCAGCGCCATTGCTTAAAGATTTACGAGAAAAAGTATTTGTCTGCGAGTGGCGAATTCCAAAAGCTGTTGAGTTCGATCGCCATGATAAACAAGCCATTCACTTATTAGTCTGCGATGACAAAACCAAAGAGCCAGTGGCAACGGGTCGCTTGCGCCACGTCGGTGAAATCAGTCGCATCGCAGTCTTGCCCAACTACCGAAAAAAACGCGTCGATCACATCGTACTAAAACGCTTAGTGAAAATCGCTCAAGAGTTGGGCCTTGATGAAGTATTTTTACACTGTCCGTTGAGTTCAGTTCAGCACTATCAAGAGCACAATTTCAAGCCTGCGGGGCAGGTTTTTATGGAAGCAGGTATTGCTCGCCAAAAAATGGCAGGCAATGTCAACAAAATAAGTATGGCAAAATACTACCTCACCCATTAGTGAATCCAGCGACAAGAAGAACGCCATCTTAGCGCTCATGCGGTAATAATCCAAGCTATTGTATATACACTTATTGCTAATACAACACTGTATTCAATAGTGAACAAGTCCGACTAAATTAATATTTATTAGCACTAGCTTGCGTGATATCGAAGTGCTAAGGTCTGCGTCAACTAAATCATCTCAATTCAACCTATTGGTTGATTTTCATTGGAGAATTTATTGTGGCAGTTTTTGACCAATTAGATTTTGATAACCACGAACAAGTCGTTTTTTGTAGTGACAAAGAGACTGGCCTAAAAGCCATTATTGCCGTTCATAGTACAAAGCTCGGACCTGCTGTTGGTGGTTGTCGAATGTGGGATTACGCCACTGAAGGTGAAGCGATTACCGATGTTTTGCGACTTTCTAAAGGTATGACCTACAAAAACGCGATGGCAGGCTTAGCCATGGGTGGTGGTAAATCAGTCATTATCGGCGACGCCAAAACCATCAAGTCTGAAGCACTTTTTAAGGCCTTTGGCGACGCACTTAACCGTTTAAACGGCCATTACATCAGCGCTGAAGACGTTAACATTACCACTGATGATATCGCCATCGCTAACACTGTCACTCCTTTTGTCACAGGTACTGAAGGTAAAAGTGGTAACCCTGCACCGTTTACAGCGTTAGGTACATTTGTTGGTATTAAAGCAGCGGTAAAACACAAGTTTCAGCGCGATGACTTAACTGGGCTTACTGTCGCCATTCAAGGCTTGGGTAGTGTCGGTTATTATTTGTGCGAGCATCTTCACAAAGCAGGCGCTAATTTAGTGGTCACTGATTTAAATCAAACCGCACTTGATAAAGTTGCCGCGCAGTTTGATGCCAAAATTGTCGGACTAAATGAAATTTATGACCAAGACGTTGATATCTATTGCCCTTGTGCCTTAGGCGCAACGGTTAACGACAGCACAATTGATCGCATTAAAGCAAAAATTATCGCCGGTTGTGCAAACAATCAATTGGCACAAGAAAAACACGATTTAATGCTCAAAGAGCGCGGTATTTTGTACGCACCCGACTATGTGATTAACGCCGGTGGCATCATCAACATTTCGTTTGAAGATGATTACAATGCCGACAAAGCAACCGCCAAAGTTGAAGAAATTTATCAGACATTACTTGATGTATTTACTCAAGCGCAGTTAAGAAATTTACCGACGGGAGCCGTTGCTGACGAAATCGCACGAGAAATTATCGCTAATGGCGGCAAAAACAAATAAAACTATAACACCTTGTTTTTAATGAACTATCTTAGTTACGCGTTACAAAATGGTTTTATTAGTCATTAATGAAAATGTCTATTTGGTGTCATTTGTTGATTAGTTTAGTATGGCAAACACTTTTAACGAAACTATTAACGAAACTACTAATTTAAGCTGTAATGACAAAAAATAGAGGGCTTTTGCCCTCTATTTTTTATGGTCAAAGACATCAAGCTGAACTCAATGAGTCGCGCTTAATCAACCTTATTACTTGTATTGCTCAGCTAGATATAACCAAGTTGGCAAAACTGTATCAGGGTTTAACGAAACGCTGTCGATGCCCTCGCTGACTAACCAAGCAGCAAAATCGGCGTGATCTGAAGGCCCTTGACCACAGATACCAACATACTTGCCACGCGCTTTACAGGCTTGAATCGCCATCGATAGCAATTTTTTAATAGCAGGGTTGCGCTCGTCAAACAGGTGAGCAATCAAACCTGAATCTCGGTCAAGGCCAAGCGTTAGTTGCGTTAAGTCATTTGAACCGATAGAAAAACCGTCAAAGTAATCTAAGAACTGGTCGGCGAGTAAAGCATTTGACGGTAGTTCACACATCATAATGACTTTTAAGCCGTTTTCACCGCGTTTTAAACCATTTTCAGCAAGGATATCAATCACAGCTTCAGCTTCTTCCAAGGTACGAACAAACGGAATCATGACTTCAACATTGGTTAAATCCATCTCGTTGCGCACGCGCTTAATCGCTTCACATTCAAGTGCGAAACAATCTCTAAAGTCTTCAGAGATATAACGAGAGGCTCCGCGATAACCAATCATAGGGTTTTCTTCGTCTGGTTCAAACTCTTCACCACCAACAAGGTTGGCGTACTCGTTTGATTTAAAGTCAGACATACGAACAATTACACGCTCTGGTGCATAAGCGGCAGCAAGCGTTGATATCCCTTCAGTTAATTTAGCGATGTAAAATTCTACAGGGCTGTCATAACCAGCGATAATATCATCAATTTCTTCGCGCAAATCCGCCGATTGCTCAGCGTAGTTCAATAGCGCTTTCGGGTGAATACCGATCATTTTGTTAATGATGAATTCTAAACGGGCTAAACCAATACCGGCATGTGGCAAGCGAGCAAAAGCAAACGCGCGGTCAGGGTTGCCAACATTCATCATTATTTTAAGTGGTAACTCTGGCATTTTGTCGACTTCAGACGTATTTACCGTGTACTCAAGTTCACCTTGATAAATAAAGCCAGTATCACCTTCTGCGCAGGAAACGGTAACACTATCGCCATTAGCAATTTTATCTGTGGCATTGCCACAACCTACTACCGCAGGGATGCCCATCTCACGTGCAATAATTGCCGCGTGACAAGTTCTACCACCGCGATTGGTCACAATGGCAGATGCGCGCTTCATGATCGGTTCCCAATCGGGATCTGTCATGTCAGTCACTAGTACATCACCCTGCTCGATTTTATCCATTTCTTCTAATGAACTGAGCACTTTCGCTTTACCGCTACCGATTTTGTGACCAATTGAGCGGCCTTCACAAATCACCGGCGCCGTCGCTTGTAATTGGAACTGTTCCATTACATTAGCGTTTTCACGGCTGCGAACAGTTTCAGGGCGGGCTTGAACAATGTATAACTTGCCGTCCAAACCGTCTTTAGCCCATTCGATATCCATTGGACGACCGTAGTGACGTTCAATAATTACCGCTTGTTTGGCGAGTTCCTGCACTTCTTGGTCAGTGAGTGAAAACTGATTAGACTGAGCTGGCTCGATATCAACAATTTCAACTTGCTTGCCGTGCTCTTGGGTATCGCTATAAACCATTTTAATCGCTTTACTGCCAATATTACGGCGAACAACCGCTGGTTTATCTTTTGCTAAGGTTGGTTTGTGGACGTAAAATTCATCAGGGTTAACCGCGCCCTGCACCACCATTTCACCTAAACCATAGCTCGAGGTCACAAAAACGACATCTTCAAAGCCTGATTCAGTATCAATTGAGAACATTACGCCACTTGATGCGATATCACTGCGCACCATACGCTGAATGCCGGCAGATAAAGCGACACCGCGGTGGTCGTAGCCTTGGTGAACGCGATACGAAATAGCTCGGTCGTTAAATAGTGAGGCAAATACGTGTTTAATGGCCACCATTACGGCGTCTAAACCGCGCACGTTGAGGAAAGTTTCTTGTTGACCGGCAAATGATGCGTCTGGCATGTCTTCTGCAGTTGCCGACGAGCGTACAGCAAATGAAGCATCTTCGGTAAATTCACCAGCCAATTGCTGATAGGCTTGTTCAATATCCGCCTGCATTTGTGGTAAAAATGGCGTGTCGATAATCCATTGTCTAATGGTCGCACCACATTGCGCTAGCGCGTTGACGTCGCTGACGTCTAATTGGTCTAACAACTGATAAATCTTGTCGTTTAGACCACTTTGTTCAAGAAACTCATTAAACGCGTAAGCCGTGGTCGCAAAGCCGCCAGGGACTTGCACACCAACGTTCGCTAAATTAGAAATCATTTCACCGAGAGAAGCGTTTTTGCCCCCTACTCGTTCAACGTCGTTCATTCCAAGTTCTTGATACCAAAGCACGTTTTCTTGCACTGGTGTTCTCCTCAAATTACAAAATTCAAAAAATCACTTCTCTCATTTATCGCAACATCTTACACTGGTCATTGTTAAACTGAAATAATCTTTGCAACTTTTCATTATTAAACCGCAGCTCGGGGTAAGAGATGTGGTAGTTTTTAGGTTTAACACTTATTGTGTCGTTTGAACTTTTTAGTTAGATATTTTCTTCGATAACAAGGCAAATTTGCGCGTCAATAGCTTGTCTATTGCAAGTAAATTTAACGACGTTAGCGTTGAAAAGAGCAACTAGAAAGCCATTTATTATCCCGAGATGGGGTTTGTAATTCAGGTCTAATATATGCGTACTGCCTTTTATGTTTCCGATGGTACCGCCATCACCTCAGAAGTCTTTGGCCATGCTTTACTGTCGTTATTTCCCGCAGAGTTTAAACACCAGACAATTGCCTTTGTTGAAAGCGTTGAAAAGGCAGAAGAAGCAAAGCGAAAGATTAACAAAGAGTATCAACGCTCAGGCGAGAAACCGTTAGTTTTCCAAACCTTTGTCAATCCAGAAATCGGTAAAATCATCGAAAACAGTGACGGTGTTATCTACAACTTTCTCGAGCGTTTTGTCATCCCAATGGAGCAACAGTTAGGCATTCAAGCCACGCCGAAAGCCCATCGCACCCACAGTATTCACGAAAATAGCTACAACTATCGAATTGATGCGGTTAACTACGCATTGGCCAATGACGACGGTGGCAATATCAGTAACTATGAACACGCTGACGTTATTTTGGTTGGTGTTTCTCGGTCAGGAAAAACGCCAACATCTTTGTATCTCGCCTTACAATACGGTATTAAAGCGGCTAATTATCCATTTACCGAGGAAGATATGGATGAACTAAAGATTCCCGCCTGCTTAAAAGATCACAAAAAGAAATTGTTTGGTTTAACGATTGATGCCCAACGGTTAATGGACATTCGCGATGGCCGCATGGCGAACAGCCGTTACTCGTCAGCTCGTCAATGTCGGATGGAAGTGCGCGAAGTAGAGAAACTCTACAAAAAGGAAAAAATACCTTACCTGAATACGACTAAGCTGTCAGTGGAGGAAATTACCGCAAAAATATTATCAATTACCGGCTTGCAGCGATATAAATATTAATATTTTGCGGTCTGCACTTGAAAACTCGTTCAAAATGCCCATTTCTATAGGCTTACAATGATAAAAAGTAGTGCCAAATTGAGTCATTTGGTTAGAAAGAAATTATGTCGATAAAAACAGATGAAATACGCACGAGTCTGATAGAGCACCTTGTCTCACCAGATCAACTCGCCCAACAAATTCCGTTAGATCAGCAAACCGCTAACTTTATTCTCGATGCACGTTCGCAAATAGAAGCGATTATCGAAGGTAAAGACCCTCGTACCCTTGTCATTATTGGCCCGTGTTCGATTCACGATGTCGATGCAGCAATTGATTACGCCAAAAAACTAAAAGTACTGCACGAAAAATATAAAGACACACTTTATATCGTCATGCGCGTTTACTTTGAAAAACCAAGAACCACCGTCGGTTGGAAAGGCTTGATTAGCGATCCTGATTTAGATAAATCATTCCACGTTGCCAAAGGCTTAAAGCTTGCACGTACCCTATTAATGGATATTAATAAGCTTGGTTTACCCGCTGGTACTGAATTCTTGGATATGGTGACAGGTCAATACATTTCTGATCTTATTTCTTGGGGCGCGATTGGTGCTCGTACCACAGAAAGTCAGGTTCATCGTGAACTTGCTTCCGCATTATCTTGCCCAGTAGGTTTTAAAAACGGTACCGATGGCAATGTCCAAATAGCCGCTGACGCAATCAAAGCCGCTAGCGTACCTCACGTGTTATATTCACCAGACAAAAAAGGCCAAATGTGTATTTACCAAACTCATGGTAACCCACATGCCCACATTATTTTGCGCGGTGGTAAAGCGCCAAACTACCACCCTCAAAATATCAGTGATGCCTGTGGGATTTTAGCTAAAGGTCAACTGCGTGAAAAAGTGATGATCGATTGCAGCCACGGTAACAGTTGTAAAGATCATACTAAACAAATTGATGTCGCTAAATCATTGGCTGACCAGATTAAAAACGGTGATGACAGTATTTTTGGCGTTATGATTGAAAGTTTCTTGGTCGAAGGTAATCAAAAAGTAGAACCAGGCAAAGACCTAACTTACGGCCAAAGCATTACTGATGCTTGTATCAATCTCGACACTAGTGAAGAAATTCTCGACATTCTTGCACAAGCGAAAAACCGCTAGTTCAAGCTAAACCCCACAGAAAAGCAAAAAGCCAGATAATAGCCTTATCTGGCGTTTTTTTTTGATTTTTAAGTAATTTAACTCTTTAGCTGTTTTAATAAGCCGTCGCTGGCGTCTTCCACCAAGTCTAATACGTATTGAAAGCCGCGGGCACCGCCGTAGTATGGGTCTGGAACCTCAGTATCACTGAAATTCTCAGCAAAATTAAGAAATAACTGTGGTTTTTCAACAAGAGCTGCTGGCGCGACTTGTTGCAGATCTTTTAGATTTTGCTCGTCCATCGCTAAAATCAAATCAAAATCGTAAAAATCTTGTTTGGTCACTTTGCGAGCTTTTATACCATCAAAAGAATAACCACGAGCAATCCCAGCTTTTTGTGAACGAGGATCCGGCTTTTGCTTAGCATGGGCGCCTAAAGTACCGGCAGAATCAATTGATAGCTTTATGCCCTGAGTAGCGGCTTTGTGTCTAAACACCGCTTCCGCGGTCGGAGAGCGACAAATATTGCCCATACAAACAAACAGAATACTTTCGACGTGGTTTAATGACATAGACGACATTAGTGTGCGGACCTCAATGTTCTCAGTGCGCATCCTACAACTAATAAGATCAAAAACTTAAAGATGAGCATGGTAGATAAATTAACGAGTTCAAATGCTACGGTGTTCAGTCATTGAAAGCAAGTGCTTAGCATGCTATTTGTTTACAAAATGATAACAAAAAGCCACTTCGACTATTTTAATCAAAGTGGCTTTTAGAATTGCCAATTGCAGATGACTAATTTCGCTTTAGCCTGCCTTGGCTTCTCGGTTAATATTATTAAAGAATATCACCCAAATTAATTAGCTGAGTTTCACCGCTATTGTCGTCAACACCATCGTTGTCATTAACCAATAAAACATCGCCGTTTGCCATCACTGCTAGACCTTCAACTTTTTCAAAGCTCAAATGCTCTCGAGTAACGTCTGGTAAAATATCGCGTACCAGAGTTTTAGTCACTGTCGCACCATTGGCTAGGCCTGTGGTATCAATGCGGTACAAACGCTTAATCGCGGCATCAGGCCCACCTTGGTTGTCTCGCTCCAAGACTAAAAACTGACCATTGCCAAGCGAGGTTAAGTCTGACAAACCAACCCAACCGCCGTTTTGTGAGGCTGGTGCATCAAGTGGATAGAACAAAAAGCTCCACGTGCTGTTGGCAACATCATAGATACCAATACGTGCGTTGGTATCACCAGGCCACACGCGCTGGAATGCAACGTAAGCAGCACCAGCATATTCAGCAATACCTTCAAAGCCAAAACGCAATTGAACATTGTTTAACGCATCAGGTAGGCTAATAACATTTTCAATCACGCCGTTTTCGTCGGTTTTAAAAATAAAGTTTAAGCTGTTGACTGGACGGTTACTGTCACCAACCGTTCCTGAACCTTCAGAGGCGACCCAAAAGCCACCGTCGCTAGCTTTGGCAATACCTTCGGGGTCAATATTGACGGTTTTATCAGCATTGATCATTGCCGCTAAATCAGCTTGGTCAAAAACATTAACGCGAGTTGCATCATCGTCATCGACTGAAGCATCGGCTAATGACACTGTACTGATATTGGCGAAAACATCATTAGTATCAGAAATACGAATTTCATCGACCAAGCGCGCTGGCGTTTGCTTAGTATCAATGGCAAAAATGCGGTTGCTTTTGAAAAAGCTATCTTCAATCGAATAAACCAAGCCATTGTCGACGGTATCTGCCGATAAACCTGAAAGCGCCGCAAAAGGTATTGGTGTGCCATTTTCACGGTTTACAGACGCTATGGTTGGATAATTGGACTCAACGCTGTTGTAGCGATAGATGTTAACGGCAGAACGCAACTTATCACCGCGATCGTCTTCTTCACTGGCAACCACTAATAAATTGCGCTCTGGAATCGCTAACGCACCTTCAGGTCCAGCTGCCGCAGGCAATACTTGTTTAAATGCGGGTTTAGTTAAGTCTGCAACATCATAAACAAACACTAGGCTTGAACGCTCAGAGTTAATAAACAAGAAGCGATTGTCGCCAAAAACGCCAAACTCAGCATTTTCAGGCTCATTACCTTTGTTTTCTGAGCGATCATCTGGATAGTGACCAATACCTGCGGTTAATTGATCCATAGTATTGCCCGAGTCATATACGACATTGCCACGGGTATCAAAGACCGAAAAACCGCGGCTGCCGCCGTTCCAGTCACCTTCATTGGCAGTAGCAAAGTAGTCGTTGTTAAGCCATGTAACGCCATCGGGTTCACGAACGACACCGCTGAGGCTCTCAACTTGATTGATAAAGGCATCTTCTTCGGTGGCATCAATGTTAGTTAAGTCAACACTGCCCGCTGAAAAGTGATTAGTGACCTGACCCGTTGATAGATCAACCAAAACAATATGGTTGTTTTCTTGTAACGTGATAACTGCAATATTATTGTCGTTGATATCAACGTACTCTGGTTCAGGATCAGTTGCTTCTATAGTCGCCAAACCAGTTAATGCGACGTTAGAAGTGGTCCAATCGGCAACTGCCCCCGTCATATTAACAACCACTAAACCGCCTGCGGGCAACTGAGGTAATCCGCCATCACCGAGATCTTCATCACGCTCGTTTTCAATCACGATAGCGGCATAGTTACCATCTTTACTTACAGCCACAGAATCAGGCTGTCCGCCAATATCAATACTGCGCACAATTGCTTGGCTATCGACATCAATAATTTCAAGCGAACCGGCCACGTTAATAAAATCTTGAGAGTGGTTCACAGCCACTAGCGCATAATCACCTCGGACTGCCACTGAAGTTGGCTCACCAGGTAAGGATAAAGTACCCGCTGGCATAGGATTCTCAGCGTCATTAATATTGATAAAACCAACCATATTTTGTGGGCTATCAGTATAAATGAGTTTATTGTTATCTGAGCTGACACTGACAATTTCAGCCGCGGTTTCCGTGTCATTATCACAATTAGCATCAATTTGAGAACAAACCGGGAATGTTGCAACGCGCACAAAGTTTTGGCTGTTATCAACCACAGTCGGTGTACAGGTAAAACTCGTTGAGGTCACTTCGCTGCTCTCGAGCATACCATTAGCATTTGCATCAAGGCCGGAATCAAATCGAACACCGCCGTTAAAGCAAGCGTCATTTTTTGGCGCAAGTATTGTTTGATTAATTAAGCTGTTAACACCTGCACTACCAGTAGTACCGATAGGTCCTTGAGCACCCGCAGGGCCTCGATTACCATCATCACCGTCACAAGCGCTGATACCGGCAACTACTGCCACAGCTAACAACGTATGTTTAAAATTATTGTGTTTCATTGATTTGTTTCCATGTTTAAGTTTTATCTGAAGCTAAAATCCAAACTAGGAGAAAAACGTGACGAAGTAATGACGAGACAGTGACAGGCAAATGACGTTACGATTAAGCAAAAATGACTAAAGTATTAAAGGCATGAGCTCATGTAATACGAGTAAACAGATGAAAATTTCACTTATCGCGATTGCATTTTAGGGCAAATTGTTTCAACATCTTGAGCCGGTCGGCACGTTGGAATGAATCAACTAATGCGCTGATCGTTGAATTTTCATGATCACGAGCTAATATGCTGCCAAATAAAAATAACAACAAATTATCTGCGCTCTACGCAAGCGTGCTTTTTTTAATCGTCGTTGCGATTGGTTATCAGACGTTCGATTTATTATCGACACATACGCAAGACACCCCAGCGCTATCATCGTCTGATCTCAAAATTACATACAACGTTCAATATCGGACGGACAGCAAAGATGCCGACTCAATATCCGCGCAAAAATTATTAGATAATAAGTGGCAAGGTCAAACGTTTAACGATATTCCAGCAAGCGCTGACCGCCCAGTTTATTGGCTAAAATTAACCGTTAAAAGTAGTCAATTAACAAGGCAAGTGCTAGTTGCAGATAACCCGTTATTAAAACAATTCGAGCTATACCGAGTCGTTGGGTTATCGGAAAATCAACAACAAGACCAAATAAGCTTAAATTATCAAGGCAATGCGCTTTCGTTACCGACACCACTACCACATTTTGCCATTGCTCTAACTGCAAACCAAAACCACACATTTTTGGTCAAAATACAGTCCGCCGGGCCGCCAAAAATACCGATTCAATTGATTGCGGAATCGAACTTTAACCGTCAGCAAAATGCTAATGTATTGCTAGCAACCGTTTTCGTTACCATCGTTGTGGTGATGGCATTATACAATCTGGTACTGTTTAGAGCGGTAAAGGATCCCATCTATTTAATCTATGTCAGCTATCTATTAACCGCATTTGCATTACTGGCCTCAGTCAACGGCTTTGGTTACTATTTTTTCAGCACTGAAGTTCAAGCACAACTGATTGAATTTGCCATTCAATTCCATTACTTATTTGCCATTTTAATGCTGGTATTTGCCTATTACTTTCTCGCGTATCACCAACAACAAGGCAAACTGCAAAAACTTACTTGGCTGATGGTAATTGTGCTGGGTGTCATGCTATTGGTTAGCTTTACATTGCCCCCACAACTGAAACTACAAGCCTTTTTCGCCTTACAACCGTTTTGTTATTTACTCGCCATTGCCATGGTATTGAGGAAACTGAGAAATAGTTTTAGCTGGACCAAGTACTATGCCGTAAGCTGGTTGCCGCTGCTCGCCGGAGGAGTCATACAACCCTTGGCTGCTTTTGATTTAATTGAATACAACTTTATTACCAGAAATGCTTTTTTATTTGGTGTCATTGCAGAAATAATTTTAATGTCATTTGCCCTCGCCGAGCGAATGCGACGCTATGAACAAGCTCAGTTGCACGACATGTTATTCCATCGAGATACTCAACTGCCTCGCAGAATAACCGTAGAGAGTACAATTGAGTCGCGCCAGCATGAAAATGATAAACTCGCGGTATTAGTGGTAAAGCCAGAACAAATTGAGCGCGTTAGTCTTTATCTCTCGCACGATGATAAACGCCAACTATTGAAACGCTTTTGTCAGGTCATCAACGATAAGTTCTATCACGATGACAATATTTTAGCACTGACTAGTGATCGTCAAAAAGTGGCAACTCTCGATAATAGCTGCTTAGCACTTTTGGTTAATTATCATCAATTATCTGGCGAGTTAGAGCGCTATATCTCAGAACTACAAGAGCTGATTAAAGAACAATATTACCTCGATAATTTAGCGCTGCCATTGTCAGCATTCGTTGGTGTTGCTTTATATCCCGAGCACAGTAGCCAAGCCAAAGAGTTAGTTAACCAAGCAAATCTCGCCTTGGAGCAAGCGGCTACCAAAGCCAGTAAATGGCAATATTATCAAAGCACCGCGGTGAAAAAGAACAATCAGGTGATGGCGCTTATCGCTGGTATGCATGAAGCATTAAATCGAGGTGATTTTGAGCTATACCATCAGCCTCAAATCGATTTAAAAACCCTACGAGTGTGTGGTAGTGAATGCTTGATCAGATGGCGTCACCCTGAGCAAGGGGAAATATCACCGGCGGTGTTTATGCCCATCGCCGAAGACACAGGTTTGATCAAAGACATTACCCGCTGGGTAATAAAAACCGCAATAAAGCAACACAAAACCATTATTGAAAAAGGTCATCACAAGCATTTTATTGCTGTTAATATCAGTGGCAAAGACGTTTGTGACCCCGACTTCTTCAACTTTATTACCGACTTAGTCATTGCCAACCAAGTTGCGCCCGAAACCATCGCGCTTGAGATTACAGAGTCAGTGGCGATTTTGGACAATTGTGACGCCAGAGCACAGTTGGCTAGCTTGATAGAATTTGGCTTTATCTTGGGTATTGACGATTTTGGTACTGGCTATTCATCGATTGCCTATATGAGTGAAATCCCCTGTCACGAGCTAAAAATTGATCGACAGTTTGTTGAAAAAATAGCAAGTAGTGACAAGCATTATGAAATTACCAAAGCCAGTATTCAAATGGCAAAAGGACTAGGACTAGAAGTTGTTGCCGAAGGCGTTAACAGCGAACGCACTCAAGAAATGTTGCGAGACTTGGGTTGTGACATTGGTCAAGGTCATTATTACGCGACCGCCATGCCATTATCAACCTACTTAATTTGGTTAGATGAGCAAATCAACGGGCAGTTGCCAAAAGAAGTCATTATTGCCGATAGTGGAAATACTCGCGAAAACTAGTCAGTGGCTGTAATTCATATTGAATTACAGCCAAAACTAAAAAGCCAATGCTAACGTGAAGCTGTTAGCTTGTAGCGGTTGTTGCTCTCGTTTTCACTCTTGTTATTGCTAAAGTAAAACCGTGTAGACATGGCTTTCAACCACTTCGCCGTTAGCCAACAGAGCTTTTGTTTGCACACGCTGATAGCCCTCGCCTTCAAAGGCGTCAAGCTCAGGCCAAAAATTGTCTAGATCAGTAGAACTAAATAGTTGGCCACCAATAGTTTCACCATTTTGATTAAGCACTAGGCCAGGGTAGCCCATAGCAGCCCCCCAACCTTCAGCTTTTAAATGGCCTTTAACGGTTGCACTCTGCCAAGTACCATTGAGGTCAGCCAGTATGTGTTGATTAGGCTGACCCGGCGCCAATGTGCCATAAACGAATAGATGCATAAATAAACTTAACTATTGGCTGTACGGCGTTGAGCTACCGCTTGGTTTAACTCAGCAAGCAGTGTTTCTGTGTCTTGCCAGCCGATACAAGCGTCAGTGATACTCTGTCCGTACTTAGGTGCAACACCATCAACTAAATCTTGTCGACCTTGCTCAAGATGACTTTCAACCATAACACCAAAAATCGACTGGTTGCCCTCTGCAATTTGTTGACAAACATCTTTACAAACCAGCATTTGGTTTTCAAATTTCTTCTGGCTATTGGCATGACTAAAATCAATCATGACCTTGTCATTTAAACCTATATTATTTAGCTGATCGGTCACCGCTTTAACACTGTCCGCATCAAAATTCGTACTTTTGTTACCGCCGCGCAGAATAATATGGCAATCTTTGTTACCGGTAGTTTCAACAATCGCTGAATGGCCGTACTTAGTGACTGATAAAAAGTGATGTGGTGCACTGGCGGCACCAATAGCATCAATCGCAATTTTGATTGTACCGTCAGTACCGTTTTTAAAGCCAACCGGACAAGACAAACCTGAGGCTAATTCGCGGTGAACTTGGCTCTCTGTAGTACGGGCGCCAATTGCGCCCCAACACATAAAATCGCCCATGTATTGAGGGGTGATCATATCGAGAAACTCACCCGCAGTTGGCAAACCTAAATCGTTTAAATCTAATAGTAACTTACGACCAATGCGCAAACCGTCGTTCAACTTAAAGCTGTTGTCTAAATAAGGGTCATTAATTAAGCCTTTCCAACCAACCGTTGTTCTTGGCTTTTCAAAGTAAACTCGCATCACCACTTCGAGGTTATCGCGATATTTCTCGCGTAATTCGACTAGGCGCTGCCCATACTCAATTGCCGCTTTTGGATCGTGAATCGAGCAAGGGCCAATTACGACGAGGAGTCTGTCGTCTTGGTCATTCATGATGTTATGGATCGCTTCACGACCTTGATAGACCGACGCAGACGCCTTCTCTGTTGCCGGAAACCTTTCTAATAAGGCAATGGGTGGCAATAATTCCTTGATTTTACTAATTCGAACATCGTCGGTTTGATGTAACATACTCTTCTCTTGACTCTCTATTGATTGTTTTCTATTTGATAGTTTTCTTATATAAATTATTTACGTCTAGACACCTAAACAGCTAACTAGGACTAATTTAACAAGCTTGATACGGTATTAGCAATACAAAATCACTAAAAACAGATATAATTGTCGATTAATTTTAATTAGCGATTTCATCTTGGAGTATTATGCCTAGTTCCCAATTACCTTTAGTTGATTTGCATCGTCATTTAGATGGCAACATTAGACCCAATACTATTTGGCAGCTGGCCAATCAACACGGAATTGAGTTACCGGCAAAAACTTTCGAGGCGTTAATCCCATACGTACAAATCCAAAACAGTGAACCGGATTTAGTCAGTTTTTTAAAGAAGCTCGACTGGGGTGTTGCGGTATTAAAAACACTTGATGACTGTAAGCGCATTGCTTATGAAAACGTTGAAGATGCACATAATGCCGGTTTAGATTACGCCGAGCTGCGCTTTTCTCCGTTTTACATGGCAATGAAGCACAAGCTCAACGTTACCGACGTTGTTGCTGCCGTGATTGACGGGGTTGCTCAAGGCTGTCGCGAATTTGATACTAAAATCAATTTGATTGGCATTTTGAGTCGCAGTTTTGGTGTCGACAACTGTCAACTCGAGTTGGACGCTCTACTCCACCACAAAGACAAACTCGTCGCAATGGACTTAGCTGGTGACGAAAAAGGTTTTGCCGGCGAACTGTTTTTATCACACTTCAATCAAGTAAAGGCCGCTGATTTACAAGTCACTGTTCACGCAGGCGAAGCATGCGGACCAGAAAGCGTGTGGCAAGCGATACGCGATCTCGGCGCTACCCGAATTGGTCATGGTGTCGCCTGCGCACAAGACCCAAAATTACTTGACTATATGGTCAAAAACAATATCATTATCGAGTCTTGCTTAACGTCGAATTTTCAAACTGGTACCGTTACTGATCTCTCAAAACACCCATTAAAGCTGTTTTTACAGCATGGCGTTGTTGCCTGTTTGAATACCGATGATCCCGCCGTTGAAGGCATCGAGATTAAGCATGAATACCAAGTTGCCCGAGAGCAACTCGGCTTGAATCAAGCCCAGCTCGATCAACTACAATTAAATGGCGTAACTGCTAGCTTTTTATCTGATAGTGAAAAGCAACAACTTAAGCAAAAAGCATTGACGTGAATTAATACGACTGTGCCTCGATAATCTTTGGAGAAAAAATGACTGAAATATTACTTGCCCTAGTTACTGGTGCACTTGTTGGTATTATTTTTTCGTTGTTAAAATTACCATTGCCAGCGCCGCCTGTCATTTCAGGTATTGCTGGTATTGTTGGTATTTATTTAGGTGGCCAAGCCTACAGCTGGATCATTGAAAGATTTTTTAGCTAGGCTGTCACAAAAAACAAAATCAATCATTTAATAAATCTTCTCAGTAAAAAACCCTTGATAGCAGTGTTAAAAATTGTCTAGCTGGCTTGAAACTTACTGATAAACAATAAATAGGGTAAAAATTAATGGCTACTCCTCATATTGAAGCTAAACCTGGTGATTTCGCCGAAACGGTATTAATGCCGGGCGATCCACTTCGTGCAAAATTTATTGCCGAGAACTTTTTAGATGATGCCAAATGTGTCACTCGTGTTCGCAACATGTACGGCTACACGGGCACATATAAAGGTAAACGCGTGTCTGTCATGGGTTCAGGCATGGGGATCCCATCTATTTCAATCTACGCAACCGAGCTATACAAAGAGTATGGCGTGCAAAATATTATCCGCATTGGTTCTTGTGGTGCTGTGCGCGATGACATCAAAGTTCGCGACGTTATCATCGGTATGGCAGCAAGCACTGATTCAAATGTCAATCGCCAACGTTTTAACAACTTTGACTTTGCCGCTTGTGCTGACTTTGGTTTATTGCAAAAAGTCGTCAATACTGCTGAGAAAATTAACAAGCCGGTACGCGTTGGTAACGTCTTTACCGCGGACTTGTTTTATGGTCCAAACCCTGAAATGTTTGCGGTAATGGAAAAACACGGTATTTTAGCCGTAGAAATGGAAGCAGCTGGTTTATACGGCGTTGCTGCAGAGCTTGGCAAAAATGCACTCGCGGTATTTACGGTAAGTGACCATATCAAAACAGGTGAAGTAACGACTGCTGATGAGCGTGAAAATACCTTTAAAGACATGATGGAATTAACGCTAGAGAGCGTTTTATAACATTTACTAAAAGTATTGGTTAGGAAATTGCGAACGAGATAAGACTATCTAAGTCGCAAAATAAAAAAGGCTGCATGTGCAGCCTTTTTTATTTTTATTGACCCGTCCTAAATAAGGTTGACACTTTTCAATCAATGAATTGGAGAGTGCCATGAAATCAACCACTAAACGAACTCAAAAGGATTACTCACTCGCTTTTAAATTGTCGGTTGTCGAGCAAGTTGAAAAAGGCGAGATGACTTACAAACAAGCTCAAGATAAATACGGTATTCAAGGTTGCTCTACGGTATTAGTTTGGCTTCGCAAGCATGGTCGACTAGATTGGAGTAAGGGAACACCTAACTATGTCATCAGGACAAGCCACATGTCCAAACCTA
>NZ_JAGHQT010000005.1 GCF_017744155.1 Endozoicomonas sp. G2_1 | reverse complement strand
ATGGTCGAGGAATCAGTTGTTATCTATAATCAACGAAGGCCACACATGGCCTTAAAATACAAAACGCCCGATGAAGTACATCGAGCGTTTTAGCGTAAATAGTGTCAACCTATACTAGGACAACACAGTATTTATTTTTTAGATTAGATTTTACGGCGGCGAGCTACACCTAAGCCTAACAAACCTAAACCGAATAGCGCTAATGTTGCTGGCTCTGGAACAACACCTACTTCATCAATTGCTAAATCTGTAGCACCTGAACTGCTTGTAATTAAAGCAAAAATACCAGTTACTTGCTCAAAATTAGCGGCAGTCGTATCAGTATTAAAGCTGTTGAAAGAGGCAGTAATAGTTTCCGCAGGGTCACCTAAACCAACTTCTGTAGTAGAATTGATAGTTGTGTAAGAAACCCCGTTAAGTCCTCTTAAAAAAGCAGTGTCATAACCGGTGCCATTTTGATAAAGACTGTTGAAGAAACCTGGGTTTGCTAAATCGGCTAAGTTAGAAATGACGAATAATTCCAAAGAAAAGCTTAAGTCAATTGAAGAAACATCAAAATAAAAGCTATCAGAAGCACCATCATTAGTTAAGTCTTCTAGTACAGATAAATCGCCACCTAAAGCTGCAGGTAAAGCTGCAGGGTTTGAATAAAATAAACCTAGTGATGCGTTTACACCAGGATCCATTGCTAAAAATAATGAACCACCACCTGCTCGTGCACTAGCGTTACCCACAGGGTTATTATCTTGGTTGATAAGCAATGTAGCATCTACAATACCATCAGGGCTAACTTCTCGGTCTTGGGCAAACGAACCAGTGCCATCTGCAGCCAAATCCAAAGATAAGTTAAATGGCGTATTAGCAGCGCCGCCAAAAGGATAATCAAAACTATCAAGAACTACTTGGTTAGCACTTGCAGTAGATACAGCAGCAACTGAAAGAACACCTGCAGCCAAAATTCTCTTTAAGTTAAACATATTAATCTCCACTTCCCTAAAACTGATTTTTCAAGTTGTATACTCTACAGACTTCTAAGCAGGCAATATGCCACAAATAAAAAACAATTAAATATCAGGACCTTGCTTCACATTAAATATATTCCAAGTGTCTCTATGTAAAAGAAATTGACAATGTATTTACTACCAGTTTAATCCCATTTGGGTTATTTGCTCTTTTTCAATGTCATTCAAATTATCTAGTCCATCAATTATTTGCTGAGCTTCCTCTTTTCTATTCAAAACAACGAGAGCTTTTGCTTTGTGAAGACTAAAATCGTTATTTTCTCCATTAATCGATAGCGCTTTTTCAAAGCTAACTAAGGCCTGCTCTGCTTTATTATTTAACAATAATGCTTGTCCATAGGTATCAAGTATTGATGGATTATTTGGAGCTTTTTTAAAAGCCCTTTCTGCATAGTGGATGGCCTGATTTTTGTCGTTACGCTCAACGTGAATAAAAGCAAGGTTGTTCAAACTAAGTAGCTGTTCTGGCTCGAGCTCTAAAATGTCCAAATACACTCGCTCAGCCAGTTCATACTTGGATTCATACATATATGCATTGGCTAACATAGCTAGCACAGGCGCAGAACTACCAACTCTATTTAAGTGCGCTTTTAACACATCAATTGAAGCTGAAACTCCCTCTGTTCTAGCGACTGAACGAGAAAGCTGAATCACGCTATAGTCAGAACGATTGTCGCCATACGCTTTGCGATAATACCGGCTCGCTGCTTCCATATCGTTCTTTGAAAAAGCTAGGTTTCCTAACGTGCTAGCCAACAACCAATGTTCTTTAGCTATTGACGATTCTTGCAACTCAGATAACAAGCTATTCGGTGGAACTCTGTTAAGCCGAGACATATAGTTAGCCTTAAACAACTTAAACCCGATATGATCAGGGTGATATTGAAGGGCGTTATTAACTTGAGTAAGCGCGTTATCTATGTTCTTTTCTCGTTCAAACATAGTAACCAACTTTGAATGAGCTAGAACACTATCTGGGTTGGATTTTAATACTGATTCATAGTAGACAATCGCTGATTTATTATCTCCTTTGGCGGCAAATATATCTCCAATTAACAAGTCAACGCCCTCAGCTGGCTTAGCACTTGTTTTTATTGCCTCAAGTAACGTTAAAGCTTCGTCAAAACGCTTTTCTGTACTGTAAAAATAAGACAGACCTATTTTCAATCCTTGCGCATCTGGCTTTTTCGCTATTTCCGCTTTGTAGAATTTTTCAAATTCGGTTTGAAATTCTTTATTTTTGTTTACAAATGCGAGTATAGCTTTCATCCCTGGAGAAAAATTTGGATTAGCAGATATTATTTTTGAATAGTACTCGAAAGCTTGACGAAAATTTTCTTCCGCGTTTGCGTATACTGCTAACAAGTACATCGCTAATACATTATTAGGGGACTCTTTTAGTACTTGGGTCAGTATTTTCTTTGCATTGTCATGCTGCTCTAATGTTTGCTGGATTCGAGCGCTAAACAATAATCCTTTGATTCTATATTGCTCCTCTTGTTCCCATTTGTTCGCAATATTCTGCGCCTTCGTTATTTGTGTATTGGAGAGGTACGCGTTGGCCAATTGAGTTTCTACTTCAATAGCACTTGGGTTCAATGCTAGCGACTGCTCCAGTAGCTTGATGCCTGCTTCAATTTCATCCAAACTAAACTTAGTTAACGCCTGTTGCTGTAAGTCGGAAAAATCTTCGCTATTTAACAAAATAGCTGCATCTAATAAATTTTTACCTGTATCCTGTTTTCCCTTTTTTATTAATTCCTGACTTACTGCAATAAGCATACTTGAATCAACATTGCCAACTTCAGCTAATTGCTGATAGGTATTTACAGCATCAGCTTCGTAACCAAGCCGCCATTGTAGTTCTGCTATCAACCGCTTAACTATGTGATCGCTTGGCAAAAGATCCTTCATTTTAACAAGGTAGTTATATGCACTTTCGTACTCACCTAAGTTATATGCGCTGATACCAGCAACTATTCTAGGTACGTGAAGTTCGATCCCACTAGACAAAGACTTTTCCGCATAATTAATTGCTTCTCTATAATCCTTTCTTTGAAACATCAATTGAGATTTATATTGATTTGCAAGAGGTGAACTTTCGCTAACGCTGAGTAATAAATCGACGTTCTTTTCAGCTTGCTCGTATTGTTCGTTGTGAATCAGACTATTGGCTATCAAATAAAGCACACTATGATCTTTAGGTACTGCTTTATATCGAGTTTGATAAGCTTCGGTTGCCGCGAGGTAATCTTCTAAAGCAAACAAGGTATTACCTTTCAAAAGCAATGACTCATAACTCAAAATGCCATCGATATTGGCTTCATTTACTTGCGCTAATGCTCGGGAAAAATCTTGTTTAATAAAGGACAAGTACGCTTGGGATAGGGGAGTAACTGTTGTTTGTCCAATACTGATCGATTGATTGAAAAAATCTTCTGCTTTACTGAGATCTTTATCAGTAAAAGCGGCGAGCCCGGCAAAAAAGAGGATGCTACTATAATACTCATCAGGTAAAGAACCACTTTGAGCAATGAGTTCATCTAGGCCAACCAAATCACCGGTTTTTGCATATGCGTATGCAAGTTCCATTGCCAATTGTGGAGACGAAGAACCTAACTCCAGTGCTCGAGATAGTTCTTTTTCAGCACTGACATAACTCCCTTGGTAGAGATAAGTATTACCAAGAATTTCTCGAATTTTCACATTTTGAGGAGCCTTAACTACTGCGTTTTTAAAGTGAACGATTGCTTGCTGATAGTCTTTACTAGCAGCAGCTTTCTGCCCTTCAGCTAGAAACTCGTCTGCAGATTTGTCACCACAAGCAACTAAAAACAAAAGAACTGTAGAACTAAGACCCAACTTAAACTTTTTAATTGGTAACACGGGATATCTCCTGTTTTATATGCGCTTGAGTAAATTCGCTACTTTTTGCTTTTGCGATTGAGTTGTCGTTCTAATTTCTGTAAGTAGTTTGCTCGCCTCATTTTTTCGACCATTCTCAATTAATACATCGACGTAATTCAGCATAATGTCAACATCCTCTTGTTTCGAGCGCTCGGTTGCTTCTTTAGCCTTTGCCAACGCATCTCTTTTTTTATCAAGCTTTAATAAAATTTGTCCATATGTATCTGCAACATTTGCGATATTTGGTGCTAGTTTGTATGCCTTTTCGATATATTTTTCAGCTTGTTGAAGCTCACCACTGTCCATGGTCAGCCACGCTAGGTTGTTTAGCGCTAAAACGTTGTTTGGATGCTGTTCAATTATTTTTTGATAGTGCAGTTTAGCTTTGTCGTGGTCCTTCGCTAAATACTGACTAGCAACTAAGCTTCTCACTCGAGTGTCTTGAGGACTATTACTTAAATACTTTTCAAGTAATTCAATTGAACTCTCTTGCTGATCGTTTTTACTCAATGCAATCGCTAAATAGACAGCATTGTCTCCTGAGGGTTGCGCTCGATAAAATGTTTTTAACTCTGGAATAGCCGCTTGATAATCTTTTTCAATAAGTTTTATGCGTCCTTTAATGCCGGCATACAGTTCTGGTCTCAGTTCAAGCGTTTTTAAGTCTTCATACAAAAGTGCAGCGTCATCTGCTCGTTCAAGATCAAGTAATATCTGCATTTTGCCAAGCTTTAACAGTAAACTATCACTGTGTTGATCGTTCAATGCTCGATTGATTTGAGTTAGCGCTTTTTCTCGCTGATTAGATAGCTTGTAATAGTTAGCAAGATAAACCACTGGCTCTACGTGATAAGGGTTTAACTTACGCCACTCTTCTAATGTCGAACGAACCTTATCTTGATCTTTTAATCGGCTGTGCACTACTAATGTTTGTATCCATACTTCTTTCGATGTTCCGATAGACTTTTCAAGTCCCTTTAAAACACTCAAGGCTTGTTTATATTGCTGCTTGTCGACTAAAGCGCCGGTGTAAACTAATACTAGCGGAGTACTCGTGGTATTTTGAGCAAGTGCGTTACTTATTTTTTCAATAGCAATATCATCTCTGTGAATAATATAGTTATATTGAAGTGCTTTTGGACTATTTGGATATAATTCGATGGCATCATTGATATAGCGCTTCGCTTTATCCAACTCTCCTTGTTGGAAGTTAACCCTCGCTAACTCTGTCAATGCGTATAGACCATCAGCTCCCTTTTGATAACTAGCTTCTAACTCAGATTTAGCTGCTGCCATGTCGTTCTTTAAAAAGTAAATAGCGGCGAGTAAATTATGTCCTTCAGACGATTCAGGGAAATCTGTTTGCCACTGTTTTGCTATTTCTAGAGCTTTATCTAGTTCACCTCTTTTAACTGCACTGTGAGCTAACAATAATCTTGCTTGTTTAAGTTTTGGGTTGTTTTCTGCAATATCTTCAAGTTCAGCGATATTAGGGTTATTATTCATCAACACACTCAGTGCACTAGCGCGTAACCTATCCTCTGTGTTGTCAAAATTGACTTTTGCCTTAGATGCTAATTTTTTTGCTTCACTGACAGCTCCTAGTGAGTATAGGTTTGCACTCAATGTCGACAAAAACTGATTGTCTTGAGCGTTTTTAGGTGAAAAGTCAGACAAGGCGTCACTGATATTCTCTATCAAACCTAGTTCCAAACGGCTCAAAATATACATTTTTTGAGCTGGGTGTTCTGCTGGTAAATACTCTACTATCGCAGATAAATGATAATTAGCTTGCTCAAAGTTTTTCAGGTTGTATGCGCTAACACCTGCCAAAAGCTTAACTGGCAACTGCTGAAAACCAGCTGTTAAAGCCTTATCTGCGTAATCTTTTGCGTTTTCGTAATTTTGTTTTGCAAACTCCGCAGCAGCTTTAATATGGTTAGCTAGCGGTTGATTAGGTAATGCGGTCAAAATAATATCCGCGTATTTTTCGGCATCTGCGTATTGTTCGTTATTTAGGTAAGCTTCAGCTAACATCAAATACGCAATATTTACTGCAGGTTGGGCTTCTACATATAACTTTAAGCTCTCGGCAGCTTGCTCATAGTTTTGTTGAACGTTGGCTATTTGCGCTTGCAACATCAGTGCTTCAGGGTTACTTTTAGATTGACTTAGCGCTCGCTTGACCAGTAATTCCGCTTTATCGACATCTTCTGTAGCAGCAGCGTGATATGCTTTAGCCAAAATAGAGAAAAAACTGCCGGGAACTAAACTTTCCGCTTCATTTGCACTTTCTGTCGCCTGGTCGAGCTGCTCTAAACGGATATGAGCTAGTGTTTTATACGCTAAATACTCAACTTTCATTTCAGAAGATAACTTTTCAGTATTTTTTAACTCAAGAATTTCCTGAAAATTGTCAGAAATAAGGTAAGCTCTTGCTAACAAAGGTAAGGCTGTATATTTCTGCTTGTCTAACTGTCTCACCTTTTCAAGTTCTTTTACTGCACTCAGGCCATCGCCTTGTCCTAGGTATGCCTGGCCAAGCATTAACCTAGCATTGACATTATTCGGTTCGGCAACAATAGCGTTTTTTAATAAAATAATTGACGCAGAAAAATCTTCTGATGCCAGATGTGTTTGTGCTTCACTAATATAATCATCTGCAGATTTATTGTCCGAGCAAGCGGTGATGCCGCAAATAATAGCTCCGGTAATTGCCGTTTTTAACCATTTCTTAGGTGTTAATATAGAAAGCATCGTTACGTCCTTAATAAATTTTTGACGTGTCGCTAAACTTGTTATTCAGCGTGTTAAAAGTGAAAATCGAATATTAATACAGTTACACTATGTTTTAATATACAAAGAAAGTCAGTGAAACAAACAATAACATCGTCCGATCATTTTATCTTATCAAGATATCCCTTATTTTGTTTTTTGCAACTCGCATGAAACGTTCAATACGCAATAATGTGCTCTCTCGATAAAACACTATCATTTTTTGTTCGTATTTTACGTTAGACATCGAAGCTTTATAACGCGCCTCTCCTGCTAAAAAGTCATACACAGACATCCCTCTATTCGCATAGTACTCTATTGATTTTTGATGCACTAACATACCTACTTTCACTTTAGGATCAGAGAAACGCTCCAAGGCAGAAAGATAAAAATTAACCTTACCTTCATGTACAAAATTAATTAAATAAGCGACTGGCGACTGGTTTAAAGTTAACACTGAGAATTCAGTTTTATCGTTTTGTATTAAATTGTGAATCATGGCCTGAAAATGCATGTTTTCAAAGCCACTTGGAGTAACAGTGCCTTGCCAGCGAAACTTATGTAGACGCTGAATGTTCGTGTATTGCTCGTTTTTATCAGCCCTGCCAGTTAGTACTTCAAAACACAATTCACCCTGTGAGGACAATATTTTTTCGGTTTGTCGAATTTTTTGGCGCGTTTTTCGCGATAGAACTTGGGCTGCATATTGCCATTCGTCGCTTTCTAGTGTGACAGAGTAGCCAACATCATCAATCAAAATTCGTTTCCGATCGGCTATACCAGCATATTCTTGGTATACCTCTTTACCAGCCATACCAAGAATAAACTCTTGCCATTGCTTTTGCTTTAGTAAAAAGCTGCATATTGCACGGTTAACTATATGCTCATAGCCGATTGCTGCTAAAGCGGTATTTTCCTCAATCCAGCATTGATCATAAGCATGACATCCCGAACGGTTTAACCACCACTGTGATGTATTAAATACACCAAGTGTTTTGCGACGCTTTTCAACAATAACAGCAAGCCCAACTAACCGTTTTGATTGCAAAACTTTAACAAGAAAAAAATCCATTGGCAGTTGCTTCAACCACGAGCCAATCCAATCCCAAGTTAAGAAAAAGCTCGTTGAGCTATTTTTTTCGAGTTCAAGCCAAAGCGCAGCAATATCACTCAATGCTAGCTCTTTACTGGATTGCGTGATTACAGATAAATCCGACGGCATTGTTTTCCATTAATTTGTGAATCTTACCCATTAAACAATTGACAAAGAACACTATTCAACCGCACTATTTATGCCCATATGCCACCAATCACAGTGTATTTCTTTTTCTACAATGTTGGAAGTTCCATTTAAAATAACAAAAAAAAATTCAACTGATGAAACAAACCCTTATGTTTGTTTTTCACTTCCAGTTGGAAAAGGTCAACTCTATTCAGCAGATGAACTAACCGTCGAACGCAATCAAAATGAATTGGTCGATGCAGATTTTGATGTACTTGCTCGCTGGCCAGATAAATCGATTAAGTGGTTTCAATGCAAATTTTTTGATTCATTGACTAATGATAGCTCCTATGTTGTCAAACAAGTGACGAGTAAATTAACGCCTTCATCGACAGCAGTTCCGGTAACAATTGAGAGCCAAGACAGCATTATTGTTAAAACAGAAGGTTACCAATACCAGCTTAACAAAAATAAACTAGCGATAAACAATTTAAGCTGTTCATTAGAGCTCAATGATCAAAAGGCGAGCAAGCTGGTAGAAAAAGTCACTTGCATCAATTATGACAACAAAATTAAAAGAGTATCCAACACATTAAAATACGAAGGCAGATTTACTAGTGGCGATATTGTTGTTGCCGAATATGATGCCGACTTAACCTTTTTTGCAAAGCTGCCGATTATCAAGCTGGCACTAACGTTAAGAAACCCTAAGCCAATGATACATCACGGTGGAAAATGGGATCTGGGTAATGAGAATTCATTTTTATTTAATAGTTTGGGGCTAATATTCAACCAAGTCGACAACACTACAACCCTGCGAGTATCCCCAAGTACCAGTGGCGTTAAGCAAAATGGTAATTTCACTCTATATCAAGCGTCGAGTGGAGGTGAGAATTGGCAGTCTACCAACCATGTCAATGCGAACAATAAAGTCGTGCTGCCTTTTAAAGGCTATCAACACAAATACAATGAAACATCTCAAATGGGAGATAGAGCTGCTCCTACAATTGCATTTAAGGCATCGCAAAATACCATCACTGTGCACCTTGAAGACTTTTGGCAAAACTTCCCTAAAGCGCTATCGAAAAATAGCGACAAACTAACTATTGGCTTATTTCCTGATGAGCATATTGAGCCTCATGAGTTATTGCCAGGAGAGCAAAAAACTCACACTGTTTGGTTGAGTTTAGAAGAAAGCTATAACGTTGAAGCGTTTGCCAATCACAACAGAGTAGTTATTTCCCCAGAGTACCTTAGCCAGACTAACGCAATACCATTTTTTGCGACACAAGAGGATGTTGCTCAAGATAATATAGATCGTTTGATCCAACTTGGTCTTACACATGAGAACAATTTTTTCGCGAAACGTGAGCAAATTGACGAGTATGGCTGGCGCAATTTTGGTGATCTCTACGCAGACCACGAAACATTGGAGTACCAAGGTGATGAACAACTAATTTCCCATTACAACAATCAATACGATCCATTATACGGTTTTCTCAGACAATACTTATACAGTGGGGATAGTCGCTGGTTAACACTGGCAAATGATTTAGCTACACATGTAAAAGATATTGATATTTATCACACTAACGACGACAAAGCCGAGTATAACAACGGCCTATTTTGGCACACAGATCATTATTTGCCTGCAATCACAGCTGGTCATCGCACCTACTCTAAATTTCAACAAGCAAATGCCTATCAAGATCACTCGGCTGGCGGTGGCCCTGGTGGTCAACACTGCTATACCACAGGACTGATGCTGCATTACTTTCTTACCGGCTCATCATCATCAAAATCGGCCGTCCTAAAACTTGCCAATTGGGTATCAGCCTTTTATGAAGGCGACGGTACATTCCTTGACGCTCTGCTTCGAATAAAACAAAGCAATAGTATCGGCAACAAAAATGTCATCATGGATCAATATCCTCTCGATAGAGGCACAGGGCACTACGTTGTTGCACTTATCGATGCTTTTGAGGTTTCCGGAGAACAGTCGTATTTAGACAAAGCGGGCTTGGTGATCAAAAAGACTATTTTTGCTGATGAAAAAGTGGCGTCGAGAAACCTCGACAATGTAGAAGAGACATGGTTTTATACAGTATTTTTACAAGCAGTCTCTCGTTATTTAATAACCAAAGAACATAACTCTCAGTTTGACAGTGCCTATCACTATGCTGGCAAAGCACTACTAACTTTTGCTTACTGGATGGGTGAAAACGAAAAACCATATTTGGACACACCAGAGATACTAGAATACCCAAACCATACATGGGCAGCACAGGATATTCGTAAAGCCAATGTCTTATATTTTGCTAGCCGTTATCTCAATGAGGACAAAAAAGAACAAGCTCTAGCTGCTGCCGATAAAATATACCAATATGTAGGTAATACGCTAATAGATGAAGATACTCACTATTTCACACGTATTCTGAGCATACTCATGCAAAACCATGGTGTAAAAGAGTACTCTCAAGATTCATATCAAAATTCAAAACTGCTAATTCAAAATAAACGCGACACAAAAAGCCTTGCTGCCCAACCAACCAACAACAAGCGCAATGCCCTAAAACTGTCAATAAAGCGTTTAGCCAAAAGTTCGCTCAAAAAAGAGGTAAATTGGCTCAGAAAGCGGGTTAGCAAATTTGACAAACTCTTAAAGACAATAGCGGAATAATCATGGCCGAAGTCAGCTTTATCATCCCTCATAAAGGTAGAGAAGAACTTCTTTATCAGACAGTTGAATCTATTTTCAAGCAGGACTATCCGGTTGATAAAATTGAAGTTGTCATTGTTAGTCAAAACGAATCGTTAGAATTATTGAACTCTGATTTAAAAGCTTACCAAGAACAAATTAACGTTCTGTTGGTTGACCCATCGGGCACAGTTTCAAAATCGAGAAATATAGGTGCTCAGAACGCTTTAGGAGATTATCTCGCTTTTATAGACTCAGATATCGATCTTTCTAGTCATTGGCTCAGTGCGCTAAAGCAACAACTAGACAGCGATACTCATACTTTACTCGTTAGTGGTCAACAGGTCTGTGCTGAAGGATGCCCGGATATAGAGCGCTTGCGCACTGCAATGGTCAACACCGACTTAGATCAACAAGTATCATTTTTACCCGGCTGTAACTTATTACTCAAGCGCTCAACATTTGAACAAGCAGATCGTTTTCCCGAGCAATTCATCTCCTGTGAAGATTTCATTTTTACCAATAAAGTCAGTCAATTTGGTAAAATAATTCACAGCTCGGCGGCAAGTTTCGTTCACTTAGGTGAAGACAAGAGCTGGAAAGAACTGTTCAACAAAGAAATGTGGCGAGCACGCTCTAACTTATCGTCGTTACTTGGACGGAAAATACCACTATCCGAAATTCCAAGTTTAGTCACACCTCCATGGGTTATCATATTTGCCCTATTAGCGATATTGTTTTTGTTAACAACGCAGTATCAATTCGCCTTATTTAGCTCAGCCCTCATGTTGTTGCCTATTTTGTTGTATAGCTCAAGATTGTTCAGTAAGCTGGCAAAAAAAATTAGCTATAAACTTATTTTTAAGTTCTACCTAGTGTATTTTAGTGCTCGAGGCATTGGAACGTTCCGAGGCTTGCTGGCTAATGTACAGGGAAAAAAATAAACATGCCTGGTCAAAAATTAAAAGTATTACAATTCATTTGTTCAACGGGCTTTTACGGTGCCGAACGCTGGGTGCTGGCGCTGAGCAAGCATCTCGACAAAGAGCAATTTGAAAGCGAATTAGCCGTCACCCTTGAAGACAACTCCCAAGATTTAGAATTAGTTAAACACTTTAAAAAGCTTTGCGGTACCGCTCACGAAGTACCGATGTCAAACCCATTTGATTTATCTGTGGTCACCAAGCTTGCCGAGCTTATCAAAGCGCGTAACATTGATGTTATCCACACTCACGGTTACAAATCAGATATATTAGGGATTCTCGCCGCCAGAAAAGCCGGTATAAAAGTTGTTGTCACACCCCACGGTTTTGAAAATGCTGATGACTTCAAACTGAGAACATTTATTTGGTTGGGCTGCCAAGCAATGAGGTTTGCCGACAAAGTTGTCCCGTTATCACCTCAGCTTTGTGAAGACGTCAAACCATATGGGATTAAAGCCCCCAAACTAGAATATATTCAAAACGGTGTTGATTTATCGGAGGTCGATGAACAACGTCAAAAACCGTTCGAAAAAGACAAGAATATAAAGCACATCGGCTTTGTAGGTCAGATGATTAGTCGAAAAAACATTTTTGATTTGCTCGATATTTTTGATGCCTTACAGCAAAAACACGGTAATTTAAAACTGTCCTTACTTGGTGATGGTGAACAGCGTCAAGAACTCGAGCAATATGCCAGTAAACTAGCTTCTAACCAAGATATTCACTTTCTAGGATTTAGAGACGACAGATTAGAGTTGCTGCAATCATTTGATTTATTTGCTATGACATCAACGTTAGAAGGTATCCCCCGCTGTTTAATGGAAGCGACAGCAATGGGTATTCCAGTTGCGGCCTATGATATCGCCGGGATAGATCAACTTATTAGTCATGGTGACACGGGATTATTGGCCAAATTAGGCGACAAACAGACCCTTCAATCTTACTGGGAAACAATGTTGTTTGACCAAAACGAAGCATCTAGACTTGCCGATGCCGCGCGCGCCTATGTCAATCAACACTACTCAGCTCAGCGCATGGCAAATGAATACGCTGAACTCTTTGAGAGGCTAGTCGACTAATGGCAAAGCCAGAGGTTTTATTTATTCTCAGTGTTGATACCGAAGAAGAGTGGGATTGGTCTGGCCCCTTTCCCAACAGTGACTTTTCAGTGGATAACGCAAAAGAATTACCTGCTTTTCAAAACTTTTGCCAAGAGCTCGGTATCAAGCCGACCTATTTAGTTGATTATGCAATCGCTAACGACCCTTATGCGGTATCGATACTGACCGGTTTTAATCAAAATGAATGCGAAATTGGTGCTCATTTGCACCCATGGGCAAACCCACCGTTTTTTAATGAAACTAGCGAATTTACCTCTCATGTTGTCAATTTGCCCATTGAGCACGTCGAGCAAAAGTTAGCAGCCTTAGTTGAGAAAATTAAAGAAAACTTCCAGCTCACACCAAACAGTTTTCGCACCGGGCGTTGGGGTATCAATGGCGAAGTTATAAAGTTACTCGAAAAATATAACATAAGCGTCGATTCAAGCGCTTATCCCTTGTATGTAAACAAGTATTTTTCTTGTGAACAAGCACCGTGTAAACCTTATTGGCCGGCATTAACTGACACAAATTTATCGGGCCAACAAAAAGCTGTGTTAGAGATCCCGGTCACCACAGGTTTTAATCGTTCTGCGACTCAATTGTGTCAAGCGATACACAAAGCATGTGAACACAAACCTCTGAGTTGGCTGAGATTAAATGGATTACTGTGGCATAGTTTATTACTTAGAAAGTTGTATTTAAGCCCTGAGCTTTGTACGTCGTCAGATATGATACGCTTGGTGAAAACACAACTCCAACAGAAGCAACAGGTGTTTCACATGTTTATGCATAGCTCAACCCTAGTTGAACGGGTAACCGGACTCAATAACGAGCCACATGCAAGAGAGTTGTTGTGCCAACGTATCAAAGACGTGATTCACTATATGCAACAATATGTTACTATCAAATTTTGTACTCTCTCTGAAGCACAGACTCATTTAATAGAAAGAGGAATGACTAAGTGACTGTTTTAGTTGCAGACACTTCATATCAAGAGCAATGGAACCGCTTTGTTGCCGAACATGAAGATAGTTCACCTTATCATCAATGGTCATGGCTAGATGCCATCGAACAAGCTTATGGTTTTACGGTATTCCCTTTGATATCGCTCGACGATAAAGGCCAAGTTAACGGTTTGTTTCCTATTGCTATTGTCAAAACACCATTTTCTAAAGGGAAAATGAGCTCACTGCCTTATTGTGATATCGGCGGTGCCTTAGCTGTCAACTCAGGTGTTGAGCAAACATTGCTAGCACACGCGTTATCAATGTGCCAACAATATGGTATTGCGAGCCTTGAAAGCAGAACTAATGAGCTCGAAAGCCAAGATATTAATGAGTTTGCAAAAGTCAGAATGATCTTACCTCTACCTGACTCTTCTGAGCAATTAATGGCAGGCTTTAAATCGAAACTGCGCAGCCAAATCAAAAAAGCGAGCAAAAATGGCCTAACCGCAACGGTTGGCAACGACTCTCAACACCTCGCTGGTTTTTATCAAGTATACAGTCGCAATATGCGAGATTTGGGATCGCCAGCCCATAGCTTTCAATGGTTTAAAAGTATTGTCGAAGGCTATGGCAGCAACGCTATCATTGCAAATGTTTACAAAGAAGATACCGTCGTCGGCGCAGGTATTGTGCTCATATCAGGTAATAAATGTTCAATTCCATGGGCGTCAACTAACGCCGATTACAATCGCCTAGCGCCTAACATGTTGCTCTATTGGACACTGCTCAGTCACGCTAGCGACAACGGTTACATCAGCTTTGATTTTGGCCGTTCAACCCCTGGGGAAGGCACCTATAGATTCAAAGCCCAATGGGGCGCGCAGCCAAGGGGCTTGTTATGGCAAACCTTTCAGCAAGGGCAACTTCAAGAAATACCACCCGTGACACAAACCTCGTCGACTTCAAGTATTAGAAAGCTCGTTGAAACTGTCTGGCAAAAGTTACCAGTGTCAGTTGCCACAACCCTTGGTAGTGCTGTCCGTAAATATATAACTTTATAAGAATAACTATGTGTGGAATTGCAGGATTTACAACATTTGGAACCACGACCGCATCATTAGATAGCGTGCAAAAAATGGGACAAGCCATCTACCATCGAGGTCCGGATGCAGGCAGCGAATACATTGCTGATAATATCGCACTTTGTCATCGCCGTTTGGCGATTATCGACTTATCCGATGCCGGTATACAACCCATGCATTCGTTAGATGACAGATATGTCATCGCGTTTAACGGTGAAATTTACAATTTTCGTGAGCACCGAGATGTACTTATCGCTCAAGGGGTAGAGTTTCGCACCCAGACCGACACCGAAGTTATTTTAGCCTTGTACGCGCTTGAAGGTGAAGCATGCCTCGCCAAGCTAAACGGCATGTTCGCTTTCGCTATTTGGGATAAACAAGAGCAAACCTTATTTATCGCCCGAGATCGTATGGGCAAAAAGCCGCTTTATTACCATTTTGATGGCCAAAACCTGTACTTTGCTTCAGAGCTCAAATCACTACTGGCAATTAATGTCATTCCAAAAGTCATACGCCCTGATGCGGTATATGACTTTTTTGCCTACCAGTACGTTCCCGATCCTAAAACCATCTTTAACGATGTTTTCAAACTAGCCCCGGGGCATTATTTAACGCTCAAAGCTCAGCAATTAGATATTCAGCAATATTGGGATATCTCATTTGCTCAGCAAAACCATTCAGATGAAAAAACGATAAAAAGTGAATTAACGGCGTTAACCAAATCATGCACTGAAAGTAGAATGCTTGCCGACGTGCCATTGGGGGCGTTTTTAAGTGGCGGTGTCGACTCTAGTGGCGTTGTTGCCTTGATGTCGCAAATTGCCAAAGAGCAAGATAATGAAGCCGTAACCACATGCTCAATTGGTTTCGATGATAAAAAATTCAACGAAACTGAGTTTGCGCAAGCGGTTGCAGATAAATACAACACTCAACATCACGAGTTTACTGTTCATCAAAACGTTAATGATAACCTCGCACACATTGTCAGCTTTTTTGACGAGCCATTTGCCGACCCTTCACTGGTGCCAACTTTTTTCGTTTCAGAGCTCGCTAGACAAAAGGTAACGGTAGCGGTTGCAGGTGATGGCGGTGATGAAGTATTTGCCGGTTATGAAAAATACTCTGTTGACCACCTAGAAAACAACTTGCGAGAAAAGTTTCCCAAATGGCTAAGAAAAAGTGTTTTTCCGAGTTTAGCAAACCTTGCTGGTAGTATAAACCTAACGCCATTTCGCAGAGCTAAATCACTACTCAACAGCTTGAGTGTTGATCCAGCCATGGGCTTTTATATTTCAAATTCATTTATCACTGATCAAACTTGGCAAAGCTTGGTCAATAGTGAAATGAAAAGTGAACTTGGCAATTATCACCCATCAAAAGTAACACTAGATGCTTATCACAAAGCTGACGGCACTGACCACTTGGCAAAAATACTCTACACAGATATGAAAACCTATCTGCCAGGAGGAATTTTAGTGAAAGTTGATCGCATGAGTATGGCGAATTCACTAGAAGTACGAGCACCTATTTTGGACTTTAATTTGGTTGAATACGCTGCCCGTATTCCGTCAGCACTGAAGTTTAACACCGTAAAAAACAATGAAAAAAAATACATTCTAAAAGAAATATTTAAGCCTTTTTTACCCAATGATATTTTGTACCGGAAAAAAATGGGCTTTTCTGTACCACTCGCTGATTGGTTGCGCTCGGAAATTAAAGACCTCGCTCAAGAGCACATATTAAATAAGCAGAAAGGCTTAGTTGACTACTTCAAGCCTGAAGCAATAGAACAACTGTGGCACGAACATCAGTCGAAAAAACACGACCATTCAGCCCCCTTGTGGAGCATGCTAATGTTTCAAATGTGGTTCGATCATTACATGACCGAAGGTGGATAGCGCATGACTAAAAAGAAAATAGTTCATCTCACGTACGACATGCGTATTGGCGGCACGGAGACAGTAATAAAAAACTTGGTTGAAGGTACCGACAAAGCACTATTTGACGTTGAAATTTTATGTATTGAACCTGAGCTTGGTCCGTTCGGACAACAATTATTAGACAAAGGTTACAACATTACCAATTTAAATTGGCTTGGTGGGTTTGATCGCGAAGTCATCAAAAATATTCGTCAGTTTATCAAAAAGCATGACATAGATATTTTACACTGTCACCAATATACACCTTGGGTCTATGGTACTCTAGCAGCAACATTGACGAAAACTAAAGTAATTTTCACTGAACACGGACGCTTCTATCCCGATTCGTCAAGTTGGAAGCGGAAACTTATTAACCCTATATTGGTGGCGATGACTGACCATATTACCACCATATCAAAAGCTACTAAACAAGCATTGGTTAAATACGAATTTATTCCAGAATCAAAAATTGAAGTTATTTATAACGGTATTGAGCCTCTGGTACCTGACATAGATGCAGTTGAACGGCTCAAATCCGATTTAAAAATACCTCATGATGCAAAAATTTTAGGGACAGTTGCTCGCCTTGATCCAATAAAAAATCAAACCATGATGCTCAGGGCCTTTGCTCAAGTCTTAAAAGAGTACCCAAATACCTTTTTAGTTATCGTTGGAGACGGTGAAGAGAGAACCAATCTGGAAAACTTAACAGACACATTAGACATTAGAAATCATGTTAGGTTTGTTGGCTACATTGCAAAGCCAGTGAATCATATTCAACTAATGGATATTTTCTTGCTCTCATCATTAAGCGAAGGCACTTCAATGACATTGTTGGAAGCAATGTCATTGGGAAAGCCATTTGTTGTTACCAACGTAGGTGGAAATCCAGAAGTAGTAAATGAATATAACAATGGACTAGTAACACAAAACGACAATTGTGGAAACTTTAGTTTTGCAATTGAGCAACTCTTATTATCAGAAGGCACGCTTAATAACTATGGGGAAAATTCAAGGTCTAGGTTTCAAGATAACTTTTGCAGGAGTAAAATGGTCTATAACTACTTTAGTTTAAAAACATTGAAAGCCAATAAAAATCAATATGATAGGGAAGGTAAAGATGTTAAATAGGTTAAAAGGTATATTAGATGAGTTTTATCAAAATCAAAGAGCAATTAACATCATGTACGCGATACATGTGTTAAAAAATAACTTAGTAATGAAGGCAAAAGGATTCGAGGGTTCACGAGATATATACAAAAAAACCACTTATGCGCTAGTTAAAAAGCTAAACTCCAAGGAGATAAGAAAATTCAAATCAAAAGTAAACAGTAACTCAACTCCGTATAAAGACCAAAAAGTACCAATTTGGGTTTGCTGGTGGCAAGGCGAAGAAAATATGCCAGAGGTCGTAAAATTATGCTTTGAAAGTCTAAAAAAAAATACTCCAGATATTGCCCAAATCAACCTCATTACATTGGAGAACTATAAAAAATATATCGATATACCTGATCACATATTACAAAAGTTTAAAGACAATAAAATCAGCTACACTTTTTTGTCAGATGTGTTGAGGTTTCAACTTCTTCATCAACACGGGGGGTTATGGATTGACTCGACTGTTTACGTTGCAAGCCCTATAGAAAAAAGCGTTTTAAAATCTGAGTATTTTACCCATAGAAGAGTCGGGCACTCTAATAGTATATCAGAAGCAAATTACTCTTCGTTCTTAGTCGGAGGGTACAAAGGGCATAACATTTTTGCATTCATGAATGAAGTTTTTTCTGAGCATCTAAAGAAATACGACAAAATACCAGATTACTGGTACGTTGACTACGCGATGAGAATGGCCTTTGACGACATACCTGCTCTATCTAAAGCCATTAGAGCGGTACCGTATAACAACCCAAATATTTGGCTCCTCAATGAACAACTGAATCAACCATTTGATGATAAGCTAACAAAAAAGTTATTTACAACCACAAGCTTTTTTAAATTGACGTACAAAAGGGAGCTAAAAACACATACAGAGGACGGGAAGCTGACAACATATGGCCATTTAATTCATAAACATCTATCCCCAAATACGCCTTAAGTTCAAGGATTAAAATGTACAAATCAGCGTTGCTATTTTCGTTAATTGAAAAAAACCTTATTTTAATAATACAGTTTATATCTTCCATTATGCTAGCTCGCTTATTGAGTCCCGAAGATTTTGGTGTGTTTGCAATAATCACAACTTTCATTTTTTTAGCTGAAGCGATACAGCAAGTTGGTATACCGAATTATATTCTCAAAGAAAAAGAACTTGATACAAACAAGCTCAGCTCCGCTTTCGCCTTAATGTTAATTTTAGGTGTTTTAATGGCTATCACCCTGTTTTTATTGGCTGATAGTTTGGCCAATTTCTATGATATCCCCTCCCTTCACAATTTAGCGATATTAATGTCAGTTCTTTTATTAATATCTCCTTATAGCGTCATAGAGCGCTCACTATTTCGAAAGCACCTTAACTTTAAGCTAATCGCCAAAATAGATGTTTTTTCGACATTACTTGGAAGCTCAATTTCAGTTTACCTTGCCTATAAAAACGTTGGCGTAACATCCCTAGCATTAGGCTTGATTTCCCAGTATATTGCTGCTGCTATTCTCTTTTATGCTGCTAGCAACCAAAAAGTAAGCTTATTTTCATTTAGTAAGAATAAAGTATTTGAAATATTTAGCTTTACTTATCCATTAGTTGGCTCGAGTATTGTCGGTCAACTAGGAAATTCGCTCCCCAACTTATTTATTGGCAAAGCCTATTCTCAAGCCAGCTTAGGGCAATATGCTAGAGCTGAAGGTACTTCAAATTTATTTGGCAGTATATTCATACAAGGAATCAGACCTGCAGTAGCACCAATTTTTTCGAAATTAAATCATGAAAACAAAGGTGCTACTGAACCTTTAAGCAAAATTACAAACATTTTATGCACTCTAGGGTGGCCAATTTATTTCTTAGTCGCTTTTTTTTCCGAAGAAATAGTTATGTTGATTTACGGAGCACAATGGGGGTTTGCTTCAAATTTAGTCATGTGGTTTTGTGTAAGCCAATCTTTTTTACTTTTGACCGCTTTTTACACAGATATCATGGAAGGCTTGGGGATGAGTATGCCTTTATTAAAGGTACAACTTAACAACCAAATTATAAAACTCATTTCAATAATTATTGCATACTTTTATCAGAGTGATTTTATTTATTTTGTCGCAACTTTTTTAGTAATATTCGCCATATCTCGCCTCGTGTATATGACGGCGGTTTCACGAATGTACTTTAACTATGGTTGGCTTGAGCTGTCAAAAGCAATAGTATCTCCAATTATTTCGACACTTCTTTTTACAGGACCGATATTACTTTTAATGTATCAAAGCAATAATATGGGTGGCAGTAGCCTCGCCATTATCACCTCCCTGTTGACTGGTCTCACGGGTTACTTAATTTATGTACTCAAATTTAATCATATTTTCAAAGATCAAATTAACATCATTCTAAAGAGGTAACAAAGTGACTCGAGCGCTAATTAAGATACTTAAAATATTATCTTTTCAAAATATTATTGTAAGGATATTTAATCGTTATCTTTTTAAAGCTATTGAGAATAACCCATATATTTTCCTTCATATAAAAAACCGTTATCAAGATCAATATCAACGCGATTTGATAAGTGAAATTGGATTCGTTGGCAAAGACTGTAATATTGATGGATTTATGAAGATCAGTGACCCAAAAGGATTAATTCTAGAAAACAATGTACATATAGGTGAAGGAGCATATTTTTACACTAGGGGGAGTATCATAATCAAAGAGCATGCACATTTGAGCAGAAACGTTACTATTTATTCTGCGAATCACAGCTATGAAGCAAATGCCCTTCCATACGATGATAAGTTCTCATATAAACCGGTAATAATAGGTCGAGGAGTGTGGATAGGAAGAAATGTAAATATCCTCCCAGGAGTAAAAATTGGAGACGGGGCGATTATAGGAATGGGTTCGACAATTTCTTCAGATGTAAAACCATATGAAATTGTTACTAGCAACCCACAAAAAGTTGTAAAAAAAAGAGATGAACTTAGATTTCTCGAAAACCTAAGTTTTAACAACTTTGGAGATAAAGATGGGAAATTAATTCCCGATACGAATATTGCAGACTTCTATATCCCCATCAATTCTAAAAAGATAAATCAAGTTTTCTTAATAGTTAATGATCAAACGTTAGTAACAGAGTTACAAGAAGCTTTGGGCCAAATAGAGCATATTCAGTGCATAGTTAATGACAAAATGCACATGCAAGTCATATCACATAATTATCAAAATAAAGTCATTAATTACGAACAAACTGTAACACTAATGACTGAACTGTATGAACTATGTCTTTCTGATGGAAGCCTATACTACATTGAAATACATAAAAATGAATTCCCAATAACTCATATTCTCCATAAAATTTTACCAAACTCCAAGACTATTTACATAGACAATAGAGAGCACCCTATAGCCCAACCAACATTGACGTCTAGTGACCGAGTTTTAATTATCGAAGACAAAAACAAAGAACAAATCTTATGCCAAATTTCAGAGTTCATTAAAAGCTCCCTATAGGAAAAGACATGGATATTACAGTACTATTTTCTACGTTCAACGGCGAAGATACTTTAGAGTTAATGTTATCGAGCCTTTGCGAACAAGACTTTCATGAAGATATCAATTGGGAAGTGATTGCCGTCAATAATAATAGCAACGATTTAACAGCCCAAATTCTAGAGCGATATATAGACAAATTACCACTATCGATTGCCTTTGAAGCTGGTCAAGGTAAAAATAAAGCTCTAAATACTGGGTTAAAATTGGCTCGTGGCAATTTAATCGTATTAACAGATGATGATATTATTGCTGATAGAAATTGGATTCAGCATTACTTCAATTTATCTATAAAAAAACCTCAGTTCGGAATTTTGGGTGGCTGTATATCTCCTTCATGGCCTTGCCCACCACCTCAGCATTTGTTAGACGAAGTTCCTGTAGTGACTGTATTTGCCCTAACGAGCTCAACAGAGCATACTCAAGGTGAAATCGATCCTTGTTCCCTTTTTGGTCCCAATATGGCTGTAAGAAAAGAAATTTTCAGTCAATTAACGTTCAATGAAAACATCGGCCCCGCGGGTAACAATTATGTCATGGGGAGCGAAACAGATTTTTTAAGTAGAGCAGCAAAACTTGGCCATAAAGCATTTTTTTCTGAAACCGTTAAAGTACAACATATAATTAATAAGCATCAATTCTCTCCCATTTGGATTAGCCAAAGAGCATTTAAAGCAGGAAGAGCCCTCATACATGAAACTATTCGAAATGGCTCTTTCAATTTAAAAAACAAAGAGTTTATCAATTACCCAAGGTGGGCATTGTTCCAGTATGTATACAACTATTGCCTACTTAAAACGATTAAAATTTTTAAGAATAAAAACTCTTTAGGTTATTACAAACAACATTGGAATACCTATTTTGTAAAGGGTTATGCAAGCGAGTACAAAAAACAACGTTTAAAGCATAAATCAGTCGAATAAATTCAGCTACTTTAGCTGCTATCGCCCTTGAGTTTAACCAATCATATAGTTTCATCAGGTATAATTTGTGAACTTCACACAGATTAAAACAGTTCTGGATAAAAGCTCTTAATTTTTTGTTGAATTTCATGGGAGATATGCCTGACGTAAAGCTCATTTATGTGGTGCTTATCCCTGAGCACTATAAAATTACTAATAATTGGCGGACAAACACCGTCAGAACAAAAATATGAGCTGGTATCGATTACATTTTCCAATGCGTGTTCCAAAAGCACGTCATTGTCTAATAGATCAGATGAATCGAGCCTGCATACTAAATTATAGTTCTGTATATTTCTTGAAATACAAGTTGTTAAGTCCTCTAGCCTTCGAGGGTTGTCTCGAATGCCAATAATTTTAATACCTTCGCTACTCACAAGCTTCCACTGTTCAACCCACTCTTGGGGCACAAACTCTTTAGATACTGATGAAGTTAACGTTGCATTTACAATTAACAAACTAGGTTTGTCCTCTATCAATTTTTCAATTACCTGCTTATTCCATTGACTGCAAGAATTCCCACTGTTTTGTAATGCTCCAAATGGACAGCCAGACTTTGTCATGACCTTCAATTTAAAACCATATTCAATCGCCAACTGTTCAATAGGATACATCCACTGAGCTGCATGGGAACTCCCCACTAACATCAAAACTCTATCTGAATTCAAGTTGCCATACTCACATATTATCAAGTCGGATATAGTAGGCCGTTGCTGACACCCTTCTCTAATTGATTTTGGACGGTTCCATCTGACCGCTAAAAGCTGCTTTCTGGTAATATTTGCGTAATTGTCATCAATTGTTGTTGCGATATTTACGTATTCAGGAGACCAATCGGTAGCTACAACTTTGCTATCTATAGAGTTATACACCTCATTTTGTAAGCTTCTATAATCTATTAACAACCACCAACAAAAAAAAGCTGTCGAGCAAGAAACAGCAACAGAACTTACTCCAACCAATTTCCACTTAGACTTATCTATTGACTTTAGAGGCTTCTCGACATATTCACTAGTTAAAAAAGCAAGTACTAAACTGGCAGAAATTATCAACAAGCCACCTAAAAGTGAAGCTTCTTTGCCGCCGTTTATCTCTCGATAAAACACCAAAACAGGCCAATGCCAGAGGTAAATGGTAAAAGAGTATGAGCCCATTTTCGAAAACCATGGCGTTGCTAATAGTTTATTGACATACAACTGCTCATAGGTCCCAGATAATATTAGCAAAATCGCCGCACAGACAGGTATAGTCGCAACATACCCTGGGTAATTTAAATCAGGTGAAACCAACAATGCAGCGCAAAGCAAAAGTACTATGCCTACAATAGAAAACAAACCACTAACCCGGCTTTTTAATTTGATTTTTTTTATCAAAAAAAATAGGAATACCCCAGAAAAAAACTCCCAAGCTCTAGTTAAAGGGTGAAAGTACGCGGTACTAGGCTCTATGCTAGTCAGATACAATGAATAACAAAATGAGCTAAGTATTAGTGTAAACAAGACAAAAAACAAAAAATTGAGACTGTTGGTTGCTTGAGATACCCTAAGGCTTGGCAACAATATAAAAGGAAGTAGAAAATAAAACTGAACCTGCACAGATAAAGCCCAAAACTGTTGCACAGGGCTGGGGGGGAACTCTCTTGCAAGGTAGTCAACGGAATTTAGAATCAACTTAATGTTTTCAACATGAAATAGAACAGATATTACTTCCTCTAAAAATGGTTCTATTAATGTTGGTGGTAATATAAAGTAGCCAGCTACAACCGTAACTATTAAAATAGTTATTGTCGACGGAATAATACGCTTAGCAATTCTAGCCCAAAAACAAAGAACCGATTCAAAACCATGATTTAAATAGTCTGTTACTAGAACTGAGGCCATAAGATAACCGGAAACAACAAAGAATACATCTACTCCACCTGAAACCCTATTAAACCAGATGTGAAAGATCAAAATAATAAAAGCTCCAAGAACTCGAATTCCTTGAATGTCATTTCTGTACTTTTTATCAACTAACTGTTCTACTATCATCGAGATCCCCAGAAACGTTTCAGTTTTTATTATTAACCTTGAGCTTTTGTCATTATATTGATTTCAAAGAACAGTTTATTATAACCGTTGCACCTGAGAAATATCTTAGTGCTTTAAGTTTATAACAGCATAACTATAATTTGACGATCAACTACATATTAAATGAAAAGTGGTTAATTTGTTAATTTTTATTTATTATTTAACAACTTATAAAACTATCAATTGAGTTAATACGAATGAGAACAGATGTTCAATTTTTACGAGGAATAGCAGTAATATCTGTAGTTATCTATCACTCAGGCCTAGAACTTATCCCTTTTGGCTTTCTCGGTGTTGATATTTTTTTCGTCATTTCTGGTTTTTTGATAACAAAGATAATCTTGAAGCAATTAGATCAAAATTCTTTTAGTTTTAGTGGATTTTATTTAAAGCGAGCGCAAAGATTATTACCAGCATTGTATTCAACACTATTAGTAACTTTCGTCCTATGTTCACTTTTACTTACAGAACAATACTGGCAAGAATTTATTAAACAGTTCATAGGAGCCATTTCATTTACGAGTAATTTTGTACTCCCAAGTCAGTCTGGTTATTTTGAGTCCGCGTCAGAACTAAAACCCCTGCTACATATCTGGTCTCTATCACTTGAAGAACAGTTTTATTTTTTTCTACCATTATTACTTTTTTGCATACCGCAAAAGAGCCGGATCTTCTTTTTAACTCTTTTGCTAATAGTAAGTTTTATATTTTGTATAACTTGGATATACAGTCTCAATCAAGAAGCTCCTTTTCTGTGGAGAATTGCAGACGTAAAAAAATCAGAGTGGGCTTTCTTTCTTTTACCAACAAGAATGTGGGAATTATTAGCGGGTTCTTTTGTAGCTTGGGTAATGTTATATAAGCCTTCAGTCAAGATTCCCGTTACAATTAAATATGTATCTCTTATATCAATATTCATATTATTTTTTATACAAATAAATTTTGAACACCCAAGTCTTGAAGCATTAATTATAGTAACTCTCACTGCCATTCTATTGCTAGGCGATGACAACTGGCTACCTCACAATAAAATTATATTTTATGTTGCCAAAATAGGTGATTGGTCTTATTCACTCTATTTGATTCACTGGCCATTATTTAGCTTGGCTAATGTTGTTTATATCAAGCAAGTTCCTACTATAATCTCAGTTTTGCTAATTATTACATCTTTAATATTGGCTTATTTTCAATACAAATATATTGAAAATAAATTTCGTTTTGAACGGGGTAGAGTAATTTTTCAGACGTGGCCAAGAGTATTGTTACCATTAATTGTTCTTTTTTCTCTACCTTTTCTGTTAATTCAAGATAATGAAGATAAAGAGAGCCGATCAAATTATGGTCTAGCTACGAATTGCGAAGTCAATCAATACATGCAAATCAAAGAAGAATGTCATAAAGGCGTATATCCTACCGCAGCTATTTGGGGAGACAGCTTTGCAATGCACTTGATAGAAGGTTTAATTGAATCCAATGATAACCTAGTACAAATTACAAAACCTGCTTGCGGGCCTTTTATCAACATAGCTCAGATATCTAAAAAATATAACAAAACTTGGGCCAAAAGCTGTATTTCTTATAATGAAAAAGCTCTAGACTATATAATATCTTCCGACAGCATTAAATATGTAATAATTAGCTCACCACTAGACTATTACCTTTCAAAAAGTAACTCGATACTTGTTAACGGGCATACTGAAAAAGCAAACGCAGATATTTTAATCGATTCTTTCTTGGTAACGGTAAACAAGTTAAAACACCAAGGAAAAGAAGTTATATTTGTAACTCCGCCACCATCAACTGGTCTTGATATTTATCAGTGTAATCAACGAGAATCAAGTAACCTTCTTTTGAATGCAAAATGTGAAATAACTAGTGAAAAAGCAATTGAGTTTCAAAAAGACGTACATAGTGTAATTAAAGTTATGAAACAGCACGTTAAGGTATTTGAACTGTCAGATATTATGTGTCAAAACAACAAATGTTTAACTGAGGTCGATGGTGTAACTCTTTACCGTGATGCAGGTCATTTGTCAAAATTTGGTTCTAGATTTGTACTTGGTAACATAGTAATAAAAGATATATAAAAATGCATACTATTCTTTTTGTTTTCAGCTGGGTAATGTTGCCAATTCTAGCTCTAAGAATTGCCCCTGTATTTATATTTGTATTGTATCAAACGATATATTTTATGTATCCCAGTTCACGTTGGTGGGGCTCGTCAATACCCGATTTAAGCTACTCATTTTTTTCAGGATCAATTTTACTTTTTTTAGGCTTAGTACACTGGAACAAATCACAAAACAGAATATTTAAAACAGCCCAGTTTAATTATTTGCTAATAATTTTAATCTTGTATCTTATTTCAACTCCCTTTTCATCGATACCTGATTATCATTTGATACAACTTCAGTACTTTGCTCAATCACTATTAGTCGCTATTTTTGCGTTTAAGCTAATAAACTCCTACGACCATCTGAAGATAGTCCTTGGTGGTTATGTTGGTGGTGCAACATACTTAAGCTTTTATATTTTCCAAACAGGTAGAAATTATGGCGACAGGGTCGAAGGTGTTGGAACCGTTGATAGCCCAGATGCTAATGATGTCGCAGCACTGCTAGCGTCAGCTCTAATGCTTTCTGTTTACTTTATTTTTAGTGCAAAAAAAAATTGGCAAAGGTTCATCGCACTAATAGCTTCCGCATTAATAGCAAATGCTGTAATACTAATTAATAGCAGAGCTGCAGTTTTAGCTGTATTAGTATCAGCTGCTATTACAGGTTATTCCATGTTAAAAAGTAAAGGTATAGTAAAGCAACAATTAAAAAAAATATTCATCATCGCTGTAGTCGGAATAATCGGAACCATATCTATCGTTGATGATGGTATGTTAAACCGTTTTATGACAATAAAACATGAGCAACAAAATATAGAAGCAGCAAAAAGCCAAGAAACAGGTGCGACTAGGGTATATTTTTGGAAGGCTGCTGTTGCTATGTCAAAAGATTACCCGTTCGGTGGGGGGATTTTACATTTTAACTTCAATAACAAAGCATATCTCCCGAGTGATATTGATTTAGGTAAAACAGGCTACAAAACGGTGCACTCAACTTATTTTGAAGCACTTACTGAAATTGGCTACATGGGAGCTTTTGTTCTGCTTCTACTCGTTTTAAAGATGCTTGGTAGCTGTAATAAAGTCTTAGAAGGGGCAATAAAGAAAAATCAAGTCGATTTATTTAATTTAGCCCTTTTTATTAGATCTGCTTGTATTTGTTGGTTTGTCACGTGTGTATTTATCAATAGACTAAGAGCTGAGGCATTTATATGGCTTGCGTTAATTACAGCAGCCATATATTCAATATATAAATTACAAAATATCAAAAGCAATGAGAATTAATTTATGAGGCTTCCTTGGAAGATAAAACGAGCTGTGCAAATTATTGTCAGCAACTACGTTTTTATAAAAAACTGCCTTAAGAACATACGCAGACATCAAACAAAAGAAAAATCAATCAATGTGCTATTTTATTGTCGCTATGAAGGAAATTCAGGGGGCAGTATCGCTGTTGCCGCGATTGCAAAAATATTATCAAATTTTGCATGCACTTTTTTCTACACTAGACCCTCTAACAATCTCAACAAATTATATACAAGCTCGATATTTACTACCAATTTATCGGCTAAATATGATTGGGTTATATGTGATGACACAACGACAGCTGAAGAAATACAAACACTAAGAGAGAAAACTAATAGTAAAATTCTAGTCACGTGTCACTGCTTATTAGATAGCTGCCATGGTCGACCTCCTATAGAAATGAGAAAAACACTCGATGCAGCAGACATAGTCCATTTTGTTGACCGCTGCCAACAAGATAGTTTTCAATTAGAGGGTAATAAATTTTTTGTTATCCCAAATGTGATCGACAAAATAGAAAAAACAGTATCAACAACTAATGTTGGATGCGTTGGTGATTTGGATCAGCCTCGCAAAAATTTAGGTCGAATTATTGATATATTCGAATTGACCAATGCATCTAAGTTGCACCTTTGGAGAGTAAGTACTAAATTTGAAAACAATAAAATAAAACCTCACTATGAATGGGAACAAAACAAATCTAATATTTACAATACTTTTGACGTATTGATATTTCCTAGCCACTCTGAGACCTTTGGCCTAGTTGTGGCTGAGGCACTTAGTGCAGGTATTCCGTGCGTTATTTCCGATATTCCCGCATTTACACAATACAGAGAGTGTGAAGCTGTTTATACCATTCAGAACAACGATAACTTAGGTGCTAGTGAAGCTGTCAATAATTTTTTAGAAAATAAACGCAAATATACAGACTCGGCAATACAATTCTGGAAAAAGAACTATTCCCCTAGTATTGTGGAGTCAATGTGGCGGGACATACTCTTACACAGCAACAAGGCGAGCTAATTTGGAATATATCAGGCGTATTTTAAGATGTTCTACTATTTTGGCCACAATATTTTATTCTGCTATCACTAGTGGACATACCTTAGATTACGATATCATTTACGTTCGCTATCCTGCCAAAAATCCGAACGGCGGTTTTGTGAGTATCCCGTTTGGAGAACATCCATATATTATTGCTGCCGGTGCTGACTTAATTTTACGAAAAGCATCAGGTAAAGAGGTTGTGCTCGTCGACTGCCAGAGCTGCAGCGTAATGGACCCTTTCGTATCATATGATGGCAAAGTTGTTTATTACTCGTTAATCGAGGACGCCAATATCAAATCACCAAGTTGGCTTTATAAAATAAATCTGACCGATCCAACATATAGCCCTATTAGGTTGACGTACGCTGACGAATTTGACGATCGTAAATACGCTGCGAATAAAGGTTCAAATAAAAGAAAAAAAGATTTTCGTGGTATCAGAGATATGTCTCCCGTACCATTGGCAGATGGGCGTATATTGTTTACTTCGAATCGTTCATCTCTAGTTGCACTCAATCCTGAGACCGATGCGGTGGTCAATGGAAGCGTACAACAGCTTTTCACCATGGATGACCACAATGGTCAATATAAAAACCACAAACTTTCAAATATTAAGCGACTTGAAACAGGATCGATACACCTTGTACAACACCCTATTCAGCTTAATGATGGAAGAATTTTATTCTCAACATGGCAAGACGTCGCTACTAAATTTAGATATGCAATGACTCCTCTATTCACCGTAAACCCAGACGGAACCAATTTGCAACAATTTACGGAACCCCACGACCATCATAAAAACGTAGAGCACTTTATTACTCAGTTATCCGATTCATCAATAGTTTCATCTGTTTACTATCCTGGAGCAAACTATGGTTTTGGGATACTCAACAAATACGATATTCTATCAGCCAAAATCAAGTATCAGAAAAAACCGATTCAACAAAAATTCTCTTTCAGCCCATACGTCAACATCAGCTACAGAGAGTTCGATCGTATGGGAACAAAAACAATTACGCCCCATACTAGCCCTGAAGATATCCCAGCACCCCAGCAGTCTGGTCGTTATTCGATGCCGTCAGCCACTAAAAACAATGATATATTAGTTGCTTACTCACAAGGTTCTGTAAACAATACAACTAATTTTTGCCAAAGAAAAAATTTATGCCAACACTTGAAGTCAGGCATTTATATTATTCCATACTCTCAACACAAAGTTATTGATACGCCTAACAAACTTATAAAAGTTATCGACAGTCCTTATTACAATGAAATATGGCCAAGAGCGGTTCTTCCATACAAATCAATTTACGGTATTGATAAACCAAATAGTCAATTAAACGTATCGCAAGACTCAAGAATAATAGTTGGGTCTCAAACAGCAATTGTCGGTACATCTTCTATGTACAACAGGGACTTAAATAAAGAAAGCTATTTCGACCAATTTCAAACGCCATCATCAAGAGAAGGACATAGTGGAAATTGGACAGTACAAGGAGCCGAAGCAGGGATTTTCTCAAACTCAGATATTTATGCTGTAAGAATTATTGGTACTCCGGCGAAACCATTTACCAAGCCAATAGATAAATACAACGAGAAAGAAAGATGGAAAAAAATCAATAAATATCTACAAGACATCAGGCTTGACCAAGTGGTAGCTAGGTATGGTTCTTACCACGGAGAACGATGGGAGATCCTCGGTGAATTTCCACTAAACTACAAAACAGTTATAGATGAGCAAGGTAATCCAGACACCTCTTGGGCAGCAAAAATACCCGCCGAAACGCCATTTTTAATTCAGGCATTGGATAAAAACGGAATGACACTCACGAGTGAATTAACTTGGCGAGCACTAAAACCAGGTGAAGTAAGAACCGATTGTGGAGGCTGTCATGCCCATTCTATTGAGCCACTAGACTTTAACACAACTTTTGCAGGCTTAAGAGCTCCAATAACCAACGTTCCTGGAACAACTCTAAGTTCTCCTGGTTTAAAGCAGGGCTTATGGGATTTGACAGCTGGAAAAATTCCTGTTTTAAAAGGAAGTGGCGTCGAGTATATCAGTAAGAATGTGTTAGGAGTAGAATTTAGAAGAGATGTAGAACCGATATTAAAGAAGCGCTGTGGTAGTTGCCATAATAATGAAGCAAATGCTGGTTCTCTAATACTCGATGGCTCTGACGGTAAAGATGTTTGGGATACTATATCAGATAGAAAGCGAGCTGATGGCAAAACTTATATCGTTCCCCAAAGGAGTAAATATATCCGCGTTCCTCAAGCACGACAAAGTTTATTAGTGTGGGCAGCTTATGGTGAGCGCCTAGACGGTAGAACCAATAAAACTAGAGATAATGACGTGGACTACCCCGAAAATCATCCCAAATACTTTATCACTGAAGCCGAAAAAAGAACCATTGCGCGCTGGGTAGACTTAGGTGGGCCTATCGATTTTCCTCAAACTGATGGGATGGGTTATACCGATGATAATCAGCTGCCAGTTCTCAACATGGAAATATCACACTTAACTTATGGTAAAGAGATTAAACTGGGCGCATACGATGTTCATTCATCAATTGATTGGAACTCTATCAAACTATCTGTGGCAGTATACTCGAACGACAAATCATCAGGTTTACTAAACTCATTATTTTCATCCGATGAAACAAATAACCAATTTACAATTGACCCCGCCGAAATTGATTATAAAAATGGCGTATTAACTTATAGGTTACCTAACTATAAATTCAAAAATGCTGAAGCAATATTAATAGAAGCTGAAGTATTTGATATTACAGGTAACAAAAATGAAGTTTCAGAATATATACAATTAAACAATATTCATTAGATTTTAACGTTAAGCAGTTTGAGTACAAAACGATAGTCTTCGTTCTCTCGTTTTAACATTAACTGCATTAAGCTCAGAAAGCCGAAAACCAGACAATATACCGTGCCTTTTAACAAAAGTAACAAGAAAGCCGAGCTAGCTAAAACATCAAATGCAGAGATGATATAGGCTGCTATTAGTGACGGTATTACTGGCCAAATTATTGTTGTAAAAACTTTAATCAATGTCGCGTTTATTAATCCAATACAGATGATTACAGTCAATACTGTTATCACAATGCCAGTAAGCGCTCGAACGGCAGCAAGATTATTAATATTAACCGAAAAAGTAATGGAAAAATAAAGTGTCGCAAAAATAACCAGTAACGAAATTAAATCAAGAATAAATAATAAACGAACTTTACCCAGAGCTGTCAATAGGGCTTCCAATAATAATAGATACACCCAATAAACAAACAATAAAGAGAAAATAGCAAGCAAACTGCCCGCACTTTGCCACTGCTCACCAAGTAAGACAGTCACAATTAAATCGCCATAAAACATGATAAATACACAAATAGGCGAGGCAATTAATGATAATACCAATAATGCCTTATTAAATTGCTGGGCTAATTCTGGTTTATTGTGTTTATTATCCTTAAACGAGGCGAGTAATGGCTCAATAGCAGGAGCCAAAAAGTGGTGAGCAGGTAACATAGCTACCTCTCTCGCCATATGGTAATTGCCTAATAACTGATTACTAAAAAACTTTGAAACAAATAGCGTATCTATTTGGGAGCGCAAGTAACCAAGAATATTTTTACCTAAAAGCCATTTAGAAAATTGCCACTGTAGTTGAACATTAATTAACGTGAGCCTAGGTGCCTTAGGTAAACATATATAAGAGACAAGACATAGAAAAACGGCAGCAACCAAGTCAGCGATAACGAACGCCCAAAAGCTTTTTAACACATACGCTAGTGATAAAACGCTGGTAAAAGCCAATAATTTTTGAGCCAAGTTTAACCGAAACAAAAACTGATAATTTAGCTGGCGTTTCAACATCATTAAACGAGGCTGTTTCAGTGCATTAAAAACTAAAACCAACGACGCACATTGTAAACCCGTCGCAATCTCAGGCTTTTCTAGCCATGTTACTACTAATGGGCCCAATACGATCAATAGCACACATATAGCTATTTTTATTAAAAGATCTAACGTCCACGCGGTATTTAAGTCTTTTGGAGATAATCTTGTTTTTTGAATAACATATTGTTCACTGCCGCTGTTTGACAATATATCAAAAAAATAAAGTACTATTGAAACAACGGCAATTAATGCAAAGTCACCAGGTGTCAAAATTCTCGCCAAAACTAGCGTACTAATTAAACCAAGAGATTTATTGAGCAGTTGAGCTCCAGATGAAAGTAATGAGCTCTTGATTAGTTTGGTAGCCATTCATCCACCACAGCAATTATATTTTTAAAAACAATTGCTTAGCTTTTTCCGTATGCGCTAACCAGTCGAGAGTGTTTTCTACATGCTGTCTTCCTACTTTACCCATTGAATCCATAAAATCCTCATCATCGAGTATTTTACTCAATTCCTTAGCAATATTTTCAGAAGACGTGCAATCGATAATAAAACCAGATTGACCGACTAACATTGTCTCTCTCGTACCACCAGAGTCTCCTGCTACTACGGGCTTTGCGCATGACTGAGCTTCAACAAGTACCATACCAAACCCCTCTATATCGCTTTCAATAGTTCGGTTGGGTAAAATAAATAAGTCACACTGCTGATAACACTTTATCATTTGCTCATCAGACACTTCATCTAATAGCTGAACACTGTTTTGTAAGCCATGCTTTTCAATCAAACCTTTAAGTAACCCGGCACACTCACCTCGACCTATCACGGCATAAAGGGCATCAGGGTGATGTGTCAAAATATCGGGCATTGCCGCGATCATTTTATCTTGGCCTTTGCGCTGCTGTAGTCGACCAACAGTAATAATCACTTTTTTATTATGCCAACCAAGTTGCTGGCGAAACCTTTCATCAACCTTACTAGGTATAAATTTTGTTGAATCAACACCAGGGTTTAAAACAACGATTTTATCTCCACTAGCATAACCAAGTCGTTCCACTATCGTACGGCTATTTTCACTATTACAAATAATCATTTCCGCTTTACTACAAACGAGTTTAACTAAGAAGTTATACTCTCTACTCATAGCCGCAGTTTCAACATCTTCACCATGCACATAAGTTAAGAACTTTACCCCTAAAGACAAACTTAAGAGCCAAGCGATAACTCCCTCATGAATCACTCGACCAGTATGAATATGAGTGATGCCATGCTCTTTGATGACTCGTCTTAATCGCCGATATGAATTAAAGTAGAATTTAAGCCCGGTTAAACTACGCAACCCCCATTCGTTACTTTTCAACGGCATTCGGATTACGTTTAAATCATGTGTTTTATCAAAATCGTTAGCTTCAGTGCCCTCGTCAGCAACAATTAAATAATCATTTTTGGGCAGCCGAGAATATAGCTCCCAAAACCAACGCCCACTGCCTCCAGACATTGGCGGAAAATTTTCAGTGAGCACTAGCGTTTTTCTTTTCATATATTAACGAGGGTAAAGTTAACAAAAATATGTAATTATTTGATGGTAAAATGCTTTTAAAAGCAAGCGTTATATTGTGCTCTTCAAATAGGTAACGTTGCTGAAAAATAAATTCAACTCAAAATTAATTAAAAGTTCGATCAATAATAGGATAAGCTACTTGTTAATTAGATAAACAAAAAAGACTACTGTTGTGAACATTTTAGTTATCGCTCAACGTATTCCCTACCCTGCGAATAAAGGGGAAAAAATTCGAACATATAATCAAATCAAATACCTTTCAGAGCGCAGTAACGAAATCATCGTTATGTCTCCTGCTGAAAGTTCGAACGACAAAAACAATGCGACAGAGTTATCTAAACAGTTCAGCAACGTTGATACAAAGCTCTTTGATGGCGCATCGAAAAAAATAAAATTGATGAAAGGCTTTATCATTGGCTCAGCATTGAGTGTAGAAAACTTTTACTGCAAGCAATTACAGCAACAATTTGATTCGATATTACACACAAAACACATAGATGCAATCATCTGTACTAGCTCAGCAATGGCAAAATACATTTTTAATTCACGAAGGCTCGCTGAATTAACTCATAAACCCAAATTGATCATGGACTTTATGGATCTCGATTCTGATAAGTGGCGCCAATACGCCGATACATCATCATTACTAATGCGCTACATCTATCAAAGAGAGCACAAATTAATCGCAGGCTATGAACAAAAAATTGCCGAGACATTCGACACTTGTTACTTAATTTCTGATAAAGAAGTTGAATTATTCAAACAAAAAATATCTCAAGCAGATAACGTAAAGGCTCTGGGTAATGGTATGGATACAGATAACTTTTATCCGCCTGATACCTTACCCAACAACTCAAGTCCCGTGTTTATTTTTACTGGTGTAATGGACTATAAGCCGAATGTAGATGCAGTTGTATGGTTTGTTGAACAGTGCTGGCAACAAATAATTCAACATTATCCCGAAGCTAAATTTGTTATTGCGGGCATGAACCCCAATTCCGCAGTAAGTGAATTAAAAAAATACCAAGGTATTACTGTCACTGGGTTTGTTGACGACATTCTTCCTTATTATCATGGTGCTGATTACTTCGTTGCCCCTTTTAGACTCGCACGTGGTGTGCAGAACAAAATACTACAAGCATTCGCCTGTGGGCTACCGGTAATATCAACGCCAATGGGTGCTGAAGGTATAGACTGTATTAACGACGAGCATATTCTACTAGCTAACAATGCAGACGAATTTGTGAAGCAAATCCAGCGATTAGACAACGATAGCCAGCTAAAAAATCAAATTAGATCATCTGCCATAAACTTGATCAATCAAAAATACTCTTGGTCAAGTAAATTAACTCCCTTGAGCCAAGAGCTAGAAAATATTTAAGTAAAAACGATGAAAGAACTAATTAAACAGCTTATATTTGGAATTTTTGCAGTTCTTACGCTGCCAATCACTATCAGTTATTTGCTGCTTGCATCAGCTTTGAATAAAGATGCTTTGTTTACCGCCTATGCACAATTTATGAGCTTATTTCCCGGTAAAATAGGAAGCTTTATCAGAACAGGGTTTTACCGTTTTGTAATGACTGACTGTCACCCTAACGCAGTGATTAGCTTTGCAACACTTTTCTCGCAAAAAGATACATCTATCGGTCAAGGTGTTTACATTGGGCCGCAGTGTAACATTGGCAAATGTGATATTGGTGAAAATACCTTGCTGGGCAGTGGTGTTCATATTCTCAGTGGCAAAGGCCAACACAATATTGATGATTTAAACACGCCAATTAAAGACCAAGGAGGAACATTTAGCAAAATATCAATTGGACAGGACTGTTGGCTTGGCAATGGTGCAATCATTATGGCGAACGTAGGAAAACACGCAGTTGTCGCTGCCGGCTCAGTTGTTATTAACAATGTCCCTGCCTATGCTGTTGTTGCAGGTAACCCCGCCAAAATAATAAGAATGCGTAATGAACCTTAGGCGCTTCATAAACTTAGCCCTAGTACTTTTTTTCTTCGTCGTAGCAAACACACAGGCGATATCAATAGATACTGAAGGATATTTTCTCAACAACCTAACGCCAATAGCACTGCCACCTTTCAAGTACACCAGTACTGTAAGCTCAAGCTCTGAACTCATCAACGCGATAAAGTTGGCTAATCAAAAAAACAATACTCTAATAAAGCTTAAACCGGGCCACTACCAAATAAAAAGTACATTACAAATATCAGGTAACAATATTTCAATCATTGGCGACCCCAAAAACCCTTTTGCAATCAGGATTTCCGGCAACGGTATGAGGGCAACTCGCGATGTTGATAACTTACTCTGGATTTCTGGTAAAAGTTTATTTCTAGCTGGAGTGACTTTGGAGCATGCTGGCAATCACCTCATTCAAATTGTTGGAGAGAGCAATGCTGATAATCCAACAATTACTCATAGCGTTTTGCAAAACAGTTATGAGCAACTACTCAAAGTTAGTTACAATGACAAGCTACCGCAAAGTCGCTCTAAATCAGGAATTGTCGCGCACTGCTTATTTCGCTACACCAAAGGTATTGGACCAAACTATTACATTGGCGGTATAGATGCTCACGGCATAACCAATTGGCAAATTACTAATAATGTTTTTGACAGTATTGCCAGTCCCAAAGATCATATTGCTGAACATGCAATACATATATGGAACAACAGTGAACAAAATACTGTGAGTAATAATCTTATCGTCAATTCAGACCGCGGTATCGGTTTTGGCATGCGCAACAATCGTCACAAGAACATAAAATTCGGCCAGTTTGGTGGAATCATTAGTGATAACGTTATTTATCACGCCAACAATAGCCATCCATTTGCAGACACAGGAATAATTTTAGAAGACAGCCCTGAAACTAATATTGTCAAAAATCTAATATTTTTGGAGCACAGATACCCAAACGCGATTGAATATCGATTTAAAAAAACCAGTGAAGTGTTAATTGCAAATAACACTACCAATAAGCTTATACAGTCAAGGAATGGTGGTTCAGCAATCGTGTTAAGTAATACTATTGACTATACAAAGACAAAAGCAATCATCAAAACCAAACTCGCTGGTTTCATTGACTACTGATTATTTACTCTTACTGATTGATAAAGTTGATACCGAATCGCTTGATAAGATTGAGCAACATAATCACTAAAAGCATTTTGATGATCACGTTGTTTTGGTACAGAAAGTAAGATTTTAGCGCCTCTTGCTTGCTGACCACTCAGTAACAAGTAGGCCTGATATAATTTAGCTTTGGTCTGGCTATTAAAATGCCTTCCTTCAACTTCAAACCAATGCATAATTATCCGGCGTCCGTATGAAAGAGAGGCAACCTCCGATAAGGTTACAGGATCACCATTGATATAAAGTGTTTGGTTGGCAACTAACGACCAATTTTGATCATTATAGAGCCTGTGAGCAGATGAAATAAGTTCACCTTTATCGCCATTATAATAGTAAATATAGGCATCAATATTGAGCGCTAAGTGCTTAAAAACACCACTTATCATAGCGTCCGGCGCATCAAATTCAGGTTGCCAACTGATAATTCGTTGTTCAACAAAATTCACATTAGATACTTCAGCAATGATTGGGTTATTAAACTTAGTAATATCAACGTTTGACACCTGCCAGTACCAAATTTGCTGTAATGTGGCTAATACGATCAAAACAGAAAAAGGAAGAATATTGTAGTCACCTTGCACTTGCTGATTGTCTTGTTCGCAAGAGCTAGTATTGCCATCACCTGCTTTAATAATATCTCTAAACTGCTCACCAATAATGATTAATAAGAACAAGACAATGCCAAAAAACACACCGCCGTAAACTAAATGATCAGTGCCAACTGCGTGCTCCATATCACTGATATGACCAATTAAAACAATGCCATAGACTCTAATCGCATTAGCTAATATTGGCACAATACACGATGCAGCAATAAAGGCGATACGCCGTTTGAGACTGCTAAAAGAAATATAAGAATAAAAAAAGCCAAAAACGATAGAGCTAATTAAGAAGCTAATGCCAGAACAAGCTTCTGCAACTAAAAAACGCCCCTCTGGAATCTCTAAATACAGACCGTTGCGAAATATTGGCACCCCTGTGAGTTTTAACATCGGTACCGCAATATCCGTAGTCAGCTCCTGCAAGTAGGGAACTAACTGGTCGCCAACAGGAATACAAAACAAAATAAATGACAATGGAAACGCAATAACTTTAGCCGCTTGATGACCTATTAACGACCAAATAAGGCAAGGTAATGCAACAAATGTCGCTATGTGCATAAAAATATTTATGCCACCTACCTCACCAAAGAGTTGAACGAATAAACATCCTGCAACAATAACCAAAGGCAACAGCGTTGGCTGAAATCCAGTTCTGATTAACTCAACGCGTTTTCGATAAATAAAGTAGAGTGAGCACGGCAGTACGAATAAACAATGATTAAAAATTTCTGAGATAATCCAGACATCGTAAGCCGTTGTGATTCCTTGATAAAAGCTCACCAGCCAGACAACCAAAGCGATGGCAAAAACAGCTATCAATGTGTTTGGAGAGCTTGTCACTTTCATAATTGCTAAAGGTTATCCTTACCTTGGCTTGATCTCATAAACATCGGCCATTGTAGACCAACGATAGTCTTCAAGTAGCCTGATGATCTTAGGCTCCATTCTAGATAAATTGATGTAATGTCTTATTTTAGACTTTATTGAAGCGCCCTCTACTCTCGGTTGCTCAGCATCAATTTCCCATGGATGGAAGTAAAAACTATAGGGTTGTTTTTCTTCGGATAAATAACGATTAATACGTTTTTGCGACATCCAATAAGGGTAGAGCCTAAAATAACCACCACCGCCAATGCCAATATTTTTATCACCTTTGGTAATCGTTGGGATAGGAATCTCGACAATCCCCTCAGGCCTTGTGTATTTGAATCTTGGCCAATCTGGAACGCCGTACAAATCGTGGGCAATAGGGTAAGTACTTGAGCTGTACTTAAAGCCTAGCTCGACGAGAATATCGTACACCCAAGTATTACTGTCATTCACTGAAAAACTCGGCGCTCGATAGCCAATGATCTCAACACCTGCACAATCTTCTAATAACTTTTTACTGCGCTCTACGTCGTGTTGAAATTGTGCTTTATCCATTTGAGTTGCGCGCTGGTGTCCATAACCATGGCTTGCGAGCTCGTGGCCTGCATCAACAATTGCTTTAATCAGCGTCGGACAGCGCTCTGCTACCCAGCCCAAAGTAAAAAATGTGGATTTAATCTGGTATTGCTCAAAAACTTCAAGCAAGCGATGAGTATTTCGCTCGACTCGAAGGGGGAGCTTTTGCCAATCATCGCGCTCGATAACACCTTCAAATGCTGATACTTGAAAATAGTCTTCAACATCAACAGTCATTGCATTAGTGATAGAAGACTTCATAAACCTAACGCCCTTTACCAAATAAAACAATTTCTACTGTACGAATTAAAATCAGCATATCTAGGAGGAAACTGCGATGTTTAATGTAATACAAATCAAATTTCAATTTCTCAACCGCATCTTCATGAGTAGCACCATAAGGATACTTGAGCTGTGCCCAACCGGTTAAGCCAGGTTTTACATTGTGACGTTCATTGTAATATGGAATGGTTTTAATCAGTTCTTGAACAAACTGCGGTCGCTCCGGGCGAGGGCCGACAAAGCCCATATCGCCGCGCAATACATTGTATATTTGAGGTAATTCATCAACTCGATATTTACGTAAAAAATGCCCTATACGCGTGGTTCGATCATCGTCCTTACTCGCCCATTGAGCACCATGCTTTTCAGCGTCAACTCTCATGCTGCGAAACTTAATAATATGAAATGCTTGACCGTTTAAACCTACACGCTCTTGTAAGTAGAAAATAGGTGCAGAAAATCCCTCATCTAGCTTAATAATAATGGCGGTTATCAGCATTACAGGCCATGTGAGGAGTAACATAACAAAGGCAATTGTCGCATTAAATAACCAATCTAGCGTGTTACGTAAATAGTTAGTCGACGCAAAACCGTTAGAGTAAATAACCCAACTTGGGTAAATGAGATTAACGGCTATCTGTCCGGTCTCTCGCTCAATAAAATCAAGAATTTCCGAAATTTCGACACCGCGAATTTTACAGGCAAATAACTCATCTACAGGAAGGTTGTTTCTGCGTTCATCATTGGCGACAACAACTTCATCAATCTCGTGCTCTAACGCATAATTAACAAGAGAACTATCTAACTCAATAATGTTTTCATTAACAATGCCATCGACATCATCACCTGGCATTTTAATAAAACCGTGGAGATGAAAGCCTTGTCTATCGACGTCGCGACGCATTCTTCTTTCGATAATAGATGCGCGTTTACCGGCTCCTAGCACAAGAACATTTCGTTTGTTAAAGCCAAATAAATCAACGTGCAATGCCAAATAGCGTAAAGATGCTGTAAAAACAAAACAAATAAATGAGGTTAAGCCCAGAAGCTCAACCGCTATCGCATCGTTTTTGTATAGAGGGTTCAGAATACTAATGATGAAAAAGCCGATTACAATTGATACCAATATTCGCCTTAACACCCCTCGAATACTCTCTCTAAGTTTCGAGTTATAGAGCCCTAAGGCAAGGCAGGACAATTGCACCACGACAGCATAAATAATAGCTTGAATAACCGTGATATTAGTTATTGGTTTTGCTGGTTCTGCAAAAACTAAATAATGATTGATCAGCGACGCCAATAAAAGCGAACCGACAAAAACAACAAATTCAATTATAACCAGCGATTTGCTTCCCAAAGGCAAATCCTGAAACTTCGAGCTTGACATGAAAAACCAATATTCCCTTCAATTAATTGATAATCATCTTATATTTGAATAGCAGAGCAAAGACTAACATTAATTGGGCTAAACGAATAGCTGAATAATGAACAAAAATACGGCGTAAATATTTCTCCATTTTATATCGTAAGTGTTATTGTAATAATCTCGGATTATCTGGTAGTTTATATTAGATAATAACGGTCAATAGACAATATAGGGTTCAGGCCATGGAAAACTGCATTTATAATAAAGTTAAAACAGTTGTTTTTTTACTGTTTGCCTATCTCATTACTGGTTGTAGTTCGGTAAATTTACCACCGGCGACAATACATCAATCAGATACAACAGACGCTGAGTCGTATAAGTATTTGATTGGTCCAGGTGACGTTGTCAATATTTTTGTGTGGCGCAACCCTGAAGTATCGGGCACCTTTGTTGTCAGACCTGACGGAAAAATCACTACGTCACTGGTTGAAGATATTGACGTTACCGGCAAAACACCGACAGAGCTAGCACGTTCAATCGAGTCTATTCTTGCTACCTATCTGAGAGATCCAGTTGTTACCGTCACAGTTAACAACTTTGTCGGTCCGTTTAGTGAACAAATTCGCGTCATCGGCGAAGCGGCCCAGCCACAATCGATCAGTTACACACAATACATGACGCTACTTGATGTCATGATCGTTGTTGGCGGTTTAACAGAGTTTGCTGACGGTGACAGTGCTACCTTGGTTAGAGTCGAAAATGGTGTCCAAAAACAGTATGACATCTACATCGAAGAATTACTTAAAGACGGCAATATTGGCGCAAATGTAGATGTCTTGCCTGGAGATATCATTGTAATTCCTGAAGCCTGGTTCTAATGTTGAATGATTCTTTGAGAGTAGTATTTAGAGGGAAGCATGCAAGAAATTATTGAACAGGCCATAGACTATCTCAAGGGTATATGGATTAAGCGTCGCTATATTATTATAGCAACTTGGCTTATATGCCCATTGGGGTGGTATTTTGTCTCGCAGTTAGATGATGTTTACGAGTCAGAAGCTAGAGTTTATGTCGATACCCAATCATTGTTAAGACCGTTACTAAAAGGGTTGACTGTTGAGACAAACCCTCAGGTACAGATCCAATTGATGATAAAGACTCTTTTGAGTCGACCAAATCTTGAGCGTATTACACGCATGACAGATTTGGATGTGCAGGCTACCACTGAAGAAGAATACGAAGCGATACTCGACAGGCTCAAAAAAAATATCAAAATATCGAGATCTGGTAGAGAAAATATTTACACGTTATCAATCTCAGATAAAGACCCTCAAACGGCTAAAAATATTGTTCAATCGGCCCTGACAGTATTTATTGAAAATACTCTGGGAGAGTCCAGAAGTGAAGCTGACAGCGCGCAAAAGTTCTTGGCCAACCAAATAAAAGAGTATGAAAATAGGTTGCTCACTGATGAAGCAAAGTTAACCGCGTTTAAACAGAAGCACAATGATATTTTGTTGCAAGACGGTGGCGGCTATTACAATTCACTTAACACTGAAAAAAGCAAATTAGAACAAGCTCAATTAGAGTTAACCGAAGCCCAAACTAAACTAAAATCGGCAAGGCAGCAGCTTGCAAATGGAGCTCCTAATAAAGACATATTATCCAGCAAGGTACAAAATAGTCAAAGTATATCAACAACCTTTGACGATCGTATAAGCCAGCTTGAAACGAGCTTAGACAGCTTATTGCTTAGATATACAGTTAATCACCCAGACGTTAAAGAGTTGCAACGTCGATTAGAGGAACTCAACAAGCAGCGAGATGATGAAATCGACAGATACTATCAATCTGTAAAAAATTCAGATTCCGACCAGCAGAGTAATTTTAGTGCAGTTGACCAAAGCCCTGTTTTTCAGGAATTAAAAATACTTGTCAATCAGTATCAACACGATGTTGCCTCGCTATCTGCTAGAGTTAACAATTACCAAGAAAAAGTTAGCAGTTTAGAAAGTAAAATTCATACCTTACCCGAAATAGAGGCACAATTAGTGGCTCTTAACCGTGGTTATGACATCACTAAATCAAAGTATGATGAATTGCTAGTGCGAAGAGAGACAGCGTTGTTGGCTCAAGAAGCAGATGAAACCACAGATAAAATTCAGTTCAATATTATCGATCCACCCAGAGCAGCCAGTAAACCCAGCGGACCACCGAGAGTTCTGTTTTTTGTTGGCGTAACTATTTTGGGTTTTGGTGTCGGTATTGGCTTATCGTTATTGTTCAGCCAAATAAACCCTGTGGTAACATCAAGTAGTTTACTGACCCGTAGTACTGGTATTCCTGTGTTTGGTATTGTATCAGCAACTGAAAATTTAGGCTTAAAAGGCTGGCATAGAAGAAAAACATTGTTGTTTGTTCTATCAAATATCCTATTACTTATTGTTTTATCAGGTTTTATCGCTTTCTTTGCTTTCCCTGAGGCTGTTCAAGGACCATTAAGAGGAATACTGTAAGCTATGAGCACTATCGAAAAAGCATTGGCAAAACAAAAGAAACGCAACGATAGTCTTGATTCCAATGAAATTGAGGCTAAAGAAGATGCCGCTAGTAGTAATATTTCAACAAAAGACAACGATATCAATGCTTCTGTTACAGCATCAGTAAAAGAGCAACTTAACCTTGACACCCAAGACCTTTCTGAACGTGGTTTTCTTATAGACACTGGTTCAAGAAAAAGTATTAAAGATGAATTTAGGCAAATCAAGCGTAAACTGCTAAACAACGCCTTTGGTGCTGGTTCCAAAATGCTAACCAACGGTAATTTGGTTATGGTAAGCAGCTCTAAACCAAATGAGGGCAAAACCTTTGTCTCGATTAATTTGGCGCTGAGTATTGCCTTAGAGCAAGATAAGACAGTTTTGTTGATTGATGCTGATGTTTTGAGACCGAGTGTTAACAGAGAGCTAGGGTTAGATTCCAAACCCGGTCTCATCGAGTATTTATTGGGCGAAAAAACAGATATTAGTGAGATTTTGTACAGTACGAATATTAATAAACTCAAACTAATACCAGCAGGTGAGCCGCATCACCTCTCAAACGAACTCCTCGCTAGTGATAAAATGGCTTCTTTGGCTCAAGAACTGGCCAACCGTTATCCAGACCGCATTGTTATTTTTGATTGTCCACCACTTATAGGTGTAACGGAAACTCTAGTATTAGCTAATTTAATGGGGCAAGCTCTCGTTGTTGTCGAAGAATCAAAAACAAAATTAGCCGATATCAAGCAAGCGACAGAATCAATCAATGAAAATGTTGCCGTTGGCTTAGTTCTAAACAAAGCAACAAGATCGCACCAAGACATGTACGGTTATTATGGCTACGGATATGGATATAATGCTAAGTAAAGGGTTCAGACCCACTTTAATTGCTGTTGCCGTACTTGCTTCAGCAGCGAATGCGGGCGACTTACAGATTACGCCAAGCGTGTCTGTTGATGGAACTTATTCTGACAATGTTGAGCTCACTGCCAATGGCAAACAATCGAGTTATGTCAATCAGGTATCCGCAATACTTGACAGCCAATTTACTTCTAGGATTGCTGAACTGAACTTTAATGGCAGCTCTACCTATGCTAGCTATACCCACAACCATGACCTCGATGACAGTTTTAGAACACTAGAGGCTGACGGTAGATTATTTTTATGGCCTGATGGTCTTGCTTTAACCGCCAACGCTAACATTAGAAACGGTGCTCGCAATGGTGCTCGCAATAGCCTTGCAGATATCGTATCAGGCGACACTATTGAAATTAGAAATTTTCAGTCTGGCCTGAGTTACAACGTAGAAAACTTAAAGTATCAGTTAAACCTAACCTCTAATATATCAAGACAAACAAGTGAAGATAATATTGGTGATAATAATCGCATTGAAACAACACTTACCAGCCAGTCTACAAATTCAAGCCAAGCGATTTTCTGGCGCATCAATGCAACCTATTCTGATCAAGAAAACAATGAAATAACAGGTCGTCAACATATTGTTGATGCGATTGTAGGCTGGCGTACACCATCCAAGATAAACCCTTTTATTCGATTCTACAATGAAGACGTCAGTGGCAACATCAGCCAACCTCAGCAAAATTCTGGAGATGCGACAGGTGTAGGTATTAGCACAAAGCTATCCTCTCATCTTCTAGTTAGCGCCTCTTATAATTTTGTTGTCGATGACGAAGAAAATGATGACTACGTCGCAGCAACAATTGAGTGGGAACCATCAGCTAGAACATCTTTGCGTGCCGAATATAGCAAAAGATTTTTTGGAGATACCTACTTACTCGACTTTACTCATCGCACCAAGAGACTGACTAATAGCGTGAGTTATAACGAAAGCTTGAGGGCGTTTGATCGCAACACTTTTCAGCGTGTACTCGTTGGTAACTTTTTCTGTCCATTAGATTTTGAAACAACTTCAAATAGCTTAACAGATTGCTTTCAGTCTCAAGGAGCGACGATTACACCAACAGACGCCCAGCTCGTTCAGGTATTTGAGCAACAATTGATAGAAGGTAATGAATTTTCATTAAATAAAGAGTTAAGTTGGCAATCTCAACTAAGCCTTGCGAGAACAAATTTTGATTTGCGTTTTTCTCACAATCGCAGAGAAAGCTTAACCACTAACATCGAAGACAACCGGTTTGATGCAACTTTCGAGATTACGCGAACGATTAGTGGCAAAAGTACGGCCTCACTAACCTACAACTTCAATCATACACAGCTTGATAAAAATCAAATACGTAGCTTGGGACAAGACGACTATTACCGCACGCTGTCCATTAGTTACAACCGACGGTTAGCCAGGACACTAAATAGCGTAATTTCACTACAAATGGTTGATAGAAACTCATCTGATCAATTGCTCACTTATGAAGAAACCAGAGCTGTTATTACCTTAACTAAAGATTTTTAATTCGATGTACGAAAGTTATTACGGTTTCAAAGAAAAACCATTTCAATTGAGTCCAGACCCTCGCTTTTTCTTTGCTTCAAATCACCACCAAAGAGCACTGTCTTATCTACAATATGGCTTAGACCAATGCGAAGGCTTTATTGTCATAACTGGCCCAATTGGTACCGGCAAAACGACCATAGCTCGCAGCTTACTAAACAATATTGGCGATTCCAGTATTGTCGCTGTGCAGTTAGTGACAACCAAACTCAATCCGCTTGAGTTGCTCGAGCTTGTGATTGCCGAGTTTCAAATTACCGCACAAGGTCATAGCAAAGCTGATTTATTGCAAGCTATCGAAAGCTTTCTAATTAACTTAAACAAACAAGGTAAACGAGCATTACTGATTGTTGACGAGGCACAAAACCTACCAGCTGAAACGGTTGAAGAGTTGCGCATGCTGTCTAACTTTCAACTCAACAATAAGCCACTAATACAAAGCTTTTTATTGGGGCAAGAAGAGCTCAAAGACATTATTCAAGCACCGAATATGGAGCAATTCCGTCAGCGTATTATTGCTTCAGCACATCTCAAGCCATTGTCAGTTGACGAAGTTAAAAAGTATATCCTGCATCGCATACATCAAGCGGGTTGCGATAATGATAATTTGTTTGCTGAAGATACTTTTGCCTTAATTCACGAGAAAACTTTAGGAATACCGCGCAAGATTAATATTTTTGTCGACCGCTTATTATTGTTTTGCTTCTTGGAAGAGCACAATCAAATTGATGTTACTGCCATAGAACAAGTTGCGGAAGAAATGTCGATAGAGCTAACGGGTTCTTTGCATGGTAAGCAACCAAATAATGAAGTATCAGCACCTGTTGGCGGCAATAGCAGCAATGAATACTCGGCAGATAACTTAAAGCGCCTCACCGACAATTTGCGAGAAGTAGAAGAGTTTTTAGAAAGTAGTATCCAACAAAAAATAAAAATGGTTCGCTATGTCGACAAGCTGCTTAAGCAAAAGAGTGATGACTACAGTCAACTCAAAGCTCAAGCGCTAGAACAGGAGCAAGAGCAAGACAATTAGCCAACTACAAACGCGAGCAAAAAACTAGCCATTTACAGCTAACCGACCATATAAGTACCAGTACCAAAGGCAATATGGTCGCCTTGTTCATTGTGTAACTCCATTCTTGCAACAGCGACCTTACTGCCACTGCGAATAATTTTGGCGGTGGCGATAAACTCCTGCCCTCGGCCTGGGCGCAGGTAATCAGTTCTCAAATCAATAGTGCCGAGCTTAGTTAAACTTTGCATTACTGCTTGATCAGAGAGTTCTTCTAGCTGATCAATAATATTGGCAGCAGCAACCACTCCACCAACAAGATCAAGCGCCGATGCGGTGACACCACCGTGCAAAATTTGCTGCATCGGATTGCCAATAAGCTTGTCTTGCCAACTAAATATCAACTCTGACTGGTCTGCATCAAAACGAGTGATATTGAAACCAAGCAATCGGTTAAATGGCATTTCATGCGTCCAGTAATGGGCGAGCTTTTGTAACACATAGGCTTTGTTCATAGAAAATTATCCACGCGAACTGGTTAGACCTCTAGCATACCGTTAAGCACTTGAAATACCAAGTACATGAGCAAATTCACATTATTGCTTGAGGTAAACTTGCAAGCGCTTGATTTCATTTCCCGTAAACATTTCATTGCGTAACCCATCCGCAGCTTGCTCAAGTGCAACTGGTTGCTCTTGATACTGTTCTTTGATCTGCTTTAATTGCTCTTGATATTGATTAACTTTGTCTCGCCATGCTCGTCGTTGTTCACTGACGGCAATTAAACGCTCGGCGGCTTGAGCGCCATATTCGGCAGCGAGTTGATTATAGTCATCATGGTTAACTTGTTTACTCTGGGCAAATGCAGTGACTTGCTCTAGCGATACACTAGGAGCAATCGCTGCTTGCGCCTTTTCATCTAAATGCTGAAAGTGAGCTTGCAACTGGGCTTGTTTTTGTTCATTAGTTAATTTGTCATTACTTCTGATAGCAACTCGCTCAAGCGCATCATTTTGCCATTGGGTTTGTTCAGCAAACAAAACATCAATTTCTCGCGCGGAAAAAAATCGCAAGCGGGTTTGATTGATTAAGTCTAATCGTTGGCTAATTTGTGCGACAATCTGCTCAATTGGCGTATCAATATCGGCTAGTGCTTTTTTATACTCGACATAACGCTCAAACAAATTAGTAATATCACTGCAGCTCACCAATGAAACACAATGTTTAGCGAAAGCTTGCCACATAGCAGCTTCATCGCCTTCAAATTCAACTAAATAGTAGTCAAACAAGTCGATCAGCTGCGCTTGTAACCAATCTAGCTCGACCGACAAGCTCGGCACACTAGTACTAATATCCACCTTTTTATAACGGTCAGCTTGATGGCTAACATCGGCACCTGTTAATTGACTCAGTGAGTGATTGGCCGCAGGTTCATTTTTTTCTACAGTTTGCTCAGGTCCGCGTTGGTATTGCCAAAACAGCAATACCAACGCCGCTAGCAAAATAACTAGCAAACGCATACTACAAACCCATATTTCTCAATCGGTTTGCTTGTTGGCGATATAAAGTGACCGGATCAGTTTCAAAAAAGTGATGTATACCAAAGCTATGGTTAATTTCATCAGCGTGGTTCATGCGGTAATTATCTTTTAATACTTTGCCTAAATGGCTACTACAGGCAGCAACTAAGCCATCGTTAGGCTCATCAAACGCCAAGCTTAACGCTAATTGTGGGCCGTCAAGTGGGTCAAAAATGTTAGTGAATGGATCGGCACCACTCCAAGAAAAATAGTAAACGCCATTGTCGGCAAGCATATCACCTTCACCGCAGTATTGGCTTGGAATGCCTTCAGGATATTTTGCGTTAAAGGCAAGACTACCCGCAGTGGTCAATACCTCTAGGCCCGCAATAGCGTCTTGAGGTAATCCAGAGTTAGCAGAAAACAGTTCAACTAAACTTGCAAAGCCATTCGTGATGCCCGCAGCCACTGTTTCAGAAATAGAGCCAGGTTCAATTTGTCCGCGAATAACATCAGCCACTTTACTTCCCCAGTTTACACCGCCAATACTGCTTACCGAAGCCACTAACTCAGGGCGTACAGAGGCGACATAACGAACAGTTTGAGCACCTTGGCTATGACCAAACAAATTAACTTTTTCTGCGCCAGTTAATGCTAATACATATTCAACCTGTTCAAGCAATTGCTCACCACGCAGTTCAGAACTATTAGCGGCAGAGACTTTGGCAACATAAACTTTAGCACCACTTCTAGTTAGCGCACTTGGTACTCGATAAAAATAATCAACGCCAAGGACATCGTCAAAGCCAAAAATACCGTGCACTAACACGATTGGATATTTAGTTTCAGTGTAACCTTTTGCGTTAACAACGCTTGTCGCCAGCAATAACACGGCTGACAACAAGGTAATTAGTTTTTTCATTTGTATATTCCTCGTTTTATTATTTCCCTCTTTGGGGAGCTTTTTGTTTGTACTAACGTTCAAATTTATTTAGTACAACCTTGAGAATACACATTACTGGTCAGAGGTCAAATTTGTTGAATTTATAACCACAACAAATTGAACAAATAACGTTCAAAAAAGTTAGTTAGGTAACGTTGAGATCACAGCTAATCGCTTACGTTCATTTGGTGAAAACATGTCTACCTCTAGTTTATTAACCCGAGATAAATACTGCTCACTATCTAAGTGATACTGCTGCTGTAATTGCTCCACTTGTTGCTGATACTGTTCAACTTTCTGTAACCACAGCGATTGCTGCTGAGTTGTAGCAATTAAGCGACGGGCTACTTGTTGGCCAAACTGAGTTGCCAAAATCTGATAGTTATCATCAGTTAACTGCCCTTGCTCCGACAGCTTAATAACTTGTGCAAGTGTCAAACTCGATTTAGCGGTTTCAAGATTGGTTGATTCTTGAAGGTGATTCACCAATCGTTGCTGTTTTTGTTCGCTGGTTAGCGCTTGGTCTTGTCTTATTTTTTGCCGCTCAAGTGCAGCTTGCTGCCATTCTCCCTGCTCAGGAAACAGCACAAGTAATTCCTGTTCGCTAAAATGTGATGATCGCAACTTATTGAGTTGGACTAATGTGTTTGCTAGTTGACTATCGTCTTTTGAATTTGCTGCGCTCACCAAAGACTTTTTATACGTTAAGTAGCGTTGAAACAATTCATTGATGTTCTGGCACTGCGTTAGCTCGGCACAATTTTTTTTAAAAGCAGCCTGCATTGCCACTTCGTCCCCTTGATAGGTTAAAATATAATAGTCAAACAAAACTTTGAGTCGTGCTTGCAACCAAGGTTGGTCTGATGAAAGCGTTGGCACTGAGACTTTCAATGCCGATGCCCCTTCAACATTATTTGCCCTCGTTGGGCAGTTTAACCAAGCAAAGCCTTGCCATAGAACTATTGCCGCTAATATCGGCACAACCAAACGCCAAACCATTTATAACCCCATGTTTTTCAGTCGATTTGCATGTTGTAGATAAATAGCAACAGGATCAGTTTCCAAAAAGTGATGAATACCAAAGCTGTGATTAAGCTGGTCAAGGTGATTCATCTGGTAATTATCTTTCAGTACTTTACCCAAATGACTGCTACACGCAGAGACCAAACCGTCATTAGCTTCATCAAACGCTAAACTTGTCGCTAATAACGCACCATCAAAAGGGTCGAAAATATTAGTAAATGGATCAGCACCGCTCCAAGAAAAATAATAAACACCATTGTCTGCCAACATTTCCCCCTCACCGCAATATTCCTCCGGCACTCCTTCAGGGTACTTTTGGTTAAACGCTTGAGTACCCGCTGTTGTCAACACAGATAAGCTCGCTAAAAAATCCTGCGGTAATTCTTTATGACCAGAGAATAATTCAACGACTGTCGCCAGTGCATTGGCTACTTTTTCAGCACGAGCTTGACGTTTAGGATCGTTATCAATTCGTTGCTGAATCAAATCAGCTACTTTACTACCCCAATTAACCCCGCCAATACTAGTGACTGAAGCGACAATGTCAGGTTTAACCGATGCGACATATCGACTAGTTTGTGCCCCCTGGCTGTGACCGAACAAATTCACTTTACTGGCGCCAGACAACGCTAAAACGTACTCAACTTGTTTCAGCAACTGCTCTCCTCGAAGCTCTGAGCCATTGGCAGCCGAAACCGCAGCAACGTAAACTTGCCCGCCGTTTTGATTGAGTTGTTCGGGAATGTGATAGAAGTAATCAATGCCGAGCACATCATCAAAACCAAAAAAGCCGTGTACTAACACGATAGGGTATTTGGTTTGGGCATATCCAGATTCTGTTTGAGCGAGCACCGACTTGGTGACTAACAAACCCGAGATAAGAGCGGCAAAAAGCCAATAATGGTAAATTCGCAACATTCAACTACACCTGAGTTACTTGCTTTAATAGCATCTATGGTAGGGCTATTACTTAGCAAGTCAACGGGCTAACCATTATGGGCTTGATAGTAATCAGCAATTTTTTCAAGCTGGTCGTTAGTCACTGTAGGAAAATCAATCCGCTCGCGATACTGATTAAACAATTGACTAAAAATTTTGCTCTCGCTTAACCGATCAAGCTGCCTGGCAAGATAAATACCGCGGCTATTATCGCGACGACAGCAATCACTGTATGCCGCAATAACATTTGCTAACCTGCTACCCCGTTGCTGAAGTGCTAAGTCAGCCTCCAAAAAATAAGCCGCGCCAGTCCAGTAAACCCGCTTATGAGCGCGCAATCGCCACATGTCAGCAGAAACCCGATTAAGCTTACCGGGTTTAGTGAGTGTTTTGCGCCGACCTCGCTCAAAGCCTGCCTTCACTCGAGCAATAAAACGTTTTCGCGATAACAAACCCGCTTGGTACATAACAATGTATTGCATATAAGTGGCAAATCCTTCATTGAGCCAAAACGATGGATAGTCTAAATACGGCAGGTACAGGTGAGATAATTCGTGATATAGCGTCCAGTCGTTGGTCAAAGCATAAAGAGAGGCACGATCACTAACGTGCAGCTTTACGCTGTCGGGATTGCCTCGCACGATTTGTCCCCAAGGCACAACTTCAGTGCGGGTCTTCTGCTGAACCAAAGTCACTTTCAATTGTTGTTGTGGAATTGGTGCAATACTATTTTCAACAGCTTGCTTTCCTTGTTCCAGCCAAGTTTTGAGCTGCTTTTTCTGCTCATCACTAAAGTGGCTTTGATAATCGAACATCAACTCAACCGCCGGTAATGGCCGAACAACTAGCGTATTAACTAATAAGCTAACGAGAAAAATAACCACTAGCCTCAGCCGAGGCACAACCATTGTTAACATAGCCTGCTCCCCTAAACACCGTATTGTCTAGCTTATACCCAGTCCACCTCAAGATGCTTGTTCAGTTGGAGTTAAAAGCGATTTGGGCAAGGCATTGATTGCAAAGAATGGTTGTTCCCTTGTTAAAATCAATAACGCCGCACAAATTGTCTTTTAAACCAACCCTTCGGGCGCTTCACAGGAACTTACTCTCTGCGTTGCAGCTAATTGAAAGGGAGTAACCATTCCTGCTAGCTGCGCCTTGATGTTAAGTCCCTGTGATAGCGCTGAATCATGCATCTTGAGGTAGTTTGGGTATATAGTAGACCGGATGATAGTTTTTTGTACTCAGTAAAAATGTAAGCAACTGTTCGCGATTGTGCTCCCATTTATACTCAGGTCACAGGTTTATACCAAGTGCTTATCAAAAATGTTGCTATCAAAAGTGCTCACTAGACTTTGTTTGGCTCTCGTGATTAAGGTCAAAAAAGGAGAAAATAAAAACGCCGAATCGACTGATTCGGCGTTTTAAATATCATTTAATTTCAAACCTCTATTTGCATAATTATGCAAATAGAGGTTTTTGACAAATATTATAAATTGGCTTCAACAATTTTCTTCATATCTGTCATGTAACCGCGTAACTCTTTACCTACAATTTCTACACCGTGGCTGCGAATCGCTTCGTTAACTTCGATTAAACGAACGTTATCAACACCATTTGACGAGCTCGCTAAACCTTCACCTAAATCTTCTAAGCTTAGCTTGCTAACAAAGTCTGATAATAATGGCACTGCGGCGTGACTAAATAAGTAGTTACCGTATTCAGCGGTATCTGAAATAACTACGTTCATCTCGTATAACTTGTTGCGCGCAATACAGTTAGCAATCAATGGTGTTTCGTGTAGCGACTCGTAGTAAGCTGATTCTTCAATAATGCCTGATGCAACCATGGCTTCAAACGCCAATTCAACACCAGCTTTAACCATGGCAACTAAGAAAATACCGCGGTCGTAGTATTCTTGCTCAGTAATTTCTGCGTCTGAATCTGGTGCTAGCTCAAACGATGTTTCAGCAGTTTGCGCACGCCAAGTTAACAAGTTTTTGTCGTCGTTAGCCCAATCTTCCATCATTACACGAGAGAAAGTGCCTTGAATAATGTCGTCCATGTGCTTTTCAAATAGTGGACGCAAGATATCTTTTAACTCTTCAGCCATATCAAAAGCTTTGATTTTGGCAGGGTTTGACAGGCGATCCATCATGTTAGTGATACCGCCGTGCTTCAAACCTTCAGTGACGGTTTCCCAGCCGTATTGAATTAGTTTACGGGCATAACCAGCATCAACGCCGTTAGCCACTAATTGTTGGTGGCCTAAAATAGCACCTGTTTGCAACATACCACATAAAATGGTTTGCTCACCCATTAAGTCAGATTTCACTTCGGCAATGAAAGATGACTCAAGTACACCAGCGCGGTCGCCGCCGGTTGCCGACGCGTATGCTTTAGCAATCGCTAAACCGTTGCCTTGAGGGTCGTTTTCAGGGTGAACCGCGATTAAGGTTGGTACACCAAAGCCGCGTTTGTATTCTTCGCGTACCTCAGTACCTGGACACTTAGGTGCAACCATGACAACTGTGATGTCAGAACGAATTTGCATACCTTCTTCAACAATGTTGAAACCGTGAGAGTAAGCTAGTGTTGAACCGTGCTTCATCAATGGCATTACTGCACTTACGGCAGAGGTATGCTGTTTATCTGGCGTTAAGTTAAGCACCAAATCTGCTTCAGGAATTAGTTCTTCGTATGTGCCAACGTTGAAACCATTTTCAGTCGCCCATTGGTATGACTGACGCTTTTCAGCAATCGCTGCTTCGCGCAATGCGTATGAAATATTTAGACCTGAGTCACGCATGTTAAGACCTTGGTTGAGGCCCTGAGCACCACAGCCAACGATAACGATGTTCCAACCCTTGATAAAGTTACAACCGTCAGCAAATTCTTCGCGCTTCATAAAACGACACTTGCCCAACTGAGCTAACTGCTCACGTAAACTCAAGGTATTAAAATAATTAGCCATGATGGTTTCCTAAAATTAGTTGTTAACACTTGTGCTACCGACTCAGCGATAATCACATAACTTGCTTTTATTCGATGAAACTGAGCATACCTCAAGCAACCCGTTGCTTAAAATGATATATTTGCACTACTATATTGCAAAAATCGCAACATCAAGTATTGCAGCATGAGATATTACTTAGCACTCTGGCGAAAACATGGATACTAAATCACTTAAAATGTTCCAACAGCTCGCGACTAGTTTACATTTTAGTCAAACTGCCGAGCTTTACCATGTCAGTCCCTCCACGTTAAGCCGAGCGATCCAACGTCTCGAGCAAGAGTTGGGTTGTACACTGCTGCACCGCGATAACCGCAGTGTTAGTTTGACCAGCGCCGGTATTGAATTAAAAGCGTTTGCCGATCAATATCTTGAGCAATACCAACTGCTGCAATTAAAGCTCAACCAACAACAAGCCGAGTTAACCGGCAAGCTTCATATCTACTGTTCAGTCACCGCAGCTTATAGCCATTTGCCAAAGTTAATTGACAGTTTTCGCCAGCAACATCCCTTGGTAGAAATTATGCTAACCACAGGTGATGCCGCAGACGCGTTGCAACAAGTTCAGCAACAAGCGGTCGATCTGGCGATTGCCGCCAAGCCGGATAATTTATCAGGCAGTTATTACTTTCACCCTATTGCCCAAATCCCGTTGGCATTAATTGCCCCAACGGTGGCTTGTCATACCCAACAAGTGCTGCAAGCAGAATCAATTAACTGGTCACAAGTACCGATTATTTTGCCTGAGCACGGTTCAGCGCGCTCGCGCTTCGAGCAATGGTATCGAAAATTACAATTTGGCAAACCCAATATTTACGCGACGGTTTCAGGTCATGAAGCGATTGTCAGTATGGTGGCGCTAGGCTGTGGTGTCGGCATTGCGCCGAAAGTAGTGGTTGATAACAGTCCGGTGAAAGACCGCGTTTATTACTTATCAGAAAAACACAATATTGCGCCATTTGAGCTCGGTATTTGCTGTCTTAACATCCGTAAAGAGCAACCTTTAGTGCAAGCGTTTTTGCAGTCTATTAGTCAATAACTAAGCAAATTTAGAACTACCTGCTTGGTAAACGCACTAGGCTACTTGCTCGGTCAAATGCCGTAAGATTCGATCCATGGCGCGATAAGACAGCGCTTCAATCAAGTGTTCGTGCTCAATATCGGCTTTCGCTTCAATATCTGCCAAGGTGCGAGCTATCTTGAGAATTTTGTGGTGAGCTCGGGTCGACATTCTCAGTTTTTCAATCGCCAATTCTAAAAATTCACTGTCATTTGCCGACAAGCGGCAGTATTGTTTCAGCTCCGTACTGCTTAGCTCGGCATTCACTTTCCCTTGTCGCTTGATCTGCCGTTGGTGACAGGCTTCAACCCGCTGTCGAACTTCAGCACTGGTCTCTGCTCGACTGTCGTCATTAGCCCACATCCCTTTTGGCAAACGTGCCACTTCAATTTGAATATCGATACGGTCGAGAAATGGCCCTGACAACCTGCTTAAGTAACGCAACACTTGTTCTGGCGTACTGCGGTTATCGTTGTAAAATCCAGTTGGTGATGGGTTCATCGCCGCAACTAACTGAAAATTGGCGGGAAAGGTTTGTTTACTGAGCGCTCTGGAAATCGTCACTTCACCCGACTCCATCGGCTCTCGCAGTACATCGAGTACTTTGCGTTCAAACTCTGACAAAAGACAATCTATCTGAGAATATAAAGCCTAAATAAGAGTTGATTTACATTTTCTGACTAATTATTTGATACTGCTTAGACATAGAAAATGATACTTTTTTTCTGTGTGACAGAATTTTTGAGATTGTATTACAAATGTCGATTGCGCAACGAAAAATTAAAGCGGGCTATGCCAACTTAACAGCCAAAGTTCCAAGCAAAAAACTCAATAAAATGGTAGATGCCGAATCTTCATTAGAGAGGGATTTTGTCTTAATCCTAGACAGTGACCCACATGTCACTCATTTTTTAGAGCAACCAATTAAAATTGGGCTTGAGGGAAACAGAACTTATACACCTGATTTTATGGTTACTTACAACAATAAAAAGACGGTGATTTACGAAGTCAAATACCGTAGTGAGTTACAAAAAAACTTCAACAAATTAAAACCTAAGTTCAAGGCAGCAATAAAGTACTGCAATCAGCAAGGCTATAAATTCAAAATAATTACAGATAAAGAAATTAGAACCCAAAGGTTAAAAAACTTAGAGTTTTTATCTCGATTTAACCTTACCGTATCTCATTCAGAAGAAGCTTTTAGGGATGCGATATTACGCTCATTCGTCGATTTGGGGGATGCAACACCAAAAGAGTTATTGGCAGCAACCTTCTCATCCAAAATCAAGCAAGCCGAGGCAATGCCTGTACTTTGGCGCATGATTTATAGTGGTGTTATTTCAGTTGACTTAAATTTACCTTTATCAATGGACTCAGCATTGATGCTCGATAGCGAGCTAAGGAGCACAGTATGTTAACAGTCGCGCTACAACCCGGTCTTATCGTTGCTGTTGGGCAGCAGAAATATAGATTACATAAAGTTGTTAACTTGCAATATGTGCTCGCTATCAACCTTGCCACAGATGAATTGGAACGTATCAATATTGCCAACATCACTCCCGTAAACGAGGAAGATGATGCCTCAAAACGAAATGATATTGACAGTTTATTGTTATCAGAAAAAGATTGGCAACTTGCAGAAAGCCGATATAAAACGATTCAGCCTTTACTTGCGCTTGAAAGCAAAATAACAACAAAAGATGTTATTAGCGTTGCAGAAAAATCGGGGACATCAAGAGCAACGATTTACCGTTGGATAAAACGTTATAAAAGTTCAGGAAAAGTTTCTTCTCTCGTTCGTATTAAACGGATCGATTCAGGCAAATCAAGGCTTAACCAAGAACAAGAGCTCATTCTTCAAGAAAGCATTGAAAAACACTACCTTGTTCCTGAGCGCCCTGATATTAGTGTCGCGTATAAAAGTTATGAAGTTGACTGCTTAAATGCGGGTGTAACCCCCTGTTCATATAAGACGTACTCTAGAAGAGCTAAAAAAACAGCTCCTAAAATTCAAACACAAAAACGTTTTAGCAAAGCAATTGCAGCTCAACAATTTGACCCGAAAATAAGCAAGTTCCCACAGGGAAACTACCCTCTCGATGTTATACAAATAGATCATACCAAGCCAAACGTCATGCTGGTTGATGATAAAGAAAGACTGCCAATATGCAGACCTTGGGTAACGTTTGCTATCGATGTTTATAGTCGAGCTATTGTTGGTTACTACCTTGCTTTAGAAGCCCCAAGCGCAACAACTGTTGGTATGTGTATAACACACGCTATCTCTCGTAAAGAAAGCTGGTTATCTCATCAAGGTATTACGACCGAATGGCCTATATGGGGAATAATGAGAGTTATCCATGCAGATAATGGTGCTGATTTTAGAAGCAAATCCCTCGACCATGCTTGCTTCAACTATGGCATTCAAATTAACTGGCGGCCATTGAGTCGGCCTGATTTTGGCGGGCATGTTGAGCGTTTGATGCGTACAGTAAAGAACGATTTAAACAACCTACGCGGAACAACCTTTAAAAACCCTCAAGACAAACTAGATTATGACTCTGAAGGACGAGCTATTTTTACGTTTTCAGAGTTTCAGAAATGGCTCGTAACATATATCACTAAGTACTATCATCAAAGAACTCATAGCGATTTAAAACAGTCTCCCATTTCTAAGTTTGAAGAAGGTTTGTTTGAGAGCCATAACGACAATCCCCCTACTGGCTTACCAGAATTTGTAGAAGATGAACGCAGACTCTATCTAGATTTTTTGCCTTATGTAAAGCGCTCAGTGCAACGTTACGGCATTTCAATTGATAATATTCACTACTTCCATCCAGCGATAGCAAAATGGATCAACGTAAAGTCCGATGCTGAAGACGGTAAGTACATTATCAAATATGAGCTACACCAAATTAATCATATCTACTTCTTAGATCCCGATACTCAAGATTACATTGAAATACCAAGAGTAGAGCGCACCGCAGAGAATATGACTCGTTTTGAACTCACCAAAATAAATAAGCTGCTAAGAGAAAAAGGCAAAAGTAAAATTGACGAGCAAAAAATTATCGAAGCACACCGAGAGTTACTAGCTATTTCCGAGCAAGCAGAAAAATCAACTAAAGCCACTCGACGTGCAGCACAACGTAAAACCCAGTTAAAACAATCAGTAAAACATGTCGCACCAAAGGCACCAGAAGTCATCAAACCTGATTGGTCAATTGAAGAGCCCTTCGACGATATTGATATAGATATTTAATATGAAACATTTACACAAATCAGTTCTGCATATTGCCGACTTACCCGCTAAAGAGCGCATTCATGAAACGTTAAAGCGCCGTTGGATAGGTTATTCAAACGCAAATAACACACTAAAACGCATGGAAGATATATTAAATCATCCTAAAACTCATAGAATGCCCAATTTACTTATTAAGTCTCATACCAATAATGGTAAGTCTTTTCTATTAGAGCGATTCTTAAAGTCGCATCAACCTTATGAGTGTCCTTATGAGGATAAAATGGTCGTACCGGTCATTTTCATTGAAATACCGCCAGATGCTAGCCCTGACACTATTTACACTCAAATACTGAATGTTCTTCACATCACTTACAGTTATTCGTCAAAAAAAGATGTTAAAGCACAGTTAGCATTTGATGCTATTGAATTATACAAAGTAAAAGTTTTGTTGATTGATGAGCTTCACGTTTTAATGAACACGACGAAGCTCAAAAAAGCACAAATGTTAGATGCCCTTAAATATATAGGTAATCGATGCCAAATTTCGATTATTGGGGCTGGTACGCAAGAAGCACATACAGCGATATTATCTGATAACCAACTCGCCAATAGGTTTGAACCAATAGTATTGCCTCGATGGCAGCTCAGCTCCGAATACAGAAAGCTCTTAGCTACATTCGAAAAAATAATACCACTTAGAGCCCCATCCAATTTACAACAACAAGATATTGCGATGGAGATTTATACCATGAGTGGGGGCTGGATTGGCGAAATTGACGCTATTTTAAAAAGAGCGGCGAAGTACGCGATTGAAAACGGCGAAGAGCAAATTACGCTTAAAACGCTCTCTAAAATAGATTGGATAGCTCCAGAAGTAAGAAGAAAAGTCTAACTTAAAATGCTGTTGAGCTGGCCGAAGCCTTACGGTGATGAATGTCTTTCATCATGGCTTTCAAGGCTCGCAAGAGAAAATCTATGTGACCCATATTTATTTGTTAAACATCACTTTCAAACAAACTTATGGGCGAAAGATATTGATAAATATCTTGATGATAAACACCTTTCAGTAATATGTAGTATCACCCCATACCCTCAGAGCCAAATCACTAAACTCTTGATGCCACAATACAAGTTTTACGGTATCGAACGCACTCCCAATAACAATTCAGAAATCACACTACTCAATACCACACTAGTTGGCTTTAGAAAAACAAAACCTTGGCTCCAATATTGCCCGTTATGTCTTAAAGAGTCACCATACTATCGTCGGCACTGGCGATTAGCTCATGTTACGGTTTGTCCAAAGCACAATATAAAACTTTATGACCGATGCTTTAGATGCGCAGAACCAATCAATTTTCATAGGCTAGATGTTCGTCATGATTCAATGCTCAGGTGTGACAAGTGCCTAGTACTTTTAACAAAAGCTCCGATAATCAAGGTTAATGATACAGCTCTCATTTCTTTAACTAAGCAAATTATCACGGCAAACGAACAACATTGGATTAAGTGGCAATCACTCGATATCCACAGCTTTCTACTCTTTAAAGGGCTCGCATTTTTAGTCAAAGGAATTAGGCGTTCCATCTTCTGCTTATTATGCGATCAGTTAAAAGACCAACGACCTGATTACACAACCCTGTCGTTAAGTATCAGGTTCGAAATAATGAGTATTATTGCAAGACTATTATCACAGTGGCCGGAAAATCTTGTTGCACTGCATAAGAGCCAATACTTCTGCCAAAGTGCTTTTTATCAAGAGACAAGACATAAATGGCCTTACTGGTTACATCAGGTCATGCGAACCAAGCTCAGCAAAGAGTACTGTCATGTTAGTGAAGATGAAATTACCCAAGCAATAAAACTGTTAATAAAAATGGGATATGCGCCCTCGCAACCAAATATCGGAGAAATACTCGGAAAAGACCGATCTTTTAAAATACCGAAGAGACTAAAAAGTAAGTTTGCTTCACAGGTGAAACAAGAGACACACTTAATGCGAGTTTTTAGCTGGAAAAATTAGCTTACCGCCCTTAGTATCATTAAATCAGTCCATTAAGCGATATTAACCAAGGTAAGGTAACATTGAAAAAAGGTCGTTCACTATCATTCTATATAAGCAAACCACTTCATCCATGTAACTTACTCTTCTCCTTCGGTGAATTAACATTTAACAGTAATCAAGAGTCTTTCTTAAACACCACCATTACTGGTTTTGATAAAAAAGAGAACAAAGCTAAAGCCGAATCATTCGTCGTTGAACCTACAAATATAGGTATCCTCAGCGTATTCAAAAGAGGTGACGTTTTTGACGAAAATGGCAAGATTCAAAAAAAAACAGATCGCAATCGCAGAAAAAAATTTGTTGTCTCATTGTCATTAGATCCAAAACTAAAGCTAGAACCAATAAGTACAATCCTATCTCCAACTATATTTGAAAAATACGAACTTTTGAGTCGTGAATATCATCAGCAATGGGCTATGAGATGCCAGGCATTCAACAGAGAAACACAAGAAAGCGTAGAGCTTGTCGTTCCGGCAACAGCTATCGCCGCATTTTATCTACCTCACTCATGCCTTCTTAAAGCAGCAATGAGCGGTAAAGGTACAAACGTTCTTTACCACAAGAAGCTTTCCATAGAAACCATCAAAGAGTTTGACAATAGGATCAATTACGTTCATTTAAGAGCGGAAATGTATGACATTGTTGCGCCACATGTTGGCCGAATATTTTACAGTGAATATGCAAAAAAACGTTATTGTGAAATTCACCAAAAAAGCTCGCATAAAAAGCTACCCAGCGGCAAACTAAGTCTATATTGTGCGCCTTTTGTGCATGGCAACCTTCAATGGAAAGTAGAGGCCAAACCAATAGCTGATAGTAACCAGTTACTTGTTTCAAGCATTGAAGCTTGTTCAGGTGCTTACCCATTTAAAAACTTAGTTTTTGGACGAGATAACGACAATAGAGGTGAGGCCAAAGAATATGAAGATGGTGTTGTATTCAAGAAGAAACCTGTGCCGAACAAAAAAGGCAGCGAACATTCGATTAGTAATGGTGACGACGACACTCATCAAGAACAAAACCAAGACAAAATAAAATCGAGTGGAGCAACAGATAGTCAAATTGAAATAACACATATGGTGTTTGATGAATCTGAATTAATACATCAAGGATTGGAAGGTACAACGATAAGAAAAATAGATAAAAGAGAGCTAAAACATCCTGGTAAAAAGAAAATTATAGTTTATGTCGGCACTGGAGAAATAGACGCTTTATCTCACGGAAATAGCGGCGTAAACACCAATAATGAAAAACTTGGAAAACTCGAAAGTGGTTACAGGGTTACATCAGAGTCAGCATTAAAAAAATCTGGCTCAGACAATATTGAACATAGCTATTCCAAAACACTCAACAATTACATTTCAGCTATTTCAAACGTTGAAATAAATAATCTCACAATTAAAAACAGACGGCTTCCAGTCAGCATAGAAGAGAGCAAGCATCTTGGCTCAAAAGAAAATATTGTGCCGACAAAATTAAGAGATTTAGAATCACCTGCGAACTGGGTGATGACTGATCAAAAAAAACCAGGAGAATTTGATAGCCAAGCATCACCTCATTATCGAATAAAGCAAATCAAACGTTGTCGTAAGTTCTTAATTTTTGAGCTCAAATATAAGTTTGCTTTTGCTTATATATTAGAGTTTGAGCGTCTTAAAAAAAATGATCGTTTTGCGGGAATAATCTTCAGCGATGGCCTAAAAAAATTACCTAGAGAATTAGAGAAGGAATTAGGAACTTACGTTAAAAGCCGACAGACATGGCGCAAAAACTCAACAATGCCATACAAGCAAAAATTTGCGCATAATCGCGATATATTTGATGAAACTGATGATAAAAAACGCTTAAAAGCGATGACTGATTTTTATCAAGATAGAATACAAAAATGGATAAGCACTCTTAATTAAACAACATTAGAAAAAATAAAAAATGTTGTATCAGATAAAATGCTAGTTAATAAAACTTCTGAGAAACATACTTAGTTTCGAAGATTTCTAAATAATAGCTACTCTACAGTTTAATTCCATTCTTAACTCAATATTCAATAACCACTTGATTACTAAACAACAGCATTTATAAATCTTTTGATAAAACTCATTTTTATTCAAAGCCTTAAAATAAAATTTAACGCTTTGTTTAAATTTTAACTTGTACTGTCGTACATATTTGATACATTTATAACAATTGCATTAATTAAACACGACTATGAATTATAACAAACTTACAAATTTTCAAATTGCGGAGCTGGTTAAAAGTGAACTTTTTCAGCAAGGACTTTCTTTAAGGCAATGCTGTGAAGCGTTTAACGCTGAATATGCCGAAGAAATTCAAGCTGGTTTTCCGCGCCTTGATAAAGATTTTGTACAGAGGATTAAAAAAAATAATTTCGAAATAAATAGTGAGCGTGTATCAAAACTATGCGACTTTTTAAAAATAGATGTACCAAAACATCAAATTCAAGAAGAGTCGAAATTAAAGAAAGAATTTTTACAAATAGAAGCAGCTGTACAAAGTAACCCTCTGATTGAAAAACAGGTAAGAGGTTTACTTAAAAATATCGCTGATATAGCCAACGCATCAACATTACAAGGAAGTTAATATGAAGTTTATCGATTTATTTGCGGGTCTTGGTGGTTTTCACACCGGTTTTATAAATAGTGGGTATGAATGTGTGTTTGCCTGCGAGCTTGAACCTCATTTGAGAGAACTCTACCTTAAGAACTATGGAATAAAACCTCACGGAGACATTACTAAAGTTGATGAAAAAATCATACCTGAGCATGATGTTATGTGCGCAGGCTTCCCTTGTCAGCCTTTTTCATTAGCAGGAAAGAAAAAGGGAGCTGAATGCCCTGAGTCAGGTAAACTAATCGATCATGTTATACGCATTGCTAAGCATCATAAACCCAGATTTATTGTTCTAGAAAATGTACCTAATGTTCTTACGATTGCTCAGGGTTCATTTTGGGACTATATGCAAAGTTCATTCGAGAAAATAGGCTATAAACTTGAATATAAGGTTATTTCCCCAGTAGACGTCGGGATACCTCAAAATAGAAAACGTGTTTTCATTGTTGGTAGTAAATTAGCCGATGAGGAGTTTACTTGGCCTGAATATATGCAACTAGATAAACAGTCGTTGTTTGATATTCTTGATGATAAATGTGAATCCAAGACTTTAGAACCCAAAAAAGTCGAATTACTAGCGCATTGGCAGTCATTACTTTCAAAAATAAATTTAGGTAAGTTTTCTTCTGTTTCTCTTGTTGCACCGGAGTTTGGAGCTACGTACCCATTGGACTTTAGTTCATTGAGTTTGAGTAAAATGCGTGAATATAAAGGTGCGTATGGTACATCTTTGTCTGATTGTAAAACATGGACTGAATTATTGGAGCGTTTACCAAGTTATTGTAGAAAGAATAAAAAGGTCGCTAACTGGCTTGAAAAATCTGTAATGTATAGTCGCTCAATATATTCGAGTAATTCTGCAATAATCGATGATTGGTCTAAATCAATAAATAAAGAAAACAATAGCTGGCAAATACTTGAATGGAGAGGAAAACACTATGAACATAACATTTATAACCATATTGTGCAGTTTAGAGCCTCTGGCATTCGAATATTAAAACCAGAAATAGCACCATCATTAATATCTATGACTCCCACACAGATACCAATTATTCCATCACAGAATCGATATATTTCAGCTCATGAAGCTGCCAAACTCCAAAACTTGCATGAGTTAAAGAACTTACCTGAAGGTTTAGTTCAGTCATTCAAAGCACTAGGAAATGCAGTTAATGCAAAAGTTGTAGAGTTAATTGCAACCAACTTGAAATTATGGAAAACTGCCTGATACAGAACGTTATTTTAGTTTAGTTTAATAAGGAAAAAATAATGAGCAAGGATGATCCTAAAGCCTCCAAAAACTTTTCAGTAGATGTTTCTCCTGAAATGCAAATTTATGGTGTTCTCCAACATTTAAATTATGATCTTGAAACAGCATTTGCTGAATTCATTGATAACTCTATCCAGTCATTTATAGATAGTGAAAAAAAACTTGCAAAATTAGATACTGACTCTAGTCCAAAGCTCAATATAAAAATTGAGATTTCTAGCAAAGAAAATCAAATTGTTATTTCAGATAACGCAGGGGGTATTAAACGAGAAGATATCCACAGAGCTCTAAGATTGGGTGTTCAACTAGGTATTCACTCCACTGATAGCCTAAGCGTCTATGGGATCGGGATGAAGAGTTCTTCAATTTGGTTCACTGATAACTGGTCTATCAAAACTTCTGCATTAGGTGAAAATGAAAAGTTAGATTTTAATTTTGAGTTACAAAAACTATTAAAAAACAATCAAAGTTCTGCCGAGGTGATATCGACTGACGCTTCAGCGTCAGAACACTACACCAACATAATTCTAAGAAACCATATTCGCTTTGAGTCAGCAGAGCATTATCAAGATGTGATCATTCCTTTCATTGCGGAAACATTTATGAACTATAGAAATAAAGTTTCTATAGAATTTTATTATGATGGGAAGTTACTTTCACCTAATAAGAAAAAAACACAGCTAAGTCAGCCTAAAGTAATGGTGTACCCTCCTGTTACTAAAAATGGTGATGTTAAAGAGCAAGCCCTAGTAACCTGGAAAATACCATTTGATTTCGTTTATAAATCAAGGAAGGTTCATGGATTTATTATGTTGAGAGAAACAGGTAGCTATGTGCAACCTGGTTTACGACTACTTAGAAATAATCGAGTTATAGAAGGTACTACGGTTAGAAGTAATATACCTGAGCTATTACTAGGCACTAAAAATAAATATGCCGCACAGCGTATATACGGAGAATTAAATCTAGATACTTTTCCTGTCGATTTTATGAAGACTAATTTTAATGAGAATTTAAAAGGTCTCTATGATGAACTACGTAAAAAATTGACGACGGACTACAATGTTGATTTACTCTTTCAAGCAAATTACTTTCGAAATAAAGTGTCTAAACTTGAACATAATCAATCGATAGTTAAAGAGCTTTTAGATAAGCAATTGCATGCAGAAATTAACAAGAATGGCGTCAGCTTAGTGCAAACTAATGGTTTGAACGCTTCTGATACAATACCGGAAAATGAGTCAACAGAACCCCCTTCTTCTCCTGATGAAATAACACAACAAGGCGAAATGCCTGAACCTGAAGGTAATCAAAGTAGCGCACCTTCTGATGAGAACAATTCATCACAGAATACAAATACTGGCAGTAGCAATAACAACGGCTTTTTGGAACCACTTCCAGAAAATAGAGTCTCTTTTTCTGAAAAGTTAAACAACACTTTAAAGCAATTGACAGGAAATAAGCCAGAACATTTGTACTCGTCTTTATGCACTATATCACTCAAAAAACATTCAGTTCTTGCTTACGTTGGTGCATGGTCTTTTCTCGAAATGTTCACCGCCTTAATAGGAAGAAACTCATCGACTTCATTCCCTGATTTTTTAGGGTCGAAAATAAATGAGTACACAAAGGAAAAAACGACAAGAACAGAACTTAAAAGGGTTGTTTCTGATATTTCAACTAAAGGAAATTGTACAAAGCATTCAGGAGTTTACTGGAATCATACTGCTATGGATTTAAAGCCAGCTTTTATTATTCTTGAGCCTTTTATAATTTATTTAGTCGAAAAACACTGTAAAAACTAATGTAATAGATTTAACTAGCTAAATTTATATTACATTTGCAGCTTTCCTAATTTGCTACTACGTTTATTTAAAGCAAGGAATTAAGGAGAGCTGCAATGTATATCATTAGTGCCCGCAAAGATTTTTCGCATCCAGACGATATTGCGCCCAATGGCGAACATACCATTTACGACATCAATCTCAGTAACGACAGCCACAATGGACAGAAAGTCCCGCTGAGTAACCTCTCCGCTACGGTTAGTGGAAAAAAAGTGCTTATATTAGTTCATGGCTACAACAATGAGCCTTACGAAGCATATGATGCTTATGAATTGTTAGAAAAAGAGCTGACTACTAAAGGCGGGAATCATTACGATTTTATACTAGGTTACTCATGGCCTGGATGTGACAATCCAGCTGAATGGTACAAAGCCAAAAGACGAGCCGATAGTGCAGCGCGCATGTTTAGAAGGCTTCTAACAACGCTTGAGCCGCAAACAGCAAGCATTGACGTGTTATCCCATAGTCTTGGTGCCAGAGTAACACTAAAAGCGTTAAAAGGCGCTCAGAAGCCTCTTATTCGCAATTATTTTTCAACGGCTCCAGCAGTTGATAATGAGTGCCTTGAAACCGGCGAAGAGTTTTATACTTCAACACTGCGTTGTCAGCACCTTCATGTTTTCCATTCTTTCCGTGATGGAGTGCTTAACGTTGCTTACCGAACGGCGGAATTTGACACCGCACTCGGACTTTGTGGCCCAGAAGATAGAAGCTATGTACTGAGAAAGAAAAACATATACGTGGTGAACTGCAAAAAAGTCGTTTCGTCACATGGCGGCTACAAACACGCCAAAGCGTTCTATCGCTATTTAAACGACTACACATTAAAACAACCAGCACAAAAGTTTAGGACACTTTCGTAACCAAAACCTTTAGCTAAAAAGATGTTGTATAGCTCGTATGCTGCTAAGAACAGCAAGTCGAAACGCAATATTCAGACGTTATTTGTGTTGTTTAATAAGGATACTAAACATGACATTAGAGCAAGTTAAAAGAATGGAGTTTTTATCGGAAAAAATGTTGGCTGGTGAAGCTTCAGAAGAAGAAATACTTGAATATCAAGAATTATTAGAAATGTGGAATATCGCGTACCAACTTAAAGAACTTCCATGATTTAAATTGTATTGTAAAAATTAAAAAGCCAAGGACAATTTCATGAAAAGAATATCTACGTTGCTATTAGCTTTAATATCATTTGTAGGATTTGCTGACCAAACGAAAATACCAGATTATGATGATGCAAGAGACAAATATATTTATCCAAAGCTCTACAAAAATGGCGGTAAAACATTTTATTGCAAAGTTAATTTTAGCAATAGGAAAGGTCTTCAAGTCGAGCATATCTTCCCTGCATCATGGATGAAAGAAGCCGCAGGCTGCCCTGGCAAGTCTCGAAAATGGTGCAGAAAGCATTCAGATAGATTTAATCTAATGGAAGCTGATTTACACAATTTGCACCCTGCAATAGGGCAAGTAAACCAAGACCGAAGTAATTACCTTTTTGACGTTATAGGAAAAGACGATAGTAAAAAAGTTTACAAACATCCGCGCATCCCTGGTGGCTGTGATTTTGAAGTTGATCCAGACATGGGAGTTATTGAACCTCCTAAAAATGTGCGTGGTGACGCGGCAAGAGCTGTATTTTATATTATGGATGAATATGGCTCTAATATTGACGGCAAGATGCTTTCGCTACTACTTGATTGGAACGCAGCAGACAAGCCTGACGAGCACGAAAAGTGGCGAAACAATGAAATAGAAAAGCTCCAAGGTAATAGAAATAGATTCATTGATGATCACCTTGCTGCAAACTCAATTTTCTCAAGCGCTCCTCCTCTAGCATCAAATGAACCTCCCTCTTGTAACATTAAAGGTAACATTTCTCGCTCTGGACGTATTTACCACACTCAAAGCTCTCGAAGTTACAGTAAGGTAAAAATTGATTTATCCAAGGGCGAACGCTGGTTTTGTAGTATTGAAGAGGCTGAATCAGCAGGTTGGAGAGCCCCGAGAAACTAAATCATTCTCGAATATTCAGTCAGCAAAAGCCAATACCATGTTAAATAAAGACTTTAAACCAAAAAACGGAATGTTTAGGAGCGATAATGAATATCACAATTCGTAATCGCCATTGGTGGTTACTCGGTGGAGTCGTCACTTCCATACTTATTTTTTATTTTCTTTACATCGAACAAACTAGCGCAAATGGCAAGTTCCTAGACTTAAAAGCCCAGTGGTTGGCTATAGGTCTTTTTCCGATGCTAGTTGGCATGTTTAAAGCTGGCATCATTTCCTCTTTCAAAGGTTTTGGTGTTGAGATTGAAAGCCAATTATCAAAACCCGTACATGACCTAAAAGAATTTGACCCTGATATTATTCAAGAAATGTTAGGTGAGGAGGATATTGATAGTGAGCACCAAACCAAAGGAGCTGAGCCTATACCCTCAGATGCTAAAGTGCTGACTTTCCGTTATAGAAATAGGCGTGCCTACAATGCAAGAGCCATTAAGAATCAAATAGAAGTAATGAACAACATTAAGTACTTTAGAATTGATAGCACGGCTCATAAGTTTCTATGCTTAATACCCGTCTCTGCGGTGACAATAAACAACACAAATGAAGAACTCACAACATTTGTTGAAAGCCTTCACAACAGAAACACCCATATAAAATTTAAAGAAGACAGCTTAGGCGCACTTTTAACAACCACTACATCTAAACTCAATGTGATGCGCTATTTGCATTCAAATAATCTCGAAGAAGCCCCTGTCATTGACAATCAAGGGCACTTCAAAGGACTTATTCAAACCAAAGATATAGCGATGCAATTAGCTGAAGCTATTATTGATGCCGATAACATAGCTTGAACAAAATATAAACATTTTATTTTTACTTAGCTAGGATGGAGTATTTATTATGAATGATATTTCAAAGAGTATTTTAATAGGTGTTGCTACAACAGTTATTCTCGGTGCTATTGGGTCAATTAATGGCTCATGGATTATAAAGGCATTAGGTGGTGTGACAGAAAAAGAGCTTGCTGTACTCCAAACTGAATTGGATAGAGCTCATAAAAGATTAAATGGGATATCACTCGTCGCATCTCATGAAGCTACAGGGGAATTTAATTGTGGCAACAGCGATAAAGCAGATCAAACCAGCCTTGTAGTAATGTATGGTTCGCAAGATGGTACAAGTTGTGGAGTCATAAACCAAAATTATTATAAAAAGCTTGTTTTAGAAGTTCCTAAAAAATAGCAATATATAAAATTGGAGTATTTATGGACGAACATAAAGAAAGAATAGAAAAATTAGAAAAGCAAATCGAAAAGCTTAAGAGCATTGCATGGGTTGTCGTAATAGTTGCAGGTATATTTGGTATATCTGGTGGTTGGGGAATTACAGCCATTTTGTCAGTGAAGCAAAACATAGATGAACTGAAACAAGAAGTAGCTGCTCTACAAGTTAATGCGACTACAGTTAACGAGCTTTACACCAAACTTAGAGAATCTCAAGAAGCAATTTTTGACTCTCATGTAGAAGGGAAAAGGCAAGAACTGGATTCTCACATCAGCACTGTAACTGCTGACGTTAACGCACAAAAACATATAATAAGTTCAATTCAAAATGACATTTCATCCATTCGAGATTCATATGTCAAAATTGGAGGAAAAATCAGGCTTAGGAATGAGGCCTACGGTAGATGTATAGATCTAAGATCTCAAAACCGAAATGTTATTCAGCTTGTGGAATGCAAAGGTTTAGAATATCGAGAACAAACTTGGACAGTAGACAAAAGATAATAAGTTTAACTAGAGCGTGTTGAGCTTTGTGGTATGAAAAGTAAACAGCAAATGGGTTAGTTATAATGGTTTCGCCAAAAATCAGTTTAACCTTCCCAAATGCAGAGACTAATGCTAACAGATGATAGCTGGAAATTGCTATCCAAAATCATGTATTTAACAGGTCGTATTTATAATAAGCCTGAACACAGAATGACACTCGAAGGTATTTTATACCGCATGAGAACAGGAATTCCATGGCGAGGTTTGCCAAGGGAGTTCGGCGACTGGAGTGCTGTATTTAGGCGGTTTAACTTGTGGTCTAAAAAAGGCGTGATGTCAGAAATTTTTCAATTTCTTTCTCATGAAAATGATACTCAATGGCTATTTCTTGATTGCCGACTTTATTCAATATCTTTATAAGACCATCGCATGGCACTACTATAGAGGCAAGATGTACGATTATAAAGACGAACCATCAGATACAGACGAGATCCAAGTCTGGCATCACATTAACGCCCCTGTTTCTGTGTTTTTTTATATTAAGTGTGTCCTCTTAGGCGCAGCATATTGGCATATCCTCTGTTACTTATTTTCCATCATCGCCTTAACTTAACTCAGCCAAGGGGTGTGTAGAACCTGACAGATAAAGTTAAGATTTATTCACCTGGGCTAGTACACTTTAATCTCGTTTCCTTGAACTTTTTTTTTGTAATTTATCAAGACGATCTTCGGCTTTAAGTAACCTTGAAACACATACAGAAAATGAGCTTTGCCCAAAAGGCTTTATAGAGGGTGTATCTATTATTTGTTTCATTTGACGTAAAGTTAAACCGTTTTGATTATTTTTCATTTTCTTCCTCTTTAATAAATGGTAACCCTTTTTCTCTAATGGTGGCCGAAAAAACTTTTGCTATAATGTCTGCTGCGAATCCAAGAGAATCAGCATGCTTTTCACTGAAAACTGTAGTTTCTTTTGAAGTAACATACAGAATTCCAATCATATCTTTCTTACTACCATCCCAGCCGTTAAGAGGTGCTACTATCATTGTTTTAAAGTCGCTTCCGTAATTTTCATCATTTTTGAATTTTGTGTATAGTCCAAAATTAGCTGCTTTTTGAAGATCGTTAATAATTATGACTCCTCGATTACCTTCCTTGTGCCTCAATAGCTTAGCTAGACCTTGCTCAGGATCCAAAGGTTCTGTCGTCTTTTGCCTCTCTTTATGAAATCCATCAGTCCTAGCAATTGTAATGTACTTTTTTTCCCCTTCTTCAGTCTCTGATAGAATACGTATAGCAATTTGAATATCATGTTTAGGGATAAGAGTCTCAAAATACCTTTTTATCAAACTTGACGCTTCTTGTGATAATCCCTTCAATTTAATGGGCGCTGATGGGCTCTCATATAACTCCGTTTGTTTATTTCTCGCAAAGTCAGCTATTTCATGAAGAATATACTTCATATCTAAGGAGCGTCTTGAACGCTCTCTAAGATAATAAAAACCATAAGTCAACATAAGACCTACGAATAAAAAAACTCCACCTGCTAGATAATGAAAAGGTATTGACCAACTTGGAAAACTTTCAAACCACCAAGGAGCTCCTGTTGTAGTAATGATCGTTAAAATAATTGTAAATAAGAACGTGACCACGATACCACGCATTCTAGTAAAGAAAAAAAACTCTCTTTTCCAAGCCTCTTTTCCATTATAAAAATGCTCTACAAACTCCCTGCGCATAAACTTCTCTTGCCCCTATCTTACCTAGAGTTTCTAAATTACCATTACACTAGAGTATGCATTTATACACCTAATTTCCATGGTTAAATCAGAAATAATCAAAAGTATCAATAAAGATATTTATCCAAGTTATCACATAACAGCTCAGCTTAAATAATAACTACGTTATTATTAGCATCATGATGAAAAAAATAAACGTCATTATGTGCATAGTAACCTCACTTAAAAAGGGGACTCCTCTACTAAGACTAAAAAAACAAATCCCCAAATGCATTAAAATCCATGCTATGTATAAGTTATCCATATGATATACCTCATTGTTAAATGAAATATAATTTTACCCATTGATACTTAGTGCTCTTTGCAAGATTCTTCACTATTTGATTAAAAATCATGAGCAATTTATGGATAGTAATGCAAATTCTTAACCTTACTCACTAGTAGTAAAATAGTTAAACTGATAAATAATTTTTTAGGAAGGTTGTTTATAGTTTCGTTATTAATGAATAATCGCGAAATGTTATTTTACCCTTTACCTCAATGTATTCTTTTTCAGATAAATATTCTTGTCCGTATTGATAATTTTACTCTTACTTTGGCTAATGCCTCTGTTCCGAATAATTAGATAGAATGAGTTCTGCTGCTAAAATATATAATCAAGTTAATGCAGCTTCTTGGACTCTAAAATCTATGAGTCAAGGTTGTAATCCATACTCACATTGGGCTAGGCTCGACAGAGATAATTTCCAATTTAATGTCAGGCCAAACTTTTTTCATAGCAGCCACACCAAATTCATGAGCATTTTCTATAGTTTCAAATATTGGATTCGTTTTTGATACAACATGGTCGCCCATTATCATTTCTAATGAATATTTATTGTTAGCCTGCAATTCTGCTTTTAACTGAACATTTGATGCCACTGTGTACTCCTACAGATTTTCTAATATTTAAATTCATATGTTTTCAATATGAGGCTTATAGGGTTTTATAGAATTCTTCTATATCTTCCCAATCATAGTTTGGGTCTGGCACAAAAGTTATCCCTCCGTGACCTTTATATGCTTTTACCAACCACCCACCTACTACTTTCGCTCTCATAATATTACACATATTTAAAAGCGAATTATGATGTCCTGATGCACTATAAGAGTCTGAGTTTTTAATTTCTTTTTGACCATTAAGGCTAATTGCTTCAACTTTTTCCCAATGCATAAAAACGCTTTCCTATGATTACATTTTTGTAATAGTTATATTGCCTTGTAGTGGCCAAATTTGTTATACCACTACATCATAAAAGTATGAGATGTTTCAAAATCCAAATTAACATGCCTCTATTTATATTACTTATGTCCCTAATCAAGACTTACACCACCCTTCCCAACCAATAAAAAAATTAAAAATCAAAACCTTAAGCATTAATGATATTTACTCACGAAAAAAATTACTTAGATATTTATTAGCAAGTTTTTCAATATTGTGTGCATTCATAATAATCAAAGAGAAGCCAAAAATAAGTATACATATAGTAATAATTAAAATTATCCAAATTTCGATGCCAGTCATCACTTACCTACATACTTTGAAGTTATTCATAAAATATAGCGTAAAAAGTAAGTTTCAAAACCAAACTATGTATATCTCTACTTATTTATTTTCAAGCTGTTATAAACTAGGTCAATTGAAGCATAAATATTCATGAAGTTTACAACTTTAGCTCAAAAAGATTCCTAGTTACCTAACGAAGCCTTTTAAAGTCATTTGCACTTCTATTGTAGATTTGCATCACCTCTTGTAATTATCAATACTTGAAATAGATTCAAGTTAAAATTACGACTCAAAAAAAACTCTCTTTTAGCCCGTCTAAATCTCAATTAATTTGACCAATTACAAACTCCGGTAACTCATCCAAAAACAATACGCCATTGTGCGCTAATGATATTTCACCGGGCTGTGGTTGACTGCCACCACCCACTAACGCCGCCGATGAAGCAGTGTGATGAGGTGCGCGAAATGGCCGATGAAACCACTGGCTCGGATCAAACTTATCCGGGCTAATCGACTTAATTGCAGCCGTTGCCAGTGCTTGCTGCTGAGACATCTTCGGCAAAATACCCGGCAGGCGACTGGCAAGCATGGTTTTGCCAGTACCAGGCGGGCCAATTAGCAATAAATTATGACCACCACTGGCGGCTAACTCCAAGGCGCGCTTTGCTAGCGGTTGACCAATGACATCAGCCATATCAAGTTCAGTTTTTGCGTCAACTTGATCCAAAGATTGATGACCGAGTAAAGACAATGCTTGCTGACCAGCAAAATGTGGATAGAGCTGCTGCAAATGGCCAAGGGCAATAATATTAGTTTCAGGTACCCAGCTTGCTTGTTGAGCGCTCGCCATTGGCAACACCAAAGTACGCTGGCTTTGCCGACACGCCATTGCCAGCGGTATTTCGCCAATAATGGCCCTAAGTTCACCCGACAGCGCGAGCTCGCCGGCAAATTCGTATTGGCTTAAGTCAGTATCCGCCATTTGTCCCGATGCCACTAAAATACCTACCGCTATTGGCAAATCAAATCGCCCGCCCTCTTTGGGTAAATCTGCAGGGGCGAGGTTAATGGTGATGCGTTTGGCAGGAAATTCGTAGCCGCAGTTTAAAATGGCACTACGCACTCGGTCTTTGGCCTCTTTTACCGAGGTCTCCGGTAGGCCAACAATGGCAAACGCTGGTAAGCCATTGGCAATGTGAACTTCAACGGTAACCAGAGGTGATGTTAAGCCAATGCGAGCACGGCTATAAACACAAGCAAGCGACATAAAAAGATCCATCTCATCGTCATTGTTAACATTGAGTGTAGCCAAGGCTAGTCGATATTGCGAACCACAAGCCGCAAGGTTGAATGAAGACATATAACAAAATCAGACGCACCGTTAGAAAAAGCACTAACAAAAACGCTTGCTTTGTTATTTCGACCTGTGATACTAATTTAAAAAGAAAATAAACAGATTTTTTTATTCATCTTTTTCGGGTAAACATGCAAAAACAAGCAAGTCTACACAATGTTATTATTAGTATTCTGGTCGTGGTGATTGGCAAATCATCGCGAGGGTGTTTATTGCAATAACCGAAATAGCATGAAACAAACCCTCGCTCTGAAAAGACCGGGGGTTTTTGTTTAATTACTGGGTCAGTATCTGAGCGAGCAGATATATTGACAGTTGGTCGTTAACAGTGCCCGACAACCATTGTCAGGTCATGTTACCCAAAGGTGCAATTTGCTATAGTGGTTATTTTCAAAGCAAGGTATTTCTTGGTTTGCAAAACAACAAGCAAGCTCAATAAATACCGCGGTCACAGCAATATAAGGTTAGGAAGTAAATTATGGCTAAAGTAAATGCCGAACTCATTTGGTTTAACGGTGAATTAATGCCATGGCAAAATGCCACTGTGCATGTCATGAGTCACGCCTTACATTACGGCTCTTCTGTATTTGAAGGTATTCGCGCCTACGATACACACAAAGGCACCTGTATTTTCCGCCTAGAAGAACACATTCAACGCTTGTTTGATTCTGCGAAAATTTACCGCATGAACATTCCTTACAGCCAAGAAGAAGTGATTCAGGCATGTAAAGACGCTGTTGTTGAAAATAAATTAAAAGCAGCTTATCTGCGTCCATTGGCTTTCTTAGGCGATATTGGTATGGGCTTGCGTCCACCAACAGATGCAAAAGCAGACTTAATGGTTGCCGCGTTTAGTTGGGAAGCTTATTTAGGTGCAGAAGCTGTCGAGCACGGCGTTGACGTTGGTGTTTCAAGCTGGAATCGCCTAGCGCCAAACACTATGCCAACAACGGCTAAAGCTGGTGGTAACTACTTGTCTTCACAACTAATTTCTACTGAAGCTGCCCGTCACGGCTATACCGAGGGTATCGCGTTAGACGTTAACAATATGGTCAGTGAAGGTGCTGGACAAAACTTATTCTTAATCAAGAAAGGCGTTTTACATACACCACCAGCAACCGCATCAATTTTACAAGGTTTAACTCGCGATGCCGTGATTACCCTTGCTAAAGAGCTCGGTTACGAAGTGCGCGAAGAGCCAATTTCAAGAGAAAGCCTATACTTAGCAGATGAGTTCTTTATGTGTGGCACTGCCACTGAAATTGTGCCAGTAAAAACCATCGACGGTATCGAAATTGGCACTGGCTCACGCGGCCCAATCACTAAACAATTACAGGAAACTTTCTTCGGTATTTTCACTGGAAAAACCGAAGACAAATGGGGCTGGTTAGAGCCAGTCGCATAGCAAATAATCTAGCACTCAGGTGCGTTACTCTCGCCCTTGTTGATAACAACAAGGGTCAGCACAACAGTTTACAGTACGCAGGATAACACCATGCCTAAATTACGTTCAGCAACTTCAACCCAAGGCCGCAACATGGCAGGCGCTCGTGCCCTATGGCGCGCCACAGGAATGACCGATGGCGACTTTGGTAAACCAATCGTTGCCGTTGCTAACTCATTCACCCAATTTGTTCCCGGTCACGTTCACCTCAAAGACATGGGACAATTAGTTGCGGGCGCTATTGAAGAAGCTGGCGGTGTTGCCAAAGAGTTTAATACCATTGCCGTTGACGACGGTATTGCTATGGGCCACAGCGGTATGCTTTACAGCTTACCGTCACGCGACTTAATTGCCGATTCAGTAGAATACATGGTTAACGCCCACTGCGCTGACGCTTTAGTTTGTATTTCTAACTGTGACAAAATCACCCCGGGTATGTTAATGGCGGCAATGCGCCTTAATATTCCTGTGATTTTTGTTTCTGGCGGGCCCATGGAAGCGGGTAAAACCAAGCTTTCAGATCAAATCATTAAGCTCGACTTAGTTGATGCCATGATTCAAGGTGCTGATCCAAAAGTCTCAGACGAGCAAGCGGCGCAAGTCGAGCGTTCAGCCTGCCCTACTTGTGGTTCGTGTTCAGGTATGTTTACCGCAAACTCAATGAACTGTTTAACTGAAGCGCTCGGTTTATCGCAACCGGGTAATGGTTCAATGCTAGCGACTCACGCTGACCGCGAGCAATTATTTTTAAGTGCCGGTAAGCGCATTGTTGATTTGTGTAAGCGCTACTATCAAGAAAACGATGAAAGCGTGTTGCCGCGCAATATCGCTAGCAAAGAATCACTGCACAACGCCATGTGTTTAGACATTGCCATGGGTGGCTCAACCAATACTATTTTGCACTTGTTAGCGGCAGCGCAAGAAGCAGAAGTTGATTACACCATGGCCGACATGGACAAGCTTTCTCGCATTGTCCCGCAACTTTGTAAAGTTGCACCATCAACCCCTAAATATCACATGGAAGACGTTCACCGCGCCGGTGGCGTTATCGGTATTTTAGGTGAGTTGGCTCGCGCTGGTTTATTGAATACCGACGTACCAAATGTTCTAGGAACTACATTAGCCGATGTTATCGCCGAGTACGATATCAAGGTTACCGATAACGAAGACGTGAAGAAATTCTACCGCGCTGGCCCTGCAGGTATTCGCACCACTAAAGCATTTAGCCAAGATTGTCGTTGGGATACGCTAGACGACGATCGCGAAAACGGTTGTATTCGCTCAATTGAAAACGCGTTTTCGCTCGAAGGTGGTTTAGCGGTATTGTCGGGTAATCTTGCGGTCGACGGCTGTGTTGTAAAAACCGCGGGTGTTGCTGAAGAAAACTTAACCTTTACTGGCCCTGCTCATGTTTTTGAAAGCCAAGACGATGCTGTTGAAGGTATTTTAAACGGCAGTGTGGTCGCTGGTGAAGTTGTCGTTATCCGCTACGAAGGCCCGAAAGGCGGCCCGGGTATGCAAGAAATGCTGTACCCAACCACTTACTTAAAATCGATGGGCTTAGGCACTAAATGTGCGCTGATCACAGACGGTCGTTTCTCTGGTGGTACTTCTGGCTTATCCATTGGCCACGCATCACCAGAAGCAGCCAGCGGCGGTACTATTGCACTCGTTGAACAAGGCGATATTATCGAGATCGACATTCCAAACCGCAGCATTGAACTTAAAGTTGCTGACGATGTCTTAGCCGCTCGTAAAGCAGCGCAAGACGCCAAAGGCAACAAAGGCTGGCAACCGAAAGATCGCGTACGCCCAATCAGCTATGCTCTGAAAAACTACGCCATGTTAGCCACCAGTGCTGACAAAGGTGCGGTGCGCAATCGCGCCCTACTCGACGGTGAAGAGTAATGTCGCTAGCACAACAATCGATTAGTTCAAAGCAAGTAGATCTCGTCAATGAGCGAGACCTGCTTGGTTTGGCTTACCTGAAACGCATCTTACTGTCACCAGTCTACGACGTAGCCATTGAAAGTGAACTGACCGCGCTGACTAAACTGTCAACTCGCTTGGGCAACCAAGTGTATCTAAAGCGCGAAGACCAACAACCCGTGCACTCGTTCAAGCTTAGAGGTGCCTACAACAAGCTCTCTAACTTAGCTGAAGATCAATGCATTCACGGTGTTGTTGCTGCATCTGCTGGTAATCACGCGCAAGGGTTAGCACTAGCAGCCAGTAAACTTGGCATTAAGGCAACCATAGTGATGCCGATCACCACACCTGATATAAAAGTGGATAACGTCAAGCGTTTAGGTGGTGAAGTCAGGCTGATGGGCAAAAGTTTTAACGAGGCGCAAACCGCCGCTTTTGAAATTGCAGAGCAAGAACAAAAAACCTTTATAGCGCCGTTTGATGACCCCGATGTTATCGCCGGCCAAGGCACAGTAGCGAAAGAGTTGCTGCAACAGCTCAACCACATCGATGCGGTATTTATTCCCTGCGGTGGCGGTGGTTTACTCGCCGGTATGGCGGTTTATTTAAAGCAACTCAAGCCTGAAATCAAGGTTATCGGCGTTGAAGCGGAAGATTCTGCTTGTTTAAAAGCGGCACTTGCAGCCGGTGAACCGGTAGATCTTGAACAAGTCGGTTTATTTGCCGATGGCGTAGCCGTCAAGCGCATTGGCCAACATACCTTCGATGTCATTAAGCACTTTTGTGATGATGTAATTACGGTGAACAGCGACGAAATTTGCGCGGCAATCAAAGATATTTTTGAGCAAACCCGTGTTATTGCGGAGCCAGCCGGTGCATTGTCGTTGGCGGCACTTAACAAGTATTGCCAAACCAGCGCAGGTGACGAATCGCTAGTGGCGATTTTATCAGGTGCAAACATGAACTTTCACAGTTTGCGTTATGTCTCGGAGCGCTGTGAGCTTGGTGAACAAAAAGAAGCGGTGTTCTCAGTAACAATTCCCGAGCAAAAAGGCAGCTTTAAACGCTTTTGCCAGAGCTTGGGCGGCCGTGTCATCACAGAGTTTAACTATCGCTACGCCGGTAGCGATTTAGCCAATATCTTTGTCGGTTTTCGCCTCTCGGGAGAAAGTGATGAGCGCCAGCAATTAATTAATTCGCTAAGTGATTTAGACTATCGCGTCAACGATTTTACCGACAACGAACTGGCAAAACTGCACGTTAGATACATGATTGGTGGTCACAAGCCACAAGTGACTAACGAACGTATTTTTCGCTTTCAGTTTCCCGAGTACCCGGGTGCGCTTGAACAGTTTTTGTTAACCCTTGGCGAACACTGGAATATCACGCTGTTTCACTATCGCAACCACGGAGCAGCATTTGGCCAAGTACTGGCAGGCTTTGAGTTAGGTGAAGACGACGGCGCATTTGCCGAGCACCTCGCTGATCTTGGTTACGAATGGCAAGAAGAAACAGACAACCAAGCTTATCAAGCATTTCTGCGTCATTAGTTTAATCGCTAAAACTCAGTAACCACCAAAAGCATTGACATATTATGTCAATGCTTTTATTTTATGTAGGGGTTAAAAATTAAAAGGAGCGATCAAAATGCTAAAAAACGGATTAGAGACCACGACCATGAACGCTAACAGTATGAAAAAGCCTATCACTGCAGGTGTTGTCGGCATTGCAATACTGAGCGTACTTTGGAGCGTGTTTTATACCATCGACGAGGGCCATGTTGGTATCGTTAAGCGCTTTGGCGAAGCCACAACACAAGTAAATCCCGGTCTTCACTTTAAAGTCCCATTCGCCGATTCAATTGAAGAATTAGAAATCAGAACGCGAAAAAATGCTGAAGCGCTAAAAGCTTCAACCTTTGAACAAATGCCGGTGCAAGCAGAAGTGTCAGTTAACTGGACGGTAATCCGCTCAGAAGCCTTTGAGCTATACAAAAACTACGGCGGCTTAGACCAATTTGAAAACCGCATATTAGACCCGAGATTGCGCTCAGCAGCAAAAGACGCGCTAGCGAGATTTAAAGCCGAACAAATTGTTCAAAATCGCGGCCAAGTCATTCAAAAAATAGAAGAAAAGCTTCTGCAAACAATGAATGAATTTCCGGTCAAACTCGATAGTGTGCAAATTGAAAATTTAGTACTGCCAAAAAAATACTTACAAAGTATTGAAACCAAGCAAACTGAAAAGAACCTGGCCGAGGCCGAAAAGCACAGATTAGAGCGTCAAAAACTGGAAGCTCTGCGTGAAGTAAACACCGCAGAAGCGAAACGCGATGCAGAAAAGGCGCGTGCAGATGGTTCAGCTTATGCCATTACCACTGAAGCAAAAGCGGAAGCAGAAGCGATTCGCCTAAAAGGTTTAGCCGAAGCCGAAGCGATTAAGAAAAAAGCAGAAGCAATCAAAGCCAACAAGGTACTGGTAGAGTACGTTAAAGCCCAGCAATGGGACGGCAAGCTGCCCACTACGGTTATGGGCAGCGGCCAAGATATTCTGTGGAATATGAAAGAGAAGTAAGCTGATTAGCAATGAGCCTGATTGGCTCATTGCTTTGTTTCGAAGCACTTCCAATAGTTTTACGCAGTGTCACACCAAGAGGATTAAACGATGAAAATTTATGGCGACTCAATGTCTGGCAATTGCTATAAAATCCAACTGACCGCAGCGCTAGTTGGCTTAAAGTTAGGTCAAGATTATCAATGGATTGAGCTCGACATCCTCAATGGCGACACCAAAACGCCAGATTTCACCACAAAAAATCCCAACGGCAAAATTCCTTACCTCGAATTTGATAACGGCAACAGCCTTAGTGAGTCCAATGCTATTATCAACTATCTCGCCGCCGACTCTGAGCTCTTGCCGACAGACAAATTTACTTTGGCAAAAGTCCAACAGTGGCAGTTTTTTGAACAATACAGTCATGAGCCTTATATTGCTGTCGCTCGCTTTATCAATAAATACTTAAACCTTCCCGACGATCGTTTAGCTGAATACCAAAGTAAACAAGCTGGTGGTCATCGCGCACTGGCAACCATGGAGCGACAATTAAGCCAAAGCCAATATTTAACCGGAGATCAGCTCACCACTGCTGATATCAGCTTGTATGCCTATAGCCATGTCGCCGATGAGGGTGGCTTTGACTTGAGCAACTACCCCAATATAAATGCTTGGTTAACTAGAATAGCCAATACAAAGCAATACGTTGCCATGAAGCAACGATAACAACACGAAACCAATACACTAAAATGACAAATGTAATCAAAGCCGTTGTCGGCTCTAAAAACCCCATCAAAGTTGCTGCTGCTAAGCAAGCATTAGCCTTAGCATACCCTGACCACACTATTGACTGCGTCGGGATCAGCGCCCCTTCAGGTGTTGCCGAGCAACCTATGACCGAAGCAGAAACCTTACTCGGTGCGGAAAATCGCGTTCAATATTGTCGCTCGCAAACGCAGGCCGACTTTTATATTGCTATTGAAGGCGGCGTTGATAAATTCGCCCACGGTGTTAGCGCTTTTGCTTACATAGTGATTGAGAAAACGGATAATAAAAGCGAGCAGCTTGAACAAGGTATTGATACCCCAGATTGCCATCAATTGTCTAGTACTACGACTAAAAGCATTGGCCGCAGCGCAGATTTACCGCTGCCTTTGCCTGTTTACGATGCACTAGTGGCTGGAGAAGAGCTTGGCGATGTCATGGATAGACTATTCAACACCAAAAACATCAAACAACAAGGTGGCGCAATGGGGTTATTAACCAATAACTTAGCGACCCGCGGTGATACTTACCAACAAGCCGTTATTCTGGCGCTGGCACCTTTTATTAAACCTTTATTGTTCAATCAATAAGGCTTCGACGTCAGCCACCCAATTGAATATGACCAGCTAAAAATAAACGCTAGCGTTAGCGCTCCAACGACTAACGCTAATGTTTAGCCACCGAAAAATACAATCCACTCAGCGCATTTCTCTCGCTTAACATTTTCTTTGCGTTATCCTTATCACTCCTTTGTCCAGAGTAGATAACAATGAAAAAAACAATCATTTACTTGGTCTTACTGTTAATACCAAGTTTAGTATCCGCCCAAAACACCATGGAACACGGCCGTCATCTCGCCATTGACGAAACCACGGTTACTAAACACAGTACCCGTATTAATGGTAAAAAAGTTAGCTACTCGGCAACGACAGGCACGCAACCCGTGTGGAATCAAGACGGCGAACCAACTGCGAGCTTATTCTATACTTACTATCAACGCACAGATGTTAAAGACAATAGCGCTAGACCGCTAATTATCTCGTTTAACGGCGGGCCTGGCTCAGCATCAGTATGGATGCACGTGGCGTACACTGGCCCTAAAGTACTCAATGTTGACGACGAGGGTTACCCACTACAACCCTATGGCGTTAAAACAAACCCTCATTCAATTTTAGACATTGCCGACATCGTCTTTGTCAATCCAGTCAACACCGGCTATTCACGGGTATTGCCCAGCAAAGACGGTAAAATGCCAAGCAAAGAAAAACAAAAGAAAATGTTCTTCGGTGTTAATGCCGATATCAAATATTTAGCTGAATGGGTTAACACTTTTGTCAGCCGCAATAACCGCTGGCGTTCACCTAAGTATTTAATTGGCGAAAGCTACGGAACCACACGAGTTTCAGGTTTAGCACTGGCGCTGCAAAACCAACAATGGATGTATTTGAACGGCGTCATTTTAGTCTCACCTACTGATATCGGTATCGATAGAAAAGGCTCAGTCAAGGCCGCGAATCGCTTGCCGTATTTTACGGCCGCCGCATGGTATCACAAGGCACTGCCAGAGCCGCTACAAAGCAAAGACTTACTCGATATATTGCCAAAGGCTGAACAATTTACCATTGAACAGTACTTGCCTGCTCTGGCCAAAGGTGGCTTTATTGATGCCGCCGAAAAACAAAACATAGCGAAGCAAGTCGCTTATTTTTCAGGGTTATCTGAACAACAAGTGTTAGACAATAACCTCGACATTGACACCCAATACTTTTGGAAAACACTACTCAAACCGCGCAAGCAAACCATAGGTAGACTCGACTCTCGTTACTTAGGTATCGACAAAAAAGTTGCAGGTAGTCGCGTTGATTACTACGCCGAACTAACTTCGTGGTTACACAGCTTTACACCAGCAATAAACTATTATTTGCGCGAAGAGTTAAACTACAAAACCGATATTAAATACAATATGTTTGGCAATGTTCACCCTTGGGATCGCAGCAATAACAATAGCGGTGAGCACCTGCGTCAAGCTATGGCACAAAATCCTTTCTTAAACGTGATGGTGCAGTCAGGTTATTACGATGGCGCGACCAACTACTTTGACGCCAAGTACACCATGTGGCAACTCGACCCAAGTGGCTTAATGCGAGATAGATTATCGTTTAAAGGTTATCGCAGTGGTCACATGATGTATTTGAGAAAAGAAGACCTCAAGCAAGCCAACGACGATATTCGCCAATTTATTCAGGCAAGCTTGCCTGACAAAAACACAGCGGCAAAATATTAGCCCTGAGTAAAAGCCTCGAAGTACTTAACGTACTTTGAGGCAAACTATTGTCCTACCATTAAACATTTCAAACTCTGCCGGTTCACCTTTCCCAGCTTACTACGAAGTTTTTTTGCTACTCAGTGTATTTGTATATCTACAAATTACCTTTAACATTTGTTGAATTATGGTCGATAACTAAATTTGTCGTTATTGTTAAAAAATCAAAATATAATAAAGTTATAATGAACACCAGCCAAGTCACTTAAAACTAGGAACAACACTGATGAATGAGTTTTTTTTGTCTCAGTACAAAGATCCAAACCAGCTATATACAGCTAAACTCAGCTTGGTATTTAGCCTTATATTATTCGCTTCTAGCTTTGTTTACGCCTCGTTTTTTTATAGTTTGGAAGCCGATAATAGTGCCTTTGCTATTGTTTTAGTTGCAATACAAGTTGCAATTTCACTGCCTTTTTTAAAGCTCGGCTTACTGAAACTGGCAGCGAGTAATATCGTTTTTGGTACTTTTTGGTTAACTCTCGCACTAATGTATCTCAACGGAGGCACCAGTTCAGGCACCAACGGATGGTTAGTGATTGTACCTGTTGTTGCGACCATCCTTGTCGGCTACAAGCAGGGTATTTTTTGGTTAATCGCAATGGCAATCTCAACGGCTGTTATTTATTTTATCCAAAGTGCTGGAGGCTTACCTACAGCAGAATTAGTGATTGGCGACAACAGCGGGCCTACTGCCATGAGTTTGATCGGCGCAATAATCGTTAACGGCTTATTGATAGCGGTGATGGAACAACACCGAGTTAAAAGTAACGACCAAACTGCGCAGGCAATACTGGCGACTGAACAGGCGAAAAATGAATCGGAGCGCCAAGGCCAACAAATGCTCGAACTAATAGAAAACGCAGACAATAACACTGTGACACTCGCAGCAGCTACCGAGCAACTATCAGTAACGACACAAACTATCTTAGAGAATATTTCTTCGCTTAATGAGCGGGCTCAATCACAAGAACAATCATCAGGCACGGTTAAAGATGCATTTGAAGAAATTTCCGACAATATAAAACATTGCGCACAAGAATCTAATGCCGTAAACCAAAAACTAGACGACGCCAAGCGCAACGCTGAAAGTGGCCAAAAAGCAGTTGAATTAACCATACAGTCGATGGGCAAGATCAAACAAAACAACGAAGAGATCAACCGCGCTGCAACAATGATTTCTGGTATCGCCGAACAAACCAATTTATTGGCCTTAAACGCCGCGATAGAAGCCGCTCGAGCAGGTGAACAGGGACGAGGTTTTGCCGTTGTTGCCGATGAAGTGCGTTCACTTGCAACTCAAAGTAATACCACTGCAGCCGAAATACAGCAGAGTTTAATTTCAGCGACAGAGAGTATTAACGAAGGTGAAAAAGTCGTGTCGAATGCAGGTCAACAGCTACTCGATATTTTAGATGCGGTTAATGAAGCCTTTAGCGGCTTTATCCAAGTTCAAGATTCAATGGCAAATAGTGAGCAAGGTATCAATACAACCATGGGCTCAGTTCAACAAATGGCAACCACAGCGACCAACAATCAGCTTACCGCGCTTGAGGTAAAAGAAGGTGCCAACCATATTGCACAAACCATCGATAGCCTTCACCAAATGGCGGCTAATTTGCAGCAACTCGTTCAAAAAGGTAGAACGATTTAATTCTTCCAGTAAAGAATCCACCTTCTAAAGAAGGTGGCTTTGCGTAAGCCCCCTAAACAAGGGGGCTGGGTTATCCTAGTAAATGTAATTGACGTTTCTCTTCTTGTTTCTCCATCTTGTCTTGATGCCATACATAACGCCTGATGATTTCTTCGTTAATACCTACAGAGTCAACGAAATAGCCTCGTTGCCAAAAACGACCACCCCATGCTTTATTCTTACGTAAGTGCGGATATTTATTGAATAGCTTTAAGGCTAACCTTCCCTTTAAACATCCCATCAATTGAGAAATTGATAACTTCGGTGGGACTTTAACGACTATATGTACATGGTCTATTTGTACATTTAACTCCATCACTTTTACACCAAGCTTATCGCAATAAATATGAATAAATCGGTAAACATCCTTACCAATATTATTCTTCAATATTCTAAACCGATACTTCGGTGTCCAAACTATATGATATTGACACCGCCAAAATACGTGCGATGCTTGCTCATATCTACTCATGTTAGTCTCCTATTTGACTTCGCTAAAAATCAAACGGGGATGTAACATGAGTAGATATTTCAGGCATAGCCTTTTTAACAATGACCACCTACTAAAGTAGGTGGTTTAGCTGTCAAGAAAATAAAAAAGGCTTCATAAAAAATTATGAAGCCTTTAGTTATGTTTTTGCCTTTTACAATTGAGACTTATTGAGTCTTAAACTGCTCTACTAACCCCTTAATTTGGCCAGTTAATTGAGTAGTATAGGCACTGCTTGATGCAGTTTCTTGTGAACCTCTAGCTGTATGCTCTACTTGTTGGTTGATATCGTCGACATGGCGACGGATTTCACCAATCGTCGCATTTTGTTCTTCAGTAGCAGCGGCAATTTGCTGGCTGATGTCACTAATAGCGGCAACTGCCGTCGTGATTTTAGCCAGAGCATCCCCAGCTTGGCGGCTATTGTCGACACAAGCAATTGTTCTTTGCTTGCTGTATCCCATAACGTCAACGGCATCTTTAGCACCACATTGAAGTTTTTCAATCATTTGCTGAATTTCCGCAGTTGAGTCTTGCGTGCGTTGAGCTAAGGTTCTAACTTCATCGGCAACGACAGCAAAACCTCGTCCTTGCTCACCCGCTCTTGCCGCTTCGATTGCAGCATTCAATGCCAATAAGTTCGTTTGGTCGGCGATGCCGCGAATTACATCTAATACTGAGCCAATTTCATCTGTGTCACGTGCTAGTTTATTAATAACCGTTGAGGCATTGTCGATATCGCCTTCAAGCAAGCCAATGTTTTCATTCACTTCAGCGACTACGGTTAAGCCTTCATTTGCCGCTTGGTCAGAGACACTTGCTTGCTCAACACCATTACTGGCATTGCGGGCAACCTCTTCAACAGCGGGCAAAATTTGCTCTAGTGAAATTAAGACTTGCTCGATACCACTTTTTTGTTGGCTTAATGCATGTTCAGTAGAGCTAGCGGTTGAGCTCAATTGATGTGATGAACTCGATATCTCGTCAATTGATTGTCTCAACTCAATCACAACATCTTGGATATGTTTAGAAAACGAATTAAAACCACGAGCCAAAGCGGATAATTCATTGTTGCCTTGTTCATTTAAGCGCTTAGTTAAATCACCCTCACCTTCGCCAATATTGAGCATGGCATTTACTGCTTGCTGCAGCGGTTTAAACAAGCTTTGCATAATAAAGAAAGCCAAAACAGAAAGCAGAATTGCAACCATGATTTGGCACACTAAGCTAACGGTTAACCAAAGCTTTGCTTGTTGGCGAGAGTCAGATAAGTCTTGAGCTGTACGAGAGTCTAAGGTTTGAAAAAACTGATTGACCGGCGTCATGATGTTAACCACTTCATTGTGATATTGCTGGTCAAAGACAATTCGCAAGGCAAAATCTTGCACGCTTTCACCCGGCAATGCTTGATGTGGGCCAGCGACAACAACACCTTGTTGAATCGATTTCATCGCCTGATCTTCGGTCGCGATAAGAGCATTGGAGTTTTTGCTAGCTTCACTCAATAGTTCAAATTCGCTCGCTGAGAAATTAAGTTCGCGCATAATGTCGCTCTGCTTTTTTCTCGCTCCCGGGTAAAGCGCTGGATCAACATTATTCGGTCGCGCAGCATCGCCATTTCGCCAGTTAACAATATGCCAATAAGCGTCCCAATACTGTTGTTCCCCAGTTGCAACGTACGTACGGCACAAACGGGTCAAGTCCATTGAGCTTTGCCTAAACTCATCAGCAAGCAAGTAAGATAGGTAACGAGTATTGCCTTTGTCAGTTTGCTGTTCGTTACTATAACTAGCAACGTTCTGCGCCGCGATGGCACCAAAAAGTAATAAAACAATCAGCAATAAAACGGCAAACAGCCGAGCTTTTATAGTCATATACCAACTCCTTTTAATTAAACTTTACCAACTATAACAGTTTTTTAGTTGTGTTAATTCTTCAACGTAAACTTCGCGACAATATCCTTTAAACCACTTGAGAATGACGCTAGCTCCTGAGATACCTCTAGACCTTGTTGAGCACTTTCGGACGTTTGTTTATTTACATCTGCAATTTTAATCAAGTTCTCATTAGCTTCACTGACTGCTGAAGACTGCTCGGTAGCAGATCTCGATATATCGCCGATGATGTCTGACACTTGTTCTACTGCGTCGACAATTTCAGTTAAGCTCTGTGCTGAAGTTAAAGTAATATTGGTCCCCACTTGAGTTTTGTCAACAACAACCTTCACCAGTTCAGCGGTTTCTGTAGCGGCTTGCGTACTTTGTGAGGCAAGAGTTCTTACTTCGTCAGCAACAACAGCAAAGCCTCGACCAGCATCACCAGCTCTAGCAGCCTCAATAGCAGCATTAAGTGCTAGTAAGTTGGTTTGATCGGCAATGTTTTCAATCGCAACTAAAATAGAGGAAATATTGTCAGTTGCCGCCTTAATATCTTCCATTGCAGCAACAGCTTCCTCTACTTGGCTTTTGCCCATGACTGCTGATTTTGCAGCAGATGCACCTAGTCGGTCTGCAGATACCGTTTTCTCTGCAGTATTGTCGGTAACACGCCCTACTTCTAGTAATGATGTCGAAATAGACTCTAACGCTTGTTGTGCGTATTCAGAACTGTTAGAAATATTATCGCTAGAGTGCAAAATTTTATCACTCTGTACAACTAAGTTATTGGTATAACCAGAAATATCATGAACAATATTAGTCAAATCACTATTGGTTTTAATCAATGCATGACTAATCACATCGTTAGTATCCTTTGGCGTAATGGGCTGGCTCAAGTCCCCTTCCGCAATATTTTGTAGCCCTTTAACGAGATCATATTCCAAATAATTGGCTAGATTATCTAGAGAGTTTGCCATTTGGCCAATTTCATCTTTGCGAGACAACTGCGTGCGCTTGTCAATATGTCCTAAAGCAAGTTCATTTAGGAAACCTGTCATTTTTTTAACTGGAGAAGTAATTGAACTACTAATATAGACAGCAGTGACAATCACAAGTGCAACGACAACAGTTAAGATAACGAAAATGATATATTTCATTGTGTCGATTGCTGAAAAGGCTTCATTTTCATTAATTTCAGAAATCAGAGCCCAAGTATGATTACCAAATTGAATAGAAGTATAAGCCGTCAGTACATCCGTATTTAAATAACTATTAATGATTTTTGTTCCGGACTGACCTAATAAAGCTTGATCGACTGCTTGGCTGTGAACCTTACCTAAAGTAGAAGCAGAAAAGGAATTTGCGACAGAGAATTTATCTGGTGCCAAGTACGAATCAGACCGCATTAATTGATCAGGGCCAACCAAATAGCTTTCACCTGTTTGTCCCATGCCAGAGCGCTGGCCGGTAATACCATTGATTATTTTTTGTGAGATTTGCAAAACGACAACAGCTACAACATCTCGTTTTAAGTTGAAAACCGGCGCACCAATAAAAGCTACTACTTGGTTATTTTGTGCGGCATAAGGTGCATAGTCTTGATAAAAAATTGTCTTATCTCGAGTAACATTACGCCAAACACTAACAAGCGGACTATTAGTGTTAGATTGCAACTTTAAGCTAGTGCCAAAGTCGTCATTTTTTTCTGCGCTATATACGACATGACCGCTATCAGCTGCTACGAGTAAGACATTTGCATAGCCTTTATGGGTAACTAAATTTTTTAGACTCCCACCCTTGGTTGCGAGTATCTCTTGATATTCATAGGTGTCGGTATTGAAGGCTTCAGAACCTTTGATCTCTTCGTGTTTTTTATAAACTTTGGCCGTTTTATATAAGTCCTGCACGTCTTTACTGTCAGCAAGCAAAACAATATCTTTACGAGCACTATCAAAATAACCATCAATTCTGGTTTTCATCACATCTCTAGTGCTGGTCAGTTTTGCAAAGACATACTCTTCTAAAGACTTACTCGAAATATAAAATGCACCTGAACCAACAACTAAAGCAGGGATAACACCAATAAAAATAAGCGTCATCATTAATCGAAATTTTAATGTCGATGTCATTATCTAAACCCTGAAACTAATCTAATAAAATATTGAATGCGTCCATCTATTCTTTACTATTTTTGCACTGACCAATGCTGGTCAGTTACTTTGACTTCCCACAATGGCATTGTTGCCATTTTATATGGCTCAAAAACAACTTCTTGGTTTACTGCGAGTACTTTGTTTGGGGCAGGTACAAAAAGCATATATGCGTTGTCATAAGCGCGTTGCATAATTTTGCGAATAATAGCGGTAGAAGCCGGAGTGTTGAGAGTTTCTGTCAACATTTCATCAATGTATTTATTCATTACCGGGTCTGGGCTAATAGTGCTCCAAACCGTATCGGTTTTATAAACAAAAAATGCCGACCAAGGGTGATTAAAGTACCAATCATCATCTCCCCAAACCAGCAGGTCCCAATCTTTAGTATTTTTACCTTGATTAGTACTTAATAACTGCTGAAAAATCGTTGTTTCGTCTTGGGTAATATCAAACTCAAGCTCAACACCGACCTTGCGCAAGTCGCGATCAATTGACTTCCAAAGATACATAAACCGCTCTTGAGTCAGCACCTTCAACTTAAGGCCACTAAGTGTTTGTTTGAGTTCACTGCGAATCAAATTGGGGTGTTCTATCTCTGAATACGCTTTCAAGTCTTGGGCTACTTGCTTAACACCGGGAAAGTTTGGCGATGCCAAAGTAGGTTTGCTTTCTGCGTAACCATAAAAAGAGTTTTTAATGATGCCTTGTTGGTTCAATGCTCTATTCAACGCCAGCCGAACGCGTTTGTCCTTGAGCTTAGGGTTGCCCGTAATCATATTGATGTGAACGGCAATATTATTGTTAGAAGGCCCACTGACCAACTTTGAATATGCCGAAGTCATTACTGTTGAAACCTCAGTTACTGGCACCGGCATAATATCCAACTGCCCTTCACTATCAGTGATCTCTTCCAAGGCAATTTTAGAATCTAACGCAGTATATACTGTGACTTTTTCAACATTCACCAAGTCTTTATCGTAATAATTAGGGTTAGCGACCAATACGGCCTTATCTGTACTACGATCCCCTTCAATATAACCTTCTTGTAAAATATAAGGCCCCAAACCATACAAACCGGGTTCAGCCAAGTTTGGACAAGTCGCCTTGCCATTCCAACCAAATTTTTCTAGGTATTCAGTGGTATAAAAATGAAGCCAAATCACATCATTGATAAAAGAACCGTACTTGCCCTTTAAATGGAACCTGACTCGATAATCGTCTACTTTTTCAGTGCGGTCGTAAAATTCATTAAATTTACTAAAAGAAAATGGCGCCTTCTTAAAATAAGACATATTTTCGATAACAGCATCGGCATTGAACGGACTACCATCTTGAAAAACAACACCTTTTCTGAGAGTAAACTCATAGATTGTGTCACTAATTTTTCGATGTGATACTGCTAAGTCATATTCCCAACTTCTATCGTTATTGGCTGGCTTTAGTAGAGCGCCATTAACTGCGTGGGATACGTACAGGTAGGGTAAGCTAGGAACATATACTTTGATGTGTGAATTAGGAACAGGCGCTGCCATCGTTATTTGGTTAAAGAACAAAATAACGACAAACAAACCAAATTTCATACAAAGCCAAAAATCTTTCATTAATTTATATTCCGATTACGAATTAATTAGCACGTAAAAGAATAGCACAATCAAGACCAAAAATAATCAAAAAAGAGTGCTAAGCTGTTGATTTATCTGGAATGAGCATTCAAAAAAGGCCGATGAATCGGCCTTTTAATCTATAAGTACTGAAATTCTATTTAATGGTTAACACCAAAGGCTTTGTCGTCGGCTTATTTATGCCGATAAATGAGGCTTGCGGTGACTCTACACTGGTGTGAAGTGGTTTGGCTTTGTTGCTAAATGAACTTTGCCACTCGACAACGGCAAAGTCGTCTATATCAACTTGACCAGTTGCGCCATTTTCAAGTTCAATTACCGCTTTAACACGATAAGCTCTAAAACCTTTACTCGGGTAGTTGTAACGCACTGAGTTAAAATCAACTTCGAGTGCTTGCCAGTCATTACTGCCAGCTAAATCAACTGATTCGATAAGGTTCCAGTCACTTTCTTTGCGCGCTTGATAAAACTTTTGGCTAAAGCGACGACCTTGCCAATAAAAACTCACTTTAGCGGCGTTGTCTGTCTTTAACTTCGCGAGAATAGTGGTCGGTCGATCGCCTTTAAACAAACGTCGAAACGGCTGCAAACCAACCTCACTCGCTTGATTAGCAGCAACTTTCAAACCTAAGCTTTTACTGCCGCTGGCACCATAGCTATTAACTACAGTGTTGGCTCTGTCGAAAAACCAGCTGCGCTCAGGGCTATTAAAAAAGTTAAAGCTTTCAAAATCACTACCATTCATCAGGTTGGTGCCAAGGCGATAATTTATCCCTTTGGGCGCGTTGACTTCACTTATTTCTTGGTGGAAAGGCAATAAGTATAGGGGCGCAACTTTACTGTTATTGGCAAAGTTAACACTGGCCTTCATTGACTTTTGCTCGCCTTGTTTCGCTTCAATCACGCCGTGGCCACCTGAGCGACCAATAATGGTATTGCGCTGTGCTGATAAAGCACTAATGCGTTGCATAGTAGTGTGGCGCTCTAAACCTGTGGCAGGAGTTGGCTTATAACCCTTCAAATAAACTGGGACAATCTCGGCACGATGAAAGTTGCCGCCATCAAGCCAAACATACAAAATAAAGCTATATGGTGTTGATGGGATATATTGATCAAAAACGAAATTGCCCATCGAATAAGCAATCAACTGACCATTGTAAAGCTCAATACCTTGGGTAACGTGCGGGTGATGAGCAATAGCGACAGCGGCTCCCGTATCGATCGCAGTTTTTAAACGTTGCTCAGTCAAGCCGCTCGGGTTGTTTGAATATTCATAACCACCGTGATATTGGACAACTGGCACTCGGCCGGCATCAACTTGCTCGCCAACAGATTGGATAATGTTCTTAAGGTTACCAAAAGCAGCTCCGCCTTTGTCTTGCTCTGCTACTTGATTTGGCTTTGCGCGACCTTCCCAGCCAACGTAACCCAGCATGCCATAATCAACACCGTTCAAGGTGGTTTGATAAGCCTTTAGTGCTTTTTCTTCATTGTGATCAGCACCTGAAAAGCCCAAACCAGATTTTCTCAAATGCTTTAATGTATCGGCTAGGCCAGAGTCCTTGTAATCGTAGGTATGGTTGTTACCCAAAGTAACATAATCAATACCCGCCCACTTTACTGCGTCTAGAATTTCCGGCTTTGAGAAAAAAGCGATCGATTTTGGCGCCGCATCACCGGGCACTTGGTCAAACACTTGAGTTTCCAAGTTGGTGGTCGCAATATCGGCTAAGCTCAAATACGGTTTTACGTTTTCAACGATCGCTTTACTGTCAGCTAAGCGCGTTTGCTCGTTGATAAGAACGGCATCACCAAACGCCGGTTTGTAATAACGGCGTCCCATCATGGCATCACCGGTAAAAGCAAACATCACTCTGCCTTTCGCTTTTTCAACGAGCGTAATATCGTCTATTGAGACTGAGTCACTTGCATTTCGCGCTTGTTCAGTCAGTTCAAAATGACTAAAGGTTTGGATACTCTGATAATAACCGTCTTTAGCGAAATTGAGTTGATAAACATCGGCATCGTCGACAGTTAGTTGGTAATAGCCACGCCTGTCGGTTTTTGCACTAACATTACCCAAGCTAACTCGGGCACTTTTAATCGCTTTATTTGCTTCGTTTAACAAGCGACCTTTGATTGTAATGTCGGCTAATGCCCCGTAGCTTATACATACCAACGCACCAGCAACGGCTGCTTTAAAAATTGTTTTTCTCATTGTTATACTCACTCACCCCATGAGCTAGCCAGTATATAATTATTGCCACAGGGCAAGCATTCAAAAAACAACCGAAAACATAACCAAAGGCTATAATCTTTTTCGATGAACATAAAAAAGGCCGACGCGAAAATGCGACGGCCAAAGGGCAAACAGAAGAACAATAAAACTCTGTTAAATAAAGAATGCTTCTTTGGGTTGGTTAGAGCGACGGGTAACGTACACAATAGATGTTTGCTCACCTTGATTGCTAAAAGTACGCTTGCTACCAATCGGCGTTGTAAAGTTATCGCCTTTCGTCAAGGTTAATTTTTCACCATCAACCTCAATAGTTAACTCACCTTGGTGAACAAATAGCACTTCTTCTTCAAACCTTTTGTGCTCTGGAATTGTTGCATCAGGTTCAAACTTTAAAGCACGCACGACAAAATCGTGATCCCAACCTAACTTACTCGCTTCAATACCCTCTTGAGCATTAGCAGGACCAACTAATGGCGCTTCGGTAACACCGTTAAATTGCGCTAAATTGGTCTCGTTAGACCAAGCAAAGTCACTCTTGCGAATAATGATATCTTCTAGCATTTCACTGCTAATAACTCGGTGTTCGGCAATCTGCTCAGCACTAGTAACAGGCATTGGTTCTATGCCTTGGGGTACCGTTTCACCTAACGTTGTATCAACCAAGCTACCATTTTCAAGTAAAATAAGGCCGTACTCTTTCGCCATATCGAAAACGCTAGGTGCCCACAAAACACGGCCAGGATCATCGCCACCTAAGACCGCATGTAAATAACCTGAGTCTTTGCCAACATTCTCAAAACCACGAAAAACATCTGTCGGGATCGAGATAATGTCGCCTTCTTCGAGAATTATTTTGCCATCATCGGCATTAACACCTGTGATAAATGCCCAACTGCCCGTGTGAACAACAAACACTTCTTCTGTTAAATGGCTGTGCTGTGAGTTCAAACAACCCGGTGGTTGCCTGGCGCCACCAATGTTAAAGCCATGGGCAATACTAATGTGTACGTGCTGATTTGGATTTTCTGCTACCCCAGGCCCGATAACGGTAAAGTTTTCTTTTTTATCGCTCCCAGGAGAACGAGTATCAATAAATGCATTTGTGCAGGGTTTTAATTCACTATACCTTACTAATCTATTGTCTAAACTCATTTTGATTATCCACTTATCTCTATAATTACCTGGCGGTCCAGCCACCATCAACTTTAATGCTAGTGCCCGTTACCATGCGCGATAAATCACTGAGTAAAAACAGGCAAGCATTAGCAACATCATCAACGTGAGCCAACTGTTTCATTGGGATCATGTCGAATACAAATTGTTTGAATTCTGGGTTTTCCAGCATTGGTAAGGTCATTGGTGTTTCAACAAATGTCGGCGCAACGGTATTCACTCTTACGCCTTGCTCCGCCAGTTCAACCGCTAGAGATTTAGTTAAGCCTTCTACCGCGTGCTTACTCATGCAGTAAAGCGTTCTACCCGGTGAACCAACAAACCCCATTTGCGAAGACATATTAACCACTGAGGCACTGCCACTAGCCTTTAACGCAGGTAACGCTGCTTGCGTAACTTTGTAGATACTGCGAATGTTCATATCGATAACATCGTCAATATTCTGTTCACTCTGCTCAGACATCGGAGCAACGCGGTTAATACCAGCATTATTGATAAGGCCGTCGAGTTTTTCTAAACCGTTGAGCTTGTCAGTAAACTGCGGTGAATTAACGTCGGCAACCCATGGCGTAATTTGTCCTGGATAGGCATCAACCAAGGCGAGTAAATCAGCCTCAGTTCTCGACACTGCGATGACATTAGCGCCGCACCCGGCTGCAAGTTCAACACATGCTTTACCAATGCCTTTACCTGCACCTGTGATCAATATCGTTTTTTGGCGTAAAAGGTCTTTGTTAAAACCCATAACTTTATCCGTTAATTTGATTATTGCATTCGAAGTCATTATTTATTAGGATTTGCTTAGTTGCAAGAAAAATAATCAATCTTAATGATTATTTTTGAGCTAAATCAAAATAAGCCAGGAATAGAAAAAATGATCAGACATCTAAAGAAAGGCGCTAATAGCCAACAGAAAGAACAAGAAAATCAGAAAGTTGTTGAAATAGTTCAAAACATAATCAAGAACATTGAAGACAATGGTGACAATGCTGTACGCGAGTACTCTAACCAATTTGACAAATGGAATCCGGAGTCATTCAAACTAACTAGAGAGCAAATTGACGCTTGTTATGAAGAGTTAGACCAACAACTCATTGACGATATCAAATGGGCTCAAAAGCAAGTGCGTAACTTTGCACAAATTCAACGTGATTCAATGAAAGACGTTGAAGTTGAAACCATGCCAGGTGTTGTTTTAGGTCACAAACACATCCCAATGGAAAGCGCCGGTTGTTATGTACCGGGCGGTAAATATCCGTTATTGGCATCAGCTCACATGAGTGTATTAACCGCTAAAGTTGCCGGTGTAAAACGCGTTATCGCCGCAGCACCACCGTTTAATGGCAAGCCATCACCTGAAATCGTGGTCGCGATGGACATGGCCGGTGCTGATGAAATTTACTGTTTTGGTGGTGTTCAAGCAGTTGCGGCAATGGCTGTGGGTACCGAAACCATCGCCCCAGTAGATATGATTGTTGGCCCGGGTAATGCGTTTGTTGCCGAAGCAAAACGTCAGTTATTCGGTCGTGTTGGTATCGACTTGTTTGCTGGCCCAACAGAAACCTTAGTGATTGCTGACGACAGTGTTGACGGTGAGTTATGTGCGGCAGATTTGCTTGGCCAAGCAGAGCACGGCCCGACGTCACCGGCAATTCTATTGACTAACAGTGAGCAGTTAGCAAAAGACACGATGGCGGAAGTAGAGCGTCAGTTAACTATTTTACCTACTGCTGACATCGCAAAAGTTGCCTGGGAAAATCACGGCGAAGTAATTGTATGTGATACTTACCAAGAAATGTTAGACGTTGCCAATGAACTTGCCTTTGAACACGTACAGGTAATGACGGAAAACGTTGACTACTTTAAAGATAACATGCAAAACTTTGGTGCATTATTTTTAGGTCCTGAAACCAACGTTTCATACGGCGACAAATGTATTGGTACTAACCATACATTGCCAACCAAAAAAGCGGCTCGATATACCGGTGGTCTTTGGGTAGGTAAGTTTATTAAAACGTGTACCTTCCAACGAGCAACCAAAGAAGCGTCTTTAGTGGTTGGTGAATACTGTTCACGACTTTGCGCAGCAGAAGGTTTTGCAGGCCACAAAGAGCAAGCAGATATTCGAGTGAGACGTTACAAACAATCATAGAGAATAGTTCATTGGCTAAGCAGAAAAGAGTTACTTCATACGACGTTGCCCGCGAAGCGGGCGTTTCACAATCAGCTGTTTCGCGCGTATTTCGGCCGGGCTTTAGCGTTTCTGAAAAGACCAGAACCAAGGTGCTAGATACCGCGAAAAAAATGGGTTACAAGCCCAATGCAATAGCGCGTATGTTGATAACTCAGCAATCGGGAATGATCGCGGTTATTGTTTCTTCCCGAGCCAATGTCAATTATCCAGAAGTTTTATCTCAGTTAAATAAGTACATTGCCCAACAAAACAAACGGGTGCTGTTGTTTACACTCGATAGTGCTGATGACTTAGCTGGCCTCCTAGAAAATATTTGGACCTATCAAGTTGACGGCGTTATTGCTCTGGCTGCGCATTTTGAACAAAGCAGTTTGGAGCAACTTGAACAACATCAAATACCCGTTGTTTTATACAACCGCAATGTGCCTGATGCCAATGTTAACAGCGTTTGCTGTAGTCATGAGCGAGGTATTAAGCAACTGATCAACATCTTGCACGAAGGCAATCACAAGTCTTACCTAGTGATTGCTGGACCAACAGATTCAGACGTTGCTAACGAAAGGCGCGATATTGCCTGCCAATACCTTAAGCAATTAGGTCATGACAATGTCCCTGTGGTATACGGTGACTATAGTTATGAGTCTGGCCGTAAAGCTTTTGCCAAGTGGACAGGCGCCAATGGTGTGCCAGACGCCGTTATTTGTAGTAATGACATTATGGCAATTGGTGTTATCGATGAAGCCAAAGAGCACATGTCAATCAGTGTGCCAGATGACCTTTCAGTGGTTGGCTTTGACGGCGTATCACCCGCTGCGTGGTTCAGCTATCAAGTAACTACCATCAGACAACCGCTAGACCAACTGACTAAAGCTGCCGTTGATATCCTAATGGAGCGCATCAACAACCCCGACTCTCCACCTGAGACTCGAGTGTTAACGGGTGCGCTTATTGAAGGCAACTCAACCAAACCAAGACAATAGGACTATGCAGCCTCAGGTTTATATTTTGCCAGGTACCTTTTGTACTGGCTTGATGTTTGAACAACAAATATCAGTATTAGAACGCGCTAACTATCAGGTAACTGTTGTTCCATTTAACGCTGAGGAATCGATTGCTAGTTTAGTAAACTTAACGGTCAAAACGATGGCTAATCAACCGGGTGTCGTGATTGGTTTTTCTATGGGTGGCATTGTCGCCTTAGAGCTAGCCAACCACTGCCCAGAGTTAATCACTAAACTGTGTTTGCTAAGTACAAATTATCACGCCGATACTGAGGAAAAGCGCCTAGCTCGGCAAGCTCATATAGCGCAAGCTGAGCAAAACTCACTACTTAGTGTGATCGAGCACAGCTACCTCCCCAACTACTTTTACTGCCACCAACAAGCATACGCAGACATCGTTGTAAAAATGGCTAATGAACTTGGTTTAACGGTGTTTAAAGCACAGTTAAGCGCACTAGCAACGCGAAAGCACAACCTATCAGCCCTAGAAAATATCGCTAAGCCAGTACTTATTTTAGCCGGACAACAGGACAAACTCTGTATTGCCGAATATCAACACGCCATGCACGAGGCCTGTCACCACAGCGATTTAATTTTACTCGATCGATGCGGTCATTTCCCAACGCTAGAACGAGGACAATTGGTAAGCCAATTATTGTTGGCTTGGCTAGAGGAATCATAATGAATTTAAAAACTAATTTGAGAAATAGAGCCCCACTCGTTGGTACCTTTGTGAAAACCACTCACTATCACAATACTGAAGTGTTGGCTCATTCACCGCTTGATTTACTGTGTTTAGATGCTGAGCACGCGCCTTTTGATCGCAGCGATCTCGACACCTGTGTACTTGCGGCAAAATCACAACAAAAACCTGTAATCGTCAGAATTCCTGACAACACACCAGAGCACATTTTAAACAGCTTAGATGTTGGTGCCGATGGTTTGTTATTGCCACACATCAAAACCAGCCAGCAAGCGCAAGCAATAATTAAGAAGTGCTTTTATGGCAACAACGGTCGAGGTTATGCAGGGTCAAGTCGATTTGCCAGCTATACCACTAAAACGATTAGTGACAACTTAGCCAACAACCAAAATAACACCTGTATTATCGCCCAAATAGAAGACTTAGATGCATTAGCTGAAATCGACAGCATTTGTGCAATAGATGAAATTGATTGTATTTTTATCGGCCGCATGGACTTAACAGTATCACTTGGTGAAACAGACCCGAAAGCAGAATCGGTAGTAGCAGCAGTTCAACAAATTGTCACCAGTGCTAATGCACACAACAAAGCGATTGGTATGTTTGTTAGCGATTTATCAGAGCTGCCACATTGGCTGAAACAAGGGGTATCGCTATTTTTATTGGCATCAGATCACAGCTTTATGCTTACGGGTGCAAAAGCATTAAAAAGCCAATTTGAACAGGCGCAAAGTAAAGTCACAACATAAACACGTTTATGTTTAATGATGTAAGGCAGATAAGCAGCTTTATATAACTGGGTTATCTGCCTTAATTTTGATACTGAAACTATCGTATCAATCGGGATTAACAATACTCTTAGTTCGAGCCAACACGTCTGCGCCTTGCTGTTTCAACCAGTACAGCAAATCAATAATCACCCAGTTCTCAGCCAGCTTATCACCTTCACGGCGATAGACATCAACCACTCGCATATCTGCTTTAACATTACCGCCCGGCAGCCCTAAAAAGCCTCCTTTGGGTGTGTTCGTTAAGTTTGGCCAACCAAAGAAACAAGCATAATTACCTTCAGCAAAGCGAGCAATATGACCATTAAATACCTTATCTTTTAGCCCTTGCCTAAACGGGTATGAATGCTGCTCTTGATAACGCGGAATGGTATAACTCGCACCGATGCCCGCAGGGCCATACCAGACCATGTCGTCGTGCCAGCTCTTGGCTAATAATTCCGGTGGGTAATTATCGTTGGCGGTAACATTTAACTCGGCAAGATCATTAATGAATTTTTCTAATAAGGCTAATGTGAACTCAGCTTCAGACTCTGGGTGTTGTTCTAGTAAAATACCATCGTGAGTTCGCGGCCCCGGATAAACAAACGTATGGCCGGTTTCCAATGGTAACGGACTAATACCTACTTGCCCCATTAATTGCAGAATGTCACAGAAAAAACCTGTTTTGGTAATTTTGCCATTTTCAACGCAGTTGAAGTCAGCATAGCGCAACATTGCGACCTTACGAGACTTGGGAATACCAAGCCAATCGGCGTCAAACAACCCCATAAAGTGCCCCATACTGGTGACCCAAGGTTTATCATCAGAGCCATTTTTACCCGCCATAAAAACATCTTCCCGACGCTGCATCTGCTTAAATGACTTCAATAAAGGCTTCCAAAAGACCTCGACAACTTGCTCAGCACCGGTCAATTCATTAAATGGATAAACACCATAGAATTGATAGTCATCAGCAGTATAGCGCTGAATAACACTTAAAATAGAATCCTCATCGGCCTCGCTAATCGCTTGGTAAAACTCTCTAACTATTGCCTTTTCATCTTGATACCCACTCACTTAACACCCCTTACCTATATTTTGTTATGTCGTTTTGATTTTTAGTCGTTAGCAAAAGTTAACGACTTTAATTTAACCAGCTTCCATTCTTTAATAAACAATGCTATGTTTAGATGACTTCGAAGTCAAACAGCTTCGTTCAAGCTTAGTAAAATATAATAAATACGCTGACCTCAGCGAGATAAGGTAATAAGCAATATGATTGAATTTGGCCTGCTAAACTGGAGCATCTTAATCACTTATATTATCGCTAATCTAATATTAGGTGTGGTAATAAGTAAAAATATAACCTCTGCCAATGACTTTTACGTCGGCAGAAAAAATACCCCATGGTGGGCTATTGGCATATCGGTTATTGCTACCTACGTCAGTGCGTTAACCTTTTTAGGAGCCCCGGCATGGGCCTATAAAGAAGGCCTTTCAGTTATCGCCATTCACCTCAATTACCCGCTTGTTATCGTCGCTGTTGTCTGTTTGTTTTTTCCGTTTTTCTACAACGCAGGTGTCGCGTCAATTTACGAGTACCAAGAACGCCGCTTTGGTAAAAAGGCGCGCGGTTTAGTATCAGCAATTTGGTTGATTTCACAAACCATGAGTTCTGCCGCAGTATTGTATGCAACCTCGTTAGTACTCGCGTTTATTGTTGATGTCCCGGTTGTTACCGCGATTATCTTAGTCACTATTATTGCCTTAATTTACACCATGCTCGGCGGTATTACTGCGGTAATTTGGACCGACGTTATTCAGTCGGCAATACTTTTTATTGGTGCCGGCATTATCATGTATGCGCTAATTGATAACCTGAGTTTACCAATGTCAGAAACTCTAACCGCGTTGAAAGATCAAGGTAAACTCGATCCGCTTAACTTCTCCTTTGAGCTCAATGAAGTATCAACGGTGTGGTCTGGTGTTATTGCGATGTCGCTTTATCATGTTACCGTTTACGGTACCAACCAAATGATGGTTCAACGCACGTTAGCAGCTAAAACCATTGGCGACGCCAAAAAGTCATACTTATTAATGGGTTTCCTCGCGTTTTTCATTTACCTATTCTTTATTTTTATGGGTGTGTTGTTCTACAACTACTACGACGGAAAACCATTTGAAAACGACAACCTGATCATTCTACAGTTCGCCGCTGATTACGGATTACCTGGCTTGATGGGGATTATTGCCGCAGCGGTTATGGCAGCGTCAATGTCGAGCTTAGATTCAGCACTTAATTCGTTATCAACAATCTCAACCTTAGACTTCTACAAAAAATACTTTGCCAAAGACAAAGACGAAGGCCACTACCTAAAGGCGACTCGCTATTTCACCTTTGGTTGGGCTGTTGTCATCGTGTTGCCGGCAATTATGTATCACTTACACAGCGAAGGCTCTATTCTCGAAATATTGAGTAAAGTCGGTTCTTTCTTTGTTGGCGCTCAGCTAGGTATGTTTACACTCGGCTTCTTTTCAAAACACACGTCAGAGAAAGGCTTATTAGTTGGTACTGCTTGCTCGTTTATCGCTGTCGCCTTAACCGCTGTTTACACCGACGTTGCCTGGCCTTGGTACTGTGCCATTGGTTTAATCGTCAGTGTTAGCTGCAGTATTATCGCCAGCCTTGTTATAACGGGTCGCCAGCAAGAATATTCGCCTTACACAATCAAAGGCCAGTTAGAACAATTCGCTTCATCAGGTTTAGACGAAAAAGAACATGGTTGGTACCGGGTACCGGGTAAGTTCGACAAGATCAACTACGCCTTACTCGCGTTCTTTACATTCACGCTAGTACTTATGCTGACCTTCGAGTCGCTAGTTTAGTCAAAACACAGCGAGGTTAGCTTCTCGATAACCTCGCCGATTTTGACTTCGAATTCACTGGAATTATAATAACGATATCTCTGTAGGAAGCTAACATGCAAAAAACACAATCGGCTATTACGCAAACATATTGGCAACCGCTAGAAAAGCTGCTTAATCCGTCAACGACAAAGCAACAAAAATTGGCGGGCTTCGATGAAGAGTTCGTCGACTTAGTTGACTACATCATTCGTATAACCCACCGTATTTGGGAGCAAAAGAACGTCGGGCTTTGCTATCGCTACTACAGTGACATCTGCCCTGTTTATACCTTAGGCGGCTACTCAGAGTGTGTTGAGCAAGTTGTCCAAAACACCCTAAAAACCATTTCAGCATTTCCCGACCGCAGCTTAATTGGCGAAAACGTAATATGGCGAGAAAACGATGACGATGTTTATTACTCGTCACACTTAATCACCAGTATTATGACCAATACTGGCCAATCAGAGTTTGGCCCAGCAACCAACAAAACGGGTCGAGTTACAACCATTGCCGATTGTGTCTGTTTTGAAAATAAAATTATTAAAGAGTGGCTAGTTCGCGATAACAGCTTCTTGGTTAAGCAACTTGGCCTCGACCCCATCGATGTTGCGATTGGCCTCGCCAAATTAACGCCGCACCCAACCTTCACTAAGTGGCTGAACGAAGAGTTTACCCGTGTGCTTGAGGTTGAGCACAGAGAAGAAGCAGTACTCGACCAAAACAATTGGTCGCCAGAGAGTTTTGTTGACGCTTGGGTTCAGACTATTTTCAATCAAAAGCAATTCTCGAAGCTTGCTAACTTTTATTCACTGGCTGCGGCACAGCAATGGCCAGGCGGCAGACAAGCAACTGGCGTCGCACAAATATCAGGTACCTTGATTCAATGGTTAGCCCAATGTCCAGATGCCAAAATGACTGTTGACCATTTAGCGGTTGTACCATTTGACGATGAAACCACAGACATCGCCGTACGTTGGTCGATTGCCGGCCACTACAACCCGGCGTCAAGCCGTTTGGCACAGTTAAAAGGTCAGGAGTTTTTCGTGTTGGGGGCTTCACATTTGAGAGTAAGAGACAACAAAATAATTCAAGAAACCACCGTATTCGATGAACTCGCATTATTTGCTAACTTAATTCGTCAATCAGGTGCAGAAATCGCCACTACAGCAGAGGGTTTGACTAATGTTTGATGCGTTAACGGAACTATATACCGAAGGTGATTTAGATAAACTGAGAGCATTTATTTTACACAGCTCAAGTTGGCGCCAGCACGATTTTACTTCGTATGGCAACGCCCAGATTGAAAAGCAATGGCTGCAAAGTATTGCTCTACTGGGTTTTAAGCCACTGGCCGAAAAACAAGTTGTGCAAGGTAAAGGGCACAGTGCAATTTATTTCGAACTCGCCAATAACGACAGTGAAAACAACCGCATAGGTTTCTTTTTTGAGCACAATGGCGAGCATATTAAACGCGTTAACGCGATTGTCGACACCACCAGTTTATCAGCCAATTTGCCCGATGCAGACCCTTTGCTGATCAGTCAATTTGATCATCAGCTTCACCCGCAAAGTGCTCACGCCGAGCCCAGTGATTTAATCACATTACCAGAGCAATATCGCGATGTGGTAGATCAATGGTGGCACATTTGGCAAGCCAATCAAATGGCGTCATTTGGCACCTTATATGACCAACAAGCTGTGGTTAAAATTGCCGGTTTACCTGAATCTAGTGGCATTGAACAAATAAGAAATTTCCGTATCAAGCTCAGTAATCAACTCAATCGCAGCTACTGTCAGTTGCAGCACATCATTTTTGATGAACAAAACAACAGTTTTGCCAGCACTTGGTGTATCGACGGCGACTTTATTGATAATGGTGAGATAAAGCGCATTCGCATCCCATTGATGAGTTTTGTGTCACTATCTGACGATGGTGTCATCACCAGTGAACGCATTCAAGTTGATTGGTTAGCTCTGCAAAAAAGGTTTGCCTTAAATGCCTCAATCGTCTGATTCACTGATTTGGATTGATGCTCACCATCACCTATGGGATTTGAAAAAAGTGCATTACCCTTGGCTAATGGCTAAGGGTGAAATGCGCTTTTTCGGGCAACCCGATCCGATTAGAAAAAATTACCTAGTCGATGATTACACAGCAGACCACGGTCAACGGATTAGTAAAAGTGTTCACATTCAAGTGGGTTGCGCCGCCAAAGACCAACTCAACGAAACCGCTTTTGTCCAATCTATGGCTGAGCAAAAACCGGGCTTGCCAAGCGCTGCTGTCGTTGCCATTGATATGCGACAAGTAGACATCACTGAGAGTATTGAACAGCACAAACAATACAGTTTAGTGCGAGGTGTCAGAGATATTATTGGCAAAAGCCCTGAAGAGAACAAAACACTGCCAGTTTTTCAACCAAAAGTTTGGCGCAATAACCTAGCAGCTTTGGCACAACACCAGCTGAGTTTTGACTTGCAGTTCACTGAGGAGCAGTATGACATTGTCTATAAAACCTTTGCTGAACTACCTGAATTAAAACTAGTGATTTGTCATTTGGCATCGCCGTGGGACCAAAGTCAAGCGGGCTTTATTCGATGGCAAAAAGCAATGCAACAATTTGCCGAGCTACCAAATTGTTATATCAAAATTTCAGGCTTTGCGATGTTCAATCACGGCTTTCACGCCGATAGATTTAGGCGTTATGCACATAGTGCAGTTGAAATTTTTGGCGCTGATAAATGCATGTTGGGTTCTAACTTCCCTGTTGATAAGCTCTATATGAGCTACCAGCAACTGTTCGAACACTGGCGACAACTGATTGCAGAGTGCACCCTGTCGGAAGCACTCTCACTCACCAGCCAGACAGCCACTGAGTTTTATCGGCTCTAGCGGCCATTGACGATTTTGGCACCTTTAGCGATAGCTGAAAGCTTTTCATAAGCTATAGCTGGATCGATAGCACCAAAGCCAGCAAAAGTGCCAAAGCCGCAATCAGAGCCTGCAACCACTCGGTCTTTACCAACAATATTGGCAAAGCGCTCAATGCGCTCTGCAACGAGTTTAGGGTGCTCAATAAAGTTACTGGTGGTATCGACAACACCTGGCACTAGAATTTTGTTGTCTGGAATCTCAGCGCGACGCTCAGCAAAGGTTTGCCAGTCGTGACCATGCCTTGGGTTGGATGTTTCGAATAACAAGTAATCAGCATCTACAGACATCAAGGTGCTAAAGATTTGATCCATTTCGATGTCGCAACAATGAGGACCTTCATAGTTTCCCCAACAAATGTGCACTCGCACTCGATCAGAAGGTATATTGCTCAAAGCATAATTAAGTGCATCGACATTGGCCTGAGCAATTTTAACAAACTCCTGATCCGACAAATCGGCAAACAGCATATGTCGAGAAAGCGCTAAATCAGGGCAATCGAGTTGCAACATCAAACCACTGTTGACAATGGTTTCGTACTCTTGCTTCATTGCTTCTGCCAACGCCGCCAAGTATGCTTCTCGGGTTGAATAAAATTGGTTTTGCAGAAACAGGGAAATAACACCCGGTGACGCCGCGCTAATAAAGCCTTCGCTAACACCGTGTTTAGTCATCGCCGCTTTGAGATTCGCGATATCTAATTCAAGCTCATTGCCACCTTTGCTGCGTACTTCGCCAGTACACATGGGGCGAGCATACTGTGGTGTACCACCAGATTTCGCAATGCGCTCTAAAAAGCTTGGGAACATTTTCAAATCTGCGGGAGCGTTGCGTTCGCTATCACCTGAAAAGCCGGTATAGCGATCTTTAACATAAGTCGCATATGAAATCTTTGAGATCTCGCCATCACTGACGATATTAACGCCAGCAGCAACTTGCTTAGCAACAACATCATCAACAGCGTCTGCCATACATTGGTCAAATGCCGCTTGATCGTAACTTTGTTGATTTTCTCTACTAAACAAGAAATCAACAACTTGCTGTGAACGGGGTAAACTCCCCACGTGAGTGACTTTCACCATGCCAAATTTCCTCAATTACCCAGACCTAAAGCTCAATTCAAATTGAGCCACAATAAGACTTTGAAGTCAAAAAAATAGGATATATAAGATACTAATAAATAATAAAAAAATAAAAAAAACACAATTAATAAAGATTTTTTTACACTTTAGTATTGAATTCGAAGTACATTCTAGCTAGTTTAATTAATAGTCAATGAATGTTAGTCATGTTTTACGTTTATTGCCCAGATAATAAATTAAAAAGAGAAGAGTAAAATCCCACACCACTTTGGAGAGAGAAATGTCTAGAGAACCCCATGGTTTTGGAAGTAACTTCAAGAGTAGTAAATCGCTAGTATGCGCGGCAGTGCTCAGTGCACTAGTTTCACAAACAGCAATAGCCCAAGAAGATGAAGCTAAAGAAGAAGAAACTTCGGGTATTGAACAAATTACGGTGACGGCGGAAAAACGAACGGAAACTTTACAAGAAGTAAGTGTTTCTGTTTCTGCCTTTGGCGAAGACGATTTAGTCAAAGGCGGTATCACCGACGTTTCGCGTCTTGAACTGGCGGTACCTGGTGTAAACTTCGCGTTTGCGGGTAACGATGCCAAATTCAACGTTCGCGGTGCTAACTCGTCAAATACCTTCGGTGACAACAGCTCAATTGTTGGTGCCTTCGTCGACGGTGTATACAAGGCAAGAGCATCACAACAAACACGCGCATTCTTCGACGTTCGCTCGGTAGAATTCTTACGTGGCCCTCAAGGCACATTGTACGGCCGTAACACCTTTGCCGGTGCACTGAACCTATACACTAATGCTCCAGACTTTTCAGAGGTAAGTGGTGGTATTGATCTGAGCTACCAAGCGTTCGATCGCGTCAGAGGGGAAGCGTTCTTTAACGCACCACTTAGCGATAAAGTTGCCGTTCGTATTGCAACTTACTTTGATAAAAGCGATGGCTACATTGAAAACTTAGCCGGCCCAGACGTTGGTGCCCAAGACGACAAAGCAGTTCGTATTTCTGTCGCAATTGAACCAACTGACGATTTAGAAATTCTATTGCGCTACTCTCGCAGTGAGGAAGACGGCAACGAAGCCGGTTTATTTGGTTACACTTTCTTGTGTCGCAACGAGACACCTGATGGCTTAACCGACCCATTTGGCAGTGTTCGCAACTGTGCTAACCCGGTTCGCGGTTCTGGAGGCAGAGGTCCTGCGGCAAATGGCCCTGGTGGTGATCCATACGTAATTAGCCAAGATTATGTGCGCCCAGTTAACTTAAAAGAAGATGTTTTCTCAGCTCACATCAATTATGAATTTGAAAACTTTAGTGTTAAGTCAATTACCTCATACACTGACTTTTTTAACGATATTAACTTCGATTTTGATTTCAGCCCAACACCAAACTCAAATGGTGGTTTCTTAGAAGCATCAAAAGTCTTTAGCCAAGAAATTCAGTTTTCATCAAACTACGACACAGACCTACGTTGGACAGTTGGTGCTTACTACTCTGACCAAGAAGATCAAAGCAGCTTCTCAATTTATCAACAAACCGCTCGTGACGACTCTACTCGCGCAACGATTACTAATGTCTTAGGTACGTTCACTCAATTGTCAGGCACTGATATCACCTCACTAGATCGCAACTTTGGCGGCTTCTTTGCCGACAACGCGATTATTGATACTGAATACTTTGGTATCTTTGGTCAAATCGAATATTCAGTTTCTGAAGATTTGCGTGTTATCGCTGGTATTCGTTACAACAACGAATCGAAAGAGCTAAGCTGTGGTGGTAGTAACTTCACGGGTGATGTTAACGGCGATGGCAATGTTGACCGTGTTGTTAACGTGAGAGACGGCGTTGCTGGCAGCTCACCAATCATTTTACCTGGTAACTCTAGAGACGTGTTCTCATTCAACTGTGGTGCCTCAGACGCGATCACTAGTGCTTCAATTGCAGCCGGTAACCCAAGTTTGATTGATCCAGATTACTCAAACGTAACATGGCGTGCAGGCTTAGAGTACGACGTTGCTGAAGACGCAATGTTATATTTATCAGCGTCAACGGGTTACTTATCAGGCTCAGTCAACACGACAACCGTTACAGATGAGCAAGAGTCACAAGTGATTGAAGCTGGTTTCCGCACTCGCTTCCTCGACAACACTGTACAATTTAACGGTGCTATCCACTTCACTGAATATACTAACCTATTAACTCAGCTACAACGCATTGAAGGGGGCCAAGCCGTTACCTTTTCTCAAAACGGCGGTGATATTGACGCCCGCGGTATTGAGTTAGACGCTATTTGGCTGGTCACTGAAGACTTCCAAATTACTGCTAACATGGCTTACCTAGATTCAGAGTTTGGTACATTTGGTCAAGGTAACCCTTATCAGCTATTTAACGGTCAGGTTAGAAGCTTCATCGACCAAAACGGTGAAAGAACTCCTTGGTCACCTGAGTTAACCATAGGTGCGAGTGCATCTTACGTGATTGAATTAGGTGAAGGCATGGGTACATTGACGCCTTACCTACAGTTCTACTACTCAGACGAATACAACACGTCAAACTTATTGGCAACCGATCCGTCTCACCAGCAAGATTCGTTCACCAAAACAGATTTGCGTTTAATCTGGAATTCGGTAGACGAAGATTACTCAGTTGAACTGTTCGTTGAAAACATTGAAGACGAAGCTGTGTTGGCACGTGGTAACAACAACAGTGACGACGTAGTGCAATCGGGTTACTTATATCCTCGCAACTACGGTTTGCGCTTCAAAACGCGTTTCTAAACACACAGAAACCGCTTAAAAGACAAAAAGGATGAGGAATTAATACCTCATCCTTTTTTAATGGCCGAATTTTATTGAACAACGCTCGCAGCAAAAATACTGTATCTGCTTAAATTCGCTCAGTGGTAGGAGTGATAAGTGCAAGCGGTGATTACTTAGAAACAAGGTACAAGGAGCAAGCAGTAAATATCCCAGCCACGGTGTAATCAAATAGTTTGAACGAGTTGTCGGTGCCATTGATAGTAAATAGATGTAAAAAAGCCCGTCAGGCTGGGCCCAACGAGCTTTTTAATAGAAGTGAGATACTACTTAGTAAGTGTTTTCATCATTGTCCAAACATCAAGCCCCATCTGAGACAACATATCGATAATATCGATGGCAACCCAGTTCTCTTTCAAATGCTCACCTTCTCGGCGCCAAATATCCATGACTCGAAGTGACAGGTTTTTATTGGTCGGTGGCAAGCCCAACCAACCACCAACACTGTGAGTACCGTGCATATGTGGCCAGCCGCCGGTAGCAACATAATTGCCTTGAGCAATAAAGGTTGCCTTGTGGTCGATACTGCGATCTGGGAAGCTAAAGACAAATGGCCCTTGGTGATGTGCTCTAAAACCGTCAATACCTCTCGTGGTACCAATACCAGCAGGACCGTACCACATAAAATCTTGATGCCAAAAATTCTGTAAATTCATACTGGTTAGCGATTTGCCATCAAATCGACCTAACTCTTCAAGCATTTCAAATACGAGTGTTTTGGATTTTTCACTTTCACTCGCGTTGTCTGAACATGGTGACAGCCCGTCCATTGATGACGGCGGCATAACCAAACAAGCATGACCTAAGCTTGGACGCAATGGGTTAACGCCCGCTTGCGTCATGACATCGAGGAAATCAACAATAACAAAGTAGTTTTTAATTTTTTCTTGTTCAACTTCAACTAATTCAGTGTAACGAACGTAAAGCGTTTTACCGGTAGCTGGGATATCAAATAAACTATTTTCAAAAGTACCAACAAAGTAACCAGTACCAGCTAACCATGTTTGCCCTTCGTAATCACCTGATATTGCAATAAAAGGCTTTCTTTCCACATCAGGTAATGCATTTTGTAGAGGCTGCCAAAATCGGCCAACAACTTCGTCTAAATTATTGAGTTCATTTACTGGCGCGCTAACGCTGAACTTAACGTCATCTGCTAAATAATTGCCAATATCACCATTCGAGCTACTGAGCGCCGAATAAAACTTATCTACTACACTTGTCATTGTTCAATTCCTCGTAAATTTAACGCTTGCTATTATTTTTTATCTTAAGCTAATATAAAATGACTTCGAAGTCATTAGGTTTTGATAAAAATTATGACAGAACAAATAAAAAACAAAAATAAAGCGTTATTAAGCCCTCTTAGAAAAGCATTGTACAACTTTGAGCCCGAGGCTGTGCAACAGGCGCTAGCAGCAGTGATGAGCTCTGATACTCAAGTTAAACTCGCATTTCCTTTTGAAACGCTAATCGGTGATAAAGAGTTTTATCAGCAAGCATATGCGCCGTTATTCACTGCAATTCCTGACTTAGAGAGAAGGGAGACAATTTGCATGGCTGGCCCGGCAGAGAACGGCAGCCAATGGGTTGGCTTTTGCGGTTACTACACCGGCAGCTTTGAAAAATCTTGGCTTGATATCCCAGCCACGGGTCATCAAGTATCAATGCGTTTTCACGAATTCTATCGCATAGAGAACAGCAAGATTGTCGAAGTACAGGCGCTATGGGATATCCCAGAAGTTATGATGCAGGCTAATGCTTGGCCGCTAGTGCCTAGCCTAGGGCGAGAATGGCATGTACCTGCGCCAGCGACACAAGACGGCTTGAATATTCTATCAACACCAGAGCAGACCCAAGATAGTATCGATATTGTTCGCGATATGTGTAATTCACTGGGTAACTATGCAACTGGCGGTGTTGAAGCCATGCAACTTGAGAAGTATTGGCATCCGCGTAGCAGCTGGTACGGTCCTTCAGGTATTGGCACAGGTCGAGGCATTCAGGGCTTTAGAAATTGGCACCAAATCCCATTTTTAAACGGTATGCCAAATCGCGTTGGTGATGTCGCTGAGGGCTACCTATTCGGCGATGGTGATTACGTTGGTTTTACCGCGTGGCCGGGTATGAGAATGACCATCAGTGATGGTGGTTGGTTAGGTATCGCACCAGCGAACCAAGAAATTACCATGCGCAGCCTAGACTTCTGGCGCTGTGAAAATGGCGTAATTCGAGAGAACTGGGTGCTGGTTGACTTACTACACGTTTATCATCAAATCGGTGTCGATGTTTTCGCTAGAATGCGAGAAATGAACAAAGCCCGTAGGTTTTAAACACTCAATAAGTAACCCCAAGCAAATGGGGTTACTTATTACTGATAGCGAATCTGATTAATAAACCAAACGGCTTCGCCTGTTGGCGTTTTCACTACCGCTTCATCATCAACTGATTTTTTTAACAAGGCTCGTGCCATTGGTGAATCGATAGAAATATAGTCATTGCGACCGTATATTTCATCCGGTCCGACAATGCGAAATGTTAACTTTTCTTCTTGCTCGTTTTCTATTTCCACCCAAGCGCCAAAAAATACCTGCCCGTCTTGCTGGCTGGAGTAATCAACAATACGAAGCTGATCTAACCGCTTTTGCAAATAGCGCACTCGTCGGTCAATTTCACGCAAGCGTTTTTTGTTGTATTGATAATCGGCATTTTCGCTGCGATCGCCAAGGCTTGCCGCCCAGCTGACTTTTTTAGTCACCTCTGGGCGTTCTTGTTTCCACAAAAAAGTTAATTCTTGTTGAAGGGCTTCAAAACCTTCACGGGTAATTAAATTGGTTTTCATTAATTTTATTTTGGTTGCTGTGCTGGTTTTGTGTTTGCGATTCGAGTTGCCACTGGAACTTGACAAACATCAAGAACAGGTGGTGGTTTTTTATAAAAAAATGCGTGTTTTCTCAGTCTGCGCTCATTGAGCTTATCGGCAAAACTTTCACTTTCAGTATCTTCAATTTCCAAGTTAATACGCTTTGCAGGCGGTACATCAGACATCAATTGTATATTACTTAATTCGGTGAACTGAGCAGGGTCAACCGCTTGTTGTCCTTCGATCACCGCCGTGCGTCTAATTGCCTGAATGTGTTCCATGCCGTAAATCACTCGCCCAAATATTGTCATTATTCGGTCTAAATAACGCGGAGCTTGACCAATAGTAATATAGAAGTGACCGTCGGCACTGTCGGCCTCATTGCCTCGCGCCATCGCGATAACACCAGGACAATGAGTAAGCCACGCGGTGTTAGTTTTATCGTCTAAACCCAGGGCAAAACCACCTTTAAAACCAGTCACTGAAGCAAATAAATCAGGGCTTTGCACTTGAGTAAAGCGCCAACTTTTATCAAATTGCCACTCGCTCTCCATGGCTAATACTGGCGCGCTAAACTGCTTGCCTTTTTTGTCTTCGCTCGGACCCGCTTGCGCGACAAAACCATCGATAACGCGATAAAAATTCGTTCCTTGATAGTAACCTTGCTTGATCAACTGTTTAAACTGCGCTACGTGTTTGGGTGCAAAATCAGGCGTAAGCTCAATCACAACCTTGCCATGAGGTAAGGTAATCAACACTGCGTTTTCTGCTTCTACCGGTCGCCACTTCTCTGCATGTACCGAAAGTGAACAAAACGCTAAAAAGAGTGCACCCAATCCAATAAGGTTTTTTATTGTTATCATCTCATACGCCTTTCAAAAAGTTGCTGCTGACTTCGCCACGCAGCAGTAAAAAACAATAGTATTTCGCTGATTTCTCAACGTAAAATACACCACTACTTTATCAAATCAAGTTGTATTTTTTTAAGGAGCACTAGGTGAATAAAAGCCTGATCACAAATTCACTAGCACTGTTACTCACGGCTGCCGGTCACATATTGGCAGAGCCGATTGTTTTTGCCATTGGCTTATTTGCTCTGTCTGGCGCAGTAACTAACTGGATAGCCGTACACATGTTGTTTGAAAAAGTGCCTTTTTTATATGGTTCAGGTGTTATCCCGGCACATTTTGAAGAGTTTAAACAAGGCATTAACAATTTGATGATGGAACAGTTTTTTACCGAAGAAAACATCGATCGATTTTTGTCATCACAACAAAGCCCATCACAGGCCTTAGTATTAGCGCCAGTGATTGAAAAAGTTGATTTAGAGCCTGCCTTTAACAACCTTGTTGATGTTATTGAGCAATCGTCTTTTGGCGGCATGCTAGCCATGGTTGGCGGTCGGGAAGCCTTGATGCCGTTAAAACAACCTTTTATCGACAAAATGAAAACCAGTATGGTGGAAATATCTGAAAGTCCTGCATTCAATGAACTGGTTAAAGATACGGTTGAGTCTCCCGCTGTCGTTGGCAATATTCGCGATAAAGTCAGCGATATTATTGTTCAGCGCTTAAACGAATTAACTCCACAATTGGTTAAAGAAATCGTGCAAGACATGATCAAAAAGCACCTTGGCTGGTTGGTGGTTTGGGGCGGAGTTTTCGGCGGATTAATTGGCTTTATCGCCGCACTGACGAATACATTTTAGCAATGGCTAAGTAAGCTAGTACTTAAGGTTATCAGCTAGTAAAAAATAAGCTGACAAATTTGCCATTTAAGCCTTAATTTTAGCCAGATTATCCGCTATGCTTGAGCAGAAATTTTATTTAAACAAACAAAAGGTAAACGGAGTCATGTTCGGTAATTTACAGGCCTTGCCAGCCGACCCAATTTTGGGCTTATTGGCAAAATACAGACAAGATACAAATCCTCAAAAAATTGACCTAGGCGTTGGCGTTTACAAAAACGATGCGGGCGATGTCACCATTTTGGATTGTGTTAAAAAGGCCGAAAAGCACCGTTTAGATACCGAACAAACCAAAGTTTACATTGGTCCTACCGGTTCGCCGTTATTCAACGACGAAATGACTAAACTTATTTTAGGTGCCGAGCACCCAGTACTCACGGCTGATCGCATTCGCACTGTTTCTACACCTGGTGGTACTGGCGCGTTACGCGTTGCTGCAGAGTTTGTTAGCCGTTGTAAAAGCAATGCGACTATTTGGGTCAGCAATCCTACGTGGGCTAACCACACTGGCTTATTTCAAGCCTCAGGTTTAACCGTTAAGGAATACCCTTACTACAACTACGAAACTAAAACACTCGACTTCGACGCTATGCTTGAAGCATTGAAGCAAGTGAGTGCCGACGATGTTGTATTGTTGCACGCCTGCTGTCACAACCCAAGTGGTATGGATTTAAGTGTTGAGCAATGGCAACAAGTTGTTGAAGTAGCAAAAGACGTTGGTTTTACACCGTTAATCGATATGGCTTATCAGGGCTTTGGTGACGGTTTAGAAGAAGATGCTTATGGTCTGCGTTTAATGGCCGAAAACGTCAAAGAAATGATCATCTGTAGTTCTTGTTCTAAGAACTTTGGTCTGTACCGCGAGCGCATTGGTGCATGTAGCATTATTGGCGAATCAACCACGAGTTTAGATATTGCAAACTCCGTTTTATTGTCTGTTGTTCGCGTTATTTACTCTATGCCGCCAGCGCATGGTGCAGCGATAGTTGAAACCATTTTAACCTCAGACGAACTTCGCAATCAGTGGTATCAAGAGCTTGCCGAAATGCGCGATCGCATCAACGGCAATCGTCAACTTATCGTTGATAAATTGAAAGAAAATGGCGTTGAACGCGACTTTAGCTTTATTGCCAACCAAAAAGGTATGTTCTCATTCTTGGGTATTACACCTGAGCAAGTACAGCAGCTGCAAGATGAATACAGCATCTATATGGTTGGTTCAAGCCGCATGAGTATTGCCGGTATTGCTTCAAGCAACATTGATTACTTTGCCCAGTCAGTAGCGAAAATTCTTTAATTTTGCTTAGCTAACTAGCTTTATTCAAGAAAACAAAAACGGCGCTAATAAGCGCCGTTTTTATATCCAAGGATGGATGGTATAACGCGGCATCATGGATGATGAGGAGCGTGTATATCCATGGAAAGATGACTAACTTAGAAATAACCCGTTAAACTCAAGGTGATCTTGCGTGGTTCACCAGGATAAATGCGAATGTCGTTGCGACCACCGTCGTAGTACTCTTTATCGGTAAAGTTTTCGATATTGAGGGCCACGGCATATTGTTCGGTTTCAAAATATGCGCCAATATCGGCCTTAGTATAACTAGGTAGCTCAACTCGAGAGCCTGAGTTAGTGCCAGTAAAGCGTTCACTCTCATAGTTAATACCAAGTGACAGGCCGACCACGCCACCGTAAAACTCTTCGGTGAAGTTATAGCGTGTCCACAAATAGGCATCGTGCTTAGGGGCAAACGACATGGTATTGCCGATAACATTGGCATTTGGACTAGCAACAACCTCAGCATCAACATAAGCGTAACCAGCTTTAAATTGCCAGTTTTCTATCGGCAACGCGATTACTTCAAGCTCATAACCTTCACTGGCAAGCTCGCCTAATAGCTCAAACTCACGGTTGTCATTGCGCTCGACAATGTTGTCTTTTTCAATATCGAAATAAGCCACCGATAACTTAGCGCGCTCGTCAAAAAACGACGCTTTAACGCCGAGTTCCACTTGTTGGCCTTGCTCAGGATCAAAGGCGTTATCGTTAACGTCAGAGCGTTCAACACTATTTGGGTCAAAACTTTCACCATAGCTCGCATAAACTGACGTTTGATCGCTAAGCTTATAAACAACACCTGCCATTGGCACCCAGGCATCTGTGCTTTGGTCGTCTTCACGATCTCGTGTTTGTTCGATAAAGTCAACGTCTTGCTTGTCGTATCGAAGACCTGCTAAAACAATAAGCTGATCAGTTAAATAAATAACATCTTGCAGGTACAAGCCATAGTTCCAAAGCTCGGTAATACGGTCGGTACCGCTGCGAACTTCACTTGGCACCGCTTGACCTAGCACCGGATTCAAAATATTGATATTTGGCGTAACCGCGGCGCCAAAGCGAATACGCTCAAAATCGCGTTTTTCATAGCCCGAGTTAACGCCAATTAGCAACTCGTGCTCAATACCGGCAAGTTCAAGACTGCCACGCGTATTAATGTCGAAAAAGTGATACTCGCGCTTATTGAGTTGATTGCGATCGCGACGGCGCAAAGTTGATTCACTCAAAATATCGGCATCGTTAACGCGATTGTTTTCAAACAATACTCGGCTATCTTCATGCCAAACGCTGCGCCAATTGGCAAACAAATCAAAGTCGTCGGTTAAGCTTGTGTTCAAAGTGGCAAAAGCAACCACAGCCTCGTCATTATCGGAGTCGTTTTGTTCTTGATATCTAACATTGATCGGCAACACTGTATTAATATCGTTGTTAATTGCCACTAGGCCGTCATCAGCTTTGCCGTTTTCGTGCAGTAGTTCCAAGCCAAAAGTCAATTCTGTTTGTTCTGAAGCGCGATAAGTCAAAGTTGGAAAGATATAGTAGTTGTTATAATCGACGTGATCGCGGAACGAGTTAATCGACTCACCACTAACAATAAAACGATATAGCCATTGCCCATCGGCGGTAAGTGCACCCGTTGCATCAAGGGTTGCGGTAGTACCTGGGTCATCGCCAAAGCCGCTAATGTCAGTTTCATAGGTTTGCACTGACCAATCAACCGTAAGCGACTGCTCTTCTTGCGGTTTTTTGGTGATAATGTTGACTAAACCACCTGGCTCAAGTTGGCCATAAAGTACCGATGCTGGCCCTTTAAGTATCTCAATGCGCTCGACATTGGCAGTGGTCGGCGAGCCAAAACGAGAAGCTAAGCCCGGCAGACCGTTAACCTGAACACTTTGTAAATTGGCGGGTAACCCGCGCAAGGTAAAACCGTTGGCATTAATCCCTGAAGTACTTAAACCTGTAGTGTAACCGTATGCATCAGCGAGTGTTTCTGCTCGTAAATCGCGTAGAAAGACATCGTTAATCACGTTGACGGTTAACGGAATATCAAGCGGATTGAGCAAGCTCTTAGTTGCCGATGAAACCGCGCGATTAACATAAGATTCTTGTTGACCAACAACCTCAATCACTTCTATGTCTGTATCGAGCTCTTTTTCAGCTGCTTGTGTTTGAAAAGCTATGATTATTGCCGCTGACAACGGAGCTAAACGCCATAACGCCTTGTTCATTTGTAAACCTAGTTGTGTAAATTATCGAAGAGGCTGATATTCTACACAAAAAACAATCAAATGATAATAATTATTATTTAGATTAACAAATAGACCAACAAAATACTTTACTCGCTTTTAACCCGCTCTACCGCTGCCAACCATTTACTGTAGAGTTGATTGCGTGCTTGCTCATCAAGCTTAGGAACAAATGTTTGGTCAAGATGCCACATGTCGCTTAGCGCGTCTGATGATGGGAAAATACCCGCTTGTAATCCTGCCAAATAAGCAGCGCCAAGTGCTGTAGTTTCAATAATTTGTGGTCGTTCAACCTTGGCGCCAAGTACATCAGCGAGAAAACCAAGTAACCAATCGTTAGCTACCATACCGCCATCAACTCGTAAATGCGTTGGCCTTAACCCGTCTTTTTCCATCGCCTTTTGCAAGTCTTTGGTTTGATAACAGACTGATTGTAGCCCAGCACTAACGATTTCATTAACGCCTGAATCTCGGGTTAAACCAACAATTGCGCCTCTGGCATCCGGATCCCAATAGGGTGCGCCCAAACCCGTAAAAGCTGGCACTAAAAAGACGCCGTGATCAACGGGCGTTTGTTCTGCGATGGCTTGTGTTTCGCTGGCATGCGCAAAAAGTTTGAGGCCATCGCGTAACCATTGAATAGTCGCGCCAGCCATAAAAATGCTGCCCTCGATGGCGTAATGGGTTTTGCCATTTAGTCGGTAACCAATTGTGGTTAGCAATTTATTGTTAGACTTGAGCGCGTGTTCACCCGTGTTGAGCATAAAAAAACAGCCGGTGCCATAAGTGCTTTTTGCCATACCGGCTTTGAAACAGGCCTGCCCGACCAAAGCGGCTTGTTGGTCGCCAGCAATCCCCAAAATGGCTATCGGCTGGCCAAAAAGTGACGCCTCGGTTACGCCAAAATCATCTGCGCAGTCCATAACCTGTGGCAACATATTTTCAGGTACATCAAAAAGCTCCAGCAAGCTTTGGTCCCAACTGTTTTGATGAATATTGTAAAGCATAGTGCGGGATGCATTAGTGGCATCCGTTTTATGTGAACGACCACCCGTTAATTTCCACAGCAGAAAACTGTCGACGGTGCCAAACGCCAGTTCACCCCGTTGCGCACGCTCTCTCGCGCCATCGACGTTATCCAATAACCAGCCAACTTTGGTTGCCGAAAAGTACGGAGCGAGCAACAGCCCAGTTTTGTCGGTAACATCAGATTCATAACCTTGATCACGCAACTGCTGACAACGCTCTGCTGTGCGCCGGTCTTGCCAGACAATGGCATTATAAATTGGCTCGCCAGAGTTTTTGTCCCAAACAATAGTCGTTTCCCGTTGATTGGTAATGCCAATGGCTGCGATATCGGCGGCGGTTAACTGGTGCTCGGTAAGTACTTGTTGGCAGGTCGTTAATACCGTTTGCCAAATATCTTCAGGGTCGTGCTCAACCCAACCATCAGCGGGGAAATGCTGAGCAAATTCTCGTTGAGCAATACCTTTTACTTTGCCTTGTTCCGTAAACAAGATCGCACGAGAGCTAGTCGTACCTTGGTCAATTGCGAGAATATACTTAGCCATAACGAACTTTCCTAGAGTTTTAGACGTAGTCAATAACGATAGAGTAAGTGATATTTTTTCGTGTGCAACTTAATTTTGTATATTTGTACAAAACTGGTAGTACCAGTAAATAAAATCGTGATATAACAACGACAGGAGTCGATTTAATGAGCAAAGAAATGGTTTACGATATTGTTGTTATTGGCGGTGGTATTAATGGCGCTGGTATTGCGGCAGATGCCGCAGGGCGAGGTTTAAAGGTACTGCTGTGTGAGCAAAACGACCTAGCGTCGGCGACATCGTCAAACAGCAGTAAACTCATTCACGGCGGCTTACGCTATCTCGAACACTACGAATTTAAGCTGGTTAAACAAGCGTTGACCGAACGAGAAGTCTTGCTAAAAAACGCCCCCCATATCATTAAACCGCTGACCTTTCGATTGCCTCATCAACCTCATTTACGACCTAAATGGATGATAAAAGCCGGTTTGTTTTTATACGATCACCTCGCCAAAAGAGTGAGCCTACCTAGCTCTCGCTCGATTAAATTTGATCAAAGCAGTCCGTTGAACGACAACATTAAAAAGGGTTTTGAATATTCTGATGGTTGGGTCGATGATGCTCGTTTAGTGATTCTCAACGCTTTACTCGCTAAGCAACACGGTGCTGATATTTTCCCTCAAACTCGATGCATTAAGGCCAATAGAGTCACTGAGCAAGAACAAACACTATGGCAAATAACACTTGAAGATCAAGACACTAAGCACCATCACCAAATATCAGCAAAAGCTGTGGTTAACGCAGGTGGCCCTTGGGTTGAAAAATTGTTTTCTACTGCCTTTAACAGTGCTTCGCCCAAGTCAATTCGCTTGGTAAAAGGCAGTCATATTGTCGTCCCTAAGCTCTACAATTCTAACGAAGCCTATATTTTACAAAACGCCGATCAACGCATTGTTTTTGTTATTCCATTTGAAGAGGATTTTTCACTAATTGGCACCACAGATGTCGATTACCAAGGAGATCCGAGCCAGGTAAGTATCTCTGTCGATGAAACCGGCTACTTAATTGACATTAGTAATCACTATTTCAAACAGCAAATATCAAGCAGTGATGTGATTACCTCGTACTCTGGTGTTCGCCCTTTACTCGACGATGATTCTACCGAGGCACAAACAGTAACCCGCGATTACACCTTAGAACTTGAAGATACCCTTTCAACTCAAGCCGCCAATTCAATTCAAGATACTAAGTCAGCTCAGGGCGCCAGTCCAATTGACAGCATTGATAATCAAGTAAACGAAAACCAAGCAGCGCAAGCGCCGTTACTTTCTGTATTTGGCGGAAAAATTACCACTTACCGAAAACTCGCACAACGCGCGGTCAATAAACTGGCGGACTACTTTCCAGAACACATTACCGAACACAATCGCAATTGGACCACAACCGCCTCATTGCCTGGTGGCGATTTCAAAAATATTGAGCAGTTTAGTCAAGCACTGCAAAATCACTACCCGTGGTTACCTAAAAAACTAACCAGCCGTTTAGCCCGTTGCTATGGCACTCGCGTATTTGATTTACTTAACGGTGCTATCGATATCAAGCAACTAGGCCAGCATTTTGGCGGCAATTTATATGCTCTTGAAGTCGACTTTTTAATTGAAACGGAATGGGCACAAAGTGCCGAAGATATTTTGTGGCGACGGACAAAACAAGGACTTTATTTCTCGCCAGCTGAGACTCAAGCACTGACTGAATATCTAACGACAACATTTGAGTCTAGCCAAGCGAGTTAACAGAAGTAAGTCACGTAAATTCAAACTACTTACTTCAATCTAATAAGCATGAATAGTATAAAACTACTCGTAGCTACAAAGGTAAGCGGTGTCAGTTTCAACCTTGACTTTAAATTTGCAATTGGCGGCAACGTCAAACTGCTGACCTTTGGTAAACGTCTGCCAGTCACTTTGTTCGGGCAGCAATACCGTTAGTGCACCACTAATCACGGTCATCACTTCATTCTGGCTAGTGCCAAATTCATAGTCACCCGGCGCCATAACGCCAACCGTAGAAGGTAACTGTTCACCTTGAAAAGCGATTGACGCAACCTTGCCATCGAAGTATTCATTTACTTTAAACATGTTTTTTCCTGTTTTATTATTAAGTTAGAATAAGAGCGTGTTGACTTTGATAATACTGAGTTTTAACGCTAACACTAAAAACAATAACATCTTAGTTATACTCAATATTCAATACTCATAGGGCTAAATTTGGCAACGCTTGCGCTTTTTGATTTCGACGGCACCGTCACCTTCGAAGATACTTACACCAGGTTTTTAATCTATTCGACACCTAAATTTAGGCTACTAATTGGCTTTACTATTCTGTTGCCACTAATTTTACTTTATAAAGCAAAACTAATGTCGAGCGCCCGGTTGCGACCAATACTGACAATGTTCGCCTTTGCTGGCCGCAATGCCAACAAACTTGAGCACTTGGGGAGCAAATTTGCAGCAACACACCTCAATCCCCTTGTTCGGCCGCAAGCAGCACAAGTCCTCAACTGGCACCGACAACAAGGTCATACCATCGTTATCGTTTCCGCATCACTAAACGTCTATCTCACTCCGTGGGCAAACCAACAGGGAGTCGAGTTAGTATGCAGTGAACTCGCAGTTAAAAATAAGCGCGTGACTGGACGCTATCGCTTTGGCGATTGCTGTTTAGCCAACAAAGTAGCACTTTTAAAGCGCAGCAAAGATCTTTCGCAGTACCAAACAATCTATGCCTATGGTGATACCCCAGAGGATTTTCCGATGCTAGCCCTTGCCGATCACAAATATTACCGCTGGCAAAAAAGCTGAGGTGAACTGACAAAAATTCAGCTATAATTCGCCTCCGTTTTTGATCAACTACCGTTTAAACAAAGAGGTCGCTTGTGGCTGAACAAGGCAATTTATTTATTCTTTCGGCACCTAGTGGTGCGGGCAAATCGAGTTTAATTTCAGCGCTGCTTAAACAAGACTCGAGCCGAGTGATGCAGCTATCAGTTTCCCACACAACACGTCAACCACGCCCAGGTGAAGTCGACGGTCAGCACTACCACTTTGTTACTGTTGAACAGTTTGAGCAATCGGTGTCAGAAGGCGCCTTTTACGAATACGCCAAAGTCTTCGACAATTACTATGGCACCTCGGTACAAGCCATTGACGAACAATTGGCAAAAGGCATCGATGTTTTCCTCGATATCGACTGGCAAGGCGCACAGCAAGTACGCAAGAAAAAACCCGATGTCACCAGCATTTTTATCGCGCCACCGTCAAAGCAAGAGTTAGAGCGCCGTTTGACTAATCGCGGCCAAGACTCCGCCGAGGTGATTGCCGGTCGCATGGCTAAAGCACAAGCGGAGTGCTCTCATTACGACGAATTTGACTATATCATCGTCAATGACGACTTCGATCAAGCCTTGATCGACTTCACCACTATAGTTAACAATCAGCGCTTAACTCGCGAGCAACAAACGCGTAAACACGCTGAATTATTCAAAGATTTGGTGAGCGAATAAGCGTCCGCGCTAAGGATCCGGATAAAAGGCAAGCAACAAACAGAAAAATAGCGAGATTTGTCAAAAGATCTATTGGCTAATCCTTGCCCATTTAGTAGAATAGCCAGCTATTTTGTCAAGTTTAATTCTGGAGTAGCTTAATGGCTCGCGTAACTGTTGAAGATGCTGTCGACCAAGTCGGTAATCGTTTTGATCTTATTTTGATTGCTGCTCGTCGCGCTCGTCAAATCGCCACTGGCGGTAAAGATCCACTAGTTGAGTTAGAAAACGACAAGCCTACTGTTGTAGCTTTGCGTGAAATTGAGAAAGGCCTAATTACTACTCAAGTGATGGATGAAACAGAACGTCACGAGCAAGTTGAGCAAGAATCAGCTGAATTAGCTGCTGTTGCTGCAATTGTTGGTGGCAATAACCAATAAGTTTTATCGGTTAACAAGAAAACGCGTATTACGACAAGTATTACGCGTTTTTTTATACCTAAGTATCTAGGGCGTGTTGATCTTTCGAGATTAAATTTTGTTCTTTCTAAACGCTTTCTGATCGCGGCGCTCGGATTGTAGCATAGTTGTTCTATGTAAAAACCGAGCAACAATGAGCAGGAAGCGTTTAGATAAACCCGAAGGGCAGCGCCTGTTTGTCTTTTCTACCGCGTTATCGCAGGATTTGTGTAGAACGACTACACGACACCTGCTCCGCCTTGTATAAAAGCCAAACAGACTGCTGCAAAAACAATCCTGAAAGATCAACACGCCCTAGTACAAGCGCTATTTTCTCTGTTGGCAATGACGGTAAATCAACGTATGCTAACAGCTGTATACTATGCGTTAATTCTCAACTTTTCTCACTATAAGGACACCGTCTGTGTATCTTCTTGAGCCGCTAAAAGAAATAGCCTCAACCTACCTTTCCAAAGTGCAGGTCGACCTGCTGAAAAAAGCCTTTATTGTTGCTCGTGATGCGCACGAAGGCCAAATGCGCTCAAGTGGTGATCCTTACATTACTCACCCAGTTGCTGTCGCGATCAATCTCGCCAAAATGCACTTGGATCACGAAACCTTGATGGCAGCTCTGCTCCACGATGTGATCGAAGATACCGACGCCACTAAAGAAGACTTAGCAGAGCAATTTGGCGACACCGTTGCCGAGCTCGTTGAGGGTGTCAGTAAACTCGACAAGCTCAAGTTTGATAACAAAGAAGAAATGCAGGCGGAAAACTTTCGCAAAATGATCTTAGCCATGGTGCAAGACATTCGCGTGATTCTGATCAAACTCGCCGATCGCACCCACAATATGCGAACCTTAGAGTCATTACGCCCTGACAAGCGCCGCCGCATCGCCCGTGAAACGCTTGAAATTTATGCGCCAATTGCCAATCGCTTAGGTATTCACGACGTTAAAAATGAACTCGAGCGCCTAGGTTTTGAAGCACTGTACCCAATGCGTTCAAGAGCACTAAAAGCAGCGGTAAAACAAGCGCGCGGTAACCGCAAAGAAATCATCAATAATATTCACCAAGAAATCATCGCCCGTATTGAAGAAAGTGGTTTACAAGCTGAAGTTATCGGCCGTGAAAAGCACTTGTACTCAATTTACCGCAAAATGCTCAATAAAGAGCTGATGTTCAACGAAGTAATGGATATTTACGCGTTTCGCGTGATTGTCCCGGAAAAAATTGACGACTGTTACCGCGTACTTGGTGCCGTACACAACTTGTTTAAACCGATTGAAACGCGCTTTAAAGATTATATTGCCATTCCAAAAACCAATGGCTACCAGTCACTACACACCTCACTAGTTGGGCCACACGGAATTCCGGTTGAAATCCAAATTCGCACCCAAGATATGGATCAAATGGCTGATAAAGGTGTTGCCGCGCATTGGCTTTACAAACAAGACGGTGATGACACCGGCACAACGGCGCAAATGAAAGCGCGTCGTTGGATGCAAAGCTTACTCGAATTGCAACAAAGTGCAGGTAGTTCTTTCGAGTTTATCGAAAATGTAAAATCTGACTTGTTCCCCGAAGAAATCTACGTGTTCACCCCAGATGGCCGCATTATCGAGTTACCTATGGGAGCAACTGCGGTCGATTTTGCCTACGCGGTTCACACTGATGTTGGCAACTCATGCGTTGGTGTAAAGGTTGACCGCAAACCTTACCCATTCAATAAACCGCTAGATTCAGGTCAAACCGTACAAATTATTACGTCATCAGCAGCAAGGCCAAATGCCTCTTGGCTCAACTTTGTTGTTACTGCCAAGGCGAGAATGCAAATTCGCGCTTACTTGCGCTCGCAACAAGAAAACGAATCTCACATTTTAGGTAAGCGTTTGCTAAGCCATGCCCTTGGTCAAGTTAGCATCGATGACATTGAGCAAGATAAGCTTGAACAGGTGATTTCTGATACTGGTCACAACTCACTAGACGATTTGTTTATCAATATCGGTTTAGGTAACACTTTGAGTATCGGTATTGCCAAGCGTTTAACCGATGAATTTGACAGTGACGATGACGACCAAGAAACCAGTCACGACAGTGACGGCAAAGGCAAACTGCCAATCAAAGGCACTGAAGGCATGATGGTTAGCTTCAGTAAGTGTTGTCGTCCAATTCCCGGTGATAGTATTTTGGCCTATTTAAGCCCTGGCAAAGGCTTAATTATTCATCAACACGACTGTCGCAACATCAAAGGCCACGAGCAAGGTAAATTATTCCCAGTAAAATGGGACTCAGATATCGATCGAGAATTTATCGCCAAACTGCGCATTGACATTATTAACCACCAAGGTGCATTAGCGGCATTAACCAATGCCATTGCCAAAGCCGGTTCGAATGTGCACAGCTTAAACTCTGGTGAAAAAGATTCTGGCTTATATTCGATTGATATGGAAATAACCTGTCGCGATCGTATCCATTTAGCCGACATTATTCGTAAAATCAAAGTGATGATCGACGTTCAAAAAGTCAATCGAAACAAGTAATCAAACGTTGTAAGACAAGAGAAGAACATCATGAAAACCATTATCAATACCCAAGATGCACCGAGTGCCATCGGTACTTATAGCCAAGCAGTAAAAGTCGCCAATACAGTTTATTTATCAGGCCAAATTCCACTTGACCCAGAAACGATGGAAGTGGTTGGTGATGACTTTGCTGGTCAAGCAGAGCAAGTCTTTAAAAACCTTGTTGCCGTGTGCCAAGCCGCAGGTGGCGACATCAATGACATGGTTAAAGTAAACATTTTTATGACTGATTTGGCTAACTTTGCCACGGTTAACGAAATCATGAGTAAGTACTTTCAAGAACCTTACCCAGCGCGTGCAGCCATTGGTGTAGCTCAACTGCCTAAAGGCGTCGATATTGAAATTGATGGCATTTTGGCAATTCCAAACGTCAATTAATTCACGGCTATGACTTGTGGGCGCATGTCTTGCTGCCCACTAGCAACAACCTTTACACCCCATACCTTAAATTGAAGATTTATGACCCCAGAAAGATTACAACGCATTAACCAAATGCTCGACCATCGCCAACCCGATTTAACCGTTTGCATGGAAGGCGTACACAAAAACCACAACTTGGCAGCTGTGGTAAGAACCTGTGACGCCATTGGCGTGAGTGACGTCCACGCAGTGTGGAAAAACGAACAAATGCGAGTCTCTGGTGGCAGTGCCGCAGGTAGTCAAAACTGGGTTAACGTTCACAACTACAGCCAAACCAAAGACGCTATTGGCGAGTTGAAAAAACAAGGTATGCAAGTACTCGTTACTAACCTTTCTGAGAGTGCGATTGATTTTCGCGAAGTCGACTACACTAAGCCAACGGCCATTATTCTTGGCCAAGAAAAATTCGGTGCATCAGAAACGGCTCTTGAGCTAGCAGACCAAGACATTATTATTCCTATGGTCGGTATGGTGCAGTCATTAAACGTATCGGTTGCCTGTTCGGTAGTGTTGTACGAAGCCCAGCGTCAGCGCCAATTGGCCGGCATGTATGACAAAGCCACAATCAACGAAGCTGAGCGCCAGCGCATTTTATTTGAAGGTGGCCACCCCATTTTTGCCAAAGCTTGCCAACGCAAAGGCTTGCCTTATCCGCATATTGACCAAGAAGGTCAAATTATTGCGTCGGATGACTGGTGGCAAAAGATGCAAATGAACCAAGAAGCATGGCAGGATCTCGACGAATAAGTTAAGGTAAAACATATTGTTATCAATATGTACCTAACCCAATGAGTTCTGTTTCCGGCCATACCTTACTATCAACCTCGCTCGCAGGTGTTAATCTCGCTAGCTTAAAAGGGGTTGGCCCGAGTATGGCCGAAAAACTCAGCCGTATCGGCTTAGTGTCGGTACAAGACCTGCTGTTTCACCTCCCTTTACGCTATGAAGATCGCACTCGCGTTACCGCTATTAGAGATCTACTGCCCGGTATTCACACCAATATTATTGGTGAAGTGGTTAACAACCAAATTGTCCAAGGCAAGCGCCGCATGCTAGTGGTGACCATCAACGATGGTTCTGGTACGGTCAATTTGCGCTTTTTTCACTTTACTGCTGCGCAAAAAAACAACTTGAGTGTTGGCACCGAAATCCGTTGTTACGGTGAAATTGTCAGAGGCGGCCGCGGTTTTGAAATTGTTCACCCTGAATACAAACAACTGGCCAATGACCAAGCTTTAACACCGGTTGAAGAAACACTGACGCCAGTTTACCCAACGACTGACGGCCTGCGCCAAGCAAGCCTTAGAAACCTAACCGAACAAGCGTTAAAGCGCTTAGCCGCAGGTCATGTCGATGAGCTATTACCTAAGCAGTTTGTCAATGAACCCTATTCTTTAGCATCGGCGCTGGCTCTAATTCATCGGCCACCACCAGAGACCTCAGTCAGCCAACTCGAAGCGGGTAAACACCCCGCTCAACTGAGGCTGATCAAAGAAGAATTGCTGGCCCACAACTTGAGTATGCTCAAGTTAAGGCAATCTAGCGACCAACACCAAGCAGTTAGCCTAAGTATTGATCAATCACTCAACCAAACGTTTCTCGACTCATTGCCGTTTAGCCCAACCAATGCGCAAGCTCGAGTGGTCAATGAAATTAGGCAAGACTTAGCTAAGGCAATCCCGATGATGCGTTTAGTTCAAGGTGACGTTGGTTCGGGTAAAACACTGGTTGCAGCGCTTGCCGCGTTAACCGCGATCGGTCAAGGTTTTCAGGTTGCGCTAATGGCACCCACCGAAATACTCGCCGAGCAGCACGCAATCAATTTTGCCAATTGGTTTCAACCACTGGGCATTAACGTTGGTTGGTTAGCTGGCAAAAGTAAAGCTAAAGCGCGCCGCGAAGCACTTGCAGCCATGGCGAACGGAGAAATGCAACTGGCGATTGGCACCCACGCCCTCTTTCAAGAGCAAGTAAGCTTTAACAAACTCGCCTTGGTGATTATTGATGAACAACACAGGTTTGGCGTTCATCAGCGGCTATCGCTACGGGAAAAAGGCGCTTTTGACGGTAATTACCCGCATCAGTTGATCATGACCGCAACGCCGATTCCTCGAACTTTGGCGATGACTGCTTATGCCGATTTAGACACATCTATTATTGACGAGCTACCACCGGGGCGAACGCCAATAAAAACCATTGCCCTGCCAGATAGCCGCCGCGACGACGTTATCGAACGCATTCGCAGTGCTTGTCACCCTGATCTCGGTGATGAAAAGCGACAAGCCTATTGGGTGTGCACCCTAATTGAAGAGTCAGAAGTACTGCAATGCCAAGCCGCAGAAGACACTGCTACTTATCTTCAGGAACAGTTACCAGAGCTCGCCATCGGCCTTGTGCATGGCCGAATGAAAGCGGCAGAAAAACAAACGGTAATGGATGCCTTCAAACAGGGAAACCTAGATTTACTGGTGGCGACAACAGTGATTGAAGTGGGTGTTGATGTACCTAATTCGAGCTTAATGATTATTGAAAATCCCGAGCGCTTAGGCTTGGCGCAATTACATCAGCTGCGCGGCCGGGTTGGTCGCGGCGCAGTTGCTTCACACTGTGTGTTGATGTACAAAAGTCCATTGTCGAAGACCGCAACCAAACGACTTGCCGTGCTGCGAGACAGTAACGACGGTTTTGTCATTGCCCAAAAAGATTTAGAAATTCGCGGCCCCGGCGAGCTACTAGGTACCCGACAAACTGGCTTAGCCGAATTAAAAATTGCCGACTTAGTGCGAGACGCAGACCTTATTCCGGAAGTTCAACAACACGCTTATTTACTTTGGCAAAAACACCCTGAGCAAGCACAAGCGTTAATCCAGCGCTGGCTTGGTAGCAAAGAAAAGTACTCCAACGCATAGCAATCGTTCAAAAAAAATCGCGCATGTGTCCAAAAACTTTACATAGAATATTTACTCCACAAAAAATACAATAAAAAACAACAAAATAAAGATGTGGCATTATTTGTGCTGTATAAGTTTCGAGTTTTTAAACCATTGATGTAACAATAGGAAGTAGTAATGGATATTAAGTTGTATACTCGTAAAGTTGCCCAATCTTTCGTCGCTCTTGCTTGTTTAGCTACCACGGTACAAGCAGGTATTATCTCAGGTTCACACCAGTATCAAGACGCCAACAACCAAACTCGTGAAGTCAACCTTCAAGGTTTAGAGTGGTTAGCGCTAGATAATTCATTCGGCTTTAACCGCAGCGATATTCAAGACAAAGCATGGACAGACAATCAAGGCAACAATTGGAACGCTGACGACTGGCGCTATGCGACAACTGCTGAAACAAGCAATCTACTATCGTCAATTTGGGGCGGTCAATTTACCGATTTCGCTTTCAATAACTATCAAGGCGCCACCTGGTTTGCCGATAACTTTTTTGGCTCTCGCGATACTATCGCTAGTGCTTCTGGTAATAGCGGTAGCTTTCAGGATTTCCGCTTCGCTTGGTTTAATTATGGTGAATTAAGCGAATGTGGCAACGGTGATACAACGTGTCAGCACAGAGTAAGAGTTGCAGAGGATTTTACTGGCCCTACATTGCAAGATATCGATATCAATGGCAGTCAACGGACAGTTTATAGTGACTCGCTAGTTATCAGAGCTGGTGAGACAGAACCGACTCGTGCTTTTCTCGGGTTAGGTGATATCTATGGCAGATCAATTGGCCTTAGCAACGTCGACAATGGTCAAGTAATTTTAGCTGGCAGAGCATCAATAGACGAATTTAGATTCCAAAGTGTTGGTAACTTGCTGGTGCGAAATACCACAGAAGTACCTGAACCTGCACCGCTAACAATGATGGCATTGGGTTTAATCGGCCTTGGTTTACTACGAAAAAAAGCTCGTAAATAACATATAGATTTAATGATCAAGCCGAGTTCAATCTCGGCTTTTTCTTGCCTAAAATTTACTAATTCGGCTTATGTAGACGATATTACCTTGATTTGTTAATGTCGGTATTATTACTAAATAAGGTAACTAAAATGTCTCACCACCACATCAACTATGTCGAACTAGCCGCCAGTGATTTGGCACAAACTAAGGTATTTTTTAATGACGTTTTTGGCTGGTCATTTACAGATTACGGCCCAGACTATACCGCCTTTTCACAATCGGGACTTGAAGGTGGCTTTTACCGCGCCGAACCCTCTGGTCAGCAATCACAAGGCTCGGCCCTTGTCGTGTTGTACAGCGATAACCTAGAACAAACCCAAGCAGCGGTTGAGCACGCCGGTGGGACTATCGCTAAAGCAATTTTTGACTTCCCAGGCGGCCGTCGATTCCACTTTATCGAGCCAAGTGGTAACGAATTGGCGGTATGGACTAAGTCAGAATAATGGTTGATAAAAGCGCTATAAGCAAAATCGCTATCTTTGTTGATGTGCAAAATATTTACTACACCTGCCGCGATGCTTTTGGCGCTCAGTTTAATTACCGAGCGTTTTGGCAGCATATTAGCCAACAAGGCCAAGTGGTTGTCGCAAACGCCTACGCAATCCAGCGCAGCGATGACCAACAACACAAGTTTCAAACCGCACTCAAACACATCGGTTTCAACGTAAAACTCAAGCCCTTTATCCAACGCCAAGACGGCTCAGCCAAAGGTGACTGGGACGTTGGCATAACCCTCGATGCCATTGAAGCTGCAGCAGATGTCGACAAAATCATCTTGCTCTCTGGCGACGGCGACTTTGATTTATTGCTGCAAAGAGCGCGAGCTAAGTACCAATGCCAAAGCCAAGTTTACGGCGTTGAGCGTTTAACCGCGCAAAGCTTAATTGATGCCGCGGACAGCTTTACCCCGATAGATCGCAGCTTGTTGCTTTAAGTCAAATTTGTTGTGATTTTTTAGTACAAGGATCTGCACTATTTGTGATGTATGATAAAGAATTTAAGAAAGGCGTTAGGAATAACAGAACAAGTAAACAGTTCTATCACTAAAGCTATTTTTGACTTTGCTAACCAGTCGCCACTTTTAGTTTACCAAGCTAATCACAACAAATTACCAAATTAAATTAAACCTCAGAAGTATTAGAAGGGTAGTTTTCCCCCTCTAATACTTCAAGTCCCCCTATTAAATAACTACTTTTAACAACAATAGAGAATCTCAATGTTTAGCGAATTTGCCCACAGCCTGACGGCCCACAGGTACTTCCACCTCCACCGCCTCCAGAGGTACCGAGTCTAAACATTACGTATCCCATATCGGTAGTTGCCGAAAACCTACCATCACTTATTTTGACTCTGACCCTATGCTCTCCAGAGGTTCGAGGAGAAAAGTTTCTCAAATAAGGTGTGCTAGTTGTTACAATATCTCTCGGTACAGATGGGTAGTCTATATTTTGAAAGATCCAAGTGAATTTAAGTGGCTTATTATTTAGCGCTGCATAAGAGTATTCTGTATCATACGTATAGTTTACCGTCGCATTAAACGGTACCGCACTAGTAGAAAAAGTACTCATATTACCTTTTGATATTGTCGGTGGGTTCTGAACGTGAACTTTTACAGAATCGCACATTGGTATGTGGGCGTGCTCATCAGGAATACTACCATCATTATTTTGTTTTCTAATAAGACTAGCAATGCCGTCAGATATTTTTTCATTTAACCAAGGAAAACCATGAAAAAATGGTACTGTAGGAAATTCAAATGCCATACCTTCAGGTAAATCATGCTTAGGAGCCGGCACACCTTTTCTAATCAATGTTTTGAATTCCCTTTCCGTTACAACAGTAGTTATGTACTTCGTGCCTCGAATGTTACTCCTGTAGTCAAAATCACGTGCAGCTCTATTTAAATATCCATCTTTTTCCCAGTTTCTAATGAGATTGGGTTCCACGTTGGGGCTATCACTCGCCTCCCAATATGAATATTGACCAGTGCCATACAAACAACTTTTAGCATTAAAATCAGGAAACTCACAATAAAACTGCTTTTTATTTGAAATTTGTTGGGATGTACCAATCAACATATGTGATACATCATCGTTTTTGATTAAATGAAAGTTTACCATCTGGCCAAAAATACCATATCGACCAGTATCATTATATATTTTAATACCATCTATTTGATTACATGCAGCAATCTTATCTTCATAAGCTAATCGATCTGCAGCTACCGTGGTGAAAGAGGATAGAAAAAGACTAGAATATAAAATACTTTTTATTGGTGTCATGAATAAATCCTTTAAATTTGTTGAAAGCGCACACCAATAGACAGGTAGCCTAGGTTCCCTGTTTATTGGCTACGAAGCGCATACTAACCAAAGAAGACAAACAAAACAATAACAAAACAATAACAAAACAACAACAAAAGCCACTTTTCTTTATATTACAAAAAAACAACATCCTTCATCATACCTAGTTAACATTGTTGATTTTAAGCGCATGCAGTAAACTAGAGCTAATTTTAGCGAAGTTAGTGAACCCAGATGTCAGAGCAAACCAACGCAGACCAATCAGCAACCGAAAACCAACACAATCAGGACAATACCACCCATTTTGGCTATAAAACTGTCGAGAGCAGTGAAAAAGCTTCAATGGTTGCCGATGTTTTCCATTCGGTCGCTAAACAGTACGACATCATGAACGATTTAATGTCATTTGGTATTCACCGCTTGTGGAAGCGCTTTACCATTGATGCCAGCGGTGTTCGACCGGGTAATAAGGTACTTGATTTGGCCGGTGGTACTGGTGATTTAACCGCTAAGTTTTCTCAGTTGGTAGGGCGCGATGGCAAGGTTATTTTAGCCGATATCAACAGCTCTATGCTCAATGTTGGTCGCGATAAATTAAGGGATCGCGGCTTGGTACAAAACATCGAATACGTGCAAGCAAATGCCGAAGCGCTGCCATTTGAAGAAAACACCTTTGACGTAGTGACAATTGCTTTTGGCCTGCGCAACGTCACCGATAAAGACAAAGCACTGCGCTCAATTTATTCAGTATTAAAGCCAGGCGGCCGTTTACTGGTACTAGAGTTTTCAAAACCAGAACACGAATTACTCAACAAAGCTTACGATTTTTACTCGTTTAATATTTTGCCGAAGATGGGTGACTTAGTGGCGAAAGACGGCGATAGCTACCAGTACTTAGCTGAATCAATTCGCATGCACCCAGATCAAGAAACACTCAAAGACATGATGAACAACGCCGGTTTTGAGCAAACGAACTATAAAAACCTGACTGGTGGTATTGTCGCATTGCACAAAGGCTATAAGTTCTAGCTATGAGTTTTATAATGCCGCAACAAGCGCTTTGTGGCGCGCTTGAAGTTGTTATCAACAAAGCGCTGAGCTTGAATAGTTCACAAGAAAAACGCAGCCAACTTTGGCTACAACTCGAGGGTAAACGCCTCTCGGTTGAGTTAGCTGAATTTAACGCGCCGTTCGTGATTGCAGTCAGTGATGGCAAGGTATTAGTATCAAGCCTTGAACTCGCTGAACAAGATAACGCCGAAAGCCTTAGCCAACTCGGCAGTGATTGCCATATCAAAACCAGCTTACAAACGCTGTGGCAACTGAAAAACGAACAACAGCTGACTGAGTTAATCAAACAAGAAAAACTCGACGTTCAGGGTGATCTCAAACTTGCTCAACAGTTTGCCAGTATTGCAGAGAGTATTAATATCGACTGGCAATCAGAACTCGCCAAACACATTGGCGACGTGCCAACCTTTAAGCTAGGTCAGTTGTTAGAAAACATCTCTGGTAAACTAAATTTTGCCAAACAACAAGTAACGAGCGACGCCAGTGAATGGTTGATTCACGAGCAAAAACTCGTAGTCACTGAATACGAATTAGCAAATTTTAATCAAGGTGTTAAACAAGTAGTTAACGAACTTGAGGCACTTGAACAGCGAATTGCGACACTTGCACAAAAATCAAAAGCCACAAAAGCTGATTTGAAAACAGCGACAACCGAATAATTCCCATCATATCAACAGTGAAAAGCCATTAAGGATTTCTGTGAGCAGCGTTAGACTTTACCAAATCGTTAAAACATTTTTGCACTATGGTCTCGACGAACTACTGCCGGAAAAGTCACTGCCTTGGTACATTAAGCCACTGCGCCTGAGTCTGTTTTGGCTCGGTAACAAGCACAAAGACAAGCCTTTAGCCCTGCGTTTTCGCTTAGCAATTGAAGCACTTGGCCCAGTCTTTATCAAGTTTGGCCAAATGTTGTCAACACGCCGCGATTTACTGCCTGACGACTTCGCTAACGAGCTTGCCTTGTTGCAAGACCAAGTCACGCCTTTTGATGGCGAACAAGCCAAACAAATCATCATAGACGCCCTCGGTGAAGAGGTTTTTAACAGCGTTTTTGGCGAATTTGATACCACACCACTAGCGTCGGCATCAATTGCTCAAGTCCACACCGCAACTCTGTTAACTTCAGACGCTGAAAACGAAACTAGCGAACAGCAACAACAAAAAGTAGTGATTAAAGTACTGCGCCCGGGTATCGACAAAATCATTTTGGCTGACATTAATGTGATGCAACTGTTCGCCGGCGTTGTTGCCCGTTGGCTGCCCGACGGCAAGCGCCTTCGCCCCAAAGAAGTGGTTAATGAATATCGCAAAACCATTATTGATGAACTCGATTTACTGCGCGAAGCTGCCAATGCGATTCAACTAAAACGTAATTTTAATCAAGGTCACGAGCAAGACAATATCTTGTACGTTCCGGAAATATTTAGCCAATACTGTCACAAAAACGTGTTGGTGATGGAGCGTATTTACGGTGTTGGTGTTGGTGAAGTTGAGACTATGCACGCGCTTGGCGTCGACATGAAATTACTCGCTGAACGCGGTGTCGAAGTGTTTTTTACCCAAGTGTTCCGCGACAGTTTTTTCCACGCTGATATGCACCCCGGCAATGTTTTTGTCGATACCACTAACCCTGCCGATCCCACATGGATTGCCATTGACTGCGGTATTGTCGGCACCCTGCAACGGGAAGATAAACGCTATTTAGCTGAAAATTTTGTCGCCTTTTTCAATCGCGACTACCGCAAGGTTGCCGAGTTACACGTCGACTCAGGTTGGGTGCCAGCGAGTACTAACGTCGACGAATTTGAATTTGCCATTCGCACCGTTTGCGAGCCGATATTCGAAAAGCCGCTGTCGGAAATTTCGTTTGGCCAAGTGTTAGTCAACCTGTTTAACACCGCCCGCCGTTTCAATATGGAAGTACAACCTCAGCTGGTGTTACTGCAAAAAACCTTGCTTTACATTGAAGGTTTAGGCCGACAACTTTACCCACAACTCGATCTCTGGCAAACCGCGAAACCGTTTTTGGAAAACTGGGTCAAAGAACAAATGGGTGTTCAAGCGGTATTCACTAAAATTAAAGAAAATTTGCCGTTTTGGAATGAAAAACTGCCGGAAATGCCAGACTTGGTATACGACTATTTAAAATCAGGCCGCCAAGCCCAGTTGGAACAAGCGCGCCTGCTAAACGAATTAAAACAAAACCAAACGCAGCAACACCAAAAACTGGTTTCAGGTATTGTCGCTGCCGGCTTAGTCGTAAGCAGCGCCTTGTTTTATCAATCGGGTAGTGATGTTCTGACTGCAACCAGCGCTCTGTTAGCGACAATATTTGGCTATCGAGCGCTCACAAGCTAAGACGTATTGGCTAGTTAGGGGAAAAGTGGATACTGAACAGTTAAAGCTGCTATTCGAGCAACATTTAAAGCCCAAGTTAGCACCATTAGAAGATCTTCGCTTAGCGACATTAAAAAAGAAAAACGCACTTGTCCTTTTTGTTGGAGCGTTTTTTATTACGGTATTTTCAGGATTCGATTCCGCACTACTATTGATAGTGCTGTCTGCAATTATGATATATTGCACCGTTGCTTTTAAATTGAGTTGGGATAAATACCGAGCTCGTTATAAAAAACACATTATGTCGACTCTGTTGAATGAAATTAACCCGTCACTGCGTTGGCATAAAAACAAATTTATCACGCAAGAATGGTTTGAAAAAAGCGGCCTGTACGATAAAAAAATAGATAGCTACCACGGTGAAGATCTTATTAATGGCGAGCTCGGTGGTTTTCAGGTTGAAATGTCAGAGCTTTGCGTTAGCCAAATTTTTCTTGCAGAACAAGGTGGCTCGCAGCGAAAACCTATTTTTAAAGGCTTGTTCCTAAAAGCGCAATGCGACATGCCTTTTTCTCATTGCAGTTATATATTGCCGCAAGAAAGTAGTACGCAAGGAATTAAAGAAAAACTATTTGGTCATTTGAGCAAGACCCGCTTTGGTCAAAAAGTAGCATTGCCAGAAAATGAATTTAGCCAGAATTTCACCGTTATAAGCTCAGCGCCTGATGCTATATTACAAATTTTAACGCATGAGCTGATGATGAAATTGGTTGGATATCGAAATCAAAAGCAAAGTATCCCGTTGTCTTTGTCTTTTGTTGACCAAAATGTTTACATTGCAATCCCCGAAAGTAGGGATTTATTTGAGCCTGTTCTGAATACAGCTGTGACTGACTTTGAAACTATTGAAGCACTATTTCAAGACTTAGTATTTTTTACTAGCTTCTTGCAGGAGTTAGGAATTAAGTCAAATTATAGCGACTGACACAGATAGAGTTTCGATTTAAACAAGGAAGATGATTTAGTGTTAAGAATTGATCATATTAACATCAGCGCACCGTACCCTGTTTTGCTGGAAGTGAAAAATTTCTACTGTCGGCTGTTTAATGTTGAAGTAGGTCCTCGCCCAAACTTTGCTCGCCGTGGTTTTTGGCTTTATCCAGCAGGCAATGACCAAGACGCGTTGATTCATCTCACTGAAAGCAATCAACACCAAGCACCTGTTGCTAATCAATATTTAGATCACATCGCCTTTGAAGTATCACTGACCGAAAAAGATAATTTAGTTCAACAACTTGAACAACAAGCCATTGAGTATCAAGCGGTATACTTGGCGGATATAAAGGCCCATCAGTTGTTCTTCAAAGACCCAATTGGCAATGGCGTTGAGGCGATTTTTAAATATCTATAAGTTTCATGCTCGCTAGCATAGACACTCTCTTACTCTAAAAAACACTTAATTAACAACCTAGGCTGCATCAACACAACCTTTTGAGTTAATACAATGAAAAAAAACCTATTGAATGACTTGTGTAATTTAACCTTTGACAAAGATTTTCAAGCTTTATCAACTCGCTGTAGCGAAGATTCAGTATTTGAGTTGATAACAATGGATGAAAACAGAAAATCAGACATTTTATCCTGGTTATTGAATCCTGCTGCCTCTCACCAATTAAATGGCTACTTTTTGAAGGCGTTACTAAATTACACTTGCAATTCAGCATCACCTGAGCAAATCAAAAACTTTAAATCTCTATTTAACATCGCGACTCTTTCAACTTCAAACTCGAAAATAATCCGTGAGTTGAGCACTGGAAAGGGACGAATAGACATAGCTGTTTTTATTCCAAATGAAAAAACAGTGATTGTCATAGAGCGTAAAGACGGCACAAGTGTCCACAATAACCAACTAAAAAGCTACGCTGATTGGGTGGATAGTAACTATGAAAAGTGGAATAAAGTTTTCATATTATCTGATAGCTACTTAAAACATCATGAAGAATATGATGACCGCTTCGTTCATATTGATGATACATGGTTGGAAGATGCTTTAGACGACTTGTTTAATCGAGGGCTTTTAAACAACAAACAAGAAATCCAATTAAAAGATCTATGTCAATACGTTTTTGGTGATTGGTCTGAAAAACGTGAGCCTTACTACCGGGAATTTAACTCTAAATTAAACCAAATCTCAAAATCGCACTGTAATACAATCAGAGCACTTGAAACAGAAAAAATTAAAGTTGGCAATAAAAATATAGCGTTAATCAATATAACACCAGATGTATTTTTTGGAAAAATTATTCCCAAGTGTAAGCTAAAAAGTGAAGAGCTTAAAATATGTGAAGTGATTCAACAAAATCATGAAATTTTTGCTCATCTACACGGCTTAAATGAATTTGATTTATTCAATGAAGAATTAACCAAAAGCTTTCCACATTTTGTAACTTGTATTTACTACGATTCAGTCATATTGATGTATAAAAAGCATCAACCATCATCAGGTGCATGGCCTTATTACCTAAAATTTGAAAGAACTAAAAATGAGGTCGGTTCGGTATTTTACAAGTTATCAATAAATGTAAGTCGCAGGGGAGACGAAAGATACCACAGCATAACTGAACGTGTTGCTGATATATATCAAATGAAGCGTCAAAGTAACTGGAAGTATAGACACTTAGACTTAATCACTGATATGGAAAAAATTGAACTTGAAGACGGAAATGATATGTGTAAAAAAATCAACGAGTTTGAAAAAGCAATTAAAGATCTAGATCTATAGCTTTCTTGCCCAAAAGCGATCCTAGCTTACACTTGATCTGACAGTTACTTAATTTAGATTACTGCTGTCAGACCAAGTACACATTGCCTAATAGTATTAACTCAAAGCTTCAAATTCTTTAAGCAATAATTCGCGATAACCTGCTAAACCGAGAATTTCTTCTGCTTCAATCACTGGCGCACAAGAGATATTAAAGCGCTCAAACAAACGAGCACAGTAACGAACGTCCATTTCGGGTGGTACTGTAATAACAGGTTTTGCCATAATTTCATAAATATTAACCCGATCTAGTGACTTATCTTTCGCAAGCACTTGTTTGGCAATATCTGCCAAAATAACAATGCCATAAGCGTCGTGCTGATCGCGTTTTTTAACGATGACAACTTCAGTATTGTGCTCTTTCATGGCAACAATGGCATCGCGTGCCGTTTGCATGCCATCAAGCATGACAAAGTCTTGCGACATTACATCTTTTGCTTTTACTCGATTATCTGTACTCACAGTTCATTCTCCACAGTTGAACTTAATTGACTAATTTGATGGCTAACTCCCACGGCATCTTCAACATCAACTTGAAACGCAATTCCGGTGCCTGGTTTCTCATCGAATTCACCGACTTTGGCGATGGTTTCCAATATTTTTCTACTCAGGTGTTCTTCAACTAAAAACATCAAAACATCTCGTTGACTCTCTAAACTCAAGCCAAAAAATGTTTTGCTTTGCTTTAACCCTTCACCACGCGCATTGCTGATTACAGTCGCCCCTGTAGCACCCGCTTCACGCGCTGCAGCCATAACATCGTCAGTGACGCTATCTTCAACGAACACTATTATCGCTTTAAAATGCATTGTTCTCTCCATGCCTTTGCGGCATTTATCAATAAATTTGTTTAGGACTGAGTTTTTGCTCGTTTAGCAATAAATTCAGATAATTGGGCGTAAGCCATTACAGACATAATCGGAAATAAGCTAGCAAAGGCAATTAAGCCAAAACCATCGATTAGCGGGCTTCTGCCGGGTACGGTTTCAGCCAAACCCAAGCCAAGTGCGGCAACTAAAGGCACGGTAACCGTTGAAGTAGTAACGCCGCCTGAATCATAGGCCAATGGCACGATAAGCTTAGGCGCAAATACGGTTTGAATAACCACAACGACATAACCAACTAGGATATACCAATGAATAGGGTCGCCGACGACAATGCGGTAACATCCGAGTGAAATACCAATGGCAACACCAAACGCCACCGCTATGCGCAACCCCCAAATACCAATCGCGCCACCAGAAACTTCATTCGCTTTAATCGCGACCGCAATTAGAGATGGCTCTGCAATTGTCGTACTAAAGCCAATTAAAAAGGCGAAGACATAGACCCAAGCATAATCTTGCCAATGTAATTCAATTGCCGCTTGCGCTTCGCTGCCCGCCTCGGTTAATCCAGAAATAAAGACAGGGTCGGTAAGCTGCTGGGCCATTAACTTGCCCAGTGGAAACAACGCCCACTCAAGACCAATTAAAAATAGCGACAAGCCGATAAGTACCCAAACAAATCCCGCAAGCACTTTGCCTAAGTTTGGAATTGGTTTGCGAATAATGGCAAATTGAAAACCAAATAAAATAGCGGCAATCGGCAACACATCGCGAACCGTTGCAAGAATGGTTGTGCCGATTTGGCTTAGCATATCGATTAAACTCATAACATCACCATGCCGTAGGCCATAACGAAAATCATTGGGGTAAGCGACGCCAGCGCAATCAAACCAAAGCCGTCAATCATCGGGTTGCGCCCTTTAATTGAAGACGCTAAGCCAACCCCGAGTGCAGTGACTAAAGGCACTGTAATCGTTGAGGTAGTGACACCGCCAGAGTCATAGGCAATACCAATAATCTCGACCGGTGCGAAAATAGTCATGATCACAACAAGAATATAACCGCCGATAATCAACCACTGGATTGGCCAACCTTTAAGAATGCGAAAAACGCCAAGCACTATCGCTAAACCAACCGACAAAGCAACCGTAAAGCGCAAACCTGTGGCGTATTCAGACATCGCTTGTTCAGTACTGGCGATCATCTCGCCACTAGCGGCAACTTTGGCTGCTTCAGCAGCAACCGCAATCAGTGCTGGCTCCGCGACCGTGGTGCCAAAGCCCAAAGCAAAGGCAAATACTAAGAGCCAAAAAACACTGCCCTTTTTGGCGAAGGCATGAGCCATAGTTTCACCAATTGGGAATAGTCCTTGCTCAAGACCGTGGATAAAAAAGGTTAGCCCCAACAGGACAAATAGCACCCCAATTAACAATTGCCCTAAATTAGGCAATGGCTGTTGAATAATGACCAGTTGAAAGAACAAAATCACCGCGATAATCGGTGCTAAATCTCTCATACTGGCAAGCATAAATTGCAGCAGCTTTTTCAATGTCTGTGACAATTCAAAGTTCCTTGGCGATTAAATCAGATGACCAAAATAGTATAGTTGTTAATCAATTAGCAAAAGTTGATTTTGGTCAAAATTTTACAATGTGTTGATTGTTTTACTAAAACCCAAGCCGCTATACTGGTTGATATAGCCAAGCCACCTCAATCAACATTCAGGTGTAAGGAACGTTAATCATGATTATTGAGCAGTTAATGACAACTAACTTAGTGAATGTCGCCATGGATGACACCTTGGCGCAGGTCCGTGAACTGTTTCAAACTCACAAGTTTCACCATGTTTTAGTGGTTGAAGATAATAAATTGGTTGGTGTGATTTCAGATCGAGACTTACTAAAAGCGCTGAGTCATAAATTGGGGACGGCAGCGGAAACAACCCGCGATTTGGCGACGCTAAACAAGCGCGCCCACCAAGTTATGCATCGGCAACTAGTAACACTGTCACCTAAGGCGAGTTTATATCAGGCAATTAAAACTTTTAATCAACACAAGGTTTCTTGTATCCCTGTCGTCAACGAAGACAACAAACCTATGGGTATTTTAGGCTGGCGAGATGTCTTTATCGCCATAGAGCAGTATCAAGAAAGTAAAAGCCAGCCCGATTAAGTTCAAAAAACTAACGCTTTAACGCGCCAGATAAAAATAACTTAACCGCGCTAGTCACTTGCTGGTCGATTTCCTGCTCGGTCGGAACATAGTCCAGATCTATCATGGCGCGAATATGCATAGAATTATCAACCATGCCAACTAATAGCCGCCCTGCTTCGTCTGCACAATCAAAACTTAACAGACCTTTTTGACGCTGACTTTCTAAATATTGAGCAAGAGGTTCAACACTAGTAACAGGGCCTGCTTGATAAGCGCTTTGACCAATATCCGGCAGTTTATCAACTTTGCTAATCAGTAGTCTAAACATAGCCAATGACTCTGGTGTTAAAATACTGCTTAAAAATCGACGACAAACATAGATAAGCGTCGTTTCAATATCAGCGTCTTCTGAAACATCATCAAGTCGCAGACGAACATCTTCAACTTTCGACAAAATAACCGCTTTAAACAAACCCTCTTTATTGCCAAATTCGTTGTAGATGGTGCGACGTGAACCACCTGACTCTTTGATCACCATCTCTAACGATGTTGCATCATAGCCGTGCTGCAAAAACATCGCTTGTGCAGCTTTAAGTACCAAAATACCACGTTCAGATAACGCACTTTTAATTGAATTACTGGTTGTTTCAGACATTTTTCATTTAACCAAATAAAACGGTGATTGACATTGGTACTGGATAGTACCATAATGCTCCGGTACTGAGTAGTACCATTATTGATTAATTTAAATTCAAATAGTTATTAGCTGGTAACAAAGTTCAGCTAAACTAAGATCTACTAGGCTTTTAAGCGCCACTTGAGCGGTTAGATAGTCCTTACACACGTAGCACAAAATCTTTTAAGTATAGGTAAAACCGATGAAAACAGTTTACTTGGCGTTGTTCTTTTCATTGCTTATTACAGCTTGTTCAGAACAAACCGTTGAAGTTCAAAAAGAAGTTATTAGACCCGTCAAAGCATTTACCTTGACGGAAAAAAGTGCTGATCACATCCGCAACTTTCCAGGACTCGTTGAAGCGACTGAAAACGCAGTACTATCGTTTCGCGTACCAGGTGAGTTAATTACACTTGATGTTAAACCAGGTCAGCGAGTCGCCAAAGGTGCCGTTATCGCAACTCTTGACCCTAAAGATTACAAACTCAATGTTGATCGCGCGCAAGCCGATTATGACCTTGCCAAATCTCAGTATTCACGTGCAGAGCAGCTAGTTGATGAAAAATTAATTTCAGCCTCAGACTTTGATACCGCATATGCTCGTTTTAAGTCAGCTGAATCTCAGCTTTCAGCTCGCAAAAATGAACTTGAATACACTGTACTGAAAGCACCATTTGATACGACTGTTGCTAAAGTACACTTAGAAAATTTCGAGAGTATCCAAGCCAAGCAACCGATCATTACCGCACAAGACCTAAACGTTATCGACATCGCGATTCAAGTGCCAGAAGCAATTATGTTTCGCCTGCGCAAAGGCAATGACTATCGCCCAAGCATTATTTTTGAAAATGAACCAAGCAAGTCTTTCCTAGCTGACTTAAAAGAATTTAATACAGAGCCTGACGCATCAACAAATTCATTTAAAGTTGTATTTAGTTTGGCCGCGCCAGAAGACTTCAATGTATTGCCTGGCATGGCAGCAACCGTGCGCGTTGAGTTAGACAAAGTCGTTAATAATCCAATCACGGCAATCACCATACCTAACACAGCGACTTTCACTAAGCCTGGTGATAGCGAAACGTCATATGTATGGATAATTGACGAGAATATGCAGCTAAAAAGCAAGAAAATAACCGTATCTGGGGTTAACTCTGAAGGTATCGAAGTTTCTGAAGGCTTAAAAGCTGGTGACGTTATTGTTGTTGCTGGTGTTCATCGTTTACGCGAAGGCATTACTGTTTCGATTTGGCAGCAAGAGCGAGGCCTATAAAAATGGATTTCGCCAAGTATTTCATTAAAAACTCGACCACCAGTTGGCTGGTTATCGCTATCTTAATCATTGGCGGTATTGTCTCATTCCTAAATGTTGGCCGCTTAGAAGATCCGCAGTTTACGATTAAACAAGCGTTAATTATTACCAACTATCCGGGTGCTTCACCGCAGCAGGTAGAGGAAGAGGTCACCCTGCCACTTGAGGAAGCGCTGCAACGCTTACCTTATTTGAAAAACGTTAAATCAACCTCTTCATCGGGCTTATCGCAAATTACCGTTGAGATGAAGTCGATTTACCGTAAAAAAGAGTTAGAGCAAATCTGGGACGAGCTTAGACGACGTATTTTAGACGTTTATGTTCGCTTCCCTCCTGGAGTTAGCGAACCCCTTATCCGCGATGATTTCGGCGATGTTTTCGGTGTTCTGTTATCGATATCAGGTGATAACTATACCGACAAAGATCTCAGTAACTTTGCCGATTTCCTTAAACGCGAACTGATTACCGTAAACGGTGTCGGTAAAGTGGATATTCAAGGCGAACGCAACGAAATTGTTGTGGTAGAAATCTCACGCTCTAAATTGGCATCACTGGGTATCTCGCTCGACCGACTGAGCCAAATACTCAATACTCAAAACACCGTTTCTGATGCTGGTAGCATCGCACTGAATTCTGAGCGCATACGCTTTTATTCTTCTGGCGAATTTCAATCAATTGAAGAGCTCAATCGCTTAATTATTAGCTCGCCGAATAACCCGAACTTAATTTATCTTGGTGATGTCGCAAACGTCTCGCGCGTATACAGTGAAATGCCAAGCAACATTACCCGTTACAACGGCAACAATGCGCTTTTATTGGGGGTTTCTTTTGGCCCTGGTGTTAACGTTGTTGATGTTGGTGCTTTAATCACGCAGAAACTCGATGAGTTAAAGGCATACCAACCAATCGGTCTAGACATCGACGTTATTTACAACCAACCAGTTGAAGTTGAAAACTCAGTTAATGACTTCTTATTCAACTTAGTATCAGCGGTCGCGATTGTTATTATCGTGCTGTTTTTCTCTATGGGTTGGCAAGCGGGCACCATTATCGGTCTGGTCTTATTCATGACTGTGATGGGTACCTTTATCTTTATGCTAGAAATGGGAATTGAATTACAACGCATTTCACTCGGTGCCTTAATTATCGCCCTCGGGATGTTGGTTGATAACGCGATTGTTATTACCGAAGGTATTATGTCCGGACAAAAGCGCCGCTTAACCATTGTTGAAGCCGCTTCGCTCATAGTCAAACAAACCCAATGGCCACTGCTCGGTGCAACCATTATTGCGATTACTGCTTTTGCGCCAATAGGTTTATCGAGTGACGCAACGGGTGAATTTGCCGGCAGCCTCTACTGGGTACTATTAATATCGCTATTTTTAAGCTGGATTACGGCGATTACCATTACACCGTTTTTAGCCTCATTGTTTTTTAAAGACAATGATAACCAAGAGCAGAATCAGAAAGTTGAAGTTGAAGAAAAAAACGGCGTTATCATTGCAATCTTAAACTTCGCACTGAAGTACCGAGCGGTATTCTATACCGCGACACTTGCTTCGCTGATCGCTGCCGTTGTTGGTTTTAGCCAAGTTAAACAAGCCTTCTTCCCGCCGGCAACCACGCCAATGTTCTTAATTGATGTTTGGCATAAGCAAGGTACTGATATCGTTTACAACAGCGAAGCGATTAAGGATATTGAGCGCGAGGTTATGTCGTTCAATGGAACTGAGCAGGTAACAACAACCGTTGGCCGTGGCGCGCTGCGCTTTATGCTCACTTACCAAGCAACCAATTTGTATTCGGCCTATAGCCAAATGATTGTCCGCATGGATAATTTGGAAAATGTCGAGCAAGGTATTTTCAGCTTACGTGAGTACATGGATAACAACCATTCAGACGTATTTTACAAGGTAAAACGTCTAGAAATTGGCCCGTCAACTGATGCCAAAATCGAGGTCCGTATTTCAGGTCCTGAGCCAGATGTTTTAAGAGTACAAGCCGATAAAGTGAAAGCAATTCTTGAACAAGTCGACTTTGCTCGCAATATTCGCGACGACTGGCGTCAACAGGTAAAAGTGATTCGTCCAATCATCAACGAAGCAGCTGCCCGTCGAGTCGGTGTTAGTAAAAGCGATGTCGACCAATTGCTCAAAGCAAGTTTTGAAGGTGCTAATTTTGGTTTGTACCGCGACGGCTCTGACTTGTTGCCGATTGTTGTCCGTTTACCTGACGAAGAACGTTTAAGCATCGACAGTTTATTCGACTTACAAATTTTCAGTCGTGCCAACCAACGTTACATTCCAATTACTCAAGTGGTTGACGATTTTGAGATTATTTGGGAAGACCCAATTATCGCTCGTCGCGACCGTAAACGCAGTCTAGTAGTTACTGCTGACCACGATATTATGGGCGAACGCACCGCCAATGACTTGCTACAAATTGTTAAACCGCAAATCGATCAACTCGATTTACCAGCAGGTTACAGTATTGACTGGGGCGGTGAGTACGAAGCGGCGAACGATGCTCAAAAAGCGGTATTTGCCGGTTTGCCGATAGGCTACCTCATTATGTTTATCATTACCGTACTACTGTTTAACTCGTTCCGCGCTGGTTTGGCAATTTGGGCGTCGGTACCATTGGCCGTTATCGGGGTTACCCTAGGTATGTTAGTGGCTGGGGCACCATTTGGCTTTATGGCACTGCTTGGCCTACTGAGCTTAACGGGTATGATGGTGAAAAACGGTATCGTCTTGGTCGAGCAAATTAACATTGAGCTTAAAGCCGGTAAAGCGCCTTACGACGCGGTTGTTGAAGCCACTAAGAGTCGTGTTCGTCCGGTCTCAATGGCAGCACTAACCACGGTGCTGGGTATGATTCCGTTAATCGCCGATGACTTCTTCTTTAGTATGGCGATTGTCATTATGGCGGGTCTTGGTGTTGCGACAGTATTAACCCTAGTTGTAGTACCACTGGTGTACTGTTCAATCTTTAAGATCAGTACGCCAAAAGGTTAATTCGACCAAAATAAAACAATTTAAAGAGCACCGATAACCCGGTGCTCTTTATTTTCTATCGACAATTATCAAAATAACTCTATGAATCAATATCACCTTTGGCGAGAAAGATATGGTTATTGGGGCTTGCTGATCAGCATGACCTTGGCTTTTGTCGCAACGCCATTTTTTCCGGCGACACTGCAACCGATGAACATTTTTGTCATCTCGTCTCTGATCATGTCGTTTATCATTTTAAGTGATACTAAAGCTCACTTAATCAGCTCGATATTATTGATGGTGCCAGTGGTTTTATCTCTGTTGAGTTACGATCAAAAACAAGAGCTTAAAGAACTGTTGTTCTTTTTTGCCATTACCGGCGGCTTTTTGCTGCTCTTGATTGTCAGCATGACCAGAGAAATTTTTGCCAAAAAGTCGGTCGACAACAACACCTTAATTTCAGCAATCTGTATTTATTTCGCATTAGCGATGTTTTGGGCAATGCTCTACGGTATTACTGCTATTTTCATCCCAGAGGCGTTTAATTTCGATGTTGAAACCCATCCACAGCAACGGATTAGTGAGCTGATGTACTTTAGCATGGTGACTTTAACCACCTTGGGCTATGGTGATTTAACCCCAATTGCGCCACAAGCTCGTTCAATTGCCGCGATGGAAGCTGTAGTTGGTCAACTCTACCTAACAGTATTAGTTGCTCGCTTAGTTGGCCTGCATATTAACGACAACCAAAGCCGTTAGTGATAGCTTAAAAAACGATTACTTCGACAAATAACTGATCGCCTGCTCTAGTCCTTCGAGGGTCAGCGGATACATGTGATTATCGAGTTGTTCTTTAATCAATTGCGTAGTTTGGGTGTATTGCCAACTGCCTTGATGACTTGGATTTAACCACACCGCTTTCGACCAAGTATCTAAAATGCGTTGCAACCATACTTGCCCGGTTTCTTCATTCATGTGTTCAACACTGCCATAGCTGCTCAGTAACTCGTATGGCGACATTGCCGCATCACCAATAAAAATGACGCGATAATCTTTACCATATGTGTGTAATACGTCGAGTGTACTGATAACATCCTGATAACGGCGGTTGTTGTCACGCCAGAGTTTTTCATAAACACAATTGTGAAAATAGAAGTATTCAAGGTGCTTAAATTCACTGCGCGCCGCTGAAAATAATTGCTCGCACATGTGAATGTATGGGTCCATCGAGCCACCGATATCAAAAAACAGCAATACCTTCACCGCATTGTGGCGTTCAGGCACCATCTTAATATCGAGTAAGCCCGCGTTGTTGGCAGTAGACTTAATGGTGTCGTTTAAATCGAGCTCTTCGGCAACACCGGTACGAGCAAACTTGCGCAGTTTGCGCAGTGCCACTTTAATATTGCGAGTACCTAATTCGACTTGATCATCTAAATTCTGGTACTGACGTTGTTCCCAAACTTTTACCGCGCGTTTATGACGGCTTTCGCCACCAATGCGAATACCCTCGGGGTTGTAACCGCTGTGACCAAAAGGCGATGTGCCTCCTGTGCCAATCCACTTGTTACCGCCAGCGTGGCGTTTTTCCTGCTCTTTTAAACGCTCTTCCAAAGTTTCCATCAACTTATCGAGACCGCCAAGCGCTTCAATTTGTGCTTTTTCTTCTTCGCTGAGTTGTTTTAAAAACTCAGCTTGTAGCCAATCTTTGGGAATGTCGTTGTCGGGAAACAACTTTATATCGTCGAGGCCTTTAAAATAATAACCAAAAGCGCGATCAAACTTATCGTAGTGTTTTTCGTCTTTGACCAAACAAACACGCGACAGCAGATAAAAATCATCCAGATTGGCGAATGCCAAATTGTGCTCAAGTGCCGACATTAAGGTCAGTAACTCCTTAACGGTTACCGGCACTTCGGCCTTGCGCAGCGTTTGAAAAAAATCAATTAACATGGCGATGCAAACCGAACGAGCTTAACGACGACGAGACATAAAAGCCAAGCGCTCAAGCATGTGAACGTCTTGCTCGTTTTTCAGCAACGCGCCATACAGCGGCGGCAGCGCGTCTTTAATGTCATCACTTTGTAATGCTTCGGCAGACAACTCGTCAGCCATCAGCAACTTCAACCAATCAATTAATTCAGAAGTTGATGGTTTTTTCTTCAAACCATTAATTTCACGCACCTGAAAGAAAAGCTCGAGCGCTTGTTTTACCAATTGCTGTTTTAAGTCTGGGTAGTGAACCTGAACAATCTGCTCCATAGTGTCGCGATCAGGAAACTGAATATAATGGAAGAAACAACGACGCAAAAAGGCATCTGGCAGCTCTTTTTCATTGTTCGAGGTAATAATGATGATCGGACGATGCTTAGCAACAACCCGCTCACCGGTTTCGTAAACACTGAACTCCATTTTATCGAGTTCCACCAACAAGTCATTGGGGAATTCAATGTCGGCCTTATCAATTTCGTCAATCAACAATACCACTTGTTCTTCGGCTTCGAATGCTTGCCACAACATGCCTTTTTTAATGTAGTTGGCAATGTCATAGACTTTCTCATCACCTAATTGCGAATCGCGCAAACGAGAAACGGCGTCGTACTCATACAAGCCCTGCTGAGCTTTAGTGGTTGATTTGATGTGCCAGCACAATAGCTTTTTGCCCAAAGCAGCAGACACTTGCTCAGCCAACATGGTTTTACCTGTGCCCGGCTCACCTTTAATTAGCAAAGGTCTTGCTAGGGTAATCGCAGCGTTAACCGCCATTTGTAAATCATCAGTTGCAACGTAATTTTCGGTGCCTTTAAACTGCATATTTGCCTCGTACTATTGGTCTTCTTCGATTGCGATGTGCTTGATAATAGCACCTTAAAACAGCTGTTTGAATTATTCCAGTTTTATAGCATCAATAAGCCGTAAAACATCAGCGTAACGATGAGCCGACAACGCGCCAAAGCCATCGACACTGCGCACTTTATAACGAGTGAACAAGGGCATAGTGATACCCATCAAAAATCGGCAATAAATGGTATTCGTTAACGGTGGTAACATTTGGTCTTGCTTATCACTTTGCTGAGTTAAATGTTGCCGAAGCCCAATTAACAATGAGCTGATATCACTCGCAGTCGGTGTATCAAGCATTTCTGCGCGAGGTAAGTGCGCGCTTTGCCCATGGCATGCAGAGCAATGACCACAAGCAAACTGTTGCCCACTTTGGTCAATGGATTGCTCGGCGTGTTGATCGTCAAAATACTCAATTAAATAACGGTTCAAACAGGTATTTCGTTGGAAGAAGCTAATCAGTTGTTCTATTCGAGCAATTTCTTTTTGCTCTTTATCAACAAAGTAGTTGTGCAGCCCTTGAGCTAATGCAGGTTGCTGGAGCCTGCTCCAATCGACAGCAAAAACTTCAGTGCTCAGCCTTGTTTGTAGCTCAATAAGTTGTTTTTGAGCCAAATACTCTAATGCCGTAACCACTCGAGCGCGATCGCAATCGTAGCTGGCAAACAACTGCTCAAAGTTAACTTCACCCCATACTTTTTTCATTTCAATGGCAGCAAACACCGCCGTTAAAAACTCTTGCCGTTCACCTTGGAAACGCGCAAGAATCGACGATTGATCTGCGATAAACTTGAGTTTAAATTCGGCAAAATAACTGTATAGCGGTTGAATAACACCTGCGAGTTCTAGCTGCACTAACAAAGTTTTTAGTGGTAGCTGACGAATGTTTGCGCTACTCGACAAAGCGTGTAATTGCATTTCCCAACGTTGGCCGGGACTAGTTTGGGCAATATCATCAAGCACCAACTGAATGCCTGAAAGTTCAGGGGTATCGCCATAGACAAAATTTTCTAAGGTATTAACGCTGTTTAGGTTTGCCAAACTGATACATTGAGCTGGCAAGCCATCGCGACCGGCACGGCCAATTTCCTGACTGTAGTTTTCAATCGATTTCGGCAGGTCGTAATGAATAACAAAGCGAATATCGGCTTTATCTATCCCCATGCCAAAAGCAATGGTCGCCACCACCACTTGATACTGCCCCCGCATAAACTGTTGCTGAATTAACTGACGCTTGTCGTCGGCTAAGCCCGCGTGATAGGCAACAGCGCTAATACCTTTAGCAGCCAAGGTGTTAGCAACTTGTTCAGCACTTTGCTGTAAGGTGACATAAACAATGCCACTCGCGCCAGGGGCTTGTTGCTCAAGTTCGGCAAATAACGCCGCTGGCTTGTCTTGTTCGGCAACACCGCGTACCGACAACGCTAAATTTTGCCGATAAAAGCCAGTTTGCACGATATCACCGTCAGCAATCGCAAACTTTGTCGCCATATCTCGTTTTACATTTGCTGTTGCGGTCGCGGTTAACAACAGCACCAAAGGGATATTGAGCTGCTCGCGATAATACGGCAGTTTCAAGTAATCGGGGCGAAAGTTGTGACCCCATTCAGAAATACAGTGAGCTTCATCAACCACCAACATAGACAGTGGCACGGTTTCAATAAAACGACGAAAGCGTTCATTTTTAAAACGCTCTACAGAGACCATTAAAATCTTGATGCGCCCTTGACTCACATCCGCCATCACTTGCTTATTCTGCTCTGGGGTCAAGCTAGAGTCTAAACTGGCAGCGGCAATACCTTTGCTATGCAAAAATTCAAGCTGATCTTTCATCAAGGCCAACAGCGGTGAAATCACCAGTGTTAAATGTGGCAGCTGCAAAGCAGCAAACTGATAACACAGTGACTTACCTGAACCGGTAGGAAAAATAGCTAAACTAGAACGGCCAGATAAAAGCTGTTCAACACATTGTTGTTGGCCTTCGCGAAAGTTGTCAAAGCCGAAGTGTTGTTTTAACAACGAGTTGAGATTTGAAGAAGTTGATGTGTGCATGGGCCCTCCTAGGCGCAATCATACCGTTTAATCGAGTATAAAAGAAAACCCCAAAACTATTTAGTTTTGGGGTTTTGCTAATCGACGTCTCAACTAGTTATTATTCTAATTACAGACAAAAGTTAGCGCTTATTGCCTGAATACAGTATTAGATAGGTCAAACCTATAATTGCGGTCAGAGCAAAGCCAGATAATAGAAATGGGTCAATAAAGATATTTTCATTAAAGGTAAATGATCCGGCAGAAATTTTCTTCCAACCCATAAAATGCTGGTTAGCAGCGACTACTGCACCAAAAAAGCCAAACACTAAAGACATATATCGCGCGATCCAATGGGACGCAATTGGAGAAATCAGTATCAATCCCAGTATACCAATCACTGTGCGCTGCACCCGACAATAAGGGCAAATATACACTAACCCAGAAAACTCACTTCCCCACGCTAACAGCGATATGAAAATTGCGAACGCCGCCACTATTTTGCTGTGTTTTAAATACGTATCTAAGCTAAACACTTCCTTTACTACTCCTATTAAAATTTATCTACCCAAAATGAAATAAGATATTCCAAAAACAAATATGTTATATCATAACATGACTTTATATAAGAGCTTCAGTGATAAGAATTGCATTTATACCAATTGAGTTGATTAGGTGGTCAATTATAGCACCGAAAGAATTGTTCAATAACGAGGCATTATTTTTTGTAACCAATTGTTCTAATTTCAAAAATAATAACGATCTTAGTGACAGTTTAACCCGCTAGAATAAATATGGTGAACAATGGCTAAAAACAAAAAAAGCCCCAAAACGCTAGAGTTTTGGGGCTTAATAAAATAACTTGGCTTGCTCAATGAGTATTCATCGAGCAGCAAGACGTTATTAGAAGGTGTAGTTAACCTTACCGTAAACAAAACGACCAGTGAAACCGTATGGCGCAAACGATGAGTAAGCGAAAATACGAGTAAAGGTTGTTACGTCTTCAATCAAGTTGCGACTTGCATCAGGGTACTGATCAAACAAGTTGTTCGCACCAACAGTTAACGACAAGCTATCAGTAACTTGATAAGCAAGGTCTAAGTCAGTAATCCACTCAGTTGGAATAACTTCATTGCGCGCAGGGTTAGTTGATGGATCTTGCGTTTCACCGTAGCGAGTTGTGCGCAATGTTGCACGCCAATCGTTGTAAGTCCAAGCGGCACTTAAGTTAAGTTTGTTTTTAGGTGAACCAACCTCAAAACGCAGAATTTCAGTGCCCGAGAACAAGTTACCTTGGTCAACACCTGCACCTTGCAGTTCAGCTGGTGGCGCAATGATATTAGTCACTTCATTGTCATTGTAGTTGTAACCCGCATTCAACAATACACTGCCGTAGTTATTGAGATCTAACGAGTAAGTCGCAACAACGTCAACACCTTCAGTGCGGCTGTCGATTGCATTTAGGAAGAAACGAGCACGCGTAGCGCCTGTACCAGCCAACAATGCTTCAATACCCGGACCAGAAAGGTTGTTCGACAAGACAATGCGATCGTCGATATCAATGCGATAAGCGTCAATTGACAAGCTAAACTCAGATACTGGTGTCCACGTGATACCACCGGCAATACTCACTGAATCTTCAGCGTCTAAGCCCGGAGAACCAAGCGCTCTAGCAACATCACTACCCGGAGCAAAAGTACCTGTTTCTACTGGTACTGCGTCAACAAACGTGGTTTGAATATTAGTAAAGAACTGCTGCTGTAAAGATGGTGCTCTAAAGCCCGTTGATGCAGACAAACGCAATGCTAACTCGTCAGTCAAACTAAAGCGGTTAGCAATTTTACCATTTAAGGTCGAACCAAAATCAGAGTAGTCTTCAAAACGTGCAGCAACTGTAATGTTCCAAAAATCAGTAATATCGGTTTCTAAATCAAGGTATGCACTTACGTTGTGACGGCTGTTGTCACCTGCTGAAGCTGGGCTAAAGCCAACAAATACTTGTGAACCGGCAGCACCAAAAGCGTCATCGTCTGATGTGCGAACAGCACCACCACGACCAAAGTTACCACGTTGGTATGATTCAAGTTGACCCGCTTCAATTTCATAGCTTTCACGTCGGTACTCAACACCAAACGCCACGTTTAAGCCATTTTCAAACAGAGCTAAGTCAAATACACGGCTAAAGTCAGCGTTAAGTGTTAACTGGTCGTAAGTTAAGGTACCTGCATCAAAATCATTAGGACTATTCGCACCTAATGACGTATTTAAGCTATTTTCAACACCAAATTGGAACTGATCGCGACCGTATACTGCAGATACGTCATAGTTCCACTCTTCTAAGATGTAACCTTTAACACCTGCTGCTAATGAATAGTCATCAATGTTTGAGGTTATACGCGGGGCAAAGCCATCAGGGTAAACAGATAAAATATTGCGACTATCGCGAGCGCGACGGTAAAAACCTCCGCTGTCGCCTTCACGACCGCTGTAAGAGCCAAAAGCATATAATTCAGTGTCTTGGTTCAAGTAGTAACCAGCATTAACAAATAACGCAATATCTTCTACTTCGCCATTACCAAATGTGTGGTTGTAGCGATTAATGGTTAATTCTCGCGGGTCTAAACTGCCATCAGCTTGGCGAGCGTAGTTTTCACGCGGGTCAAAGTCAGCGCGGTTAGCAGTATTGCGATCGCGATACTCCAAAGACACGTTAACAAAGCCATCTTCGCCTAAAGCGAAACCAGAGTTTGCTCTAACTGTTAGTGTTTGACCATCAGTAAGGTCGCGGTCACCGCCAGTTTGAAAAGCCAAGTTGCCATCTTCACCAACACTAACACCTTCTAAGTTAGGTACGCCCTCTAACTCAGTGACATTGGCGCCGTAAGTTACTGACACTGACCCACCGCTTGGTGCTTTTTTCAGGACAATGTTAATAACACCAGCAATCGCGTCTGAACCGTATTGCGCTGCTGCGCCGTCACGTAAAACTTCAATGCGCTCGATTGCGTTCACTGGAATTGCGTTCAAATCAACCGCAGATGAACCGCGACCTGCTGAACCACCAAGGTTCAATAACGCACTAGTGTGACGACGTTTGCCGTTGATTAACACGAGTGTGTGATCTGGCGCTAAACCACGCAGCTGAGCCGGACGAACATGGTCGGTACCATCGGTCAATGATGGCTGTGGAAAGTTGAAGCTCGGCAACAAGGTATTTAGTAACTGGTTGGTTTCCGTTAAACCAGTGCTCGCCAATGTATCTGCGTCTAAAACATCAATTGGCACTGGGCTATCTTCAATGCTGCGGCCTAATCGACGTGAACCAATCACGTTAATTTTTTCAATTTCTTGCTCATTGGCTGTTTGCGCATAACTGGTATTCGCTACCAAGCTACCGCTAATACCGGCTGTTGCTAACGCAATAGCGATAACAGAAGGTTTAAAGTAAGTCATAACAATATCCATTAGTAAATTTGATACGTTGACTTTCTAGTCAACGATAAATTGCTGTGCTTGATCTAAAGTTTAGGAAAGATTAAAAAGAGCCGATCAAGCGATGGATAGTATTTTATCATTGGTTAACCACTGCCATTTAGAACCAGATCGTCTAATAAATTACAGATTTGACCAAAAGGTCAAATTTTGTAAAACAATGACTATACGAGCTGTTCTGGCTGCATTAACAAGTATTCGATGCGGTTTTTCAGTGGTCTAAAAATGATTTCAGCAAATAGCACGGCATACAAAAGTGAGGTTAATGTCAAACCCAGTTCATAAGCGTAGTGTGGTGATTGTTCGCCATTAAACGCGTAATAAGATGCTTCAACAATGTCGGTCATCGCCCAGAAAACTGCAGAGGTGTAACTGTAAACAATCAAACGGCGCAATACAGGTAAATGCCTGTTGGCGTGTTGTACCTTGTCGGGCTGTTTTACCAGCCAGCGCACAGTTGCCAGCGCTTGCATGGTTGGTGTAAAGCCACAAGTCATCATCGACAACGAAACAAAAGTCAGAATATTAAACGCCAGCACCCAAACATTAATAAATACACCAAGATCACGCCATTCCCATGCAATGATAGTACTAATTAACGACAAGATAATCGCCGCGCCGAGAATGCCGCCAACATTGATAGAGCCATCGCCAACAGAGTTGTTAAATTCATCGTTAAGCTCAGCAGGTGAAACACCAAAAGCAGAGGCCAAAGCCATACAAGACTCTTGCGAACACCTACCCTCTTTTTCGGCACGCTGAACAGTTCTTAAACTAACGCCACATAGCTCAGCAACTTGTTCTTGCGACCAACCATTTTCAGCGCGGTAAAACTTTAATTTACTTGGTGAAATATTCATATTGTTAACTCCATTAAAACCCCCTGAATATTTAGCAAAAATCGTTATGACAGTGTGACGACACTTTCCTGTCAGCTACTGTCACCCTCAAGGATTATTTTACGAAGAAAAGTAGGACGTCCCCTAAAACAGGACTAGATTTGCAATTAGTTTTTAACTACAGCTGCAATGGCTATCGACTTTTTCGCACAGCTTCTGGAGTCAGGCCAGTCCATTGACTAAATGCTCTGAAAAATGAATTAGGATCATCGTAACCGAGTAAAAATGCAATTTCCAAACTATTGAACTCTGTGTTATTCAAATAATGCAGAGCTAGATCTTTACGAACATTTGAGAGCTCTTTTTGAAAACTAGTATTCTCGCTCTTTAGCCTGCGTTGCATTGTTCGCGTACTAACTGCAAGCTGCGATGCAGCGGTATGCATTGAAACACCACCTCCGGCAATAGCTTCAAATAAATAGGCTCGAACACGTTGCTTGAAAGACGCAGACTTACCCAGCTCACTTAAACGTATGGCTAGCCCGGGTTCAAAAGCTTGCAAAATGCCGTTATTCACTGTTTTAAATGGAAGCTGCATAGTACTCTCGCTCAAAATAAGACGGGTAGCATCACTACTCTCCATTTCTACACCCAAAAACTCACTATAATCATCGAGACTAGATAAACTTGTTAAATCGTGAGCCACTTCTACTTTGACAGGAATAACTCGTTCTCTGGTTCCCATTCGCAATAAATGTACTATAAATAAAAGTTCAAATAGCGATATCCAAATAGGTAACGGTTCCGATTTAGGAATTCCAGTAAGTGTTATGACCGTATTTTTTTCATCATTTCGTCTGTTTGAGAGCTCTTCAGTTATGCTCAATTTAATTGGACCTATTAAAGGCTTGTATTGCTTTAAGCGCTGAATAGCGGCAAAAGAATTTAGACTACAAAGTGCTGCAAAAATAGGCGGATTAAACATTTCAGAGGATATTGTCTGCACAACTTTTAAAGGAAATGAAGAATCTCCGCTGGTAGTGACAAGAGACTCCCACAAGCGATAATACTCTAATGCGGTTAATTCCAATTGGTGATCACGCATCATGCTTTCAGGAAGTTGAGCTTTACTTAACGCATCTTCTGGAGCAATTTTTAAATCATTGAGCAATAATAACCAGCCCACATCGAGTATATATTTTTGATTCATTGTACCATCGGTAATAAGGTTTTAATTTTGCGCAACATACGATGACTGTATGTTGTTCATAACAAATACACGTCAAGGCAACGTAGTTTTCCGGTAGAAGTTTGAAAACTATGTCGCTCTCCTAAACCTAAAGCTTAGAAATAGCTTGAATAACGGCGTTGGAGCGCGTTACAAAACCATTATCGATTATCAACGCACTTAAAAACACAAATGTAAATCCCAGCGCTATTCCGCGGTAAGACCCGCTTGGTAACCACATCAGTACAACGATGGCAATAATAGCCAATACTGGATAAATCTTTAAAAGTGTATTACCAATCTGATTGTCCGAAGTATGCTTGTCAATTTCTCTAGCTACCGCTTGAATAGGTGATGAATGATATAATGCTTCACTTTGAGCAACATGTGCTGGCCGACTTTGCAAAATGTATCCGCCATAACCAATAAGTACAGTAATCAAAAATCCAATTGGCAATAACGTTCCTCTAAGCAACTCATTTTGATTGCGAAAAATAGCAATAGCCGCAAGTAACAAAAGTACGCCAACAATGATCATCACTTTGCCTTGCAGCAACTCCCCTTTCAGCCATATTTGTAAAATTTGATTAAAATTCATAACCTTTGCACCTAGCAAATAATTAAACAGAAAAGTATGGCAGAAAGTTACAGCTTTTTCATAACCTACAATGCCTATATGTCACACGCTTGGCTAGAAGTCTTTTTTCTTAAAACCATCAACCATCATTTGACCTACCAGCTTAGCAAAACGCCCCCAGCTTTGATCGATAGAAAAATATGATACATTCTCCAATAAACGTTCTGTTGCCCTACGATTAGTAAGTTCAAAGCTAGTAGCATTAAAATCATTCAAAATGACTGACTTTTTTACATTTTCAAAATTAAACGCATTACCAAAATTACCCACTCCCGATACAAAATCCTCTTTGGTTTCACCACAACCACTCCAAGTGAGATATGCATTTAGCCATATGTTTGGCGGTACATCATTTACTGCGATACCACCGTAATTTAGATTGGCAATCGCTTTGTTTAAAGAGCTTTGATGAGCTTTCATAGTAGTATTGTCGATTAAAATCATACAGCCTAACGAACCCAACAACTTGTTGTTACAGAAGTCCGTTGCCTTATCGAGAAAGGCGATAGTATCAGTACTTACGTTTAGTGGGATTTCACTATAAACCTGACAAAAGGCTTCATTGTTGACTGCATAGTCGTCTTCTGCAATATTCGGAATGAACACAAATTCACTAGCTTTAAGCCTGCCACTTTCAGGTTTGAGAATTTCTGCAGTAGGTTGATTTTTTATGAACTCTACCTTTGTGTCGTCAACATTTGGATAGTGTGTGCTACAGGCAAAGGTTTGTGTAGATATCGCTTTACGCAGCGCATCCAAAAACTGCTCGCGTTGTGGCCAATTAGCTGATGTAACAATGGTTTGTGGGCGGCCACAAACTGCTCCACCGTTTAACTTTCCAACCGATGCCAATTGAGTAGCCTGACGCTCAATGTCTTTATCCGACCACTTACCAGGTACAATGATACAAGGATTATTTCCTCCACATTCAGAAACCAAAGGTGCCTTAGCTTGACTCTGAATGGCATGGGCGACTCCAGTTGAACCTGTGAAATAGATAGAGTGTAAACCCTCTAGATCTGACATTTCTCGTCCTTGATCAGCCTTGCAAAAAGCTACAGCTTTTCGCGCAATCAAAGGTGCAAAGATTTTTTCCCATACAGCATCAGTCGATTCATTAAGAGCATGCGGTTTATGAACTGTTACTTTGTTTTCTAGAAATAGAGCCATCACCATTTCGATTGAAGAGCTGTAATTACCTGCACCATATATTGCAATTACACCAGCAGGCTTATCCATGGGGCTAGTTTGTTTAGGTTCACCAGTAACATGCAAAAACCCGCGCTGTTTCTGTGCTACCAACTTATCTTTTTTATAGGCAGGAAATACTTCTAAGACATAGGTATCAGCATTCACCTTGTTGACACTTAGTGCTTCAGGCATTTTTCCATGAACAAGTGATTCATATAGGTGTTCAATACCTTTTAATGTGCTCGCCATTGGCATAACTGTTGTCGCCATGCATTCAGCAATCGATACAACATTCTCACCAACCAAGTCATTCTTCATTTTTGCATCAACTTCGCCTAACTGCTTGGCGTAAGTAAATAGGTTCATTTGAATTTGCTCAATTACTGCTAGCTTGTCAACGACAGGTGTACTAGCCCAAGCTTTAGGATCAAGGCTATCTAAGGCCTGTTGCGCTGTCATACTCATAATGCTGTCCTATTGATTTATTTTACGCGCACCTGCGCAAAGTTAGTTTATTTCAGTAGCATAAAACCATTATTAAGTGGGCTAATTAATGCTAAGTTGCTTGTTATTGTTATTGATATTGTTGCTCTCACAGTCCCATGTTCTGCTTGATCAACATCATGTAATCATCATCATTCAGCTGTTTACGGGCAGCGATAATTTTTTCAGCATCGGCACCTGCAATGTAACGAAGCTGTCTTTTGCCATCGGTAGCAGCTTCATAAATCGTTTCTGCTACCAAAATAGGCTCCGAGTGATTACTATTAGCCGTTTCTAAGCCTTCCATTACTTTGCTAACAAATGCCACATATTCGGTTTGTGTTGGGTCAACATTGAATGCAGCACCAACTGTTTCGGCAAAGTTTGTATTAATCATGCCGGGCTCAATTATTTTCACACCAGCCCCAATGGTTTCTAGTTCAAACGACAAAGCTTCACTCATACCTTCTACCGCAAACTTTGAGCCGTGATATAGAGAGCCTAACGGAAAGGATATTTTGCCACCCATTGATGAAATGTTGATTATCAGGCCTGATTTTTGTCTACGCATGTATGGCAAAACATTTCTTGTAACCAATAAAGTACCGATTACGTTCACATCAAACTGCTTGCGTATTACTTGCTCAGGAGTCGCTTCAAGAACACCATACGATCCATAGCCAGCGTTATTCAGCAATACATCTATTCTACCAAACCGCTCAATAGCCTCTGAAATAGCTGTGCTGACGCTATTTTCATTTGTAACATCCAAGCCTGTAACTAGTACATTTTCAAGCGTGTTTAACTCAGTCTGTGCTTCCGGGTTACTGCGAACTGTAGCAACTACATTCCACCCTTTTGTTTGAAAGTACTTTGCAGTTACACGACCAATACCTGAACTACAGCCTGTGATTAATATCGTCTTATTGCTCATTTTGGTTCTCTCAAGTTTGATTTCCTAAAAAAGTATTGTTGTATACCAAAAATTATTTCTGTTAATACGGTCGGCCTAAACAACAAATCAACTACACCCGATAGAATAGTTTTTAGGCCAATATATTTTCCAATGTTGCTAGACGCTGCAAAGGCTTCTCACAAAATAGTACTTGGCAGTACAAATTGTGCTCCAGTATCTTTTGGTGCTACAAGGCATCAAGATCACGAATGCAGGGACAACCTGTATAAGCCATTCTTCCTATGTCTCTGTTTCTTAATGGTATTGCAGTAGAAATATTCATTCACTAGTCATTTGCGCCATTATTCTTGCAGAACGCGACAATGATATTGAATCAGTAAGGAGGTGTTGGGTGTGTATGCCTACTTAGAATAAACCAAAGAATGAGTAAAATTCATCATTAGATGAATTAAAGTCAATTTTATTCATAAAAAATTACACGTATAAAGTACTCATTAGCTATCGCTTGACCATTTTAACTTCAATGACCGAGTACCGAATATCATGACTAAAGACTTTACTTACACGATCAAAAGTATTTGTTTTGACGAAAACTATCAACCAGCAGATAACACCCGCATTACGACTAATTTTGCCAACCTAGCCCGAGGTAGCAGTCGCCAAGAAAATCTGCGCAACGCATTAAACATGATCGACAACAGTTTTAATGCCCTCGCTCATTGGGACAACCCTATGGGCGATCGCTATGCGGTAGAGCTTGAGATTATTTCTGTTGATATGACCATTGAAGATGACGGTAGTAGCTTCCCTTCAATCGAAATTTTAAAAACCAATATTTTTGATCACAAAACCGGTGAGCGCATTGAAGGTATTGTCGGTAATAATTTTTCATCTTACGTTAGAGATTACGACTTCAGCGTGCGCCTGCTCGATCACAACAAAGACCAAACTCAGTTCAGCGTTCCTGAGGACTTCGGTGATTTGCACGGTAAGTTATTCAAATACTTCGTTAATTCAGAAGCCTATAAACAACACTTTAGCAAACTGCCAGTTATTTGTTTGAGTGTTTCTGATAACAAAACTTACCACCGCACAGAAAATCAGCATCCAGTGTTAGGCGTAGAGTACTTACCAAACGAATCATCCCTCACTGAGCAATACTTTAAAAAGATGGGTCTACAGGTGCGCTATTTTATGCCGCCAAATAGCGTTGCACCATTTGCCTTTTACTTCTTTGGCGACTTGCTCAACGACTATAGCAATCTCGAATTGATCAGCACCATTAGTACGATGGCAACGTTCCAAAAAATTTATCGCCCTGAAATTTACAATGCTAACGCAGTCGCGGGTAAGTGCTATCAGCCCAATTTAAAAAATGTAGACCACTCGCTAACGCAAATTGTTTACGACCGCGAAGAGCGCAGCAGACTGGCAATTGAGCAAGGTAAATTTGCCGAACAGTATTTTATAAAACCGTATCAGCGTGCACTTGAGCAATGGTCTGCGAGCTATGCAGTTTAGCAAACACACTTAACTCAAACCTAAAAATTAATAAGACTATAAAAAACAGAGCAGCATTTATGAGCACCAAATTATTACCTACCTCTAGCGCCGGCAGCCTACCCAAGCCCGCATGGCTTGCCGAACCAGAAACGCTCTGGTCACCTTGGAAACTCAACGGCGACGAATTAGTAGATGGCAAGCGTGACGCGCTTCGAGTATCACTGCAAGAGCAGCAATTAGCAGGTGTCGACATTGTCAGTGATGGCGAACAAACCCGACAACACTTTGTCACCACCTTTATTGAGCACCTGAACGGGGTCGATTTTGAGCATCGCAAAACCGTAAGAATTCGCAACCGCTACGACGCTAGTGTACCGACGGTGGTGGGCCCGGTAAGTCGTACTAAACCAGTTTTTGTTGAAGATGCTAAGTTTCTGCGCAAGCAAACCAAGCAACCAATAAAATGGGCGTTGCCGGGGCCAATGACCATGATCGACACGCTATATGACGACCACTACCAAAGCCGCGAACAGCTTGCATGGGAATTTGCCAAGATTCTTAACCAAGAAGCAAAGGAGCTCGAAGCCGCCGGTGTCGATATTATTCAATTTGACGAACCTGCTTTTAACGTCTTTTTCGAAGACGTTAACGATTGGGGCATCAAATGTTTAGAGCGCGCTATTGAGGGGCTGCAATGTGAAACTGCCGTCCACATTTGTTACGGCTACGGCATTAAAGCCAATACCGATTGGAAAAAAACACTCGGCAGTGAATGGCGTCAGTACGAAGAGGTGTTCCCAAAGCTTCAGCAGTCAAATATCGATATCATCTCACTGGAGTGCCACAATTCGCACGTCCCGATGGAATTACTCGAATTAATTCGCGGTAAAAAAGTCATGGTAGGTGCAATAGATGTTGCTAGTAACATCATAGAAACACCGGAACAAGTGGCTGAAACCTTAAGAAAAGCACTGCAATTTGTCGACGCTGATAAGCTTTACCCTTGCACCAACTGCGGTATGGCGCCATTATCCAGACAAGTCGCCAATGCTAAACTCAATGCTCTTAGCCAAGGAGCTGAATTGGTAAGAACGGAGCTAGTGAGAGAAGAGTTAGTCGCTCAACTTGCCTAACCGTATTGATATTGTGGGTACTCGCTTTATACCCACACTGCAAAAACTTTTGCACGAATTTATAGCAAAACTTGAGTTAGCATTCTCAACCCGGTAATCAGCAAAACCACAGCAAAAACCTTCTTTAACTTCACTGCGTCTAACCTAGCTGCTAGTGATGCTCCAACCGGGGCGAACAATACCGTGAGCGGAACAATACACATAAACCCGACAACGTTAACTAAACCAACGGTTGCCACTGGCGCATCAGCAGGTGCGCTACCAAACACCAACATAACAAATGCCGCAGGCAATGAAATAAGCAACCCTATTGCAGCAGCGGTGCCAACAGCTTTGTGCACAGGGTAATTGTATAAAGTTAACAATGGCACCGACAAAGTACCACCACCAATGCCCACCATAGCACTAAAAAACCCAATAGCTGCCGCCATCAGCCACTGTCCAGGCTTAGTAGGCAACTGCGCAAATAACGCTGATTTTCCGGTTCTAAACAGCATGTTGAACGCAGATAGCGTCGCGATGCCCCCAAACAACACAGTTAAAAATGTCCCGTCGATACGTGTCACCAACCAACTAGCTACAAGTACCCCAACTAGAATAAACAACGCCCAGTGTTTGAGTAGTGAAAAGTCGACATTACCTTTTGCGTGATGCGAGCGAATAGAGCTGATTGAAGTCGGGATAATAGTTGCCAGTGAGGTAGCGGTTGCCACCAGCATTGCCGATTCGGCGGAAACGCCAAAACGTTGAAACAAGAAAAACAGCACAGGCACAATAACAATACCGCCGCCCACCCCTAAAAGGCCGGCCAATACACCGGCAAAGGCACCTGTTGCAACTAATGCCAACAGTGTAGGTATATGCTCTGTTATCAATTCAATCATCTTAATTTTCTACTCTAGGTGGTAATCAATAGTCAAACTGGCACTGTGTTTACATCAATCGACACAATACCGAGTTCATTAAAAAGTAGCATTGTAATGACACTTGTTCGATGAATAAAAATGATATAATTTCATCTTTTAATGAATATTGCTCATTGGTATAACAACACCATGACAATACTATCAAAATAAAAAGTACGCTGGAGTTAATCGATGTTAGAGAGAGTTCACTTAGAAATATTGTCGGCAATAAAAGAGCATGGCACTCTCACCAAAGCAGCAGACTCCTTGCATTTATCGCAATCGGCCCTGAGCCACAGTATTAAGAAGTTAGAAGGGCAAATTGGCACTGCCATTTGGCAAAAAGAAGGTCGTAACTTGCGGCTTACCGCAGCAGGAGAGCGTATTCAAACTCTTGCCACTCGGCTATTACCGCAATTTCAACACACTGAATTGCAACTCAAACAAATCGCCAAAGGCGAAATGGGTTCGCTGCGCATCGGTATGGAGTGTCACCCTTGTTATCAATGGTTACTCAGGGTTATTCAACCTTATCTTGAACAGTGGCCAGAAATAGATATCGACGTAAAACAAGCCTTTCAGTTTGGCGCGTTAGGGGCACTCATGAGTTATGAGATCGACCTAATCATCACACCAGACCCGTTGTTTAAGCCAAAGATTAACTATATTCCGGTATTTGACTACGAACACAGACTCGTCGTCGCTGACTCACATCCATTGGCACAGCAAGAGTTTGTCATGCCAGAACAGCTCAGTGATCAAGTATTGTTTAGCTACCCAGTAGAACCACAACGACTCGACATATTCAGCCAGTTTCTCTACCCCGCTAAATGCTCGGTAAAAAAACACAAAATCATTGAAACTACCGAGATCATGCTACAAATGGTAGCAGCGGGTCGAGGCATTTGCGCCTTGCCCGGTTGGCTGGTGGATGAATACGCGCAATCAATGCCAATAAAAAGCCTGCGCTTTGGCAAACAAGGAATAAGCAAACAGATTTTTATTGGCATGCGTAACGACGAACAGCAACTCGACTACTTAAATGAATTTATTGAACAGGCGAAAAATACGAAGTGATTACCTTCCAACGCAAACAACTTTAAAGTAACCGATATACCCAAAAAACCTGTAACTTTATGATCTTTAGTTAAATATTATCTGCATTGGGAATGTGCTCTTCCCATTGTTTTTTTGCGTAGTCGTAGAAACCATCTACTCCGGAAACTCGAATAACCTTTGCCAACTCTTCTCCTGCCTGCGACAGTAATACTTGGCCAACGCTTAATTCACTTTGTCCATTTTTCATTTCTAGTGCTAAAGGCTCGCCACAATAGCCTAACACGAAACTTTTTGGCACCCCTTTTCGATTAAATCCAGATAATGAATTAAATTGGATTAGTCCTAAGTTATCTAAATGAGACAACGTGCTGAAGTTAATCCCTAGATCATTGTAAATTTTGGCGTGACAGTCAAAAACTAAAGGCATAAAACGACCTATATCCCAACCAAATTTACACAGTGTTTGGAACAGTTCAGCATCTTTTTTATCTAGATCGCTGAGTAAGTTTACTGTGCGCCTAGAAAATGAACCAGCAGTGTTTGCTTCGCCTGCGAGAACACTAGCCCATATGGTCTGCATCTGCTCATCGGAAATGATCCTAGACTTATCGAAAAAATTTGTGACCCAATCATCATCCATATTCGTGGGATCAGATTGTTCATTTAAGTAAGAAATTGATTTTTTCGTTATTTCCTCCATGTTTTCTTGACGATTGGCTTCCTCTTCCAAAAAACGATGCATTGCTCTACGCTTTAAGTCAGTAATTTGTTGCTTTGATTCTGCTTGGATAAGACTAGCCTCAGCTTCAGCTCTAGCCACACGCTTGATTTGCCAAGGTTCAAATACACCGCCAATAGCAGAAGAAACTTTTTCTATTAACGTATTTGCAGGTTTAGAAAGTTCACCAAGATTTACTAATGATGTGGAATTGTCATCTGACATTATTTATACCTAATGCTTAATTAAACTAGTAAAAATTTTGCGCTACAATATCTTGCATAGCAAACTCGGACTCGTATTTTTAATCCGATTTAATTTCCTTGTTACTCAAGTTTACTCCCAGCTCTTTTTTTAGTTTTTGAATGGTTAACTCAATGATTTCATCCTGAAGAGGTTGCAGTTTAGTATGCCAATGTTTAAATCCGTAAAAAGCTAAATAACATCCGGCAGCCGCAAATAATGAGCAGGCCACCAAATAGAAGTTTTTATCGGACATAGCGATTTCATATTTCCTTTGGATTATAGCTAATTCAGCTTTTTGTATAGCACTAAGCTCTTTCAGGGATTTTAATGACTCTTCTTTAATTAGTGTTTCAAAAACTAAATCGTTTGTGGCTTTGTTTACATAAATTAATGAAGAAAATGAGAATAATATAATTACCAAACCAAATAATGCATAAAATTTATAAATATTATCCGTAGGTAATGGTACCCGGCTATACATCTAAACCTCCTTGTTTGTCCAACCATTTTTTATATTGTCGACTGTGTTATGTTGATCTATTAATTTATGTATAAATTATCAGAAATACTGAATAACTCAATTTGTTATGAAAAACAATAGTCGCTCAAGCTAGCGATTATCAACAGCCTCTGAGGACTCGTTCTTCGCTCAAAACTACAATTTACTTCTTCTTCAACAACTCACGCAAGTTAGCGACACCTGCCTTACCTTTTTGTTGAATTTGCTCTTTGGTAGTGTTGTCTTTGTTTTGTTGCCACAGTAAATCCGCTTGCGGCAGTTCGTGTAAAAAGCGGCTCGGCTCGGTTCGAGCAATTTCGCCAAATTGGCGGCGTTCTTTTGCGTAAGTAAATATTAACTCACGTTGAGCGCGAGTAATACCAACGTATGCGAGACGGCGTTCTTCTTCAACATTGTCTTCATCAATACTGGTTTGGTGCGGCAACAAGCCCTCTTCCATGCCAATTAAAAACACGTAAGGGAATTCCAAACCTTTTGAGGCGTGCAAGGTCATTAACTGCACTTGGTCGGCGCTTTCTTCTTCCTCGTTGCGCTCCATCATGTCCCGCAGTGTTAACCGTGTTACCACTTGCGCTAGCGTCATCGGCTCGTCGAGGTCGGTGCCTTCAAGCATTTGCGTCACCCAACTAAACAGCTCAGTGACGTTTTTCATCCGCATTTCGGCAGCTTTGGCACTAGGCGAGCTGTCGTAGAGCCAGTCTTCGTAGTTCATTTCGCGAATCATGCCGCGCAGCACTGCGGCGGTGTCACCGCGTTCGGCGTTGTCTGCCGTTTCAACTAACCAGCGAGTAAAGCGCTGAACATTGGCTAAACCGCGCCCCGTGAGGTGTTGCTCTAAACCGAGTTCAAAACTGGCGGCAAACATACTAATTTGCCTCATGTTGGCGTAGCTACCGAGCTTTTCTAATGTCGCTGGGCCTATTTCTCGGCGCGGCACGTTAACCACGCGCAAAAAGGCGTTGTCGTCGTCAGGGTTTACCAACAAGCGCAAATAGGCCATAACATCTTTGATTTCTGCCCGTGAGAAAAACGAGGTGCCGCCGCTGATTTTGTAGGGAATGCGATTGGTCATTAGCGCTTTTTCCAGCAAGCGCGACTGGTGATTACCGCGATATAAAATCGCATAGTCTTTGTATTGCGCTTTGTTCATAAAGCGGTGACCAATCAGCTCACCTATTACCCGCTCAACTTCGTGCTCTTCGTTTTTGGTTTGCACGACTCTCAGCTCAATACCGTAATCGAGTTCACTAAACAGGGCTTTGTCGTATACGTGCGGATTATTGGCAATAAGAATGTTGGCGCATTTTAAAATACGACCACTAGAGCGATAGTTTTGCTCTAGTTTAATCAGCTCTAACTGCGGGTAATCTTTGCCGAGTAACACCAAGTTTTGCGGCTTGGCACCGCGCCATGAGTATATCGATTGATCGTCGTCACCAACCACGGTTAAGCGGCCGCGTTCACCTGTGATTAGTTTTACCAACTCGTACTGACTGGCGTTGGTGTCTTGATATTCATCCACTAACATGTAGCGAATTTTGTTTTGCCAGCGCTCGCGCACTTCTGGGAAATTTCGCAACAGCAGTGTTGGCACCAAAATTAAGTCATCAAAATCCAGCGCGTTATAGGCCTTCATGTGCTGTTGATAACGGCGATAAAATTCGGCAAACAAGGCAGTATCGGCGTCACCTGCTTGTTTAATGGCGGCGTCGGGCAGCAATAAATCATTCTTCCAATTAGAAATCATCATCTGACATTTGCTAAGCAAATCTTTGTCGCCGTCGAGTTCTTCTAAGGTCAGCTCTTTGAGCAATGCCAGCGTGTCTTGATCGTCAAATAAAGTAAAGCCCGGCTTGTAGCCAAGGGTTTTGATTTCACGGCGAACAATATCTAAGCCCAGCGAGTGAAAGGTAGAAACCGTTAAACCACGAGTGAGTTCGCGACCGAGCATTTTGGCGACTCGCTCTTTCATCTCGCGCGCGGCTTTATTGGTAAAAGTTACCGCGGCGATATTGCGCGCTTTGTAATCGCACTTTTGAATCAAGTAAGCGATTTTTTGACAAATAACCCCGGTTTTACCGCTGCCTGCGCCCGCTAAAACTAAACACGGACCACTGACATATTTAACCGCTTGCTCTTGTCTTGGGTTTAACTTCATTTGGCTTTGATACTTAATGACTGAATTGAACAGCCGACAATTTTACCCGCTTTAGATGACAGAAACACTAGCAAACGCCTTAAAAATATCGAGATGATTTCATCGTTTACTCAAGCAACCACACCAAACGGTCAAATACACTCATTCAAACTAATGCACTCAAATCACTAAAGTGCACCGCTACAATTGTTAAACACTATCTAACACTTTTTTGTGCCGCCCCACCCTACAATGACCTTGTTTTCAAAAAACACTAACAAGGATTACACAGGAGTTATTATGTTAAAAAAATCTCTATTAATTTCATCATTACTAGGTCTTTCATTTGCAGCAAGTGCTGATTGGCAATTTGGCGGCGGTTACAGCAGTATTTCGTCTGATGGCAATACACCAGATGTCACTGTCGGTGCTTTGTATGGCACGGCAGGCTACCAATTTGACATCGACCAAAATGGCCTCTCGCTAATCCCTGAACTGCGTTTGGGTGTTGGTGTTGTCGACGACAATGTTGGTGCTGTCGATGTTGACTTAGATCGCTACATTGCTGCTAGTTTTCGCGTCCAGCAAGCGTTTGACAACGGTATGTACATCTACGCGATGCCAACTTACGCCAATGTTAAATTAGAGGCTGAGCTGAACGGTAACAAAGCAACTAACTCAAATTCAGACTGGGGCTATGGCTTAGGTATTGGCTATCAGTTTTCGAAAAACTCAGGCTTTGAGCTTTCGTACGAAGATGTTAGCGACGCCGATATTGTCTCGATTGGTTACAAATACAGCTTCTAAACAGCCGTTATTGTTCTAAAACAAGACTAACTATGGCAGCTAAGGGGTTTTGACCTTAGCTGCCTTTGCTCATTTCTTTGACGCACAATCCACTTGCACTTAAATCATTAATCGGGCTAGAATCCAGCCACTAGCAAAGTGTTTTGATGAAAAGTTAAGCACTTCGCTAACCTTGTCGGAGTGCCTTAAGGCTGAGATCGCAATTGCGGGATCCGTAGAACCTGATCAGATTAGTATCTGCGAAGGGAACAAGCGTGCATACATTAGCACCTAGGGTTTGTTTGCGTTTTGTTTAATCAACAATGCGTATTTGTACAGCTAAAATAACAAAGATATTGTCTTTTTCTGCCACTTACTGAGAAAGAGAAAGTCCTGTATAAACAAGCGTATAAATATAAACGCAGACATAAACAACAAACCTCTGTGCTCTGCCCTTGCTACACAGCTTAAAGCTCCGCCTATTTTTAATACTTCTTCTCGCGAAGATAAAAAAAGGTGAGCAACCATGAGTCAACAATCTACTAATGCTGCAACTAACGCAGCTAGCACAACCACTAGTAATCGCCGCCAGCAACGCGCTGACGCACAAGCGTTTATCGAAAACTTATCTACTCAATCATACCCAAATTCAAGCAAAGTTTATGAAACTGGCAGCTTGCACGATGTAAAAGTCGGTATGCGGGAAATTAGCCAAGCCGACTCACTAGTTGGCGGCGATAAAGACAACCCAGTATTTGAAGCCAATCCACCAATTCGCGTTTACGACACCTCTGGCCCCTACACAGATGCCGACACAGAAATCGACGTCCATCGCGGCCTTGCCAAACTTTGTCAGCCTTGGTTAGACACCCGTGGCGATATTGAAACCCTACCCAAAGTAAGCTCTAAGTTCAGCCAGCAACGCTTAGCTGACGAAGGTTTGGATCATATTCGCTTTGAACACTTGCCTGAAATCAAACGAGCCAAAGCAGGCAAAAACGTCAGCCAAATGCACTACGCGCGCCAAGGTATTATTACCGCTGAAATGGAATACGTCGCCATTCGCGAAAATATGAAGCGCGCCGAAATGCACGCCGAAGTACTCAACCAACAGCATCCCGGTCAATCGTTCGGTGCCGCCATTCCAGAGCAAATCACGCCAGAATTTGTCCGTGATGAAATCGCTCGCGGTCGCGCCATTATTCCACTCAACATCAACCATCCAGAAGCGGAGCCAATGATTATTGGTCGCAACTTTTTAATTAAAGTAAACGCGAATATCGGCAACTCGGCGGTCACTTCTTCAATTGAAGAAGAAGTTGAAAAGCTAGTGTGGTCAACCAAATGGGGCGCAGATACAGTAATGGATTTGTCCACTGGCCGATACATTCACGAAACCCGCGAGTGGATTATCCGCAACTCGCCAGTACCCATTGGTACCGTGCCTATTTACCAAGCGTTAGAAAAAGTTAACGGCATTGCCGAAGACTTGAGCTGGGAAATTTTCCGCGACACCTTAATTGAACAAGCCGAGCAAGGGGTTGACTACTTTACCATTCACGCCGGCGTGTTATTGCGTTACGTACCGATGACCGCCAAGCGTTTAACCGGCATTGTTTCCCGCGGCGGTTCAATTATGGCGAAATGGTGTTTGGCACATCATCAAGAGAACTTCCTCTACACTCATTTTGAAGAAATTTGCCAAATTATGAAGGCCTACAATGTGTCCTTCTCTCTTGGCGATGGTTTGCGTCCGGGATCTATCGCCGACGCTAACGACGAAGCCCAATTTGCCGAATTACACACCCTTGGCGAACTCACCAAAATTGCATGGCAACACGATGTTCAAGTGATGATTGAAGGCCCGGGGCACGTACCATTGCACATGGTTAAAGCCAATATGGAAGAGCAACTTGCCCATTGTGACGAAGCGCCGTTTTACACTTTAGGGCCGTTGACCACAGATATTGCACCGGGTTACGACCACATTACCTCGGGCATTGGTGCTGCCAATATTGGCTGGTACGGCTGTGCCATGCTTTGTTATGTAACGCCAAAAGAGCACTTGGGTTTACCGAACAAAGAAGACGTAAAAGAAGGTCTGATTACCTACAAAATTGCCGCCCACGCTGGTGATTTAGCCAAAGGCCACCCCGGTGCACAATTGCGTGACAATGCCTTGTCAAAAGCGCGCTTTGAATTTAGATGGCACGACCAATTCAATTTGGGGCTAGATCCTGAACGCGCTCGCCAGTATCACGACGAAACCCTGCCGCAAGAGTCAGGCAAAGTTGCCCACTTCTGTTCAATGTGTGGCCCTAAATTCTGTTCGATGAAAATTACCCAAGAAGTGCGCGACTACGCCGCTAATTTGGAAGAAAACGGCATTAAAATCAAAATGATTGATCCAAGTTCCGACAGCGGTGAACAAATCACCGTAACCGCTGAACAAGGTATGCAGGCAAAGTCAGCCGAATTTAAAGCCTCGGGCAGCGAGTTGTATCACGCCGCGCAAGCTGAGAGTTAGTTATTGACTAACTTCGGCGCTAGTTAATGTCGGGTGGGTACTCTGTATGTACCCACCTTAAACAAACTGCGCTCGAAGACTCGAATAAAACTTTGTCAAGACAACACGTTTAGGGTTGTGAAAGGTGAAAATGGCAACATCCGTACTTAAGTCAAAAGCTAATTCAACAGCTAGTTCATCAGCAAATATTGCCGTGGTTGGTGCTGGCCTCATTGGTCGCCTGATCGCTTGGCAATTGGCGAAACAAGGTCAGCAAGTAACCTTGTTCGACCGCGATCAGGGCAATGGCGAACAAAGCGCCGCGTATGCCGCCGGCGGCTTATTGGCACCATTAAGTGAAGCGTTAAAATGCGAAGCTAACATGGTGGCCATGGGTCACGATGCCCTTAAACTTTGGCCGCAATTATTGGCGCAGTTAACTAAGCCAGTATTTTTTCAACAAAACGGCACGTTAATCGTCACGCATCAGCAAGATAATGGCGACTTCAATCATTTTAGTCGCTATATTGCCGATAATTACTCAAATTACTCGCAGCAAGCTGTGAATTATGGTGCCCTTGCTAAGCTTGAACCGGAACTTGCTAACAAGTTTCAGCAAGGTTTGTTCTTGCCTGATGAAGCTCAGCTCGACAATCGCCAATTGTTGCAAGCGCTGGCGACTGAACTTAAACAGCTCGAAAACGTCAAATGGCGCGACAACAGCGAGGTCATCAGCCTCAAGCCTCACTCAGTAGAGCTCGTAACAGGCAATGAACAGTTTGAGCTGGTGGTGGACTGTCGAGGCACGGGCGCTAAAGGCCAACAAACAGGTCAACTTAGCAACTTGCGCGCTGTTCGCGGTGAGCTTATACACTTGCACGCGCCAGAGGTAAAACTAAAGCGCTCAATTCGACTGACCCACCCGAGGTATCAAATCTATATCGCGCCAAAAGCTGATAATCGTTACATCATAGGTGCCACTGAAATAGAAAGCGATAGTTTAGCGCCAGTAACGGTGCGCTCGTCACTAGAGTTGTTATCGGCGGCTTACAGCGTTCACTCTGGCTTTGCCGAAGCCAACATTATTGACCAAATAAGTCAGTGTCGACCGGCGTTTAGCGACAACCAACCTCGTATTAATCACCAACCGGGCTTAGTCCAAGTAAATGGTTTGTTTCGACACGGCTTTATGCTCGCGCCAGTGATTTTGGAACACGCTTTGGCAGTGATTAATCAAGATAGCAGTGAGCAGAACATACGCTATCCAGAGTTAGTAAGTGAACATCATGTTCAGTCACAACAAATAACTGCAGATTAAACATTGGAAAATACCAAAATGACCATTCACATTAACGGCAAACCCTATGATATCGACGCCAGTATCACCATTGCTGATTTATTGGCGCGCTATCAAGAGCAGCTGTCACTACCCGCTCATTTTGCTCTTGCGCTCAATCAAGGCTTTGTCGGCAAGGCTGATTATCAAACTACCCAAGTGAATAAAGGCGATAGCCTAGATATTTTTAGCCCAATTCAAGGGGGATAATCGATGTCAGCCACTAACCATTCAACTAACAGCGAAGTCAACAACAGTCTCAATATTTATGGCAGCCAAATGGCTAGCCGTTTACTGATTGGCACAGCTCTGTATCCATCGCCAGATATTATGAAAGAATCGGTAATTGCCACTGGTAGCCAAATAATTACCCTGTCGTTAAAACGCCAAGCGCCAGAGACCAATGGCGGTGAACAAATTTGGCAATACATTCAAACCTTGAGCAACGAACACCAACTCAAGTTGTTGCCCAACACAGCAGGTTGTAAAACGGCAAAAGAAGCGATTAACCTCGCCTATATGTCACGGGAATTGTTCGGTACTGATTGGCTGAAACTAGAAGTTATTGGCGACGACTACAACTTACAACCCGATGCAATTGAACTGGTTGCCGCCGCCAAACAACTGGTTGCCGATGGCTTTAAAGTACTGCCCTATTGCACCGACGATTTAGTGCTTTGTCAGCGCTTATACGACTTGGGCTGCGAAGTGATTATGCCGTGGGCGTCGCCAATTGGCACTGGCAAAGGTTTACTCAATCGCTACAACTTAGAGACAATTCGCGCCCGTTTGCCGCAATCTACCCTGATTATCGACGCAGGTATCGGAAAGCCTTCAGATGCCAGTTTAGCGATGGAAATGGGCTTTGATGGCGTGTTACTCAACTCCGCAGTTGCCTTAGCACAACAACCCGTTGCCATGGCAACCGCCTTCAAATTGGCAGTTGAAGCAGGCCGTATCGCCTACTGCGCTGGCTTAATGCCAGAGCGCCAAACCGCGCAAGCAAGCACGCCAACCTTAGCGACACCATTTTGGCACCAAGCAGACAGTTAGGCTAAAACACAAAATAAGTACACAGCAAATGAAAAACCAAACCATTACTAAACACAAAATTATTTGGTCAATCTCAGGCCACGATTGCTCAGGCGGAGCTGGTATTGCCGCCGATATTAAAACCGCTCAATGTTTTTCAAATGCTGACAACTTTACTGAACTTTGCCCAATTATTACTGCTAACACCACACAAAATGCTGAAAGCTTGCTGGCAGTGAATCCAGTATCAGTTGAAGTATTGGCCGAGCAGGTTGAGTGTTTATTCACTGACAAAAAGCCCAATGTCATCAAAATCGGCCTAATTGCCAATGATCAACAATTGCTTTGGTTAACGGAAACACTGCATAGCCTTAAACAGCGATTACCAGAGCTAAAAGTGGTTTATGACCCTGTCGCCAGTGCCAGTGTTGGCGGCCGATTTAGTCAACTGACACCAACACTTCTGAAAGCCTTGTTGCCTTTAATTGATATTCTTTGCCCGAATATGCCTGAGGCAATCGCCATGGTCAGCGCTTTTTATGTCGATAGCCAAAGCGACATCGCTGCGCTTGCCGAGCAAATTCAATCGCTTGGCGTCAATACCGTGATCATTAAAGGCGGCCATATTGAAAGCAACAGTGAATGTAACGGTGAAGCTAACAACCAACACGAAAACAACTGTCGCGATTACTGTTTACACAAAATTAGCCATTTAGAGACTGGCCATCCGTTAACTTCTTTAGCACAAAAACATCTTACCCAAGTTTACCAACTGAGTACGCCACGGATTAATACAAGTCATAGCCACGGCGGCGGTTGCAGCTTTGCCACCGCCATCAGTTGCTTTATCGCGCAAGGTTATCTGGTGCGCGATGCTTTCACCTTAACCAAAGCTTTTATCTCTAGAGGCTTGGCGGCGGAGTACAATAACACTAACTACTACGGCGCTTTTCGACAGTTTCCCGTTTCTAGTGAATTACAAGGAAAACAAGCACTATCGCCATTTTTACCGGCAGTAGTGAATAACGTTAACCTGCAAGATAAAAACAAAGATTTTGCCTCACTTGAACTCGCTGAGGATGAAAAACTCGGTCTTTATCCGGTTGTTGACTCACTGGCTTGGTTAGAAAGGTTAAAACCGCTTGGGCTCAACATTATTCAGCTGCGAGTCAAAGGTCTAAGCGGCGATACCCTTGAAGCGACGATAAAAGCCGCAATTGAATTATATCGCGATAGCAAGACTCGCTTGTTTATTAATGATCACTGGCAACTAGCGATAAAACACCGCGCCTACGGTATTCACCTCGGCCAAGAGGATGTCGCCGATGCCGACCTAAGCGCTATTGCCAACGCCGGAATTCGCTTAGGTATTAGCAGCCACGGTATTTACGAGTTTTTAGCAAGCCAGCAATTAAAACCATCTTACCTCGCTTTTGGCGCTATTTTCCCCACTACTACTAAAGATATGACGGGGCAAATACAAGGTTTAGACAACCTTAAAATGATGATGAATACCCAGCCAACTCAACCTATGGTGGCCATTGGCGGTATTAACCACAGCAACATTGATGCAGTGGTAACGACAGGTGTTGATAGTATCGCGGTAGTCACCGCCATTACTGAAGCAGAGTCTCCAGAACAAGTGGTGGCTGAGTTAAAACGTCGACTATAAGCTGATCAGTTGACAGCCGCTTATCTTGTGTACTACTGTATAAAAACACACACATATTGATTTTTCAAAAAAACACTGTATAAAGCGTGAAAAATTTCTCTTTTAGGAAATTTAATGGCACTCAACCCTGAAACAGAAGCGAATAAAATTTTAGAAACTCTATGGACAAACAAGGGCTTCCCTGTTGATCCTGTTTCTATTGCGCAAAAATTAGGACTACAGGTACTAGATACCGAGTTACCTGAGTCTGTTTCTGGTGCCTTAATAAAAGAAGCAGGTACTGAACCCATTATTGCGCTTCACCATAGCGACCACAGCAATCGCAAAAGATTTACCTGTTCACATGAACTAGGCCATTACATCTCGCGCATCCAATCAAATGATCAAAGTACTGAATACGAGTATGTCGATTTACGTGGTCCAAGCGCCGCCAGTGGCAGTGATCCCGAAGAAGTCTTTGCCAATAAGTTTGCCGCAAACCTATTGATGCCCGAAAAAGTAATAAAAGCATTACTTCAAAATAAAAAAAGTCACTTTGAAATCGCCTTATTCTTTGGTGTTTCACCTGAAGCTGTCAAACATCGATTAAAAAACTTAAGGCTACTTTGATGCAGGAAAAAGAAAAGGGAACTTTAGCTGCGTCAATAAAAGCCAGTTTGCAAGACAAAAGTAAAACATCAGCGACCGATCTTTTAGTCAATGAACGGGTCGAAGATTCCAAAGCAGATCGCGAATTAAAAAAATCTTATGCTCGTTGGTTTGTTTATATATTAATCGGCCAATTAATCGTGATGAACATTGCATTTTTCTGCGTAGGGTTCGGTTGGCTGTCTTTCGACGAATGGTCACTTAATCTATATATGGGTGGCACATTAGCAGAAGTGTTTGGCGTAATTTTAGTCATCACTAAAAACCTCTTTCCAACGAAATCAAATACTCGATAAGTCACGACAAAAATTACACAATTTAAATGCTAAAATAGTTGTTTAGAAAATCACTTAGTACCACCGTTGCGCAGAGTTCTCGGCTAGCTACTACCTCCATTATTTTATAACAAATTCATTTGTTTATATGAAAATTTCAATTAAATTTGTCATGTTACCGTCATAGTTATCACGAAAGTATCACAAATTTATATCAAATTTATAAACCGGCAAAATCACTGAAATAATAATCTTTATCATTCCCTCTACATGACAGCCTGAACAAAAAAGGCACAGCCATAACTTATACCAAGGGGTATAAGCTAACAAAAATGATAGAGGGTAAAACATGTTTAATTTGCGCAAGCTCGCGATATCTCAGCGCTCAAAATCTGCATTAGCGGTTGTCGGCACCTCCGCCGTTGCCATTTTTTGTTCAAATCTCGCCAATGCCGGTGCCTGGGTTGCAGGTAAAGGTGAAGGCTACAACAAATTCGCTTATGCCTACTACGAGGCTGACGAGTTTCGCGGCGAAAACGATAACTTCTCTGAGTTTATCGGTGAAAACACCTCTTTTTACGGCGAGTACGGCTTGGGTAATAACTTTGCTATTTACGGCCAATTACTCTATCAATCACTAGAGCAAACTGACGCTAACGGCCTAGTACAAACCAACAATGGTTTAGGCGATGCCGAAATAGGTATTCGCTACCAGTGGCAGGCTGAACCATTTGTGTTATCAACCTCTTTTCTTGCCAAACTACCTTATTTGTACGACGAAGATGAACCACTAGCCCTTGGTAACGGTCAAGAAGACTACGAGCTTAGAGTATTACTCGGCAAAAGCTTAAACCAATATGGCTATGTTGGCGCTGAGTTCGGTTACCGCTTGCGCACAGACGCACCATCAGACGAATATCGCTACTTGCTTGAGTACGGTTTTAACGTCAATAAAAACCTCTATTTGCGCACTAAACTGGACGGTGTACTCAGTGCAGAAAACGCCGATGACGTTGACAACACCAACGCTAACTTGTCTGTTGTCCCAGAATTTGATTCGGGTAAGTGGGAACTAACCGCAGGTTGGACATTTGATTCGAGTTCAAAAAACAAATGGGGCCTCGAACTGACTTACACCAAAGATATTTACGGTAAAAACACCCTAGACGGTGACAGTATTCAACTTGGTTTAACACGAGTGTTCTAAACTTATGTCTGTGATCGCAATAAGTGTCCTGATTGGGCACTTTGTTTTATTGCTGGTGCTGTCTTTATTTGGTTTGCACCGTTTATCTATGGTTTTTCGTCGTTATCGCTATCGCGACGTTAAACCGCAAATTGTTGAAAAGTTTGCCGACTTACCAACAATTACCGTCCAAATCCCGCTCTACAACGAACGTTTTGTCGCTGAGCGTATTGTCGATGCGGTAGCCGCATTTGACTATCCGCAAGACAAGCTACAAATTCAAATTGTTGATGATTCTACCGATAGCACCAGTGACGTTATTGCTGATCGTGTTGAGCATCATCAGCAGCGCGGTATCAATATCGAGCACGTACAACGAGAAAACCGCCATGGCTTTAAGGCTGGTGCACTAAAAGATGCGATGGCGACTGCAACGGGTGAATTTATTGCCATTTTTGATGCTGATTTTTTGCCTGAACCGGATTTGCTGAAAAACAACATTCACTATTTTTTTGAAAATGATGTTGGCATGGTGCAATTTCGCTGGGAACACCTAAACAAAGCCAGTAGTGAACTGACCCAAAGCCAAGCAATTATGCTCGACGCTCACTTTGCCCTTGAGCAACAGGTGCGCAGCGCCAGCAACAAACTATTCAACTTTAATGGCACCGCAGGCATTTGGCGCACTACAGCGATTGTCGACGCTGGCCATTGGAGTGCAGACACTCTGACTGAAGATTTAGATTTAAGTTATCGCGCACAAATCAAAGGTTGGCGCATGATTTACTTAAATGACGTCGGTTGTGCCGGAGAAATTCCTGCCGATATTAACGCCTTTAAGAGCCAACAACACCGCTGGGCCAAGGGTGGCGTTCAAGTGATGCTAAAAATGCTACCAACCGTTTGGCGCTCAAAATTACCGTTAAAAACCAAACTGGAAGCCAGCTTTCACTTGTCGAATAACCTCGCTTATTTAGTGATGTTAATCGATACCTTAGTGTTTTTAATTCCAACCCTGTGGATCAGGCAAGCATACGATTTATATGATGCGCCGTGGCTGGATTTACCGCTATTGATGTTAGCGTCTATCAGCCACTTAGTTTATTTGTTTTATGGTCAAGTAGCACTTGGGCATTCGAAATTTTACGCCATCATTCGTCTGCCAAGGCTGATGCTAATGGGTATTCAACTAGCCACTAACAATGCGCGAGCGGGTTATGAAGCCTTGCGCAAAGAGCAAAGTGACTTTGTTCGCACTCCTAAAAGCGGTGAATTAGCCGAGACTGACGACTTGCCTAACAACACAGTAGCGATTGAACAAGCTACCCCAACGACCGAAGTAGAACGAAGTACTGAAAGCCTATCAGAGCAATTTTATCGAGCGGTAGCGCCGCGCGGCGCTTTATTCGAGCTTGCTGTAGCATTGGTTTACGCCTTAGTTTTAGTGTGGGCAATCGCCAATCAGCACTGGTTTATGGCGCCATTTTTACTCTTGTTGCTACTGGGCTTTTTCACCACTTCAATCGCCAGTATGCGCAGCTATCACAAGCTGGCACAAGAGTCGTAACGGCTAATCACTCTGTTATGAATAGACCAATCACTGAGCCAAAATTAACGACTTTATCTGTTTGCAAACAAGAAGTTTTAGCGCAATCAAGTAAGAACGGCTTAGTTTATTTAAACTTAATAGCAGTATTGGTGTTAACTGGCTCGAGCCATTGGTTTGGTCAGCTTCACGGTGAGTTATTAGCGGGTTTACAAGCCCCAACAATTGCCGGTATTTCAATTAACTTTAGTTTCGGTAATATGGTTATCGGCCAATTTACCTTGATGATGCTATTGATGTTGGCTGTTTGGTATTGCGGGCTCAAAACACTGAACGCCAACTCAGTCACTAAAGATCAAGACAGTTTTGTTTGGTTAGTATTGGCAGTTGGTGTAGTGGCAAGGCTACTACTTATTGGCGCAGATGCCTACACCTCGAACGATGTTGACCGCTACCTGTTTGATGGCCGTATCGCGTTAACGGGTCTCGACCCTTATCAAGTCAGTCACGACCATCCCGCTTTGGCTCATTTGCGCGAGCTGTGGCAACCACCAGCAGAGCACGCTAAATATCCAACCTTGTATCCACCACTAGCATTGGCAATCTTTGCCTTTGCCGCCAATATTGGTGTTGACTTCGGCGTCGAAAGTGCTCAACTAGCTTGGCAGCTCATGCTAACGGGTGCCAGTATCGCGAGTTTATATTTCATCTACTTACTACTTAAAGCTCACAATAAATTACAGCACTTACCGTTAGTTGCGCTATCGCCAATCCTAGTTATTGAAACCGGTGTAGGTTTGCACTTAGATGCTTTTTCAACCCTCGCAGTTGTTGCCGCACTCTATTACTGGCACCGCAATAAATTGTCTCTGGTTGGCATATGTATTGGCCTAGGTGTGCTTTGTAAAATTTTACCGCTCGTACTACTTATGCCCTTAGTATTCGCCAACTTTTCGTGGCCACGTAGCTTAATCATAGTGCTAAGTGCCTTATCAGTAATCATCGCAGGTTACGGTATTACCCTCGCGCTAGGTTTTTACCCAGTTGGCAGCATTGGGGTGTTTTTTGAGAAATGGCGCTTTGCCGCACCACTGTTTTCACTGCTCAATCAATTGAATCCACAGGCTTTTGTTATTGCACTTACCGCTATCACAACAAGCTTAATTGTCGTGGTTGGTTTATTGGCGTATAGCCAGCAACAACTTAACAATCAACAGACTGTAGTCAACAAAGAAATTACCAGTGCAGAAAACGATTTAAAAACAATTAATTACTTACTGTCGGAGCCACTTATTCTCGCTTGTCAGTTGGCGCTTGTCATTCCTTTATTGATTAGTCCGGTCTTATTTCCATGGTATCTGATGCCACTGGCAGCACTACTGGCGTTAAAGCCAAACGCAGCCTTGATAATTGTGCTTGGTGTTATGCCGTTAACTTATGAAGTGCTCAATCAATTTATCTGTTGCCAAATTTGGCAGCCCGCACAGTGGCCGATTGTACTATTGGCCGGTGCTTACCTTTTTGCCTTAGTGAGTTTGATTTATTGGGGAATCAAATGGGCAAATTCAAACAAAGCTGCAAGGCATTACGCAGGGCGTGACCAGCAGCAAATAGATATATCGTTAAAGCGTGCAAGTGAAGCGTGATCTGAATGGATCGCCATAAGGGGTTTTCATGTTAGGGTTAGTGAGTCGATATCACCATTGGCTGCACGGTCAGTGGCCAGATGCAGAAGTTGAAAAATTACCGATCAGTCAAGCCAATGGCGAGACCAATATTGCCGGCACTTATATCGTCGGTGACTTAACCGGCGTGCCGCTGTTAAAGTTTTCCGCCGATACTGGCGCCAAAGCAATCAACAATATTGTTGCCGAAACGAGCTTTCAAAACCGTAAAGCGCAAGCCGATGTTGCCGACGTTATCATCATTGGCGGCGGTGTTAGTGGTTATTCTGCCGCTATTGCCGCAAAAGAGGCTGGCATTAGTTTCAAGTTAATTGAAGCAAATTCACCGTTTTCAACCATCAACAACTTCCCCCATGGCAAGCCGATTTACACGTATCCAACCGAGATGACGCCAACGGGCAAACTCCAGTTTGGTCAAGAGGTTGTCGACAAAGAAAGCTTGCTCAGCCACTTGCATCAAAGCGCGAGCGAGCATCAAATTAGCCCAGAGATTGCCAACGTTAGCCATATTGAGCGCAAATCGGGCTTGCTGCACGCCGTCCTTGAAAACGGTGAACGCTTGATTGGCCACCGCATTGTCGTTGCCATTGGTCGCTCCGGTAACTACCGCAAACTCAATATTCCCGGTGAAGAGCTAGAAAAAGTCAGCAATCGCTTAATTGATCCGAGCCAATATCAAAACAAAAAACTGTTAATTGTCGGCGGTGGCGACAGTGCATTGGAAGCGGCAATCAGCTGTGCCAACTACCAAGCACAAGTGACCCTTTGTCACCGCAAAGCCGAGTTTTCAAGACCGAAAGCTGAAAACATCGAACAACTACAAAGCTTGGTTGAGGGCGGTAAAGTTGACGTAAAAATGTCGACCCAAGTCAGTAAAATTGAACCTGATAGCGTCGAACTTACCGACCATAACGGCACTGAAAGCCTCGCCAACGACGAAGTATTACTGGCGACGGGCCGTGAAGCGCCACTGGATTTTTTCCGCCGCAGTAAAATCTCGATTAGTGGTGAGAGTACCATCTCGGGCTGGATTGCCTTTATCATGTTTTTTATTGCCTTGTGTGCACTTTACGATTGGAAGAGCTACGGCTTTTTAAACTCGTTTTGGTCGACGTTTACTTATCCCAATGAAGTGCCTGACTTACTCAGTGAGCTCGGCGATTGGTGGTTTGATCAAGTCGATGACCGTTCAACCTTAATTGGCACTTTGGCGATGTCGCTGAAAAGCCGATCTTTCTATTACACCTTTTTGTACACCAGTATTATTGCCATTTTTGGCTGGCAGCGAATTAGGCGCAGTAAAACGCCTTATGTCACGGTGCAAACTAGCGTGTTGTTCGCAATTCAATTATTCCCGTTGTTTTTACTACCTGAAGTTATTTTACCTTGGCTTGGTTACAACGGTGCCTTTGATGCAGGTTGGGGTAAAACTGTTGGCGACGCCCTCTTCCCCGCCTATATTTCCGCACAAGATTTAGCAAACCACGTTTGGCCTGACTGGGGTCATCCACGTGCTTACTGGCATGCCTACAGTTTTATTTTTGCATGGCCGCTCGGTGTTTACACCGTATTTACCGACCAACCACAGCTGGTGTGGTTAGTGATCGCCGTCATTCAAACCTTCGTGATCATTCCATTAATCGTCTACAAATGGGGTAAAGGCGCCTACTGTAGTTGGATTTGTTCTTGTGGTGCGATGGCGGAAACCCTCGGCGACAAGCAAAGACACAAAATGCCGCACGGCAAAAACTGGAATAAACTCAATATGCTCGGCCAAGTTATTTTAGCCGCCGCTTTTGTCATGTTGTTTATTCGCATCCTCGGCTGGATTTATCCAGAGAGCTGGATGAATACCATGTTCAACCTCTTGTTAAAAGGTGAAAACCAAGATTATCAGTTAGTTAACGCCTTTAGCTGGAAATGGGTCGTCGACATTTTTATGGCTGGTGTGCTTGGCTTTGGCCTATATTTTAAATACTCAGGCCGCGCTTGGTGTCGCTTTGCTTGCCCGTTAGCGGCACTGATGCACATTTACGCGCGCTTTAGCAAATTCGCCATTGCCGCCGATAAAAACAAGTGTATTAGCTGTAACCAATGTACCAGCCAATGTCACCAAGGTATTGATGTAATGGCGTTTGCCCAAAAGGGCAAACCGATGACCGACCCGCAATGTGTGCGCTGCTCTGCCTGTGTACAAGTATGCCCAACGGGTACCTTGAGCTTTGCCGAAATCGATCGCCAAACATCTGAAGTGGTAAAAACCGGAAAACTCGCCGCCAGCCGTGTCCAAATGGCGGAAATTATTGAGGTAAAAAATGTATAAAGGCTTGCGGGTCGCCGCGGTTATTCCAGCGTTAAACGAAGAGTTAGCGATAGGTAAAGTGGTTAGTAAACTTGTAAAACTGACCACGGAAGATCTCGCGGTTATCGACCAAGTTGTCGTTTGTGACAACGGCTCTACCGACAACACCGCTGCCAACGCCGAAAGCGCTGGCGCGGCAGTGGTAAAACAAAGCCAAGCAGGCTATGGCATTGCTTGCTTAACCGCGCTTGATTGGCTTGATCAACAACCCCAAAGCTTTGATGTTGTGCTATTTGTTGACGGTGACGACTCGTGTTTTATCAATCAAGCAGAAGCATTGCTGGCTGGCATTGCTAATGGCGATGATCTAGCAATCGGTTCACGTACCTTGGGCACCATTGAGCGTGGGGCACTAACGCCACCACAACTGTTTGGCAATTGGCTAGCATCAAGCCTAATTCGCTTGTTTTGGCGACAGCCCGTTACTGACTTAGGGCCGTTTCGCGCAATTCGTCAGTCGGCATTGCAACGTTTAGCAATGGCCGACACCACCTTTGGTTGGACGGTTGAGATGCAAGTGAAAGCTGCCATGCTCAAGCTCAAAACCAGCGAATATCCGGTAGATTCAAAAGTGAGAATTGGTCAATCAAAAATAAGTGGTACGGTTAAGGGAACCGTATTGGCAGGAATTGGCATTTTGTCGATGATTGCCAAACTGCGACTCTTTGGCTTTAAACAAGGTCAAAACACAAGCCAGAGCAATCAATGTAAACCCTCAAGCAAAGGTGTAAATCATTGAGCAGTAAACCTGTTTTAATCAAAGTACTGTTGTCTTTGATGACCATCAGTGGTCTGCTAGCCGCATATTGGCTATACAGTTTATATCAGGCGCGCTCGGCTAATCCTATCGATTACTGGCAGCTTACCGAGCAAGCCTATGACAGTGATAACCTCAAGACCATTGACCACAGCAGTTGGCAAGCTATATTGACTGACTATGCCAGTTATTCACAAGCACTTAACGCCACTGTTTTTGACTATGCCAAGTTAGCCGCTGACGATGATCACCACGCTCGCCAACAACTTAAAAACTATTTACAAGCGTTACAAACAATTGACCCTAGAGCTTTTAATCACCGCCAGCAATTCGCCTACTGGGTCAATCTCTACAATGCCCTAACCGTTGATTTAGTGCTAAGCAACTACCCCGTTGACAGCATCCGCGAAATCCATCAATTGCCGATTGATGGCCTCGGTGAAATTATCGGGCCATGGGATATCAAGGTCGCCAACATTGCCGGTAAAGAATTAAGTTTAAATCAAATTGAACACGGTATTTTGCGCAGTATTTGGCAGGAACCTCGGGTCCATTACGTGATTAACTGCGCCAGTCGGGGCTGCCCTAACTTACCGCTTCAAGCGATCACCGCCGAGCGTCTTGAGCAGCAGCTAACAACAGCGGCACAAGATTTTATCAACCACCCGAGAGCCGTTGATTTACAAGGTAATAAGCTGGCTTTGTCGAGCATATATAACTGGTTTGCGGAAGATTTCGGCGAAGACCAAAACGCGCTAATCAACCACCTGAGCCAGTATGCAAAACCAGCATTACAACAGGCATTAATGAAATTTAATGGCGATATTGACTATCAATATAACTGGCAACTTAATCAACCACTTAACGAGTGATATCAAATAGTATGACAACTTCTCAGCCATGTTTAGTACTAATGAGCAAAAGACCCAAGCTGCATCAAGGCAAACAGCGTTTGGCGCAAACCCTAGGAGCCGATGCTGCCTATGAAATTGCTAAACTGCTGCTCGATTGCGCTATTGAAGATGCGCAAGCTTGGACAGGTCAAGTGGTTTTAGCGGTTGCTCATCAAGAGGATGTTGCTTGGGCCCAAACGCTTGTTGATAAAAAACTCAGCAGTGATGTTAGTAATGCAGGGGGTAACAAGGCAAGCGTCATCTTTCAAGGCAGAGGGAATTTAGGTGAAAGACTTAATCACATCGACCAAAGTATTCGACGCCAAAATAAGTGCCAACAAGGCCATCAAAGTACCGTATTTATCGGTACTGACGCTCCCATGCTCAGACAAGCCCACTACATTGGCTTAGCCGACATGTTGAAACAACACGACATCGTTCTAAACATGGCAGCAGACGGCGGCGTAGTGATTATGTCAAACAGCAAACCTTGGCCAAAACTCACCGATTTGCCGTGGAGCTCACCTTATTTAGGCGCATCTCTAGCTGCCTGTTGTCACAGTTGGGGCTTATCGGTCGGCTATCACACGCCAGGCTATGACATTGACGAAAAAGCTGACTTAATCACCTTGTATCAAGACTTAAAAGGTGACTTAAGACCAGCCCGACAAGCACTATTGCAATACATCGAAAACTTATTAACGCGACAAGAGAGTAATTCATGCACGACGCAGTAAAACAGTATTACGGCGAAACACTTCAAAGCAGTGAAGATTTGCAAACCAATGCCTGCTGTACTGACAGCAATTTATCCGCAGAACTCAAAACCATTCTTGGCAATATTCACGATGAAGTGCTAGCCAAGTATTACGGCTGTGGCTTAGTCACGCCTGAAAGCCTAAACGGTTGTCATATTTTAGATTTGGGTTGTGGCGCAGGTCGAGATTGCTACGCCTTGGCACAAATGGTTGGCGAAAGCGGCTTTGTCACCGGCGTTGATATGACCGAAGCGCAACTTGAAGTTGCCAAGCAACACCTCGACTACCACAGAGAAAAATTTGGCTACGCCCATGCCAATACCGAATTTAAAATGGGCTATATTGAACAGCTCGACCAGCTTGGCCTTGCCGATAACAGCATCGATGTGATTGTCTCTAATTGCGTGATTAACCTGTCGCCAGACAAAGAAGCTGTGCTCAAGCAAGCGTTTCAACTGCTGAAAAATGGCGGTGAGATGTACTTTGCTGATGTTTACGCCGACCGTCGAATCCCAGCTGAGTTGAAAAACGATTCGGTACTATACGGCGAGTGTTTAAGCGGCGCTTTATACCAAAGTGATTTCATTGAACTGGCGAAAAAAGTTGGTTTTGCTGACCCGCGTTTAGTAGAAAGCCGCGAAATTACCATCGACAACCCCGACATTATTGAACGCGTTCAAGGTATTGCTTTCCACTCCAATACTTATCGCTTATTTAAAGCACCTGAACTTGAAGCCAATCAAGAAAACTACGGACAAACAGTCACTTATCTCGGCACAATTAGCAGTCATTCAGCGGGTTTTGAGCTTGACCAAAACAACTATTTCGCCGCCAACCAAGCGACTGATGTTAGCGGTAATACTTGGCGTATACTGCAAAGCAGCCGCTTTAAAGAGCACTTTGAATTTAGCGGTAATTTCGACCGCCATTTAGGCGCGTTTACTCCGTCAAACAGCTGCGGCGCAAACCAAGCTAAATCGACTCAAAACAAAGCGCCGGCAATAAAAAGTTCAGGTTGTTGCTAATGCCCAATCAACACAGCGACGACTGGTATAAAACCCCCGATGGCGAAAGCCGGGGCTATATTATTCCCCATGCATTAGACGAGCTTTGGTTTCATACCGGTACGCGCTGTAATCTCGAATGCGGTTTTTGCTTCGAAGGTTCAAGCCCAGATAGCAAGCGCTTACAAGGGCCTAAATTCGAGGAAGTAAAACCGCATATTGACCAAGCATTAGAATTAGGTGTTAAGCAGTTTTCATTTACTGGTGGCGAGCCATTTTTACTAAAAGACATTATTGATATTTTGGCGTACGCCAGCCAATTTCGTCCCTGCATGGTGTTAACCAATGGCACAGCGCCCTTGATTAAGCGCTTTGACGCGTTAAAAGCCCTAGCCGATAGCAGTGACAGCAAACACACAATATCGCTGCGCATTAGCTTAGACTCAGCGGATAGCAAAAGTCACGATGCCGGCCGTGGCCAAGGCAATTTTGCCCTCGCTGTCGCCGGTTTGAAAAAGCTACATCAAGCTGGCTTTAAGGTTTCTGTAGCAAGACACATGGCTGCTGATGAAAACAGCGAACAAGTCACTAAGCAGTATCGCGACTTATTTGTCCTTAATGGCTTGCCGGAAGATCTCAATATCGTCGCTTTTCCTGATTTTTTACCCCCCGGCAGCATTGCCGACGTACCGCACATTAGCACTCACTGTATGGTGACTTATCAAACTGAGCAGCAACGCCAAAGCTACATGTGTAGTAACTCCAAAATGATCATTAAAAAAGATGACCAAATGCAGGTTTATGCCTGCACTTTGGTTGACGACGATCCAGATTATCACTTAGCAAATTCATTGGCCGAGAGCATGCAAGAGCGCATTAGTATGAAGCATCACAGGTGCTATAGCTGTTTTGCTCACGGCGCTAGTTGTAGCGAATAATTCGTTGCAGTAGTAAAAGATAAAAATTTACGGAGCATTAATATGTTAGCAATTATCGGGGGCACTGGTATTTACCAAATAGACGGTTTAGACGTTGAGCAAGAACACGATGTCGATACTCCTTTTGGCAAACCGTCTGCCGCCATTGTCCAAGGCAATTACTCAGGACAAACCATTTTGTTTTTACCGCGTCACGGTAGTGGTCATCAACTACTGCCCCACGAAGTTAATTATCGCGCTAATATTTGGGCGCTCAAATCTTTAGGGGTTACCCAAATCGTCGGCCTTTCCGCAGTCGGTAGCTTGCAACAAGAAATTGAGCCTGGCCACTTGGCTATTGCCAGTCAGTACTTTGACTTTATCAAAGGCAATCGCGAAAAAACGTTTTTTGGCAATGGTATCGCCGCCCATGTTTCGACTGCAGAGCCGAGTTGCCAGCACTTGGCGGATGGCATCGTCAGCGCCGCCAATAGCCTAGACGCTAGCTTAGAAGTAACAATACACCCCAACAAAACTTATGCCTGTGTCGACGGTCCTCGTCTAGGCACTAAAGCAGAAAGTTTATTTTTAAAGCATGCCGCTGGTTGTGATTTAGTCGGTATGACTAACGTACCCGAAGCGTTTTTGGCGCGAGAAGCGCAAATTTGTTATTGCACTATCGGTATTTCTACTGACTACGACTGTTGGCAAGATGACCCAAGCCAACACGTTAGCGTTGATCAGGTAATTAGTCGCTATGGAGCCAGCTTAGAGAAGGCGAAATCCGTACTAAAAGCATTTATTCAGCAGCACCAAGCCAACGAAAACTGCAGTTGTAGAAAAGCCTTGGCCAGCGCGATATTAACGCCAGAATCAGCGTTGTCAGAAGATGCTAAAGCGTTATTAGAAGTGTTAACGAAATAGCGTAATTTTTAATTGGCGCCCTTTTAAAAACAACAAAGCCAATGACAATGTCATTGGCTTTTAATGCAATTCTCAAATAATAGCTAAGATTATTTTAAGCTAGCAAAGTATGCAGCAAGGTTTTCCATATCAGCATCTGATAGGCCCATTGCCATTGGTGCCATTACAGGATCTTTACGAGCGCCTGATTTGAAGTCTTTAAGTTGCTTCACAATGTAAGCTTCTTTTTGACCAGCAAGGTTAGGATACATAGGAACGGCAGAAATACCTTCGGCGCCGTGACACGCTGCACACATAGCTGCTCTTGCTTTACCAGCAGCAGCATCGCCTGCCATCGCAGGACCAGCCATAACAACACTTGCGGCAACAGCTAACATAAGTTTTTTCATAGCTATTATCTCTCTTTTGGTGATTAGAATTTATTTTGTTCAATCCATAATGACTACTAATACGTAATTGAGATGCATATGGATGATGATCGAGCCTATTTCGATTATAACCTCATTTTTTTCTAAAGTGCATATATAAGGCACTTTGAGGTCAAATGAGTATATGTAAAAAGCGTAACGCTGTCCTAGATTTTTTTAGTATTATCCCAGTAATTATTTGATTTCGATCGGGTTTTATGTGAATAAACCAGAGAATTTACAGTTTACCAATCGCTGGTATCAACAGCTCGGCTTTTCATATCAAAAGGTCGTTGCTAGTCCATTGATTAACAGCAGACTTGTTGCCGTCAGCAAAGAAGCCGCAGCCTTGCTCGATATGACCACCGACGACATTCAAGCTGACGAATTTTTCGGCTGGCTCAGTGGCCAGCTTACCCCAAAACAAGGGCACCACATTGCTCAAGTGTACGCGGGTCATCAATTTGGCCAGTTTGTTCCGCAACTTGGCGATGGCCGCAGTATTGGTATTGGTGAAGTTAAAAATAGCGCCGGTCAGCACATTGAATTGCAGCTCAAAGGGGCGGGTCCAACCCCATATTCTCGAATGGGTGATGGCCGAGCAGTTTTGCGCTCGTGTATTCGTGAATTTCTCGCCAGTGAGGCGATGGCGGCATTAGATATTCCAACTACCAGAGCTTTAGCGATTGTCGACAGTGATCAGGCCGTTTACCGAGAAACCCGCGAAACGGGTGCTGTAATGACACGCATGGCAGAGAGCCATTTGCGCTTTGGTCATTTTGAGTACTTTTTTCATCACGGCAAAAAAGACGAGCTCAATCAGTTAGCTGATTTTGCACTGGCGTGTTATTTCCCTGAATGCTTGCAGGCTAAAACGCCACACTTGGCCATGCTTACTGAAATTACAGTTAATACCGCGAAACTCATTGCCAAATGGCAAGCAGTCGGCTTTGCTCACGGCGTGATGAATACCGACAACATGTCAGTACTCGGCTTAACATTAGACTACGGGCCATACGGCTTTCTAGATGATTATCAACCGGGCTTTATCTGCAACCATTCCGACCATCACGGTCGTTACGCCTTTAACCAACAGCCATCAATTGGCTTGTGGAACCTCAACGCCCTCGCCTACACCTTTTCAACGTGGTTAAGCCCAGAACAAATTAGGCAAGCATTAGCCTGCTACGAGCCAGTATTAGTAGAACATTATAACCAGCTGATGACAGCTAAACTCGGCTTAACAAGCTGGCAACAAGAAGATACTGAACTGCTGAGTCGCTATTTAGGCTTAATGACTCAAACCCAAGCTGATTACACCTTGAGCTTTAGGCACTTAAATCAGGTGCTAACTACCGACAGCGATATACCAGAACCACTGCACAATGTCTTTAATCAATCGGCAGGCGTTGACGTGCAAGATCAGCTGAGCCAATGGTTAAAAACTTATCGCAAGCGATTAAATAATCAAGCACTTAGTGCGCAAGAGCGCCTCACTCAACAAAATGCCAGCAATCCGATTTATATCTTGCGCAACTATTTGGCGCAAAACGCAATCGAAGCGGCACAGCAGGGCGACTATCAGCCATTGAATGAATTACATCAAGTGCTAGCCAAGCCATTTAACGCAGATGACAATTATCAGCGTTATGGACAGCCGGCACCTGACTGGGGCAAACATTTGGAAATATCATGCAGCAGTTAACGCACGGCTATCAACTAGAATTAATCGAACAGCAAACCTTGCAAGTACTTTGGTCATCACCATGGTATCAAGAAGACATTGAAGCATTGAGCCAACAATTATTTGCCCAACTCTCGGTTAAGCGAACACTCGAACACAACAGCGGTGCCGACCGCGAGAGTATTCGTTTCTATTGGCAAAAAGCGGAACTGGTACTGAATTTTGACTACTACAGTCAATCTTGCTGGTTTGAAGGGGCAAGCCAACAAGATCTTGTCTACCTGCCCTATTTGCAAGCTCAGCTTCAATCCGTTAGCGGTCAATAATCGAGTAACGACGATGGAAAAAGTCTTAGTGAGTGCCTGCTTACTTGGCTTAGCAGTGCGTTATGACGGCGCCAGTAAAAGATTAATTGATCAAACCCTGCGCCGCTGGCAACAGCAAGGTCGAATCATTAGTGTTTGTCCAGAAGTGGCCGGTGGTCTCAGTATTCCAAGAGCAGCCGCTGAGATTCAGCCACTAAGCGGTACCAACAAAACCATCGACAAAGATAAGCGCATTGTCACTACAGCTCTAGGTAATGACGTTTCAGAAGAATTTTATCGCGGTGCTCATCACGCGCTTTACCTGTGCCAGCGTCATAATATTCGTTATGCCTTACTCAAAGAATCAAGCCCTTCTTGTGGCAGTAACAATATCTACAATGGAGATTTTAACGGTACCAAAACATCTGGCGAAGGCATTACCTGTGAACAGCTACGAAAGCATGGTATTGAAGTTTATTCAGAGTTTAATTTAACAGAGCTGATCAGCAAACTAACACAGCCCAAAGTTAACGAGCAGAGATAACCTGATTATTACCTTGGTCATCCGGCTGGTTCAATAGACGTCGAGCCTTAGTAATGAGGTGATTGATACCCTGTTGAGCATTGAAGCGATTCACTGCCAATGACACAGTCATTTTAGGCAAGCGCATGCCCGACTTACTACTAACGAATCTGAGCTTTTCAACACCTTGGCGTATTTTTTCAGCGATTTCACTGGCGACAGAGGTTTCAACTTCAGGCAACAAAATTAAAAACTCTTCGCCGCCTGTGCGCACTGGCAAACCGGAGTCATCGACATAACTAGAGACTTTTTGAGCTATTTTGCTGAGTAAGACGTTACCCAGTAGCGGGCCAAACTTTTGACTAAACTGACTGAATTGGTCGACGTTGATAACAATAGCGGCAATTTCTTTATTGGGATCTTCTGTCAACCAAGCATCTAAGTGTTTAGCCATTGCCTTGCGATTGTATAAACCGGTTAGTGGATCTAAGAATATCTCTTTGCGGACTTCTTCAAGCTCATTGCGCAGACTGTTGGCTTGCTGTTGCGACATCGCCAATTGTTTCAATAAGGCTTGTTGTTGTGTTTTTAATTCGGTAGACGCGTGTTTTATATTGTTTACCGCAAGCTCAACCGTTGGCTTGTCGGCTGATTTGAGGTTGACAAAATTGTTGTCTAATTTGCGAATAAACTGATTAACGCTATTTGAAGAATACTGACAGCCCTTTTCCATATTGGCAAGCACATCGTCCATATCGCCAATAATTTCGTCGCGAAAGGCGCTTTGCCCCAAAATGTACTGTTGGTAAGCTTGTTCAACAAAAAAACCATCAAGCGTCTTCTTGATACTCAGTTCTTGTTCAATAGCTTTTACGAGAGCAGAATTTCTGCCGTCAATATATTCATAACTGACAGCGTAATTAATCGGCGATGTTGCTAGCTTCCATTCTGTTAATTTCGCCACTGCCAACGTCATTTTTTGTTGAGCTTGAGTGACGGTATCGTGATATTTCACAGTCTGGTTTTGTACCTAACAACGACAACATGTGGTAATTTTATTCTCTAGTAAAGTCAGTAAAAGTTCCAGTACTTTTGTTAGAAATAGCGACCAATTTAGTTATTTTAGTCAACTATTTCGCTTGTTTGACTATAAAACCAGCAAAAAGTAGACGATGCTCGCACGTCGAACAAATAATCTCATGCGATAAATGCACTAGAGCAACAAATAAATAATTTGTTACAGTAGCAAAAATCACTTTAATAAGTTGTTGCTTATGAAAACTTTTGCTCTTTTGGCTGTTAGCTTGTTAACACTGTCAGCTTGCACTTCAACTTCTAATATTGCCCAGTCATCAAACACCATTGAACTCAACGCCAGTCAACAGGCATTAACAGCAATAATCGCTGAATACAAAAGTATCAATCAACACTACCAACCATTGTGGCACAGCGATTACCAAGACAATAACACCAAGCTACCCGATTTATCGCCGGCAACACTTGAACAACATCATCAAGCACTAACCGCAATTTACAACAAGCTAATGAAAATTTCGGCCTCAGAGCTCGGTGAACAACAGCAAATTGATCTATCTGTACTCAGTTACCGCATTAAAAACGAGCTCGATCAATATCGTTTTAACAGCCATTACATGCCATTCACAGCAGAGTCTGGCTTTCACACAGGGATTAGCTTTTTACCCAACCAAAGCGCCTTTAACACTGAGCAAGACTACTTAAATTACTTTAAGCGTTTAGCGGCATTGCCGAAGTATTTTGACCAACAAATGTATTGGATGAAGCAAGGTTTAGCTGTTGGTGCGACACAGCCCAAAGCAGTGCTCAAGGGTTACGAGCAATCGATCAGCGCTTATATCAAAGACAAGCCCGAAGACAGTGTTTATTTTCAGCCGTTAAAACGCTTACCTAAACATTTTAATGACCAACAAAAGCAACGCTTAATCGAATTGGCAAAAGCTAGTATCGAAAAAAACGTATTTCCAAGTTATCAAGGCTACTACGATTTTATGGTTGAGCAGTACCTTCCTCAAGCTCGCAATGATATTGCAGCTAGTACACTTCCAGATGGTCAGGCGTTTTACGATAATCGGGTCAAGCATTTTACCACCCTAGATATGGCGGCCGAGCAAGTGCACGCAATCGGTCTTGAGGAAGTAAAGCGAATTCGAGCCGAAATGGACGCAATCATCAAGCAGACCGGCTTCACCGGCAGTTTCGCAGAATTTGTGCACTTTTTGCGTACAGACCCACAGTTTTATGCAACAACGCCAGAACAGTTATTAAAAGAAGCATCGTTCATTGCAAAGAAAATGGATGCCAAACTGCCCAGCCTATTCAAAACACTGCCACGCAATCCTTATGGTATTGAGCCAGTACCAGCCAATATCGCACCAAAATACACGACTGGCCGTTACTCGTCGCCATCAAGAGATGATCAAGCAGGTAGCTACTGGGTCAACACTTATCGCTTAGACCGCAGACCACTATACGTGCTAGAAGCTTTGACACTTCACGAAGCGGTCCCCGGACATCATCTGCAAGGAGCGTTAACACGCGAACTTGAAAACGTATCTGAATTTCGCAATCACACTTACATTTCAGCATTTGGCGAAGGCTGGGGCTTGTATGCCGAATACTTAGGTAAAGAAGCGGGCTTTTACCAAGATGCTTACAGTGAGTTTGGTCGATTAACCTATGAAATGTGGCGCGCCTGCCGCTTGGTTGTCGATACCGGAATGCACGTAAAAGGTTGGAGCCGTCAGCGTGCGATGGATTATTTAGCCAGCAATACAGCACTATCACTACACAACGTGCAAACCGAAATTGATCGCTACATCTCGTGGCCAGGTCAAGCCTTGTCGTACAAAATTGGTGAGCTAACAATTAAGCGCTTGAGAGCACAAGCTGAACAAAAACTCGGTGAGCACTTTGATTTACGCGATTTTCACGACCAAATATTGAAAAACGGTTCGATGCCACTATCAATGCTTGAAAAGTTGATCAATCAATATATTGAACAGCAATACGCATTAGCTAATCAGCAAAAGTAGCAATAATTTATCTTGTTGAGAAAAGTGTTGCCAAGGAAGGCAAAGAAAAGTAAAAAGAGGGGAGCACGCAAAGTACCGACAACAAGCAAGAAGCTGTAAACAAAGATAAGCCCCCACTATATCTAAATTTGGCAGTTCCGCTGTCGTAGGATGATCCCTTAGACCGGTAACTTTGCGTCTCTAGCTTTCGCTAGATTTGCCCTTAACGAGCTTTAGTAGCTCGATGGCTATTATAGTCAAAGAATATCGCTTGTAAACTGAGAAATGATAAAAAGTAACATAAAACTTATGGACAACTCGACGTTACCCCTTGGACGAAAAAACATCATTTATCACTTGTTTTGGCTAATTGCCCTACTGAATTTTCAACTGTCTGCACAAACTGAAGACAACGCCCTCACCATTGATAAAAATATTGAACTTATCGAGCACTATTACCACAAAAGTGGCGAGTCCTTGCCTCATCAGACCGTTGTCCAGCTTGCCAATCAGGTGGTTAGCCAACGAGGTTTGTACAACAGTGATATCCTAGCCAAAACCTTTGTACTACTGGCAGAAACCGCCAGCAACAATGGCGATATGGCAACGGCGTTTCAATTCGCTCAAGACGGTCTGCAAATCAATACAACCGAACCTGATATTCGGATGCGTTTACATTTAAAACTTGCTGCCGCCAACTATACTAGAGGCAAGTTTCAGCTCGCTCAACAACACGCAGAACAAGTGCTCTCCGTTAGCAACAATGACTTGTGGTTACACCACCGACTCATTGCTCTTGCCTACCGTTCGATGACTTACGCATTAATGGCTGAACCTAAGCTCGCACAAGCGGATCTAAAACAGCTGCAACAATTGATGGGTGATAACCAAGAGTTTTCCGAGCACATCCATTTGCTTGAAATCATTGCAGTCGCCAACATTTACTTGGGCAATTACCAAACCGCCATCGATCTCGATCTACATATTTTAAAATTGCGATTTCAACTCAAACGCTTTACGAAAATTAGTCAAACTTACGCAAATTTAGCCTCGGCCTATCGACGTTTGGGACAATACGATGACGCCTACAACGCCTACTGGGAAGCAAAGAAATACGCCGAACAACAAAACGCCAGTATCAATTTAGCATATGCATTGCTCGGCTTAGGTGAGGTTTTAATTACCCAGCAAAACTTCGGCCAGGCCTATGTTTATTTGACCGATGCCGAACAATTGTTCAATGGCAAAAATTTACCTAAACCTTATTTAAGTACTCTTATCGCGTTAGCCGATGCCGCGATCAATATTGGAGAACAAGAACGCGCCAAACAGTTGATCAATCAAGCCTTAAAGCTCGCCAGTAGTATTGAACTCACGGTCGAACAGGCCAAACTTTACCGCATCGCCAGTGAATTTAACGAACAAGATGGTCAGTTCGAACGAGCGCTCGCCTACTTACAGAAATTTCAACAATTAGTCGAAAAGTTCCAACCGCTAACAAGCGTCACGACAAAGCCAGAACAAACGGCCGCACAAGACGAAAATGCCAACCTTTCGCTAGCATTGGCCTACGACAGTGAATTAAAACTGCAATACACCAAAAAATTTGATGAACAACAACAGCTAATCACTATTTTGGTCGCCCTAGTACTGGCGCTGACAACAGTATTGATTGTCGCAATCCTCAAAAGTAACAAACGCACAATCCAATACCATACCCCAGAACTCAAACACTTAACTTCACCTTTTTACAGTAAAAAGATGTACCAGCAAGCCTATAAACAAGCGCGCTATTTTCAGTACGACTTGGCCTTGGTATACCTAAAAGTAGACAATTGGAGTGAGTTGGAATATCGCTGCTCAAAGCGAACATGCCAAGAAGTACGAAAGACAGTCGCCAGCATCATCGACAGCCACATTGGCGAATTCGACCAAGCAGCACTGCTCAATGACGGCGAATACATAGTGGTATTCCCCCACCAAACCGAACAAGATGCCTACGCCAAAGTGCAAGATCTCAGCAAAGCATTACAAGCGAACTTTTTCGCTAACCTCGGCGATTTCACATTAGATATTCACTATGCATTGGAATCGCCAATTGTTCAGGATATCGATCCATTCTTATTCTTATCTAAATTAGCCGAAGCAACTGCAAGACCTAAAAATTAACCTTGCTCAGCGCCCCTAGTTTGCATAGAATCTAAACAAAAAAGATGTTTCGAACATTTTATGGCTTTGAAATAATCTAATAATTACAACAGGATAACCATGCTTCAGCCAGAAAAAATAATAATAGCTGACGATCACCCACTATTTAGACAAGCGCTGCTATCAACCTTACAAGCCAAATTTGCTAGCACCGACTGGCAACAAGCTGAAACTATTGCTGATTTAGAGCAAACACTAACTGAGCACAAAGACGCAGATTTACTGCTACTCGACCTCAATATTCCAGGTGCCCATGGCTTTAATGCGCTCATTTATATTCGCACCCACTACCCACAACTTCCTGTAGTTATTGTATCTGGCTACGAAGACAGCGAAACGATTTCTAAAGCGATTGATTTAGGCGCAGCCGGCTTTATTCCAAAATCGACACCTGTTGATACTATCTTTCAAGCAATTGTTGATGTTTTAGCTGGGCAGGTATGGTTACCATCAGGCTTCACGCCTATTGCCAGTGAAGAACAACAAGGTGACATTATTGAACGTGTTGCCAGCTTAACCCAGCAGCAACACAGAATATTGATGATGTTTGCCGAAGGCTTACTCAACAAACAAATCGCCTATGACTTAAATGTTTCAGAAGCGACGATAAAAGCACACGCAACGGCTATTTTTCGCAAATTAAACGTACGCAATCGCACTCAAGCCGTGATCGCGATTAGCCAACTCGACGTGCCTGAGTCCGGCTTTCACCAAGAATAGTCAGGCCAATCGCTCGCAGTTAGCCAGAATAATTGGCTTGCAACTTTTTCGTTAACATCGCGCTAATTAGCGCTCTTAATCCAGCCGGTTTCACCAACTTGCGCATAAAGCCAACATCTGCCTGCTGTGCCTTTTGTTCAATATCGTGTTCAGTGGTTGCAGTCACTAAAATGGCCGGCAGATAATAACTCGATTGCTCGCGCAAACTAGCAATCAAATCTAAACCGGTTTCAGGTTCGTCCAATTGATAGTCAGCAATGATCAAGTCGATACTATCACTGTGGCTGTCGTAGTAGCTTTGTGCAGCTGCTATTGAACTTGCAGCCAAGACATTACATTGCCAAGTGACCAGTAACTCGACCATGCCATTGAGAACATCGGCATCATTATCGATACAAAGAACAGTAACGCCAGCAAATGCGGTTTGGCTTGGCACAGCTCGCACAGGCGCTTGGACAACTGGTGCGATGCGCTCAAGTCGAACGCTAAAGTTACAACCTTTGCCCTGCTCTGAACTCAAGGACAATTGGTGACCTAGTAATTGGCTCAAACTCCGAGTGATATTGAGCCCCAAACCAAGCCCTTTTGCCTGTTGCGTCGCACCTTGTTGATTGACGTTCGATGGCAATTGAGTAAATTGCTCAAAAACCAAGCTCTGCTTGTCTTTTGGAATACCGGGGCCGTTGTCTATAACCTGAATGATTAACTCATTACCAGCTCGCCTAACACCGAGTACAACCCGCCCCGGACTGGCATAGCGAAACGCATTGCCAAGTAAGTTCTGTAATATCCGATGTAATAGATGCTGATCTGTATGTACCCAGGTATCAGTCGCTACTGTGCGAAAATCAACATCAAGATCATCTGCTGAGGCTGAAAACTCTTGCGCCAAACTAGCAAAAACATCCGCCAATCTAACCGCCTGGTGTTGAGGTTTTATATTGCCGCTTTCAATGCGCGCAATTTCCGACAAGTCACCCAACAAATCACTCGCCAACTTCAATGAATGATTGATGTTGGCAACTTGCCTCTGTTGAGTCGCATTCAGCTGATTTTGCTCACTCAAAGCACTAGCAAACAACCGAGCTGCCTCTAACGGCTGCATTAAGTCGTGGCTGCACGCTTTTAAGTATTGGCTTTTGTTGACATGAGCTTGCTCCGCGCGCTCACGCGCCAATTCCAGCTCACGGTTAGTTTGTGCGAGTTTTTCGGTGCGTTCTGTCACCAATGCTTCTAAATCTATGTTTTCTGCTTTCAATACCTGCTCGGCTTGACGATAAGCGGTAATATCCGAAAACAGCATAACAAAGCCGCCGTCGGGTAAAGGATTGCCTTGAATGCGAATAACTTGACCATTAGCGTGTTGCCGCTCAGAACTGTGCGCGCTGCCCTGTCGCAAATAATTTAAGCGCTTACTGACCTGCTGTTCAATGTCGCCAACACCACATAAACCTCGATTAACGTTAAAACGAATCAAATCTTCGACTGGCGCTCCCAGATAAACCAACTCTTCGGGGTAATCAAACAAGTCGAGATATTTACCGTTCCAAGCGACTAAATTGAGTTCGCCGTCAATAATTGAAATACCTTCACTAGCATTCTCAATCGCACTTTGCAGTAGCGACTGACTAAACGCTTGCTTTTGAGTTGACGCTTCTTCAACCAATACTGCAAGTTCATCGAGTGCCATATCACGGCCCTGAATCGCAGAAGACAGCACCAAGCGGGCTGATGATACTCCCATAACACCAGCGAGTACTTGCTCGGTGTGTTGAATAAGTGCTTGGTTGTATCCACCAGTTGATGTGTTCTGCCCCGCATGCTGCTGTTGGAATTCAGCAAAACTCTTTTGTGCTTTTTTGTCACCAACAAAACGCGAAACCAATAACTCAAGCTCTTGAGGATTTATTGAGCGTTTGTGCTGGCCAGCTTGTAAATCAGGCTGTTGCCATTCAAGGAAAATCGACGCTTGAACTCGCTCTTGAACACTTTGTCGGCTCACTTGCGATAGCATCCACATGACCAAAATATTGGCCCCTAAACTGACTAGCGTCGCCATGGTATTTGCCGGTAAAATCCCGCTGGTAAACGGATGCTGATACAAGCCAAATTGAGGTAGAAAATTGGTCGCCAGCCACAAGCTAAAACCAATAAAAATACCACCGTAAACACCAGTTAAACTGGCTCTTCGCCAGTAAAAAGCGGCGATTAACGCGGGTGTTAACTGGGCAATAGCGCCAAAAGCAACTTCGCCGATTGATGCCAGTGTATCTTGCGAAATAAAGAGAAAAACGCCGTAACCCAGCATAATCACGAATAACACCAATGCTTTGCGGATATTTAGCAAGCGTACTCGAAAGCTGTCGTATTCGTGCTGTTGGCTGCGTTGGCGCTTAAACAACAATGGAAAAATAATCTCGTTGCTGAGCATAGTGCTAAGGGCAATAGATGAAATAATCACCATAGAGCTGGCCGCTGATATCGCGCCTAAGAACGCCAATAATGTCAACCAACTTTGGCCTGCAACACTAGGTAAAAACAGAACATAGGTATCAGCAGGTACTTGCCCTTCTAGCAGCAGTTTTCCCGCCAGCCCAAGCGGTACGGCAAAAACGGCAAAAACTAAAATATAAAGCGGAAATACCCGTCGACTCAGCCAAGTATCTTGGCTGTCTTTGAGCTCAACAACCATCACTTGAAACTGACGTGGCAGCGATAAAAAGCCTGCCATCGCAATCACAGTCATGGCAGCAACCGAGGAAATACTCGAAAAATTGAGCTGTTCCGACAACGAAATATTGGCGCGAGATTGCTGCCAAATCACCATAGGTGAGTCAAACAAGAAAAAGCAGACAAAAATACCGACCGCCAGCAACGCGACGACTTTGACGAGTGACTCAAAGGCAATCGCCAGCATAACGCCGGGATGTCGCTCGGTAACACCGATATTGCGAACACCAAAAATAATGGTAAAGCCCGCTAGAAACAAACTGACAATTAGGCCAAAACGCCAACTCACGACTTGGTGATCGGTTTGTAATTGTTGAAATGAATAAACAATCGCTTTTAACTGAAGGGCGATATATGGCATGACGCCAATCAAAGCAACGATAGTCACTAACACGGCCAGTTTATTAGACTTGCCAAATCGAGCCGCGAGTAAGTCGGCAATCGAAGTTAAATTGAGCTTTAAACTGATGCGAATAATCCGCTGAATAAACGGCCACGCAAATACAAACAATAAAATCGGCGCAATATAGATCGGCAAATGAGCAATGAAGTTTTCAGAGGCTTGGCTGGTGGTGCCCAAAAAACTCCAAGAGGTGCAATAAACTCCGAGGGTTAACGCATAAATTAACGGCTGATACTTTTGACCAATGTGACGACGGTACTTATCGCCCAAGTACGCAATCACAAAAAGCAAACCGATGTAGCCTAAGCTAACGAGTATTAATTGCCAATTGGCAAACATAGCCACTCCAAATTATCCCTCCCCTGCAATGTACTCAATTAACCACATAAAATCAAAGGTTAAGCATATTAGTGAGTTGTTGTTGCATAAAACTCGCTGATGTATTTGCCACCTTTAATTGAAGCAATTAAGCGCATTTTTTGCGACGAACCACGCTCTGCGAGTTTTGCTCGCAATGGCGTTTTATTGCGCCAGTAATAAGGACTTTCCGACATTCCTAAGCGATAGCTGGTAGCTTTTTCACCCTCAACTAAAAACAGCGTTGCGTCATCTAGCGGAAATGTTGAATTGACCTCTGTCATGCCGTTGAGATCGGAAATATTAACTTTAAAATCACCTGAGCTAAGCACGCACTGTTTGTTTATGACATCGCAATCACCTTGTGGCACTAACTCAAAAATACGCAGCTCTTGCGCTTGCTGTTCAAGATAGTAATCCGATGCGATATACCCTAATAACAGTAAAAATGGGGCGATAAAAATAGCAAGTTTAGTATGTCGACTCATGGATACCTCAAAAAAACAGCAAAGGCTGGTAAAACCAACCTTTGCTTTTGTTCTTAAGTTAAGAAATTCAGTGTATTAGTGATCATGCGCTGCTGCAATCTTACCGTGTGGTGTACGGAAGTTTTCCACTAAGTCTTGAATTTCCTTCGGTGCAGGACCTGTTACTTTTAGCACTGCGAAGGCAACACCAAAGTTAACAAGTGCGCCAATTGAACCAAAGGCATTTGGCGAAATACCTAAGAACCAATTTGGCTCCATACCACCTAAGAACGAGGTACCTGGAATAAACATGATGCCTTTGTGCTGGAATACGTACAACATAGTAACACCAAGACCTGAACACATACCGGCGATTGCCGCTTTACTGCTCATATTTTTCGAGAAGATACCCATCATAAGTGCAGGGAAGATACTCGATGCAGCTAAACCAAATGCCAATGCAACAGTACCTGCAGCAAATCCAGGAGGATTGAGGCCGAGATAACCAGCAAACAGTATCGACAAGGTCATAACAATACGACTTGCCAAGAGCTCGTTTTTCTCACTCATATCCGGCACCAGTACCCCTTTCATCAAGTCATGGGACACTGCCGACGATATTGCTAATAACAAACCAGCCGCAGTTGATAACGCGGCAGCTAAACCACCAGCGGCAACCAATGCAATTACCCAGTTTGGTAAGTTAGCTATTGAAGGGTTAGCAAGTACCATAATGTCGCGGTCAACTTTAACCATTTCATTGGTTTCAGCATTTGAAGTGTACTGAATTTTGCCGTCGCCATTTTTGTCTTCAAACTGCAATAGACCCGTTCTTTCCCAATCTTTAAACCACTGTGGTCTTTGGTCGTATTCAAGGTTTTGACCAGCCACTGGTTCAATGGTGTTGATTAGGTTGAAGCGAGCCATAGCACCAACAGCCGGAGCTACTGTGTATAACAAGGCAATAAATACTAATGCGTAACCCGCTGACTGACGTGCAGCCTTAACCGAAGGTACCGTAAAGAAACGCATAATAACGTGTGGTAAACCTGCTGTACCAATCATCAATGACATAGTGTAGGCAAACATTTCAACCGAGCCTAAGCTGGACGTGGTGTATTCTTTAAAACCTAGGTCTGTGACCACCATGTCGAGCTTGTCTAACAGGTAGACACCGCTGCCATCAGCAAGCGTTGAACCTAAGCCCAATTGTGGAATAGGGTTACCGGTTAATTGTAGTGAAATGAAAATAGCAGGAATAGTGTAAGCCGTGATAAGTACAACGTACTGAGCAATCTGCGTGTACGTAATACCTTTCATACCACCTAGCGTTGCATAAACGAACACCACACCCATACCAATGTATAAACCAACATCGTATTCAACTTCTAAGAAGCGAGAGAAAGCAACACCAACACCCTTCATTTGACCGATGATGTATGTAACAGATGCAATGATCAAACACACTACGGCAACAATACGCGCCGTTCTAGAATAGAAACGGTCACCAATAAACTCAGGTACTGTGAATTTGCCGTGCTTACGCATGTAAGGAGCTAGGCACATCGCCAGTAATACATAACCACCGGTCCAGCCCATAAGGAAAACCGAACCACCGTAACCTAAGAAAGCAATCAGACCCGCCATCGAAATAAACGATGCCGCACTCATCCAGTCGGCGCCAATCGCCATACCGTTTTGCAATGGCGTAATACCACCACCAGCTGCGTAGAATTCACTTGTCGAGCCAGCGCGAGCCCACCATGCAAGGAAGAAGTAAAGGCCGAAGGTACCACCAACGGCAATCCAAGTGTAGAGTCTTAATTCATCCATTATTGATCCTCCACATTGTGTTTTTTGTCCAGCTTATTCATTTGTGCTGTATACCAAAAAATCAGACCAACAAAGGTGTAAATTGAACCTTGCTGTGCAAACCAAAAGCCTAGTTTGTATCCACCTAAACGAATAGCATTTAACGGTTCAACCAACAGCAGGCCAAAACCGAAAGATACCACGAACCAAATCGCTAAGCAGATTAAGATTAATCGCAGGTTTTCCTGCCAATAAGATCTAGCTTCCACCGTTCTCTCCTCATACGCGCTCAATAAAGGCGTTGTTTATTATGTAATTATTGTGTTCTTCAAGTTGTATATTCAGAGATTTCTGGTTTGATTACTGCGCTTTAGTGCTAGCGAAATAGTCAAACTAGACTCTCCTGTTATCAACACTAGCAAGCTTTTTCCAGCCGAGGTATTACACTTTAGTCTAGATTGACTTTAACAATGGCTACGCCCAAGATGGCAGCAGCTTAAGTAACCCTGAACGCACATTTTGTCGATGGTTCACTATGGAAAATGCACTCACTGAAATTCACGCCTTTGTTAGGGTTATTCCGCCTTTTGAGCACCTATCAGAAGACCAACTCGAGCAATTACTGAAGGCGATAAATATATGCTATGTCCGTGCTCAGCAAGAACTGCCGCCGGAAGGAGAGCAAGGCGCAAAGCTGTATATAGTGCGCAAAGGTGCACTCAGTTATTTTCAGCTGCCAGAACGCGTTGACCACGACCACACCGACCAAGAACAGCAGCTACTCGGTAAATACGGTGAAGGTGACTTATGCACAGTATTTTGTTACCCAGAAGAGTCAAAAACCATTCGAGTTGTCTGCGAAGAAGATTGCTTGCTTTACAGTATTGATTTTGCCCTGCTAAAAGACATTATTGTCGACTTACCCCAAGTAAAAGCCTTCTTTCAACAGTCTCCGGCTCAGCGTTTATCGCAAGTACTCGACCAAGCCAATCAAAACGCGATTCTAAATTCGAGTTTGCTCAATACCAATGTCAGCGACTTTTATCACACACCGGTGGCAACGATAGAGAGTAATGCGACGATCCAACAAGCGGCAATAACAATGACTGAGCAGAACTTTTCCTGTTTAGTGGTGGTTGACGCCGGCAAAACTGCTGGCATTATCACCGACAAAGACATTCGCAGGCGCTGTGTTGCCCAAGGTTTGTCAATTGTCGCGCCCGTCAGCGAAATTATGACCCGAGACATTACCACGCTCTCGAGCAGTCAAAGTGCCTTTGACGCATTAATGTTAATGACCAGTTTGAACATCCATCATTTACCGGTAACTCACCAAGGCAAACTCGCCGGTATGGTGACCATTACCGATTTAATGCGTCAAGAAGAGCAAAACGCCGTCAACCTAACCAGTTTGATTCACAAGGCTGACAGTATTATTGAACTCAAAAAGCTCAGTGCCTTGCTGCCAAAATTACAGGTCAAAATGGCGAAACTCGGCGCGAGTGCCAGTCAATTAGGTAAAACCGTTAGCGCAATAACGACGGCGATAACCATTCGCTTAATCGCATTAGCAGAACAAAAATATGGTGCCGCACCCGTACCTTATGTCTGGGTAGCCGCTGGCTCACAAGCACGACAGGAACAGTTTGCCCATTCAGATCAAGACAACGGGCTGATCATCAGCGACCAAATTCAGCCAGAGCACGAACCGTGGTTTGCCAACTTGGCGACCTATGTTTGTGATGGCTTGGCACAATGCGGTTTTGTCTATTGTCCCGGCGATATCATGGCAACGACCAAACGCTGGCGCCAACCACAAAAACGCTGGCGACAATATTTCAATACCTGGATTAATACGCCAGATCCGAAGGCGCTACTGCACTGCAGTATATTCTTCGATTTAACGGCAATATATGGCGATACTCGGCTTTTAGAAGACATTCGCGCTAAAGTGCTGTCGCAGACCAAGCAAAGCTCTTTGTTTATTGCTCACTTGTCGAAGAATGCGCTGCAACTCAAACCGCCTCTGGGCTTTTTCCGCGACTTCGTGTTGATTCAAGACGGCAAAAACAAAGCGAGTTTGGATTTAAAACACAATGGTATTGCACCGATAGTCGATCTTGCTCGAATCTATGCGCTTTCAGAAGGCATTAGCGCCGTCAATACTCGCGAGCGCTTGCAAAAGGTCGCAGGCACCAGAGCAGTAACAAAAGCGTCAGCCAAGAATCTACTCGACGCCTTTGAGTTTCTCTCGATGCTAAAAATGAAGCACCAAGCTGAGCAAATTAGCCAACAGCAAGCGCCCGATAATTACTTATCACCTAAGTCACTCTCTAAGTTAGAGCGCGAACATTTAAAAGACGCATTTAAAGTCATAAAAACACTACAGGAATCTCGCCAATCGGTTTACTAACTTCAGTAATGCCGTGCAGTAGCATTAGAAAATTATGGTATTTCGACAACTATTCGGCCTGAATGCAAAACGACAAAGGCTATTGAAAAAAGCGCCCGACGGGCCATTAAAGGACTACCTTTCGGTCCCCTTCCCAGAGTCGAGCACCCCCGTGCACCACCTCGATATTTTATCGTTAGACTTTGAAACGACGGGACTAAATGCCAAAACCGACAAGCTGCTCAGCGTTGGTTTTATCCAGATGCCAGAACTACAAATAAAACTAGGAACCAGCTTTCATCAGATTATTACCAGCAATGGCGCATTAAAAGCAGATAACGTTGCCATTCACCAAATTACCGACCAAGAAAAAGCAGAAGGCAAACCGTTAGCAGAGGTGGTTGAAACCATTTTAAAAGCACTTGCCGGTAAAGTGATGTTAGTACATTACGCCAAAATAGAACGGGAGTTTTTAAAAGAGGCTTGTCTAAAACTCTACGGCATGGCACCAGTAATACCGATTATTGATACACTCGTGATTGAGAAAAAAAGGCTAGATGCCAAAGATATTGCTTACGATCCCTCTCAGCTGCGCCTGGCGAATTTGCGAGAAAGCTACCACCTACCGGGCCATTATGCTCACAACGCGCTGAGCGATGCGATTGCAACCGCAGAGCTGTTTTTGGCGATGATTAAGCAGCGAGAATCGCAACACATTACCCTAAAACATCTGCTGCGCTCATAAAAAACGGTTGCCATCAAGTAAATGGCAACCGTTTACATTAGTTATCAAGTTATACGAAGTAAGCGATTACAGGTCAACTACGCAGTCGCTTGACTCTCTTTAATCATGCCAAATAGCTGATCTTTTAAATTCAAGCGCTGATACTTGAGCTTTTCCAAATACTCATCGGCGGTATTCTCAACACCTTGCTCAATGCGGTTAACTTCGTGGTCAAGCTCGTGATATTCCTTAAACAAACGAGCAAAGTGATTGTTATTCATTTTTAAGTCGTGAATTTCATCGTGATATTCTGGAAACTCGTGATGTAAATCGTGCTTTTCAATTGGCATAATAATTCCCTAATTTTTAAGATAAATATATTGTTGACTTCAACGGCGACTTTATTGCGCGCAGTCAATGCAAGATGTGGTATACGGCAGTGCCTGTAGTCGTTTTGTTGCGATTTGCTCACCACAGTTGACGCATGCTCCGTACTGATCGTTCTCCAATCGCTGAATCGCTTCACCGACTAGCTTCAATTCTTTTTTGGCTTCGATGTGAATTTCATCGAGCACTTCATCATTTTCAGACTCAGTGGTGTACTCAGAAAAATCTTGTGAGCGCCCCTTTTGTAAGTCTGCTTCTATCGCCGCTAATCGGTTGACTAATTCGGTGCGTTTAGCAATGAGTTGGTCGTGAATTAACTGGTTCATAAACCCTCCAAAGTCTCTACAAAATCTCTAACTGATAGAGCCAGTCTACGCCTCTAACCCGATTGAATATTGATCTGGCACAAAGAAAATATCGCAATTCAATTCTCCGTTATGCGACTAAAGTCTACCTCCGACAATCTGTGATTTAGACTTAGGTCTAATTCCGATTTTTGTCGCACCCCTCTATGGTTATTAGTAATCACGGAATAACTAATTTTTAACCATGAGGTCACCATGAAAGACTCCAGCAATGCTGATATTTTTTACCCAAGCGATGAAGTTATAGCACAAGCTAATGTTAGCGATTACCAAGCTATGTATGACTATTCAGTGACTGATCGCGAAGGTTTTTGGGCTGAGCAAGCTGATACCCTAAGTTGGTATAAAAAGTGGGACAAAGTACTAGACGAAAGCCAAGCGCCTTTTTATAAGTGGTTTTCCGGTGCAGAAATTAACATCGTTGACAATGCCATCGACCGTCACTTAACCAATGCCAACCGCAACAAAATGGCAATTATTTGGGAAGGTGAAAACGGCCAAGTGCGCAACTTCTCATACAACGGCCTAAACCGAGAAGTGTGTCAATTTGCCAACGTATTAAAAAGCATGGGGGTCAGCAAAGGTGACATTGTCACCATCTATATGCCGCAAATCCCTGAACTTGTTTTTGCTATGCTCGCTTGCGCAAAAATCGGCGCTATTCATTCTGTCGTATACGGTGGCTTTAGCACGGAAGCACTAGCCTCTCGTATTGATGATGCACAATCGCGTGTACTGATAACCGCTGACGGCGGCTGGCGTCGCGGCAAGCAGGTTGATTTAAAATCTATTGCCAACGAAGCGATGCAACGCTCACCGAGTATCGAAGTGTGTATCTGTGTTAAAAACAACGAGCTCGACGTTGAAATGGAACCCGCTCGTGACTTTTGGTTACACGATTTAAAAGCACTGCCGATTGCCAGTTCTAAATGTGAAACAGAACAAACCAGCTCGGAAGACCCGCTGTTTATCTTGTACACATCAGGCACTACTGGTAAGCCAAAAGGCATGGTTCACACCCATGGCGGTTACGCAGTTTATACCTCGACCACCCACCGCATGGCATTTGACATTAAGCCACAAGATCGCTGGTGGTGTGCGGCCGATCCAGGTTGGATTACCGGTCACAGCTACATCGTGTACGGGCCACTGATCAACGGTGCCACCATCATGCTTTACGAGGGTGCGCCTAACTACCCTTACCCAAACCGCTGGTGGCAAATTGTCGAAAACTACGGCATCAACATTTTATACACCTCACCAACGGCAATTCGCGGCTTAATGCGCTTTGGCGACCGCTGGCCACAAAAACACGACCTGTCGAGCTTGCGCTTACTCGGTAGTGTTGGGGAACCAATTAATCCAGAAGCATGGCGTTGGTATCACCATGTTATTGGCCAAGACAAGTGTCCCATTATCGACACTTGGTGGCAGACAGAAACCGGTGGTTTCATGATTTGTCCACTGCCAATTACCCCGCTCAAGCCAGGGTCAGCCACTAAGCCATTCTTCGGCAATGAAATGGCGATAGTCAATGACGAAGGCCAAGAAGTAAGCGCCGGTGAAGAAGGTAAGCTAATTGTTAAAAACCCTTGGCCAGGTATGGCGCGAACAGTATTTAAAGACGACCAACGCTACCAAGATTTGTACTGGAGCAAAGACGACAACGGCAACTGGCAATACCTCGCTGGTGACAGTGCCAAAATTGACGAAGACGGTTATATCTGGGTCATTGGCCGGATGGATGAAGTGCTAAAAGTCAGTGGTTATCGACTCGGTACCGCTGAAATTGAAAGTGCCTTGGTCAGCCATCCACAAGTAAGCGAAGCGGCGGCCGTAGGCCTACCTCACGAACTTAAAGGCAACGCTATTCACACCTACGTGATACTTAAACAAGGCGTCGCCAGTAGCAAAGAATTAGCGCAAGAACTGCGCGCACACGTTGGTAATGAAATGGGCAAAATCGCGACACCTGAAGATGTCACCTTTGTCGATGCTTTACCTAAAACACGTTCCGGCAAAATTATGCGACGCGTATTAAAAGCACGCGCACTTGGCCAAGATGAAGGAGATTTAAGCACCTTAGAAGAATAACAAGCTAACGGCGCGCCTAAATCAGCAAGCCGAAGAATAATAAAAATTAGCCGGCCTGGGCACCTTGATAAAAATATAACTACTCGCCCAGGCATACATTCACAGTAATGAAACAAGTAGCGGGTCAATTATCGACCCAGAGCCATTTGGCTCTGTCTGGGGGGACACTATGAATAACACGAAAAAAACACTCGTAGCAGCAAGCTTATTTGCTTTAGCCAATACCGCTAACGCCGCCTACGAAATAAAACTAACAGATACAGACACCATTACCTTTGGTGGCTATATCAAAACTGATTTACGCTATGTTAACGGTGATGTTGTTAGTATCGTTGACGACTTCTGGATTGGACAAGCACGGGTTGTCGAAGGTGGTGTCAACCGCGTTACTCTGTCTGCAGACGAAACTCGTTTTAACACAAAATACACCAGTGGTGACTTAACCGGTTTTATTGAGCTAGATTTTTTAACCAGTGCTCAAGGTAACCAAATCGTCACTAACTCGGCGAGCCCGCGAATTCGACACGCGTTTGTAAAATATAAAAATTTCTTAGTTGGACAAACGTGGACAACATTCATGAATACCAGTGCCTTGGCTGAATCGGCCAACTTTGGCGGTACCCTAAACGCTGCAGCGTTTATTCGCCAAGCACAAATTCGTTACACCAATGGCAATTTTCAGATTGCGCTTGAAAACCCAGAATCTGACCGCGGTGATCCCAACCAAGACAACCTGCCAGACCTAATGGCTAAATACACTTTTAAAGGCGATTGGGGTAATGTTTCAGTTGCTGGTTTAGCGAGAAAGCTAAATACTGCCGGTGGCAACTCCGAAACTGCGTTTGGCGGTGGTATTGCCGGTCGCATTAAAACATTTGGCAAAGACGATTTCCGCTTTCAAGTACACGCCGGTGAAACCGGTCGCTACGTTGGTGTCGTTGCGGCACGCGATTTAGTCGGCGAAGAAGTTGAAGAGTCGGTATCGGTTGCCGTTGCTTATCGCCACTTCTGGACAGAAACCTTAAGAACTAACGTATTCTACGGTATCACCAGCACCGATGTTGCAGATAATGATCGCATTATGTACGGCATTAACTTATTCCAAAACATTACGCCTAAGCTATCAGTGGGTTTTGAAGTCGGTCGCTTTGATCAAGACGACAGTAACCCAGCTACTAATGGTGATTCGTTCTATTCGCAGTTCTCTGCTAAGTATACCTTGTAATTTAACTTCGCTCTTAGTGTTCAAGTGCGCAAAATATGCATCACTTGAACATTGAGTAAAGTTCCAACCTGGGCGATGCCCCTTTGCGTTAATATGACCGCCAATTGGTCACTTTTTGGGAAGCTATGCTTCCCTTTTTTTTGATAACCCAAAATAAAGGTTATGCATAAAATCCCAACAAAAAACAATAAAAATTCTAAAAACAATACAAATCAACACCTTAATAACGTTAAAAAAGCCATCTGGTTGACCTTTCGAAATAGTAGAAGATATTCAGTTGCTTTTTCACGTTTATATGCCTTTGAATTATTAGGTATATCCGCTAAAATTCGACAGTCTTTGACAAAAATCTCAACATATTAGGGACAATTGCAAAGACAATTTTCATGGTCAACAACACGATTAATATTAGTAGCTATACTAACTATTGGTTCAATCGTCGAATTGATCGTACTCGCTAATAACAGGATATTTTATGGCACCCCACACAAGCCAACGAGAAGTGACTTTTTCACCGTCACAGCAGTTAGTTTCGACAACTGATTTACACGGTACTATCACTTACGCCAACGACGAATTTTGCAATATTGCAGGTTACACTGTTGAAGAATTGATTGGTCAGCCTCACAATCTCGTGCGTCATCCCGATATGCCTGCCGCTGCGTTTGGCGATTTATGGGCTAAGTTGAAGCGCGGTGACTCGTGGCGAGGTATGGTGAAAAATCGCTGTAAAAATGGTGATTACTACTGGGTAGATGCTTTTGTTACGCCGCTTTACCAAGACGATCAAATTGTTGGTTATCAATCCGTTAGACGTTGTCCTTCGCTAGCTCAAAAACAGCAGGCACAGGCTTTGTACGATCAACTCAATCAGGGCCAATCGGTCAGCGAGTGGCAAACTAATTTCAAACTCAAATATCTGATTGCCGCGATCTCTATTATTGCTTTAACTATTGCTTGTGGTGTCAGCTTTGGTTGGCCATCAATCTGGTTGCCTCTGTTATTAACTGCGTTAATCGCGGGAATTTTTTCAGCTGAAATATTTGCCTTACCTAATCACGTTGAACAAGTAAAACAGCACTTTGATAGCCCCTCTCGTTTGATATATAGCGGTAAAGGTATCAAAGCCATCATTGATTACCCGTATCTGCTCATGGATGCAAAAGTGAAAACCATTTTAGGTCGCAGCGCTGACTCAGGTAAACAGTTGCGCAGCTGTGCTGGGCATTTGCAAATGTCTTCTCAACAAGCCCTTGATGGCCTAGAAAATGAAAATGCTCACCTAGATCAAGTTGCTGCCGCGGTCACTGAAATGAGCAGCACAGTCGCAGAAATTAGTGTTAACACTAACAATACACATGAACAAATCGGCAAAGTTCAAACTCAATGCCAAACAACAATTGCGACTATCAGTAGCAGCCAAACTAAGATCACCGAGCTTGCCAGCCAAGTTGATACTGCGGCACAAACCGCGACCACACTAGTTACCGATGCCGATAGTATTGCTAGCATTATGAGTGAGATTCAAGGTATTGCCGACCAAACTAACCTACTCGCGCTAAATGCTGCTATTGAAGCCGCTCGAGCTGGTGAGCAAGGCCGTGGCTTTGCCGTGGTTGCCGATGAGGTCAGAACCCTAGCTAATCGCACCCAAGAGGCAACTGTACAAATTCAAGATTCGGTTGTGCAGTTACAAGACACTCTTAAACAGTGGAGCCAAGTAATGCTAGTCAGTAAGCAGGACGCTGAATCATGCTCAGTCGATACCGCTAACGCGCAACAACACATTACCGAAATTGGCTCAATGATGAATGAAATCATTAACCGCGCAGCTGAAATATCAACAGCCACAGAGCAACAAAGTGTCGCAGCCGAGCAAATCAGCCAAAGCATCACTAATATTCACGATATTTCTCAACAAAATACCGAGATATCGCAGCAAGTGAAAAGTAACGGTGATAGTATCACGGAAAGTGCCGAGGAATTAGAGTCGTTAAGCTCGACCTTTAGATAATGAAGCCAGAATTTAAACAACTACTAAGCCTGCAAAGCCATGAGCAGCGCATAAATTATATACTCAAGCTGATCGCTAATAAGTATCAGCCAAAGTATTGTTTTATCGCTAAGTTTATCGACAACCATCAACGGGCAGAAACCGTATTCAACTTGGTCGATGGCCAAGTTGCTGACAACTTCACCTACGACTTAGCGGGTTCCCCCTGTCAGATCGTCAACGATTCACAAGAGCCTTGCTACTATCCCGCGCAAATTCAAGCATTATTTCCCGACGACCAAGCATTACAAGAACTTGGTGTTGAAGCCTATTTTGGTACTTCACTCATATCTCATCACAGTGAGCCTAGTGGTATTTTGGTTTGTTTATTTGACCAAGAAATAAAAGATATCGACTTAGATTTAGACTGGTTTGAAAGTGTCAAATACATTGTTGGTGAAGAGCTTTATTATCAGCAAGTGATTGCAGACAAAGACGAAATACTGCGCAAGCTTGAATTGTCTTACTTTGTTTATGAAAACACCTCTGAAGCAATCGTAATCACTAATAGTGACAACAAAATTGTCTCAGTGAACCCAGCAGCTTGTCAGGTAATGGGCTACCAAGCAGATGAACTGCTAGACCAAAACCCCAATATTTTTTCATCGGGCTTGCACGACGCTGACTTTTATCACGAAATGTGGCAGCAGCTGCAAGAGTATGGTCGCTGGAGTGGTGAAGTTTACAACAAACGAAAAAATGGCGAAGTATTCCCTGAAAGCCTAACAATTAATACCATTACCAACCCGTTTGGTGAAGTTACTCACTACGTTGCTGTTTTTCACGATATTTCACAGTGGAAAGATGCCGAGCAGCGCTTGTTCTTTTATGCCAACCGCGAGTCATTAACGAAACTAAGCAATCGCCGTTTTTTCATTGATCACCTGAACAAACATATTTTAGAAGCAGAAAAAACAAAAAGTGAATTTGCATTAATGCTCATTGATATCGCTCATTTCAAAGATATCAACGACATATACGGTGAAGAAGTTGGCGACGAAATTCTCAAGTTGTTTGCCGATAACTTACTGACTCAAGTTCCTTCTGTTCGTCATGCCTGTCGCTACGGCGCTGATGAGTTCACGATACTTGTTAGCGATATCGAGAGCACAAACAACATCTGCCAAAAAGCTCAAGATATTCTCGATTGTTTAAACACGCAATATCGCGTTGCTGATTTAGTCATTGATGTCAGTGCACGCATCGGCATTGCCCAGTATCCCGGCAGTGGTTGCAGCAGTGAAGAACTACTGCGCAGTGCTCAGCACGCCTTGAGGGAAGTAAAGCAGCACGCAAGTAATTTGATTGCCTTGCACGACAAACAATTACAAACCACTTACTTGAAAAAGCTCGAGCTCAAAGAAAAACTTAAACGCGCGCTACAGCAAGAGCAGCTAGCAGTATTTTACCAACCAATCTTTTGTGCCAAGCACGATAAAATTATCAAGTTCGAAGCATTGGTTCGTTTTCCGGATCCCAACGGTCAAAGCTTTATATCGCCAGGTGAGTTTATTCCCGTTGCCGAAGAATACGGTTTAATTTTCGATGTTGGTGAATTTGTCCTCAAACGCGCTTGTGAAGATTTAAAGCATCTGCATCAACTTGGCTATTCGCAGATTAGCTTTTCAATTAATCGTTCAATAAATGAGTTCAGACACTCACAAGAAGGTGAATCGATTAGTTACGCCATTGCCAATGCCGGCTTACCGTACGACTCAATTGTTATTGAAATTACCGAATCAATCGCAATGTCATCGAACAAATACACTCAAGCAGTGCTAAGTTCGTTGAAGGAACGCGGTGTTAAAGTTGCACTAGACGACTTTGGTACTGGCTACTCATCACTGAGTAATTTGATTGACTACAACGCCGATATTTTGAAAATCGACCGTTCTTTCGTCCAGAACATTACTTCTGACAAGCATCAACAAATTTTGACCCAATCTCTAATTACTATAGCCCAAGGGCTCGGTATGCAAGTTATTGCCGAAGGCGTTGAAGAACTACAGCAGATACAACAACTCGCCGAGTACGGCTGTAATCTCATTCAAGGTTTTTACTACAGCCCAGCAAAACCATTAGCAGATTGTATTAGCTTGCTTGAAAAGCACAACGCATTATAGCTATTCAACAAAGTCAAAAAAGGCGGGGTGAACCCGCCTTTTTTATCTTTAAGTGTTCAGTATAACGAGTCTGTCACTACTTCTTTAACTTGGCAAAGGCATCGGCAAAAGCATTGCCCATTGCCGCATTAGCTGGCTCTTTGGCTTTATTAACATTGCGCTGGTTTTGCTTGCCTTTAGCATGCTGCTTGCCATTGTGGTTAGCTTTCGCGTGGTGTTTACCACGGTTGTTATTGGCGTTGCCGCCTGCGCTAGGTTTTTCATCTAAACGCATGGTTAAGCTAATGCGTTTGCGGTCAGCATCGACTTCTGTCACTTTCACTTTCACAATATCACCCGCTTTCACCACTTCACGTGGATCACTGACAAATTTATCAGTGAGCGATGAAATATGAACCAAGCCGTCTTGATGAACACCAATATCAACGAAAGCACCGAAGTTAGCGACATTTGAAATAACGCCTTCGAGAATCATCCCAACCTTCAAATCAGCAATCGTTTCAACACCTTCTTGAAAGCTGGCGGTCTTAAATTCTGGCCGTGGATCGCGTCCCGGTTTTTCTAGTTCTTGAACAATATCTTTGACCGTGATCTCACCGAATTTATCATCAGTCAAGTCGGCGATATTGAGTTTAGTTAGCTGATCTTTATCACCAATAATGGTACTAATTTCTGTGTTGAGTTGGGCAATAATTTTCTCTACAACTGGGTAGGTTTCAGGGTGAACACCAGACTGATCGAGTGGGTTTTCGCCCGCTTGAATGCGCAAAAAGCCCGCCGACTGTTCAAATGCTTTTGGCCCTAAACGAGGAACTTTAGTCAACTCTTTGCGATTGTTAAAGCGACCGTTTTGATCGCGATAACTAACAATGTTTTGCGCCATGGTTTTAGTTAAACCAGACACTCGTGTCAGCAGTGGTACTGAGGCGTTATTAAGGTCAACACCAACAGCATTAACACAGTCCTCAACCACGTTGTCGAGGGTTTTAGTCAACTGCGATTGGCTAACATCGTGTTGATACTGACCAACTCCGATTGATTTCGGATCTATTTTCACTAACTCCGCTAGCGGGTCTTGAAGGCGACGAGCAATTGAAACTGCACCGCGTAGAGAAACATCTAGATCAGGAAACTCATTGGCAGCAAATTCTGACGCCGAGTAAACCGATGCTCCCGCTTCGCTCACCATAATTTTATTGGGCTTGTTGGCTTCTAACGACTTAATCACTTCTGCCGCTAGCTTGTCACTTTCGCGCGAGCCGGTGCCATTGCCAACGGCAATTAACTCAACCTTGTGCTGCTTACACAAGTTAGCCAATGTACGAACTGACTTATCCCAGTTGTTTTGTGGCGCATGCGGATAAATTGTGGTGGTTGCCAATAACTTACCGGTCGCATCAACAATGGCAATTTTACAACCCGTACGCAAACCTGGGTCTAGGCCAAGTGTGGTTTTAGCGCCTGCGGGTGCTGCCATCAGTAAATCTTTTAAGTTCGTTGCAAAGACCTTAATCGCTTCTACTTCTGACTGTTCGCGCAGGTTGCCCAACAACTCAGTTTCTAGGCTCAGACTCAATTTTACTTTCCAAGTCCAACGCACAACTTTCGTTAAAAACGCCGCGCCAGCTTGGCTCGATAGCCGCAAATCAAAATGGTCAAAAATAATTTGCTCGGCACTGGAAGTGGTATTTTGCTCTTGGCCGGGATCAACGTTTAAATTGAGCTGTAAAAAGCCTTCATTGCGACCTCTGAACATGGCTAAAGCGCGGTGAGAAGGTACTTTGCGCAACAGTTCGCTGTGTTCGAAGTAATCGCGATATTTACTCGCTTCGGCTTCTTTGTCTGCGACAACGGTACTGGTTAGGTGTGCTTGCTTTAACAAGTGACGACGTAATTTTTCCAGTAAGTTGGCATCTTCAGCAAAACGTTCGATTAGAATATAACAAGCGCCATCAAGTACGGCTTTAACATCAGCAAAACCAGAATCGGCATTAACAAAGGCTTGAGCCTCAAGTTCTGGCTCTAGTTGCCAGTCTGCTAACAACTTATCAGCCAAGGGTGCTAAACCAGCTTCAATGGCAATTTGCCCTTTGGTACGGCGTTTTGGTCGATAAGGCAGGTATAAATCTTCTAATCGCGTCTTGTTATCTGCTTGCTCTATTTGAGTTTTAAGCTCAGGCGTTAGTTTGCCTTGTTGCTCAATATTGGTTAGCACCACTTGACGACGCTCGGCTAATTCTCTCAAATACGTTAAACGCTGGTCTAAATGGCGCAAGTGGTTATCATCTAAGCCTTGGGTTACTTCCTTGCGATAACGCGCGATAAACGGCACCGTTGCGCCTTCGTCTAACAATTGAATGGCGGCTTGTACTTGGCCAGTTTTTACCGCCAATTCAGTGGCAATCTGCTCAGCAATTTGCATTCTTTTATGAGTCCTCAATAATTCGACCTAACCATGCTTGTAGGCACTTGTTCGCTTTTTATCTTCAACCTTAGTGTTTAACTTTCAGTTGGAGAAAAGCGAGTATCAGTTAATTAGCGACACTATACCCAAGCTGTCTCAAGGTGCAAGTTTGTCACGATTAACGGAGGGGTTATTTTGCAACAAAAATAAACAATTATTTGTGCTAAACCAATTTTCTATTTGGCGAAAGAAACTATAATATCGGCGATTTTTTAAACCAAGAGATATCACCATGATCAAAAAAGCTCTCGTGGTTGCCCTAGGTAGTGTTTTACTGACCGCCTGCGGTACCACCGCGATTATGAAAAAAAGTGCTGCGATTCAAGCGCAACCTGAAATGGTAATAAAAACCGATGGAGATTTTTGGGGACTTGGTCAAGAAGGAACGTTCGACATTGCCGGTATCTACACAGGTAAGTACAGCAGGAATGCCTCTGGCAGCGCCTGGTTCAATGCCTTAGAAACCAATAATGGCGAAATGGCTGCTGAGATTACTCGTGTTGACGGCAAAGAAACATGGCACCTCATTTGTAGCGGTAAAACCCAGCGACTTAACATTGCTAGCTTTAGCTTTGACAACAGCAAGCCGTACAAATGCCAAATATTGCAAAACAATAAGCAAGTGGGCAGTTATGAAATGAGTCAAGCTTCATCGGGGCCAATCGCTATAGGGATAGAGCGCAAAGAAATCGGCGAAGTATCAATTGCCAAGAAGCAGCTCAGAGTAACGTCAATTCACGAAACAGACAGCACTTTTATTCCGTTAGAACGCGCACTTGGTTACAGTTTAACCAAAGACAATCGAGAAGTTGCCGCGGTACAAACCAACGGCATGTTAACGTTACAAATGTTACCTGAGCTATCACCAGCAGAGCGAGATTTAGTTGCCGTTGCTGCCATTGCTAGTGCATTAAGTTGGCGCCCAGAATAAGGATAACGGTTTAATATCGCGCTATTGCTTATATGGATGTAAGTACTTAGGTTTTGTCGGGAACAAAAAAACTGACCGTTCTTCCTTGAACATAAAAGGCTGACACAAGTCATTGTGTCAGCCTTTTTAATAAATGCTCGTTGTCGAAGTCTTTGGGGTTATTTGCTAAAGCGCAAGCCCTTACCCGGAAGCTTACCTGTGTATTGTCCCTGGTCGATAGTCATTTGGCCATTAACCCACTGATACTCAACCCCTTCAGTAAGCACATTCCATTGACTAAAATCAGCTTTCGGCGCATAAGCGTTTGGATCAATTACCGAAATGTCGGCAAAGTAGCCTTCTTTCAAATAACCACGCTCTTTAATACCAAAGGTATCAGCTACCTGCCCTGAACTTTTATGGACAAAAGTTTCTACCGGCATCAATTTTTGCTTGATGACATAGTTAGCATATTTTTCTGGAAAACTCGCATACTTGCGCGGGTGACCATTGGTACCATCTGATGAAGTCATCACCCAAGGCTGAGTCATAAAGGCGTTAATATCTTCCGGGCTCATATTGAACGAAGCAACGCGAGTCGGGTTAACGACAACCCCTTTGCGCAAGACTCTAAGTACAGCGTCCGTTGGTGTGATTTCCCATTCTCGGCTCAAATCAGCAATGGTTTTGCCCTTTAGGCCCTGATGCGGTGTATTAACAATTAACAATGAGTCTGGACCACCGCGGCGACGAATGTTTTCTTTGATGTCTTTTTTTAGCCCTGGCAATAATTTTTCGTCATTCAAACGCGCTTGCACGTCGGCTTCTTGTCCTTCTAATGCCCATCTTGGCACTGTCGTGTTTTGCAAACGAGTCCCAGACGCGCGCCATGGGTACTGGTCTGCCGTCACGACTTGACCGCGTTGTTGAGCCGCCTCGACCATGGCGATAATGTCTTTACTTTGCCCCCAAACATCAACGCCTAGTGCCTTGATATGAGCAATATGTACAGGAATTTTTGCCTTTTCGCCAATTTCAATTAGCTCGGCAATCGCACCTTTCACGCCAATACTATAGGTGCTTTCGTCACGAACATGACTTTCGTAGACACCGCCGTATTCAGCTGCGACTTTAGACAACTCAATCACTTCTTCCGTGTTGGCATAAGTGCCCGGCACGTAGAACAAACCGGTTGATAAACCAAAAGCCCCTTGCTTCATGGCATCGCCAATTAAGCCTTTCATTTTGGCGAGCTCTTCAGCGCTTGGCTGGCGGTCTTCGCGCCCCATGACGATCTTGCGCACCGTGCCATGACCAACAAAGTTACCGTTGTTAGTACCGATTCCCTTGCCCTCTAGCTCAGAAATTAAGTCGTTAACATACGGTGTACCGCCGCCATCATTGCCGTTAAAGACGGTAGTAACGCCTTGAGTGAGGTAATTGATATTGCTGTTTTTATCGTCTGATTTTAAATCGCTCAAACTGTGGGTATGTGGGTCAATAAAGCCCGGCGTGACCATTTTACCACTAGCATCAACAACCGTTTTTGCCGACGATAACGCTGGTGTATCTGCTCCAACGTAGACAATGCGATCATCGCGAATAGCAACGGCTAACGATTGGGCTGCCTTATTTTCACCGGTGTAAACTTGGCCATTAACAATTAATACGTCGTACTGCTCGGTAGCAACAGGCGCGCTATCAACTGGCGCTGCTGGTTGATTTGAAGCATCAGGGCTACAACCTGTGATAACGAGTCCAGCGAACATCGAAAATGCGATACTAGTGCGTTTTATTAGTTTATTTTTCAGCATATTATTCCCACTAATTTTTTGCGGCTATTACTAAAGATTACTCGCTAATCGCCAATAGTCACAGTGCAATTGTTTAATAAAGACATATTTTTTCACTATGAGAGGATAACCTAACATTATTCGCTAGTGAGATAGTTAAAGTGCTAGGTTACAGTACTAGCGTAATTCGATGTATTTTTTCTGCACTCAAATCAGTATTTGTCATTAATGCTGGCAGCGCTTTATTCATGGTGGTTACCCGAATATCGACCTTGCCGCGATAATCTATCGCAAAGTGCAATGGCTGGACATTTTGTGAATTGTAACCACCACCAGTATCGACCATTTTAGTGCCAAGCAATTTGTCAGTGCCCGCTTGATAAACTTGAACAACAGCGCCAATTAACTGATTAGCACTGCCCTTCGCCAGCACCGAAACTTTTAATATCCGAATATTGTTAGCGGTTTTGCCGTCGTTGCGAAATAGCTGGTGATGTCCTTGTTGGTGATTGCTCGCCAGTGCTAAGTCTAAGTCACCATCGTTGTCGTAATCGGCAAAGCGCACACCGTGATCGCCATCGCGTTTAGCGATATTGGCAGGCAGCACTTCAGTAAAATGACCTTGGTCAGCCAAACCGTTTTGATATAAATAGTCGCGATAGCCTAAAATACCCGACCAATAACCGGTGATATAAATATCGTCCCAACCATCGTTGTTAAAATCACCACATTCGGCGGCAACGCCGTGATAATTACCGGCGACCTTCATTTCACTGGCGCTGTCGGTAAACTTGCCGTTGCCGTCGTTAATATACATTTTATTGGCGCTGTAAGTAGCAACAAATAAGTCTAAGTCACCGTCCTTATCGTAGTCACAAACCGCAGCACCAACACTGCCATCAGTAACCGCTCGTCTTGGTTGATCAATGTTTAACTGCTGTGCAATATCGACAAAGACACCGCTGTCATTGCGATAGAAACCATCGCGATCACCGTTTTGATTAGCGACAAAAAGGTCTAAATCATTGTCGTTATCGAAATCAAACCAAGTGGCGCCAACAGTTCTTCTCGGGTCAGCGACGCCAACTTTTTTAGCGACATTAGTGAACGCGCCATTTTGTTGGGCAAATAAATAATTGCGCCTGTCGCGCATCGCAACAAATAAATCCAAGTCGCCATCGCCGTCATAATCAAGCCATGACGACTGACGAGTAGTACCAATCAGATCAAGCCCCAACTCAGGGGCAACATCTTTAAACTTTTTGCCATCGCCAAGGTTGCGGTATAAGCGATTGCGAATCGCAGTATCTTTGCCATAGCCGAGATACAAATCGAGATGACCATCGCCGTCGTAATCACCCCACGCGAGAACTCGGGCATCGCTAATATCTCGATGCCAGCCCACTTGCTGGGCTACATCAACAAAAATACCGTCGCGGTTTTGATACAGACGATTAGGGCGATTTTTAAAGGTTACCGCCAAATCGAGATCGCCGTCGTTGTCGTAATCAGCCCATGCCACTGATTGCGCGCCAGAAGCGTCGAATAACTCAGGTTGAACCGCAGAAAAAGCGTGTTGGCCGGTCGCAGGGCTAGGTTGCCCTGCGGCCAACACGACTACTGGGAGTAAACTGAGGGGTGAAAAGAACGCTGATATTTTCATAAATGATGACTTAAATTTTTATCTAACAATGATTTACTTAACCGCACTTTGCTGATCATCAGCTAAGGCTTGTTCAATCGCCTCAACCGTGACATCTGTGCGGTAATTGACAAATTCTTTGGCGAATTTAATGGTTTTATCGACGGGTAATAAGCTGATGCCGTTGATGTGAAACAAGCCTTTTTCAAGGCGCTGTGGCATCCGAGCCGTCATTGGATCATAAAGCATCATCACCGAGGATGAGCGATAGCCATCGTGATAACCTTCAGAAACTTCAACAATACCGCGCGCTTTCATCCATTTTTTCCAGCGCGGATTGTCGTAAAACTCTTCAATATAATGAATTTTACTGTTGCTGCCTTGCCACGCTTTTGCCAAACGCTGCTCAGCGGTCGCCAAGCCACTGCGATTGCCACCGTTATCGCCGAGCAAAACAATATTTTTAAAGCCATGGGCTTTCATGCTATTGGCAATATCAATCAATAATTCGACGAAGATTTCTTCGCGGACACTAATAGTGCCGGGATAAAGCATGTGTTTGCTTTTCGGCTCAATACTGCCCTGCGGAACAAAGGCAACCACCGGCGCAACCACGGCATTGCCGAGCTTGCGGGCGATCATTTCAGTGGTAATTTGCAGCGAAAAGTTATGACGGCCAATGGCGCTATATGGCCCTTTTTGTTCTACACCGCCGGTCGGAATAATCACGGTGGTTTTACCTGTTTTTATCGCATCGCGTACTTCCATCCAAGTCATCTGCTCAAGAAATACCGTATCAAAGGCATCAATGGGCCGTTCAATTTGCCAAATTTCGGCCTCTGTGAGCTTTTTGGCGATTGCCACCTGAGTCATTACTACAATCGTTAACAAACTGACTATTAGTAACGCTTTAAGTAAATAAATACGCCATTGAAAACCGATGCTTTGTACCATTTAACTAGCCTCCAAGAAAAATTCGCGCGACTAAGGCATACGACAGCAAACTAATCACGACAATCGCGGCAATATTCAAGTAAACACCGGCTTTCGCCATTTGGACAATCGACACTTCGTCAGTTGCATAAACAATGGCGTTGGGCGCGGTTGCAACTGGCAGCATAAAGGCACAACTGGCCGCTAGTGCCATCGGCGCGGTTAATAGAATGGGATCAAAGCCAGCATTAACCGCAATACCACCTAAAATTGGCAGTAGCGCAGCGGTAGTGGCGGTATTACTGGTGAGTTCCGTTAAGAAAATAACGATGGTCACTATGCTAGTAATCAAAATAAGTAAATGAAAGACTGTTAAACTAGCCAAGCCATCGCCAATCCATGCCGCTAGCCCACTTTTACTGACCATACTTGCCAAGCTCAAACCGCCGCCAAACAAAATCAAAACGCCCCACGGAATTCGCTCAGCCGTTTGCCAGTTGAGTAATCGCGCGCTCTTGTCTTTGTCATCACCCGCGGGGATTAAAAACATCATCACGGCACCGGCAATCGCAATAATGGTGTCGTTTAACGCGGTGAAACCCAAGTGTTTTTGAATTAACGGTCGAGTAATCCAAGCCAGTGCAATCACTAAAAACGCCAGTGCAGTGCGTTTTTCTGGCGTAGAGATTCTACCCATAGCGCTTAGTTCATTAACCACTAAGTCGTTAGCTTCTTGGCTTGCTTCAAATTTGAAATTGAACGCTATTTTAGTCAGCACAAACCAAGCGGCAGGTACCAGCAGTAACACCGCTGGCACACCAAAGGTCATCCATTGAACAAAGCCAATTTCAACCCCGTAATTTTCCGACATAAACGCCGCCAGCATCGCATTAGGCGGCGTACCAATAATGGTGCCTAAGCCGCCAATACTCGCGGCATAGGCAATACCCAAAACTAAACAAATGGTAAAGCTGTTACCCTTTTCATCACTGTTGGTAATAACATGGGCAATCGATAGAGCGATGGGAATCATCATAATGGTAGTCGCGGTATTGCTAATCCACATCGACAAAAATGCCGTTGCCGCCATAAAACCGCCAACGATAGCACTTGGATGATTACCGACTCTGGTTAACACGTTAAGTGCCAAACGGCGATGCAGATTCCAACGTTCGAGTGCCGTCGCAATAATAAAACCACCAAACAGTAGGTAAATAACTGGATGGGCATAAGGTGCGGTGATTTCTTTAACGCTGGCTTGCCCCAGCAGTGGAAACAAAATAATCGGCACCAGTGATGTCACTGGTACTGGTACCGCTTCTGTTGCCCACCAAAAAGCCATCAGTAGGCCAACACCAGCAGTTAACCAAGCAGCTTCAGTCATGCCTTCTGGTGCCGGCAGTAATAGCGTTAAGACAAAAACTAGAACGCCAAGCACTAGGCCAATATTACGCATACATCTAACCTTTAAAATTATTTCTGTTATCTGGTTTACTAACGATTTTTACCAACAAAGTGTCAGCTTGGCTACTGTGTTGGTCAATTAAACGCGATCGCGGTGTTCTATTTATCTTTAACCAAGTTGTCGATATCTTCGACCATGATCACTAAAGCGTCATGCTCGCCAGTTTCAGTATTTTCGGCATTGCCGGTTAACATGTAACCATTTTGCTGATACGGAATAGCACCGCGAATAACATCTTTAACCGCTGCTTGACCGTGGTGTTTTTGCCACAAAATATTGCCGTTGACATCAAAACCGATCGCAATTGCATCTGAATGATGCTGATTGTCTTGCTCTGATTGACCAGCGGCGACAAAAGTACCATCGCCAGTTTGCACTAAGGCAAACGCAATATCATCGCCAAGGCCACCCAAGGTTTGCGACCACATCATAGAGCCGCCCGCGGTAATGCGCGCTAACCAAATATCTCTGGGGTTTTCTTCGCTGTCGTTAATCACCCAACCCGCAAAAATAAAACCGGCACCATTGGGCAGTTCAACGGCTTCGCGCAATGAGCTGGCGTAATACTCGTCTTCGCGATAGCGCTTCTCCCAAACAATGTTGCCTGTGCTGTCAAATTTCCAAAGCTTACCGCGGTAACGGCCTAAGCCACCCGATGTTCTGCCGATCGCCAAAAAGCCACCATCAGCTGTTTGAATCAAACCGTTGAAACGCTCGTAACCGTAACCACCGACTTTTTTATCCCAGATAACATTAAAATCACTGTCGACCTTAAAAATCCAGCCTTGGTACGATTTACCATCTGGCGATGTCGTTTCACCACCCATCACTATGGTGCCATCTGGCTGCGGTATCATAATGTCGATAATGTCTGTACCAGCCCCGCCAACAATTTTTTTACTGATAATTTTGCCATCAAGCGCCGCTTTGTGCAGGGTTGAGCGACCGGTAATCCCCGGTGGTTTGCCATTTTTAGAACGAAACTCTTCAAGGGTGTATATCAAATCGCCATCGGCATTAATGGTATGAGCACCAATATGCGAACCGCGATTGTTGCCAAGCATATTGGGGTGAACATTCTTCCAAACGATATTGCCTTGGCTGTCCGTGCGCAAAATCCACGCTTTGCCATCTTTACGGGTCGCACCGCCTTCAGTCCAGCCCGACAAAATAAAACCGCCATCGGGCATTGGGATATTGCGACGTACTCCATCGCGGCCTTGATCGCCTTTGAGCAACCAAGTGACCACGCCGATTTCGCTGTTGCTATCGTTTTTTAGTGCGGGACTAGCGGCTGAATTAGCACTGGTATTGGCCACCACCGAGCAGCCCGCAAGTAAGCCAACACTTGTCACCACGGCAATAGGCAGTTTTGCCGTAAATGATGACTTAGTTATTTTTTTGATCATTCGAATCATGTTTTCACCGTAATTATTTGTTAACCAAGTCATGGTTATTCAACTTTCAGCAACCAAGCATCTTGCTGGCCAGTTGCTTTAACTTCGTAATTGCCAGACAGCACATAACCGCTCGCTTTGTATGGCGTAATACCACGAACAATCTCACTGGCATCGGCTTCGCCATGACGACGCTCATAAAGTACTTTGCCGTCGGCATTAAAACCAACGATGTAGGCGTCGCTGTTTTCACTATTAACTGCTTTGGTTGAGCCAGCGGCGACAAAAGTACCATCATTGGCTTGAGTGAGCACATAAGCAACATCAGCACCACCGCCACCTAGAGCTTTATCCCATAACAATTTGCCGTCACTATCAACAGCGCCTATCCACAAATTGCGCGGGTCGGGATCTTGCGGTTCATTTTTAATAAAGCCTGCGAACACCCAGCCGCCGTTTTTGGTTGGTAACACTTGGCGAATGGTATTGGCGTAATGCTCGTGGCGATAGCGCTGTTGCCACTGAACCTCGCCTTTGCCATCGAGCTTAACCAACCACGCGCGAAAGTCGCCAATGTCATTGGTCGTTCTACCAGCGGCTAAGTAGCCACCGTCTGGGGTTTGAATGACACCGTTAAAACGCTCAACGCCAAAGCCACCCACTTTGGTATCCCAAATAACATTAAACTGACGGTCAGTTTCAAAAATCCAGCCGTCGTAGCCTTTTTGAATCGGCGAAGTGGTTTCACCCGCCATTAAGTAATTGCTATTCTCGAGTGGAATGACAATATCGATAACATTAATACCTGAGCCGCCCATTACTTTTTCATGTAATAGTTCACCATCAGCGGAAAAGCGCTTTAATGTTGCTCGGCCATTTGAGCCAGTGGCCAAGTAAGCCCCCTTACTGCGATACTCTTCAAGTGCCATAATAATTGAACCATCGCGGTCAACAACATGGGTTGACGTTTGCGCACCGCGTTTGGTTTTTAACTGGTTGGCAAAACGCTTTTGCCAAATAACCTTGCCTTGTTGATCGACTCGAACTAACCAGCCTTCGCCGTCTTTTTTGGTGGCATTGCCGTTAGTCCAACCAGTAAGGACATAACCTCCGTCTGCAAGCGGTGTCACGTGACGAGTACCGTCTCGATCTTTGCCATCAATCAATATTCGTTGCTCTTGGCCATGTACCGACGTATTGAGTAACCCCATAGTCAGCAGTGTGGTTAGTAGTAGGTGTTTCACACACGCTCCTTTCATTCTCGTCTTCACATTCATCGTCTAATACAGTCTAGTGCAGGTGCTAAGCAAGGATAAAACCACTTTGTAACCCTATGATTTTAATAAAATATAAAATCACATAGGCTAAAAACAGCCACCTCTAGAACACTATAAGCAAAAAACTGCCGACTAGTAATAATTCATGAGGCACAGCCAATACCTGCACTGTGCCTCAACAGCTATCGACTAAAACTTGTGGACCACGTCGATATAAGCAATACGGCCACGAATATTCGCCAAAGTCGGATCATAACTTGGGCGCTGTAAGTTACCCAATGACGGTGGATCTTCATCGAATAAGTTTTTCACACCAACAGTGACTTTACTCTCTCCACCTTCGGTGAAACTAAATTCAGCACCAAACTGAATATCAACGGTGACAAAACTGTCGATTTCAAACAAGGAGCCATCGTCTTGTGTAAAAGCATCGTTTAAGTAACTATCGACGTAACGCACAGTCGCGCCAGCAAAATAGTTTTCCCGTTTCCAATTGACCGAGACATTACCGCGCAACTCTGGCGTTGACGAAAACTGATTGCGCTCGTTGCGCAAACCAACCGCACTTTGCTCAGGACTACTTGGCGTTGTTTTAAAATCAAATGAGTTGATATAACTCGCGTTTAAGCCAAAGTCGAATTGGCCGAGATCATCGGCATCATGACGGTACTGCATCGACACGTCCAAGCCATCAGTAGTCACACTCGAGGTATTAATAAACTCAGAAGTAATCAATAAGATATTGCCACCGGGAGAACGCGTCACTCGGCGGTCATTTGGAGTGCCATCGTCATCACAGTCGTTATCAACAATCGCCTGTGGCCCTTCATCCGATGAAATTAAATCGGTGTAATCGTAGTACCAGTAGTCAACACTGATATTAAATGCTTCGGTCGGTCTGGCAATAATACCAAAGTTAAAGTTGTCGGCACTTTGCGGCGATAGGTCTGGGCTACCGACGGTACGAGTGGACGTGTTACCGCTCTGGCCAAAGGCATTACACCCCAGTAAACCAGTTGCTGGATCTATCCCGACAGGGTCATCAATAATACTGGCTGAGCGCGCTTCATTGGCTTGTCTAATTGACGGTGCTTGGAACGAGCTGCCAAAAGAGCTGCGCACCGTCCATTCATCACTAATGTCCCAACGCACTGCAATTTTCGGGTCAGTGGTGTCAGTAAAGCCGTAATCTTCGTAGCGCAATGCTAGTTGCAATTCAACATTTTCTAGCACCGGCACCGCCGCCTCGACATAATAAGCATCAACTTCTAACTTGCCACTGAGTGGAAACAAGCGGTCGCGCAAACCACCTTGACCAGCAGCCCTTAGTTCACTCGGCGAGAAGTCAAACTCTTCGTCTCGGTGTTGATAACCAAATGCAAAGCCAACAGTACCTGCGGGTAAATCAAACAAAGCACCGGCGAGAATCAAGTCGATAACGTATTGATCGTGCGATGCTTCTTGAGTTTGACGAGTGATCAATTGATTGAGGACATCATCTGACAAGCCGGCGACACTGACACCGTCTTTAGGTGATACCAAAGTCGGATTGGCAACACGGGTACCAAATGGGTTAAACAGGCCGTCTAACAACAATTGATTGACGGTAGCTGCCGCGTAATCTAAAAAGGTTGACTGATCCCAGTTTGATAACGAAGCAACATAGTCCATTTCAAGCGACCAATCGTCGTTAATTTCATAGGTAAAGCCAGTCATACTGCGGAAGTAGTTGATATCACTGGTTCGATTGGCAGGAGAATTTCGGCCGTTAAACTCGTTACCTAAAATACGCGCCCTCGCACTTAAATCAACGCCAGTGTGAATACTGTTATCCCACGCTTCAGGGCCAATGTACTGAATCGCCGTCGGGTCGTTGGGATCTTCAATAAAGAAGTTAAACGGGTGATCTCCTGGGATAAATACTCGCCCTTGCTGAGCACCAGTAATCAAGCCATTACTGTAGTTGCCCGGACCGCGAAAGCGCGTTAGGTCATTGCGAGAGAAACTCAGTTCACCAAATACCGTCAGCTTGTCATTTAAGTCGTACTCAAATTCACTGAAAATTTGATAGCGAGTCGACTCGTGAATGACACCATTTTGATCGGCGAAGATGTGTCGACACGTATTGCCGCGCAGCACTTGCCCCGCCGCTAAACAATCGGGATCGGCAAATGCTTGCGCGCCCGCTAACTGAATCGGCAAACCAGTTTCGGAGTCAGTGACCGAGCGAAAATAGGTACCTGGCGCACCATTGGCAGAAGATAGACGCGTACCTTGTAAATCACCAACGTGGTTTAAGCGCTCATTGAGCCAATCAAAGTCGGTTCGAGTGTTACCGGTTTGGTGGTAATAAGTCGCGTAAACATTAATGCCGCCGCGATCACCCCATTCGCCCAAAGCGAGATTAAGCGAGCCGGCTTCATTTGAAGCATCTTCATAGTTGGCCGACACTTCAACCCCTTCAAAGCCCTTGCGCGTGATAATATTAACCACACCTGCAACCGCTTCTGAGCCGTAAATCGCCGAAGCACCATCGGTTTGTACATCAATGCGCTTAATCACCGAAATTGGCAATTGGTTAACATCGAAAAAGAAGTTACCGCCGTTATCAGCAACCGCTGATTTACCGCCACGACGGCCATTAATTAGGGTTAAGGTAGAGGCTAAGCCCAACCCCCTTAGGTTAAACTGAGTGGTGCCCGCTAGGCTGTTTTGTTCATTGTTGAGTTGTGAACCAACGTTAACCGGTAAATCCACTAGAATATCTTGCACCGTCGCCGCCCCCTGCGCGTTGATCAAATCGCGATCAATCACTTGCACTGGTGTTGATGTTTCAAAGGTGCTGTATTTGCGAATATTTGAACCAGTCACTCGAATTACTTCGACTTCTTGAGTATCTGCGGTTTGTGATTCACTCTCGGCACCGACCACCGTTAGCGGTGTCAGTAGTGTTGCTAAAAGCGCTGCAGTTATTTTGTTTATCTTTGTGCTGCAACTTTTGGGTTTTACTTTCATGTTAAATCCCCATGTTCTGATCATTGTTCCATCCATATGTCACTGTTACTTCCTGTAATTTCACCAAATGCTTATTTGCCTTGGCTAATGGGTAATTGCAGAAACCAGTCCAAAATATAAAAACATGATTTTATTGACTTTTTTAAATTAACGAGCAAGAACCAGCTTAAAATCAGGCGATAAAACCAGCAACAAAGCGCTCAAATTATCGACAATTAGTGAGAGTAAGATGTGAAGTAAAAACAGGTTGTTTGAGAGTAAAATGAACCTAGAAAGTCAAGATGAGTTGTTCAGAGGACGGTAAATACAGCATGCGTCAACAAGCATAAGAAACTGCTGCTAAACGGCAGTTTCTGAGTATTAGTTAATGTATACCCAAACCATCTCAAGATACGTGATTCAGCGCTGTCACAGGAACTTAATATCAAGGCGCAGCTAGCAGGAATGGTTACTCCCTTTCAATTAGCTGCAACGCAGAGAGTAAGTTCCTGTGAAGCGCCCGAAGGGTTGGTTTAAAAGACGATTTATGCAGCGTTATTGATTTTTACAAGGGAACAACCATTATTTACAATCAATGCCTTGTCTAAATCGCTTTTAATTCCAACTGAACAAGCATCTTGAGGTGGCTTGGGTATAAGTTGACGGGAATAGCTGCTAGTTGAAAGTGACGGTTTAGTCTTTAAAGTTTTTGCGGTCTAAGCCGTATTTAATCATTTTTTGATTGAGGGTGCGGCGTGGTATATCTAAACTCGCCATGGTCGCTTTAATACTGCCTTGATTAACACTAAGGGCATTGCGGATAACTTCTGCTTCAAACTGTGCAACTTGTACCGAAAGTGGTAAGTCACTGTGCTCAACATTAAGTTCAGCTGGATCATCTAAACTCACTTTCGGATTACTGATCATTAAAATATCCGCTACCGAGACTTCATCATCGAGCGAATAACGGATGGCAACGTTCTTTAATTCGCGGACATTACCCGGCCATTGGTACTCGGTTAAGGTCACTAAATCATGCTCAGATAGAGGGCGAATTTCTTGTTCATGAGCCGCACAAGCTAAACGCAAATAGTGATTAAACAACAACGGTACATCTTCTAAGCGTTCTTTTAATGGCGGTATGTGCAACTCGGCAACATTAAGCCGATAAAACAAATCTTGTCGGAACTCAGGGTGATCTCTAAGTTCACATTTAGCGGCGGCAATTACCCGTAAATCGACGTTGATACTGCGGTTAGCCCCCAAACGCTCAATAGTGCCTTCTTGCAACGCACGCAGTAATTTAATTTGCAAATGGGTTGGCATACTCTCAATTTCATCGAGAAACAACGAACCTTGACTGGCATACTCAAACTTACCAATACGCGTTTTGGTGGCACCAGTGAAAGCGCCTGACTCATGGCCAAATAATTCGCTCTCAATTAAATTTTCAGGAATAGCGCCACAGTTAATCGGCACAAAGTGCTTGTTTTCTCGTTTGCCAAAGTCGTGTAAACACTGGGCGACCAACTCTTTGCCTGTGCCGGTATCTCCATAAATAATCACATTGGTATCGAGTTTAGCGAGTTTTAAAATATTGCGCTTAAGCCTCACTATCGCGGGTGAAATACCAATAATCTTGCTATCGATACCCGTTTCACTAACCACCGCTTCACTCAAACGCTGATTTTCTAACACCAGTTGACGCTGTTGGCAGGCGCGGTCAACGGCTTCAACTAAACGCTCAGGAACAAATGGCTTTTCGATAAAATCGTAAGCACCGTCTTTAAGCGCCTGAATTGCCATATCGACATCGCCATGTGCAGTTAGCAAAATCACGGGGATGGTCTGGTCAATATTGCGGATTAACTGCTGCAACTCCAAACCACTGACGTTGGGCATGCGCACATCGGTGACGACTATGCCGTCAAAGCTCTCATCAATCGCTGCGAGTGCGGTTTTAGCGCAGGCAAAACTCTGCACTTCAAAGCCTGAAACTTGAAACCACTGGGCAGTTGACTGACGCACCATGGCTTCATCATCGACCAAAATTACTTTGCCACGAATTACTGACATTCGTTTATTTCTCCTGTGCAATAGGCAAAACAAAACCTATTTTTAGACCCGGCTGATGGTCGCTGACCACCATTTTACCCTCTAAATCATTGACTATGTTGTGAACAATTGCCAAGCCTAGGCCGAGGCCTTGTCCCATTGGCTTAGTGGTATAAAATGGCTCAAATAAATGTTGCTGTTGTTGTTCGTCAATACCGGGGCCATTGTCAGCAACGGTCACCATGACGTTTTGATGTTCGATTAATACTGCAATGCTGAGTTGGTGAGCAGCGGTATTATTTTCCGCTCCAATCATTGCTTGGCATGCGTTTTCTATCAAGTTGGTCAACACTTGCTCTAACCTTACCCAGTCTGCCATTACATGCACTTGTTCTTGTTCAAAAGACATCGACAAAGCAATTCTCTCTTGTTCAAACTTCGGCTGAAATAGAGATGCCACCTTGTTAACCACTGCCACCAAATTAATCTGTTCAAGCGGTTGTGAATTCTTGTAAGCAAAGGTTTTAAGTTGGCCGGTAATGGCTGCCATTCGGTCAACCAAAACATTGAGCTGACTTAGGTTTTCACCTAAAAACTCAGGTGAATGACTAACCTGCTTAATGATGGCAAGGTAATTGCGCATTGCCGTTAACGGTTGATTGAGCTCGTGGACAACCCCAGTCGACATCCGCCCTAAAGCAGCTAATTTTTCCGCTTGCACCAACTCAGCTTGAGTCGATTTTAATGCCGCTGTTCTTTGTTCAACCTGCTGCTCTAACGATTGATTAACTTGCAATAATTGCTGTTCGAGTGCTTTGCGCCGAGTAATATCCATTATCGTAACCAGATAAAAGGTATTATTCTCCGCCAGCATGCTTTGAATAGAAAAAAGCACAGGCACGACTGTACCATCAAACCGTCTAAAGCTTGCTTCTTGCCCCTGTAGTGGGCTGAATACTCCTTGACCCAGCTTAACTAAACATTCTTTAATCAGCTGGTTGGCACTGGCACCGGTCAGTAAGTTGATCAATTTTTTATTGACCAAGGTCTCAGATTGAGCAGAAAATTGTTCAATAAACAGTGCATTGGCAAAAATAATGGTGCCGCGCTTGTCAACGGTCAGCAAACCCACTTGAGCATTGTTAATAATTTGCCGTTGTCGTTTTTCACTCTCTATTTGAGTTTGAATGACCTTTTCGCGCGATTGTCGCTTTTGATACGACTCCCGCAAATAAAGCGCGAACAAAACGAAAGCCAAATAACCACCAGCAGCGATTGCACCAGCGATTAACGCCTGTTGTTGTGCTTGTCGCGTTGGCGTTAACAAACCAACTCGCCAGTGTAAATCTTGCAGCTGTACCCATTGATGTAATTGCGGTTGGGCAAACGTATTTTCGAGCTCAATGGTTCGGCCATCAGTTAACTGCTGTATTTTTACCTTTAAGGCGACCAGGTTTTTGTCGAAGTTGTAAGCCTGAGTTAAATTGGCGAAGAGCAGATTGTTGTTGTCATCGCTAACATAATAGTCGTAAGCAAAAGCGAGCTGACGTTTTAACTTAACCACGTCAATCCGAACCACAGCACTGCCGACAAAAGCTTCTTTAATGTGGATAGGCGCCGCTAAATAGTAGGCTGAATTGCCTTGACCGTCGGTCCAAAACTGACGCCCTAAGTCCCCCGACCAAGCCTGTAAAAAAAAGTCGTGTTGATGGTAGCTAGCCCCTTGTTTTAAACGTTTACCGTCAATACTTGCCCGAGGAAACTGACGCCAATTACTGTAAGCAACCGCGTGGCCCTGTTCATTGAGAATCATCAGTGCGCTTGTACCCGCGATTAAATTCGTTTGTTCGAGGTAGCGGTTTATTTCAGCTTTCGAGTTTTGACTAGCATCAGCCAAATTAACTAAAAAGTTTTTAATCTCTCGATTCTGAGCGAGAAAATAAGGTAAATCTTGGTATTGAGCAATTTCGTTGCGCAAACTAGTGACCGTATTGAGCAAGCGATTACTGTTGTTTTGGTGCAAGTCAATTAGCGCCCAGTTATAGCGAAATAAATAAACCGCCAAACTCAACAATAAACCCAAGGCAAAAATCGCAAGACTAAGCGCCAGCACAGGCTTGAACTGGCTGTGGCTCACTTGATCACTGGCCGGATAAATTGGCGTGTTGTGGTGGTTTATATCAAGTTTTGACACCAAATTTACCTTGTTAGCTTAAGGCTTCGCATTAACGCGTTGGTTAATTGCAGCAACGGTAATATCAGTTTGATAACGCAACAACTCTTTTGCCAAAGAGAGCGTTTTCGACATTGGCATTAGATCGATACCGTTAACGCTAAAATCACCCGTTGCTATGCGCTGTGGCATACGCACACTCATCGGGTCCGCCAACATCATCAGCGCTGTGTGGCGAAAATCGTGATGTTCACCGTCTTTCACTTCGTTGATACCTCGCGCTTGCAACCATTTAGTCCAACGAGGATTGTCGTAATATTCAGGCACAAAGTGCACGCGAGCTTTATCTTTTTGCCAGGCTTTGTTAAGTGATTTAGCTAACTTGTTCATACCACTTTGGTTACCACCGCTATCACCGAGTAAAACAATCTCGGTAAAGCCGTGAACTTTGAGGCTTTCAGCGATTTCAGTTAACAACAGCATAAAGGTTTTTTCAGTCAAGCTAATAGTACCAGGGTAACGCATGTGTTTAGTCGGTGGCTTTTTATCGCCCTCAGGTACAAAAGCAACTATGGGTGCGACCAACGCGTTACCAAGCTGACGAGCTATTTTATCCGTAGTCAGTTTCAATATAACATTGTGTTTGCCAGTAGCGAGATAAGGGCCGTTTTGCTCAACACCGCCAGTGGCAATAATAGCGGTAGTTTTACCGGCTTTAATTGCATCTCTCACTTCCAGCCAAGTCATTTCTTCGATAAAGACGGTGTCATATGGCGAAATCGGATTTTTGCTTTGAGCTGCCATCACCTGCCAATGTGTAGAGGCAATCAGCAAGACAATAACACTAAATATTTTTTTCATAATCAATCCAAGTGGCTAAAAATTAACAGCTAATTATTTACGATATTCTAATGGTGGTTGTCGATCTCCCAGTAAAGGGACATACTTAAAGTTATCACCGCGGCGACGTTCAAACTCAGCCTTAGCATCGGCGCGCAACTGAGCATTTTGATAGAGTTCAATGGCCATTAGCGCCATGACTTTCGAGGCATTATGAGCACCTTTAAAACCAATTGACATACCAGCCGCAGCAGCAGATTGCCAGCTGTGGCTCGACGTACCTGGAACATAAGACGCGGTTGAAATGCGCACCGTTGGCACAACCATACTGACATCGCCAACATCAGTAGAACCACCACTTCGGCGCATGCGATAAGGTCTAATTTCTTTTTCACTACCTAATTTGGCACTGGGTTTATCGAGTGTTTGATAAATTTTTTCGGCAAAGGCTTGCTCTTCTGCGTTATATTCAATACCGCCAACCCGAGTTAAGTGTTTATGTGCCGCTTTAGATAGCGCTTCAACAGGTAACAGAGAGTGATTGCCGTGGATAATTTCACGGTTCACCTGTGTGCCAGTCCCCATGGCAGCCCCTTTAGCGGCATCTTCAACACGCGCCCAAATCTCTTTTAAGGTTTCTGCGTTAGGATGGCGGATATAATAAAAAACCTCAGCAAAGTCAGGGACAACATTTGGTGCGACACCGCCTTTGGTAATAACATAATGAATACGCGTTTCTTGTGGCACATGCTCACGCATCAAATTAACCATGTGATTAAAGGCCTCAACACCATCAAGCGCAGAACGGCCTTTATGAGGCGCACCCGAGGCATGGGTAGAGATTCCGTGAAAGCGAAATTTCGCCGAACGATTGGCTAATGAGCTACGTGCTTCGGCGTTATTATTAGAACCTGGATGCCAGTGAATAGCAAAATCGACATCGTCAAAAAGGCCTTCGCGAACCATATAAACCTTGCCACTGCCGCCTTCTTCAGCTGGCGTGCCATACAAGCGGATAACACCGTCTTGACCACTATCTTTGAGCCATTTTTTCACTGCAATAGCCGCGCTTACTGAACCAGCACCAAACAAGTTATGACCACAGCCATGAGCAGCGTGTTTGCCTTCAACTGGACTGCGAAATGGCTCAGCTGCTTGATTCAAACCGGGTAAAGCATCAAACTCAGCTAAAATGCCGATGACAGTGCCTTTACTGCCATAAGTTGCAGTAAAGGCTGTTGGAATGCCAGCAACGCCAGTTTCAATCACAAAACCTTCAGCCGCTAATTTATCTTGTAGTAATTGTGAGCTTTTTTGCTCCAAGTAACCCAATTCAGCAAAATCCCAAATCTGTTTCGCCATTGAGGCCGTGTGCTGATAGCGAGTATCCATCCACGACAACAAGTCGTCCTGCTGCTGGTTAGCCATAGTAAAACTCGATACTGTCATCAAGATACTTATCAATATTGAACGCTTGTTAATTGGCATAGCTAGCTCTTTTTCTCTCGTTATTGGTTGGTTAATAATTTTGCTGGTATTGACAGACCTGCTTCTCGGTAATAACGAGCAGCCCCCGGGTGCAATGGCACAGGTAACGCTGAGAAAGCCTTTTCTAGTGCCATGGTTTTGGTTGCGGGATGTATACCGTGAAGAAATGCTAAATTTTGATAAATCGCCTTGGTCAGTAGATAAACATCTTGCTCATCAACATCAGCGCGTACGGCGAGGAAATTGGGTTGAGCAATGGTGTAAATGGGTTGGGTTTGTCCGGGGTATGTATTGGCAGCGATGACGTATCTCGACCACAGCTCAAAATCTTTGTTCACTAAGGCCAACTGCTCATCAGTAAAGTTGAGCATAGTGATATTGCTACCCATACTGGCAAAGGCTCGATTTATTGCGGGTGTTGGCACACCAGAAGGAATATTCATGCCGCTGATCAAGCCGTCTTGCAAGGCATCTGTCGATACAGAATAACTGGTATGTGTGAGCTTGAACGAAGAAACTGGAATCGCCAAGTTAGTTAGAATAGTTTGTCCCGATCTTTCGGTGCCCGATGCTTTCTTGCCAATCGAAAACGTGGCACCCGTGAGATGGTTGAGATCTGAAATATCGCCGGTTACGACCCTAGTCGTTGGAATGACATATTGCTCTACATTCGGCCATAGCATAGATACAGCAAGCAAATTTGCTTGTTGATTTAGCGGCTGTTGATTAACACCATACAAACCGTTAATGATCGCAAACTGAGCTTGGTTTTGTGCTAACAAACTGATGTTTTCACCCGAGCCTGCCGAGGTCACAGTAGATAACGACAAGGCATGTGTAGGCGCCAGTTTTGCTTGAATAAGGGTCGATAGTGCAACCCCGACCGGATAGAAAGTGCCTCCAGTTGAGCCTGTCGTTAAAACGTACTGTCGCTTGTTAGTACTCTCTGTCAGACTCGGAGTAAAAACTACACCAATAGCGACACTCGCCAGTGCACAGGCAATCAATAATAGCTTGGCAATCGATTTAGTCGTTAGCGGCATGATGGGTTCTTAGGTCAGTTGCGTATCAAGCCAACTGGCTCAACACAGAAACTCAAGTTATCAGTATTAAACTCAGCTTAGCAGAATTCACACCAAAAACTTAAAGCACTGATAAATATAGATATAAAATAGTTTTACCAAAATAAAAAACAGAAAATAAGCAATATTTAGCTCATTAAATCAAAAACAGGCTATTTATTGCTTAAACGCCTTAATGCCAGTCTGTAAAAACAAAAAAGGTGATAGCAACCACTATCACCTTTTCTCTTAGAAGGTAAAACTAGTATCCTTCAGTTAAGGCATTTGGACGTCTTGGATCAGACGCACCAAATAAGAAACCATCTTTAACCATGATTGACTGAGTGCTGCCCATAGTCGCGGTTTCTTCAACCTTTTGACCTTTTTGACGCAATAACTTGATGGTATCGCGATTGAAGCCCGGTTCAACTTCTAAGCGGTCAGGAATCCATTGGTGATGAATACGACGTTCATTGGTTGCCTCAGTAACGTTCATTTGATGGTCAATGGTGTTAACAATCATCTGAGTAACCGCGTTGATAATGCGGCTACCACCCGGACTACCCGTCACTAAGAACGGTTTGTTGTCCTTTAAGACAATAATGGGTGATTGTGAACTCACTGGACGCTTACCTGCCTCTAGTTTATTCGCTGTGCTAGCAATAAAGCCTTTGGCGCCAGGAATACCTGCTCGAACCGAAAATGTGTGAATTTGGTTATTCAGCAAAATACCTGTGCCTTCAACTACTTTCGCAATACCAAATGAGTAACCTAGGGTATAAGTATTAGAAACCGCGTTGCCATCTTTATCAACGATTGAGAAATGAGTGGTATCTCGACTCTCTTTTGGCAATAAGTCACCCTTGAGTTTAGTGGCATCGATAGCGGTATCGAGGGCGATTTTATTAGATAGTTTCTTGGCGCGCTTTTTATCAATAAACCAATCAATTGGCACATTATAAAAATCGGGATCTGCTAAATGGGTACCGCGATCGGCAAAAGATAACTTCATTGCCTCAGCCATCACGTGATAACTGTCGCTGCCTATGCCCCAATCAGACAATGGAAACTGCTCTAAAATATTCAACATCTCGAGTATTACCACACCGCCAGAACTCGGTGGTGGCATAGCGACAATTTGGTGGTCGCGGTAGTTACCTAAAATCGGCTGTTTGATCTTAACCTGATAATTAGCTAAATCTTGCGCATCGATATGACCATTGTGCTTATTCATATCTTTGACAATTTTTTCAGCAATTGCGCCTTTGTAAAAAGCATCTGGACCATCTTTGGCGATTTGCTTAAGTGACCAAGCTAAATCTGGTTGTTTTAAAATTTCACCTTCGGCGTAATTACTGCCATCAGCCTTATAAAACACTTTTTTAGTCGCAGCATTTTTGGTCAGTACATCTCTTTTAGCGCCGAGAATTTGTGCTAAATCATAATTAACTGCAAAACCTTTTTCAGCAAGTTCAATTGCTGGCTCAACTAGCTCCTGCCAAGTGAGTTTGCCACTGCCAAACTGTTTCCATCCCTGATAAAAGCCCGCCACTGAGCCCGGTACGCCGGCGGCATCCCAAGAAACCGGTGAACTTCTATCTTTTTCACCACTTTCCGTTAAAAAGTGCTGAGCAGTCACACCCGTTGGCGCGGTTTCACGGTAATCAATAGCATAGCTCTGCTCAGTTTTACCTTGGTGATATAACATAAAGCCACCACCGCCTAGGTTACCGGCACGGGGCAAGGTTACCGCTAGTGCAAAACCAACAGCGACAGAGGCGTCCATCGCGTTGCCGCCTTTTTTCAGAATATCGACTCCGACTTTAGTCGCCAGTTTATTTTGACTAGAGACCATGCCGTGTTTGGCAACAACCGGATGAAAGACATCTTCATAGCGGACAATACCGGTTTTGCCCATGTTGTAAGGTTGTTCAAAGCTCGCCTTTGCTGGCGCAACGTTTCCATCAGCAGCACATGCTGAGGTCACCGCAACTAAACAAGCTGATAAGAGTGTTTTGTATTTCATAATCACATCCGCGTATACGATCGTTTTAATCCATGAATATTTGTTATTGCCGACATGGATTTAGGTACATAGCTTTTGTCTGGAACAAAAAAACTGACCATTCGTCCTCGGCTCTGGCTGCCTTGCTTCGTTCTACGTCGTACAATCCCTATACTCCTAAACATATGCGCTCTTAGTTATCCCTAACTCCGCGCGATACCGTTCCTCCTGAACATAAAAATCGGCCTAGAGCAAAGCAATAGGCCGATTTTTTATCGCTATAACATCAAACCAATATTGATTAGAAGCTATAGTTTGCTGTCATGTAGAAGTAACGAGCAATACTTGAGTGCAACTCACCAGAGAAGCCAAAAGTAGTATCAGCCAACGGTGGATCTTGGTCGAAGATGTTGTTGATACCGAAGGTAACGCTCAAGTTTTCATTATTCATGAACTCTTTACGCGTTAACGTGTAGTTTGCTGTTACGTGACGGTCAATCGTGTAGAAGCGACGGTTGCCATCAACAGTGATAGAAATACCAGTTTCGTCAACAGCACCAACGTAGTTCACGAAAATACCTGAACGCCATAAGTCGTCTTTACTCTTCCAGTTGATTGATGCAGTACCACGCCATTCTGGAATGTTAGTTGTACCTACAATGTCACCTACCGCTGAACCTAATACAGCATCATCTGCACCAAAGTTAACAATAGCTGCCGCATCACCACCAGCAGTCTGATTGAACTTAAGCGTACGAGCACCATTTACTTTGAAAGTAAACTCACCGATTGAAGTGTCCATGTTATACAAAGCACTAATATCGTAACCCGCTACTGTACGAGTATTTAAGTTTTCATAACGTCGTACGATTTGAGTAATAGCACCAAGTGGATTCTCTGCATCTGGTGTACCGCGAATAACGCGAGGGTTAGACGAACCTTGAGCACGTAAAACAGCATCAAGTCGAGATTCGTTTTCATCTGAAAGTACGCCTACAGTGCCTTCAGTTTCAACTTCCCACCAGTCAAAGGTTAAAACCCAATCGTCGTTCGGTGTGAAAGTGACACCGACACTGATATTTTCACTCTTTTCAGGAGCTAGGCCTTGGTTACCCGACGTTTCTAACAAGTAGTTACCATTACTGATATCTTGACCATCAAATTCACCGTTGATATCACCTGTACCTAAAGCAATACCTTCAGCAAAATCATCAACACCTGTGGTAATTGATGTACCTGGCGAGTTAAGCTGAATCAAGTTAGGCGCACGGAAGCCCTTTGAAATAGCACCGCGAACTTGGAAGTTTTCTACCGGATACCAAGAAAGCGCTAACTTGGGACGAGTAATGTTACCAACATCATCAAAGTCTTCATAACGAACCGCTAACTGAGCGTCTAAGGTGTGAACACCTGGTAAATCCGCTAAGATTGGTACCGCCAATTCTGCATAAGCAGAAAATACTTTTCGTTCAGCGAAAACATCTGGGCGAACACTACTACCTTCAAGGCTACTCAAGTTAGTTGGGTTTGAGTTACCTTCAACAAATGGGTCTGAACCATCAAAGATATCACTATTATCTTCGTCTAACTCTTCTTTACGCCACTCTAAACCAAATGCGATACCAACATCACCAGCAGGTAACTCATACAAGAATGGGTTAGATGCTTTGAAGTCAATCATAGTCAATTTCGTTTTTGCACGACGAGATGAATTGACGATGAATGGATCAATGCTTGAACGAGGGTTTGGACTAAAGTCTTGAATACTAGACAATACCGCCGGATTTACGCCAGTAAATGGGTTATAAGCATCTGGCGTGTCTAAGCTCAATTGCGCTAAGAATAATGGTGAGCTAATACGGTTGTATGCAGTATCAACTGTTTCTGCTTCACTATATAAAAGTCCAGTATCCCAATCCCAATCATCGTAAGTACCGCGTAAACCGTTTAAGAAACGGAAGCTATCGCTTTCTACTTCTACACGGCGTGGGCCAGTATCTGTTGGACGGATACGCAAGGTGTAGTCAAGACCTTCTTCCGGAACCACACTTGTATCTAAACCAGGGATACGGTTAGGGTTCACTCGACCATCAGCAAATGTCACTGGACCAAATGGGTTGTAGTAACTCTGTGCTGGAACAACGAACGTACCATTACTCAAAATAGCAGACTGTTCCCACTGACGCTTCGCTTTAGCGCGATAGTAAGTCGACTCATTGTAATATTCAAAGCCGCTGTCAAACTCATGACTTAAGCTCGTATAAACATTTATGCGGTCGATATCCGGCGCTAACGTACGATCTTCGTTACGGTTAGGGCGTAATGCACGATCATGGCCACCGCCTGATTGTAAACAAACATCACCCAACACGGCTTGTTCAGCAGTAACACCTCGGCCGCCACATTGTGACGCATCACGCAAACTGCCATTATCGCGAACAAAGTTAGTTGGACGGATACGGAATGAACCTAAGCCAAGGAAGTTTAGTGAAGCATGAGGTTCTAAACTTGAGCGGTTATCAAAACCGATAACACTTTGGAATTCTTCAGGTGCACGTGAACGCAGATCTTGGTTGCTTGCATAATCTTTTTCAGAAGCAAGAATACCTTTGCGGCGGTTTAGATTGGCACTGACTAAGAAGAATGTCTGGCCATCGTTAAATTCAAAGCCTTTGCTACCCGCGATAGACAAGTCATTGCGGCTAGTACCTTCTTCGGCACCATAACGCACTCTAAAGTCACCACCTTCATAGTTGTCTTTAGTTACGTAGTTAACAACACCGGCCACAGCATCTGAACCGTATAGTGCACCAGCACCGTCACGTAAGACTTCAACGCGCGACAAGCCAGAAACAGGCAAGGTATTTGAGTTAACAGAGGTTACAGGTACGCCGAAGCTTGTTTGGGTAATCGGGTGATTAACCATACGACGACCATTGAGTAACACAAGCGTGTTACCTTCACCAATACTACGTAAGTTTACTGAGCCAACGTCGCCACGAGCAGCGTTAACACCAGTATTACCGCCACGAGTTGCGGTAAAGCCAACAGCACCGACTTGTGGGATTGAACGCAAGAGTTCATCACCATCTACGGCACCTGTGGTTTCAATTTCTTCAGCGTTTAGTTCAGTAACAGGTAAAGCACTGGTCATAGTGCTACCTTTAATGTTTGAACCAACTACTGCAATGCGTTCAACTTCTTCTTCTTTTGGCTGTTCTTCTTGTGCGAATACAGGTGCACTCGCAACGGCACAGCCAGCAAAAGCAATCAATAAAGATTCTGACAATTTCTTTAGTTTAAACATTTCATGCTTCCCACTATTTTTTAATTTATATCAGCGTTGAGCTGGTTGATTTTCATTCAACGATTTAAAAGTAGAATAGAAACAATAGCTTTACTAATGAGTTTAGTTAAATAGTACATAGCCAAAAGCTATACACCCTTCACAAAATTAGCTATATCCCTTGTTATTTATGCTACTCAAGGCATAGGCATAACTAATGTTTATGACCAATACATGAATTACTTATGTCATTTTTATGAATAATGATTCAGTCTTACTATTGATTAATAAGCAAGCACAGGAATCACTATGAATACCGAAAAAAATGTAAATAAAAATTACACTGAGCACGTACAAACGACTGACGCGGATAAAAAGCCAACAACTAAAAAACCAGCGCAGGTCAAGGAAAATCACTTTGCTAAATTTTTTAACACCTTAGATGGAGCAAACGATACTTACGTGTTGGGCTACAATTAGCCATTTTGCGCTATAGCGAATAACGATAATTACTCAAGCTTGCTTTAGCGCACTTATTTTTGATAGTGCGCTAGTCTGATTTTTAAAAAGTCATTGCTGACAACCCCGTCGGCAATGACTTTTTCAATTTGCTCTCTGTAATTTACCAGTGGCGACTTCTTTGAAATGGTAACGTAGTGTTCAACTAAATTATCAACTTGAAATTCTGTGGCAACAATCTGATCGGTCAATCCCAACTTCGCTAACAGCGGCTCGGTACTCTGTTGGTAATGGATAAATACGTCTACTCTTTTCTTAAGCAATAGTTGGATGTTATTTTCTAAACCACTAGCGTTAACCTTCACGATAGAATTATCTTTATCGAACTGCTCGAAATAGACAGAATGTCGATTAATCCCCACAACAAGATTGGCAAGGTCGCTGTATTCACTTATTAAAGCTCTGTTTTCTTTTAAGCTATAAAATTTAAAAGAGAGTGATTCATAAGAAGGCTGAAGATAATAAAACTCATCTTCTCTGCTGTCGGTTTTAACCAAACCAACCATAATATCAATACCACCAGTACGCATTTCCTGCAAACGCCTAGCAAACGGCATCTGATTAATCACTAAAGACATTTCTAATTTATCGGCAATATACGCTAGGTATTTTGCATGAAGTCCATTGACAAACTCTGGTGCAACTGCGCTTTTAATTTGTTTTAAGTGGTTAGCTGAACTAGTAAAAGCTAAAAACAACAAAGCCAGACAAACAATTGCCTGGCTCAGGAAGGAGTTATATTTTTCTTTCAATAGCAACGACATAATTAAGTATTATTATTTTAGTTATTGAGGTCATAGTAGTATAGCGTTGACCTTAGTGTGTCTACTAATAATAGCACCTAATTGTATTTGTCGATTTATTTAACGTTGTGGTCTTGCTCCGAAAGCATCACTGACATTAAAGTCGTTGCCGCTTTATCTGCTATGCGAACAATTTCTTGCCTATCGGTGTTATCACCCATTTCATAGGTAATAGCGTGAATACCAAACTTATCAGCAAAGTACTGCTTTGAAACACCTGCATTTGGGTTATTGCCAGGTTTTTGAATCACTTCAAATTTAGGCATTTGACGATCTAGCTCACCAAGCCAATGCTCGACAAAATAAGGCTTTTCAACACCATAGTCAGACGGCATGGTATAAAAAATATCGCGACGAGTAGAATGGAAATCGATGGCAAATTCAATTTTTTGGCCATTGGCAACAAGTTGCTCTAAATAAGCGTTGATTTGTTGTACCTCTGGCTGTTTGAATTTGTTCCAGTCTCGGTTTAAGTCAACGCCATTCATGTTGTGACGCCAATTACCTGCATAAACGCCATCTGGATTAATATTAGGGATCAACAAAATATTGTACTGACGGCGAAAATCATTAGCGAGTTGGTTATCAGCTAACAAGGTTTCAACAAACGGAAATAAAGCTAATGCGCCTGTTACTTCTGGCGGATGCATACGACCTAGAAGCACCAACCACTTGTTGCTATCCGCTTTTGTTTCAAGCTTGTAAATAGGTCTGTTTTGAATAGAGTGGCCCAGTACTTCATGACTAATATCAGTCATATTTTGAAGTTTTTTCGCCCAGTCTACGTAATATTGATTATTTATAATTTCTTGACCTGCGATGTATGTTGGCGTGCTATTGGCTGTTACTGAAAAAGAGCGCAGCTCACCATCATCATTAAAGTCGATAAGTGACCACGTTTTTAAATCGGTGCTCGCTTTTGGCAAATAGCGATGCACATCGCCGTCAACCTTCATGGTCACTTTAACTTTAGTAGGCTGCTTAGCAACCGTTTTAAATGCGTACCAGACACTTGAATTAATTGGCGTATTTTCAGGCTTTAAGACAACCTCAAATTCACTGCTGCCAACTCGACGACACTCATCCATTCTAGAAGTTGGAAAGTCTGCCAGTAGTTGAACATCACCTACATTACATGCTTGCCCATTACTACTAGTAACATTGCTATCAGTTGTCGTATCAGTAGCGCCACAACCGTAGAGCACGCTGGTGGAAAATAATAATGAGCAAGTAAGCAATAGCTTTTTCATGTTATTACCTTTGTATTTGTCCGTAGAGAAAAATATGGCTCGACGGTTCCCCAGTCGAGCCATTGTTTGATTAGCTAAACAAAGAGTGTTTCAACTCTGTTGCCAATTAAAATTTGTATGTTGCACCTAGGTAGAAGTAACGGCCTTGGCTGTTGTGAACACTACCGTCAAAACCAAAAGTTTCATCGGCTAGCGGTGGCTCACGGTCCGCGATGTTGCGGATACCAAAGGTTAACTTAGTGCCTTCTAACGAACCTTGCTCGAAGGTATAGTTAACATACATATTTGTGGTAAACCAGCTATCAACTGGTAAGAAGATCACGTCACCATTTTCGTCACGGGTATTATTTACACTAGTATCGACGAAAGAACTGATATAACGACCCGTTAAACCCGCACTCCAATTGTCACGCTTCCATGCAATGGTCGCATTAGCGCGCCATTCAGGATTACCATTTTGCGCAAGTAAAGTGCCAGCCGCACCAGGAACGTTGACATCCTGACCTTCAAATTGAAGCGCTGTATTACCAGCAGCTTGAGCCGCTAATACCTGCTGAGTAACAGTATCAACTTCTTGCGAGAACTCTAACATTCTGGCACCGGTTAGTTTGATATCAAAGTCACCAATATCCGTGCTGAAGTCGTAGTAAATACCAAAATCAAGACCGCGTAGCTTTCTCGGCAACAAGTTTAAGTAAGCATTGTTCACTTGAACAATTTCACCTGCTGCATTACGCACAACAGCTTCATTAGCAGAACCTTGGCTGCGAAGTAACGCATCAAATAAAATTTGAGTTTGTACGTTTAACTGGCCAATAGCGTTATCTTGTTCGATTTGCCACCAGTCCGCCGTAAGCGTTAGATTTTCGGTTGGATTTAGTACGATACCAGCCGCTTTGTTTGTGCTGTCTTCAGGCTCTAACTGGTCACTACCACTGCGAATTTCAGTAGTACCTTGCTCAATACCAAACACAGGATCAATTGTGTTGTTTGAACGTGCTAAACCAGCCGTAACAACTTGAGGAATGCCTGGGGCTTTAAAACTTTCAGCGAATGAAGCACGGAACTGAACATATTCGTTCGCTACCCATGAAAGAGCCACTTTAGGCTTCAATACGTCCTGATCAATGTCAGAGAAGTCTTCGTAACGCGCAGCAATTTGTAAATCAACTGATTCAGCAAATGGTGCATCAGTTAGTAGCGGAACATAGAATTCAGCATAAGCTGAGAAAACATTGCGGCTACCACGGCTATCTAATGTTGGGCTATTACCCAAAGCGTTACTACCGCCTAATGTCGCACCAGTATTTGGATCAACAAAGTTGGTATTTAAAATGGTATCGCGGTCTTCGTCATACGTTTCACGTCTAAATTCAGTACCAAAAGCAAAGCCTACTTCACCCATAGGTAATTCAAACAATGCTGGTGTCGACATTTTGAAATCGACCAATGCAAGTTCTGTTTCTGCATCTCTGAATATAGTATCGGTGATTGAGTCAATAACCGCTTGTGAGTTAGCTGTTGGATCTAAAGCAGAATCGAGATTTGTTGGATCACCACCACTGAACAAGTTATATGCGGTAGCTTGGTTTGTGCTGTTGGCTGCTTGAGCGAGTAAATCTAAACGCACCCAGTTAAAGGTGGTATCTTCAGTTTTCGCTTTCGAGTATAAAGCGCCAGTTTCCCAATCCCAATCGCCAACGTAACCACGTAAACCAACTAAAGCACGATAGCTATTATCTTCAACTTCAGTAACACGAGGACCTGCATCAACCGCGCGGTAGTTACGAACTGTAATCAACTCACCAGTTGGGTTATAGAAAGCGTCAGCAGCAACAGTAAAGCGTTGTGAACTAATGATATGTGGAGCGAAACGATCACGTGTTGATTTCGCGTAGTAGTAGATACCTTCAGCGAATAACTCTAAATCATCAGTTAATTCTTGCGTATAAATACCGTATAAATTTGCACGATCTAAGTCAGAAACAAGTGAGTTGACCAGGTTGCGGTTATATCTTTGATTGCGACCTAGTGAACCTTGATCAATACAAGTGCCTGCAGATAAGCCAGATGGCTGGTTGTCAATACAACCTGATTCAGTGCTTGGTTGAACGTGGAAACGCGTTGAAGAACCAGAAGTTGTGCCTAACTGATATTCAAGCCATGGAGAACCTAAATGACTATTGTCTAAATCAGTATCGTTGCGCAATGCTTCAGGTACACGAGGGTCTAAACGCAAATCTGTTTCAGCAGCATATGCACGTTCAGTCGCTGCCAAACCGTCACGAGTCAAATAGTTGGCTGAAATAACTAAATGAGATTTGTCGTCATTAAATGAGAAACCAGTAATACCGCCAATATTTAAATCGTTGCGGCTGGTACCTTCAGACTCACCGTAACGAACACTTACTTCAGAGCCTTCGTAATCATCGCGCAATACGTAGTTAACAACACCAGCTACAGCGTCTGAACCATAAACAGCACCAGCGCCATCGCGAAGTACTTCAACGCGCTTTAAACCTTTAACAGGAAGCGTATTAGAGTTAACCGTAGTAATTGGCACGCGGTTTTCAGACTGAGTACCTGGGTGAAGAACTAAACGACGACCGTTCAAAAGCGTTAGCGTATTACCTGAACCAGCACCGCGTAAGTTAATAGAAGAAACATCACCACGAGCATCGTTAACACCTGCACCAGCTCTTGCTTCGTTAAAGCCAGTGTCACCAATTTGTGGAATTTCAGCGAGTAGTTCGTCACCAGAAAGAGCACCTGTGTTCTCAATTTCTTCAGCACCCACTGTAGTTACAGGCAACGCACCTGTGTCTCGGTTGATTTTGATATTTGAACCAACGACCGCAATACGCTCCACTTCTTTTTCTTCAGCATCTTGTGCAAATGCCAATTGAGGGGCTAGTGCCGTTAATACACATAAGCTTAAATGCTTAAGCTTAGGCTTCTTAATCATGTTTGCTTTCATAACTTACCCTTGTTTCTATTTTCTTATATGGCTTTATTTTTATACAGTTATAAACAGTATCTATACCTTTTTCTAAAATGAACAAATATTCAACTAGATTCAATTGATTGATCGTTACAAAGACATAACCAAAAGTTATACTATGTTTTGATAAAAGCAAATTACCTAACTAGTAATTAATGTTACTTTAGGTTTCAACGCCCTAAATTGCTCTGTAGTTTTTGAGCATTTAAACCCAAGAATATAAGCTAGAAGCCACGAAACTAGCAGAGAAAACAATAATGAGGTTTATCAAAATATGAATGTTGAAGTTGGAATTATCGAGACATTATTAGTCGCACTAGTAATACTCTTTGTCGGTTACTTTTTTAATAACAAAATAGCCTTTCTAAGAAACAATAACATTCCTGAGCCCGTTGTTGGTGGTATTGTTTTTTCATTAATTGCAGCTGTTGCACACTTCGGGTTTGATTTTCATTTGCAGTTCGACATGAGCTTCAAAAACCCATTGATGACTCTCTTTTTTACCACGGTAGGCTTGGGCGCGAGTTTCAGTTTATTGATCAAAGGTGGTCCAAAAGTTGTCCTGTTCTTAGGGGTCGCAACTGCTTACTTGTTGGTTCAGAACGCTGTTGGTGTTTCGGTGGCTATGGCGACGGGCTTAGAACCATTAATGGGCTTAATTGGCGGCTCTGTTACCCTCTCTGGTGGTCATGGTAACGGTGCGACTTATTCAGATCTATTTATTGCCGAATACGGTATGCCTGGCAGCGTTTTCGAACTTGCAATGGCGGCAGCAACACTTGGTTTAGTATTGGGTGGTCTTGTCGGTGGTCCAGTTGCTAAGAGATTGATCAAAAAACACAATTTAAAACCTGCTGAGTTTCACGAAGAAATGGACGACACGGTGACCTTCAACCCTGAAGATCACGACTTAGTCACACCTAAGAAGATGATGGAAACCTTATTTATCATCTTACTGTGTATGGCAGTTGGTCATGTAGCTCATATGGGATTGAAAGAAGCTGGTGTGGTATTACCTGCCTTTCTACTACCTTTACTATTTGGTGTAGCAGCAACCAACATTTGCGAGTTTTCAAAAATGTATAACGTTAGCCGCGCATGTATCGATTTATGGGGCACAATGGCACTATCAATATTCTTAGCCATGGCACTTATGTCGCTAAGGGTATGGGAGTTAGCCGCACTAGCTGGCCCAATGTTGTTTATTATTCTTATTCAAACTGCAGTACTAATGATGTTTGCCTATTTCGTAACTTTCCGCATCATGGGTAAAAACTACGATGCAGCTATTATGGCTGGTGGTCACTGTGGTTTTGGTTTAGGCGCGACGCCGACAGCGGTAGCAAATATGGAGGCGCTTGTCGCTCGCCATGGTCCTTCTCCACAAGCCTTCTTAGTAGTACCTTTAGTAGGGGCTTTCTTTATCGATATTACCAATGCATTAGTGATTCAATTGTACTTAAGCCTGCCATTTGTGACAGGTTAAGTATGGCGAAGCACAAGCTGGCTAAGGAGAGTTAGCCAGCTATTAAGCTCCGAGCTTGATTGTAAATAAAACAACAATAAAAGGGGATAAAGGCGATGCGATTAAGACATATAGAAATATTTCACGCGATCTATACTACTGGCTCAATAACTAATGCTGCAAAACTGCTGAATGTCTCGCAGCCTTCAGTAAGTAAAGTGTTGTCTCACGCTGAAATCCAACTTGGTTTCAAGCTCTTTGATCGAGTCAAAGGTCGGCTAATCCCAACCAAAGAAGCTGAAATGCTCTTTGACGAAGTTGATAAAATTTATCAACAAATGCGCTCTATTAAAAATACAGCGACTAATATAAAAAAATCAGAGTTTGGTAATATCTCTCTTGGTATAACTCCTGCGTTGGGTTTTGATGTATTACCAAACGCCGTTGCAGCCTTCCATGAAGAGCACCCGAAGGTCAGCTTTAACATCCAAGCAGTTCACAATGAAGCCGTGCTTCAAGCACTGTTTGAACACAAGTGTGATTTTGCTGTTCTATTTTCACCTAACCCAGTAGCTGGCATTAAAACAATCGAATTCGGTCAATCTGAGCTTGTTGTCGTTTATCCAAAGAGTAAGTTCCCTCATTGTCCGAAAAAGCTATCACTCGCTGAACTCCAAGATTACGAATTCATCGATATTGGCGAAAGTGGACCACTCGGTGATGTTGTTTGGCATAGAATCTTAGAAGAGCACATTAAACTCAAGTTCCCAATTAAAGTAGAGACCTACTTTATTGCGGCTAGATTAGTAGCAAGAGGATTGGGGGTTTGTGTCGTTGATAGATACACAGCTATGGGTAACCTTACTGATGACATTGGTGTTGCATCATTTGATCCTGCCATTAACTTTCCAGTCAATGGCATATACCTTGAAAATAGGGGCCTACCTAAAGTCGCAGAGAGCTTTATACCTTTCTTGAAAAAAGAAATTATAGCTTTAGGTTATGAAGAGCAAAAATCTTAGTCCTGTTAAATTATCGCGAGTTAACTAAGCTAAAGATGAAGAAGTTAATAACATGACTATTGCTTCATCACACCCCTTTGAATGACGCATTTCCTAAATGTCATTAGCCCTGCTTAAGCAGGGCTTTTTTTATCTAACGCAAAAAGACCTGGTTCAGATGATACTCGCACTAAAAACAACGCTGTGACCAAACCTTTAAAAGTGTTGGTATAGCTACGCTATATTCGAGTTAAACTTACTGAGCTAATAAACTAACGTCAACGGAATTCTAATAGATATATTGGAATCTAATACAAGCTCACCCACGACAGCTATCCTTAGATGGTCACATCAATGTTATATCATAAAATAAGCAGTGGTCTAAGATTCAAACGACGATAGTTCAGAAGAAATGCATTAGGAGTGAAGGCTAGTCATTTCTATACGAAGACTCTTTTAACGGTTGGTTTGCGTCTAAACCCGTCGCTGTAACCTATATGAAAGGGACTATTGAGTATAACGATAATAGGCAAACGACAGCTTGGTGATATGCGATATTCCGAGAGTATTAGACGATATTTTTTTCCGTAAACGCAAAAAACCCGCAGTGTTAGCTGCGGGTTTTTCTTAATAAGCGCTTAGCGATGACCTACTCTCACATGGGACCTCCCACACTACCATCGGCGCAGTTGCGTTTCACTTCTGAGTTCGGCATGGATTCAGGTGGTACCACAACGCTATTGTCGCTAAGCATAAACAGTTA
>NZ_JAGHQT010000004.1 GCF_017744155.1 Endozoicomonas sp. G2_1 | reverse complement strand
TTCCGCTCGACTTGCATGTGTTAAGCCTGCCGCCAGCGTTCAATCTGAGCCATGATCAAACTCTTCAATTAAAATCGTTTGTGAAGCTAAAAGCTTCTGCTCAATGAATTCTGTACTATAAAACTTATTAAGTTTGTATATAGACATTCATCAAGATAAATTCGTTGCCGAAGCAACTTTTAGTTGAATCTATCATCGTCGTGAATGCCCACACACATTGCATGATAACTACTTATTAAAGAACTGCATCTTAATGATGCTGCTTACTCATCGCATTCGTGAGAAGCGTTTCAACTGACTAACTTAGCTCGAAGCGTTGTCATTAGTGCGTTGAAGAGGATGCGAATTTTACGCTTCCTAGTTTTGATGTCAACAACTTTTTGAAAAATTTTTTAATTTATTTTTCTAAGTTATCTGACCCGTTTACCTAGCATATTCGCTCACTAAACTTATCAAAACACTTCGTTGGGCTGCCCCGTGGAAGTGGATGCGCATTTTAGAGATTTTTATCTGGCCGTCAACACTTATTTTAAACTTTTTTCGTTTTTTTGGTTAAACGCTCAAATAAGCAACAAAACCTTGGTTGCATGTATAAAAAAAGCCCTACTAGAGAGCTTTTTACTTAATATAACGTTTAGGAGCTTAGATACGCTTAAACTTTATCTTTTTTATCTTCCGCTTTTTCACATTCAACAGATTCTGCTTCAACAACATTCTTTTCACAGTTAGCATTGAAGTCAGCATCTTGGTCATCACCAACAACGTGTTCTAATTTTAACTTTTTAACACTGCGAATCGTCGTTACAGGCCCAGATGCTGCATACAGTGCAAAAATTGCTAATAACAATTCCGCAGGACTGGCAGCAACAACGACAAAAACGAGTACAATAAGCAGTACTACGACAAAATTAACCTTACCTTTCCAGTCGACTTCTTTGAAGCTGTTGTATCTAAAGTTACTTACCATCAATAAGCCAAGAGCGATAGTTAACAAACCAATGATAAAACCAAAGTCATTACCATTGATTTCATATTCACCACCTACCCAGACTAAACTAGCCAATACGCCCGCGGCGGCCGGACTGGCAAGCCCTTGAAAATATCTTTTATCGGCAACACCGACTTGGGTATTAAAACGAGCTAAGCGCAGCGCGGCACAGGCGACGAAGATAAAAGCGGCTAGCCAACCAAATTTCCCCATTCCCGATAACGCCCAATTATAGGCAACCAATCCAGGCGCAATGCCAAATGACACCATGTCGGCCATACTGTCGTATTCAGCACCAAAAGCACTTTGCGTATTGGTGATACGGGCAACACGACCGTCTAAACCGTCAAAAATCATGGCGACAAAAATGGCAACCGCCGCGCTAACAAAATGGCCATTCATTGAAGAGACAACAGCATAAAAGCCAGAAAATAAGCCGGCGGTTGTTAATAAGTTAGGTAACAGATAAATACCACGGCTTTTAGATTGTTCGTTTGAATTACTCACTGTCATGAAGAAACTATTAATTAACTAGAATTTGTGGGGACAATTTATCATATCTGCTAATCCAGTCATAATGAAATCTACTGAGCCAATAATTAATTGTGTTATCTAGTCGCAATTGCTATAAAAGAGTGATAACAACTGTTTATCTCAGTAGCTCGGTGATAAAGTCATGGATATAATAAGAAAATCGGTAGTTTTAAGTACGCTGTTATTGCTTTCAAATACGACTGTCAGCGCCGAAGGCATGGTGATTTACCGCTGGGTAGACGAAGACAATGTCGTTCACTTTAGCCAACATCAACCTAGCCATAATAATTATACTGAAATTACGATGGCAAAAAGTGCAACACCTGCGCCGTCTGAATCGCCTTCAGTTGCTTCAGATCTATCATCTACTCTTACCAATAATGAAACTTCTCCAGCAAACCAGTCACTCGTTGCACAAAAAATGGCAGAGCGCTGTGAAGAAGCTAAACAAAATATTAAGACCTTGACCAACTTCGACGATATTCAATACACAGACGAAGACGGCAATACGACTTTGCTCTCTGAAGAAGACAAGAAACAACAGCTAGCATTGAGCCAGCGACAAGTCGAAGTATACTGTGAGCAATAATTTATCATCAGATAATTAACCATTAGTGGTATTATGAGGCTCTCTTAGCGCAACATATCGCGCGATACTAGTTACCACTGAATAATGCTTCAACATTCAAACAATAAATTATTTATTATCGGCTTGCCTCGCACAGGTACTACAAGCATTTGTATTAGTCTACTTGAACTCGGTTACTCCGTTGCTCACACTGCTTATAGCCCGCACTGCCTAGATAACGCTCAAGCGATTGCAGACACGCCAGTGTTTTGCGATTTTAAAACACTTGATAAGCAATACCCCAATGCCAAATTCATCTATTTAACTCGCAGTGCTGAACGCTGGTTGCCGTCGATTAAGCAACTACTTTTGCGCATGCAGAAAAACTTAACCCGCACTGACGGTGGTTTTAATCCAACATTAAAACGCTGCTACAGCGAGATATTTGCGCCATTGAGTATTGAAGCCATTAATGATGACCAACATTTACTCGACTGTTATCAAAAGCATCAAAGAGACATTTACGATTACTTTGCTGATCGCAAAGAAGACTTGCTAGAAATAGATATTAGCGCTCACGACAGTTATCAAAAACTCATCGATTTTCTTGGAAAAGCAACTAACGGTAACAAATTCCCCCATGTCAATGTTGCAGGGAAAGTCACTTATTGGAAAAAGATTAAGCACCCGCTAAAAATAGACAGTAATTTAAAAGCTAAAGATTGTTAGTCTGCTAAACTCACACCAGTTTTTACATCCAGATTAAAAAAGCTAGCCACTGAAGCATTATTATTGTTGCTATGTGCATTTCAGCAGCTAGTACTCCCTTACCCAGAGGATAAACCGGTCACTTATTCACGACGCTTATAGCGCTGTTTACTGTGTCGGCTCTTGCTTGCTGTTTTAACTCTATATCCTTGTTTTACTTTACGCGTTTGGCCTTGGTAGCTGCGCTGTTTCTTGTTAGTGCGATACTTGTGTTTGACTTGCTGTCGTTTTATCACTTTTTTATGTGCTGAGTAATAGTTCTTATCTCGGCTTGTTTTGTGTCGATATTTACTGGGCTGTTTGACCACTTTACGTATTTTAGTCGAGCTAGTAACACGGTTATAGGCCTTATCCTTATGTCTATATTTTTTATTTTTATAGCGACTAACGTGTTTTCTATCCCGGTAATAGCGGCTGTTAGCGTAGTGCTGGTCTCGTTTTTTACTACTTCTATATTTTTTGCCCGATGAAGAACTACTCAGGTATTTCGCACGTGTTCGATAATCACCATAGCTTACGCTGCGTCTGTGATATGGGTTGTGCTGCCATCTTCTGGTGTGGCGATCATTTATAAGCGCGTGACGGCCATAATATCTGTGATGATTACGATGGATTCGATATGAATAATGGCGAGGTAAATTGACCACAACATAACGATTGTGCCAATTGACCGCATTGAAAAAAAAGTTAAACGAGATATCGACACCGCTATACCAGCCTAAATGACCGCGATGCCGATGATAGTGGTTGCCATACCTGTAGCCGATGCGGTTATGCCAGTAAATTGGCGAGTGGTGACGCCAACGCCAATCGCCATAAACATGGCGAGAGTCATAGTAAGGCACATAGACAATCTCTTTTTTGGCCGGTTGCAAAATAATGGTTTTGTCTTGGTACTCTACATCCACTTTGTCTAACTCAGCTAGCGTGCCAGCGAGCTTTGCTTGATGCCGCAAATCTTGAACACTCGCCAGTACTTTTGCTTCATCTTGTAAAAAAGCATCACCTAGCTCACGTGTCCAACTGAGATCATCGCTCATTCGCGATAGCACCATGGGAAATCCTATCAGCACCTTAACACTAGGAGCCCAGTCTTGTTGGTCAATCAACTCAGCTCTTTTGGTTTTACGCAAGTCTTTGTGGTCTTCCTGCCACCGAGCAGCCTCTACGACCTCTAAAGGGTAAGTTGCAGCAATAAGAATATGCCCCAACAAACTGTCGGGATATAACGCAATTGGCGCCAGCATTTGGGCTAATTCTGCTTCTGAATATTCGTCAATTTGATACTCAGTAACAACGTTCTTAGGTGGTGGTGTCGCATATGCCGACGGCGCGATAACACTGAGGGATAATACTAATACCCCAGATAGTAGTGGCGCTATTTTTACCCTAGCGCTCAAATCAAAACGTTTGTCCACTGTCATCGTTAATTCCTAAGTTAGTAACGAGTATTAACAGTGTAGAGTGGATAAGATGAACACAAACTGAACAGCTTTGTTCAATTAAATAGTTATATTGGTCCTAGGCTTAGACCAAAAGCCCGCTAAACGGATTAGTAGTTTGGAAAGGTCAGCATAAAATGTGCGCCACCTAGCGACGAACGAGCAATGTCTAACTCGCCTTGATAACTGTCGACAAGATCTCTAACAATAGCTAAACCAATACCATGGCCTTGTTTGTAAGTATCAACCCGCGTGCCGCGTTCTAAAATTAATGTTTTCTGATCTTGATCGATGCCAGGGCCATCATCTTCAACATGAATCTCTAAGTACCGCTGTTTAATGAAAATACTAACATTCACTTGGCTGTTGGCCGCTTTAAATGCGTTGTCGATGAGATTGCCCAATATTTCCATTAAGTCGGCTTCATCACCTTTAAAAATAAGACCATCACCAAGTTCGGTTAGTAGTTGTTTGGCGCTTGTCGCGTGAAGCTTTTTAAAAGTATTAGCCAGTTTAGTTAATACCGGAGCAATCTCGGTCCCCAAATGCCATGATGATTGACCGGCACTTTGCGCTCGTTTCAACTGGTGTTCAATCATTTGGTTAATCGTCGAAAGCTGCTCTTTGGCGTTAGTACTCAAATCAGACTGACTCTGAATAACAGCTAGAGGTGTTTTTAAACTATGCGCTAAGTCAGACAAAGCATTGCGATAGCGTTTGCGCTGACTTTGCTCGGTTGCCAACAAGGTATTGACCTGGCCTGTGACTTGTTGCAACTCGCTAGGGTATTGTGCTTTGAGCTCATCAGTTCGGCCTTGTTCGACATCGGCCAGTTCTTGCTTTAACACTTTTAACGGCTTCAGTGTCCACAACAACCACAACACTTGGCTGACCAACAGTAGTAACATAAGTACCGCCAACCATAACCACAAGGTTTGTTTAAATTCTTGTAAGCTTGCTAAATACTCTTGCTGACTGCGAATAATGTGCAATGTCAGCGGTAAATCTTGAAGGTTGTCGGCAAAGTTAATGGTAATACTAAAAATAAAGTGCGCTTGGTTATCCAGCTCAACCAAAGCAAAACTATTTTCTGCCAACTTTGGCTGTGCCAACTGTTCCGGTAGCTCAAGTCCTAACAGTGAAGAAGAACGCCAAACAACCCCTTCACTAGCTTTACTCTCGCCATTGAGATCAAGTTTATTGTTGGCCTGATAATCACTGAACAAGGCATAAAGCCCAGATTGAATGACGTTAAACTGATTTTCTAAAAGCTGTTCTGGCATCAATAGCTGATTAGCATCTACTTCTGCGACCGCCAAAATAGAGTAGCTGTAGGCAGTAAGTTCTTTTTTTATTGCGTTTTTAAGTTGTGCTTCAAATGCTTGGTTGAGGGTGATACCAATAATCGGTAGAACAATTAAGACAACAAAAATAGCGCTAGTCAACAACCTAGCTTTCAATGAAGCGGTAAATACTTGATAGCAGCGGCTAAAAAATTGACCGGCACTATGTTTTGAAGCATTAGAGGTTTGATTTGCTGATTGATTAGTATTCACAAATAGCGACTATTTTTACAGATAATTGTTTAGTGATTGTTGTTTAGGGTTAACGGCTAAGTTGACTAATATTATTTGTTCAAAAAGCACGATTCTAACAACTGTATGCGCCAGCCCTAAATTTAAGAAAGCGCTAAATTTAAGGAAGCCCTAAGCCTCACCGGTGATTTTCTTCAATCGATAACCTTGACCGCGAAGCGTTTCAATAAAACCGTAACGGCTTTCAGGGTCTAATTTTTTGCGTAAGCGCCTAATGAATACTTCTATAACATTCGAGTCGAGATCAAAATCTTGATCGTAAATATGTTCAGTTAACACAGTTTTTGATTTAACTTCGCCAAGGTGGAGCATCAAATATTCAAGAAGCTTATATTCCGAACCACTTAAACTAATATGGCGGTCAGCAACCGACACCGATAACGTTGCGGTATTGATCATCAGCGGGCCATTTTCGATGACTGGACTTGACTGGCCAACAGAGCGACGAATTAAGGCATTTAAACGAGCCAATAGTTCTTCCGGCTGAAACGGTTTAGTCAGATAGTCGTCGGCACCAGCATCAAGGCCTTCAACTTTATCTTGCCAACGGTCTCTAGCCGTTAAAATAATGATGGGATAGTCGAAGTTTTCCGCTCGCAACTTGCGAATTAAACTTATGCCATCGAGCAAAGGTAAACCAACATCGACAATTGCGGCGTCATACGGATATTCAGAGCCTTGAAACAAACCTTCTTCACCATCAGCGGCGACATCGACTGAATATTTCGCCGACATAAGATGAGTTTTTAAATTCGTTTGTAAATCAACATCGTCTTCAACAAGTAGTAAACGCATAAAACACCTATCTAACCAATAATTCTGCCAGATTTGGCATCCACTAATACCGAAACAACATTGCCATTGTCTTTGAGCAATTTGACGCGATAGCCCGGTTTACCGTTCACTTTTTGCCGCTGTACTTTCAGTATTTTTCCACCGTATTGACGTTTTACTAGCTGAACGGCTTGCTGAGCACTTTTTATTCTCAGTGCTTGTTGGCCGCCCTGTCCCGATTGAAATAATACTTTTTGGTAGTTAGCACTGTTCGCCTTGGCCGGCGCAATGCCAAAACCAAGTGCGACAACCAGTACACTTACCACAAACATAAAACGCATAATTGCTGTACCTGACTCAAAGAGTTCTTCTCTAACGCTGATAGTAATAGATTGCCCCGCTTAAATAAACTGTTATCACGAGGGCAATCTCGCTGCCATTAAACCGGCGAAACACTCACTTTAACATCAATACGCTTACCGGGATGGTGTTTCATACGCGTACTAAAGATCTCTCCCTGATATCGGTATTTGACTTGATACGCGACGATCTCATCAACTATTTGATAGCGATCGCGACATTGGTGATGATGTCTAAAACCACCATTGCTGTGGTGAACTTGGTAACTATTGTGACCGCTATTAGATGCAATAGAACCACCAATGACTGCGCCCGCAACAGTACCAATATCTCGATACTTAGAGTTTTTTAGCACTTGGTTGCCAACCACACCGCCAATAACTGCACCAGCAACTGCGGTTAATGTGTCGCCATCATCATGAGGACGATACTGTTTTTGATAATATCTCGGTTTGCACTTTTGACGTGGTAAGGCAATTTTTATTTGTTCAACAATTGGTGTCACGCTGATCACTTTGGCGCGATCATAAAAACTACTTTGTTGATATGAATAGTGACCTTGGCCGTAACTACTAAACGCAGTCAATACCAAGGCTGTCACCAGTGACGTTTTTATCAACAGCTTAGTTTGAATGCTATTTGCTTGGCTATTACTTGTTTGACTAATAGTGTTTTGCGTTATAAGTGTCATCACCTTCTCCTCTAAAGCAGCGAAAAGCTAAAAGACAAGTTAGTTTTAGCCTTCGCTTTTAAGCTTTACTGTTCGATTTTGACACAAGCTTACCTATCACTAACTGAACGAAGCCTGAACAGCTTCATTCAGCATTTGTTCAGTTTCTCTTTGTTTTAATTGATCACAACCAAGCACGACTTTAAAACAATGGGAGATGACAGATGTCTTTTCTACAAAAAAATAACGACACGCTACCGACATTATCAACGGCGATAAACAAAACAAGATCGTCACTTATGGCTATGAGCGCGGCAATCGCAATAGGCGCTGGACTGTTAAGTGCGCCATCTGCTCAAGCAGAACAAGTTCAGCAACAAGTAACAAGCTCTTCAATCGGCGCTATGGTTAACGAACAGCTAACTACGCCTGCACAACTAAATGACAAAAGCGATAACGGTAATACGGCAGTATCTAACAACAAGCCGAGTAACCTCAATGAAGCGCTACCAGACCAGCTACTCGGCAAAGCGTTAAACCAAACCAGAGAGCAAGTTATCGCTCAAAAACAAGCGCAAGCGTCAGCTGTAAGTCAATTAGAGAAAAGTGCGCGCTTTAGTCATAGTTTTAGTATTTACCATGCTTTTAGTGAACTACTAGACGATGTTGACGGCGATGGCTACTACAGTACGTTCAGCGTGACCTTTGATGCTGATGTCGACGGTTTTGGTTTAATCGAAAGTGCTGATGTTTATGCAGAACTTTACCTCAGCAGAGACGGTGGTCCGTGGTTGCACTACTTTACCACTGACGCGTTTACCATAGTGAACGACAATGAAAGCGATAGCTATGAAGTGGTGACAACACTGCGCTCAGGATATTTTGCCGACGGTTATGACGTGTTAATCGACCTGTACGAAGTCGGTTACAGCGATATTGTCACCAGCATCAGTTCCGACGACACCAATGGTTTGTATGCCTTACCGCTAGAAAGTGCCGACCGTGATCCGCGACCGAATACTGCGCCTAGCACTCAGATTCAAATCAGTGAAAGTCATGGTCATGGTGGTTCGAGTTCAGTCTTAGTGATATTAACACTGATGGCCTTGTTATTTACTCGTTATGCAAAAGCGAGAGAAACTCAGTCGTAAACTATATACCTAGAAACTAAAAAAGCGCGCGATAAACTCAGTTTATCGCGCGCTTTTTTAGTCAATGAACCCTATTACTTCTTACGCCAAGTCGTTTTGCCTGCACTATCTTCTAGCACAATATTCATGGCGTTAAGTTTATCACGTGCTTCATCGGCTAAGGCCCAGTTTTTATCGGCTCTTGCTTGGTTACGCTGAGCAATTAACGCTTCAATTTCAGCCACTTCGTCAGCATCACCGCCACCTTGTAAAAACTCAGCTGGCTCCATTTGCAATAACCCCAACAAACCGCCTAATGTTTTTAAGGTCAAGGCAAGTGTTGCGACTTGCTCACTCTGTTGTTGCTTGGCGACATTCAATTCTTTCGCTAATTCAAATAACACCGCCAGCGCTTCTGGCGTATTAAAATCGTCATTCATTGCTTGGCAGAATTTAACCACTTGCGGATGATTCTGATCAAACACCAAATCAGCTGGAACACTAACATCACGCAACGATGTATATATCCGCTCTAGCGAGGCACGCGCTTGGTCTAAGTTATCAGTTGAATAGTTCAACTGACTGCGATAATGACCTGACGTTAAGAAATAACGAGTGGTTTCAGCATCGTATTTTTGCAGTACTTCCCGAATAGTAAAAAAGTTGCCCAGTGACTTCGACATTTTCTCTTGGTCAACTTGTACCATTCCGGTATGTACCCAATAATTCACGTACGGTGTGTCTAATGCACAGCAGCTTTGTGCCACTTCGTTTTCGTGATGTGGAAATGCCAAGTCAGAGCCGCCACCGTGAATGTCAAAATGCGCCCCCAGCTCTTTAGCGTTCATCGCCGAACACTCAATATGCCAACCCGGACGGCCTTCACCCCATGGTGATTGCCACGCCGGCTCACCCGGCTTCGCCATTTTCCACAAAACAAAGTCAAGTGGGTTGCGCTTGTTATCGTCAACCTCAACTCGTGAGCCCGCTTGCAATTGCTCGAGATTTTGACCACTTAACTGACCGTACTGAGCAAAGCTAGATACGTCGAATAAAACATCGCCACTTTGACCAATATAGGCGTGGTTTTTCTCAACTAATTGACCAATCATTTCAATAATTTCGGCCATGTGAGTAGTCACACGCGGTTCAATATCAGGGCGCAATAAATTCAAGGCATCAAAGTCTTGATACATTTCATCGATATTGCGTTCAACCAAGGCTAGCCAATCTTCGTTATTTTCCGCCGCGCGCTTAATAATTTTATCTTCAACATCGGTCACATTGCGCACGTAGTTAACGTCAAAGCCAGAAAAACGAAGAAAGCGCACCATGTTATCAAACCCAATATAGGTGCGAGCGTGGCCAATATGACACAGGTCATAAACGGTAACACCACAAACATACAAGCCGACTTTGTTTTCTTGTAGCGGGACAAAGGCTTCTTTTTTACGCGTTAGCGTATTGTATATTTGCAACATAGTGTCAAAACTTCCTGATAATAAGTGAAAATCGCGGCAATTGTACCCTAAGGTTTCAACAGAATCATCAAATCATCAGCAAACTTGTTTATTTCTTTACAGATGCCTATCTTGCGTTACAATTTGCGCCATATTCAACGACAGAGAATCGATTATGATCACTTTTAAAACCAATCTTGGCGATATCAAAATTGCTTTAGACTTTGATAAAGCACCAATCACTGCCGCTAACTTCAAACAGTACGCCGAAGAAGGTTACTACGAAGGCACCATTTTTCACCGCGTGATCAAAGGCTTTATGGCGCAAGGTGGTGGTTTTGTTTCTGGCATGGAAGAAAAAACAACTCGTGAATCAATCAAAAACGAAGCCAACAACGGTTTGAGCAACAAGCGTGGTACGCTAGCAATGGCCCGCACGCAAGAGCCTCATTCAGCCTCTGCCCAGTTTTTTATCAACCTAGTTGACAACGACTTCTTAGACTTCAAGAGCGAGACCATGCAAGGCTGGGGTTACTGTGTGTTCGGTGAAGTTGTTGAAGGCATGGACATTGTCGACAAAATGACTTTAGTTGAAACTGGCCGTTTTGGCTTCCATGACGATGTACCAAAAGATGAAATCATTGTTGAAGCAGTAGAAGTAGAGTAAGCCATTGCTCACTTACTTTATTGCCGATTTACATTTATCGGAGCAGCGGCCAGATATCACTGGCTGCTTTCTCACCTTTCTCAAAGAGCAAGCACCAAAAGCAGAAACCCTCTACATTTTAGGTGACTTGTTTGAATATTGGATTGGCGATGATGATGACAGCCCCTTTGTCAATCAAATAGCCGACGCCCTCAAATCTCTCAGCAATAGCGGCACAAACATCTATTTTATTCATGGCAATCGCGATTTCTTGTTGGGTAAGCGTTACGCCAAAAAAGCCGGAATGACGCTACTGCCTGAACTAGAGACTGTTGATTTATACGGTCAAAAAGCGCTAATTCTGCACGGTGATACCTTGTGTACTCAAGATATCGATTACCAAGCCTTTCGCAAAAAATCTCGCACATGGTGGTGGCAGGGAATAATGAAAAGTTTGCCGCTTTTTGTCCGAAAAAATATTGCTGAGAACTACCGCAAAAAAAGCGCCAACGCAAAAATGGGCAAGTCACTCGATATTATGGACGTTACGCCGAGCGAGGTTGTCAGCCAGCTTGAGAAGTACCATTGTCAATTGATGATTCACGGCCACACTCATCGACCTGCAGTACACGACCTGCAAGCCAATCGAGCTGATGCCACGAGAATAGTGCTCGGCGACTGGTACGAGCAAGGCGCTTGGTTAAAAGTGACACCAGAAGGTTTCGAGCTGTTGCAGCGAGACTTTGACTAACCAGTCTAAGTTTTTGTTACTGTTATTAAAATTTTCATTGAGTATGCTAAATACGCTTGTAATTCAAATGCAGGCGCTGCTAAAATAATCACCAAGTTCAAATTGAACAAAAACACAATTAACACAGGATGCAGTAAATAGTGTTTTTTGCGTTTTATAGATGTACGCTTGAATAATTCCAAGGATGACAAGTTAAGCTACTGTGCTTAACTGATATAAGTAACATATCTGCCAAGTTTTTCCGAAATATTAGCCAAAAATAATAGTTAAAAGCTAATGGAGAAAACGCATGATAATGCAAGATAGTTATGAATCTGCTTGTCAACACAGTGAGAAAGCTCACCAAATATTTACCCAACACTTGTTGGCACCCAGCCCAATAAATTACAGTGTTATTTATCTTTACGTTTGTAATAGACTACCTGCGCTGAATAAAGAAATTGAGCAACACATCGCTCAAGACAAGTTGTTGACCTCAGAATTTATCGATCAGCTGTTTCACAAATACATTGCTGAAACCAATAATGTCGAAAGCCAAGTGCTGGCACCATTTGAAAAGTCAATCAACGCAACCATGGAAAAACTGAAATCACAGGCGATTTCAGATAAAACCATGGCAAATAATTTAGAACTTGCCGACCGCGCCCTCAATCAGAGTTTGGCCAATGACAACAATGCCGACCAAGCGGCAGTACAAAAAGTATTGAGCTTTCTAAGTACCAATTTAACAGACTCGCAAAGCAAGCATGAGTCACTATCAAAAGAGTTGGCGAAAACTTATCAAGAAGTCAATCAACTAAAAGAAAAGCTCAAGCAAAGCAAAGAAGAAGCCTACTTAGACGCACTCACTGGCTTGCTCAATCGACGGGGTTGCGATGCTAAGCTCGCCGATGTCACGCTAGAAGACGCTCATTGTTCATTGGCCATTGATATAGACCACTTTAAATCAATTAATGATACCTTTGGTCACTTTGTCGGTGATAAGGTTATTCAGCGCATTGCTAAAGTGATCAAGTCAAACACCAGCAGTAAAGATGTTGCGGTGCGATTTGGCGGCGAAGAATTTGTTGTTGTGCTAACTAACCAGAGTGTGGCACAAGCCAAAATGATTGCCGAGACCATGCGCAAAGAAATTCACGCATTGAGGTTAATGCAGCGACAAACACAAACCTACCTGCCGCCAATTTCGGTATCAATCGGTATCGCCGAAGTGAACCACGATCACACCTGGAAAGATGTTTTTGAACGGGCTGATAAAGCACTTTACCAAGCTAAAGAAACCGGTAGAAATCGCTGTGTAATTGCTGAAACTGTTGCTGCGTAGAACTGCGCAGCGCCTTTGGTACTATGAACTAACCTCAACAATGTGGTTTAACATCAACCTTACAGGTAAGAGATTTCACTAAAATTATTATAACAGGCGTATGCTTTAAGGTGTCACAAGTAAATGTTTTGTCTAACCAAGATAAAATAAAGTAACCTAATTAGATCTTACCTATTTAGCCTCATTATTTAATTCTTGTACAAATACTGCCCCCGAATTCATACCTCTTCCATTGTAGTTTGGTGTTGAAATCACAGCCACTCCGTTAGACAAATCAAGATTCCAGCCAAATCTATCATTGGGTAAGCTTATCTTTGCAGTAATTTTTGCGGTGTGTTCCCAACTATTTACATTTTTTTATAGACATAAACCGCACCAGTATCTCTGCCATTCGAGTCGTGATTCATTGCACTTATGATTGCGGTGTCTTTGCTCAATGCTACACCACGGCCAAACCTGTCGTCTGCTTTGCCATCTGGCGAAATCAGTTTTGCTTTTTCTGTCCAAATACTACCTTTTCGCTCAAAAATATAGGCTGAACCAGCATCGATACCCATGTTTTTAACGTCGTCTCTTCTAGCTGAAATTAACGCGGTATTTTCGGAAATAGCAACCCTGACACCAAAAATATCTGTTTTACTACCATCAGACGCAATCAGTTTAGCTTCTTGTCTCCATTGGTTGTCATCTAGAACATAAGCATAAACAGCGCCAGCGTTATCTGCTTTTTCATCATGTAAATCAGCTCCAATAAGAATGGTATTGCTGTCAATAGCTGCGCTTACTCCAAATAAATCTCCAGCGACACCATCATTGGCCGTAATTTTCGTTTGAAAACGCCATGAGTTTTTTTCTCGTTTATAAATGTAAGCTGCGCCTGAGTCTTTACCTAACGTGTCGCTTCGAGGCGCGCCTATGACAAGGTGGTGTTCTGACAGTGCAATACTCTGGCCAAATGCATCGCCTGCTTGTGCATCAGGTGCAGTGATAATTTGCCTTTGATTCCAATTATTCAAATGGCGCTCGAAGGAAATAACGGCACCTGAGTCTTTGCCTTTATCATCCCTTCTCATAGCACCTAACATAGCAATATCATTTTTTAATGCGACCTTGCCGCCAACTGTATCTTCGGCAAAGAATGGCTTCGCCACAAGCTTGGCTTGCTGATACCAACCATTATCACCAAATACGTAGACATACGCTGCTCCCACATCTACAACTCCATCAATATCTGCCTTATGTGCTCCAATCAGCACGGTATTACCATCAATAGCTGCACTATAACCAAAATGATCCTCGGCCTTGGTGTCTTTCGCTAAAATGATGTCTTGCTTAGCAAAGCTGTTAGCAGCCACTAATGTGAACGCTGCACATATGCATATTTTGGTAATGTCTATTAAATTCATCGTTACCTCCTACTTAACTCAAATTAACTACAACCAAAAGCTCAATATAGGTTGTTTTAATTGATAGAGTGTTACTCAAGCATTCCTGTAATATCGTAGTAGTGCGTGGTAATCATTCTATCACTGCTGATAAATGCCCAATCCCATTTTTCCTTATATTTATCTAAAGGAGCTAACGCTTTGATAGCTTCTAAAGACAAGCCTTGTTGAATCAATTCTTTAATAATACTGTGCGTCTCGGTTAACATTATAATACTGGCTTCTAGGTCTGCTATCGTTGCTGTTTGGCCATGCCCTGAGATGATTTTCGTATCTGTGTTAGCGACTTTAATTACTTTCTCAATGCCTGCAATATAGCCGGCTACCGAGCCACCATTGTCAATGTCAATAAATGGGAAACGCCTATTAAAAACAAGGTCTCCTGCATGTATTACATTGGCTTCTTTAAATACAACAAAGAGGTCACTATTTGTATGTGCTTTTGGAGTGTGATAAAGCTCAATACTTTGTCCATTCATTTTTATCAGAGTATTAGTTGCGATATCAATTGTTGGATAATACTCTGATGTAAACGAAGGAGAGATGTGGCCTAACATCTTGATCGCTTTTGGCTTTTCAAGATAACGGCGAACATTGGGGTGAGCCATTATAATCGCTCCACGCTGTTTAAAGTAAGCATTCCCTCTAACGTGGTCTCGATGAAAATGTGTATTTAGGATTAAGTTGACATCTCGCTTGCGAGACAGCTTTTTCTGAGTGTGGTCAATGAGTTCGACTAAGTGTTCCATTTGCGTGTCGACCATGAAAACCCCATCTGTTCCTATTAATACTGCAACATTCCCTGAGCGTTCTGTTCTTAATTCAAAAATGTTGCTCCCAAGGTCAGTGACTTTAATATCAAAACCTTTGCCTTTATCATGGTTGTGCGCATTTACAAAGCCACACCAACAAATAAAAGTTACTAGCTGAGCTATCTTTTTCATTTCCAGCCCTGTATTTATGTTTGATTATTCAACTCATATTAAAAACGCCTAGCGATAAAATATAATTTTATAATGGTATTAAATTCATTCAAAAATTTGATGAATTATGTTAAATGACAATCGATAGATAAAAATATATGATGAATTTAAGGAGTAATTAAGGACGTAATTATGCGCCCCCAAGAACTAAAATTATTGGTTATATTTGATGTAATAATGACTGAAAAATCAATAACGCTAGTTGCTGAGCGATTATCGATGACTCAGCCTGCCGTATCCAATGCTGTATCTCGAATGCGAGTATTATGGGGTGATAAATTGTTTGTTCCAGACGGCCGAAAAATACAGCCAACGACTTACGCAAATAACCTTTGGAGCAAAGTGCGAGATTCCTTGCACAATATTAACCAAGCTATAGAACCAGAAGAATTTGAGGCCAGAAGTGCTAAGCGAACTTTTAGAGTCGCTTTACCTGATATTGTCATTGATGCTCTTTGGTTAGACTTAAGAAAATTATTCGAAAAAGAAGCTTCGGGACTTAATTTACATGCGGTTCCTTATACTATAGCTAGCACCAAATCAATATTAGATACCGCTGAAGTAGATCTTGTCATAGGACAAAGTAATCGCTCATTGGAAAATATCTGTACAGAGCACTTATTTAATACAAGCTATGTCTGCGTCATGCGTAAAGGTCATCCTTTGACAAAAACACATCTAACAGTGGAAGAGTTTTCATTAGCCGAGCATTTGTTAGTTTCATTATCTGGTGATGTATCTAGTCCAACAGACCAAGCTTTGCAGCAACAAGGCTTCAGTCGACGCATTGCTTTTACAGTAAATAGTTTTTCCTCCGCAGTCCCAGTTATTAAAGAGACTGATCTTATTGCGATTCTGCCTACTGAACTTCTCTACAATTATTTAGCTTGCGATGAACTTGCAATTATCCACCCGCCAATCGATATTCCTCATACCTCGATTTCAATGTTATGGCATAAACGACAAAGCGCAGACAATGGGTTACTTTGGCTAAGAAAACATATAAAGAAAATACTCGTTAAACGAGTAACGCATCAAGTAAACAAAGTGCACAGATTTATTGATTCTTAGCCTCCTATTGTTGTCGAATTCTTCACTCATAATGACTTTTTTGGGTATTTGATTAGACTTAGGGTCTGCGTCAACTCAGAGTGAATTACTGATTAGGATGTAACCATAGATGTAAGTGACCAATCCACTATAAGTAACTACTGAAAATAAAAGCCAACTGCGATTTCTCGCAATTGGCTTTTTTAGTTTCTCTAATTAAAGCACTGTACTTAAGGTTTAGTTTGACGCCTGAACTTTAGCAATCCATTGGTCAACTCGAGTTTCTAAAATCGCTAATGGCATTGCACCACCACCTAAAACAGTATCGTGGAAACCGCGAATATCGAATTTATCACCTAAGGCTTTTTCAGCTTTAGCGCGTAGTTCTAAAATTTTCAGCATACCAACTTTGTAAGCAGTCGCTTGACCAGGCCAGACAATATAACGTCGTACTTCCGAGACAATAGCATCGTAAGCAACGGGGGCGTTATCTTTGAAGTAATCAATCGCTTGTTGTTCAGTCCAGCCTTTGCTGTGCAGGCCAGTATCAACGACTAAGCGCACTGCTCGCCAAATTTCAGTGATTAAACGACCAAAGTCAGAATAGTCGTCTTGGTAGCCACCCATTTCTTTTGCCAATAGTTCGGCGTACAAACCCCAACCTTCTGAATAAACGGTAAAACGAGCTTGCGTTCTAAATTCAGGTACCGAAGTTAATTCTTGGGCGATTGAAATTTGCATGTGATGACCAGGGTTACCTTCGTGATAAGCAATCGCTTCCATTTCAGATTTTGGCATAGCGTTCATATCAGATAAGTGGGCGTAATAAACACCTGGTCTTGAGCCATCAGGCGCCCCCGGGAAGTAGTGCTGGGCAGCACCGTCTTGCTCCCTAAACGGCTCCACTCGTTTCACGACCAAGTCGGCTTTTGGCAAAATACCGAAAAACTTAGGTAGCTGTTTATTGATGGCATCGAGATAGGCTTCGGTATCATCAATGTAACCTTGGCGACCTTGGTCATCGTTGTTGTAATAAAAGCGCTTATCGTCTTTGATAAACTTGAAAAACTCTTTTAAATCACCTTCAAAACCAACTTTGTCTTTAATCGCCACCATCTCTTTTTGAATACGAGCCACTTCAGCCAAGCCGATGTTGTGTACTTCGTCCGCAGTTAAATCGGTGGTGGTATGGGCATTGAGTTGATGATTGTAATACGCTTCGCCATTTGGCTGCTTACCTACGCCAGTTGCAACAATATCTGTATTGTCGATATCGGCTTCAAACCATGTAACCAGTGCTTGATAAGCCGGTTGCAGTTGTTCGTTTAATGCCTTTTTAACGTCAGCTAATAATTGATCCGCTCGTGCTTGATCAATCTTTTCCCCTTCAACTAACTTAGCGACTTTTGCTTGGGCATCAGCCCATAACGGCGATGCTTGCTCAACATCACTAAACGGTTGGCCGGCAATAATGCCTCGCGCTTGCTGTAAAACGCCTTCGTAGGCAAATCGAGGTGGTCTAACACCTTGCTTAGCTCGCGATTGTGCTCGCTCTAACAATTGACTTATGCCTCTTGAAACGCCACCAATACGTTTGATATACGCCTGCATATCAGACAAATCTTCAACCTTGTGAAAGTTGATTAAAAATTGTGGGAAAAAGGCCTGAACACCTTGCATTTGAGTGAATACATAGCCGCTATTTCTAAACTTGTCGTTTTTCAGCGCTTGGCTGTATTGATAAAGCCAAATGTCATAAGAAATCTTCGCATCTTGGTCGAGTTTTTGATAATCGAACTGACTTTCTAGTTCTTCTGCCGCGGCCTTCATCCAGGCTAATTGCTCTATTTCCGCCTGCTCGGAAAGATCGTCAAATTGGTCGTATTTATCTTTGCGACCAAGAAACGTCATCATCAGTGGGCTCATTTGCAATTGCTGCTCATATTTTTCCGCAAACCACTGATTTAAACGCTCACTTTCAGACATAGCTTTTACCGCAGCTACCTGCGCTGGAGACTCTGATGGTGATTGATTACTATTAGTAGCGTCAGTGTTGGGCTGACAACCGGCCATTACAACGATTGCACTGGCCCATAAGAAGGCTTTTTTCATTGGTGGTCACTCATTGTTATTAGTTTGTAAATAATCATAACGACTATTTAACGAGCAACCAAGTGGCCTTAATGAAAATAATGCAAGAAATTATGTCAACCAAACGCATATTTAAGAAAAGTGTTTGGTCAACAGTCATCTGATTAATGTGAATTTATGTGGTTTGAATTCATACATAAAGTTATACAGGTGTACCACTGTGAAACTTAAAATCTTGATCGTCGCTTAGAATTAGTTCAGCCTCAAGCTCGCCAAAAAATTGAACTCTATCACTAATATCTCGACCGGCTATTTGTTCGGCGAGTGTTAGGTAATCTTGGTAATGTCTGGCTTCAGAGCGCAACAAAGAGATATAAAACTTGTGTAGTTCATCGTCTAGCATTGGCGCTAATTTAGCAAAACGTTCACAAGAGCGCGCTTCGATATAGGCACCAATAATCAACTTATCGACTAACGTATTCGGTTCATAACTCGTAACGTGGCGAATCATGCCCTTGGCATAACGACTTGGCGTTATGCTCTGGTAGCTGATGCCGCGGTTTTCCATGATCTCAAAAACTTGATAAAAGTGATGTAATTCTTCTTTAATCAAAAGTACCATTTTATCAATCAGATCTTGGCCGTAGGCGGAATCGCTTTTCGGTAAAATTTGTTTTGATAAGGTGTTTTTGTTTGCAAGTTCTTCAAGGGTGCCATTTTTTCGGTAAATAAACTCTTCATAAGGCGCTAACCAAGCCAACAAGGCATCACCACTTTCTTTGTCAACCGCGTATTTGCGAATCAAATACATCGCAGTTTGCGCCGCCTTTAACTCACAAATCATATGGTCAGTTAGCAATACCGTTAGGTTTTCCGGTTGTCGCGCTTTTTCCAACCAAGCCTCTGGTGTTGAACATTTGAGAAAAGATAAAACAGGCGCGAGTAATGCTTGAACCGACACAAAAACCTCAGTGCAAATAAGTGAATAACAAAAACGGGGCAATATTACCATATACGCTAGCTAAGTGCTGAGTTAACTTATATCACCTTGCAATAGATCAATATTTATCGACACAAGCATCACTGTTTAGTGATAAAGTAGCAGGACAATCAAAGGACATATTTTTATGTCCAGCAGAAATAAATGACCAACGTCGATGTCAAAAGAAGTCAAAACCTTATTAAATAAACACCAGAAGCTCATTCACAGTGAGCATGTAAAAGTGATCTCTCACGTTCAACGCGAGCAAGATGATTGGTTTCTCAATACAGTAATGCTTGATGGAATTGATGTTCCCTTTAAATACAAGCGAAAACAAGCATACCGCTCGCTGGCTGGACAGCGAGTTAACCTGACTTATTACTCAGACACAGAGTCTGTCGCCGGCTTTGATATTGATATCATGCGAGTCGTACGTGTTAAGGTCAGCTAAGGCCACTTCCTCCATTATCTTCAATTGTTCTAGTCCTGCTCTCAAAATAGCAGCGACATTTAAAAAGCTGTCTAATTTCGTCAAAGTTTGTCATAAACTGTAAAACCTGTGCTTTTCTATGGTTATTTTTAAGACAGTTCTTGACGAAACTGTTGCCATCCGACATAAATAAACTATCGACTAAAAAAACAACAACAATAAACCAATAAAAAGAATGTCGATAAACGGGGTATTGTTTATCAGCGCAAAAGAGCTGAACAATATCTGAAATTGGGGACAGCGAGAGGAAAATAACTATGATCCTAAACCATATTTGGGGATTGTACGCCCATCCAAGAGAAGAATGGCAAACCATAGAAAAGCGTCACGAGAGTTTATTTTATAGTCTTGCCCACATATTAACCGTTGCGTTAATTCCATCAATTTGTGGCTATTATGCCGCAGCTCATATCGGCTGGACCATAGGAGCCGGCGATCCGATCAAACTCACTAGCACCAGTGCAATGATCATGTCAGTTGCCATGTACTTTGCGCTGATTGTTGGTGTTTTTGCACTTGCCTACCTAATTCACTGGATGGCAAAAACGTTTGATTCATCACCAGATTTTACCCAATCACTGGAACTCGCCGCATACACAGCAACGCCATTATTAATGGTTGGTATTGCAGCGCTTTATCCGGTGTTATGGTTTTTCGTTTGCGCTGGCTTGGTGGCGTTGAGTTACTCTGTTTACTTGCTCTATTCTGGCGTGCCAATCATGATGAACATCCCAGAAGAAAAAGGCTTTATATACGCAAGCTCAGTGGTAACTTGTGGTTTAGTGCTACTCGTGAGTATTATGGCCGCATCGGCGATTTTGTGGAGCATGGGCTTAGGGCCTGAATATGTCGCCTGATCACTGAAAAACGAGTAAAAACAAAAAAGAGCAACCAATAGCGTTGCTCTTTTTTTATGAGATAAAATACTATGAACCAGCCGCCAACGTGATACATTAGCAACCAAGTTAAATTAAGGTACCGGTATTATGGTTTGGCTAATAGTTATTATCTCATTTGGCGTCATTGTTAGCGGAATACTGCTGTTAAAACAGTCAGCTAAAAAATTTAACTTAACTGACGAGCAGCTCAAAGAGATCAAACAGCGCAATCAGCAGCTAGATAAGCGCGACAATGAAGAAAACGATTACTAACGAAACCCAATTAATTTATTGGCGATAAATGGTTTGAATCAAATGAAAACCAAATTTGGTTTTCACCGGGCCATGAATTTTTAATACTTCCTTTTTAAAGACAACGTCATCAAATTGTTTAACCATTTGACCACGCCTAAATTCCCCTAAATCACCACCTTTTTTACCCGATGGACAAGTTGAATGCTTTTTGGCTAACTCGCCAAAATCTTTGCCTTTTTCTAACAAGACTTTAAGTTCTTGTGCTTTCTTTTCTGATTTAACTAAAATATGTCTCGCACATGCAACTGCCATTGGCCTTCCTATACAAAAAATAAAACTTGGGCCATTATAACAAAATAGTCGAAAAATTAATTTTACATAATGGCTATCAACTAACACTAAAGCATTTGTAGAGCCAGTATCACCGGTCACAAATAAATTTGCCAAAAATCTAGTAAGCTGTCATCTTTCTTTACAACAAGAACAACAAAACAAATAAATACAATAAAAAACAACAACTTATTTTAGGCACGCATTTTGCTAAATTAGTTGTGACCCACATAATTTTAATATTAACTCGGAGCTGTAAATGGTTAATATCCTGAAACTACTCACAGTAAGCGCACTAATAACCTTAGCCAATGTAGCCGTTGCCGGAAGTCAAACTGCAGATTTTACCAATTATGGTCGCCAAGGCCATACATACAATCAAATTACAGATAGTACAGGTAAAGTTAATGCAACAGCATGGGCTGATACTGGTGGACGAAAAGATAATAAAATAGAACAAGCAAGATATTTGGCTCGTTACTACGGTGGTTGGGGTATTACTAACCGTGACGGCGGTGATGGACACACTGCTGATAACTACTCTGGTGGTAATGACTACGACTTCTTTTTGGTAGATTTTACTCACTCAGTAAACTTAACTGGTGCGACATTTGGTTACTTGACTTCAGGTAACTTGGGGGTGAGTTACGCAGCATTGGATGAAAGTAAATTCAGCGGTAGCCTAACTGGATTAACATGGCAACAAGTCGCAAGTAATCTGTACTCAACGGGGTCTGGTTCATCAGCGATTACTCGTAACGCCAACAATACAGGATACTTTATTAACAATAATGTTGGCTCAACATCTAGATATTGGTTGATAGGCGCATTTAACAGTGTATTCGGTTCGTTAGATCATATTAAACATGGTGGTTTTAAACTGGAAACGGTGTCTTTTACGAAAAAGTTACCAACTACAGAAGTTTCAGAACCAAGCGTGCTGTTAGTATTTGGACTAGCTTTAATAGCTCTTGCTGGGCGCAGAGTAAAAAAGGCTTAACTAATAAACCCAATTATCGAAAAAAGATGGCTTAGCCATCTTTTTTTTTTATTATTAAATAACTAACTACAATTAAATAAAATTCTGAGAGTACTTTACTTTATGCGTTATTTGCTCTGTTGTTTCATATCATTCTACTCGTGCCTAGCTCTTGCCAACAGTGACTACGAAAAAGCGCTAACAGCGTTTAACAACCAAAAAGTAGATGAAGCTTATATTCATTTAAAAAATGCACTGAATTCTCAACCAGATAATTTACCCGCCAAACTTCTTATGGGGAAAATTTTAATCGAGGAAGGCTTTTACGACGATGGTATATCCGTGCTAGAAGAAGCAGGAATGCAAGGTGCAGATATTAATTTATACCTGAGAGAGCTTGCGGCAGCCTTATTGATAACTAATGATTTCGATAAGCTACTAGCTATAAAAGAGAGTAGTAAGTTAAGTATTGAAAATCAACTTAACCTAATTTTGTATAAAGGCAACGCATACGTTGCTATCGAAAACATTGAACAAGCGCGAATCGAGTACAACAAAGCGTATCGACTAGCGCCTCTTGATATCAGAGCTATTTCTAGTTTAGCTAACTTCGAATTATCTCAACAACACTTTACTGAAGTAGAAAAAATATTAAATAGTGCTGGTCAAAAACTGCCCGCGCACAGCCATATTTGGTATTTAAAAGGGCAGCTCGCTAAACAAATGGGCAAACAAAGCTTAGCTTTGAAACACTACCGTTCTGCGATGGAATTATCAGGCGAAGATCCCATTATTCAAAGAGCTCTCGCCTATCAGTATTCTCTATTAGGTTACTTAGCGGAAGCTCAAGAGCTGCTAGAAAAAATCCTTAAAGATACGCCTGACGATCCTTTTGTTAACTTGCTCAAAAGCCAAGTGTTAAAAGACTCCGCGCAAGAAAGCGAAGCACTTGAAGTATTGAGTCAAGTAAGTGACAAACTGTCGCAGCTTTCTGACCAGCAACGTGCTGAAGACATGACTCTCATTTATGTCACAGCAGCTGCTGCATATCTGCAAAACAACTTCGAGTTAGCGCAAACCAATCTAAAGCAGTACCTCAAGCTATCACCAAACGACTTAACCGCAATCAGCATGCTCTCGAACATTTACATTCAACAAAAACAATTCGATAAAGCAGAAGATCTACTCGAACAAAAAGAGCTGGCAATAATTTCTGATTTAGTTTTATCACTTAAATTGGTTGATATTTATCTAAATAATAATCGGATGTTCAAAGCAGAGTATTTATTGGAAAAGCTTGCGAGAGATTTTAGTAATGATGATAGATTTGTCTTGATGAAAGCAAACGTGCTCGCGAAATCTAAACGCTACAACGATGCGTTATCTCTGCTCAGCAATCACAAGCCGCAGACGAATATTAGCAGTTATGCGATGACAACTGGCCTCATATTTATCACTAAAGGAGATTTCGAGTCAGCCCAAAAAGTCGCGTCAACCTTGTTGCAAGAGAACCCAAGTAGCATAGATTTTTTAATGCTATCAGGCCTAATTGCACTCAAACAAGAACAGTGGCAACAAGCGCTTCATTTATTTGACAAAATACTAATACAGGATTCGAGTAATTTTTCTGCACGATTCAACAGCGCAACTGCACACGCTGCACTAAACAACACGCAACAAGCGCTTGATATCGTAAAGAGCTTATTAAATGACGTCCCTGACAGTGCTGATGCACAGGTACTTCATGCTAAATTACTGCGAGATAGTGGCTCAACAGAGCAAGCTATCTTACAGTTGAAAAGTACACAAAACATCGATGCTAAAAATATAGAAGTCGCTACCGTCTTAGCACAGATATACATGAATAACGGCAACTACGAAGAAGCACTTGTCGAGCTGAACAGGCTATCAAAACTAAGATTTTTGCACTTCTCTGACGTTGCAGACAAAGCTTTTATTTACATTCGCACTAACCAACTATCACTGGCACAAAAAAATGTTGGTATCGCTATTGGCGTTGCCGAAAGCGCAGAACAATTTTTTAGATTAGCTCAATTACAACAGCAAATTGGTGACTTAGCTGGCGCTTATAACAGTATTCAAAAAGCAGCAGCGAAACAACCGGAACACTTGGTTTATCAATTCGAACAAGCTCAGTTAGCGATTCAGCTGAATAAAACTTCAGATGCACAAAATATTATTGCTAAACTCAGACAAAAGCTTGGTAATAACAACGCCAACGTTAAGGTTTTAGAAGGTGACGTTCTAGCCAAAAGCAATAAGAAAAAAGCAGCTTTTAACAAATATATCAGCGCCTATAAACTGACACCTTATTTTGACAAAGCGCTAATCAAAAGCTACCAATTAACACTCAGCAATATAGGGCACAAGCAATTTTCACAAACACTTGAGTCAACGCTAGCTAAGCAAACAGACTTGCATTTTAGCCGAAACCTATTAGCAGATTTTTACCTAAACCAGCAACAGCTGGACAAAGCAAAAGGGCATTATTTGATCTTAATTGAACAAGCAGAAATTCCAAACAAGGCTTTTATTTTTAATAACTTAGCCAATATTTTTATCAATGACGACATCACACAAGCAGAACAGTACGCTCAACAAGCGCTTGAGTTAAGTGATAATAACACAGCAATATTAGACACCAATGGCTGGATTGCGACCAAACAAGGTAAGCTAGAACAAGGCTTAGCATTGCTAAGGCAAGCCTATACGCTTAATTCAAATGATCCTGCGGTAAATTATCACCTTGGTTACACCCTCAATAAATTAGCTCGGACGGGAGAAGCAATAAAGTCGCTACAAGATGCGTTAGATCTCAATGTTGATTTTGCCGAAAGTGAGCAAACCAAAAGTTTGCTAGAAGAACTAAAAAAGCAATAGCCCCAAATTAGCAAATAAAGACTGATAAATAAAAAAGCCTGCAATTAGCAGGCTTTATTATTATTTACTTTAAACTAATCGTGGTGTGTACTTGAGCACCGTCTTGGTGGTCCGGTTCAAACCATCGGCTTGTCACCGTTTTTGTTTGCGTCCAAAATTGAACCACTTGGCTACCGTTTGGACCTAAGTCACCTAATTTTGATGCGCGTGAACCTGTAAAGCTAAAGTACGCCACTGGTACAGGAATTGGTACATTGATCCCCACTTGGCCAACATCAATATCATTTTCAAATTTTCTCGCAGCCCAGCCTGACGATGTAAAAAGGCTCGTGCCATTACCGTTGGGATTAGCATTAATAATATCAATCGCTTGTTCTAAGGTTTCTGCCTCTAGCACACACAAGGCAGGACCAAAAATTTCCTGTTGATAAATATCCATATCAGTGGTGACTTTAGTGAACATAGTAGGACCAACGAAGTTGCCATTTGGATATCCTTCGACTTGACAGTTTCGACCGTCAACTAATAGTTCAGCGCCCTGCTCAACACCTGAGTTAAGTAAATTAACAATTCTTGCTTTAGCCTGTGGTGAAATAACAGGACCGAGATCAGCATCTCGCTGCGTGCCTGGCCCAACTTTTAACAGCTTGGCACGCTCTGCTATTTCAGGTAACCAAGCTCGTGCTTCGCCCACTAAAATAGTGACTGGATTCGCCATACAACGCTGACCGGCGGCACCAAATGCGGATCCGAGTAAATCATTTATCGCTCTATCTTTATTGGCGTCAGGCATAATGACCATATGGTTTTTTGCCCCCATCATACATTGTGCTCGTTTGCCATAGTCACTCGCATGCTTGTATATCTGGCTACCAACATGACTAGAGCCAATGAAAGAAACGGCTTTTACTGCTTGGTGTTGGCACAAACGTTCAGCGACTTCTGGTCCACCGTGCACAACATTTAGCACTCCTGGTGGCAAACCTGCCTCGATGGCTAACTCAACAAGACGAACACTAGCGGATGGATCTTGCTCGGACGGTTTGAGCACAAAACTGTTGCCACAAGCAATGGCCGCTGGAAACATAAACGCTGGTAACATCACAGGAAAATTAAACGCGGTAATACCGACTCCAACCCCCAGTGGTTGATTCAAGGTGTAAACGTCGACTCCAGTAGCAGCATTATTTGCCATTTGCCCCAACTGCAATCGCGTAATTGAGCAAGCGTTTTCAATAGCTTCTAACGCTCGACCTACTTCACCTTCGGCATCAGGAAGCGTTTTACCATGCTCTTCAGTGATCAAGCCCGCTAGCTCATCGGTATGCTCTTGGATCAAATGTTGAAATTTAAGCATCACTCTCATGCGCTGAGTCAGTGAGACTTTCGACCATGTTTTAAAAGCTCGGTTAGCACTGTCTATCGCTCTGTCTACTTCGTCTAGTGTTGCCATCGGCACTTGAGCAACCACTTCTTGCGTTGCCGGATTCAATACGTCTAACCAGTTTTTGGATGCTGACTGTACACGTTCGCCATCAATAATTAATGGAACTTGTTTAATTGTCATAGTTATTACTCATTTTGTGCTTTTATCTTTTAGTTTAAAGGTAATGCTTGAGTCACCAGACCACAACATGCACAAATGCAACAAAGCTTGCATATTTGTAATACACTAAACAATTCTGATACATTAACGGAATGAAATGGGATGACATTAGAATTTTTTTATCGGTTGCTCGTACAGAAAAGCTCAGTGAAGCCGCCAAACAGCTGTCAATTGATAGCTCGACGGTCTCTAGGCGTTTACACGGGCTTGAAGAGTCTTTGAAAACCAAACTATTCGAGCGCACACTTGACGGCCATCACCTAACCAATGATGGAAAAACTTTACTCGACGCCGCACACAAAATGGAGCAGCAGGCTATTTGGGCCTACGATAAAGTCACGCTCGACAATGCCGAACACGCAGGCTTGGTTAAAATTGGTTTAACAGAGGCCTTTGGTAGTTACTTTATTGCGCCAAACTTTGTTGAGTTTCATCGACAATATCCGGATATTAAAATTGATTTTCTTCAATTTAATCGCGATGTAAAAATCAGCCGTAACGAAGCAGATATTGCCATATCAATCGTCAAACCGAAAAACGCATCATTGATTGTCCAAACCTTGTCGAACTATCAGCTCCAGCTATACGCTAGCCATCGCTATATCGAAGAAAACCCGCCGATCAGCCAAAATAACTTAGCGCACCAGCGCTGGACCAGTTATGTCGACGATTTACTGTTTACTGAACAGCTCTCGTTTAACCGCGATTTGCAAGCCAATATTACGCCCGACTATCGCAGCACGAGTGTCACCAGTCAGTATGCATTAATTAAAAGCGGTATTGCCATTGGTATTTTGCCGTGTTTTATGGCCGACCAAGATCCAAACTTAGTTAAGATTTGTTCTAGTGAAATTAATATTGAACGTACCTTTTACCTAATCACTCATCCCGAAAACAAACGCTTGTCACGGGTCAATATTGTTTGGAATTACCTCAAAACGTTGACCGAGCAGCAACAGCACTTATTGATGCCAAACTAAAAACCTTCTGCGGCAGATTTAAAAAAGCATTAATAGTGCTGTTTCAAAAACGCTTGATAATTCTCTAACGCTTGAGGGTTTCCGTGATTTTTTTGGCATACACTGCGCTGATATTGGTAATTAAAAACATCTAACCAGTGCATCAATAACTCACCATTAACCGCTTCACCCGCTAAGTGTAATGCTCTAGCAGCAACACCTGCGGTAGAAAACTGATTGTCAATTTCACTGTCTCGCAGCTGGTAGCCACTATTATTAAACTCCTGAGATGACAAGGACAACATTGGCAAATCCGCCAAATAAGGGCTTTTACGAAACATTTTTTTTGCCTCACGCCAGCTACCATCTAACAGGATAAATAACGGCTTGCGATGCTCATTGTTTTCCTTCATGGCAACAAGATCTTGGTGTTTGATAAGCTTTTGCTCAACACTGGCGTATTGCTCAGGGAACACAACAATCGGCCGCCAAGCGTCATTGTTCAGCAACTGCTCAAGATTCTGGTCTAGGTTAGTTCTGGACCACAGAAAAGCATGGGTTTGTGGGATAATATCGGCAATTAAGCGGCCAGTATTGCTGGGCTTTAACACTTCAATATCGTGCATCAATAAAACGAAGCCAACGTTGCTGTCTACCTGATGGATATATTGGCAGATACAATATTGCTGGGCGACTCGACATAACGGGCACCGACTCACTTTTTTACCACGTGCGGCAAAAGGCTTAGTACTAATACTTTGTCGATACTGAAATAAACGGTGAACTGAATGCATAAACCATCAACTAATAAGTTAGCGTCGAATTATACACTGTATGCTCAAATATCAGCTAGTAACTTACTCAAATTTGATAGTTTAAGAACGCTAAAGTTTGCCATTGATTGTCTTAAAAAAAACTATACCTTTGTCTGCAAAAAATTGTGGTGCCTAGGTCAAAATACTTAAGCCATCCGATAGCCCTATACTCAACATTGTACTTACCGATAGATCGCAAGTAGTTTCTTTATTTTTTCAGCAACGAGTTCAGGCTGCCTAAGATGAATGCTATGGTATTTTTGCCCGGTAAAAACTTGCTCGCTATTACGCGATAACGCTAACAGCTCATTTTGCAATTTTGCCCACTCAAGCCTGTATTTAGAGCTTGTTTGCTCTTTAAGTTGCTCAACTGAACTGTTTCTAGATATTACGTAAATTGGTATATCACCCAGAGCCTGAGGTTCAAAACTTATCGACTCTTGGCTCACGCTAAAGCTATTCGACTCAGCTAATAATGTGTATTGGTGTTTAGTGGTGCTTTTTAGTGCTTGTTCAGTTTTATCATTTAGCGATAAGTAGAGCCTTGGAATACCAATTGGCGCAGCTCTCATACCCATTTTAAAGACTGTTGATTGTAATTGATTAGCTGGTGGTAAGCGCTCTGATTGCCCCTCATGAGCAGAATCAACCAAGACCAAGCCGGCAACCATTTGAGGGTAATTTTTCGCGAATAATTGCGCATTTAAGCCACCTAAAGAATGACCAACAAGAATAATCGAGTCAGTCACACCAACTGCATCTAGTAACTGTTTAAGCTCAACAGTCATATTTTCACTGGTGCGGTCATTCGCGCTGCGATCGCTGTAACCCAAGCCAGCGCGATCATAGCTAAAAACACGGATGCCTTTTTTGGGTAATAACGCTTTGACCTTGCGCCAAACCCGCTGAGAATCCCCCATACCACTGTCAAAAACAACCGTATACTGTCCTTGCCCAGACAACTGATAATGAAAGTTAACACCCTCAACATTAATAAATTGTCCCGATGGCAAATATCTCTTTTTATCAATATGAGTGGTTACCGTTTGATAAATAAAGCCAGCAATAATTAATACCAAAACAAGTGTGGCGACTTTTTTGATTAAATTCATTTTATTCCCTTAAGTTATTACCACTGAATCTCGATTGCATAGTAATTAAGCACAGTTGGCCTGTAAACAAATACAAAAGAACAAGTGCAATTAATGGGTACAAATAAAAAGCCCGTGCTCACGTGATACACGGGCTTGCATAGGTTTACGGCTTATCTACGGTTATTTCAGCTTGCTAAAGTCACCGGCTTTGATAATCGAAAAGTCCTCTAACTTCAGATACTTCTTCATCACTTTGTGAACATCTTCTGCCGTTAAGCTCGCCAATTTTTGCTCAAACGCTTTGCTAAACTGCATATCTTGTTGCAAGTAAAGATTGTAGCGAAGCGCGCGGACAAGTTCTTTATCTTGAGAGCGACTGACTTTTTGCTCTTGCAATAAACCCGATTTGGCTTGTTCGATTTCATCGTTGGTAAAGCCACCTTTTAACAACCTTGCCAACTCTTCCTTAAAGCCAACTTCAACTTTGTCGAGATTTTGCGGCGCGCAAATAGCGTATGCGCCCATTCGAGTGCGGTTGTCTTCATAGCTAATATCAGCAAATGAGCCCGCGCCATAACTCAAGCCGTCTTGCTGACGCAAGCGCGTCGCTAACCGGCTATTGAGGAAACCGCCACCAAGAATATAGTTCCCCAACTCTAATGCCGCAGCATCGTCACTGTTCATCCCTACGGGTAAAGAAATTGAGGCAACAAACACGGCGTTTTCTTTATCTGGCGTGTTGAAGTTTTGATCTTTAACTTCAAGCTTTTGGTACGGGTGCTTAATAGGAATCACTTTTTGCGCGCTTTGCCAATCGGCAAATGCTTGCTCAAGTGTTTCAATAACTTCTTGCTGGTCAAAATCACCGACAACACTAATTTGCATGCTGTTGGCACCGTAAAAGTCTTTGTGAAATTGATTAACCTGCGCCAATGTCACCTCTTGCAAAGCTGCCAAGCTTTCTTCAAGCGTTGGCACGTATTTAGGATGGCCTTTTTCAAACGGGCTTTGGCGACGAGAAAACTCTCTAAAAGCAATCGCTTGTGGGTCTTGTAATTGCTGCTCAATCGCCACTTCGCGGGTTGATTTTAGTTGAGCGAACTCTTTGCCATCAAACCCCGGTGATTTTAAAACATCCGCCATCAAATTAAGCGCGGCGGTTAAATTCGGCTTGGTCGTTTGTAAGCTGGCAAATGCCGACTGATTGTCACCGCCAATGCTGGCCGAGGTTTTTAACTTATCAAACTCGTCTTTGAGTTGATCGCGACTCAGCGACGCAGTGCCGCGCATCAACATTGCCCCAGTTAAATTACCCACCATGCGCTTACCGGCAAGTGAAGTTTCATTACCAAGCTGGCTAGACAAACTGACAACAACCGATTCACCACGCGTCTTTTTACTCAGTAAGGCAACTTGAACGCCATTAGACAAAGTGACCACTTGGGTACGGTTGTCAATATTGTCGTGGCTTGGGTCAAACGCTTCCCCTTGAGCAACTTGCGCGCGACCTTTGTAGTCTTTTACCATGTCACTGACATTCGTTACTTGCGGAATTTCAACGCGCTCTGCCTGTTCCGCCGGAATAAAACGACCTAGGGTGCGATTATTACGAGCTAAATAGGTTTCAGCGGCCTTTTGCACATCTGCCGTGGTTACGTTTTCTATGCGATCGCGATTCAAAAACAACAAGCGCCAGTCGCCCATTCCAACCCACTCACTCAAACCAAGTGCAATGCGCTCAGATGAGTTAAAGCCAAGCTCGATATTCTTGAGTAAGGTGCGCTTGGCGCGTTCTACTTCTTCATCGGTAATCGGTTGCTGATTAATACTTTCAACCACATTGAGCAGTGCCGATTGGGTTTTGTCTAAATCGGCATCTTTGTCTACTTCAGCAAAGTACATTGCCGCTGAAGGCTCTGCCCACTGAAAGTTAAATCCAAACGACTGACTCGCTAAGTTTTTCTCAACCAAACCTTTGTGTAGACGACCCGTGGCATTTGCACCCAATACTTCGCTTAACACACTCAGGGCTGGAAATTCTGGATGAGAACCCGCCGGAATATGATACATAGCACCGACGAGCTGAACATCGCCAACTCGGCGCACAGTTACTTGACGTTCGCCGTCTTGCGCCGGTTCGCTAGTGTATAACGGGTCAATAACGCGCTCTGGTTTAGGAATCGGCGCAAAGTACTGCTCAACTAACTTGATCATATCGTCATTTTCAAACTTGCCAGCAATAATCAAGGTAGCATTGTCCGGTTGGTAGTACTTTTTATAAAACGCTTGTAAGCGATCAATAGGTACATTTTCAAGATCAGAGCGAGCACCGATAGTGGTTTTGCCGTAGTTGTGCCACTCGTATGCGGTCGCAAACATGCGTTGAAGAGTGATTCTAAATGGGCTGTTTTCACCGCGTTCAAACTCGTTGCGCACCACTGTCATTTCACTGTCGAGGTCTTTTTTCGCAATAAACGAATTGACCATGCGATCTGACTCCATGCTCAGCGCCCAGTTAATATTTTCTTCGGTCGCAGCAAAGGTTTCGTAATAGTTAGTTCTATCTGTCCAGGTAGTACCGTTGGGACGAGCACCATGTGCGCTTAACTCAGCAGGAATGTCTTTGTGCTTTGGTGAACCTTTGAATACCAAATGTTCAAGCAAATGCGCCATACCGGTTTCGCCGTAGTTCTCGTGCTTAGAGCCTACATAGTAGGTAACATTAACCGTCACCGTTTCTTTGGTTGGATCTGGGAATAACAACACTTGTAGTCCGTTGTCGAGGCGATACTCAGTGATGCCTTCAACACTGGTAACCGGCTCTAGTGCCAATAAGGGTAAGCTACAAGCCGACAGTGATGTAAATACCACCGCTTTTACCAAGCGCTTGGTTCGATTAAAACGTGAAAGCTGGAACATCCAGTTATCCTCTTTTGTAACAGATAGCATGTATTATCATTTACTTTAACACTCTGTTATCCAAGTGTTAATATGTAACCTCAGCTTCGAATAATTAATGTGCTTCTAGCGGCTATTTTTACTGCTCTCTGCGTTGGATTCACTTGCAATAGACTAGCTATTGACACGTAAATCCGCCTTGATATCAGCAAATATTTCTCGCCAGAAGTCATAGAAAAAAATGATAATGTATTGAATTTTATCATCATTCACTATTTCTTATCCAAACCTGAGGTTAAGCAAGAGCTAGGAGAAATATTTTGATACAAATCAGCTACCTGTGCTCACTAAGAAATCCCATAAGTTTTGAGTTTAATCGCAATTTTATTGTGAGAAACCGCTAATCGCTTTGCTAATTTGCGCGTTGTTGGATAAAGGGGGTATAACTGAGTCAATAACTCTCGTTCAAATTGCGCTTGAGCACTAGCCCAATCTTTAACCTCACTCATTGATTCAGTCGTATTATTCCCCATAGTGGCTTGTTCTATTTGGCTTGTATTTGTATTTGCGTTAGCGCGGTCAAACTGTTCACCACCGCTCTGGTTACTCGACGCCTTATCAATGCTAGCGTCGTTACTCAAGGCTTGAACAATCAGTTGCTCACTGATAATCGACTTTTGTCCTTGGTTACTTGGGTTTATCGCAACAATGCGGAACATGGTATTTTGCAGCTGTCGAATATTGCCCGGCCACGAATAACTTTTTAACTGAGTCAACGCCGACTCACTTAGCATTGGCGTACGACAATTAACCTGTTTAGCGGCATCGGCAATAAAGTGCTTCGCCAGTAAAATAACGTCGTCTTGGCGCTGACGAAGCGGAGGAAGTTCAATTTGTAGTACGTTCAGTCGGTAGTACAAATCAGCGCGAAAAACCTGCTTGGCAATCAGTTGATTAAGGTTTTGATGACTAGCACTTAATATTCGAACGTTAGCGCTGAGCTCTTGCGTCCCCCCCACTCTTCGGTAACGTAAATCTTGCAAAAATCTCAGTAACTTAGCTTGTAAATACACCGACATTTCAGCAATTTCATCTAAAAATACCGTGCCGCCCTCAGCCAACTCAAACAATCCCGGTTTACCACCTTTGCGGGCTCCACTAAACGCACCTGGCGCATAGCCAAACAACTCGCTTTCAAGCAAATGTTCGGGTAACGCTGCACAATTGATTGCCAAAAACGGCGCTTGCGCACGTTTACTTGATTGGTGTAAAGCTCGCGCCAAGAGCTCTTTACCAGTACCCGTTTCACCGCGTACTAATACCGGTAAATCGAGATCGGCAAACTGACTTACTTGCTGGCGAATTAATTTAATTTGCGGTGAAACCCCTAGCATGTGATCAATGCTATGCGCTTGATGCTGTTGAATAAATGCTACTTGTTGCCCTAGTTGCTGTGACGCTTTCAAGGTTAGCAGCGCTCCGTTTATTTCACGCTTAATCAAAACCGGTTGTAGCTCAGCAAGAAATGTTTTGGCCGCGATACTAATTTCAAAATGGCTTACTGTTGGCTGTTTAAGTTCAGGCAGATTTTGAGACAATAATGCTTCTATCGATTGGCCAATGACCTGTTCCTGACTCACTGGTTGGCTGCTAATACTGCTGACAATATCAAGCGCTGCTTGGTTGGCAACCATTACTAAGCCATCTGCCGAAAGGTCAAAAATGGCGTCGGGTATTCGGCTCAATAAAGTCAATAAATGTTTAGCTTTAAGCTCAGATGGTAACCAACTCACCTGCTGACATTCGCGAACGCCGTCGACGGCTAAAATTGCCAGCTTCACGGTATCAAATGAAGACATACTCGTGTTGACTGCAATGTGCAGCGCACCAGTGCTAACCTCTAACGCAGTAACATTGAGACCTTTGTCGGCAAAAACGGTTAATACTTCCTGACTGACACCGACTCGATCGGTCGACAACACTTCAATTTTTATCACGGTGATGACCCTAACCAATAAGCTGAACTATTACAGTAAAGCGCCAATTGCTTTACCAACACTATGTCACAAAACATGTCATAAAAAAATTACGTCACAAAAAAGTGACAAACCTAACAATCAAAATATAAAGCTTAATTATCATGAAGTTAATAAGAACAGATATAAGTTAAACTTAATAGCCTTCGATTTTGTCACATTTTAGTTACAAACCATATCATCAATAATACGAATGAAAACCCTAAAACATTGATAAAAAACAACTTTTCAATAGTGGGTTTATTTTTGCTAATGCTTAAGTTAGCTAAAGCTAGCGAAAGAGTTAATGTAAAACGGCACATGAGCCTCGCTATGGCCAAATTACCCAGTATAAAAACAGCAAAACAGATGTGGTTATTGGTAAGTATTTAGCACCAATAACCAAGATTTCATTGGAAGATGATAAGAATGACAACCAGTAAGCATATTGAAACTCAAACTATCCACGCAGGCCGAATTAACGATGAACAGTTTGGCTCACTTGCCACGCCTTTGTACCAGACATCGACATTTATTTTCGACAATGCAGAGCAAGGCGCTCAGCGATTTGCCGGCGAATCCGACGGCTACATATACAGCCGTTTGGGTAATCCAACCACACGCCAACTAGAGCAAAGAATGGCGGCGATGGAAGGAATGGAAGACGCCGCGGCAACCGCCACTGGCATGGCAGCGGTATCAGCGGCGTTACTGAGTAACTTAGCCGCAGGTGATCATCTTATTGCATCAAAGGCCGTTTATGGTTGTTCATACGCTTTAATGAGTCACATGCTGACTAAGTTTGGCATTGAAGTAAGCTTTGTCGATATGACCAGCCCCGAAAATATCGAGGCAGAAGTAAAAAGCAATACAAAAGTCATTTTCTTGGAAAGTCCAATTAATCCAAATTTAGTCGTATTAGATTTGGCGGCAATTGCCGCTGTTGCCAAAAAACACCAACTCATTTCGATTGTTGACAATACTTTTTTAACCCCTGTTTTACAGCAGCCCGCTAAGTTAGGTATTGATATTGTTATTCATAGCGCCACCAAATACCTAAATGGCCATGGCGATGTCGTTGCCGGTATCGTTTGTGGCAATAAAGATATGATTAGCAATGTCAAAATGACCGCACTTAAAGATATTGGTGGCACCATTAGCCCACACGACGCTTGGTTGATCCTTAGAGGTTTAAAAACGCTTGCGGTAAGAGTAGAACGCCATTGCCAAAACGCACAAACCATTGCGGAATATTTAGAACAACACCCACATATCGATAAAGTTTATTATCCGGGATTAAAAAGTCACCCCGGACATCGATTTTTAGGTAATCAAATGAGAGCTGCTGGTGGCGTTATCGCATTTGAAATCAAAGGCGACCTAGCGCAAGGCGCTCAGTTAATTAACAGTATGTCATTGTTTTCAATCGCGGTGAGCTTAGGCGATGCTGAATCGTTGGTGCAGCACCCTGCGTCGATGACTCATTCGCCATATAGTCAAGAAGAACGCCTTGAAGCTGGCATTAGCGATAGTTTAATTAGATTGTCGGTAGGTCTAGAGCACAGCGACGATCTTATAGCAGACTTGTCGCAAGCGCTTGAAGGTGTTTTTAGCACTAGCAACAAAACCAGTCATATTCACGCTGCGTAATAATGAATAGCCACTATCGTTATCAACGACAGTTATACCAATTGAATTAATTAGGTGATCAATTATAGCGCCGGAAAAATTGCTCAATAACAAGGCATTATTTTCTGTAACTAGTTGTTCTAATTTCAAAAATAATAACGATGTTAGTGACAATTTTAACCAGCTAGAATGACCGCATATTTATTGAAATTGGTGTTATAAAGTGTACTCTGTTTATGTCATGCCCACCGACTTCCCAACCGCAGGTGGGCATTTTTTATTTTCAGATGCTCGCCAACAAGGCCGTTAAATTTGATTTAATACCGTATCGAGTGCCGGTAAAACCTTTGCTTTTAATTGGTCTAATGCTTCTTCACTATAAGGTTTAGTCGGTAATAACCCCCAAATAGGTTTCGGCCAACTAACATCATTTTTGTAGCGAACAACATGGTGGACATGTAACTGGGGACACATATTACCAAGCGCTGCAACGTTCATTTTGTCACCGTTGAACACTTGCATTAAAACCTCTGACAACATGCTAGATTCGTTTAACAATTGCTGCTGCTGTGGCCAATCCAACTGATAAATATCAGTAATATCATTAACTCTTGGCACCAAAATAAACCAAGGGTACTGACTATCATTGCTAACTAGTAAGTTCGATAGCGGTAACTCAGCTAGCAAAATAGCATCAGCTTCTAGCATAGGGTGCAATAGAAAGTTATCACTCGTTAAAGAAACGGATTCTTGCTCACTCATTTTCTACTCCATGTAAACAATTTGGAAACTAAAACTATACGTTTATCGGCGTTTTTTGGGTTTGTTCTTTCGGCCGCGACCGCGAGCTGCTTTTTTCGCTTCGCGAGCCGCTACTTTTTGTGCTTCAAGCTCAGCAAAGTGAATTTGTTCTGCTTCCACCATTTCAGGACTTTCAAAAGTTAATGGCCCTAAGGTTTTATCGCGAATTTCATTGATTAAAATCGTCGACGCTTTGTGAAAATCAACCATGCCACCGCTTTTAACACAAGCACGAGCTCGACCTATCGCTTCAATACAATCAATTTCTCTTTCAGGCATTTGATCAAATTTATAGCGCTCTTGCAAGCGCTGCGGATAGGCTTCCAACAAGTACTCGGCGGCAAAACAAGCGATTTCATCGTGATCATAAGCGGTGTCTTTAACGGCACTAGTAACCGCTAGACGATAACCACTGTTTTCATTGACAATTTTTGGCCATAACATGCCAGGTGTATCGTACAAATAAACACCGTCATCAAGTCGAATGCGCTGCTGGCCTTTAGTCACAGCCGGTTCGTTGCCCACTTTAGCCTTGGTTTTACCAACTAATGTATTGATCAGCGTTGATTTACCAACATTGGGAATCCCCATAATAACGGCATTGATCTGCTTACCCGGCTCATCTTTGTGAGGTACTAGTTTGCGAATTAACTCTGGAATGAGTTTCGCCTGCCCAGAGTTATCTGTGGTTAAAGCAATAGCTTTAACGTTTTGCTGAGCTTGCAAGTAATCAAGCCACACTTGCGTCATGCTAGGATCGGCTAAATCACTCTTATTCAAAATTTTAATTAACGGTTTATCACCTCTAATCTCGGTGATCATCGGATTTTCGCTGCTAAACGGCAGTCGTGCATCACATACTTCAATTACAACATCAATTTGTGGAAGTATCTCTTTGATCTCTTTTTGGGCTTTGTGCATATGGCCCGGAAACCAGTTAATTGCCATAGTTTTATCTTATCTAAATATTTATCGCATTATTCTACCAATTCACTCTGCAACATACAGCAGCTAATTCTTTGCAAGACTAAAATCTTCTGCTGATAAACCGCACAACTGTATCTTTCACTATTTTCTGACTTTACATTCATAGCAACAATACGAATCAATTCGTAAATTAATTTTGCATTTAAAAGAATTCAGCTTATATTTATCAAAAAGAACTACGAAGAATATCGTCGAAATATGTAATAGTATCAACAAAACAAGAAGGAAACACTATGAGTAAAACTAAACGACAGCTTCAAGAGCAAAACTCAGACGTCGATATGACACCTATGCTCGACATTGTGTTTATTTTATTGATCTTTTTTATTGTCACGACCTCTTTTGTCAAAGAGGAAGGATTACTGATTAACCGGCCAAATAAAAGTCAAAGTAACAGTCCTAACAAACCTGTGATTATGCTACAAATCAATGAAAACGGGTTAATTCAGTTCAATGGAAAAGCAGTCGATATTGAGCGTATTCCAGCCAGAATTGAGAACTTTCTCGCTAAAAATGAAACTAGTAGTGCTGTTGTTATCCCTCACGCTAATGTCACTTACGACACTGTGGTAAAAGTTATCGACCAAATAAAATTATTCGACCAACTTACCGTCGCTATTGGCAAATAACTCAAAGTAAAGAATCCACCTTCTAAAGAAGGTGGCTTTGCGTAAGCCCCCTAAACAAGGGGGCTGGGTTATCCTAGTAAATGTAATTGACGTTTCTCTTCTTGTTTCTCCATCTTGTTTTGATGCCGTACATAACGCCTGATGATTTCTTCGTTAATACCTACAGAGTCAACGAAATAGCCTCGTTGCCAAAAACGACCACCCCATGCTTTATTCTTACGTAAGTGCGGATATTTATTGAATAGCTTTAAGGCTAACCTTCCCTTTAAACATCCCATCAATTGAGAAATTGATAACTTCGGTGGGACTTTAACGACTATATGTACATGGTCTATTTGTACATTTAACTCCATCACTTTTACACCAAGCTTATCGCAATAAATATGAATAAATCGGTAAACATCCTTACCAATATTATTCTTCAATATTCTAAACCGATACTTCGGTGTCCAAACTATATGATATTGACACCGCCAAAATACGTGCGATGCTTGCTCATATCTACTCATGTTAGTCTCCTATTTGACTTCGCTAAAAATCAAACGGGGATGTAACATGAGTAGATATTTCAGGCATAGCCTTTTTAACAATGACCACCTACTAAAGTAGGTGGTTTAGCTGTCAAGAAAATAAAAAAGAGCACAACATGTGCTCTTTTGCATGATTGAATCAATAAGTCTAGCGCTAAAACGAATACTGACGACTTTTTTCAACCAGTTTTTCACTGGTGATTTTGTCCAAGCTGCATTGGTTAATATCTTTCTTATTAAAAACAATAATTTGATCTTGATAACCTGAACGCTTTTTAGCTCCGGCATTTTTTACGATAACACTGATATGTTGGTCGTTGGGAATAGCTCTTAAACCATTGCCGTATGCGCAAAACGTTTCAGCCAATGACAAGGTTAACCCTCGGTAATATCCAGCCCGTGCTTGCTCTTGCTTAATTTTTGCTTTTTTCTGCTCCTGTCGTGCTTTATTCAGCGCCTGATTGGCCTTGTCGAGTGACTTTTTCATGGCCTGACGACGAGCTTGCGCTTGTTTGAGCTCTTGTTTTAACGATTGAGCTTCTTCTTTGTTCTTGCTCAATCGCTTGGTTTGATATTCCAAGTCGCGAATCTCGCGGTCAATGTCTCTGATCTCATAAGCGATGTCTCTTTGCTGCTCTTGCAGCTCTCGATAAGCGTGGCGGCCATTGCCTAGAGACTCGAGCGCTACTTGATACTCTTGCATCGCATCTTGGTAACTCGACTCAACAACAAACTCAATATCTGGTACATCGGTAAGCTCTTTTAATCCAGACAATTCAGGTAATGGCGGCATCGGTGGTAACTCTATTTTGTGTTCACCAAAATCACCAAAGTATTTGGTATGTCCGCGGCTGTGACTTTGTACAGTAAATAGCGCCCCTTGGCCTGAGAGGTAAGTACTGTCAATTCGAATTACTTTGTAGCCTTGTTGTTCACTGCCCGCAGCCAAAGACGACTTTAAGATGTCGGTCATAATATTGAGCTGTTTGGCTATTTTTTCGTGGCCTTGCGCTTGCCCATAAACTGCCGAGCTAACGCCTAAACTCAATAATATAGGGCTGATCATAATAAACTTTTTCATCTTCTACTCCTGGCTTTGCCACTTGTCTTGATAACTACTGGTATTGGCGGTTTGTTGCCAAAGTAATGTTTGCTCTAATTGTTTAAACTGAATTTCCTGACTGAGTTGGTCGTCTTTGCGCTGTTGGTTAACAAACTTGATAAAGTCGCCAAAATCCTCTTTGCGCTCTTGTCTTGAGGTCGACAAAATATAGCTCGCGAGCTGTAAATTACTGCTTTGTTGCTGCGCTTGTAAATCATTAGTGTGATCAGCGAGAATTAATTTTTGCTGATTGGCAAATTCCTGTAAGCGCCTATCTAGTACATCTGACAATTGCGCTAACTGCTGTTCGTTTAAGCGCTCTGCGTCAGCTGTATTTTCAACACCACTAGCACCGTTATTAGCAACGTTGGCATTACCAAAGGCAAGTGTAAGCCCTTGCTCTGTCGTAGTTAGTTGAACATTAAATAAAACTAAGGCCAGTGCAAAACATGAGAACGCCATTGAGCTAATCGGTAACCACTGACTCCACCAGGTATTGCTCTGCTGCCTAATGCCATTATCAAATGTCGCCTCTCGATGCCAGTTGGGCACGCTAGCATCTTGGCTGTGCTTGGAAACTTGTGAGACAAAATTAGCCGTCGCCTGACGCGATTGCCACGTCTCATCGGCTAGCGCTGTTTCTTGTGCCTCATCCCCTTGATTCAACCAATCGAGAAACGCCTGTTCATCATCTTTTGAGTGCTGACGCTGATCGCGTTTATCAGTCATAGCTCACCTCAGTATTTACGTCTAAATGTTCTTTAAGTTTGTCGAGAGCACTGTAAAGCCTCGACTTTGCGGTATTGCTCGATATTCCCAACTGCTGAGCGATTTGCTCAAAGGTAAAATGTTGAAAAAATTTCATTTCAACCACTACTCGCTGATTAAATGCCAACTTCTGCATTGCGCCTTGTAAAACTAAGGCTTGCTGATCAGCGAATAATTGACTTTCAGGACAAACATAAGTCGCTTCATCTTCTGGCTCGGCTGTTTGATCGAGCGATATATTTGGCCGTCTGCGGCGGTAGAATTCAACACAGCGATAGTGCGCTATTTTAAATAGCCAACCTTTAAACGGACTATCACCGCGAAACGAGCTTAAATTGCGAAACACGGCAACAAAGATTTCTTGCATTAAATCAAGCGCATCATCTGGGTTAGACACCATGCGCAAAGCAAAATTGTAAACGGGCTTCTCATAGCGCTTAACCAAGCTCAGCCATGCTGACTTTTTGCCGTTTAATGCTTGTTTAATCAAGCTTTCATCACTTCGTTCAAAAACCTTCAATGGCTTGAACCCCTCGTTTATTCAGTTATTTATTGTTGTTTGATATATATAGTCGAGATGAAGGAAGAAATAGTTTGGAAAGTTTTGAAAAAAATCAAAATTAATCGTTGAATAAGGAAAGTGCTTGGCCTCAAATAATACTGAGGCCAAAACGAGATTGGCTGGCGTTGCTAGTCGAGTAACTCTGAAACGAGCTCAGCAAGCATTAAAAATGTCCGCTGGCGCATGCTAGTTGGTCGCCACATCATACCAATATCGCGATAAACATCGTCCCCTAACCGTTCAACGGTAAGTCCTTCATTTTCACCAACGCCTTTGTTAACAGCCATTTCAGGTAAAAACGTGAAGCCCTGATGAAAAGCTGTCATTTGCACTAAGGTAGACAAACTAGAAGCAGAAAAATTGTGGATGCGACTTTGATCACCAAGCTGACATGCTGAGACCGCATGCTCAGTTAAACAATGCTCTTCGTTCAGCAGAAAAACACTTTGCTCTGGCACTTGCTGATAATCGTGGTTACTTTGAAACTGCCTAACTAAGCCCTGTTCTCCAGCAATATAAAACGCATCTTGTCCCAAGATCTTAGTTTTAAAATTATGGCCTTTAACAGGCAGCGCTAAAATGGCTAAGTCAATTTCACCCGCTCCTAACTTTGCCATCAGGTTTTGCGTAGTATCTTCAACAATATAAAGCGCCAGATTAGGTAGCTTTTCACGGCACGCTTGAACAACGTCAGTTAACAAATACGGCGCAACGGTGGGAATAGAGCCAATTCGAATCGTACCAGAAGCGGGATCACCTTGATGTTGAGTATACTGCACAAGTTCATTGGCGTTGTTAATCAGTTGGCGGGCATACTCAACCACTTTTTCACCTTGACTAGTAAAAATAAACGCCTTGTGGTCGCGCTCAATTAATTGGCAACCAAGTTGCTCTTCAAGCTTGATAATTGCGCTACTCAAGGTTGACTGGCTAATAAAGCAAGCCGCCGCGGCGCGATTGAAGTGTTGGTGCTGATGTAAAGCCACCAAATATTGTAAGTGTTTTAAGTTAGGTAATATCATTTTGACTTGTTTTTTGACTTGTTGTTAAGCTCTTTTGAGTTATCTGCCGTCGCTATTGGATTAATTTACTTTACTGTTTATTTTTATTTGCTTGACTATTTTAGTTAGTTTTTATTGTTAAAAAACAACTTTAAATCAATAATAACGATTAAAAATAAAACTGCAAGTAGTGATCAAACCTTTGCATTAAAAACACATAACACTTTTGAGTTTAACAATAATTAGCGCAAACCAAGTATTTCTAACTCTTCGAACACAGTCGAAATTGGCAGTGGAATATAACCGTCTTTGGCGACAACTGCCTGCCCTAACTTTGACAATACTAGCTTAATAAACTCAGCCTCCATTGGCGGCAAAGGTTTATTCGGCGCTTTGTTAACATACAAATATAAATGTCGTGCCAGTGGGTACTGACCGTTTACGGTATTGACTAAGTTAGCATCAACGTAATTTTTACCATCATTAGAAATTGGCAAAGCCCGGACACCAGAGGTTCGATAGCCAATTCCTGAATAGCCAATACCATTAAGCGACGCTGCAACCGATTGAACCACCGAGGCAGAACCCGGTTGCTCGTTAACACTGTTGTTAAAATCTCCGCGGCACAAGGCTTGGTGTTTGAAGTAACCATAGGTACCAGAAACCGAGTTACGACCGTAGAGCTGTAAATCGCGTTTAGCCCATTGTCCTTTTAAGCCCAAATCGCCCCAATGGTTGGCTTTGGCAATGGCACCACATTTGCGATTAGCTGAAAAAATGGCGTCTACTTGTGCCAGCGTTAAACCACTAATTGGATTGTCTTGGTGAACAAATATCGCCAAAGCATCAATGGCTACTTTCACTGCTGTTGGCGGATAACCGTATTGTTTTTCAAAGGCTTCAAGCTCGCGCGTTTTCATCGCACGACTCATCAGGCCAATATTGGCAGTTGCTTCGGTTAACGCAGGTGGCGCTGTCGATGACCCCGCCGCTTGGATTTGAATGTTAACGCTTGGATAAAGGCGCTTAAATTCTTCCGCCCAATAGGTCATCATATTTGCCAACGTATCAGAGCCGACCGAGCTTAAATTACCAGAGATACCACTGACCTTTTGGTACGTGGGCAAATAATGGGGCACAGCGCGGTTCTGGCTTGTCGACGCCTCTTGTGCAAAGGTTGATTGACTAGTTACCAGACAAATCAATAATAAGGAGATAGTGGAGTTAAGCCACTGCTTGATCGAGTTCACTTACTTACCCTTATCTTTGTCTTTTTTCTTTTTATTCTTGCGGCTGGTCTTAGGTTTTTCAAAATAAATTGAGAACTCACTACCTTTGCCCCACTTAGAATCAATCGCCAATTCAGCATTGTGATGTTGCAATACGTGTTTGACAATTGCCAAACCCAGCCCTGAACCCCCAGTATTGCGAGAGCGCGACTTATCAACTCGATAAAAGCGCTCGGTTAAACGATTGACGTGTTCAGGCTTAATGCCCGGTCCAGAATCTTTAACCGAAAACTTGGCTTTATTGCCAACCATTTGCCAACTGACTTCAATATCACCACCAGCAGGCGTGTACGCAATCGCATTGGCAATCAAATTAGCACAGGCACTTTTAATCTCAGTATCAATACCAACGATTGATAAATCACCGCGAATATCCGCCTGAATATTGTGATTTTTGTCTTGGTTTAACCATTTAGCGTCATCAATAAGGCCGTTTAACATTCGCGGCATGTCAAGAAACTGCTTGTTATCTTGGTCGGAATTAATTTCAACTTTTGACAGGGTTAACAGCTGCTCTACCAGGCGGTCCATACGCGACACTTGCGCTTCCATGGTGCCAAAAACTTTTTGCCAATGGCTGTCAAAACCTTCATCGGTCGCTTGAATCATTTCAACATAACCGCGCATCACGGTCAGTGGTGTTTTCAGTTCGTGAGAAACGTTGGCGACAAAGTCTCGACGCATTTGTTCAAGGCGATAAATTTTACTGACATCACGGGCGAGAAATAGTACTTGCTCTGTCCCGTAGGGCATCACCCTGAGTTCAAGCTGAATAGTATCGTTAACTGGCGATGGAATATGGCATAAACTATCAAAGTCACCTTTGGCGAGAAATTCGGTAAAGTCAGGATGCCGGATCAGATTATTGATGCGCTGACCAACGTCACCTGAGCGTCTAATCCCGAGCAGCTTTTGCGCCTTTTTATTACCCCATTCAATAACAAAATCATCAGATAGCACCAACGCAGCATCGGGTAATGCCTCGGCGCCATCGCGAAATCGTCTAATCCGTTGGTTGGCTCGGCGCTGTTTAGATCTGTGCTTTTTAACTAGATGAAATAAACCGTCATAAATTGCTCCCCAGACACCTTCTGACTGTGGCGGTGTAATGGTGTTTGTGCGCCAAAGCCAGCTTCTTAGCTGGTTGAGATGACGAATTTGCCACAACAATGCCAGTAATAAGGCGACAGCAATTGTTGGCCAAAAATAACCGACAAAGTAGCCAATAAACGCGGCAATGGTAACTAGTATGGCTAGGCGGACATAAAGCGAAAAGCCAGTAAAATGAAACGACATAATCTATAAAAGCTTAGTAAGACGTACTTGATTGGCAGCGCAAATTTACTGGCCAAAATTGTTTGTGTATTGTCATTTAGCTCGATGACATTTTTATGACAATACCGTTAGTTTGCTCAGATTAACAAAATTCCGGCAAAAAAAAATCCATTACTACACTAGTAATGGATTTTCCAATAAAATTCTCTGACTAAGCCCTGTATTGCTTAGCTTATATTGCTAAGTAAACTATTGCTAAGTAAACGCCGCCTGTAATGCCCAGAAGATAACAATCGACATTGCAGCACCGGCTGGCAGGGTCACTACCCATGAAATAACAATATTACGCACTACGCCGATGTTGATAGCAGCAATACCGCGAGCCATACCAACACCTAATACGGCACCTACAAGTGTTTGCGTGGTTGAAATAGGTAAACCAGTACCTGAAGCAATAACCACGGTACAAGCCGCTGCTAACTCAGCAGCAAAACCGCGACTAGGTGTTAAATGAGTAATACCACTGCCAATGGTGGCAATAACCTTATGACCAAACAGCGCTAAACCGGCAACAATACCCAAACCACCTAGTGGTAAAATCCACCAAACCAGTTCAGATTTAGCGGTAATTTCGCCGCCATTTTCAACAACACTAGCAACCGCAGCGAGTGGCCCAATCGCGTTAGCGACATCGTTTGAACCGTGGGCAAAAGCCATACAACAAGCGGTGACTATCATCAAAATAGCGAATACTTTTTCAACGTTGACGTACTGACTGTCTTTCTTGGCTTTTTCGTCAAAGTTCAAACGGTTAATAAACACCTTACCAATAATCGCAACAATAACGGCAACCACAACAGCATAGATATAACCTTCGGCCACGCCAAGCTCTAAACCAACGTGTTTTAAACCTTTTTTAATGGTCACTAGCGATAGGATCATACCGGCTAAGAACATATAAAACGGCACGTATTGCTTTGCTTTTGCCAATGGATTGTCGGTGTCAAAAATCAGTTTTTGCGCGCTGTTAAAGATTAAAAAGGCAATCACACCAGAGATTAACGGCGTTACCACCCAGCTACCCACAATACCGCCAACCGCACTCCAAGTGACGGTTTCAGGGCCTACGCCAATCGCAGCAAAACCAATAATAGCGCCAATAATTGAGTGAGTTGTTGATACTGGCCAACCGAGGGCCGAGGCCACTAATAGCCAAATCGCGGCGGCAAATAACGCCGAGATCATACCAAAGACTAACAATTCGGGAATATCAACGAAGTAAGCGGTATCAATAATGCCCTTACGGATTGTTGAGGTCACTTCACCACCGGCTAAATAGGCACCGGCAAACTCAAATACCATTGCGATAATAATCGCTTGCTTAATGGTTAGTGCTTTCGAACCTACTGACGTTCCCATTGCATTAGCGACGTCATTAGCACCAATACCCCAAGCCATTAAAAAACCGACAACCGCAGCAATTATAACTAAGGTTGAACCGTAGTTAGCTAAAATTTCCATTCACTGAGCCTCTATCTAGCGAGCATGATTTCTAAACGAGCACCAACACGCTCAGCTAAATCGGCTAAATCACCGACCCATTCAATAATTTGATATAAAAACATAACGTCAATAGGATTTAAGTCTTTCTCAATTGCAAATAAGTCAGCTCGCAATTCAACTTGCATGTCGTCAGTGTTACCTTCAATGGTATCAAGCTGGTTAATCATTTTTTCGACCAACGCAACTTCTCGTCCGCGAAAGCCAGTTTCTAATAAATCATCAAGCTCATTAACTGCGTCTGCTGCTTTGTCAGTCGCATCAATACAACGCTCGAGGTATAGGGTAAATTTTTCTTGTAAACTCTCAGGAATGACCAACTGACGACCAACGACGCGACCCACAATATCTTTGGCGCGATTGGCGATTTTGTCTTGTTGAGTTAAAAGCTCTAGTAAATCGCTGCGCTCAACTGGCATAAAAATACCAACCGGCAACTCTAAGCGAATTTCACGCTTAAGTAGGTCAGCTTTGTTTTCAAATTCGGCGATTTTACCGCGAATCTGTTCTGCTTTTTTCCAGTTTTGCTTAGTCGATGCAGCAAAAAATGGAATCAACTGACGACAGCTTTTTGTTGCAATTCGGATGTGTTTTTCTAACGGTTTAATAGGTGATTTTGCAAAAACACCAAGGATAGAATTTCCAGGCATAGTATTTTCCTGCAGACACACGGCCTCTATTGTAATTCGCCGCGGATATTACCTGATTCAGGTATTGATGCAACAAATTTCCAAAAATTAATGATAACGTCACAAAAATGAAACGGTTATTAACACAATCAACTGCAGTGTGAACAAGTTTCGTGCAATTGTCGACTGCTAGTTTTTCGATCTTATTAATAGGCTTGTTAACAGTCGTTAACCAAATTATGTCAAAGTGTGTCGATAAATAACAAACTTTTTCATTCCTGTCGCTCATCCCATTTAGTTTGCGATTAAACGCGGGCTCAGTTTTCTTCAAAATGTCGCTTGCTAGGCTTGTTCAAAAATACTGATAAGTCACCGACATGAAACTTACACAAACCGCACTAAAATCCCCTGCAGCTGTCGCCGTTGGCGTTGCGCTAATATTGTTACTTGGCGTATTAAGCTTAATAAAACTGCCCGTTCAACTATTTCCTGACATAGAACGCCCAAGAATTGCCATTCAAACTTTCTGGCGCGCGGCATCTCCGCAGGAAATAGAATCAGAGATTATTGAACCGCAAGAGCAAGTGCTCAAAGGCATACCGGGTTTGGTGTCGCTCAATGCGTTTGCCAACAGTGGCAACGCGTTTATCAACTTAGAGTTTGGCGTTGACACCAATATGGAGCAAACACTAATAGAAGTGATTAGCCGGATGACTCGTGTCCCCAACTTGCCGCGTGATGCAAGACCGCCACGTATTATGTTAGGCGGTTTTGGCGGTGGCACGCCGGCGCTAACCTTTTTCTTTTTGCAAGCGCTGCCAGGAAACGAGAAAAGCATCGACGATTACATCGATTTCACCAATGACACCATTAGACCGCGGCTAGAGGCGATTGAAGGGGTTTCTAGTGTGCAAACCTTCAACGATCAGAATCGCGAAGAATTACAAATCCGTTACGATCCAATTAAAGCGGCTAACTACGGCATTGAAATCTCAGATCTTATCGCTTTGGTCTCAGCGTCGGATGATGTATCAGGTGGTTTTATTGATGTTGGCCGTCGCCAATACACCCTGCGTTTTAATGGCAAATACAAGGTTAACGAGCTTGAAAATTTGATTTTAACTGCCCGTAATGGCCGTAACATTCGTCTCAGCGATATCGCGACGGTGCAAGTTCAGCGCAGTGATAAACAAAACCTCGCGGTGCAAAATGGCAACCCAGCGTTTTCAATGCGCATCGACCGAGCTAACGGTGCGAACGTGCTTGAAACCCTCAACCGAGTCAAAAATGAAGTTGCCCTGATCAACCAAGACTTACTAGCAGAGAAAAAACTGGTCATGGTGCAATCTTTTGACGCCTCGGTGTTTATCTATCGCGCAATAAATCTGGTGACCAGTAATTTGTTCGCCGGTGTTATTTTATCATTGTCAGTATTGTGGTTTTTTATCCGCCGCGCACGAGCAACACTAATTATTGCAACCGCCATCCCGCTGAGCCTACTTAGTACCTTTGTTGTACTTGAAATCACCGGCCGTTCACTGAATGTGATTTCATTAGCCGGTCTTGCCTTTGCCGTTGGTATGGTACTCGATGCTGCTATTGTCGTGCTAGAAAACATATTACGACTGCGCGACGACCAAGGTCTTGATAATCACGACAGCGCAGAGCAAGGTGCGAGTCAAGTATGGGGCGCGTTACTGGCCTCGACCGCGACCACAGTTGCGATTTTTCTACCGGTATTTTTCTTAAAAGATATTGAAGGCCAGCTCTTTGGTGACTTGGCACTAACGATAGCTATCGCAGTTTCTATCTCATTGTTAGTGGCCGCGGTATTGTTACCCGTGCTAGCCAAACAGTTTTTAAGCCAACCAAAAGCAGAAGATCCCAACCAAAAAGCGTGGCAGTCAATCACGCGCTTTGTGATGTTTGCAACCAGTACCAGCAAAAAACGCTTAGTTATGGCGGTGACACTATTAACCCTTCCCGTAGTTATTACTTATGTTGCGATGCCAAAACTCGATTACTTGCCACCGGTCAAGCGCGACGCGGTTGACGCGAATATTCAGTTCCCTCCTGGCGCCAGTATTCAAACCATTGAACAAGATATTATGAAGCCCATCGTCGAGCGCTTACAGCCATACATGAGTGGAGAAAAAGAACCTGCGCTGAAAAACTACTACATGTTCACTGGTCCATTTGGCGGAAATTTAGGCGTCCGTGTTAAAGATCAAGATCGCGTTGACGAGTTGCTAGAAATTGTCCGCAACGAAGTTTTAGTCGACTTACCTGACACCCGAGCGTTTGCTTTTCAAGGCAATTTATTCGGTGGTTTTGGCGGTGGCCGCCAAGTTCAAATACTGTTGCAAAGCAAAGACACCAAAGCATTACAAGGTGCTGCTCGACAAGGCTTAGCTTGGGTACGAGAGGCAATTCCCGAGGCTCAAGTACAAGCAAACCCAGGCACAGAAATGTCTGAACCAGAGCTCAGCCTTTTCCCCAACGATCACAATATTTTGGAACAAGGTTGGAATCGTCGCCAACTTGGCCAAGTGGTACGCACGCTCGGTGATGGATTATTTGTCGGCGAATACTTTGATGGCAACAAACGCATGAATATGATCTTGCGCTCAGATCGCTGGGATACGCCCGACAACCTCAATGATGTGCCTTTAGTCACAGCCAACAATAGCATCACGCAATTGTCGGAGTTGGTCGATATTCAACGCACTGTTGGCCCAAGCCGACTAACCCGAGTTGACGGTAATAGAACCATTCGCCTCAATGTTAACCCACCACAAGGTTGGTCTTTGGAAGAAACCATTAACGTATTAAAAGCAGAAGTTGAACCTAAACTCAGAGCCGCATTGCCAGACGACGGTAACATTTTATACGGCGGCAGTGCCGATCAGCTTGCCAAAGCGATTAAAGTCATGGGTGAAAATTTCGCATTTGCTTTAGTCATTTTATTCTTGCTGATGGCGGCCTTGTTTAAATCAGTTAAAGACAGCGCGCTGGTTATCATTACCATTCCACTGGCAACGGTTGGCGGTATTTTAGCGCTACAAATTCTCAATCTCTTTGTTTTTCAGCCGCTTGATCTATTAACCATGATTGGCTTTGTCATTCTGCTCGGTTTAGTGGTTAACAATGCCATTTTATTAGTGCATCAAACGCGGTTGTCAGAGCTTGCTGGTAATAGCCGGGCACAAGCTGTTGAAAATGCTTTAAAGCTGCGTCTACGCCCTATTTTCATGAGTACAGCAACTAGCTTTTTTGGCATGTTGCCGCTACTCCTGATGCCGGGCGCAGGTAGTGTTATCTATCGCGGTTTGGCGGCGGTGATTGTTGGTGGCTTGGCGGTAAGCACTTTGTTCACCATTATTTTACTGCCGTGTTTACTGCGCTTATCACAACGAGACTTTGGCTTCACTAAACAAGCTATAGCGCCGGGTGAATCGGCACTTGTACCAGCAAGTAACAAAGCTGTTACTGACCAATAACCACTAAAAATACTTACAGTAAGGAAAAATCATGAATAAATTAATCAAAGCTGCCATTGTGGTTATTGCCAGTAGCAGTATTTACCAGCCGGCACTGGCTGCTGAGCAATCAGACAAGGCAACACCCGGTCAATTGGTCGGTGTCGAAACCGCCAAACAACAAGAAGTTAGCCCAAGCATTTGGCTACCCGGTAATGTTGTTAGCCGCGCTAACACACCGATTTCAGCAGAACAAACGGGGCAGTTACTGTGGCTAGAAGAAATAGGAAGCCAAGTAGAACAAGGGCAAGTAATTGCAAAAATAGATAACCGCTCGTTAAAACTGCAGCTCAATCGCCAGCGAGCGCAAGTGAAACAACAACAAGCTGAAGTGGCCTATTTAACCAAACAAAAAAAGCGGATGTCGGCACTCAATCAAACCAATAACACCGCTTTAAGCGAGTTAGAGCGAATTGAAAAGGACTTAGCGGTAGCCCAAAACGAAGTAACAGCGTTAACTATGCTGGTAGAGCAAACCAAACTCGATATCGAGAAATCGACAATCAAGGCACCATTTGCTGGCAACATTAGCCAACGCTTTGCCAATTTAGGTGAATTAGTCAGCCCGGGTCGCCCATTATTGCAATTAGTCGACACCAAACATCTAGATATCAGAATTGCCGCGCCGCTGTCGATTGCGCCATATCTAAAAAGCGCCAACAAAGTCTTGATGAAATCAGAAGATCGGTTAATTGAGCTGCCAATACGGACTTGGAGCCAAGCTGGTGAGCAAAACTCTCGTACCTTTGATGTTCGCCTCGCTGCCGATAACTTGCCTTTACTGACAGGTTCAGCGGTGACTGTTGCCTTGCCAAAACAAAGACCGACGCAAGCAACCTTAGTGCCTCGAGATGCTTTGGTTTTGCGAGAACAAGATATTTATGTACTCACTGTTGACCAACAAGAACAAGCACAAAAAGTCAGTGTATTAGTTGGTCAAGGTGTTGGCGATTGGGTTGCGGTATCGGGCAATGTCAACCCTGGTGACACGGTAATTGTTCGAGGTGCTGAGCGTCTGCAAGCCGGTCAAAAAGTGCGGATTGATAAAACCTTGGTTGCTAAGCTGAATTAGTCGTCGAATCAATGGTGCGAGATAGCTGAGAGTATAAGCATAATCGTCTTACTCTCAGCTTTTTATTTTAAACACTTTATTTACATGAGTTTTAGCTAAAGCGACTACTCACCGCGCTGTTTCAACAATGTGAACGTATAACTGTAACCGTACAGGCCACTAAAAAAGATACTGGGCGCAACGGTTAGCCATAGGTTTGGCGTTTGGTTAATTACGTTGACTAAAATTACTAAACACGCCTGTACTGATAGCGGTACCAAAGGCGCAAGCAAGGTACCTGCGACGCACTTACCTTTTAAATATCCGGCAGAAACATCGAGTGCTTCATTAAAGGTATTCAAAATCGCTAGATTGTGGCGAGTTTTAGAATGCACTGAGCACAACACTGGCACAATAAAAACCAGTGAAAAGCAATTACCACCAAACTTTGCTACCGCTTTTTCAAGGCCAAGGGTAAACAATAAGGTCACTGTTGCACTAAAGCTGCCTTGAACAATAGCCGAGCGCAGCACCATGCTTTGCTCAACACCGTCAATATTGTTTGCCCAATAGGCCCAAGCAAAATAAAAAGCAAAAGCGACAATAGCCGACCACAGTAGTCTCAGTTTTGATGACATTAAATGACTCCTACCACAGCAACAAAAGTATTAAATCAGTTTTTTGATATCTTCTGCACTGGTGTGACGAACAACCTTGCCCTTGACGAAGTAAATAATGTATTCACAGATATTTTGACAACGGTCACCAATGCGCTCGAGTGCTCGCGCTGCCCAAATTACCGTCATCAGCTGAGGTACTGAGCTCGGATTTTCTGTCATATGAGTCATTAACTGACGCATTAATATTTCGTATGACTGATCTATTTTTTCGTCAGTTTTATGGGCTTTTAATGCGGCTTTAACATCCATTCGGGTAAAGGCATTTAAAGTTGATTGCAAAAGTGCCAGTACTTCGTGACCTAAATCATCAACACTGAGTAGTAAGTCTCGTTGTGGCCCCGATAGGCTTTCTAGCGTAACCTGCGCAATACGTTCGACTTCGTCACCAATGCGCTCTAAATCGGCGACAGTTTTAACAATCGCCATAATCAAACGCAAATCACCCGCTGCTGGCTGGCGCTTAGCGATAATACGGGTGCACTCATCGTCAATACTGACGTCGAGCTTATTAATTTGATAATCGTTCTGCAGTACCTGTTGGGCAAGCTCTCGATCGGCTTGTGAAATTGATTTTAAGGCGTCACTCAGTTGCTTTTCAACTAAGCCTCCCATATGCATAGCTTGATTAATCACATTTTCTAAGTCGTGATTAAACTGGCCGGAAATATGACGGCCAATATTTGCATTATCCATAACTTCCCCTGCTTACTTCAACTCTGGCCAAACCTATCCGTAGCGGCCGGTAATATAGTCTTCTGTTTGTTTTTTTACTGGTGTCGTAAACAGCGTATTGGTATCGCTGTATTCAATCAAATCGCCCATGTACATAAACGCGGTTTGGTCGGAAACACGGGCAGCTTGCTGCATGTTGTGGGTAACTATTACCACAGTAAACTGCTTTTTCAGATCGTTGATCAATTCTTCAATCGTTAAAGTTGAAATAGGATCTAGCGCCGATGTTGGTTCATCGAGCAAGAGTATTTCAGGCTCAATCGCAATCGCTCGCGCTATCACTAAACGCTGCTGTTGACCTCCAGACAAACCCAGTGCACTTTCGTGTAATCGATCTTTAACTTCATCCCATAATGCCGCACTACGCAATGACTTTTCAACCACTTGGTCTAAAACACGGCGATTTTTTTCCCCGGTAATGCGCAAACCATAGATGACATTTTCATAAATACTCTTGGGAAACGGGTTTGGCGTTTGAAACACCATACCAACCCGGCGACGCAGCGCAGCAACATCAACGTGGCGATGATAAATATTGTCACCATAAAGGTTAATCTTGCCTTCCACTCGACAATCATCAACTAAGTCGTTCATCCGATTAATACAGCGCAACAGTGTTGATTTACCGCAACCACTCGGCCCGATAAAGGCGGTTACTTGCCCTTTTGGGATCGACATCGAAATATCGCGCAACACTTGCTTTTCACCGTAGAACAAATTCAGCTTGTCTATTTCTAACGCGATTTGCTCTGTCGCATTAGCAGTTGTGCTATTAGCTGCTGTTATACTGACTGAGTTAGCTGAGTTCATTTATTTCGCTTACCTGTTACTAAAATCGTTAAGTCTCGTTAGTATGACTTAGCGGCTGTTATCCTGTTAGTTTACGGCACTAGTGGCTTATTGTACTAGCGGCCTATTGTAATAATGGCCTGTGGTTTTGATACGCTATTGCTCTAGGGCTCGATACTTCTCACGCAGTCGGTTGCGTATCGCCACCGCACCAACGTTCAGTGCCACAATGATTGACACCAATAACAAGGCGGTTGCGTAAACCAACGGCCGCGCCGCTTCAATATTTGGACTTTGAAAACCAACGTCGTAAATGTGAAAACCAAGGTGCATAAATTTGCGCTCTAAATGCAAAAACGGGAAATCACCGTCTAACGGCAAACTCGGGGCAATTTTCACCACACCAACCAACATCAAAGGGGCGACTTCACCTGCTGCGCGAGCGATTGCCAAAATAATGCCGGTCATAATCGCCGGGCTGGCAATGGGTAAAATAATTCGCCATAGAGTTTCTGCTTTAGTCGCCCCTAACGCTAAACTACCGTGGCGAAGTGACGAAGGAATGCGCGCTAAACCTTCTTCTGTCGAGACGATCACCACAGGCAAGGTTAAAATGGCTAATGTCACCGCCGACCACAGTACTCCTGGTGTGCCAAATGTCGGGGCTGGCAAGGCTTCACCAAAAAATAAGTTGTCAATTGAGCCACCGACTAAATAGACAAAAAAGCCAAGGCCAAAAACGCCATAGACAATCGACGGCACACCGGCCAAGTTGATAACCGCTATCCGAATCACTCGAGTAAAGGTGTTTTTACCTGCGTATTCGTGCAAATAAATCGCGGCAACCACACCAAAAGGCGAGACGATAATGGTCATCAATAACACCATTAACACAGTGCCAAAAATAGCAGGAAAAACGCCGCCTTCGGTATTGGCTTCTCGTGGCTCATCACTGACAAAAACAGCTAGCTGTTTAAGGAACAAGCCGACTTTATCTAACGTCGTGAGTTGATTGTTGTAGGTAATTTGCAAAATATCGGCAAAATCTAAACTCACTTGTCGACCATTGGCTGCGGTGACAATAATTTGGTCACGCATCAATTGCTCACGTACGCTATTGAGAGACTGTTCAAAGGCGCGATAGTTTTGCTCAAGCACCGCTCTTTGCTGATTAATCTCTTGTTGCGTATTCTGGTCAAGCTGATTTTTCATCAGCAATTTACGCTCATGCAAACGCAAGCGTTCCAGCTCAAAGTTAACTGAACGAATTTCACCGCGCTCTAATTTTTTAACTTGCTGTTGTAAATTTCTCGCCCTTGCCAACAACAAGGGCAATTGACTGAGTTCAACAACTTGCCCCCCGGACACAATAGCGTCGATAAAACCGTAAAAGTCGCCGTTTTTGCGCCTTTCAATGACTGCGATGTGCTCAGGGCTCGATTGTTTGACAATCGAGCCTTGGAACAACCAGCGAAAGTCTAAATTGGTTAACTCGCGATTGCCGGTTTTAATTAATATGCGTTCAAGCGTTTGCTGCTCGTTAGTTAAATGTTCCCCGCTAGCCTGTTCAGAATCGGCAGATTCTGACGATAAAAACGGTAAATTCAAATGAGCGACTTGCGCATATGGCACTTGTTCACGGTCGTATATTTCACCGATAACACTTTGTGTTTGGCCCTGCTCATCGGTAAAGTCAAATTGATAGACCTCTGCCGGCCAAAAGTATGACAATCCGCGAGAGGCTATTAGCCATAATAAGCCAAGCACGGCAATCAAACTAAAACTAACACCAGCGGCTGATAGCCAAACCCAAGGAGAACCTGATTTATACCAAGATTGCATCAGTATCCCCTACAACGAACTGTACTTATCTCTTAACCGCTGACGAATCAGTTCGGCTAAGGTATTGAAGATAAATGTGAAAACGAACAAAACAAAGGCCGCTAAGAACAACACTCGATAATGAGAACTACCGACTTCTGATTCCGGCATTTCTATCGCAATATTAGCTGCTAAGGTGCGCATACCTTGCAACATATTCCAGTCGAGAATTGGTGTGTTACCGGTTGCCATTAAGACAATCATGGTTTCACCAACGGCACGCCCTAAGCCCATCATAATCGCGGAAAAAATGCCCGGACTTGCAGTTAACAGCACCACTGTAATTAAGGTTTGCCAAGGTGTCGCGCCCAACGCCAAAGCGCCGCTAGTTAAGTGTTTCGGAACACTAAAAATAGCGTCTTCAGCAATCGAAAAGATGGTTGGAATAACAGCAAAACCCATCGCAATACCTATCACTAAGGCATTGCGCTGATCGTAGTCGATGCCTAAGTATTCAGTGACGTATAAACGCATGTCGCCGGCAAAGAACCAAGCTTCAAATGTTGATGAAAATTTAAAGGCAAAAACGCTCACTAAGATAATAAACGGAATAAGAATTAACGGCGACCAGCTCTCTGGTAGCATTAATTTCCAATCTTTCGGTAACTTATGCCAACCAAAAGCTACCAGTAATACGGTAATCGGCAGAATAATCAGCAGCAACAAAACTGCTGCTAAGTATTGTTCAATAATTGGCGCTAACCAAAGGCCTGCTAAAAAGCCCAGTATCACCGTTGGCAATGCTTCCATCATTTCGATAGTTGGCTTGACCTTACGACGCAACTTCGACGGCATAAAATAAGCAGTATAAATAGCGGCGGTAATCGCAATTGGAATCGCAAAAATCATCGCGTAAAACGCTGCTTTTATGGTACCAAATGAAATGGGCACCAGTGAAAACTTGGCTTCAAACTCGTCTGAACCTGAGCTTGACTGCCAAACATAAGCGGGCTCTGGATAGTCTTCATACCAAACGCGTTGCCACAGTGCTCGCCATGTGATTTCTGGGTGCTGATTATCAACGCTAAACAAGGTCAATTGGCTTCCACCTTGCTCAGACAGTTCACTCACTAGCAAGGCATCGGCACGTGGTGAAATGGCGATCGCCAGTGACGTTTGTTGAGCAACTTTACCACGCCAAAGATCCGCCTCACTGGTGGTGTAAAAAATACCGAGGTCTTGCTCGCTATCAAGAGTGAAAAAGCTCTTGCGAAACAGCTCAGGGTAAATCGCGACAATGGCATTATCGCCCACGTCGAACTGGCGTATTTCTTTGAATACGCGACCGCGTGAGGTCATGACTTCAAACCACTGACTTACCTCACCCTTGCTTGAACCAAATAAGATTGAGCTACTGCCCGACAACAAGCTCATGGCACTGATATTTGCTTTATCAGTCAAACTGCTGAACGGTTGAAACTGACTGTGTAGGAACTCGCGATTATAACGCTCAATATCAGCACTGAGTTCAACCGCCGCACTATTTTCAGAAGAAAGAATACTTGCTGTATTTGATTCGCTCGATTCGTTCAGCATTTGGCGGCGCTCGGCTAAATCATTAAGCCGATACACCGACACAAGGTTGTGATCGCGCACAATCGCCAAACTTAAATCAGGGGTAATTAATAGCTGATCAGCATTCACTTCTTTCGCTAGCTCGTGATAACGAATATTAAGTGCAGTGATGCCTGCAGCAGGTTGCTTTTGTTTTTGTTTTTGTTTTTGTTTTTGTTTTTTTGAAATAGTGGTAACAACTAAGCGCTTGTCTGACGTTAGTGTGACAAAGCGAGAGCGACCTTGCTCGGTTGCATAACTGAACAACTCAACCTTGGCCTGATTTGGCACAAGATCAAAACCTTGCTTGCCAATAGGATAATCGAGCCTAGGCTGTATTTCTTGGCTGTCGGCAAGATATCGGCTAATGAACTTTACATCGACTAAATTGACTTGGCCATCGCTATTGAGCAAGGCAAATTTATTGTTTGCTGAACGCACAATATCAACAACAGGATTGTTATTGACGGCAAGCGGCTCATTACCCGCTAACGAGCTCGACAATATGTTGGTGCCAGAGCGATGAAAGTCAGAATCAACAAGTTGATAAAAGTCTATTTGTCCATTTTGTCTGACTTGATAAGCGACTTGTTGATATTCGTCCAAGCCAATAAATGCTATTGAGCTATTAGTATGATTAACTTGGCTAGTGCTGTCGTTATTAACCAGGATGGAAGCAAGCGCGTCAACCTCAACATCGTCAAAAATCGGTTTAATCACGTACAGCAAATACAAGAAGATAAATACTAAGGTAAACAGCACACCAACCCCGCCAAGGGTAATAAAATAGCGCGCGAGTTTGTTTTTCAGCAAACGAGATTTTGCTGAACCTGACCTTAGAGTCACAAGTAAGCCTTAATAACGAAAATGATAAAATTAGCAATGGTAAGTTAATCAGAGGATTGTATCGCATATAGATGACACTTTTGTGACAACACAAAACTACAACCCAGTTCAATAAAGACAAAAATTCTTATAAATCATTATGATAAACATAAAACAATGACAAAGAGTGTTTTTTAAACTATAACAAACACACCAAATAAAGCCCCTAAAAATAAAAAAAACGCATAAGGAGCTTATGCGTTTTTCATCAAACTGTACTCAAACTATGCTGAAATAATCATTACGTCATCGGTGGTACATGGCTAATGTGCGTTAGATTATGGAGTAAGCGGCGTAAGTTCAATATTGCGAAACTTAATCATTCCCTGTTTAAAGCGTTGCAGTGCGACATAACCGCGCTTAGCCCTGATATTATCTTTAATTTGATAATCGGCCACCAATACGCCATTAATTTTAGCTTGAATACGATTGCCTTGCGCAATAATCAAATATTGATTCCACTGGTTTAGCGTTTCTACTTTGGCTAACGGCGTTGCCAGCTTAACAATAGCGCCTGTGCGATTTTTTTGGTTAGGGTGCTGATCCCAAATATTGAGCTCAAAACAGCCATCAGCACTTAGCCTGTCAATACTGCCACAGCGAATAAAAACACCTGAATTGACTTCGGCATCTGGCCAAAACTCTAGACTCAATTCAAAATCTCGGTAAGCCTTATCCGTGATCAAATAGCCTTTTTCACCAGCCTCATTAGTGGTTATTTCGCCGTTTTTCACTAACCACTGAACATCACCTTGCTGACGCCACCCGCTGAGATTTTCGCCATTAAACAAGGTCAAAACTCCGCCCTGCTCCGCCAATTTTGGTCCAGCTTGCTGAGTTTGATTACTACAAGCAAAAAGTGCTAGCGCAGTAATTCCTGAAAATAACGCTGACAATAAAAACCTTTTATTTTTCATTACCTTGTTCCAAATAAAGTTAAGCCAAAACCTAGTTCACTTATTGGTGAACAATTCTATTGTCAATTAAGTGCTCAACTACAGCTGGGTCCGCCAAGGTTGAAGTATCACCTAAGTTTTCTAATTCATTTTCAGCAATTTTGCGCAAAATGCGACGCATAATTTTGCCCGAGCGTGTTTTAGGCAAGCCCGGTGCATATTGAATGTAGTCAGGTTTAGCAAAACGACCTAATTCTTTAGCGACAAACTCTTGTAGCTCGGTGATTAAGTCATCTGACTCATGAGCACTGTTCATCAAAGAAATATAAGCGTAAATACCCTGCCCCTTGATTTCATGGGGGTAACCAACCACCGCAGCTTCAGCAACAGCTGGGTGTAACACTAAGGCACTTTCGATTTCAGCAGTCCCCAAGCGATGACCAGAGACATTTAACACATCATCAATACGACCTGTGATCCAATAAAAGCCGTCGCTATCGCGTTTGACGCCATCGCCGGAAAAATAATTGCCGGGGTATTGACTAAAATAAGTATCGTAAAAGCGTTGTTGGTCACCGTAAACAGTGCGCATTTGCCCTGGCCAACTGCCAGTCATCACTAAGCGGCCGCGATTTTCGCCTTCGAGTAACTCACCTTCTTTTGACAGTATCGCCGGTTGAACACCAAAAAATGGCTTACCTGCAGCGCCGGGCTTCATATCAACAGCGCCGGGGAGCGAGGTAATTAAAATGCCGCCAGTTTCGGTTTGCCACCAAGTGTCAACGATTGAGCATCGACTGTTTCCAACAATTTCGTAATACCAATGCCAAGCCTCAGGGTTAATTGGCTCTCCAACGGTGCCGAGTAAGCGAATTGACGATAAATCTGAACGTTCAACTAATTCATCACCCAAGCTCATTAATGCTCTAATCGCGGTTGGCGCGGTATAGAAGATATTAACTTTATGCTTCTCACACACTTGCCAGAAACGGCCAGCATCTGGGTAAGTAGGCACGCCTTCAAAGACTAATGTTGTCGCACCATTGGCTAATGGCCCGTAAAAAATATAAGAGTGGCCGGTTATCCAGCCGGCATCAGCGGTACACCAATACACTTCGCCATCTTGATAATCAAACACGTATTTATGGGTCATGGCGGCATACAAAATATAGCCACCGCACGTGTGCAACACCCCTTTGGGCTTACCCGTAGAGCCCGAAGTATAAAGAATAAACAATGGATCTTCGGCATCCATCACTTCGGGTGTACACTGTGCAGGTAAATTGGTGATCGCCTCTTGGTAATGAACATCGCGCTCAGCTTGCCAGCAGTCTTTGACCGATTGTGCGCCAGTGCGCTCAACGACAACAACAGTGTGCACTGTATCTAGGTCATTTATGGCGGCATCAACATTGGCTTTCAGCGGTATTATCTTGCCGCCGCGCACACCTTCATCCGCAGTAATCACGACCTGACAATCGGCGTCTTGAATCCGCGCTTTAATTGACTCACTAGAAAAACCACCAAAAACTACCGAATGAACCGCACCAATGCGAGCACAAGCTAACATTGCATAGCCTGTTTCAGGAATCATCGGCATATAAATACAAACGCGGTCGCCCTTTTTAACACCTCGTTGCTTAAGCAGATTGGCAAAGCGAGCAACATGATCGTGCAGTTCTTGGTAACTGACGGTTAAATCATCGCTGGGTTCGTCACCTTCAAAGATAATCGCGGTATCATTGGCCTTTTCGGGTAAATGGCGATCAATACAATTGTAGCTAACATTGAGTTTGGCACCTTTAAACCAACTAATTTCTGCTTTGTGGTAGTCAACGTCACTGACGCTCTGCCAAGGTTTATACCAGTCGATAAATTCTTTGGCTTGATCAGCCCAAAAGGCGTCGGGATTATTGATAGATTCTTGATACATGCGCTCGTAGGTTTGCGCATCGATATGAGTGTTAGCTTTTGCCTGCGAGGAAACTGGGTACAGGCTCTTTAATTCATTCATGCTTGCTCTCTGTTGTTTGGTCAACTTGCATCGTTTACATTGTTATCATTAGTTAGTCATTTCGCTAACTTAGTCACAACTTTGACACTCAACAATAGGTGTTTCAAGCACAATTTGCGCTTTAACAGAGATTTATCTTCTTAAAAACAATCATCTGTTAAAGCGGATTAAACTGGTTGCTTATGCTGTTGCAACAACCGATTTAGGGTTCCAGTTTCTAAAAAATAGAATAAAGACGATTGCTACTAAATACATAGTAATTGAGTAGACTGCAGCTGGCATTGCGAGCTCGCCAACAAAGCCAGTTGCGCCGGTAATGGTGGCAGCCAAAGCGATAGCCAATGGTGAGTTTTGAATACTGCTTTCAACAGCTAAGGTTTTGCTCTCTCTAATGTCTAGTCCAAATAAACGGCTAGTAATTAGTGAAAATACCACAAGAACAAACGGCATTAACAAAATGCCCGTGCCAATTTGAGCAAAGTTAGCAACTAACCTTTCAAAAACGTTGGCAACGGCCAGAGCTACAATGATGACCCAAAGTACCATAGCAATTTTTTCTAAAACACTTTCTAACTTAATCGCTAATACTGACTTGTAGTGACGCAACACAACACCAAGCACTACTGGTGTCGTTGTTACAACAAAAGTAACAATACTCAAATCGAAAAATGAAAATTCAATGGCGTCTTCCCCCATAAAATGAGTGATGGCCCACGACACTAACGCTGGTACGGTAAGAAAAGACATAACACTGACGATGGCAGTGAGTGATACTGATAAGGCAACATCAGCTTTTGATAGCTTGGAGATAATGTTACTGGTAACACCACCAGGACAAAAACTCAAAATCATTAAGCCTGCGGCGAATACTGGCGGGAAATTAAATAAATAAACAATCGCTAAGGCACAAAGTGGGACAAAAACAACCTGACAACAAATGCCAATAGCGAAAACGTAAGGTCGATCGATGATTCTTTTGAAGTCAGCTAGCGTTAGCCCAACACCAAGAGAGAACATGATAACGGCCTGTGCAAACAACAAAGCCGGTGTAATTAAAGCTTCCATAAAACTACCAAATTGAAACAATTTGCTGATATTCAAAAATAATACTAATCAGCTAGTTATAATAATTTTTAATATTTTCAGTCCCGAAATAACAGGTGTTACTTACTAGACATTTAATCAGCATATAAAAAAAGGGAAAGCTTCGGTAATTAATAGTTTAGCTAGGGGGTAGAAACTTTTGGCATAGCACACAAGCTAAATTCATGGAAAAAAGCTGGCTTGACGTTTAATAACCAAATACCGGTTAACGAAGTACTTGTTAAAAGCGCTTTTAAATTGAATGTACAAAGGAGCGGGTATAAAAAAACCAGTTGGCAAGCCAACTGGTTTTTTCAAAGCAATAGTAAAGCAAGCCTTACTTCTTAGCCAACTTCTCTTTGATACGTGCAGATTTACCTGAACGCTCACGTAAGTAGTAAAGTTTAGCTTGACGAACATCACCGCGACGCTTGACTGTAATAGAGTCAATTAATGGGCTATGTGTCTGGAATACACGCTCAACGCCTACACCGCTAGAAATTTTGCGAACGGTGAAAGCCGAATGTAAGCCACGGTTTTTAACAGCAATAACAACACCTTCAAACGCTTGAAGACGCTCTTTATTACCTTCTTTTACTTTAACTTGAACAACAACAGTGTCTGACGGAGCAAACGCTGGCACGTCTTGTTTCATTTGCTCTTGTTCGAGCTGCTTAATAATATTACTCATATTTACCTTCTTCCTAGGGTTCACAGTCTGCTGCATCACACTCGCCTTTAATTTGGTCAAGCATCTGCTGTTGTTCAGCTGTCAGAGCTAGGTCAGTTAATAATTCAGGTCTTCTGGTCCACGTTCTTTGCAATGACTGAAATTGGCGCCACTGGCGTATTTTTTCGTGATTACCACTTAACAACACTTGCGGTACAGATTTGTCATCCAATACTTCAGGTCTCGTATAGTGGGGACAATCCAATAAGCCGTTAGAGAACGAGTCTTCTTCAGCTGATTGTTGATGTCCAAGCACTCCTGGAATAAAGCGGGCAACCGCGTCAATTACGTTCATCGCCGGTAGTTCACCACCGCTGAGTACGTAATCGCCAACCGACCATTCTTGGTCAACATCTGACTCGATGATCCGTTCATCTATTCCTTCGTAACGCCCTGCAATAAAGATCAGCGCGTCGTGTTGTGCTAATTCACTAACACCGGTTTGGTCCAATTTTCTGCCTTGTGGTGACAAATATATGACCTTAGCGTTTTTGCCCGCCGTTTGTGCCGCAGTTTTTGCTGCACTAATGGCATCGCGCAACGGTTGAACCATCATTAACATGCCCGGACCACCGCCGTAAGGTCGGTCGTCAACGGTGCGATGTTTATCATGGGTAAAGTCTCTTGGATTCCACGTGTGGAAGTCAATTAACCCATTGCGTATCGCTCGGCCTGTCACCCCGTATTGTGTAATGGCATCAAACATTTGTGGAAATAGGCTAATCGCGCCAATCCACATTTTTTTGCTGTCATTCACAAGCTAGAAACCTGGGTCCCAGTCAACATTAATTTGTTTCGTTTGTTTGCAAATCGAGTCGATAACTTGGTCAAAAAGATAAGGAATTAACCGCTCTTTTTTACCAAAACCGTCGTTTCGGTTTGCTTTAACAACCAATACGTCGTTAGCGCCTGTTTCCATAATGTCAGTTACTTCACCAAGGTCGTAACCTTTGGTGGTAACTACTTTCATGCCAATTAAGTCTCGCCAGTAAAATTCACCTTCAGGTAAATCAGGCAAGGTTTGCTCGTCGACTAAAATCTCGGCACTCACTAATGTTTGTGCAAGGTCTCTGTCGTCAATACCAGCAAACTTGGCAATCAAGCCATTGTTGTGTCTGCGCCAATCAGTGACTTGTACTGATTGTTCTTTGCCACCTAATTTTAATGACCAAGGGGCGTAGTCAAAAATTGCTTCAGGAAATTCAGTAAACGAATTTATTTTCAACCAGCCTTTGATACCGTAAACAGCGCCTACTTTACCGAGAATGATTGTTGAATCTGCCACAAAATACTCCTAAAACTACTAAGCAATTAAGCCGCTGCTTGAGCGTCTTTAACTAACTTAGCCACACGATCAGATAAACCAGCACCTTGACCAACCCAGTGGTTGATACGATCTAGGTCTAAACGCAATTTTTCTGCTTGACCTTGTGCTGTAGGGTTGAAGAAACCTACTTTCTCGATGAAACGACCATCGCGAGAGTTACGGCTATCTGCAACAACAACCTGATAGAATGGACGCTTCTTCGCGCCACCACGAGCTAAACGAATGGTAACCATACCGTCCTCTATATATTTAATGTTAAACGAATTTTCCAGACACTTTCTGACTAACCAATATCTCAGGCAGACAGAAAAGCTCGCGTATTCTACGCTTTTCCAGTAAAAATGCAAGGAGATAATTGGTTTACGGCGTAAAGCAATTACTTAGTACTCAGGAAGGAGAAACAAAAGCGAAAAGTAAGCGCTGAAAATAAAAAGTGAGGAATAAAACGCTAAAACGAAAAAGCTGCCAGCTCCATTTGTAGCTGACAGCTTTCTTGTGAACAATTAAACGATAAGCGCTTATCGGCCAAACATACCGCCGCCGAATCCGCCGCCACCGCCCATGCCCGGTGGTAACATGCCTTTCATGCCACGCATCATCTTCTGCATGCCACCTTTACCCGACATTTTCTTCATCATTTTCTGCATCTGGGTAAACTGTTTAATCAGTTTATTGACATCTTGAATTTGCGTGCCAGAACCAGCCGCTATACGGCGCTTACGCGAACCTTTAATAATTTCGGGACGCTGACGTTCAGCAGGTGTCATCGAGTTAATAATGGCTTCCATTCTAACCGTGAGCTTGTCGTCCATTTGGCCTTTGATTTGATCCGACATATTACCCATGCCCGGCAACTTGTCGATTAAGCCCATCATGCCACCCATGTTTTTCATTTGTACTAACTGCTCTCGAAAGTCTTCTAAATCAAAGCTTTTGCCCGACTTTACTTTATTGGCGAATTTAGCAGCCTTTTCTTTATCAACTTTTTGTTCGACTTCTTCAATAAGCGATAAGACATCACCCATGCCGAGAATACGCGACGCAACGCGATCGGGATGGAAGGCTTCGAGGGCGTCAGTTTTTTCACCAACACCCAAGAATTTAATGGGTTTACCGGTAATATGACGAATTGAAAGTGCAGCACCACCACGGGCGTCACCGTCAGTTTTAGTTAAGATCACCCCTGTTAGCGGCAACGCGTCATTAAACGCTTTCGCGGTATTGGCGGCATCTTGACCTGTCATAGCATCAACGGTAAACAGGGTTTCAACTGGCTTAATCGCAGCGTGTAGCTGTTTAATTTCGTCCATCATGCTGTCGTCAACGTGCAAACGACCTGCGGTATCGACAATCAAAACATCGAAAAATTGCTTTTTAGCGTGATCAATCGCGCCGTTAACAATATCAATTGGCTTTTGCTTAATGTCACTTGGGAAGAACTCAACGTTAACTTCTTGGGCTAAGGTCTCAAGTTGTTTGATCGCTGCTGGGCGGTATACGTCAGCACTTACGACTAAGACTTTTTTCTTTTCACGAGTGGTTAAAAACTTACTCAGTTTCGCGACCGAGGTTGTTTTACCCGCACCTTGTAAACCCGCCATCAAAATAACGGCTGGTGGCGCAGCTTTTAAATTTAAGCCTTCGTTAACCTCACCCATTGCCGATTCGAGTTCTGTTTGAACAATTTTGACAAAGACTTGGCCAGGGGTAAGGCTTTTGGAAACGTCTTGACCAACCGCGCGTTCTTTAACTTTGCTGATAAACTCGCGAACAACAGGTAAAGCAACATCGGCTTCTAAAAGTGCCATCCGCACTTCACGCAACGTATCTTTTATATTGTCTTCGGTTAAGCGGCCACGACCACTAATATTCTTTAACGTTTTGGTTAAACGATCAGATAAATTTTCAAACATAAATTACTCAAAAGGATATGTGCCAACTCTTTGGCTTTCTAAGCAGGAAATAGTCTGTTTTAATCCCGCTATTATACTGTTCGATATAAAATATGCGAGCGGATAAAACTTAATCAAGGCTTTTAGCACACTGGATCAACAAAAAACGCTGTTTTTGTGATACTCTGCGATTATCTTCGCGCATTTTTGCCGCCCAATAGTGTGGAAAAGTTGTTTTGGATTACGTCTACCTCTTTATTCAAAATTTAGTCACCTTAACCAACGAAGCGAGTCCTTGGCTTTTACTCGGTTTATTAATCGCGGGCTTGATGAAAGTATGGCTGCCGAGCCAGCTCATGAGTAAACACTTGGGGCAAGGCAAATTAGCCATAGTAAAAGCAGCGTTAATTGGCGCGCCACTGCCACTTTGTTCATGCGGCGTTATCCCGGTTGCCACCGAATTAAGACGCAGCGGCGCTTCGGCTCCAGCAACATCTTCATTTTTAGTGGCAACACCTGAAACAGGGGTCGATTCAGTTTCTGTATCATATGCACTGCTTGGTCCACTATTTGCGATTTATCGGCCAATAGCCGCGATAAGCTCGGCAATACTAACAGGTCTATTAGTGACAACAGCCAAAGTACAAACTACTAAAACTCAAACCACTAAAACACAAACAGCAAACGCTTCTTCTGCGGCTAAATCGAGCTGCTGTTCAAGTACACAGACAAAGGCAGAGCAAACTAAACCAGCGGCAAAAACCAGTTGTTGTGGAACTAAGCACAATAGCCCAACGGTAAAGACATCGTCTGTTTTTGAAAAAACTCGCCAAGGCGTGCATTACGCTGCAACTAAGCTTGTCGACGATATTATCTTATGGCTTAGTATTGGTTTGTTGTTTGCCACCATAGTGAGAACCTTTATTCCCGAAAGCTTGCTGTTAAGCTACGGCAGCGGCTTACCGGCAATGCTACTGATGATTGCGATATCAATTCCTATGTATATTTGCGCCACTGCCTCAACCCCGATTGCCGCAGGTTTTATTTTAGCCGGTATTTCACCCGGGACTGCCCTAGTCTTTATGATGGCCGGACCTGCGACTAATATCTCAACCCTTGGTGTGATAAAAACTGAAATGGGCGCAGCAGTATTGTTCAGGTACTTAGTGGGTGTTGGCTTAAGTGCAATAGGTTTTGGCTTGTTACTCGATTACTTAGTCACTTTATTCGCTATTAATATTGGCGAACAAATGCAGCACAGCCATGCCTTGTTGCCCAGTAGTTTTAATCATGCGTGCAGCACACTATTGGTCTTTTTATCGATTAAACCTTTGCGCAGTAAACTTTTTAACTCAGTTTTTTAAGTCAACTATTAACACTTTATTAGTCGATTTGATAAGATGCGCTAAGAATAAATAGATAATATTAATACTCATTAACATTAAACAGATTCAATCATGTGCAATATGTTGATGGATATCGTCTAAACCTTGCTTTGAAATTAGTCTTAGTTGGAGCTTCAGTGGAACTTACGACACTTAGTTCAGTCCTTGCCGTTATCGGCTACACGCTTGCAACCCTTGCCGTGGTTTTGCGTTTATTTCATCCAAAAGGGCCTAACCTTATCTTAATTTTGTCGCTTGCCTGTGCCGCCATTGTTGGTCACAGCATGCAAGTTTCTGGCTTTTTATTAAATAGCCAAGCGGTAAACTTTAATTTGCCTAATGTCGTTTCGTTAGTCAGCTTACTCATTACCATGCTAATTACCTTGACTGCGTTAAAGTACAAGGTCAACTTGCTACTGCCGGTTTCCTATGGCTTTGCTGCCGTTTGGCAATTAGTTGTGCTTGTCATTCCTCCGATAGACACTATTAGTTTATCGGCAGATACCTTAGCCCTAGTTAGCCATATCACCGTGGCATTGATTGCCTATTGCGTGCTAGTTATTGCGACTTTATACGCCTTTCAAGTGACCTACATCAACTTGAAATTGAAATCAAAGAACTTGGCTGCCGTTAATCACTTGCCACCGTTAATGCAGGTAGAAAACCAGCTATTTATCATTTTAGCGCTGGGCACCATTTGTTTGCTGGCGAGCCAAGTGACCGGATTACTGTTTTTAGATAACTTTTTTGCCAAAGCTCAGCTGCACAAAACCGTATTGTCACTATCTGCATTAGTCGTCTATGGCGCAATTTTATGGGGTCACTACAGCCAAGGCTGGCGCGGCCATCGAGTGTTAGTATTAACGCTAATTGGTACCGGTTTACTCACTTTGTCGTATTTTGGCAGCAGATTCGTAAAAGAGTTTCTCTTATCCTAATTTTTCAGGTATAAAGGTTTGGTATGTTTGTTAGTTCAAACATACCTTTTGTTAGGCAACATAGGATCCCCTGATTGGACGCTATCTCCACTAGTATGCTTTTTGTGATATTGGGCATACTCATTCTTATTTCAGCTTATTTCTCAAGCTCTGAAACCGGTATGATGTCATTAAACAGGTATCGGTTACGTCATTTAGAAAAACAAAACCACAAAGGTGCTAAGCGCGTCAGTAAGTTGTTAGATAAACCAGATCGACTGATAGGTCTTATTCTTATCGGCAACAACTTAGTTAATGTCTTTGCATCACTGGTATCAGGTGTAATCTTTGCAAGGTTTTTCGGTGACGCAGGTATTTTCTACGCAGGTTTAGTATTAACTTTGGTTATACTTATTTTTGCCGAAGTAACTCCTAAAACATTAGCTGCGCTTTACCCGGAAAAAGTCGCATTCCCCAGTTCAATCATATTAACGATATTGCTAAAAGTGTTATTTCCGTTTGTTGTTGCGGTTAATTGGATTACCAATGGTTTCCTCGCGATGTTGGGGATTAGTCCAGAGCAACGCGAACAGCACAGCTTAAGCTCTGAAGAACTCCGAACTGTGGTCAACGAATCAAGCGCGCTATTGCCTGAGCGCGACCAAAATATGCTAGTTGGTGTGCTCGATTTAGAAAAGGTAACCGTCGAAGATATTATGATCCCGCGCAACGAGCTTGTCGGCATCGATATCAATGACGACTGGAAAAAAATTCAAAAGCAACTAACGCTATCCAATCACACCCGAGTACTGTTATACCGCGACAATATTGACGATGTTGTTGGTTATGTTCACGTTCGTGATGCCTTGAAACTACTGTCAAAAAATCAGTTCACTAAAGCAACTCTACTAAGAGCGGTGCGCGAGCTTTACTTTATTCCAGAAGGAACACCACTCAACGTACAGCTGTTGAAGTTTCAGCACGCCAAAGAACGATTGGGCTTAGTTGTTGATGAATACGGCGATATTCAAGGCTTAGTGACGCTCGAAGATATCCTTGAAGAAATCGTTGGCGACTTCACCACAACAGCGACACCTGCAACCAGTGATGAAGTGCACTTGCAACCAGACGGTACCTATTTAATTGATGGTAGCGCCAGTATTCGCGACATCAACAAAGAAATGTCTTGGCAGCTACCCACCGACGGCCCTAAAACTCTGAGTGGCTTGATCGTTGAGATTTTAGAAGATATCCCGCAAGAAAAAATGAGTTTGCGGATCGCTGGCTATCCCGTTGAGATCGTCGACACCAGCGATAACACGATCAAAACCGTCAGGATCTTGCCCGATTACTTCCAAGCAGTACAAAGCGAAGAGTAAGCTCTCAAGTCAAATCGACAGACAATTGCAAAACTGCAATTGTTAACGCCTGAAAAATAGCAAGTTATTAACCGAGTTTTTAACAAATAACTTGCTTTTCTCAACTTGTATCGAAAACCATCATTTTGTGGATAATTTAAAAACAACGCAAAGTTAATCACAAAGTTATTCACAGGCAAGATCTAGATATTCAACTTTCCACATTTTCTGTGGATAACAGATGCAGAGCCAGTAAACGCTGGGCTTGAGGATTTTCAATAATTTTCTTTAAAAAATTTCAGTTTTTTTACGGTTTTTTTACGGTACCAATAAATACGGGCACTAGCGCGAGGTTGAATAAATTTCAATCAAATTTGGCAAGAAATATGCTCTAAAAATCAAGCCTAGATCAAAAGAAAAAGATCTCATACTTGGGCTGCGAGATAATTGCTTGATATTCGATCACAAAGATAGGATCGTTGATTATTTTAACGAAAATTGTTCACTTATTAACAAGCTCGACAAAATAGACAATAACCTTGATAACAAAGCTCACCTTTAGTCCTCATGAATAGATCTGAAATCCATTTACAATAATTTAACGTGGGCTTGATGTCACAATAAGTACTTACCATCAATTGCTGGTGACAAGTCGATGAGGATAGAAATTAACTGAGTGATTGAGCGCGATTTAACAGGTCGCGCTACCATGTAATCTATCGTATTGAGTTTTAGTTAATAGACTAACCAAAGAATAGTCGCCATAACCAACTCTTGTTGAGATCAGCTTCACAGCTCTTTAACTGACTGCTGTATCGACGAGCACGGTTATCGACTTTACGGGCAACCTTAACCAACCAGCCTTTGTTCTTGTAGCTTTTGCGTTTAAAACCACCCCAACCTTCGTGATAGTTCAAATATTGGTTGTAGGCATCCCATTTAGAGACTTTATTGATTTTCTGGGTTTTGTAAATGAACCAGCCCATAAAATCGATAGCATCGTCAAAATCATCGCGATCAGCGCCTGAATTGCCGGTTTCTCGAATATAATCTTTCCACGTTAAGGTTTTGGCTTGCGAGTAACCATAAGCACTACTTACTCGCCCCCATGGAATAAAACCGAGTAGATAATCACGCGGTGGCTTGGCGTTGTGACGAAATGAGCTTTCTTGATACATCATGCTCATTGGCACATGAATAGGTACTCCCCAGCGCTCTCGAGCGTCCTTTGCGGCAAAATACCAATCGCGATTTTCGCGAAATATTTCACATAAATTTTCTGGGTTTTTCGGTGGTGGCGTCGCACAACTGGACAAAGTGACTGTCGCCAATAATGCTAGCGCTGAAGTACTTAGTTTAGACATCACATACAAGTTATTGATTAATGTGCTGTTCATAATGCCAGAATTGCTTAGCCAAGCGCAAAGACAATTTTAATTTACTCAGCAAACCTAACACGTTAGCAACAATGTCATGACAATACCGATACAAAACACTAAAACTTGACCGCTTGAAATCACTGATAATCAATATTAATTTTATAGCCGTCAGGAAGATACTCCCGTGAACATCAACACCACAGCCGAAAGCTCAACATTTCGGATTACACCAACCCCCAATCAACAAACAACGCAAAGTACCGCGGTTAACCCAAGTTCAGACAAAAGCAAAGTTTCAGAAAATCAGACGGAAGTAAGTACTAGAACAGGGCCAAGTAGCCGAGTCGATCTCTCTGAAGCGGCAAGACAAAAGCAAGCGCAAGAACAACAGATAAACACCAGTGTTGGTAACGACAAAAAAAACAATAGTTTAGTCAGTCAGATTCAAGAAAAAATCAAAGAGCTAAAAGAAAAAATTGCCGAAAAAAAAGCTCAAATAGAACGGTTAAAAAAACAACAACAACCTAAGCGAACAAGTTAAAAAACAAAGGCTAGAAAAATTAACTGGTGAACTCGCTCAGCTCACCAGCTCATTAAGCGACGCCAATGCCAACTTGTTAAAAGCCCAACAAAGCTCACAACAAGCAGCAAAACCTAGTACTAATCGAGGTTAGTTTAATTGACGAGACTGTGATCCTTTATTCAGGATCATAGTCTAAATTAGGCGCCAACCAGCGCTCTGCTTGCTCCAAAGTAAACCCTTTGCGCTGAGCATAGTCGAGCACTTGGTCTTTATTGATTTTGGCAACGGCAAAGTACTTGCTGTCAGGATGCGCAAAATACCAACCACTAACCGCAGCTGTTGGTGTCATCGCATAGCTAGAAGTTAGCTCCATACCAATATTGTTCTCAACGTCGAGTAACTGCCACAACAAACCTTTTTCAGTGTGCTCAGGACAGGCTGGATAACCCGGTGCAGGACGAATACCTTGGTATTTTTCGCGAATTAAATCGTCATTAGCGAGATCTTCATCTGCCGCATAACCCCAGTATTCTTTGCGAACCGTCTCATGCAAGTATTCGGCAGCCGCCTCAGCTAAGCGATCGGCAACCGCTTTTAGCAAAATACTATTGTAAGTGTCATTTTCCGCATCGTACTGTGCGGCAATCTCATCTGCGCCGAAGCCCGCAGAAACGGCAAATGCGCCGAGATAATCGTTAATACCACTACCTTGTTCGGCAACGTAATCCGACAAACAACGATTATACTGGCCTTCTGGCTTTTTACCTTGCTGGCGCAGCTGATGTAAACGCATTAACTCGTTTGCTCGATTATCATCGGTAAACAATTGAATATCGTCGTCAACACGCCCTGCAGGGAACAAGCCGATAACCGCTTTAGCAGTCAACTTGTCATTGGCAATTAAATCATCGAGCATGGCATTAGCATCATTGAATAGCTTAGTCGCTTCTTCACCAACCACTTCGTGTTTTAAAATTAACGGGTATTTACCCGATAACTGCCAAGTCATAAAAAACGGTGTCCAATCGATATACTTGCGGACAACATTTAAATCGAGCTTGTCTAAAACCGTAACACCTAACTTATTCGGTGTCTTAGGCGTATAATTGTCAAAGCGAATCGGCACTTGGTTGGCTCGTGCCTGCTCAATAGGAATAAGGGTTGATCTTGGCCCTTTATTTAAATGACGTTCCCGAACTCGCTGATATTCTTGTGTTTGGCGCTCCATAAAAGCTGGACACAATTCATCAGATAATAAGTTACTGACGACAGAAACAGAACGCGAAGCATTGGGCACATAAACAACAGGATGTTGATATTGTGGCTCTATTTTTACTGCGGTATGGGCTTTAGACGTAGTCGCGCCGCCAATTAACAGTGGTAGCTCAAAACCTTGACGTTGCATCTCTTTAGCAACGTGGACCATCTCATCAAGTGATGGCGTAATTAAACCAGACAAGCCGATAACATCGACGTTTTCTTCACGAGCAACTTGCAAAATTTTCTCGCTGGGTACCATCACACCCAAATCGACAATTTCATAGTTATTACACTGCAAAACAACGCCAACAATATTTTTGCCGATATCGTGCACGTCGCCTTTTACTGTCGCCAATAACACCTTACCGTTTGAACTTGCCTCAGTTTTTTCCGCTTCAATAAAGGGTTGCAAGTGAGCAACCGCTTGTTTCATCACTCGGGCCGATTTCACCACTTGCGGTAAGAACATTTCACCAGCACCAAACAAGTCGCCAACAATGTTCATGCCGTCCATTAACGGCCCCTCAATGACATCAAGCGGTCTAGTCGCGGCTAAACGAGCGGCTTCAGTATCTTCAACGATAAATTCGTTAATGCCCTTGACTAAGGCGTGAGCTAAGCGTTCGTTAACAGGCAGTTCACGCCATGCTAAATCGGCTTTGTTGTCTTTAACGCCAGCTTGACCGCGATATTCTTCGGCAATGTCAAGCAAACGCTCAGTAGCACCGTCATCGGTGTTTTGAATTACATCTTCGACTGCAACTCTAAGTTTTTCAGGAATATCTGAATAAATCGCGAGCTGACCAGCATTGACGATCCCCATATCCATGCCGTTTTTAATCGCATGGTATAAAAACACCGCGTGAATCGCTTCACGCACAGGGTTGTTACCGCGAAACGAAAACGAAACGTTAGAAACACCGCCAGATATCATGGCATAAGGTAAGTTTTGCTTGATATCAGCAACCGCCTCGATAAAGTCGACGGCGTAGTTATTGTGCTCATCAATACCAGTGGCAACCGCGAAAATATTGGGGTCAAAAATAATGTCTTCCGGCGGAAAGCCAATTTCATCAACCAAAATGTGATAAGCGCGCTGACAAATCTCAAACTTGCGCGCTCTGGTATCGGCTTGGCCAACCTCGTCAAAAGCCATAACAATTACCGCAGCGCCATAGCGGCGCAATAACTCGGCTTGCTCGCGGAAAATTGCTTCGCCTTCTTTCAAGCTAATCGAGTTAACAATACCCTTACCTTGAATACACTTGAGGCCCGCTTCCAAAATATCCCATTTTGACGAGTCGATCATCACAGGTACTTTGGCAATATCAGGTTCACCAGCAATCAAGTTCAAAAAGCGAATCATGGCATTTTTTGAATCCAACATGCCTTCATCCATGTTGATATCAATAATTTGTGCGCCGTTTTCCACCTGTTGCAAAGCAACAGAAATCGCTTCGTCGTAATTCTCTTCTTTAATCAGTCGTTTAAAAATCGCAGAGCCAGTGACATTGGTGCGCTCACCAACGTTAACAAAAAGCGTATCGTCTTGAATATTTAAGGCCTCTAAACCCGACAAACGGCAAGCTATCGGGCGCGGCTCAATGTTACGCGGTTTAATCTTGGCAACGGTTTCAGCCATACCTCGAATATGCGCAGGCGTGGTACCACAGCAACCACCAATAATATTTAGGAAACCAGACTCAGACCACTCTTGAACATGGCTATTCATATCTTCAACGGTAAAGTCGTACTCACCAAAGGCATTTGGCAAACCGGCATTTGGATGGGCAGATACTGCAAAGTCTGAAATTCGACTCATTTCTTCAACGTATTGACGCAGTTCAACTGGGCCAAGGGCACAGTTTAAACCCATTGCTATCGGCTTGGCATGGCGCAAAGCATTGTAAAAAGCTTCAGTGGTTTGCCCCGATAACGTGCGGCCGGAGGCATCTGTAATCGTTCCCGAAATCATCACAGGTAGACGCATGCCAACTTGTTCAAAGGCCTGTTCAACCGCAAAAATCGCCGCTTTTGCGTTTAGCGTATCAAAGATGGTTTCTATTAGAATAATATCTGAGCCACCTTCAATAAGCGCTATGGTTGACTCCAAATAGGCATCTTTAAGTTGATCAAAATTGATATTGCGATAGGCAGGATCATTAACGTCTGGTGAGATTGAACAAGTGCGGTTAGTTGGCCCTAACACACCGGCAACAAATCTGGGTTTATCTGGCGTTTGTTGGTTGTATTCATCCGCCACTTGTCGTGCTAATTGCGCAGCGACTAAGTTGATTTCAGCACTTAACGCTTCCATGTCATAGTCTGCCATGGCAATTGTGGTCGCGTTAAAGGTATTGGTTTCTAAAATATCAGCGCCTGCTGCCAAGTACTGACGGTGAATATCTTTAATAACCTCTGGCTGCGTTAACACTAATAAATCGTTGTTGCCTTTTACATCACAATGCCAATCGGCAAAACGCTGACCGCGGTAATCACCCTCTTCAAATTTGTATTCTTGAATCATGGTGCCCATGGCACCATCCAAAATCAAAATGCGCTCTGCCAACTGCTCACTTAATAAGGCATAAGAAGACGACTGCTGCACGTTATTCTCCTGTGATCGATGTCTGAATGTTTTCAGCATCTAATTGATAAGGGGTAATTTGGTAAACATAGTAGTTAATCCAATTATTAAATAATAGATTACCATGACCGCGCCAACTACTAATTGGTCGATTATCAGGATTGTTTTCTGGGAAATAGTTTACCGGAACCGGCGGTGTCTCACCTGAGTTTACGTCTCGCTGATACTCATCTGCCAAGGTATTAGGGTCGTATTCAGGATGACCGGTAACATACACTTGTCGCTTATCTTCACTCGCCACTAAATAAACGCCTGCCTGTTCTGATTCGGCAAGAATATTGAGGTTATCAACTGATTGATAGTCTTTTTTACTAACTTCACCATAACGCGAATGCGGTGCCCAGAAGTTATCGTCGAACCCTCGCGTTAAGCGCTCCAATGGCTGCTGAATTTGATGCTTGTATACACCCGATAGCTTTTGCTCTTTGATTGAACGCTTTAAACCATAGTGATAGTAAAGTGCGGCATGGGCAGCCCAACACAAGTACATAGTTGAAACCACATTGTTTTGTGCCCAAGCAAAGACCTCACAAATTTTATCCCAATAACTGACTTCTTCGTAGTCGATTAAGCCCAAAGGTGCGCCAGTAATAATCAAGCCGTCGTATTGCTTGTCTTTAACATCATCAAATAAACGGTAAAAAGCATTTAAGTGAGAACTTGGCGTGTTTTTCGACGGGTTGGCATGAATGCGAACCAAATCAATATTAATTTGCAGCGGCGTATTAGACAGCATCCGGAGAATCTGTACTTCCGTTTCAATTTTATTCGGCATTAGGTTGAGGATAGCCACTTCCATAGGACGAATATCTTGATTAACCGCACGATGCTCAGACATCACGAAGATATTCTCATCACCTAAAATAGAAAGCGCAGGTAATTGGTCAGGAATTTTAATGGGCATAAGACACCTAAATGGCACAGATAAAAATAGCTAGGCTAAATTTGCCTTGGTTTTTTAGCTATGTCAACATCTAAACGTATAGACGTCTAAATAATTTAGTATAGCTTATATAACTTAGCTTTTTACCAGCGGAGCTGCATTCTTATTAAAGAGAAGTTGGTATTAGTTACTAGCAACGAGTATTAAGATAAAAGTTAATGCCATATAGGTATTGAGTGAGTTAAACATTATTTCTAAGCGCAATTCATGAACATTTTACTTAGGCATAAAAAAACCACTGCAAGCAGCGGTTTTTCTCCGTTGTAATAGCAAGTTTAATTGGCTTGCGATATTACAAAAATAGATATTATCGGTGTCAATTACTCTGCAGCTTCTTCGGCTGTTTCATCAACAACTTTGTTACTTAAAAACTGTGCTCTAAGCTTACCATCAATATCTTTGGCTACTTCAGGGTTATTTTTCAAGTAATCAACTGCTTTTGCCTTACCTTGACCAATGCGATCACCATTGTAGCTGTACCAAGCACCCGCTTTTTCAACAAGCTTGTTTTGTACACCTAAGTCAATTAACTCGCCTAGGCTGTTAATACCTTCACCATATAAAATTTGGAACTCTACTTGTTTAAACGGCGGTGCAATTTTGTTTTTAACCACTTTAACACGGGTTTCATTACCGACGATTTCATCGCCACTCTTAACCGCACCAATACGGCGAATATCAAGGCGAACTGACGCGTAAAACTTCAAGGCGTTACCACCAGTCGTGGTTTCTGGGTTACCAAACATAACACCAATCTTCATACGAATTTGGTTGATGAAAATCATCATAGTATTAGATTGTTTTAAGTTAGCAGTAAGCTTACGCATTGCTTGAGAAAGCATACGCGCTTGTAGACCCATGTGAGAGTCACCCATTTCACCTTCAATTTCTGCTTTTGGCGTTAGTGCTGCCACTGAGTCAACCACAATAACGTCAATCGCGCCAGAGCGTGTCAACATGTCACAAATTTCCAACGCTTGTTCACCGGTGTCGGGTTGTGACACTAATAGGTCGTTAATGTTAACGCCCAGCTTTTCCGCGTAAATAGGATCAAGCGCGTGCTCAGCATCAACGAAAGCACATGTTTTGCCATTGCGCTGTGCTTCTGCAATCACTTCAAGAGTTAACGTTGTTTTACCACTTGATTCCGGACCGTAAATTTCAACAACACGACCCATTGGTAAGCCACCAGCACCTAGTGCAATATCTAAGCCCAATGAACCCGTTGAAATAGTTTCAACGTCCATGCTTCGGTTTTCACCAAGCTTCATGATTGAGCCTTTACCAAATTGGCGTTCGATTTGACTGAGTGCCGCTGATAGTGCTTTTTCTTTATCTTGATCCATTGATTGCTCCAGATATCGTAGATCTTGATTAAATTCGCTGGCCTGTTATGAAATCTATTTCAGAAGTCTCATAACAATAAAGGCAAACGCGAATTTAATTAAACAAGTTAATATTCAGTAATTGAGCAACAGTATACTGTACAGCCGTACAGTATCAAGTATTTTCTCATTAAATATCCATTAAAAAGCATAACCAATTGTTTGTTATATATTTTTATTCGACCAACAAAATCAATAGGCAAGCTTTTTCAGTTTTATACAGTAATCTTTCAGTAAAAATTAACAAGAGCATCACTATGGCGCTTATGGCATAATTCGCAGTCATTATTTATCTCGATTAGCACAATTTTCACGATCTCTATGACTAGTAAGACAGCCCAAGACTTTTCAAACCATACGCCAATGATGCGCCAGTACCTGACCATTAAGGCCGAATTTCCCAATATTCTGGTGTTTTACCGAATGGGAGATTTTTACGAATTGTTCTTTGACGACGCCAAACGAGCGGCAGACTTACTCGATATTTCATTAACCGCAAGAGGTAAAAGTGGCGGCAATGCCATTCCAATGGCTGGAGTCCCCTATCACGCCGTTGAATCATATCTTTCAAAACTAGTGCAACTGGGCGAGTCGGTTGCCATTTGTGAGCAAGTTGGCGACCCAGCGACTAGCAAAGGCCCGGTTGAACGCAAAGTAGTTAAAATTGTCACACCCGGTACCGTTAGTGATGAAGCGCTATTAACCGATAGACAAGACAATTTAATTGTCGCAATTGTCGAATCCAACAAAAAACAAAACCAGCAATTTGGTTTGGCGTACCTCGATATGACCAGTGGCCGTTTTGTCATTACTGAGCCAAGTACCATTGAACAGCTACAAGCTGAATTACAACGCTTAAGCCCTGCCGAGTTACTCTACCCTGAGAGTTTTTCCACTGCAGGTGTTGTTGAACAATACAAGGGCCTGCGCCGCCGTCCAGATTGGGAATTTGATTTAGAAACCGCCTATAGCTTGCTCAGCAAACAATTTGACACCAAAGATTTATCTGGCTTCGGCGTACAAGAAAAAACATTAGGCGTTTCCGCCGCGGGATGTTTATTTCAATATGTAAAAGACAGCCAGCGCACCGCCTTACCCCATATTCGCTCAATTATTAGCGAATCAGCTGTACAAGGTGTGATTTTAGATGCGGCTACTCGCAGAAATTTAGAACTCACGCAAAACCTACAGGGCAATCACGAAAACACGCTAGCCTCTATTCTTGATCAAACCTCAACACCAATGGGTTCAAGATTATTAAAACGCTGGTTGCACTTTCCGCTGCGAGATATTGCGACATTAACAGCTCGACAGAATGTGATTAGCGAGCTCTTAGACCAAGAACTTTATCCAGAGCTGAGCGATAATTTAAAGCCAATAGGCGATGTTGAGCGCATAGTTGCTCGTATTGCCCTGCGCTCGGCAAGACCACGAGACTTTGCTCGGCTGCGCAATGCCTTGCAACAGCTGCCAGCATTACAACAATTACTTAGCGACAATAACAGCGCAGAGCTTATGGCATTGGCACAAAAGTGTCAGCCACTTACAGAAATCCAAACCCTGCTCGAACGTGCGATTATCGAAAACCCGCCGGTATTGATTCGAGACGGTGGTGTTATCGCACCGGGCTATCACGCAGAGCTCGATCACTTGCGCGATTTAACTGACGGTGCCACCGAATTTTTAACGGAAATTGAACAAAGGGAAAAAGCCCGTACGGGTATCCAAACGTTAAAAGTAGGCTACAACAAGGTCCACGGTTTTTACATTGAGATTAGCCGAGCCTCTTCACATCAGGTACCTGCAGAGTACATTCGTCGACAAACCCTGAAAAACAACGAACGCTTTATTACCGAAGAATTAAAACAGCACGAGGAAACTGTACTGGGCGCGCAAAGCAAGTTTTTAGCACTTGAAAAACGTCTTTACGATCAGCTGTTTGACCAAATACTGCCAGAGTTAGCCAAACTACAAGCGCTTGCCGAAACCCTTGCCGAACTCGATGTGCTCAATAACTTTGCCGAACGTGCCGACAGCTTAAACTATGTCAAACCCGAGCTGATAAACGAGAGTGGGATAAACATTGAAGCAGGTCGTCACCCAGTGGTTGAACAAATGACTACAGAAGCCTTTATTGCCAACCCTGTTGCTCTCAACCAACAGCGTAAGATGCTGATTATCACTGGCCCCAATATGGGCGGTAAATCAACTTATATGCGCCAAACAGCATTGATTGTTTTACTCGCTCATATCGGTTGTTACGTACCGGCAAGCGCGGCAAAAATTGGTTTGGTCGACAGAATTTTCACCCGTATCGGCGCTTCCGACGATCTCGCCAGCGGCCGCTCAACCTTTATGGTAGAAATGACTGAAACCGCCAATATTTTACACAACGCCACCGACAAAAGTTTGGTTTTACTCGACGAGATTGGCCGCGGTACCAGTACCTATGACGGCTTGTCGCTCGCTTGGGCCTGCGCCGAAATGTTAGCGATGCAAACCAAGGCATTTACTTTATTCGCCAGTCACTACTTTGAACTGACGCTACTCGCCGAACAAATAGAGCAGCTTGCCAATGTGCATTTAGATGCTGTTGAGCACGACGATAACATTATTTTTATGCACGCAGTGCAAGAGGGTGCCGCCAGTAAGAGTTTCGGCTTACAAGTAGCGCAACTTGCCGGTGTGCCAAAAGCAGTGATTGCCCGCGCCAAGCAACGCTTATCTGAGCTGGAAACGCAACAAGCACCGAGTAATATCAGTGACCAACCGGATTTGTTTCAACAACTACCGCTAATCGATCAAACGCACCCAGTAGTCGAACAATTATCGACTACGGACATTGACGATTTGAGTCCAAAACAAGCACTCGACTTACTGTATCAACTAAAAGAAAAATTATAGAGCAGACACTAAAAAGCTATCAGATTTAGTGAACTAATACTGGAATTAACACTAAAACTGATAGCTAAATATTTATATAGTAGCTTTATCGGATTATTGAAAAATTGCTTCTATCGACAGGTTTTGTTTACGTAAAATATCTCTTAAACGTTTGAGTGCTTCAACTTGAATTTGACGAACGCGTTCACGAGTTAAGCCAATTTCGGTGCCGACGTTTTCCAATGTAGCAGCCTCGTAACCAAGCAAGCCAAAACGCCTTGCCAATACTTCTCGCTGCTTAGGGTTGAGCTCATTTAACCAATCGACAATATTGTTTTTCATATCGTCGTTTTGCAGGTTATTCTCTGGGCCCTGGCTTTTTTCATCGGCAATCACATCCAGTAGTGCTTTGTCAGAATCCCCTGAAAATGGTCCATCAACTGACGTAATACGCTCATTGAGCTTGAGCATTTTGCTAACATCGCCAATTGGGCAATCTAATTCGTTGGCAATATCTTCTGCCGTTGGTTCGTGGTCAAGTTTTTGTACTAGCTCGCGAGCAGTACGCAAATAGGTATTGAGCTCTTTAACAACATGAATCGGTAATCGAATAGTGCGGGTTTGGTTCATGATCGCCCGCTCAATCGTTTGTCTGATCCACCAAGTGGCGTAGGTCGAGAAACGGAAGCCGCGTTCGGGATCAAACTTTTCAACCGCGCGGATCAAGCCCAAATTGCCTTCTTCAATCAGGTCTAATAACGGTAAACCACGGTTGTTGTATCGACGGGCGATTTTGACGACAAGGCGAAGGTTGCTTTCAATCATTCGCTTGCGTGCGGCTTGGTCACCTTTTAAGGCGAGTCGTGAAAAGTGCACTTCTTCTTCGGCACTGAGTAGTGGTGAGAAACCAATTTCGCTTAAATAAATTTGAGTTGCATCTAAGTTTGAGGCAGTTTCCTCGGCAACTTTAGTCTCCTGTAATTCGGCGTTATCTAGAACAATATCATTGAGTGTTTTTTCTATGTTCATATCAGCTCTCCCGCTAGCGCTAATCTGGTACTACATTAAACTTCCACATTTACTCCATTTTTTTCTTATAATTTTGTTACGACTAATGTTGATACTAGGATTATCTTCTAGGTAAATATTTTAATGGATTGACCGATTTGCCGCGAAAACGCACCTCAAAATGAAGCATCACTCGGTCACTGCCACTATCACCCATTTCAGCGATAACCTGTCCAACCTTGACTTGTTGCTGTTCTTTAACCAGTAACTTGTCATTGTGGGCATAAGCACTCAAATAATCTTCATTGTGCTTAATAATAATTAAGTTGCCATAACCGCGCAGTGCGTTACCAACATAGACCACTTTACCTGCTGCTGCCGCTCTTATTTTGTCACCTCGACGTCCGGCAATATCAATCCCTTTGCTCCCCTGACGGGTACTTGAAAAGGTTTTTATCACCTTGCCTTTGAACGGCCATTGCCAGCGTTTAACTTTCTGTGAAAACTGGCCATTGGTACTGTTTGCTTTAGTGGTTGCAGCAACTTTTTTGTTTACTTTTTGCCCACTTACAGTCTTACCATACTCCTGCTTTTTTTTCTGTGCAACAGCTTTTTTTCGCTCTTTAGTAGAAGTCTTACCAGAGCTTTTATTCGACTTTTTAGTCCAGCCCTTACTGCGACTAGCTTTGCTTGATTTTTTCGTCAAGCGCAACTTTTGGCCGGGATAAATTCGAAACGGAGAGGAGATATTATTGAGCTTGGCAATGGTGCGAACATCAACGTCAGCCCGCCAAGCAATTGAGTATAAAGTCTCGCCTTTTTTGACGATATACTCGGTACCTTTGATACTAGTTTTTACGCGATCTTTGAGTGGTACACTCGCTTGGATATCGACAACGGGCGCAGGGGCTTGGCGGCTCGAACAAGCGCTCAGTGTTACTAGTAACACTAGCAACACAGTAATTCGACCTTGAAAAACCTGCCCAGTTAACATGCTAACTCATTAAAAAGATTAATAATACTTTGAAGAACTAAGTACTATCTTGATATAAATTAACGAGTGAGTAAATAGGCTAGAATAATTAAACCAACTAACAGCCAGCCCAATACATCTACCCATTTTCGCAATTTTTCTTCCATCGCAGCGCCGCCCCAATGAATAAGGCCAGCCACTAAAAAGAAGCGCATACCTCGGCCAATCGCCGACGCCAATAAAAATGGCAAAAATGCCATTTGTAAAAAGCCAGCGCTCACCGTAAACAATTTATAGGGAATGGGCGAAAAGCCAGCGAGAAAGACAACCCAAACACCCCATTCGCTAAACCAGGCCATCGCTTTGTCAAACCGAGCTTGATAGCCAAACTCAGTAATCAGCGGTTGAATCCAAGGTTCAAACATATAGTAGCCAAGGGCAAAACCAACGACTCCGCCAATCACCGAAGCGACAGTGGTTAACGTTGCCAAGTACCACGCGCGATCAGGCTTCGCCAGTACCATAGGGGCGAGCAAAACATCCGGTGGAATTGGAAAGAACACAGATTCAGCAAAGGTTAATAAGGCTAGCATTTTCGGCGCTAACTTGTGCTCAGCCCAGCGCAGTGTCCAATCGTATAAGGCGCTAAATATCTTCACAGCAAAGCTCCTGGAACAAGTGGTACAAAGCGAACAGCTTCTACCTGCTGTTCGTCGTAGTCATCACCACGACGAGTAATAATTTTTAGCACTTGCTGCTGCTCACCAACGGGAATCACCAAACGACCGCCATCAGCAAGCTGCTCAAGCAATGCTGGCGGCACTTCAGTAGGCGCAGCAGTGACAATAATCGCTTGAAACGGTGCTTTACTTTGCCAGCCTTTCCAGCCGTCACCGTGTTTCATTGAAACATTGTGTAAATCCATTGCTTGCAGTTTGCGCTTAGCTTGAAACTGCAATGACTTTATTCGCTCTACCGAAAACACTTTGGCAGTTAACTGCGCCAAAATAGAGGTTTGATAACCGGAACCAGTGCCGATTTCCAAAATGCTCTCTGGCGTGCCATTAGCCAATAACAACTCTGACATTTTTGCCACAATATAGGGCTGTGAAATAGTTTGCCCTTGGCCAATCGGCAAAGCCGTATTGTCGTATGCTTTATGGGCTAAAATTTCAGGAACGAATATGTGCCTAGGTGAACGGGCAATAGCTTGTAATACTTGTTGATTAGTAATGCCTTCCGCCGCTAACTTTTGCGCGAGCAACTCGCCACTGCGACCAGACTTACCGCCAATCCGGCTTCCTACGAGTGCATTCATATTGTTAAATCACTTATCCAAGATTTCATATTATCTATGCTGTTATACGCTGTCATATCAACGGTCAAAGGTGTAATCGAGGCATAGCCATCAGCAACGGCGTTAAAGTCAGTGCCCTCACCAGCGTCGAGCTCTTTGCCCAAAGAACCATACCAATAGATATCGCGCTGCCACGGATCTTTTACCTTTTGCATGGTCTCGGCTTTGTGACGATGACCAAGGCGGGTCACTTTAAGACCTTTGAGCTCAGACAACGGCAGGTCGGGAACATTGATATTGAGAATTTGGTCTGCGGCAATCGGATGAGATTGCAAGCGTTGAATGACCTTGGCGGTAACAACCGCTGCGGTTTCAAAGTGTTGACCTTGTTTGCTGACCAAGGAAACCGCAATCGCCGGCATCCCCATATGGCGACCTTCGGTGGCAGCGGCAACTGTACCAGAATACAAAACGTCATCACCTAAATTAGCCCCGTGATTAATGCCCGCAACCACCAAATCAGGCTGCTCAGTCATCAATTGACTAATGCCTAGATGAACCGAATCTGTGGGCGTGCCATTGACCGCAATAAAGCCATTTTCAAGGGTTTGCGCGCGCAGTGGATTCATCAAGGTCAGTGAGTTACTGGCACCACTGCAATTTCTGTCCGGCGCCACCAGTGTGACTTCTGCAATTTTGACTAATTCGTCAAATAACACTTTAATGCCGCGGGCATGAACACCGTCGTCATTGCTTAATAAGATTTTCATTTGTTCCCTTTTATCTTTATCTCACCGCCGCGTTTTTAGTTATTGTCGTAAGTAGCAGCGTTTGCAGTGTTAGATTATCGCAATTCTGAGTATTGTTTAACTTTATTATTGGCAAGCTGTCGCAAAGCCATCAAAGTGCGCTGTCATCAACTATCGACAATCACTATTCAGCTATTTGGTTGCGAACGGTTAAATCGCTATAGTTTAGCAATTCTCTAAGTACTGTGGTCGCGTAGCTGCCTGCCGCCAAGAAAAACGAAACAACAACAGTACTATTGTTTGATTCATGCTCGCATTTTACTTGTTGCGGTACTAACCTAATCCGTCGACGCTCTTGTTTTAGGCCAAACTTACCTAAACCTTTGGCAAAATCGACGTTTTCATCAGCAATTTTTTGCTCAAGTTCAGCGACCTGAGCCGTTGTCATCAACTCACCTGCGCCCCACATTGACGCGGTAATATCGAGATCAAATTGAGTGAGTCGCTCAGTTAAGCTTTGATCGACCTGATCAACGTGAAAAACCGACTGACTGCCGGCTAACATACAAACATCACCGGTTTGCAGTTTACTAAACAAACCTTGCTGAATGCGAGTTTCAACGATTTGATTAAACAGCTGAGAGCGCGCCGCCGATAAATAAATACTGCGTTTTTTGCGATCTTTTACCTTTTTGCCGGCAAACATCTGTTGCGCTCGAACAAGATTATTGCCATCGATACCAAAGCGCTGCTCGGCAAAGTAATTAGGAACACCCGTTTCGGCGATTTTAGCCAAACGTTGCTCAAGCTCGGCAGTATCGCTGACATTGCGCAAGGTCAGTTCAAAGCGATTGCCAACTAGGGCCCCTGTTCTCAATTTCTTGTTGTGGCGCTGATAACTTAATACTTCAACGCCCTCGATTGCCAAATCAGATAAATCGTAATCTTGCTTACCGGGAAGGTGAATGCCAAACCATTGTTCGGTGACCGCAAAACGGTCTTTTAAACCCGCGTAAGAAACTAGCGCTTCTTTAACACTAAAATACTTGGCCAACTGACGGGCAACATATACTGTGTTGGCACCTGTTTTCCTAATGTGAATAAATAAGTGCTCACCTTCGCCACAAGGCTCAAATGGCAATAATTCAAAAACTTTAAAATCAGCCATTTTGGTGCGTAAATCGCCACTAACGGTTGGCTGACCATGCAAATAAGGTAAATTCACAATCGCTCCTAACTCGTTGCACGCGGGGTTAATAACACCACGGCATGGGTTGAAATACCTTCTTTACGGCCAACATACCCGAGTTTTTCAGTGGTTGTTGCTTTGACATTAACGCAGTCGAGTTGGCATTGTAGATCTTCGGCTAAGCAGGTTCGCATGGCCAACAAATGAGGGGCTATTTTAGGTGCTTGAGCAACAATCGTGATATCGGCGTTGCCCAATTGGTAGCCTTTGTCGTGCATTAAACCAACGACGTGACGCAGCAGAATTCGGCTGTCGATATTTTCGTAATCGTCGTCAGTGTCGGGAAAGTGATTGCCGATATCGCCAAGCGCTAAAGCGCCGAGAATTGCATCGCAAAGGGCATGAATGGCAACGTCTCCGTCGGAATGTGCGATAAAACCATAATCATATGGCACTTTTACGCCAGCCAATACAATCGGCCCTTGGCCGCCAAATTTATGGACATCAAAGCCATGGCCTATTCGCATACTTGCTCCGCTTGTGTTTGTTCTGTTAATTGTTGAGTTAAAATAAACTCGGCCAGCGGCAAATCTGCCGGTCGAGTCACTTTGATATTGTCATTACTGCCTTCAACCAACTGACTGCTAAATCCAGCGAGCTCGATTGCCGAAGATTCATCAGTGAGTGCTAATTCTTGGCTTAAGCCACGTTCAATTGCATTAATCAACTGATCAGTAGGGTACATTTGCGGGGTTTGTGCTTGCCACAATACTGCGCGATCTAACGTTTTATCGACACAGCCATCACTCTTGGCTAACTTAATGGTGTCACTCGCTGGCACCGCTAACAAACCACCAACACCTTGTTGCAAGCAAGATTCAATTAATCGGCTAATATCGCTGTGTTTTACGCAGGGCCTTGCCCCATCGTGCACTAACACCCAGTGGCCATTGCTGTGTTCTTGCTGACTAAGCGCTTTTAAACCCGCCAATACCGAATCAACGCGCTCTTTACCACCAATAACCGTTTTAACACCGGGCAATTTATCTAATTGAGTATCGGCAAAGTATTGATCTTGGGCACCTAACGCAATGATCACTTGGTTGATGTTGGGATGGCTAAGTAAACGCTTCACCGTATGGCTGAGCAAGTAATCGCCGTTGAGTTTAAGGTATTGCTTTGGACAATTGGCCTGCATGCGTTTGCCAACGCCAGCGGCGGGAATAACCACAGTAAACTGTTGGTCAATTGGCGTATCAAGGCATTGTGCTCTGGTCAATTCAGTCATGTATCACCCAATCGAGGTGACAAAATATTTTGAAGTACATTAAATAATCATTCTACTGGCGCTTTTGCGTCCGAGACTCGTCAGTAATAATACGGAAAAATGTTTCGTTTTCTTTGATCATGCCAAGCTCATTGCGAGCTCGCTCCTCAACTGCTTCAACACCAGACTTTAGGTCATCAATGTCAGCATAGAGCAACTTATTGCGTTGTATCAGTTTGTTGTTGGCTTGTTCCTGCCTGGCGACTTCTTGTTTCAGGGCCATGTAATCAGGCACGCTGTTTTTACCGAACCAAAGTCGATATTGAAGCAACAACAAGAAGATCAGCAAAATGCCGGTAACAATGCGCATTAAACGTGCTTAGCTGGCCAAATAAATAGAAAACTACCGAGTATTATACTGATATCAGAACAAGATGCGAGGCGCTTTATGAGGAGATAAAATTGAGTGGTTTGCGAAAGTTCTGCCAATTAATCGCGCAAGAGAGTAACAACTCGCGCAAGCTCGGCAAAACCGGCTGCAGCTTATTTACTTTCTCGCCCTGACTTTGGCTTAATGCCGCATTAGTTGTTGGTTTAGATAAAAGCACCGAAGGCGTCCAACAGTGACCAGCACACGCCGCCATCATCGCCCGTTTAGTCGGCTTAAGCAATTGAACATCATCGGCAGTAGGGCTGACAACTCGCGCTTGGTCGAACCAACCATAGCGATTGCCGCGAAAGCGCTGGTTATCAATATCAATCCTATCGATTGACTCCAACACAATATGATCGGACAAAGCGACTGGCACCACTAGCCCAGTAGAGAAGTTAAAGCTTTGATACCATTGCCAAACTTGCTCAGGTGTTTGACCCGACAACGGCATTTTGTTGGCTTGTTTGGTTGACCAAGTGGCATTTTGAATATCGAGTTCAAGGGGAGACTGCACTCGGGTCATTAAATCAGCGGTGCGATTAATATAATAAGGCAGGCTTTTTAGTCGGTGCTGTAAGCTGACGACCGAGTTTGATTCAATTTGGGCAAGCGCACTGATTTCACGCTCATAAAGGGCGTGACATAGTTCGGCATACTCAGGGGTTTGCTGCTGTATTTGCCACAGCGACGCTTGACTCATAAATCGGTTAACAAAACAACTAATATCAGCTATTTGTTAAGCATACTCGATCTTTGCTACAAATTATAGCGCCAGCTATTATTGCCCCTTCGCCAATGTCTGCATTCAGCCCCAAAAACAAAAAGAGCGCTAGATATAGCGCTCTTTCTATTATTCACGGTTAACTGAGTAAAGGATTACTGACCTTTAACTTCACTTAAACCGTTAAATACGGCTTTGTCACCTAAGAACTCTTCGATGCGCAATAATTGGTTGTACTTGGCAACGCGGTCTGAACGACATAGTGAACCCGTTTTGATTTGGCCAGCGGCAGTACCAACAGCTAAGTCAGCAATCGTGGCGTCTTCTGTTTCACCACTGCGGTGTGAAATAACCGCGGTAAAACCAGCGTCTTTCGCCATTTTAATTGCCGCTAAGGTCTCAGTTAATGAACCAATTTGGTTAAATTTGATCAAAATTGAGTTACCGATACCTTGCTCGATACCACGAGTTAAAATCTTAGTATTAGTCACGAATAAATCATCGCCAACTAACTGAACTTTATCACCGATTTTGTCAGTAAGTACTTTCCAGCCGTCCCAATCGCTCTCGTCTAAACCATCTTCGATAGAAACAATTGGGTAACGCGCGCTAAGCTCAGCTAAATAGTCAGCAAAACCTTCTGAGTCAAACTGTTTGCCTTCGCCCGCTAAGTCGTAAACGCCGTTTTTGTAGAACTCTGATGAAGCACAGTCTAGCGCTAACGTAACGTCTTTATTCATTTCATAACCAGCGTTAGCAACAGCTGTTTCAATCACTTTTAAAGCATCTTCGTTCGACGCTAAGTTTGGCGCAAAACCACCTTCATCACCTACCGCGGTGTTTAAACCTTGGCTTGAAAGCTCTTTCTTAAGCTGGTGGAAAATTTCAGCGCCCATGCGTAATGCTTCACTAAAGCTGCTGGCGCCAACTGGCTGAACCATGAATTCTTGAATATCAACGTTGTTGTCGGCGTGCTCACCACCGTTTAAGATATTCATCATTGGCAGTGGTAATGAGTACTGACCAGACGTGCCGTTTAAGTCGGCAATGTGCTCAAATAATTGCACGCCCTTGGCCATTGCCGCTGCTTTTGCGTTAGCAAGTGATACTGCAAGAATCGCGTTAGCACCAAATTTTTCTTTGTTTTCTGTGCCGTCTAAATCAATCATGATTTGATCGATATCAGCTTGTGCTAGTGCATCTTTGCCAATTAATGCTGGCGCGATTTGCTCATTCACTGCGGCAACGGCTTTTAATACACCTTTACCTAAGTAACGTGCTTTATCACCGTCACGCAATTCTAAGGCTTCGCGTGAACCTGTTGAGGCACCAGATGGTGCACAAGCGCGACCCCACGCACCAGACGCCAAAAATACGTCTGCTTCAACTGTCGGATTACCGCGTGAGTCCATAACTTCACGGGCAATAATTTTACTAATAGTCGACATTAATCTTCCTCTACACTCTTTAGATTCGTTAATTCAATTGATATTAAAAACAAAAAACCGCAGCACGGGCCACGGTTTTAAAAATACTAGTTAGTTTGTTGCTTGCTGTTCTCAAACGCTGCCGCGACAAAGCCTTGAAACAACGGATGACCATCGCGAGGAGTCGAATTAAACTCAGGATGGAACTGGCCTGCAATAAACCATGGGTGATCTGGATTTTCAATCACCTCGACTAATTTTTTATCCGAGGATAAACCAGAGAATACTAAGCCAGCATGGCTAAGTTGCTCTCGATAGTTATTATTTACCTCATAACGGTGACGGTGTCTTTCATAAATGGTTTCACTGCCATATACGTCACAGGTTTTGGTGCCTTTCACTAAGTGACACAACTGAGATCCTAAGCGCATGGTGCCGCCTAAATCCGAGTCTTCATTGCGCAGCTCAACTTGACCGTCTTCGTCTAGCCATTCGTTGATCAAACCAACTACAGGATGCGGTGTTTCGGCGTTGAATTCTGTACTATGGGCATCAGTTAAGCCAGCGACGTTACGGGCATATTCAATTAACGCTACTTGCATCCCTAAACAAATCCCTAAATAAGGCATTTTGTTTTCACGGGCGTACTTAGCAGCAAATATTTTCCCTTCTACGCCACGCTCGCCAAAGCCACCGGGAACAAGGATCGCATCAAGGTCTTGAAGCATTTCTTCGCCTTTAGCTTCAACTGCTTGTGAGTCAACGTATTTAATATTAACGCTAACTTGGTTTTTCAAGCCCGCGTGTTTTAACGCTTCATTCACTGATTTATAGGCATCTGGTAGTTCGATGTATTTACCCACCATACCAATAGTCACTTCGCCTACTGAGTTCGCTTCTTGGAATAAAACTTGTTCCCACTCAGATAAGTCAGCTTCGGGTGCATCTAAACCAAAGCGTTTAGCAACGATATCATCGGCACCTTGTGCTTTTAACAGGGCAGGAATCTTGTAAATACTGTCAACGTCGCGCATTGAGATAACCGCTCTGTCTTCAACATTACAGAACAAGGCGATTTTAGCACGCTCATTTGCAGGAATAGTGCCTTCAGAACGACATACTAAGATATCTGGGAAAATACCAATTGAGCGCAACTCTTTTACTGAGTGCTGAGTTGGTTTAGTTTTGATTTCGCCTGATGCAGCTAAGTAAGGCACTAAGGTTAAGTGCATAAACATAGCGCGTTCACGGCCAAGCTCTGTGCCGAGCTGACGAATAGCTTCAAGGAAAGGTTGTGATTCAATATCACCGACAGTACCGCCGACTTCGACCATTGCGATGTCATAGCCTTCAGCACCTTCAATGACACGACGTTTAATATCGTTAGTAATATGTGGGATAACCTGAATAGTTGCACCTAAGAATTCACCTTTGCGCTCGCGAGCGAGAATGTCTTGGTAAATACGACCAGTAGTAAAATTGTTGCGCTTGGTCATTTTGGTGCGAATAAAACGCTCATAGTGACCTAAATCAAGATCGGTTTCTGCACCGTCTTCAGTAACAAATACTTCACCGTGTTGGATTGGGCTCATGGTGCCTGGGTCAACATTAATATAAGGATCAAGCTTAAGCATGGTGACTTTTAAGCCACGCGCTTCAAGAATCGCTGCAAGTGAAGCGGCAGCAATACCTTTACCTAAAGATGAAACCACACCGCCTGTGACAAAAATATATCTTGTAGTCATGTAAAACCCAGAAGTTAGGAAGTTGAGAATTTTTTGGCTACTTTATTGACTAAACCAATACCTAACCAGAGACAAAAATATGACCTGATGGTTAAGTATAGAGTTAAGTGGCTGAGTAGCAAGACGGGGCGATATTATACTCAATTGAGTGACCAACAACAATAGGGCGTGTTGATGTTTCAGGATTGTTTTTGCAGCCGTCTGTTTGGTTTTTATACAAGGCGGAGCATGTGTCGTGTAGTTGCCCTACATAAACCTTGCGACAACGCTGTAGAAATACCAAACAGGTGCTGCCCTGTGGGTTCACCTAAACGCTTCCTGATCATTGTTGCTCGGTTTTTACATAGAATAACTATGCTGCAGCCCGAGCGCCGCGTTCAGAAAGCGTTTAGGTAGAACAAAATTCAATCTCGAAAGATCAACACGCCCTAATAACTTGAGTAAAAATATGGTGATTTAGCGTCTGCTTAGGTAATTATTAACAATCGCGATTTCGGTTATCGAAAACCAACGATTGTAATCTCTGCTGGTTTCACTAATATTGGATTTTCGCTCTTGCTAATCAAATCAGTTATTTAGGTATTACAATGAAAGCTTCACGCCTCAATTTAACCCTCGCAAAAATAGACTGCGTTAACCAAGCAGACCCCAACACAGTAGAGATTGACCAAAAACCAGTCGCCAAAGAACTTATTTACGGTCAGCAAATGTCCGCTTGTTTAAACCAACACTGGCCAGATGCCGATGAATACTTACAAATAGCCGTGAGAGCCCAACATATTAAGCGCTGGCATATCAAACGCTCTGAATATCCGGAAGGCAAAGCCGGGTACCTCAAGTGGCGCAAAGCACTTGGTACCTTTCACGCGGATTTGACCAAAGAATTAATGCTAGACAACGGTTACAGTGAAAGTGATGGCGAAACCACCGCGCAAATTATTCGCAAAGAAAAGCTCAAAACTAACGCCAACAGCCAAGCACTTGAAGACGTTGCTTGTTTAGTGTTCTTACAACATTACTTTGCGCCATTTGCCGAGAAACACAGCGAAGAAAAAATTATTAGTATTTTACAAAAAACGTGGAAAAAGATGTCGACTAAAGCGCAAGATATTGCCTTGTCTGTCACCTTCCCTGAGCACTTAGCGCGATTGATAAAATTAGCCTTGAGTTAACCGTTGGTCTCACAAGAAAAGCTGAATTTACAAAAGAAAAAGCGGTGAAGTCATCATGACTATCACCGCTAATATTATTTAGTTTCAAGGGTCAACAATTACAGCTTTTGCAAATAGTTGATAATGTCGTTTGATTCATACAACCAAGTCACACTCTGATCTTGGTTCTCAATGCGCAAGCACGGTACCGTGCGCTTACCACCCTGCTCAACAAGCTCATTTAAATTGGCTTGCTCTTTAATGTTACGCAACTCAATATTCAACCCACCTGCTTTAATTGCACGTCGTACTTTTACACAAAATGGGCAAGCGGTAAGCTGATACAAACTCAAATTACCTGTTTTAGCGTCCAATGCTGTTTGCTGATCTGCAGTTAGTTTTGGCTTTTTCGGTGATGTTAAAAAATCAACCAATAAAATAATGCGGCCAAGCAACCAACGAATAACAAACATACTACTACCTCGATTGTTAACCTGTTTTCTCAACTAGAACCCAGGTTAGTTAATAAAAAATCATAGCGAATAAAAATCGCGTCATTGTAGCACAATCCAACCGGCAAATAAGATCTGCCTTTATAACCGCTGTTAATATCTGATTACAGTTTTTACCTTATTGAATAACCTTAGCTTTTATATACTGCCTAACAGTTTTCTCGACATATATATTTTCATGCTCAGTTTATCTAACCTCAGTAAAAGCTACCAACATCAGCTGTTGTTCAACCAACTTAATATTGACTTTGGCAATTCAAAATACTGTATTAGAGGCGTCAACGGCAGTGGTAAAACAACCCTGTTAATGCTCGCTGGTGGTCTTGAACCAGCAGACCAAGGCACAGTCACCATTGACAATATTGATATTCGAGCAGCCAACGCGAAACGCTTAATTGGGGTTTGCTCTGATAAAATTCAGTTGCCAAGCTTTTTAACCAGTCAACAACTGCTTGAATTTCACCTAGAGCAGCATCAATGCCAATGGCCACAGCAAATGATTGAGCAGCTTAGCTTTGGCCAGCAGTTAGCCACTGGCGTTGCCAAGTTGTCGCTGGGCAGCTATAAAAAGCTCGGCTTATTGTTAGCCCTTAGTCATCAGCCAAAATATTTATTGCTCGACGAACCAACCACAGGCTTAGACCAAGCCAGCAGAGATTGGTTAATTAGCTACTTAGATTCAAGCCAGCAAACGCTTGTACTTGCTTCTCATGAAGCTTGTTTTACCGAGCATAAAGACTATCAACAACTCGATATTGCGAATTTAAAATCCAGTAATGAGTAATGCAAAGTTGAACTATTTTACCCTGCGCTACCGCATCTATCGCGATACCCTCAAACAGTTCTTACAAAGCTTAATGCAACTGCTTGGCTTTTTGTATTTAGTGTTATACATGGCACTGCCTGTTGCCGCTTTTAGCGCGCTGTTAGCAATTAATACCATCGCAGACCTAAATACCGAACTGGCCACTAGGGTATTTTATCAATCAGTTTATTTGGCCTTACTCTATGGCTGGCTTAGATTACAACGTCCGGCTATTTTGGCGACTCGCTATCAGCATTTTTTAAATACTTTACCAATTAGCCATTGGCGAAAAAACCTGACCAGCACGGTACTACTGATAGTTGGCGGAAACCTGGTCTTGCTGACACCATTAGTTATCTGCTTTTATTTACCCGATTGGCAAACCTTTCTAAAATCGATTCACTTTCCACTGTTTGCCGTGCAGGCAGTTGTTGTTGGTATATTGGCAACTTTTCAAAAGCGCATCGCTTGGTTTAGCTTAGCGGCAATTCCGGTAATACTCGGATTAATATCAACGACTATCGGGCACAGTTATTTATGGTCTACCGTGCTGACTATCGTTTGGTTACTATTGAGTATCATTGAAGTTGTCAAACCAATAACCGTAAGACTCGACGCTCAGTTTGGACAATTTAAGTATTACCCACTTATGCGTTTACACGCGATAAAGCTGAAAATTGGTCACGAACTGTTGAGGTTAGCAATTGTTACCATTGTATTGATGATGACTTGGTATGGACAAATTCAGCTTTCAGCAACTGTTGGACTAGCCGTGCAGTGTATTATTAACTTGATACTAGCGCTCGTTATTGCCAGTTATCAATTTGATAGCAAAGCATTTTACCTTGGCCATCAACACTACCTAAACAGTTTGATATTGAGTACAAAAAGCCAGAAACTACTCGATGCAATTGTGCCCTTGTTGTTTTCAGTACTGATCAGCCTAACATTGATTATCTGGCTCAATTTTAACATCGCTAGTTTAGCAATAATCCCGCTTTTGACTGCACTATCAATGTGGTCAGTAATGCGCTTGGGCTATCAATTTTTTCTACCTGGATGTGCCGTTATCGCGCCTATTATCTTGCTTGTTTAACACTATTGAACACGACAAGTTTAACAATAGGCGCGAGCATGCGTTGCTTATCTATAAAACAAAAATATAAGAAATTTTTGAGCCTCAATTACCACATCAGATCGTCAGGGATTTGATAATCCGCGTACGGATCATCTTCTTCAACGGCTTCTTGCTGTGCTTGTTTTTCATGTTTAACTAACACTACCTCAGGCGCAAGTTCTGCTAACTTGGCTGCGGTCTCACTAGTAACAATATAGGTAACATCGTCCAAGCCACACAATGCTAAACGGCCATTGACCAGAGCTTGTTGGGTTTGATCGTCGAGAAAGATCTTTTTCACTTTACCAGCAAAGTCGTAGTTGTAGGCAAGCTCACCGTTTTCAACAACGATTTGGTGATGCTGGAGAATTTGTAGAATGCGTTGGTGCTGCTCTTTCTCGGCTAACGCGGCTTTTTTCTCAGCATTAAGCGCAGTATCTTTGGCTTGTTTTTCAGCTTGCGCTTTGGCTAAGTCCTGTTGAACTTGTTCTTGTAGGCTTGCTTCTACTTTTGCGCCACTCTTTTTTTGTTTTTGCTTGCGACGCTTGTCAGTATTGGCTTGACGAGCTTTTTGTTTGGTCGTTAAGCCCGCTTTTAATAATTGCTCTTGCAATGATGACATTTTAAAAACCCAATAATAATAATTTAACCCCGCTATTTTAGCGCGAGTTACTAGTTTTTCACTAACTGCTTTTGATTAAATACAGCAGAAATTTTAAACGGCTAAACCTAAAGAGCCAGCAATAACTACTGGCTCTGGTTTCTAGGATACAATTAAATAATATCGTATTGTTTCAGCGGTAACTCGCGATAGCGTTTACCTGTTGCCGCAAAAATCGCGTTAGTTAGCGCGGGAACGATTGGCGGCACACCCGGCTCACCAACACCGCCTGGAGGCGCATCACTGTCGACAATATCTACGGTTGTCTCTGGTACTTCACCAATTCTCGCCATTTGGTAGGTGTCAAAGTTACCCTGTTCAATAACCCCATTTTTCGCGGTCAATTCGCCATAGTAAGCGAGTGAAATAGCAAAAACTGCCGCACCTTCCATTTGCGACTTAATGCGTTCAGGGTTTACGGCTGTACCGCAATCAACACTTAACCAAACGTGTTCCAGTTTAATTTTACCTTGAGGATTAACCGACACTTCCACCACCGAGGCAACATAACTGACGAAACTTCGATGAACCGCTATGCCCAAACCGTGATTTTTCGGACGAGGCTTAGACCAATTTGCTAACTCAGCAACTCGGTTAACAACATTTTTAAGGCGCGCAGTATCAATCGGATAAACATCGGTAGACTCGCCATAATTGCCGTACTCAGTTTGCTCTTTGGTTAAGTCGATTAACCTGTCATCACCCAGCAATGACAATAAATTTTGCACCGGATCTAAATCACGGGCGTGGGCGAGTTCGTCAGCAAATGAGCAAACCGCAAAGGCTTGGTTAATATTGGTTACCGACCGCAGCCAACCAATACGGGTATGTGCTGGCGCTTTGCCGGCTGCGCAGCTAACATTGGCTACTTGATAAGGCATATCAACCAGCCCTAAGCCAGACTCAGAGCCAATTAAATCGGCGCCCTTACTAAAGGTAGAGCCAATTGGCGGCAAGGCAACATTGTGTTGCCAAGCGGTCAGAGTTTTGTTTTTTAGCCCTGCCCGCAATTTTTGATAGCTGACCGCGTGGTAGTAGCCCTGCTGAACTTCGTCTTCACGACTCCACTCAACTTTTATTGGCATCATGAGCGTTTTCGCTAAATAGGCAGCTTCAACAATAAAGTCAGGTTTTGACTTGCGACCAAAACCACCGCCGAGCAGGGTAACGTTAACATTCACTTTTTCAGGCTCAACTTGCATAAACTGAGCAACAGTATTTTGCGCCGATTGCGGCGTTTGCGTACAAGCCCAAATATCAAACTGACCATCGTGGTAATGCGCTGTTGCCGCTGGTGGCTCCATTGGTGCGTGAATTAATTCTGGCACGTAATATTCAGCGCTTAACACTTGGTCAGCGTCTGCTAAGGCTTTGGTAACGTCACCTTTTTGTCGCAAGACTTTCGCCGGGTTATCACAGCTATTATTTAACGCAGCCTTGTAGCTATCACTATTGTAGGTTTGATGATCTTGATTGACTTGCCAGTCTATTTTCAGCGCTTTTCGCCCTTGTAGTGCTGCCCATGTATTGGTCGCAATAACGGCAATGCCCCCCAAGGGTTTAAACAGCACAGGCTCTTCAACATCAGGCATTTTTACAACGGCAATAACACCTGGCACTTTTTTAGCGGCGCTATCGTCATAGCTTTTAATTTTACTGGCCAATACTGGTGGTCTTGCGATTACTGCAATTTTCATCTCAGGTAATTGAACGTCGTAACCGTAAACCGCTTTGCCGGTGGCAATATCATGACCGTCAACCAAGGCGACGTTTTCTTTACCAATAAAGTTAAAGTCTTGCTTGGCTTTAAAGACAATCTTGTCTTTTTCCGGTAATGGCAATTGCTGGGCAGCAGCGACTAAATCGCCAAATGTAAGCTGACGGGCGCCCGCTTTATCAACAACATGACCACTTTGCGCCTGACATTGGGCGACAGGCACCTGCCAAATATTAGCGGCAGCTTGTTCCAACATCATCCGAGCCGACGCGCCTGCTTCTCTCAATGGCTGATAAAAACGTCGAATAGAGCGCGAACCATCTGTGTTTTGGCTACCGTATTTTTTATCACCTAAGCCTTGAATCACCTTAACTTGTTGCCAATCTGCTTCGAGCTCATCAGCCAAGATCATCGGGATACTGGTGCGAATGCCCTGGCCCATTTCTGAGCGATGAACAATGACTGATACGGTATTGTCTTGTGCTATTTGCAAATAAACACTTGGTTCAAAAACGGCATTATCTGAACTTGCCGCAAGTGCTTTTGGCATTAAACTTAAGCCTGGCAATTGCACGCCAATAACTAGTGCTGTTGAGCTGATACCGAGATTTTTTAAAAAGCGACGACGGCTAACATTTTCAATTTGACCAGACATGGGCTACTCCTTTAACTCAACCGCTAAGTGAATCGCTTGCTTGATTCGCTGATAGGTACCACAACGGCAAATGTTGCCGCTCATGGCTCGCTCAATATCGTCATCACTCGGCTTTTTGTTATTTTCAAGTAATGCTGCTGCCGACATCATTTGACCAGCTTGGCAATAGCCACATTGAGGTACATTGAGTTGCTGCCAAGCCTGCTGAACTGCGTGTTCGCCATTTTCAGACAAGCCTTCAATGGTGGTGATTTCGCCATCACCAACAGCGGAAACAGGTAACGAACAAGAACGCACGGGTTGGCTGTTTAAATGAACGGTACAGGCACCGCACAAACCTTTGCCACAGCCGTATTTAGTACCGGTATATTTCAAGACATCTCTAAGTGCCCAAAGCAAAGGCATACTGCCATCATCATCAAACTGATGCGCCTTGCCATTAATCATCAAGGTAATCATGTTGTTCCCCCCAGAACGGTTTGCATTCTTGTTATTTATCGCCTTCGCATATTTAATATTCAGTACAAATAAGTTATTAACTATCGCTTGCCCGTAGCACTTGCAACTGCTCGGCCGTATCTAAATCGGTGAAGGCTTGTGGTATTGGATAATCGAATACTTGTTCAGAATAGCGTTTAATCAATGATTTAGCACCATCTGACGCGTTAAACTGAGACAATTCATCGATAAATTGCTCGGAAAATATCACCGGTGGTCCGGTGACGAGCTTTTCTTGCTGCATACTAGCGATACAAATGTTGCTAGGTTTAACATAAGCACAAGCGTGCCAATGTTTAACAAAGTGTCTTAAATGTTGATCGGTCAACTGCCATTGGTCGACCAAAAGTAGCAATATCCCGCGATATGTTCGGTCAAAGTGCGCAGCACCAAATGCAATTGAGCTGCCAAGCCCAGTTGCCCAGTTCTGGTTTTCAATCAACTCAATTGCCGCTAACTCATGGTCTAGAAGTTCAGCTTCTAACGTTCTACGGCATAAATCGGCATTTGCACCTAGCACAATAGTCACGTATTGACATTGTTTTAATAGCAAGCGAGTCTGCCGAGTAATTAAGCTTAGCCCTTGGTAAATCACGATTTGTTTGGGTTGACCAAGCCGAGTTGAAGCTCCCGCTGCCAGTAATAGACCTTGTAGGCCCGAGTGTTTCATTTCAAAGATTACCGCGCCGTTAAAAGCGTCATCTCAACATAGATAAATTCAAGATGCAAAAAAGCCAGCAATGAATACTGGCTTTTATCAATTAACCAAATGAGTGATTTTTAAATCAGCTCTCATTGGCACATTTGCTATTCTTTTCAATAAACGGACTATTTGCCGGCAAATCGTGATTTTTAGTCATCACACTGCCATTGTACATTCTGTGATAGTTAATTTTATCCACAGTCATCAGTTTAGAAAAATCATAAAAGGCTTTGTAGTCTGACTTTGAAAACTCATGCTCATCTTTTGCCAATAAGCCGTCGACATACATACTATCACCATTAAAGCTACAATTTGCGACTGCAGTATATGGTTTACCATATTCATCAACACGGATTGCTTTCACGCTTTTAACTTCGAAATACCAATCACCAACTCTAATATATCTAGGACTACTCTCTTTCATATGATTTCCAATTTTCTCTATCACTGTTGGTCTTTCACAAAACCAAAATAAATTCAGTTAACCGACACTCAAACCTAATAGAGAAAACAGATACCCGAGGCAATCACTCAAACAGTTAAGTACAGTACTTCAAACCGGTCGCTATGGTGCCATTAAAAATTAATTTTTCAAGTGATAAATAGAGTAATTATTTCAACCTTCTATCCCCTTATTGACAAGGGCTACAGACCGCCTTAGATAACTTAACTAAAAACAGTACCTTACTCGTGTCATAAAAGAGCATGAAACAAACAAAAATCTTGATACACAGTGATTACATTTTGCGGTACGCTTAGGTTATCGCCCGTAGGAAGTTATTTAAATGCAAAATTTTCGCTCTTGGTTTGTCGCGCTAATCACCATTGTCGTTTTTTTGATTCTCGGATTTAGTGCCTGGCTTTACAGTCAAATTGACGGCTCACTGCCCCAACTCGACGGTAAAAAGACTATCTATGGCTTATCAACTAGCGCCAGTGTTGAACGCGACAGCAATGGCATAGCAACCATCAAAGCGGCGAATAGACTCGATTTAGCGGTTGCAACTGGCTTTGTTCACGCCCAAGAGCGCTTTTTTCAAATGGATTTGTTGCGCCGAAATGCCGCTGGCGAATTGTCGAGCTTATTTGGTAAAGTGGCATTAGATTACGACAAAGCGATTAGGGTTCATCGTTTCCGCGACCGAGCACGCGCAATTGTAAAGCAACTCCCAGTTGACCAATACAATATCCTTAAGTCTTATACGCGCGGCGTCAATCAAGGGTTGGAACTCTTGCATGCCCAACCTTTTGAATATTTATTTCTACAAACTGATCCTGTTGCTTGGCAAGAAGAGGATACAATTTTAGCCGTATTTAGCATGTACATTGATTTACAAGACGAATACGGCGATCTAGAGCAAACGCTAGGCACTCTAGAAACACTATTTCCTCCAGAAGTGTTTAACTTTATTGCGCCACAAGGCAGCAAATGGGATGCAGCCATAGACGACAGCCAACAGACTTGGGCACAGCTGCCCACAAGTGCTTGGCCAGCGGCTTCACCGTCTAACAACTCGTCAAAGACACTGTCTGTTATTCGCGAACAACTGATCGCAAGCCAAGCCTTAGCTGATGTTGAACACTTACCAGGCTCTAACAACTGGGCAGTTAGTGGTCAAATAAGTACAACCAAGTCGGCCATTGTTGCCAACGATATGCATTTGGGCATTAGGGTACCCAATACTTGGTACCGCGCCCGTTTTGAATACAAAACAGAGCGTGGCGAGTCGATAGCAATTACCGGAGCCACTCTGCCCGGTGCACCCAATATGATTGTCGGCAGCAATGGCAATATTGCTTGGGGATTTACCAATAGCTACGGCGATTGGCATGATGTTATTACCTTAGAGACCAACGAAGATAAGAGTGCTTATTTAACACCCGACGGTTATCAAGACTTTACTTATCAAGAACAAATGATTGCCATCAAGGATCAAAAATCAGCCTCATTGCAAGTTCGCGAAACTATTTGGGGCCCCGTGATAGGCGAGGATCACCAAGGTAACTTGCTCGCTTATCGCTGGGTCGCCCACGATCTCAACGCCGTTAATCTCAATATCATCAACATGGAACAAGCGACTACGGTTGAACAAGCTTTTGCCGTTGCAGCAACCGCTGGCGTACCGGCACAGAACCTCATGGTCGGCGATAGCCTAGGCAATATTGGGTGGACCATCATGGGACCAATTCCCCGTAAATCCAGCAATTTTGGTCGCACGCCAAAATCTTGGTCAAACGGAGAACATCAGTGGCAAGGCTATTTGTCGGCAAATGAATATCCAAAAGTTTACAACCCTGCCCAATTGAGGCTTTGGACTGGCAACTCTCGCGTAGTTGGCGGTGAAAACTTTGAAAAAATTGGTAGCGGCGGTTATGCCCTCGGCGCTCGCAGTCAACAAATTCGCGACCGCTTAATGGCAAAAGAACAATTTGACGAACAAGCGTTGCTAGATATCGCGTTAGACGATGAAGCGTTGTTCTTGCAGCGCTGGCAACAGTTATTGCTAGAGCAGGTACTTACAGAAGCCAATATTGCCCAGCAGCCGCATTGGCGTGAAGTCAAACAATATTTAACCACAGAACAACTCTCAGCCGATAGCGAGTCGGTCGCTTACCGCATTGTTCGAAACTTTCGCTTAGAAGTCAGAAACCTAGTTTTTACCCCCTTAATTGAACAAATTGTTAACGTTGCGCCGGACTTTAAGGCCAAACCTTTATACCGCAAAATAGAATCACCACTGTGGCTTCTGGTTAGCCAACAGCCCAATAACTATTTATTGCAACCTTTTGACAACTGGCAGGCCTTATTTGCTCAAGCATTAACCGAGACGCTGGATGAAATGACACAAGAACAGTCATTAGCAGAGGCTACTTGGGGTCAGCAAAATACTGGGGCTATTCAACACCCACTCAGCAAAGCTGTGCCTATATTGGGTACTTTACTCAACCTAGATATGCCAGCTGAGCCAATGTCTGGCGACACTTATATGCCGCGAGTACAAGGCAAAACATTTGGCGCTTCAGAACGTATGATCGTTTCACCTGGCCACGAACAAAGTGGAATTTTTCACATGCCATCGAGCCAATCGGGGCACCCGTGGAGTCCATACTACGGCAATGGTCATCAGGATTGGCAACAAGGCAAGCCCAGTAGTTTTTTACCGGGTAAAACCAAGTACAGCTTAACCTTATTAAGTTATTAATTATAAACCTAGCTTTTTATTATAAAGAAACTATTGCACTGAACTGAACTGCTGGCTAAAGTGAAGGCATGAATAGAAATATTATCAGTTTAGGTAACCGCTTTTTTATCGAGTTCTTTATTAGCGCAAGCTAATGGAGGCGGATTGTTTTACCTGATTAAAACTGTCAAGACCTCCACAGCGGAGGTTTTTTTTTGCCAATTACATTCATAAGAAATAATTGAATAATTTGAAGGAAATGTCGTGACTGAGCAACTAGATTTAACCAAGATTCGTGAACATATAACCGCTTTAGATCAAAAGTTGCTAGAACTGTTTGCCGAGCGTAGAGCGCTGACATTAAATGTCGCAAAGAGCAAAGCACATCAAGTTAGGCCAGTACGTGATCAGCAGCGAGAGCAAGAACTCTTGGTGCGTTTGATCAATCAAGGTAAAAAGCTTGGCTTAGATGCTCACTATGTTACCAGCGTTTTTCAAACAATTATTGAAGACTCGGTGCTCAACCAACAAGCGTATTTGCAGCAGCTCACTAACCCCAACCTACAATTGCCGGCAGTGAGTGTTGCATTTTTGGGTGATAAAGGTTCATACAGTTATCTAGCCAGCCACAGATACTTTTCTCGTCGCGCTGAAACTATTATTGAATCCGGCTGCCAAAGTTTCCAAGAAATTATGCAGCTTGTTGAATCTGGCCACGTCGACTATGGCATGTTACCTATCGAAAATACCAGCTCAGGCAGTATTAACGAGGTTTATGACTTACTGCAACACACAAACTTGTCAATTGTCGGTGAAATCACTCAGCCAATCGAACATTGCTTGCTAACTGCCGTTAACACCAGCTTAGACAAAATAAAAACCATATACGCTCACGGTCAGCCATTTGCCCAGTGTAGTAACTTTTTAGATAAGCAACACGATATCCGCATTGAATACTGTGACAGCACCGCCGATGCAATGGCAAAAGTCTATCAATTACAAGACGATACTGTTGCCGTTATTGGCAGTGAAGAAGGTGGTTACCTCTACCAATTGCATGCGCTGGAAAAATCCATTGCCAACCAAGATGAAAATCACAGTCGCTTTATTCTTGTTGCTCGCAAGCCAGTTGATGTCGCAGAACAAATTCCGGCCAAAACCACCTTTATATTGGCGACAGGACAAAAACCAGGCGCCTTAGTTGATTGCTTGGTTGTGCTCAAGCAACACGGTATTAATATGCGTAAGTTGGAATCTCGTCCAATTCAAGGACGCCCTTGGGAGGAAATGTTTTACATTGATGTTGAAGCCAACTTAAAGAGCTTAACCTTGCAAGAAGCGATCAATGAACTTACCGCTATCACTAAGTTTATCAAAGTATTGGGTTGCTACCCTATTGAGCATATTAGCCCGACTAATGTGCCTAGTAGTGCATTGTAAAAGCCAATTATAAAACTGAAACGGTATGTGAAAGATGTCATTGCTATCTTCTGTCTAATTGTGCTTACAACAACGAGCCACTAGGAGATAGCACTTGTTTACTTTTATCAAAAAGATATTTTCACAGCCCACTTCAGTATCAAGTGATAATAAACCACTGACCCCAGCGCTAGATCTCGCCCTTTACCACTTTGGTTTTTGCCCATACTGCCGCATGGTACGCAGCAATATAAAACGCCTTAACCTAGCGATTGAACTGCGCGATATTCACGAACAAGAGCAACACCTTCAAGACCTTGTTAGCGGTGGTGGTAAAAAAACAGTGCCTTGTTTGCATATCACCGAGCCAAATGGCGACCACACTTGGCTTTATGAATCGGCGGATATTGTCACATATTTGAACAAACGCTTTGAAAAGTAACCTTTTGCCAATACAACTCACTATAGATTCTAAAAGAAGCTACTGTTTTTTTTATCAAAAACATACCTTCGTTCATATCCATGTGACCATGAACATAAACGGGCGCAAAATGCGCCCGTTTCTCTCAACAATTTAGTCTAAACCTACGACTCAGATACCTTTTGCTCTGAAAAGAGATCTTGCTCTTCACGTTCAATTTTCTGGGCAATTGCTTGCGGTGAACTAGTTCCTCGGCATAACCAGTAATAGGCGCCGGGCACAATAAACAGAGTAAACAAGCTGGCAAATGAAACGCCAAAGAAGATCACAATACCGATCACCATTCGACTTTCAGCTCCCGGCCCAACTGCCATCACCAAAGGTATTGCGCTGGTAACCGTGGTAAATGTAGTCATCACTATTGGCCTTAAACGCTGCTTGGCTGCGCGTAACAGTGCCTGCTCAAATTCAACGCCTTTATCGCGAAGTTGATTGGCAAACTCAACAATTAAAATACCGTTTTTAGCCGCTAAACCAATCAGCATGACAATACCAATTTGGCTATAAATATTTAAACTCATGCCCATCAGTTTTAACCCCATCAGAGCACCCACTAATGCCAATGGTACCGTTAACAAGATAACAAACGGATGAATAAAACTCTCAAACTGTGCCGACAACACTAGATACGTGATTAATAACGCCAACATGAAAATAAACAGAATCGACTGCCCAGATTCTTTCAACAACAGCGATTGACCTTTGTAATCGACTTGAGCGTTCTCAGGTAAATGGGTTTTAACCACTTCGTTTAAGAAGTCTAAAGCATCCCCTAAAGCATAGCCGTCAGCCAAGTTGGCGGTTATTGTAACACTGCGCAAACGGTTGTAGCGGTTGAGCCTTGATGAGGTCGCGTTTTCTGACACCTTGATCAAGTTCGACAACGGAATCAACTGTCCAGACGCTCGTGATTTAACGTAAACATTGTCGATGTCTCTCGGGCTAGTAAAGTCAGCTTCATCACCTTCTAAGATAACATCGTATTCTTCGCCGCGATCAACAAAGGTAGTGACTCGGCGTTGACCCAACATGGTCTCCAAGGTTTTACCGATATCGCCAATAGCCACGCCAAGGTCATAAGCGCGATTGTGGTCTATCTCAATCAACAATTGTGGGAAAGTTTCTTTGTAATCACTATTAATACTCAATAACTGTGGATTTTTCTGTGCCTCGCTAATAACGATATCACGCCACTTTGCCAACTCTTCGTAAGTATTACCTTGTAAAACAAACTCTACCGGCTGACTAGAACCACCGCCGCCAATACCGCGGCGCATAATGGCAAAAGCACGGACATCTGTCACAGTTGCCAATTCGCGATTAAACTTATTGATAAAATCAAAGGTCGAAGTTGAACGCTGGTCCCAAGCTGGCATACCAATAATCGCAATACCACCGCGACCACCAAAACCAGGAACGCGCACAATGACGCGATCAAGCTCACCGCTCTCATAATAGGTAAGCAATTTATTCTCGATTTGCTGCATATTGCGGACATTACTTTCGTAACTGGCGCCCTCAGCCCCTTGCATTGAAATAAAGAAATTACCGCGATCTTCTTTTGGCGTGTATTCACTCGGCAATTGAGTAAACAAGCTATAAACCGCTGCAAACGACAATACCAAGACAATAAAGATTAACCACGGCTGATGAATACTATGGCTTAACAAAACGCCATAACCGCGCTCTAGTTTTGCAAAACCGCGATCGAGGAACTGACCCAGTGATGAACCACGCTCCCGGCGCTTGAGCATTTTTGAACACATCATAGGTGTTAACGACAGTGCCGTTAAACTTGAAAAGACCACAGCAGCGGCAATCGCGAGAGCAAATTCGGTAAATAAACGGCCAACATTACCTGACAAAAACACCAGTGGTACAAACACCGCCACTAGCACTAAAGTGGTCGCCACGACCGCAAACGCAACCTCTCGACCACCTTGATAAGCCGCCATTAATGGCGTTTGTCCTTGCTCAATGCGTCGAACAATGTTTTCTAAAACAACAATAGCGTCGTCAACCACTAGACCAATTGCCAATACTAGGGCGAGTAAGGTGAGTAAGTTAATCGAAAAGCCCAGTGCCGATAAGACCATCATTGAACCAATCAAAGACACCGGTACGGTAACCGCTGGAATCAATGTGACACGGAAATTGCCCAGAAAGAGGAAAATAACCAAAACCACCATCAACATGGCGATCACTAAGGTGTTGTATACTTCGTCAATAGAGCCTTGAATAAAAACAGATGAGTCGTAACTATTGGTTATTGTTGTACCAACCGGCAACGACTCACGAATATTCGCCATTTCACTACGAGCCGACTTAACAACTTCTAACGTGTTAGCCTTAGACTGTTTAACAATACCCAAGCCAACCATGTTTTTACCGTTGCCTTTAAACATAGTTTCATCGTCTTCAGCAGCAATTTCAACGCGAGCAACATCCCCTAAACGAATAAGGCTGTTATCGCTTGAGCGCGCAACCACCATAGCTGAAAAGTCCTCAGGCGTGAGGTAACTGCGTTCAACACGGATTGAAAAGTCACGCTCAACAGATTCTACTTCACCTGCCGGTAGTTCAACGTTTTCAGCGCGTAGCGTTGTTTCAATATCATCAACAGTAACACCGCGAGCCGCCATGGCAACGCGATCGAGGAAGACTTTCATCGCATAAGTACGACCGCCACCAACGCGCACGCGGGCAACGCCGTCAACGACAGAAAAACGGTCAACAATGTAGCGGCGAGCGTAGTCCGTCAACTGCAAAGTGCTCATGGTTTCACTTTGTAAAACAAACCAAACAATCACGTTTTCATCGTCGTTTGCTTTAAACACTTCTGGCGAGTCGGCTTGCTCAGGAAGTTGCTGCAAAGCGCGAGATATGCGATCGCGAACATCGTTTGTTGCAGAGTCAATATCTCGATCTAAGTTAAATTCTATGGTGATACTAGAGCGACCAACACGACTGACTGAAGTGATGTTTTTAACCCCTTCTACGCCGCTGATACGATCTTCTAATATTTGAGTTATTTTACTCTCTACAATTGCTGCTGATGCGCCGGGGTAAGTGGTATTAATACTAACCACTGGTGGGTCGATATCTGGGTACTCACGCAATGGTAACAGCATAAAGGCAACCACACCGAAGGTTACCAACAATAAGTTAATTACCGTGGCAAATACTGGGCGTTTTACCGATAAATCAGAAAGAATCACGAGTCAGCTCCCAAGATCTTAACACTTGTGTTTGGTCTTAGCTTCAATGCACCTTCAACGACGACTTGCTCTCCTAAATTCAAACCGTCTACCACTTCAATAACACCGAGCTGACGACGACCAATACTAATCGTTTTACGCACAGCTTTATTGTCTTCAACAGTAAAGACGTAGTGTTTGTCTTCTATCGGAATAATCGCGCTTTCTGGCAATAGCAATACATTGTCGACTTGGCGTTCAACGCGCACGTTGAGTAACATGCCTGCCCGCAGTAAGTAACCTGGATTAGCTATTTCAGCACGCACCCGCAATGTTCGCGTGACATTATCGACTCGTGAGTCTACAGAAGTGATTTTTCCGCTAAAGGATTTGTCTTGATACGCGGTGCTTTGTGCCACTACCGTTTGACCCGGTAAAATCGTCGGCAAAAAGCGCTCTGGTACTGAGAAATCAACTTTAACAACACTCAAATCATCTAAGCTAGTAATGACGCTACCGGCATTAATGTATGCGCCAACGCTGATTTGACGAAACCCTAAAACCCCATCAAATGGCGCGGTAATGGTTAATTCTTGCAAACGGGTTTTAGCACTCAACAATTGGGCAGAAATCGCCTTTGCCTGTGCTTCTTGTTCTTCTACTAGAGAAATAGAGGTTGCTTTGCGACGGTAGAGATCTTGTAATCGATTGAGCTGTGCCACCGACTCCGCTAAGTTTGCTTCTAGCTCTCTAACCTTAGCCGCCTCTTCTTGGCTGTTAAGTGACACTAAAATATCGCCTTTTTTAACGATTTGTCCGTCTTGAAATGAAATATCGTCGACAATATCTGCATATTTCGAGGTAATCAGTACCTGCTCATTAGCGCGAGTAGTACCGAGTGCTTCAATAACATCCTTAAATTCAGCTTGTGCTGCAACTACGGTTTTTACTGGAATAACTCGCTCTCTTTTAGGCTTGGCAACTTCGGCTTTAGGCCACTGTATATAAACCACTAAAGCGGCTAACAACAAAATGATAATAAGTAAGGGTAAACGGCGAACAATAGGGTTAGACATAATTCAAAAGGTCAGGATAATTCTATATTATTAATATAACGCAGCTTGCGCTTTACGACATTACCGCTTATCTTAATTACTTGGGTGCTAAACGCAGACAAGACATTGTCAACTAAGCGGTTTAGCCCAAGATAAACCGGAATAACTAGAAATAAATTTCACGTTTTAGTGAAAACATCGAATAAAATCCGATCCCAATAAAAAACATGAAAACTTGCTAACGAAGGAAGACATTGCGATGCAAACAAATGCGATAAAGTTGTTCGCTAAAAAAAGCCTAGTGCTAAGTGCCGTATTGCTCAGTTTTAGCCAATCAGTTGCACTAGCAAATGATTACGAGGTCACAGTATTGGCTGGGCAAATGTCGGGGTCAGATTTTCGCAGTGCTGACGGCAATCAAAGTATCGATGTCGGCAACGACACCAATATTGCAATTGGTTTTGCCTGGCAAGACAGTCCAAATGGCCAAGGCCAAATTTTATTAAACCGAGTCAGCCATGAACTCGACCAAATTAATACCGATGTCGATATTGTTTATGCGCACTTTAACGGTATCGCCCAGTTCCGTCAGCAAAACTATGTCACAACTGTCGGTCTTGGCTTAGGTGGTGCACTGTTCGATGCTAACGATAGCGAAATTTTTCCGTCGGCGACCGTAGCCGTTGGTACCCGTTATGAGTTTACACCAAACTTTGCCTTAGTGACTGAACTGCGCGCCTACGCAACGCTGACGGATGAGGACAGCGATATTTTTTGTCAGGGTGAAAATTGCGCCGCGCAAGTCGATGATTCAATCTATATCGATACCAATATCTCAGTTGGTATTGCTTACAGCTTTTAACTGTTAATTGATATGTTAAAGCGCCAATAAAAAACGAGAACCTAGTTCTCGTTTTTATTGGACACTACTCAGGATATTATCAAGTAGCGCGTTTACTGCGCTCTACTCGCTTTTATTCGCTTTAATAAAACTATCAATATCACCGACTAAGCTATTGTTGGGGCGCTCGACAATTCGGCCAATTTCATGCCCAGCCAATGAAACGACAAAGGTTGGCGTGTATTTTACGCCGAGCTGCGTCGCTCGACCTTGAGGTTCTTGTTTTTTAATATCAAGCGCAATTAAATTAATGGCAATATTTGAATTGCCATTTAGTGCTTTTAATAAACGTGGCACTTCGCGCTGACTATCGTGACACCAAGCGCCAAAATAAACATCTATTTGAAGCTCAGTAGGCCAAGCTTTAACGAGCGCTTGCTCTTGTTCACTAATGCTATAATTCGACGGCAAAGTAAATTTGTCGAACTGACCTAACAGTTGCTCAGCTTTAATATCACCAACAGGATACTGACTGCCAGATTTACCAGCATGACTGGCACAGCTCATCAATGCTAAGCTACTAGCGATCATCAAGGGTTTAACTAACTGCCAACGCCAATGAAAGACTCTGCGAAGACTCATCGAACATCTCCTTTTCTTTTCTACTTTAGACTGTACCCAAGCTACTTCAAGATGCTTGTTCAGTTGGAATTAAAAGTAATTTAGGCAAGGCATTGATTGCAAAGAATGGTTGCCCCCTTGTTAAAATCAATAACGCCGCATAAATTATCTTTTAAACCAACCCTTTGGGCGCTTCACAGGAACTTACTCTCATCGTTGCAGCTAATTGAAAGGTTCCTGCATGGATGCAGGACATTAGGGCAACGCAGGAGCAGTTGCCGAGAGTGACCATTCCTGCTAGCTGCGCCTCGATATTAAGTCCCTGTGATAGCGCTGAACTGCGCATCCTGAAGTAGTTTGGGTATAAACACTACTTTTTGATTTCATTCGCTTTTTGTAGCATAAGCTTACTTTCTTGTAAAAAGGTATCGGCATAGTCACCAAACCAATCAGAGACTTGATTAAACATACTGACAAACGCCTGCTTATCACCGCGCTCAACATCTTCAAGTAAGGCTAAAAAGCGATTTGCAAAACGTTTCATCATGTCGATGTTATCGCGGTTAGCAAAGATAATATCTGAATATAACACTGGATCTTGCGCAAACAATCGGCCGACCATGATCAATTCAAGCCGATATATTGGCGAACTCATTGCAATTAATTCATCAATATTGGCACCTTCAGCCATCAAATGATAACCGTAAGCAATTGTCGAAAAGTGACGCATCACTTGAACCATAGCCATCGCCTGATCGTGGTTGTCGGCACCAACCGGATAAATCTCAGCGCCCCAAACGTTAAACTGTTCTAAAAGCCACTGGTACTCTTGCTCTCGTCGGCCATGGCAGGCAATAATCGTTTGCTTGACTAAACCGGTGACATCAGGACCAAACATTGGATGCAAGCCAATCACAGGTCCGGTGTGAACCTTCATCATTTCATACAATGGCGATGTTTTGATACTGGTGACATCAGCTAAAATACAATCATCAGGTAAATCCGTTAATTGCTGAATAACACTCAACGTCAAACGAATAGGAACAGCAACAATCACCACACTGGCGCGTGCAAAAACATCTTCACTACTCTGCCAATCATCTTGACCAATAATACTCACTTGATAGCCAGAGCGTTGAAACAAGTCGACAAAAACGCCACCGAGTTGACCGTGGCCGCCAATCACAACCACTTCTTGACATTCTGGGTTGACACAGCGATAACCACTTTCATCTTGACTGACATAAGAGTCTCGCATCACTCGGCGGAGCAAATCCTCAATCAAATCTGGCGACAAGCCCTTTTCGCTGGCCTGCGCTCGTCTTTTTGCGAACAATGCCGCTTCGCGATCTGGCGCATAAATTGGCATACCGACTTCACTTTTTAGCTCGCCAACTTTAGTCGTCACCTGACGGCGCTTAACCAATAAATCAACGAGTTGCTGGTCTAGGTCGTCAATTTGATCGCGCAAGGCACCCAGTTTAGTTTCAAAATCAGACATGGTGTTTCTTAATCATCTCTCTAGCCCCAAAAGTTGCTCATTGGAGCTATTAACGTTTCAAATAATATCAGCTAATTAATCCCGACAACTTATTCAACGCTGCAACAACGAGCTGCTAGCGGTTGCGCTAACTTATTGTGGGCTTGTTCAATGAGCGCTTCTGTTGCTGTAATATCAATACAAGCATCAGTGACTGAAACGCCGTATTCACGCTCGTTCTCTGGTAAATCAGCACTTTGATTGCCAGCTTTTAAGTGACTTTCAAGCATAATACCAATAATTGAACGGTTGCCTTCGCAAATTTGATTAAAAACGTTTTCTGCCACTAACGGCTGACGGCGGTAATCTTTATTTGAATTACCGTGGCTGCAGTCAACGACAATGCTTTGCGCCAAGTTATTCGATGCTAACTCATGCTCTGTCTCAGCAATATTAACCGAATCGTAGTTAGGCTGCTTACCACCACGAAGAATAACATGACCGTCAGGGTTGCCTGAGGTTTTAATTAAGGCAACTTGACCTTGGCGATTGATACCCATAAAACGGTGCGAAGAAGCAGCCGATTGCATCGCGTTAATTGCAACACCTAAGCTGCCATTAGTACCGTTTTTAAAACCAATCGGCATTGACAAACCACTGGCCATTTCACGGTGGGTTTGCGATTCAGTTGTACGGGCGCCAATCGCTGACCAACTAAATAATTCAGCTAAGTACTGAGGGCTAATTGGATCGAGTGCTTCAGTCGCCAATGGCAAACCAAGTTCCGTTAAGTAAATCAGTAATTCACGCGCTTTTCTAAGGCCTGTTTCAACATCAAATGAACCATCCATGTGCGGATCGTTAATCAAACCTTTCCAGCCTACTGTTGTTCTTGGCTTTTCAAAGTAAACACGCATTACAATGTACAAGCTATCTTGGTATTTATCGTGTAGACCTTTTAAAAAGCGGGCATATTCTTTCGCCGCTTCAATGTCGTGAATAGAACACGGGCCGCTGATCACTAATAAACGCGGATCTCTTTTGTGAATAATATCTGAGATCACTTGACGTGCTTGCAGTACGTATTGACGACCATTTTCAGACAAAGGTAATTCAGCTCTGAGCTGTTCAGGGGTAATTAATACCTGTTCTGAATTAACGTGAATATCGTTTAAGTGCGCATTGCGCGGCGTGGTCGTAGCTTGCATGGTTTGAGCCCCCAATTATCGTAAAAATTGTCAGTAAAAGTTAACTAGAAAGTGTTGAGTGGTTTCGGGTTTAGTTGTTCAAGTGTAGTCTAAACAGAAACCTTATGAAGAGCGGATGGGCAAGCGCCTACCCTTACATAAAGTAGGTATAGCGGTAATATCGATAATAAGAAAAGTAAGTTGGTCTCATTTAGCCCAAAAAAATCGAATATTAAAAAATAGTACTTGCTAGATGCAAATATCGCCTTTGCGCTATTTTTATCAAGAACAGGCTGCTTTAGGCAAGGATTAAATACAATGTCGTTATAAAAAAAAGCTATGACGTATAGCAAACATACTAAAAAAAGGGAAATTAGACAGTTATTGACATTTCAAATGTTTGTTTGATCTAGCTCATTTCTTTTTAAATAAGAGCGACTATAATGCGATTAACCTACTCTTTCTAACTGTTTGTTTAAACCCTATGCTCAACAATATTTCGATTGCGAAAAAAATCTACAGCGCGCTCGTTGTTACAGGGCTTATTACCTTGTTAGCCACGCTTTTATTCGTTTCTCAAGACGAGAAAAAAATGGCTGAACAATTGATTGCCAGCAATGTTGAAAGCACAGCTCAAAATTATTTTGACTCCGTCAATACCATGATGCTAACCGGCACTATCGCTAATCGTTCGATAGTGCAGCAAAAGCTATTACAACAAGACGGTATTATTGAGGCGCGCATTATTCGCGGGCCACAAACCGTTAAAATTTACGGTAATGGCAATGCCGACCAAGCGCCAACGGATAACTTTGAGCAACAAGGTTTAAGCGGCACCAAACAGTTTAGAGTCAGTAAAAAAGATAACACCCGGGTAATGGAATTTATCATGCCGGTGCGCGCGAGCGCTGATTATCGCGGTACTAATTGCTTGGGCTGCCACCAAGCACAAGAAAATGACATATTAGGTGCGGTAAAAATTAGCTACGATTTAAGCAAAGTCGACAGCCGTATCCACCGTTCGGTCATGCACGCAACTCTGATTCAATTGATTATTACCATCATAGGTTTTAGTACCTTAGCGCTTATTTTTTATCGCTTAGTGATTTTCCGCTTGAAGCGTTTGCGCAACAACATTAATCGCGTTGCCGACAACCTTGATGTCAGCGAAGAGATAAAAGTGCATCACAATGATGAACTCAGTGCGGTTAGCAAAGCCTTTAACGGCATGATGTTGAATTTCCGCGATAGCTTGCTTACCGTCAGTGAAGCAACTGACAAAATGATTACCTCAGCACAAGAAGTTGACGATATTTCTAACATCAGTAAAGAAGCGGTAATGACTCAAAAAGCCGGCACCGACTCTGTTGCCGCCGCAATTAATGAGCTTGACGCTTCTGCTTCAGAAATTGAACTCAACTCAAAATCTGCTGCCGATAAATCAGACCTTGCTGATGAGAAAGCAAGCCAAGGCCAAGTACTAGCCGAACAAACTAAAAACGGTATCAATCAATTTAAAGATCAAGTGCTGACCAATCGAGAAATGATCAACCAGCTCAATGAAAAAACCAAGAACATCGACGATGTCCTCAATATGATTATCGCCATTGCCGAGCAAACCAACTTACTGGCGTTAAACGCAGCGATTGAAGCCGCTCGCGCCGGAGAACAAGGCCGAGGTTTCGCGGTAGTTGCTGACGAGGTTCGTTCACTCGCCCAGCGCACGCAAGACTCCATTGCCGAAATCCAAAGTACCATTTCGGGCTTACAAACGGACGCCAGCAATGCGGTGAAATCAATGAACGAAGTCAGTAGTCAAGCGGAAGAAAAGGCCGCTGACGTTGAAAAAGTCTCAGGACTATTAATTGATATCAGTAAAGAAATTAAAGAACTCGACGAAATGAATGTGCAAATTGCCAGCGCGGCCAAGCAGCAAAATATGGCGGCCGACGAGATCAATGTTCACGTTGTTAATATCAAAGATATTGCTGAGCAATCTAGTGAAGATGTTACTCGTGGTAAGGAAATCAGTGAACATTTACTTGAGCTTGCCTACAACCTCAATCAACAAGTCAGTAAATTTACGCTGAAAAAGTAAAATTCACGAGTTAACGAAACCATTCATTTACTGTTGTAAAGTTGAGTTCTGAGCCAATCAGAACTCAACTTTAGCCATCTAAACATCTAAAACTTGCATCTCGTCATTGCCCTCTGTACACTTGCTCTATTGTTTTGTGCCATGGTGAGTTTTAATACCACTCCGCATGAATAATTGACCGCTCAGAGTGCCGTGGGCGACATTAGAACAAACAAAATGAGAGAAAATATAGTCGTTCTACATTGAACTCATTTTGTGAAGTTATTATGGTGCGCCATGCGCTCCCTTTGGGCGAGTTTTAAAGGCTTATATGCTGCGTTATTGATTTTAACAAGGGATTAACCATTCTTTGTAATCAATGCCTTGCCTCTAAGCCTTTAAATTCTCGTTGAGTGAACAATTATTTATACGGATTGGTATTGCTATACCAAAACTCTTAAAAGGGAATGAGGTGCGCATAGTTAACGCGTTATTTCTGTGTTAATGAGCAAATCCTCAACTGTACCCGCAACTGTAAGCAAAGCTGACAACACAAACCACTGATTTATTACTGATGTAAAATTGGGAAGGGTGTTGTTGGGATATCTTTGCAAGTCAGGAGACCTGCCAGTGTACAAGCGTTATAAACGCGGTTTTAATACTAAACGCTTTTATCGCCAACAACTTTATTAACCAGAATATTGGTTTATGCGCGGGAAAACGCAATAAAGGCAAATTTTCATTACTAAACACTGAGCTAAGAAACTTACAAGCGAACTCTTGTGTCTACCTCCTAGCTCTTTGCTTGTATTTGCCAATCCGTTTTCCTTAATTTAACAACCATTGATCGTGACGGGAAAACACTATGCCATTACTGGTGGCTGACAAGGTTTCGTATCAAATTAATCAATTGCAGATCTTAGATCAGATCTCATTTGCCGTAGGTCAAGGTGAAATTGTTGGTATTATCGGCCCCAATGGTGCGGGTAAAACCACCCTACTAAAATGCCTACTCGGTCATCTCAACGTTAGTTCTGGCAGTATTAAACTCAAACAAAAGCCAATTGACCAATACAGTACTAAAGCACTCGCTAAGCACTTTGCCTTAGTCGCCCAAAAAACTGATAGCAGCTTCAATTTAACTGTTTTCGACGTGGTGAAAATGGGCTTACTGCCCCATAAAAACCTGTTTAGTCTCGACAGCGACCACGATCGCAACCAAGTTACAATAGCGCTAAAGAAATTTGATTTACAGCACCTGCTAAAACACAGCTTTAATACCTTGTCAGGCGGTGAGCAACAGCGAATATTGCTGGCAAGAGCCTTGGTGCAACGGGCGCAGATTCTCATACTCGATGAACCAACTAATCACTTAGATATTTATTATCAGCACCAAATTTTACAACAAGTCAGTCAACTTGGTGTTACTGTGATCATGACGGTACACGATTTGAACCTCGCCGCGCAATACTGCCAACGTATTATCGCGCTCGACAAGGGCCGAGTAGTTGCCGATAACACGCCAACGCAAGTATTAACGTCAGCGTTAATTAAATCGGTATTTAAACTGAATGCGCAAGTCATCGAAACAAGCTCATCAGCGCCGCAATTGTTATTCTCTCTGCCAGTTGACGAGCAACAACATAATACAAATACAGAGGGCAGTGATGTCAGTCGCTAAGTTCCAAACCTCTGCCTCTAAGTGGACACTATTACTTGCCCTTGCCCTCGCATCTGTGGCACTTGCCTTGACTATTGGCGCAGTTGATATCAGCCCGTCAGAGTTGGTTCAATGTCTGACGAGCGCCTGTGCTAACCAGCTCAATGATACCGTCATTTGGCAAGTTCGCCTGCCTAGAGTACTTGTTGGTTTAGTCGCAGGTATTGGTTTAGCGATCGCCGGCGCTATTTTACAAAATACCACTCGTAACCCACTCGCTGATCCTTACTTATTTGGTATTGTCTCCGGAGCCGGTCTTGGCGCCACTATTGCCAGTTTAGACACTTTTGGCCTCAATCAAGCGCTCGCGCTACCAATGGCGGCATTTTTAGGTGCAATGTTGGCAATAACCTTAGTTATGACCATCGCCAAACTGCTAAACCGAGTTGAACAGCTATTACTTACCGGAGTTGCGGTTTCCTTTATGCTGTCATCGGTCAGCCAGTTTCTTTTATATCTTGGTGAGCCCTTTGCTACCAATCGCGTTATGTTCTGGCTTATGGGTAGCTTAGGGCGAGTGACCATGACTAATTTTTATGTCATTAGCGCCGTGCTGCTAACGGTTATTATTATTATCGTAGCATTACACCGACAAATTGATGCCCTATTACTCGGTGATGAAAGTGCCACCAGCCTTGGCGTCAATGTCGCTAAACTAAGGCTGCTACTACTAACTAGCTGTGCTGGTTTAACCGCAACGATTGTCGCCTACTGCGGCGGTGTCGGCTTTGTCGGATTAATGATTCCCCACATTGCCAGACAACTCGTTGGCGTCACTACGCTACCGCTAATATTTGGCTCAGCACTGATTGGCGGTAGCTTTCTCATTTGGGTTGATGTTGCCGCTCGCTCACTCCTTAGAGATGTTGAAATTCCCTTGGGTATAATTACTTCCGCTATTGGCAGCATTTTTTTCTTGTATGTCATGCTGCGCAATCGCCAATAAATAAAAGAGATAAATAACGATGACAGATAAAGACGACAACAAAGAACAAAAACACAAGACTCGAATGCAAAAAGTCAAAGAGAAAGTTGACGCTCGCATTGATGCTGCGACCGAAGAGCGCGGCCTACTTTTGGTGATTACCGGCAATGGTAAAGGCAAATCAACTTCGGGCTTTGGCACGGTTGCCCGTGCGGTGGGCCATGGTTTAAACGCGGCGGTAGCTCAGTTTATCAAAGGTACTTGGGCCTGTGGCGAACGCAACTTGTTGGAAAATGCTGGTGTCCAGTTTCACGTCATGGCGACCGGCTTTACTTGGAACACCCAAGATCGCAGCCAAGACATCGCCGCTGCCGAGAGTGTTTGGCAACACTGTAAATCATTGCTTAGCGACGAAAATATTGATCTAGTGTTACTCGACGAACTCACTTATATGCTCTCGTACAAATATTTAGATCTCGACGAAGTATTGGCCGCGATTAAAAATCGCCCTGCTCACCAACACGTTGTTGTTACAGGTCGAGGGGCACATCGCGCCTTGATTGAATTAGCTGATACGGTCAGTGAAGTACAGTCAATCAAACACGCTTTTGACAATGGTATTAAAGCGCAGCAAGGCATCGACTGGTAAGTAATAGCCACTAGCACCAGCAAAATGAATGGCAATAAAATGATCAAAGCAAGACTATTTAACCAGCCCTCAATCACCAAACTATTGTTAGCCTTGAGCTTAACCCTATTGGCACTCTCGGCTCTTTCGGCGCCTAAGCCCAAGATTCTCGCGTTGGCTCCACATATTGTTGAAACCCTATATGACATTGGCGCTGGCGAGCAAATTATTGGCACCCTAGATCACGCCGACTACCCTGCCTCAGCCAAAGATATTCCGCGAGTTGGCAACTACGCACGAATTAAGCTCGAACAAGTGATTGCCCTACAGCCAGATTTAATCATTGCTTGGCAAAGTGGCAACCCCAGTGACGACTTGGCTCGTTTAAAAGCGCTCGGCTTTACTATTGTATATTCTCAGCCAGCAAGTTTTGCCGATATCGCTGACGATATGCGCCGTTTTGGTAAACTCACTGGCAACCAACAGCAAGCTATTGAACAAGCCAAGCGCTTTGAGCAAAAGCTCGCCGCCATAAAAAAACAATATCAAGATAAGCCATTAATCAATGCGTTTTACGAATTGTGGTCAAGACCACTGACCACCGCAGCTAAGAATAGTTGGCCGCAACAGCACTTAGCCACTTGCCGAGCCAACAATGTCTTTTTTGAATCGGCTAGTCCCTATCCGCAAATCGATATTGAACAAGTACTCAATCGCGATGTAAAGGTGATTATTCAACCTTTATCCGCCAATCAAAGCGACCGTCAAGCCTTTGATTGGCAACATTGGCAACTGATTCCCGCGGTTAGTCAGCAACAGATTATTCAGCCCAATGCCGATGCTATGCATCGCATGACTTTGCGCAGTTTAATTGCGTTGGAAAATTTATGTGAACAAATCGACGCCAGTCGTCGGTTTTATCAAGCACTAAAAAACGATGGCTAATACTTTTGATATAAACACAAAACTATCAAGCCATTAAATAACCGTCAGTAAACATTACTGACATATTTTGAGTATCAGGTGTTAGCACGCATTTTCAGTAATTTGTGCTAATTAAAAGGGAAATCAGTGCGTTCTTTTCAGAGCAAAGCTGATACTGCCCCCGCAACGGTAGTATAGAGGTCAATAACCATGATCTCTTTAAAGTCCGGAGACCAGCCTGATATTAACTTGCTCTAAAGTACGGTGGGTGCTTTACCAATTTGGATTAAACATGAAAAAAACTGCTCTTTCTCTTGCTGTGGCAAGTAGCTTATTCTCACTCGGCGCGGCCGCTGAAGCGACCGGTGTAAACACACAGGTCGACGATGTCATTGTCGTTACCGCCAGCAGAACCACTCAAGAAAAATTTGATGTCTTAGCCTCGGTTGACGTATTTGACCGCGCTGATATTGAACGTATACAGCCGGAGTCTGTCGCTGACTTATTAAGCCGTGTTGCTGGCATTAGCACCACGGTTTCAGGTGGTAGAGCCAACCAAACCTCACTTTTTGTCCGTGGTGGTAACAGCGATCACCTATTAATTTTGGTCAATGGTGTTCGCGTTGGTTCGGCAACATTGGGCACTAAAGATCTCAGTGCGATTGCACTTAACCTGATTGATCGCGTAGAAATAGTCAAAGGTCCGCGCGCTGCTTTATGGGGCGCCGACGCCATTGGCGGTGTCATTCAAATATTCACTCGTCAGTTAGGTCATGGCGAAGCGCAAATTGGCGCGACCCTTGGCCATGATAACTTTCAACAGGCTTATGCCACAGTCGGTTTAGGTAACGAAAGTCACAATTACACGCTTACTGTTTCTAGTGAACGCGCTAACGGCTTTGATGTCCAACCTGGCAGCGAAACCGATGCCGATGGCTACAACCACCGAGGCATTAGCTTAGCGGGTGGCAGCAAATTGTCAGAAACATACCAACTTAACATCAGTGGCCAGTTTGAAACCGGTAATACTCAGTTCGACAGTTCATTTGGCGGCAACGAAAGTGATCACAACAACCACAGTTTGTTGTTTAATAACCAATTTTCACTAGAAAACGGTCAACTCGATATTAACTACGCTAATTCTCGCGATAACGGCGAAACCTTTGGCAACAATGCAACACCAACATTGTTCGAAACTAAGCGTGAACAAATTAACGCGTTAACTCAACTTGCCGTTAGCCAAGATACCGAATTACTGCTTGGCGTTGATTTTTTAAGTGAGCGAGTCAATAGCACGACTGAGTTTCAAGAGAGTACGCGTGAAACATACGCCGCCTTTGCCACCGGTCGTCATCAGCTTGGCAAGGTTAAGTTAGAAGCCTCAGTACGTCACGACGAAATCGTTGATATTGACAGTGAGACTACTTTTAATTTATCAGCTGGCTACCAATTGTCACAACAATGGTTAGTTGCGCTAAATCACGGCACAGCATTTAAAGCGCCATCGTTTAACGAACTTTATTTTCCGCTTCAGTTTGGCTTTATTGGCAACCCTAATTTAGTCTCTGAGCACGCCAGAAATACTGAATTACTGACTCGCTATAACAGCCAAAACTACAGTGTTGAAGTAACCTTATACAATACTGATTTTACCAATTTGATTGGTTCAGGCAGCACAGCCGATGGCACTTCGACCACAGTAAATATCAACGAAGTTGAAATTCAAGGTATTGAGCTAACGGCAGAAGCGCAATTGTTTGGTGCAGACCACCGCTTAACCTTGAGCCATGTAGATGCCCAAGACCAAAGTAACCAACAGCAGTTGACCAATCGCCCTTATTTTACCGCCAACTACGCAATTAACTTCAGCTTTGATCGTTTAAACCTTGGCGCTGACATTCAGCACAAAGGCGGCAACGCCAGTGGTTTCTTTAGAACTGATTTAAGCGCTTACACCCTATTTAACTTAACCGCTAGTTACCAAGTCAATGATGATTTGCGTGTTAATGCTAAGGTCAGTAACTTAGGTGATAAAAACTACCAATCAAATGCTAACTTTAATAGCGATGGTCGCGGCTTTAGACTTGGTGTAGATTACCGTTTCTAAGCTTATCGAGTTCATCAATAAAACAAGACTTATAGCCCGCCGTTAAGCGGGCTATTTTTTTGATGATTAAACAGTGGCTAAACACCACCTTCAAACTTCACAGAAAGTTCACAGGCAGATGACATTTTCGTGAATAGTCTTGGCTTTGTGGTCTAACCACTATCATTCCAATATCAGCTCTGTTATATTTCAGCGTACAGGTGTTTACTGAAATAACTATTGAATAACTTATGAGTGCAACAATACCAGCATATAGCCCTGCCGAAGAACTTGCTAACGCCATCAGTCACGGCATTGGTGCTATTTTAAGTGTGGTAGGTTTGATTTGCTTGCTCGGCTTGGCGATTGCCAGCCAAGATTTGGTGCGCATTACAAGCTTTGCCATTTATGGTGCGAGTTTGGTGTTACTGTTTCTCGCTTCAACGCTCTATCACGCTATCGTCAACCAAAAAGTGAAGCAACTGTTTAAGTTACTTGACCACTGTGCAATATATTTATTGATAGCAGGTACTTACACACCATTAATGTTAATTACCTTAGAAGGTACCGTCGGCTATATTATGCTATCAGTTATTTGGTTAATCGCTATTGCTGGTATCACCTTTAAAATAAAGTGTGGCAGCAAATATCCAATTATTTCGGTTAGCACTTATTTGGGTATGGGCTTTTTATCAATTGCGGTTATTCAACAGCTATATATCAATTTATCGACAGCGGGCTTAACGTTACTGGCCGTTGGCGGCGCAATTTACGCCCTCGGGGTAATCTTTTATATACAGAAAAAAGTGCCGTTTAGCCACGCAATTTGGCACTTATTTGTCTTAGCGGGTGCTGCCTGTCACTTCTTTATGATTTGGTATCATGTTTAATGGCTTATAGCTGTCAGTAGTAAAACTGGTAGTGTTCAATTGAAAGACCTACAGCAAAAATTTTGAATCTATTTTTTAGATTACAACCATCGATTTATCCCATTTTAACAATACAAATAAATCACCTATTATTTCTCCCGTAAACAAGAAAACAACTTTTCAACGTCATTTGAGACAGCTGAAAACATTATTTTAAATTGGAGAAATAAAATGACTACATCTTTAATCAACACTAAGTTACAAGAGTTCAAAGCAACTGCATTCCACAACGGCGATTTCATCGACGTAACTGATCAAGACTTACTAGGCAAGTGGTCTGTTGTATTTTTCTACCCAGCTGACTTCACGTTTGTTTGTCCTACTGAATTAGGCGACATGGCTGACCACTACGCTAAATTGCAAGAAATGGGCGTTGAAGTTTACTCAGTATCAACTGACAAGCACTTCACTCACAAAGCATGGCACGATACGTCTGACACTATTGGCAAAATCCAATTCCCTATGATTGGCGACCCAACAGGCCGTATTTCTCGCAACTTCGGTGTGATGATTGAAGAAGAAGGCGTAGCACTTCGCGGCACTTTCGTTATCAACCCTGAAGGTGAAATCAAAGTTGCTGAAGTACACGACTTAGGTATTGGCCGCTCAGCTGCTGAATTACTTCGCAAAATCCAAGCTGCTCAATACGTTGCAGACCACGACGGTGAAGTATGTCCAGCAGCATGGACACCAGGTGAAGAGACATTAGCTCCTTCATTAGACCTAGTAGGTAAAATCTAAGCCGAGGCTAGATTGGTTCAAGGTCGCGAGTTGATAGTGTCCTCAGCCTATCATCCGCGCCTTACCTCAAGGTAAAACAAGTAAAAGTTTGTGGTTTGGCCCTTATCTTCTCCTGTTTACCTCGTACTTTTTAGTACTGGGTCTGGGTCAAACCATTTTCCATCAAACTTTTTTATTAAACATTAATCTCGGCTATTAGGAATTTCTTATGTTAAACGAACAATTATTATCTCAACTCAAAACTTATTTGGCTAACATCAGCTCTGAAATTACCTTAGCGGTAGCCGCAGATGACAGCGCAAAATCAAAAGAATTAACTCATTTAGTGGAACAAATTGCCGGCCTTTCGCCATTGGTAAAAGTTACTACTAATTCAGATGCAAATGCTCGCATCCCTTCACTTAGCGTGCGCTCTGTTAACAATACCGAAATTGTCTTCGCTGGTATTCCGCTGGGTCACGAGTTCACTTCGCTAGTGCTTGCACTTTTGCACAGCGGCGGCCACCCAATTAAGGTTTCTGACGAAGAACGCGCACAAATTGCCGCTATTGAAGGTAACTTTGAGTTTGAAACCTATATTTCATTGAGCTGCCAAAGCTGCCCAACCGTGGTTCAAGCGCTCAATATTATGTCGGCAATCAACCCAAATATTAAGCACACCATGATCGACGGTGCACTATTTGACGCAGAAGTGAAAGAGCGCAACATTATGTCAGTGCCAAGTACTTACCTTAACGGTGAAAACTTTAGCCAAGGCCGCGTCACCTTAACCGACATTTTAGCCAAACTAGACAAGCTAACTGGCAGCCAAGCCAGCGAGCAAAAAGTACAGGCGCTTAACGAAAAAGATCCTTATGAAGTATTGATCGTGGGTGGTGGCCCAGCAGGCGCAGCGGCAGCGATTTACTCAGCCCGTAAAGGCATCCGCACCGGTTTAGTAGCCGACCGCTTTGGTGGCCAAGTACTCGATACTGTTGGTATTGAAAACTTTATTTCAGTTAAAGCAACTGAAGGCCCGAAACTAGTCGCCAGTCTTGAAGAGCACGTTCGCGATTACGATGTCGATATCATTACCAGCCAAACGGCGGTGAAACTAGACAAACAAGGTCTGGTTAACGTTGAACTAGACAGCGGTGCTAACTTGCAAAGTAAAAGTGTTATTTTGGCAACTGGTGCCCGTTGGAGACAAATGAATGTGCCGGGTGAAGACCAATACAAAGGCGCAGGTGTTGCTTACTGCCCGCACTGTGACGGCCCGTTGTTTAAAGGTAAAAAAGTTGCGGTCATTGGTGGTGGTAACTCAGGTATTGAAGCCGCTATTGACTTAGCAGGTATTGTCGAACACGTCACCGTACTTGAATTTGACAGCAAGCTACGCGCTGACCAAGTGTTACAAGATAAAGCTAACTCTATGGGTAATATCACCATTATTAAAAATGCAGCAACCACAGAAGTGGTTGGCGACGGCAGCAAAGTGACTGGTTTAACTTACACCGACCGCACTACTGATGAAACTAAATCATTAGCGCTTGCAGGTATCTTTGTACAAATCGGCCTAGTGCCAAACAGCGAATGGGTTGACGGCGTTATTGATTTAACCAATCGCGGTGAGATTATTACCAACAAGCGCGGTGAAACCTCAATGCCTGGTGTCTTTGCCGCTGGAGATGTTACCGATAGTGCTTACAAACAAATCATTATTGCGATGGGCGCAGGGGCAACGGCAAGTTTAGGTGCATTCGATTACTTAATTCGCCAAGTTGACGAAATTGCTGATGCTAAACAAGAACAAGCGGCGTAGCTGATAGTAAAAATCAACAAGCTATAGTGTAAAAAGCCCGATAATCGAGAGATTATCGGGCTTTTTAACTTTTAGCCATTGCTAACCTTGTTCTTGTAGCTCTAACCACTCTTTAGGTGATAACTCGAGCTTTTTGCGAAACACTCTCGATAGCGCGGAAGCAGTTTCATAACCGACGCTATTAGCCACTAAACTGACACTCTTACCTTTTAGTAGCAGTGATTGAGCAACACTTACTCGCCACTCTAATAAATAGTCGTTCGGTGTTTGCCCTATCACCTCTTTAAACACTTCGGCAAATTTAGACCGGGACATTAACGCGATTTCAGCCATTTTTTCTAACGACCAAGCTTGCTCTGGCGCGTTGTGAATATGGTGAAGGACATTTTTAAGCTGAGGGTGAACTAAACCTGCCAACATGCTGCTGCCGAGCTTGCCGTTATCAATCAATGAGCGCAGCATATTAATGATAAACACTTCCATCAAACGGTTCATAATCGCTTGACGGCCTTGTAACTGCTTATCCGCCTCATCTAATAGCCAATCAACATTGGTTTGCAAAAACGGTAATTGTTCAACCGGTAAAATCAGTACATCAGGCAAGGCGTTGGCGAGTAAGTTTGAGCTACCAGTGCCGTATTTGATATTGGCGCAAATCAACTCGGCATCGTCTGATTCATCCGCCAGTAAACTGTGCTTAAGCGGTCGTGGCACAAAGATAATGGTCGCTTTATCAAGGCGTATTTTTTCTTTCTCTAACCCGATAACAGACAAACTACCTCGGCGCAACAAATGCAAATGACCTTCAATTAGTGAGCCCTGATTAAAGCTAGATAAACCACAAAGTTTGCCTGAATAGAAAACACCTGCTTGCAGCGCAAAGCGATCAATTACCTGAGAAAGTTGATCCATAACCCTTTTGGACGATTTGATTCAAAGTTTGGACGATTGTATCCCACAGCCATGTTTTTACACACTATTATTTTCACAACTTAAACGAACTAACAAAACATTACTTTCTTTTAGGAGATATTATGATTAAGTCAACTTTAAAAACTATTGCAGCAACTTCTTTACTTGCCCTTAGCAGCTTATCTTTTGCAGCAGACATCGACATGAACGCCGATGCTAACGACCTAGCAATTAAAGGTTACGACCCAGTTGCTTACTTCACTGCCGGTATGCCAAAAATGGGTACAGCTGATTACACAGCAACTTACAAAGGTGCAATTTACCGCTTTAGCAGTGAAAAAAACCGCGACAAGTTCAAAGCTAACCCAGCTAAATTTGCGCCTCAATACGGTGGCTACTGTGCATTCGGTGTTTCTAAAGAGAAGAAATTCGATACAGATCCAACAGCGTGGAAAATCGTTGATGGCAAACTTTACTTGAACCTTAACGCAGCGGTACAAAAGCGTTGGTTAAGTGACGTACCTGGTTTAGTTGCCGATGCAGATGAGAACTGGGGTTCTATCAAAAACACTGCTGCTGACGATTTATAAGCCGTTAACAATAGCAGTCAAAAACGCTTAGCCATAAAGTTAAGCGTTTCATTCAACGCTGATTGAGGAATGCATCATGGTTGTAGAAGAAATTAGAAGTGAACAGCACTTTGAGCAAATCATCGCAGATAACCCTAAAGTGCTTATTGATTTTTGGGCACCGTGGTGTGGCCCTTGTAAAGCGATGACACCAACATTTGAGCAATTAGCCGCCGAGAGAACCGAACAATTCAAAGCGGTCAAAGCCAACGTTGATGACTTGCCAAGTCTCGCGCAAAAATATGGTATACGTAGTATTCCGGCTTTACTTATGCTAAACAAGAACATGGTAACCGGTGAACATGTTGGCGCAGCGCCAAAACAAGAAATTGTCGCCTGGTTAGATCAACATTAACAAATAATCGTATTTCGATAGAAAGTTTTTATATCTAACCAAGGTCTTTTTCTATCGTTACTATATCATTTTATTATTTAGGAGTTTAATGATGAAACATAACTTAGTCTTATCAGCAGCACTAGCTGCAGCAGTTTCTATGGGTGTAGCCGGCGACGTTGAAGCCGCAGGTAAAGCAAAGAAAGAAAAGTGTTACGGTGTATCTCCAGCGGGTCAAAACGACTGTGCTAACTTAGCAGGCACTCACTCTTGTGCAGGTCAATCTACTGTTGACAATGACAAAGGTGAATGGCGTTTAGTTAACAAGGGCACTTGTAAGACTCTTGGCGGATTAACTCGTAAAGAAGCTAAAGAGTGGTATAAAACTCAAAAAGGTTAAGCCTTAATTGCTTGTACGTGTTTTGATGTTTCTGGAGATTGATGTATATGTTTTCCTATAGCACAAAGTCAAACACCAACTCGAACTTACCTTTGATTGGTGTTGGTTTAAGGCATGAACATTACGATGATGCCTTAACGTCTCCAGCAAACATCGACTTTATAGAAGTACACGCAGAAAACTTTTTTGCTCGTGGTGGTATCAGCCACTCACTATTAGCTGATGTTAAACAGCACTACGCAATTAGCATTCACGCCACCTCTTTAGGTTTGGGTTCTGTTGAACCAGCGCCAAGTGAGCAAATTGAACAATTGCACCAACTATGTCAGCAAAACGATGCGCTATTGGTATCAGATCACGCTTGTTTTAGTTGGGCAAATATCAGCGACACCCCTGTTCATTCCGGTGATTTATTACCTGTACCGTTTAACGATGAAAGTTTAGAGGTGATGTCAGCGAATGTTGAACGCGCACAACAGCACTTAGGACGACAAATTTTAGTTGAAAATTTATCCGCCTATATTGAACTACCCGGTTCAACTTATAGCGAAGCTGAATTTTTAACTAAGCTTTGTCAGCAAACTGGTTGCAAGTTATTAGTCGATTTAAACAACTTAATGGTTAACGCGATTAACCAGAAAGTTTCGGATCCGGTCTTGCAAGCACAACAATGGTTAGAGCAAATTCCGTCACAGTTGGTTGGTGAATTTCACTTAGCGGGTTGTACACCGGTGGCAGAGACTGACATTATGATTGACGATCACAGTCAGCCAGTGTCATCGCAAGTATGGCAACTGTACCGCTATGCACTGCAAAAATTTGGGCCGGTGCCAACGCTAGTTGAATGGGATTTGAGCTTGCCTACCTGGGCAACACTTATTGCTGAGGCCGACAAAGCCCGAACAATTGCTCAGGAGGTATTAGGTGACGCTTAAAATGACACAACCTAGTACCTCAACGCTGAGTAAAAGCCAAAACGATCTGGTAGAAGCGATTTTTTCCCTGCAAAACAGCCTTGAGCTAGAAAGCAGCCTTGAGCCAGGAAATAGCCTTGAACTCAGTGGTAGTGCTCAACAGCAAGCTGGTTTGGCCATTTACCAAAATAACATGCTAGCCAATGGTCGCAGAGCACTGAGTATTACCTTTGCCTACACCAGTAAACTATTGGGTTTGAGCAATTTTAATCAGCTAGCAGACTTGTACTTGACCAACAGCTTGAAAACACAATACGACTGGGGCGAATACGGCAAAGACTTCCCCGAATTTATTGAGCAAAATACTGAGTTGTCATCAACTGAGCACGAGCTAACCACCGCACTTGTTGCTGAACTCGCGCGATTTGATTTGAACTTACATCAAGCAACGCGGGCAATCGATATAGAACCTGATTTGACTACGCTGGCTTTACTTGAGCAAGTCGACGCTTATCAGCTAACTATATCACTAGCAAGTGGCAGCCGATTATTTCAATGTCAATATGACATTGTTGGTTTAGCACAACAGCTTGATAACATAACGAGCCAAGGTGTTGATTTACACCAGCAGACAATGTTGGAAAACCTGCAACAACTAAGCGACAAATCATTATTGCAGCCGTTAACTGACAAGGCAATGGAATCAGACTTAGTAGACCAAAGCCAATATGTTTTTATCTGGCGTCCGATGTTTAAAGCGCATTTTGAAACCATTACGCAATCACAGTATTTATGGTTACAAAAACAGCTCCAACAGCAATCTATTGGGGCAGCACTAGATGAGTTAATAGCGCTAGAGCGCAACGATTTCTCCTTGCTTGAATGGTTACCAAAAGCCATTCAACAAGAACAACTAACGAGTATTAAAAAGCTCAATTGATGATACAAGTATTTATTTGAGCATATTTTTAACCAACTCAAACAACTAACAATTACCATTAACAAATTATTAGAGGATTTTACTATGGCGTTTGCAGCAGCTAGGCAATTGCACAACAAAATTTTTGATTTACTAGATTACTTGCGCTCACCGAGCTTGTTATTAGTGCGTTTATACGTTGCTTCAATATTCTTCAAATCGGGCTTAACTAAAATTCGCGATTGGGAATCAACCTTGTTGTTATTCGAATACGAGTACGAAGTGCCATTTTTCTCACCAGAATTTGCCGCGTGGTCAGGTACTTTTGGCGAATTAGTATTACCTGTATTACTTGTTTTAGGTTTGTTTAGCCGTATTTCAGCTATTGGCTTGTTTATTGTTAACTACGTCGCAGTAATCAGCTTAGTTGACATTAGCCCAGCAGCACATACTGACCATATTTTATGGGGTACGTTAATGTTAGCGGTTGTTGTATTTGGTGGTGGTAAGCTGGCAGCAGACTACAAACTAAAAATTAGCTAGTCAATTAGTTCTCAATAACAACTAATTATCAATGGCAATAACTGGGGGCAGTTATTGCCATTTTTTTTACCACTTTTGCATTTTGCGGTAGATAGTAGAAGGGTTAACGTCCAAAAGTGCCGCCGCTTGACTAATGTTGCCTTGGCAACTTTCTATTGCCGCCAAAATGGCTTGTTTTTCTATTTCCGCCAGCGGTTTAACTTCACCACTTGTGTCACTATTAACGGCCCCATTGGGCGCAGACACGGGTTCAAGAATCGCCGAAACACTTGGTGCCTGGGTTTGAGCAGGCAACTCGCCTAGCATTTCTTGCTCAACTAAACGCGACAACATATCGACATTGATGTATTGCCCTTGATTCATAATAACAACGCTGTGAATTAAGTTTTCAAGCTGTCTAACATTACCCGGCCATGAATAGTTGAGTAAAAATTGCTTGGCGTTATCATCAAAATCAACAAACGATTTATTTTGCTCTTGACTGTATTGTGCTAGGTACTTTTGTGCAATTAACAAAACATCATGCCCCCGTTCACGCAACGCTGGAATCTGTAGTGGAATCACGTTCAGACGATAGTACAAATCCTGTCGAAATTCCCCTTGTCGAACCGCATCAACTAGCCTCACTGACGAGGCCGAAACAATTTGGGCATCAAAACTGTAGGTTTTGGTTTCACCAATGGGCGTGAATTCGCGCTCTTGAAGCACCCTCAAGAGTTTCGCCTGCAATGGCATGGGTAAGGTAGTGACCTCATCCAGAAATAAGGTACCGCCCTGACACTGCTTTAAAATACCCGCTTGGTCACTGGTGGCTCCGGTAAAAGCCCCTTTTTTGTGACCGAATAGCTGTGACTCTATTAAGGTCTCAGAAAAATTAGCACAGTTAACCGCAATAAATTCGTTATCAGCACGATGGCTATATTGATGACAAGCACGCGCGACTAGCTCTTTACCTGTACCAGTTTCTCCGTGGATAAAAATCGGCACATTAGCCCCTGCAGCATTACTTATATCTGAAAACAAAGTTTGCATTGGTGGGCACTGACCAACAATTTCATTGAATTGTCGCTCCGGCTTTTCGATTTCTTGGGTTTGTTTTATTGCGTCTTCGACAATAAAAATAAGTTCAGCATTTTTCCAAGGTTTGGCGATAAACTTTTCAATCACCGCTTGGTTAAAGCCGTCGGCAATTTCGTCAAAATCTCGATAAGCACTGAGCATAATACGCCGACAATTTGGCCATATATCTTTAACTTTGGTCAATACTTCTTGACCAGTGATATCCGGCATTCGCTGATCAGAAATAACCACAATAGGCTCATTACTAGTGATAAATTCAATCGCTAACCGAGGTGAATTAAACGTTTCAACACAAACATCTACGCGCATCAAACTCCGTTTAATCGCGGCTAAAATCTCACTTTCATCATCGACAACAACGACTAATGGCAGCTCACTGTTTGTTATCATATTAATACCACTTAATTCTTATTATTTAACCTGAGCGACGTTTTCGGCATTAGCCAAACTTTCACTGCGAACGTAGGCGACTAAAGACTTGTTCAGACGCTGTTGATAGTTTTGCAGCGTCTCAATTTGGCTAGTTTGAAGTGTGCAGCCTTCAGCTAATAACTTCTTTTGGTAATGGGTTTGAATATCTTGCGCCAACACCATATTGGGACTGAGTTGATTAACCGCAACCGGCACTTCAAAATCCTCGTGCTCGCTTGGCTTTTCTAGCATGGTTAAAAATTGCTGGTAAACCTCTCGTTGAAAGGTTTTACCTATTAACGGTTCAATTAACACTTGTGCTTCACTCGGTGGTAGCACGCGGCCATTAATTGTGCCCTGGATCAACATGTCGTAATGAATGACTAATGCCAAAATTCTCGCACCAAAGGGAATCGCTCGTTTGGCTAAATGGTCAGGATTACCACTGCCGTCTATGTGCTCAAATAAGTGTTTAACCAACTCGGCACAAGGCTTAAACAACTCTGTTTCTGACAAAATTGTCGCACTAACTTGAGGAAATTTCTGCCATTCGTGGGCTTGCGCTGTAGTCAATTGTTCGACGTTCAGCGGCAGTATTTCAGCGGGTAAGCTGGTAATGCCAACGCGATACAACAGCCCCGCCAAATAAATCTGACTGACCAATTCATCATCTAAATCAAAGCGCCGCGCTAGTGCTTTGGCTTGGTGGGCAACTCTAACACTGTGGCCTGTGTGATCTTCTGATTGCAAGGCTATTAAATCAGCACTAAATTTAATCAACTGTTCGTTAGCAAGTGCTAACTGCTCAAGCTTATCGTTAGTATTGGTTTGTTTTGACTGAATATTGCCAATCGCCTGAGTCATTGCCTTGTGTTTGGCAGACAATTGTTGATTATTAATTTTTAATTGTTTGAGGGTTTTGTTTTTTTTGCTTTCTAAAGCAAGTGCTTGCAGTTGCTGCTTAAGGAGACTCTTTAACTCTTGATTGTCCCAAGGTTTGGTAAGATAGCACGAGATTTGTCCCTGATTGATCGCTTGCTGAGCCACTTCAGCATCTAAGTAGCCAGTTAGCACTACGCGGCGACATCTGGGATTAATTTCAACGATAGCTTTGAGAAAACTAATGCCATCGACTTCTGGCATTCTAATATCTGTGATGACGATAGGAGTAGGCGTTTGTTGAAAAAACGCCAATGCTTCGCGAGCATCAGTGAAAGCATTAACTTGATAACTGTCTCGCAACAATCGAGTTAACGCCTGAAGTATTTGAGGTTCATCATCAAGCAAAAGTATCGCTGGCAACATTAAAGATCCATTTAAAATAGTTTGCTATTAAAGCCATGTTAGCATTATAGTTTTTATAATGCACTCGAAAGAAAATGGATAATAAAAATGAAAGGTGCCGTCTTTAGTGGCTTTGCCGAGTTTATTGAACAAGAGTATGGTTTAGCCGTTTGGCAAGAGACCATTGAACAGAGTCAGCTCGAGTCAAATGGGGAATATCTAGCAACAGAGCTGTACGAAGACGATGAATTCAACCAGCTAATGTCGACGTTAGAGCGAATTACTGGCCAAAATAATCCAGAGATTCAACGCAAGTTCGGTGTTTTCTTTTTTCCAACATTGTTCAGCCTAGTGCAGCAACAAGTTAAACACATAGATAATCTGTTCGATTTTTTACGCGCGGTTGACGAAGTCATTCACGTTGAGGTTAAAAAGGCCGATCCAATGGCCTACACGCCAACTCTGCTCTACGATCAGCCCCAACCTACGACCTTAGTGATTCGATACGTTTCACGTAGAAAAATGTGTTTTTTCGCTGAGGGATTAATTTTAGGCGCAGCCAAACACTTCAATCAAACCGTGGCAATTAGCCAAACTGAATGTGTATGCCAAGGAGATGAGCATTGTCTAATTCGAGTGACCAGCTAAATCAAGCTCCCGCTCATCGCGAGTTATCTGCTCAACAAACCATAAGCCTCCTAGAAAAAGCGCTGCAACGGGAACGCAATCAAAAAAAGCAACTGGAGGCTAAACTAGATCAGCAAGCGCAGGCGTCATTTCTCGCTAACAAAGAAATGTTAGACGCCTTTGACCAAGCGAACAAACGACAGGTTCAATTGCAGTTTTTGGCGTTTTTAACCAAAGACATGCTATCAGATCACAGCATAGACGAAATGTTTAGTGACTTTATTGTCCATTTGAGTCAAATGCTAGAAAACTGCGGAGCATTGCAACTGGTAATGCCCTCCAATCAGAACTACGAGGTGCTTAAAAAGCCACCAAATACCAATGAATGGCAAACCATTCCGTGGCAATCTCAATTTAGCGGTACGATAGAATATTTAAGCAATAAAGAAAGTAACCACCTATGGCAACGGATTGAGCACGAACAAGACACCTATTTAACTTGTTTATCTGCATTGCTTGATCACACCACATTGTTGCATTTAACCGTTCCAATAAGTAATGAAGAGCAACGTATCATAGTGCTTGATGTCAACCACTACTGTTACAATGAAGACTTTAAGCAAACACTTCACATCGCTGGTCAGCAGTTCAGATCTGCAATCAAACGCCGCTATACAGAGATTGAGCTCGCTTATAATTACCAGACGCTAACATCCACACTAACCGAACTAAAAGACACTCAGCAACAGCTGGTTCACAATGAAAAGATGGCATCACTTGGCCAACTTGCGGCTGGAGTCGCCCATGAAATCAATAACCCAATTGGCTATATCAATAGTAATCTCGATACACTAAAGGACTATATCGCACTATTTAATAGTGGCTTAGCGGCAGTTGACCAAGAACAACTCAGCAATACTGTAGACCTCAGGCAGCTCAATTTTGCGCAAGAAGATGTTATCCCACTAATTGATGCGTGCCTCGAAGGAATTACCCGAGTGACTGATATTGTTAACGGCTTGAAAACGTTTTCTCGCAAAGATCACAGCGAGTTTGTCGCAGTTAATATTAACGAAGTGATTGAAAGTGCACTTAAGGTTGTTTGGAACAAGCTTAAATATCAACATCAAGTGGTAAAAAAACTGGCAGAGCCAGTACCAGACATTGTCGGCAACTTTGGTCAACTGCAGCAGGTTTTTATCAATTTATTTGTCAACGCTGAAAATGCCATGTTCGAGAAAGGTACCTTAACGGTTGAGAGCAGGTTAGCGGGTAACGAAGTAGAAGTCAGTGTTAGCGATACCGGTTGTGGTATGAGTGAAACCACACTCAAACAACTATTTGAGCCCTTCTACACAACAAAAGCCGAAAATGAAGGTACGGGTCTTGGCCTTTCAGTTTCTTACGCCATCATTGAGCAGCATAATGCAATAATTAGTGTTAACTCTGAGCTCAATCACGGTAGTGTATTCACCATTAGATTCCCGTTAGAATCATCTGAGGTACAATAGCTTGTAGCAACGAAACTCGCTAAGCTTCATAATTAAAGCTTAGCGGTAACGCCTTGTGGGTTGTAGATATGGAAAATTGAGTTGCGCTCTACCGACAAGCTAGATTGGTTTGGCTGTCTAAACGATATTGCGACTTCAACATCTGCACCATTAAAATCTGAACGCTTATCACAGTAAAATACTGCACTAATTGGAAATAACCCTTTGTTAAGCTCAACTTCACCAGTCAACATTTGCTCAGTGTTGTAGCGTGTAAAAATACGCAGATGCTTATCAATTACGCGCTTTTGGTTAACGTCAACACGAGCGTAACAAGAACCAATACCCGACTTGTCTTTGGCTACAACTAGCTTTCTGTCGTTGATATAAAACTCGATACCAATCTGATGGCGACCTTTAACGTGGCTCGGCATTAAACCGTTCATGCGATACATACTTTTATTAGGTTTAGGAATACCGTAGCGTTGATGGCTTGATAGTGAAAAGCGCGTTTCATTCATCACAAAAGAACCTAAATCCATCATGTACATAGCTTTTTCGTGATTTTCTGGCAGTGGATAAACGCGTGTTATCCAACCGGGAAATAGGTCAATATTATTTACCGCTTCTTGCAGTACCTCACTGCTACCGACATGGTATGGATTTAATGTGCGCAGTATAGAAAGCTCTTGCTCGTAAGTTTTAACAATAACTGATTTTTCAACCAACGAGTTTTGCAATTCATTTTTGCCTTGCCAAAGTTTCAAGCAGACAAACATTAACGCAATAATAATAGCAAGGACGATAGTGATAATAATCAGGCTTTCCTTAAAGCGACGTCTGCTGCTTGATCTGCTACCAGAACGACTACTGTAACTTCTCTCTCTGTGATATGAATAACTCATAACTACCTCGCTATCGCGACCATCGCGATGTTTTAACCCCGTAATATTGGCTGGGGACAATTTATCTGTTTGTCTTCTCGACAACTGAGTTTGCAAAAACCTTTCCAACTCATTAAAAAAGAAAAAAACATATAAATCAACAATTTAAAGAGTCTATAACAATTCAGTCGAACAAGGTTTCGCACTGTGCTTTGCAAAATGCAAATAAACACCCGCATTTTGCATCTAACTACCAATAAAAAAAGTAAAAAACGATAAAATTCATAAACTTAAACGATGGCCGACTTTATGCAATGACAAGCTTGGGCGCCGTGTGAAGCGGCGAAATTTTTGAGTCAAAGGGAGCAATATTATGCGTAACTTAATATTCGCTTTGACTGGACTAATTGCTTTTACAACCGCACTACCGTTGAAAGCGATTACGCCAGTTGATGTTGAACTTCAGTTACTCGTTGATATCTCCGGCAGTATTGACAGTCGTGAGTACGACTTACAGCTGCAGGGTTATCAAGGAGCGTTTCAAAGCGACACTGTGCAAAATGCAATTATCAACGGCACTTTGGGTCAAATCGCTGTGCAGATGATCATGTGGTCTGGCAGTAGCCAGCAGCAAGTAATGGTCGACTGGACGCTAATCGATTCCGCCCAATCAGCTAATGATTTCGCCGACGATTTGGCTTCGCTAGCTCGACCATTTGCAGGTTGGACAGCAATAGGTAGTGCCATTGAGTATTCATATCCGCTGTTTGACAACAACGGCTTTGATGGTACTGCACAAGTTATAGATATTTCTGGCGATGGCACAAATAATCAAGGTATCTCACCTGATACTGCGGCTAATAGCGCGATAGCTGCAGGTGTAGATACCATAAATGGCATTGTTATCACGACCAGCCAGCGAGTCATCGATCAATACGCGGATGATGTTATTGCTGGTGACAGTCCATTTTTACTTGCTCCTGCTGATTTTGCTGCATTTCAAACGTCTGTTGAAAACAAGATCGCAGCTGAAATAGCAGGTACACAGCCTGTCGGAGTGGTCTCTATTCCTGAACCCAGTTCAATCATATTGCTGTTAATTGGACTAACGACGTTACTGCTAACCAGACGACCAGATAGCTTTAGGCAACTAAAAGTTCAATTAAAGACGCAGTTAGTGCCACAGTTAAAGTAGCAAAACATTTTGAACATCAATCTATTACGAACTCGTTAGGTTTATCGAATACGACATCGAAAGGGAGTCTATTATGACTAAGTTATTTGCAGCAGTTATCGCCACCTTGTTGTTACAACCGGCTTTTGCCAGCTCAATAAAAGAAAACGAGGACTTATTGGCAGAAAAAATGGAAAATTTTGAATTCAATTTTGGTCTGGTCTTACACAATGACTCAGGTGAACCTGTTGGCTTTATGACCACGGAAGAAATTCCTATCACTAAAGCTGGGCAAACATCAATGTACGGCCTTGTTGTTACAGGCTTGACCGAAGAACAATTTACCTTGAGCTCAGTCCATGTGCTGCCCAAAAGTGAAGAACAGCGTAACAATCCAAAAATTATGGGTAAAGCTATGTTGATTAAAAAGAGAGGCGCTATCTTTATGCGCACTGATTATCACGACCAACCGGGTAGTTACCAAATGGAGATATACATCGACAACGTGCTATTAAAAACCATTGATTATCAACTCACGAGTAATGAAATGGCGGCTAATATCACAGAATAATAGTTAATTGTTACTGCCCCCAAAACACTACAAAAGCCCGAGGCGTTGATTAACGCCTCTTTTCATTTTTATAGTGGCAAGCTCTGTCACTGAAATGGCAAACCAACCGAGAAAATGCCGTTATTTTTATTAGTGCTACAACAAATAATTGCTGCCCTCTGATGCTATTTTGGCTATAATGTCGCGCTTTAATTTTCGTCAATTATTTGATAAACCTGAGTTCAGGATAATAAATGGCTTTACGGTAGCTATTTTCATCGCTAACAGCGTTAAATTCACTTGCAATAGACAAGCTATTGACTCGTAAATTTGCCTTGTTATCAAAGAAAATCTCTAACTGTAAAGAACTAAAGTATTAGGTTTATTTAAAACCAATTACTTAACTCATTTATTAACCAAAACTCAGGTTAATAAAGATTCAACTAGGTAAATCAGCATGTCTGTACAACTGCAGGAAGTCGACAAACGTCGTACCTTTGCGATCATCTCGCACCCGGATGCGGGTAAAACCACTATTACCGAAAAAGTCCTTTTATTCGGTCAAGCACTTCAAAAAGCAGGTACAGTTAAGGGCAAGAAATCTGGTCAGCACGCAAAATCTGACTGGATGGAAATGGAAAAAGATCGCGGTATTTCAATCACTACCTCGGTGATGCAATTCCCCTACGCCGATTGTTTGGTCAACCTACTCGATACTCCTGGTCACGAAGACTTCTCGGAAGATACTTACCGCACCCTAACCGCAGTTGACTCGTGTTTAATGGTGATTGATACCGCTAAAGGTGTTGAAGATAGAACCATCAAACTCATGGAAGTTACTCGTTTGCGCGACACGCCAATTATTACCTTCATGAACAAAATGGACCGCGATGTGCGCGACCCAATGGAAGTGATGGACGAAGTCGAAGACATTTTGAAAATAAAATGTGCGCCGATTACTTGGCCTATCGGCATGGGTAAAGAGTTTAAAGGTGTCTACAACATCTTAACTGATGAAACCATTTTGTACGCCACTGGCCAAGGCCACACTATTCAGGAAAAGCGCGTCATTAAAGGGTTAGACAACCCAGAGTTAGACGCGGAAATTGGCAATTACGCCGAAGATTTGCGCGAAGAGCTTGAACTAGTGGTTGGCGCGTCTCACGAGTTCGATTTAGAAGAGTTTTTAACGGGTAAACTAACACCAGTATTTTTTGGTACTGCACTTGGCAACTTTGGCGTCGACCATATGCTTGATGGTCTTACGCAATGGGCACCTAAGCCGTTGCCACGTAAAACTGATACTCGCGATGTCAGTGCGACTGAAGAAAAATTTTCAGGCTTCGTCTTTAAAATCCAAGCCAATATGGATCCAAAACACCGCGACCGCATTGCGTTTATGCGCATCGTTTCAGGCAAGTACGAAAAAGGCATGAAAATGCGCCAAGTACGGATTGGCAAAGACGTAAAAATTGCCGATGCGGTAACCTTTATGGCGGGTGATCGCGCCAATGTTGAACAAGCTTTCGCTGGCGACATTATCGGTTTACACAACCACGGCAGCATTCAAATTGGTGATACCTTCACCTCTGGTGAAAGCATGAAATTTAGCGGTATTCCGAACTTCGCGCCAGAAATGTTCCGCCGCATTCGCTTGCGCGATCCACTTAAAGCCAAACAGTTGCAAAAAGGCCTCATTCAATTATCGGAAGAAGGTGCGGTGCAGGTATTTAGACCACTGACTTCAAACGATATGATTGTAGGCGCCGTTGGTGTCCTGCAATTTGAAGTGGTCGTACAACGCTTAAAAACCGAGTACAACGTCGATGCTATTTACGAGCCAATCAGCGTTGCCACTGCCCGTTGGTGTACCTGTGACGACGAACGCACTCTTGACCAATTTAGAAAGAAAGCCTCAGATAACCTAGCCTTAGACGGCGGTGATAACTTAACGTATATCGCGCCTACTATGGTTAACTTGAGCTTAGCTGAAGAGCGTCATCCGGATATTGTGTTCCACAAAACCCGTGAACACTAAGCGAAAGTTGATAGTTACCAGCTGTCAGATGTAAGTAAAAAAATTAACTCTCTAACTGCGAGTTGTCACTTTCTCGCAGTTAGTTCGTTCAAGTTCACAGAAAGCACGCGCAGCATACGAATGTATGTGAGCATGATTGATAAAGAAATTGGGCGAAATAACAATGAGAAAGCGATAACGACATGAATATTAAACAGATATTATCAGAAAAAGTATTAGCAGCTATGGTTGCTGCTGGTTTACCTGAAGATACCAACCCAGCGGTCAGCCAATCGACCAAACCACAATTTGGCGACTATCAAGCCAATGGCGTAATGGGCGCGGCCAAAAAGCTTAAAACTAACCCAAGGGAATTAGCCACTAAAGTGGTTGATGCCCTTAGCCCTGAATTAGTTGATTCAGGCATTGCCGAAAAAATCGAGCTTGCTGGCCCAGGCTTTATCAATATTCACCTTAACAAAACGTGGTTGAGCGAGCAGCTAATTGGTATTAGCAGCGATAGTAAATTAGGTGTTAGCCAACGCTCAACCCCAGAAACAGTGGTGGTTGACTATTCAGCGCCAAACCTCGCCAAAGAAATGCACGTGGGTCACTTGCGCTCAACTATTATTGGTGACGCGGTTGTTCGCGCGCTTGAATTTCGCGGTGACAAGGTTATTCGCCAAAATCACATGGGCGACTGGGGCACGCAATTTGGTATGCTACTCGCTCATTTAAGCGACAAGCTAGCCAGCAATGAAGTTGCCGAAACAGCACTTGCCGATTTGGAGAACTTTTACCGCGAAGCTAAAGTGCGTTTTGATAACGAAGATGGCTTTGCCGATCGCGCTCGCGATTACGTGGTCAAGCTACAAGGCGGCGATGAAAACTGTTTAGCCTTGTGGCAACAGTTTATCGACATTTCAATTGCCCACAGTGAAGAAATTTACAACAAGCTCAACGTGACACTGAGCCGTGGCGATATTATGGGTGAAAGTGCTTACAACCCAGATTTGCCAAAAGTCATTGACGAGCTAATCAGCCAAAATATCGCGGTTGAAGATCAAGGTGCAAAAGTGGTATTCATCGACGAAATGGCGAACAAAGACGGCGAACCTTCGGTCTTTATCGTGCAAAAATCTGGTGGTGGTTACTTGTACGCGACCACAGATTTGTCGGCTTGTCGCTACCGCAGCGGTGAGCTCAACGCCGATCGCATTATAATCTTTACCGATGCTCGCCAAGCCTTGCACTTTAAACAAGTAGAGCTAGTTGCCCGCAAAGCTGGTTTCTTACCTGAAAACGTCCGCTACGATCACTGTCCATTTGGCATGATGATGGGTGATGACGGCAAACCGTTTAAAACCCGTACTGGTGGCACAGTAAAGCTTGCCGAGCTGTTAGATGAAGCGGTTAGCCGCGCCACTGAGGTTATTAAAGAGAAAAATCCAGACTACAGCGTCGAACAATTAGCCGAAATTGCAGAAAAAGTTGGTATTGGCGCGGTGAAATTCGCCGATTTATCAAAAAACCGCACCAGTGACTACATCTTTAACTGGCAAACTATGCTCAGCTTTGAAGGTGCGACGGCGCCATACTTACAATACGCATACTCGCGTATTCAAAGTATTTTCAGTAAAGCTGGCGTCGCCAACCCAGATGCCAACAGCTTAGTGGTTGCCGAACCACAAGAAAAAGCGCTAGCGCTAAAACTCTTACAATTGGAAGAAGTATTGGATGCCGTCATTAACGACGGCACGCCAAACTTGCTTTGTAACTACTTGTATGAACTCGCGAGCCTATACATGAGTTTCTACGAAGCGTGTCCTATCTTAAAAGAAGGCGTTGCTGAAGATGTTAAAGCTTCGCGCCTAGCCCTTTGTCAGCTCATTGGCAATTGCCTGAAACAAGGCTTAGATATTTTAGGTATCGAAGTGATGGAACGCATGTAAAGCGTCTCAATAAAGATTAGCACTTTACATCAACTTAAAAAGCCAGTTAACCTAAACTGGCTTTTTTGTTTTTAAGAATGTCTCGTCCTAAAATATGTTTACACTGGATTGATAAATGCGCTTTACCGATAGCCACTGCCACTTAGATTTTGCCGAATTTGATCAAAACCGAACGCAGTTATTAAACCAGTGCTATCAGCAAAATATCCGTCGTATTGTTATCCCCAGCATTGCTCCTAGTAACTGGCAGCAAGTGTTAGCGCTAGCAACACCAGACAATCAAGAAAACAAGCAACCAAGTTCGCCAACGCTTTTTCCTTGCCTCGGAATTCACCCTTGGTTTTTAAACGATTTATCAGAATCAGTGCTTGAACAGCTCAATCAACTAATTAGCCAACATAAAAACGAGATCATTGCTGTTGGTGAAGCAGGTATTGATGGCGCCATCGCCAAACAACAAGGCAATCTAACTAAGCAACAAGTATTTTTTGAATATCAACTGATGCTTGCCAAACAGCACGATTTACCAATAGTGGTTCATCACAGACAATCACATCAGTGGTTAGCGCCTGCATTAAAAATTGCCCATTTAGCGCGTGGCGGTGTTATTCATGCGTTTTCAGGGAGTTACCAACAGGCAAAACAGTACCTAGATTTAGGCTTTAAATTGGGTATTGGCGGCACCATTAGTTACGAGCGAGCACAAAAAACGATAAAAACAGTAAAAAAATTACCACTCGACTGTTTAGTGTTAGAAACAGATGCGCCTTCAATGCCACTGGCTGGCTATCAAGGGCAAGCCAATTCGCCAATTCGGTTGATTGACGTATTCAGCCATCTTTGCCAGACAAAACAATTGCCCTCAGAAATGGTCGCCGAGCAACTAGAGCATAATATCGACCAACTGTTCTTTGATTCAACCAGCCGTTAACCATTTAGCTGCGTACTTAATTGTGCGCTTTACTGTGTCCGCCATTACTGTGCCCTTGAACCCTCAAACCTTGACGGCTAAAACGAGCGAAGCCTCGGGTCAACAGAAAACCAATAAAGCCTGCCAGTAAAATCAGTAAATGTAACAATTGTTGATTGTGTTGCTGGCGCTGTTCAAGCGCCGCCAGCAGTTTTTCTTTGTTGATGTTAAACCTCAAATAACCCAGTTCACCTTGCTTGCCAAGCGCTAAAACAAAAGGCACTAAATGTTTCATGGCGTTTTGTTGAGCGCGGTCTTGCTCATTACCAACACGGTATAACTGGTTAATTGACTGTTCGTTACTGCTCGCTATAAGCTGACCAGTATGGCTGTACAAATGGGCGCTAGCAACAAGCTCATTAGTTACTTGCTGCTCTATATAATCGCGCAACTGGGCTCGGTCTTTCTGTTGTAACAGTAGCTCAACACTCGCCTTGTTTTGAGTTAAAAACTCATGACCAAGTTGGTCAAAGTGTTGCTCTAGTGTCGCGCTGTTTTCACTGTTATTAAAGATAGCCAAATTAAGTAGCAATACCACTAAAATAACCGCTATAGCTAATTGCAGAATTTTATTATAAATCGACGAAATTTTAGGGTATAAAGGCACAGAGTTTTGTTTCATAAATTAACCACTGCAATCGTGCTGTTTTCAAACTAGCGCTCGATAATATTGTCGATACCATTAACTATGTCGATACTATTAGTAGCATCTAGTAGTATCGTCGAAAAAATACAGCTACTGGCATAATCACTATGAAACTAGGTTATCAATAAACGCATCCAATTAATACACGCAATTAACACACGCAATTAACAAGTTTAGTTTAAGGGGTTTCAGTGTCAGCCGCCGTCCATATTCTCAATCTCAGTGAAATCAGTACCCTATCGATAGGTCAATGCTTTAACAACGCTCGCTTATCAATGCCTGCAACTTTTTACTTAGAAAAGGGCGAATTAGATAACAACGTTCTAGCCACCAATGCCCCGCTGACGAACCAAATAACTCAATTTGCCACTGAATCAGAACAAGCGCTGACAACCCCGAGCAGCTCTATTGAACTAGTGGTATTTTCTGACTTGCCTATTGGCCGCTTAGTGAATCTCGTTAACCAATGCCAGCTCGAATTATTGGCATTAAACCAAATAAACAGCAGAGTGAGTTTAACCAGTTACCGCTTTGCCATCAGCTGCGAAAATTTAACACATGCACGCGCCCTATTGGTCGACTTTAACACCACCCATGGCATTGAATCGGCCATTATCGACGGTGCGCCAGTACTAGCAGAGCCGGGTTTATTGGTGATGGACATGGATTCAACCGCGATTGAAATTGAGTGTATCGATGAGATTGCAAAATTAGCGGGTACCGGAGAGCAAGTTGCCGCCGTCACTGAACTCGCCATGCAGGGCAAACTCGACTTTAGCCAAAGCTTGCATCAACGTGTCGCTACACTAACCGATAGTTCAGAAGCTATTTTACAACAGGTAATCAGTACCTTGCCATTAATGCCTGGCCTTGAATTATTGGTCACCGAGTTGAAAAAACACAACTGGCGAGTGGCTATTGCTTCTGGCGGTTTTACCTACTTTGCCGACTATTTGAAAGAAACCTTAGGGCTGGACGCTGCCTTTGCTAATCAACTCGACATTGTAGACGGTAAGTTAACGGGTAAAGTTTTGGGAGATGTTGTTGATGCACAGGCAAAAGCCGATTGTTTACAGCGCTTAGCGCTGCAATACGACATTCCAAAAAAGCAAACTGTTGCTATGGGTGACGGTGCCAATGATTTAGTGATGATGTCAGTGGCGGGCTTAGGCGCAGCATTTCACGCCAAACCCATCGTCAAACAAAAAGCCGACACCAGTGTTAGCAATGCCGATTTAAGCTGTTTATTACATTGGTTGAGATAGGCCGCAGGTAAACCCATAGCGAGCTGAGTTGACAAAGTCAACGTGCTATCAAACAGGGTTCACTGAAGGTAATTAGCATTTGAAACGCAGTAAAAGTTACGATGCTTGCTCTGCGCTTTGCTCCAATGCCACACTATTGCTAGTGCTAGCATTACTCGAACAGATTTTGTGTCTAAACAAAACCTCTTCTGTAATATCAATAATTTGACCAACGCCAGCGACGCTCCAAATGTCGTGCTCGATTTGCTTACCCCGATGAATAGCATAAGAGCCAATATAGCTTAGCTCGGGGTTCAAATAATTCATATCTGGGCTTTCTACTCGAGAAAAGACTAATTTGACGCAATAAAATTGCCCTTGCTTGAGCGCGTTGCGAATAAACATTTGCTTCAGCTCTGGTGTTTCTAATTCGCTATCAAGTTTAGTTGTCACCGCGTTTTCAATCAGCTGGTCACTGTTGTTAATCGCGATATACAAGAGCAAGTGCTCTGCAACATCATTAGCCTGCATCTTTTTCAAGCTCGCCGTTAACACGTTCATTGCCGCAAGGTTGCTAAGTAACGGGTACAAATTGTAATAACCGCTGCGATCGCTTAACTGACTCATGTGAGGAAGCAATTTGCCATATTCTCCGCTACAACAAAGGGTTTCTATTTTATAGCGACTACCACTGGTCTGAATCACTAAACCTGGAATAGTAAAGCGTTGAGCGTACATGTTACGTAAACTCTTAGCGAGACCAGGAATCATCATCACGTATTCATCAGTGGTGAGCTTGTCTCTATTCTTGTCGATTAATAGCTTAAAGAAAGCTCGACCAATGTGTTGATGATTTTCAACGTGAACCCGCAAGTTGATCGTCGTTTTCTTTTTGTTGACTCCCATCACTTCATACGGCAAGGCTTTTAAGTCGAATGCCGAGGTAATTTTTTGTAACTTAGGGAAACTCAAGTAAACAATGTTACCTTTTTTAAGCTCAGTGCTTTCAGTTAATTCTATTTTTAATCCTGAAATAGAAAAATCACACGACTGACCAACAAACTGCTCTGTATCGTGCTGAACCAAAGCATCAGTAATATATTTAAAGCGCGGTTCTTGACGCTGATTGCGATAATTGATGCCGACAATATCAATCATCGGCGGTGTCGCTAAACGCTTGTGACCAAAATGGCGCAACTTCTGAGTATTGAGCTCTTGATAAGTCAATGTTTGATAATCGAGGCGACTGTGTTGATCGCTAACATCCGTTACCACTAACGCATATGGTAAAGTACTAATGATTTTTTTTACTTCTTCAGACAACGGCTTGTCTAGGTATTGATCTTTTTTAGCAAGTAAATGCCTAATCGTCAGTGGCGAATGGGCAAAGCGACTATCATTGTCGAGCAAGCTTAACTCAGATATTGCGAAACTGCTTTTACTGCTTGCAAATGCTAAAAACTGGTGAGCAAAGCTTTTGTCAGCTTGCAACTGTCGCTCGTCCATTGAATAGAAGTAGCTTTTACCTTTATTTTGGTGAACAAAACTATAAACCCGTAACGTTTTACTCAAACGAGAAGAGTTCAACAAAAATTTAATGCGTTCTTCGGTAGCTAAGTTATGTAATGTGGTTTTGCCCGATTCGTCTTGCCAGTACTGAATAAGTTGCTGATTATTCGGTGATGATATCGCGTAGCGAGGCAGTAACTGCTCTCCCTGCTTTTGCAAAAATATTGGCAACTCGCTGACTTTAGGCAATAGGTACTGTTCAATACTGCGCGCCTGAAGCGCGCTAATGGTATTGTCGAGGTTAACTTTATAGCGGCGCTTGTTGCCTTGAATAAAACCTTTTAAAAACTGACTGAAGCCATCTTTTTCATTATCGGCATTGTACTCTCTGGCGAAGCCAACCAGCTGAATGTTGTCTAGTACCTGAATGTTACAAACATTGTAGGCAAACATGTTTTGTTGGCCAAACTTAAACTCTTGCTCTAAACCGCTAAATCTCAACTCGACTGTTTGGCCGATTTTGACGGTATGGGATAGAGGCACTCGCAACTTGATACCACTGATGCTCAGATCAGAACTGGTGCACTCGAGTTCTTGCTCACCAATATACACTAAAACCGGTATCGCAAAGTTCATCCGCTCTTCGCGGCGATTGTAGTAGGGACCAAAACTCAGTAAGTTTGCCGAGTACTGAGTTTTATCAAAGACCTTTTGATTGTTATCTGGAACTTCGGCCAGATCTAATTGAGACTTTTCTTTTTGATAAATGACGCGAAAGTTGTTTTCGGTATTTTTTACCGCTTCGTAAACGCCAAAGGTATAGCTGCCGTAATGCGCTATATTTTCTTCAAACGCTCTAATTGCAATATCGTCAAGAAAGTGTGGTCGCTTATCGTGTTCATAAGTTTTACACTCGCCGTCAACTAAACCGCGTAAATCAATCAAGCGATTACAGGGCGTCGCCAAACGTTTCAATTCCATTTTGAGTAGAAATTTATCTGTTTTGGCTAAATTTTTCGTCGCCGCAACAAACTTAGCCTCGAAGTCACTTTTATTAACCTGACCTCGAAACTGTTCTATAATTTTGCGATACTTGATAAAATCTTGATTCATGAATTTCCGCTACAACAACTAAGCAAAACCTAATGTAGTGAATTACTCTTAAGCGCTAGTAAAAAGCCTTCTGGCTGAGCTTGCTGTTCCCTTTGTCACTCGATTATAAAGAGTTATTTCACTGAGGTGCAAGCAACAAGCAAAAGAGTATTAGTATTCAACCAACAAGAATAAAGTAAATACTCTAATACATCCACTTTTTGTCCGATTAAACTTGTTTCAAATCAATCAAGCAGATTAATAGTAAGTCACTAATCTTCAAAAAGTATAATGCAATAATAATGCCTTGATAGGAAAACTATGGCAAAAAATAAAACTGCTTATGTTTGTACCGATTGTGGTGCTGAATACGCCCGCTGGTTGGGGCAATGTAACGAATGCAAAGCTTGGAATACTATTTCAGAGTTCAGAGCACCAAAAGCCTCCCCTCGCAGTGGTAACTTTTCTGGCTTTGCCGGCCAAACAGAGGCAAAAGTTCAAACCCTAGACAGTATTGATTTAACGGATTTACCGCGCTTTTCATCGGGCTTTAGTGAATTTGATCGCGTGCTTGGCGGTGGTATTGTGCCAGGTAGTGCGATCTTAATTGGCGGTGAACCCGGCGCTGGTAAAAGTACTTTATTACTGCAAACCATGTGCGCCTTGGCCGCCAATATGCCGACGCTTTACGTCACTGGTGAAGAGTCACTGCAACAAGTGGCAATGCGAGCAAAGCGACTTGACTTGGCAACCGATAAACTGAAATTGTTGTCGGAAACGAGTGTTGAAAACATTTGTCATATTGCCGCTAAAGAACAGCCCAAAATCATGGTGGTTGACTCAATCCAAGTGATGCACATGGCCGACATTCAATCGGCACCCGGCAGTGTTTCGCAAGTAAGAGAAGCCGCAGCCTATCTGACCCGCTTTGCTAAACAGCATCACGTTGCCATGATTATTGTCGGCCATGTCACCAAAGACGGTAATTTGGCGGGCCCAAAAGTACTAGAGCACTGTATCGATTGTTCGATCATGCTTGAAGGTTCAACCGACTCGCGATTTAGAACGCTGCGCGGCCACAAAAACCGCTTTGGCGCGGTAAATGAGCTTGGCGTTTTTGCCATGACTGGCAAGGGCTTAAAAGAGGTGACTAACCCTTCTGCTATTTTCCTCAGCCGCAGTGATGAACAAACTCCCGGCAGTATTGTCATGGTGCTTTGGGAAGGCACTCGGCCTTTACTCGTTGAAATCCAAGCACTTGTTGATCATTCTGCGCTTGGCAACCCAAGGCGTATTGCCGTTGGTGCTGAGCAAAACCGTTTAGCGATGTTACTGGCAGTACTGCACCGACACGGCGGTTTGCAAATGAACGACCAAGATGTCTTTGTCAATGTCGTTGGTGGCGTTAAAGTCAGTGAAACCAGTATCGACCTAGCCTTATTACTGGCGTTAGTCTCAAGTTTTCGCGACAGTGCCTTGCCCCATAATCTTGTCGTTTTTGGTGAAGTTGGTTTATCTGGTGAAATCAGGCCCGTGCCCAGCGGTCAAGAACGTATCAACGAGGCTGCGAAACACGGTTTTACTCGTGCTATTGTGCCCTATGGCAACTTGCCCAAACAAAAAATTGACGATATGGAAGTGATTGGCGTCAAGAAAATCAGTGAAGCGCTAGAAGCCATATAAGGTTACAACTTCTTTACTGCTTGAACAGAATAAATTTGCTACCATCGCAACAATCGCTGTCAACATCACCAAATTATACCAATTGAATCAATTAGGTGAGCAATTATGGCGCAGGAAAAATTGTTCAATAACAAGGCATTATTTTTCGTAATTAGTTGTTCTAATTTCAAAAATAATAACGCAGTTAATGACGATTTTAACCAGCTAGAATGATCACATATTTATTGAAATTGGTATTAAACCTGTTGGCGACCATCCTCGCGCTGGATAACAACAGACAAAACACTAACAGGCAGCACGTTATTGGATAAATAAATGAAAAAAATAAAAAGCCTACTACTGCTTAGCATTGGCCTGATCGTTGGCAGTGCACAAGCGGAAAAAATTAGCATTGATCGCATTTTTAGCTCACCAGCACTCAATGGCACAACGCCAAAGTCATTAAAGTTTTCTCCTGACGGTAGCCGTGTTACCTACTTACAAGGCAAAGCATCAGACAAAAACCGATACGATTTATGGGAATACAACCTAGCAAGCAAAGAGCACCGTTTGTTAGTTGATTCGGCGGCCTTATTCAGTGGTACAGAAACCCTATCAGATGAAGAAAAAGCGCGTCGAGAACGCCAACGAGTCTATGGTTTTGGCATTATTGAATATACTTTCGCCAACGACGGCAATGCCCTACTGTTCCCGCTAAATGGCGATATCTACTACTACAACTTAGCGGATAAAAAAGCCAAGCGGCTAACTGAAACAGCTGAGTTTGAAACTGACGCTAGATTTTCACCTAAAGGCAACTATGTTTCGTTTATTCGCGAGCAAAATATTTACGCCATCAATATCGACACCGGCAAAGAGCTACAACTCACCAAAGATGGTGGCGGCATCATCAAAAATGGTATGTCTGAATTTGTCGCACAAGAAGAGATGGGACGAATGACAGGCTACTGGTGGTCACCAGATGAAAAGCAAATTGCTTTTTTAAGAGTCGATGAAAGCCCAGTTCAAGTTGCTATCCGCAATGAAATATACGCGCAAGACATTAAGTTGGTTGAACAGCGCTACCCAGCAACCGGTACTAACAACGTCAATATCCAATTGGCCGTAGTAAAACTGAGTAATAAGCGAACGCGTTTTATTGACACCGGTGAAGAAACCGATATTTATTTACCACGTGTTCAGTGGTTGCCAAACAGTGTCGAAGTATCATATCAATGGCAAAGTCGCGATCAACAAACGCTAAAACTCAAGGTTTACAACACTAAAACCCGTAAACAGCGTACTTTGCTCACGGAAGAGTCGGACCATTGGATCAACTTGCACGATGATCTTTATTTTATCAGTGATAGCAAAAGCTTTGTTTGGGCGTCTGAGCGAGACGGTTACAAGCACTTGTACCACTATGACATTAAAGGCAATTTAATCAATCAACTGACTCAAGGCGAGTGGGTTGTTGACAGTGTTAAAGCAATTGATGAAAAAGCGGGCTGGATATACTTTACTGGCCGCGCAGATACGCCTCTTGAGCGCCATTTATACAAAGTACCGCTTGATGGCAAAGCACCAGATCACGTTGTTCGCATCAGTAAACGCAAAGGCTTTCACTCAGTTACCTTTGCTGGCGACCAGCAGAGCTACATCGACAGCTTCTCCAACATTGAGACCGCACCGCAAGTCAGCCTGCATAACCTAGACGGCAGCATGATGACATGGTTGTCACAAAATGAACTCAATCAAGACCACCCTAGCTTTAATTATCTATCCGATATGGTCAAACCCGAGTTTGGCTCGATTAAAGCCGCCGATGGTAAAACTCAGCTATTCTATAAACTGTTTAAGCCTAAGACTCTTAAGCCAGGTAAAAAGTACCCAGTTATTGTTAAAGTCTACGGCGGCCCTCACGCTCAACGAGTCACTAATAAGTGGCATGGCGTTGATATGTTTCAATACATGGTGCAGCAAGGCTACATTGTTTTTCAGCTCGACAATCGCGGCTCTAACTACCGAGGTACCGATTTTGAATTCGATATCTATCAGCACTTAGGTGAAGTAGAAGTTGCCGACCAAATTGAAGGGGTTAAATTTTTGCGAACCTTGCCATACGTTGACGCTGACCGCATTGGTATTTACGGGCACTCATACGGTGGCTACATGGCGCTAATGACTATGTTCAAAGCCGGAGAGTATTTCAAAGCGGGAGTTTCTGGAGCACCGGTAACCGACTGGCTGTTATATGATACCCACTACACTGAACGCTATCTAAATCATCCACAAGCCAATGCTAAAGGTTATCAAGACAGCAGTGTTTTTCCTTACATCGAAGGTTTAGATGGCCCGTTAATGGTATATCACGGTATGGCAGACGACAACGTATTGTTTACCAATACCACCAAACTGATTAAAGCGCTACAAGATCAAAACAAACGCTTTGAATTAATGACCTACCCGGGTAGCAAGCACAGTATGCGTGGAAAAAAAGTTAAAGTGCATTTGAACAATACTATTATCGACTTTTTCAATCGCCAATTTAATCTAGCGCCAGAATAAGTGCGTCATTAATTACTGGCGTTTTAGAGAACTAAGCGAGTGCAGTCAGAATAACCAAGCTGCTGCACTCGCTGTTTTAATTTCGACCATCAATCATCATGTTAATCATCAGCAACACAGTCAAAATTCCCTTAGACGAAATAGAAATCAGTGCCATCAGAGCACAAGGCGCTGGTGGTCAGAATGTCAATAAAGTCTCGTCAGCTATCCACTTGCGCTTTGATATCAAAAACTCTTCTCTACCTGAGTTTTACCAGCAGCGCTTACTCAACCTCAAAGACAAACGCCTAACTAAAGACGGCGTCATCATTATTAAAGCACAACAATTTCGCACCCAAGAAAAAAATCGAGCTGACGCACTAGAGCGCCTGCAAGCGTTAATTAAAAGCGTGAGTTATGTCGAGAAAGTCAGACGCGCCACTAAACCGAAAAAGTCTGCAGTCAAAAAGCGACTCGAGCAAAAAAACCAACGGGCTCAGACAAAATCTCTGCGCGGAAAAATTCGCGTTTAATGCTATAGATTCACGATAAAACCAATTGTTATTCCCACTGAGCTCAGTTAGGCTAACGCCATTTTCAGGCTTATTTCATTGGCAGCTATGACTTCAATTATTTTACTCGATGGCGGTATGGGCCAGGAGCTTATCAAACGCGCAGGCGTTAAACCGACACCACTTTGGTCAGCACAAGTGATGCACGAGCAACCGCATTTAGTGAGAGATTTGCACCTCGACTTTATCAAAGCAGGCGCTAAAGTAGTTACGCTTAACACATATACGTCGACACCGCGCAGGCTTGCTAGAGACGCAAGTATCAAGATGCTAGCACCACTGCACCAAGCGGCAAAAAAGGCAGCTAAAGATGCCATAGCACAGTCAAAGCAAAGTGATGTTCGCATCGCCGCCTGCCTACCACCACTCTTGGCTAGTTTTACTCCTGAAGCAGCCCTCAATTATCAAGACTCGCTTAGCGACTATCAGCAATTGGTCGAATTACAGAATGACGCTGCTGATCTATTTATTTGCGAAACCATGTCGAGTATCGACGAAGCTAGGGCCGCAATTAACGCAGCAAAACCAACCAATAAACCGATATGGGTGAGTTTTGTTCTCAAAGACGGCGAAGCTAAACTACTCTCAGGTGAAACGCTAGCACAAGCGATAACGGCCATTGCTGAGCTCAATGTAGATGCAGTGCTTATCAATTGCAGTTCCATCGAAACAATTAATCAACACGCCGCCGAACTTATCGCGTGTTTTCCTGTTGTTGGTGCCTATGCTAATGCCTTTGTCGATATTGCACCGCTAAAACCCGGCGGCAGTGTTGACTGCCTGGAAGAGCGACGAGACATCTCTCCTGAAAAATACGCCAAGCACTGTCTAGACTGGGTAGGCCAAGGCTTTCGAATTATTGGTGGTTGTTGTGCAATTGGACCAAAACATATCAATGCTACTTATAATTTATTGAATAAAAACGGCATAAAATGCACACATAAAATTGACCAATAGATAAAAAAATTAACTTTTTTAAAAATATTTATATTTATGTGGAACTTTATCTATTACCGCGACTCTTACTAATCAGTAATTGAATTACTATTCATGTTTCATGTATACCCTATTCAGCACTTAGTTATTCAATAGTTAGGTGCTTTTTTTTGCTTCTAATCTGCTTCAATACCTACTCTTAATCTTGCCATTTCACGTACTCAAGAAAAAAACAAGAAAAGTTGAACTAATCCTGTTTGAAGTGTTCTTACTAGATGAGAGGCTTTGAAACCTTGAGTATTTTCATGTTTTTATTCAGCGCATTTTTACAATGCGCTTTTTTTTGTCTGTTTTTCAATCGAAAATTCTATCGTGCTAAATTTTTTAAACTTTTTTTGAACTTTACCGCTGATCGATACTCTCACTTAATAAGTAATTTACTTCCTAGTGTTTCATGTTTTTACCCATTCGCGCATCTTAACGGTGCGCTTTTTTTTGCCCTAATTTTGTCTATGACTAACAACAACTTAAAAAAGTGACTATTGTCAGTAGTCGACCGAGAAAAAATTTAGATATACTGACTTAACACTAAACAAAAACTATTGAGGTCTACATGAGCGGCACAACTATGGTGGCTATCATTGTTTTCATTTCCGTTGGCTTTAGTGCCATCGCGAGCATGTATTACAAACACCTAGCCTTTAAAGAAAAAATGTTAAAACACCAAAACAGCAAGAATGCCGAAGACGCTAAATTAAGCCAAGAACTTGCCGCGTTAAAAGAGCGCGTCCAAATACTTGAAAAAATTGTCACTGATGAAGGCTATTCAGTGCAAAAAGAAATCAATAATATTTAACCATTGCGACGCTAAGATGAAGTTAATTATGCGCAGCGAGTTCGACAACTTGCGCCTCAACCCCAACCACAGTTATCAAGCCGACAGAAATGGGGATAAACAAATTGTAAAAATTTTTGCCAACGAACACTTAATTGCCAAAAAAGTCACTCATAAAAAATCTGTCCGTTATTTTGGCGTTAGTAATTACAAGGAATATATCTGCGATGTCGATGACCATCGAAGCACATATTGAGAACATTATCGAAGCAATAGGTAACGACTTAAATTGGCGTTATGATGATAAATTTGCAGGTCAGTTGAGTGAATTTGCTCAAAACAGAGGCGAGAATATTGCCCATCGCTTAGTCGAGTTATTCCCGCATCAATGGCACGTAAAAAATATTAAGCAAGCACCGCCAGCACTAAAAAACGCATTATTGGCCCATGCCAAGCTCAACAAAAATCAGCGTATTTATACTATTCCCAATCAAAATGACGACCCCGTTATTGCTGCCTATTGGTGGCCGTGGGGCCATGGCGGGACAATATCACTACGACTAGTCTCGCTTAACTGTGATTATCAAAGTAGTGATATCTTACCTGAGTCGACAGGCATACTGGCAAAACTAACCAATCTGTTTCGTTAAAGAGTGTGATAAGATAAAATATCTTCCAGTAACATAGCTTTAGTAGGGTTAGTTTGAGCATGAATAAAGTATTAGCAGATCAAAAGCTACACTGTCATGAATGCGCTCAAACGGTTACTTTAACGCCACTAGCCCACAAGCAAAAAGCCCACTGCCCGCGCTGTGATTTAAAGCTGACCAGTTACCACCAGTACGCTATTGATATCATTATTGCCTGCGCATTAACCGCATTGATTTTTTTAGCGGCCGCAATCCCATTCAACTTTCTGGGTTTTAACGCCCGAGGCCAAGAACAATCGATGGATTTATTGCTCAGTGTTTCTACCTTAATAGAGCACGACTTTTTCTTACTTGCACTCTTACAATTATTGGCAATTTTTGCCATTCCATTAATTGTTTTATTAGGCTTACTCTATTTATTGTTACCACTAAAATTATTTAACAAGCCGCCTGCAGCAAGCGCCAAAGTGTTCAATGTAGTCAACGCCTTGATCCCGTGGAGCATGGCAGAAATATTCTTAATTGGTACCTTGGTCAGTTTAGTTAAACTAACGGCAATGGCCGATATTCAATTTGGAATATCATTTTATGCTTACGTGCTTTTTGCGCTATTTATGACCATCACCCTGGCCTATGTCGACAATCATCAACTCAAACAAGCGCTTGGCTTAAACACTAAAGCCAAGCCACCGAGCCAGCATAGTATTCAACATACTTGGGCATTGCTGATTACCGCGTTGATTTTGTACATTCCTGCGAGCTTTTTACCGATTATGAACACTCGTCTGCTTGGCCAAGACGATCCCAATACTATTATGGGTGGTGTCGTTACGCTCTGGCAACACGGTGACTACCCAATTGCCATGGTAATATTTATTGCCAGCGTTTTTATTCCTATCGCCAAACTAGCGATTCTCATTTGGCTGAATATCACGGTACAAAAAGGCCACGACACGCTGCACAAAGAACGCATTGTGCTGTATAGAATTACCGAATTTATCGGTCGATGGTCAATGATTGATGTTTTTGTCGTCGCAATTTTAGTAAGCTTAATTCAGCTTGGTAATACCATGAGTATTTACCCCGGCCCCGCTGCACTGGCGTTTTCAGGTGTTGTAATTACTACGATGCTCGCGGCAAACACTTTTGATTCAACACTCATTTGGTCAAATAGCCACAACAAACAACAATAATATTGGTATTTTAATGGACAACTCTGCAGAAAATACATCGACAGCACCAGCGCCTGAACCAGAAGCTAAGATAAAAGCGAGCAAATCGCTGTCGGTAATTTGGCTGGTTCCTTTGATAGCTTTAGCTATTGGTTTGTGGATGGTTTACCAGCAATGGGCGAACCAAGGGCCGCTGATCAACATTACCTTTAATTCCGCCGCTGGCATCGAAATCAAAAAAACCAAATTAAAAACCCGTGAAGTCACCATAGGTGAAGTTACCGCAATTAGTTTGTTGCAAGACTCTGAAGGGGTCAATATTAGCGTTCGCGTCAATAAAGAAGCCCGAAACTTACTCAACCAAGACAGCAAATTTTGGGTTGTTTCACCTAAAGTTACCCACGCCGGTATTTCTGGTCTAAATACCCTACTTTCGGGCGCATATATTGAGATGTCTCCTGGGCAATCGGAACAAGAACAATATAATTTTGAGGGCTTAGACGAACCACCGGTAACACCATACGGTACTCCTGGTTTACATATTACTCTTAACAGCAACGCCGAATTTGCCTATAAGGCAGGTGATCCTATTATCTATAAAGGCCTAACGGTTGGCCGTGTTGAAGATATCTTTTTTAACTTTTACGAACGTGTTGTCTATTACAACGCCTTTATCAAAGATCCTTATCACAAGCTAATTACCGCCAATACGCGCTTTTGGAATGCCAGCGGTGTTAAAGTTGATTTAACTTCTGAAGGTATTAGCCTGCAAACGGGTAACTTGGAAACCTTACTCACGAACGGTATTACCTTTGGTATTCCCGACGGTGAAATTCCCGGTGAAGTCGTTACCGACCGCGCTTACTTCGATATTTACCCCAACTACGAAGACGCCGTCACACCAAACTACAAACACAGTGCCAAGTACGTGATTTTGGTTAGCGATACTGTACGCGGATTAAAAGTCGGTGCACCGGTTGAATACAGAGGCCTTGAAATAGGTGAAGTGTTAGCGATCAATGTTCAAGCAACTGAAACCAGCAGTTTGCTAGAAAACGATTACAAAATACCCGTACTTATTTCTATTGAACCCGGCAAAGTTGGCTTGCCCGATAATCAGCAAGGTCTGGAACAAGTGATGGCACAAAATGAAATTTGGGTCAATCAAGGCCTTCGGGCAAGATTACAAACCGGTAACTTGCTCACTGGTCAACTCTTTGTTGAGTTGCAACACTATCCCGACCTCCCCGAGTTAGCGATGACCCGATTCTTAGAGTATCCGGTGATTCCAACGACATTAGACGATTTTAGCCAACTTACTCAAAAAGCGAGCGACGTGCTCGACAAACTCAATCGCTTGCCAGTTGAAGACTTAATGTCAGAACTCACTGTCATGGCGCAAGACTTTCGCGAAACCGCCGCTGAGTTTAAAGCGGCAAGTGCTGGCATGGATGAACTGTTGATTAATCTCGAAGAAAAGCAAGTACTCGAACAGGTCAATAAAACCATGGCGAGTTTCGAACAACTAGCGCAAAGTTATAGTACCGGCTCACAAGGCCACGACGAACTTATTGATACCATTAGCACCCTCAATCAACGCATGAGCGAGCTACAACCCCTGTTGCTGCAACTTAACCAGCAACCAAGTAGCATTATTTTCAGTGCAGAACCCACTCAGGCCAAAGAGCCGAAAGCTAAATCACAATAGGATGACAATCATGAAATTTATCCCAGCTTGCGCTCGTAACAGCTTGATTAGCATTGCAATGTGTCTTGGATTGGCTGCCTGTAGCTCACAAGCGCCACTATCGGTAAACTACTATATTTTGGATCATGAATTAGCAGCCTATCAACAGGCATCTAGCGTAGCTAAGCACAACGCCGACAAACAGATAGTCCTCAGCCAAGTGCGCCTTGCCAAGTATTTAGAGCAATCTCAACTGACTATTTTACAGACTAACCACCAGCTCTATTACACCAGCCAGCACGTATGGTCTGAGCAACTAAAACACGCCATTGCTCGCGCCTTAGTGAACGATTTTAACACCGCTTCAAACGACTACCATTTAGTATTGAATAATGAGCCCACGAGTCATGACAGCCGATACCAATTGCAGTTACAACTCGATCACTTCGTTGCTACAGACGACTCAGAGGTGATTTTAGCGGGCAAATTTTGGCTAATTGACCATCAAGAGAATAAAAAAGGCGAACTCGTTGCTAGTTCACCTTTTTATTTCAGTAAAGATCTTAGCGAAAACGGCTTTAGTCACTCAGTTAAACAACAAAGGCAACTACTCAAGCAGTTGGCAAATCGCCTTTCCAGCGCACTCACCGAACGCTAATTTCGCTTAATAGCTCAGCGTTAGTTAAAGCTGAGCTGCTCGCAATCGTATTCAATCTCAATGTCTTGGCGCTCAGTAAACTCGCCAGCGAGGATTTTTTGTGCCAGCGGATTTTCAATCTCGTGCTGCACTGCTCGTTTTAACGGCCGTGCGCCAAAGACAGGATCGAAACCAGCCGACGCAATATGAGCCAAGGCCTTATCACTAATGTTAAGCGTTAAGCCACGACTAGCTAGTCGCTGCGCCAAACTGTCAATTTGAATAGCTGCGATCTGCTGAATTTGTTCTGCAATTAAAGGGTGGAAGACAACGGTTTCATCGATGCGATTAATAAATTCAGGTTTGAAATGATTACCCACTTCATTCATCACTTGTGCTTTCATCAAATCGTAGTGCTCATCACCGGCCATTTCTTGAATAATGTGAGAGCCAATATTCGAGGTCATAATGATGACAGTATTTTTGAAATCGATAGTGCGGCCTTGACCGTCAGTAAGACGACCATCATCGAGCACCTGTAATAAAATATTAAAGACATCCGGATGTGCTTTTTCAACTTCATCCAACAACACCACAGAATAAGGTTTACGGCGAACCGCCTCGGTTAAATAACCGCCTTCTTCATAGCCAACGTAACCCGGAGGGGCGCCAACTAAACGAGCGACTGAGTGTTTCTCCATAAATTCCGACATATCGATGCGAATCAAAGCATCTTCGCTGTCGAATAAAAACGATGCCAAGGCCTTGGTCAATTCGGTTTTACCAACCCCTGTTGGCCCTAAAAACATAAACGAGCCGATTGGCTGTTGCGGGTCAGAAAGCCCAGCACGTGAACGTCGAATTGCGTGAGAGACAGCAGTGACGGCTTCTGATTGGCCAATCACCCGTTGATGGAGTTCGTCTTCCATGCGCAATAATTTATCGCGCTCTTGTTCTAGCATTTTCGCGACTGGAATACCTGTGGCACGGCTAAGGACGTCAGCAATTTCAACATCGGTGACTTTATTGCGCAGTAATGTCATCTCTTGCATTTCGGCTTGGGCCGCCAAATCGAGCTGTTTCTCAAGTTCTGGAATACGACCGTATTGCAATTCAGACATCTTGTTTAAATCGCCATTGCGACGGGCTGCATCAAGATCAATACGGGCCTGTTCAAGTTCAGCTTTGATCGTTTGCGTGCCGTGTAAAGCAGCCTTTTCAGTGGTCCAAACTTCATCTAACTCGTCATATTCCGCTTGTAAGCCGACAATGCGATCAGAAATTTTTGCCAACCGCTCGCGCGAGTCAGTATCGTCCTCTTTCTCTAGTGCTTTTTGCTCTAATTTTAACTGGACTATTTTGCGTTCAAGCTTGTCGAGATTTTCGGGCTTAGAGTCCATCTGCAAGCGAATACTTGAAGCCGCTTCATCAATTAAATCAATTGCTTTGTCGGGCAACTGACGATCACTGATATAACGATGTGACATAGTTGCCGCAGCGACAATTGCCGGGTCGGTAATTTCAACGGAGTGATGAAGCTCATAACGCTCTTTTAATCCGCGTAAAATGGCGATGGTATCTTCAACGCTTGGTTCGTCAATCAGGACTTTTTGAAAACGGCGCTCAAGGGCAGCATCTTTTTCAATATACTGGCGATATTCATCGAGCGTGGTTGCACCAACGCAATGTAAATCACCACGTGCCAGTGCCGGTTTAAGCATATTACCCGCATCCATGGCGCCATCGCTTTTGCCCGCGCCCACCATGGTGTGTAATTCGTCAATGAATAAGATAACTTGCCCTTCGAGCTGAGCAAGCTCATTGAGTACTGCTTTTAAGCGCTCTTCAAATTCGCCGCGATACTTAGCACCAGCCACGAGCGCCCCCATATCCAAAGACAGTACTTGCTTGTTCTTTAAGCCTTCCGGCACCTCTTTATCGATAATACGCTGCGCTAAACCCTCAGCAATCGCAGTTTTACCAACGCCGGGGTGACCAATCAAAACTGGGTTGTTTTTAGTGCGACGCTGTAAAACCTGAATCGTGCGCCTAATTTCATCGTCGCGACCAATCACAGGATCAAGTTTGCCCTCCTCCGCCCTTTCGGTGAGATTGACCGTATATTTATCAAGCGCTTGGCGAGTTTCTTCTGCGTTGGCATCATCGACTTTCTGGCCACCGCGAATGTGATTAATGGCATCATTAAGCCGCTGTTTATTGGCGCCGAGAGAGGTCAATATTTTCCCCAAGGCACCTTTGTCTTCCAATGCCGCTAAAACAAATACTTCAGACGAAATAAACTTATCACCTTGCTTTTGTGCGTACTTGTCACAGAGGTTGAGTAAGTTACCAAGCCCAGCCGATAATTGTACTTCTCCACCTGTGCCTTCCACTTGTGCCAAGGTTGAAATGGCTTGGTCGAGCTGCTGACGCAATGAAAAAACATCAACGCCTGCACTTTTCAATAAGGGAATAACAGAACTTGCGTTTTGATTGAGCAAGGCCAACATTAAGTGCACAGGCTCAATAAACTGATGATCTTTACCTAAGGCAAGCGATTGAGCATCGGCGATCGCCGTTTGAAAGGCTTGGGTAAAACGATCTAAACGCATAACTTATCTCCTTCAACTGAAAAAGTGCGACAAACATTAATAATGGTGATAACCACCTGATTCTGATTATGTAACCTGAGTTCAGATTATTAAATAAGGCTTAATTGGGAGTTTTTCAACTAACCATCACAGGCACGTTTGATCCAGCATAAGTTTTCGGCAAAAACGATGCGCTCAGCTCTCTATTAATACCAACCGTTTTAGGTTAATGAGGTAATCATTCAGTAAGGCAAATAACAGTCGCCATGCGGCCGGTGGTTTGTTCTCTGCGATAGGAATAATAAGTGTCTTGCTTGTTAAAGGTACACTCAGCTAACTGGCTGATCGCGGTAACGCCAAGTTGCTGTAATTGAATAGTGGCGATTTGATGTAAATCGGCGAGATATTTGTCGGCGTTGCCTTCAACAGCTTTAAACGCCACGGCAAATTGCTGACTATGGCTGAGAAATTTTTGCATCACTTCACTGCCTACTTCAAACGCTTGTGAACCAATACAAGGTCCCAACCAGGCAATAATATTGGTTGGAGCTTGTTTAAAGCAGTCAATGGCATTAGTTAAAATCTGGCTTTCCAATGAACGCCAGCCACCGTGTACAGCAGCAATTTCATCGCCATCGGTAGTGGTTAATAAAATGGGCAAACAATCAGCCGTCATGACTGCCAAGGCAATATTGGCTTGACTGGTGTATGCGCCATCAGCAGTGTATGGCAGCTCGCTGTAGGAATCACTATCAATAATTTGAACATGATTGCCGTGAACCTGATCTAGCCACTGAATTTTATTGCAGCCCGATGACTGTCTAGACAAAAAGCTAACAAGTTGATGGCGATTTTCAAGTACTTGCTCACGGCTATCGCCAACGTGAAGGCCAAGATTAAAGCCTTGATAGCCTTTGAGTTCTGGTGATTGGCAAACTTCAATGGCGCTGTCGTCGATATCAGCTGGTATCGGCAACCGAGTCGTATTGAACGCCACTACCGGCTTAATCGGCAATACTGGCCAGTCAACCGACTTTAACGCAGGAGTTGCATTTGACAGCTTTACTGTTTCAATTTTATCGGTATGGCTTTTGTTCAATGTGATATCTCTAACCTCGTCAAGTAAGAAAAACGAAATCGTTATTTAGTACTTTCTAATACTCGTCAACAGCATTTAATTCATTGTCTTGCTGAAGCAAACTCACCAGCTGTTTAAAGTCTTCTGGAATGTCGGCTTGCCAACTCATCAACTCGCCCGATACTGGGTGATAAAGCCCTAACATCGCCGCGTGTAAAGCTTGTCGTTTAAATTGACGCAAAAATCCAAGTAACTCTGGTGTCGCATTTTTAGGTGGGCGCGGACGACCGCCGTAAACTGGATCGCCAACTAACGGGTGAGTGATATGTGCCATGTGAACGCGAATTTGGTGAGTACGGCCTGTTTCTAAGCGCAAACGCAAACGAGTGTGCAAACGGTATTTTTCCATCACTCGATAATGAGTAACCGATGGTCTTCCAGAAAAAGTCACCGCCATATGGGTGCGTTTGTTTGGGTGACGCCCGATCGGTTCATCGACCGTACCACCAGCCGTCATAATGCCGTTAGCGACCGCTTCGTATTCACGGGTGATTTCACGTCGTTGCAAGGCATCGACTAAGTTAGTTTGCGCGGCAATAGTTTTAGCCACCACCATTAAGCCGGTAGTGTCTTTATCAAGGCGATGAACAATACCAGCACGCGGCAGCAACTCCAACGAAGGACAATGATTGAGTAAGGCATTTAATACTGTACCATCTGGGTTACCAGCACCGGGGTGAACCACGAGATCGGCAGGCTTATTGATCACCAAAATATCGTCGTCTTCATGGACGATGTTAAGTGCGATATCCTGCGCTTGATAAGTGACTTGTGTTTCAATTTCGGCATCAATTTTAATCGTTTCCCCACCAAACATTTTGTCTCTTGGTTTGGTTTTTACTTCACCGTCAACACTGACTTTGCCAGCTAAAATCCAATCTTTTAGCTTAGATCGCGAATAATCTGGAAACATTTCCGCTAAAGTTTGGTCAAAGCGTTTGCCTAAGCAAGAAGCGGGAACTAAATCTGTGTGTTGAATAATCTCAGCCATTAATCTCTCGTGAATTAGCACTGTGCAATAACAGTTTACTAGGTTAGAATGCCGTAAACCGTTATTTTACCCCTTTTATCAGGGGCTTTCATAATTATTTTATTTTAGTTCAAGGCTGATGTTTTTGAACCTAGCTAAAAGTAGTGATTTAAACTCTATGGAAAAACTATCTATTAAAGTCTTTTTGTTAACGCTAGTGATGTTGTTAACGGCTTGTTCATCATCTGATGAAACCGAAGTTGATAAGGTACCAGACAAGTCTGCGCAAGCATTATTTGTTGATGCCCGTGAAGCGCTAGATAACGGTTTGTATCAAAAGGCGATTCAAATTTTATCGGCGATTGACTCTCGATTCCCATTCGGCCCAATTTCACACCAAGTTCAACTAGATCTTATTTTTGCTTACTACAAAAGCGGTGACTCGGCTGAAGGTATTGCGCTTGCAGACCGATTTTTGCGTTTAAACCCAGACCACCCAAATATTGATTACGTTTATTACATGAAAGCGTTAATCAATTTAACCACTGAAGAGAACTTGTTCCAAGATTTAGCCGGTATCGACCGTTCAGACCGCGACCCAACGGCGTCACGCGAAGCCTTTAAAGACTTGAAGAAAATCTTAACCGACCACCCTGACAGTAAATATGCGGCAGATGCTCGCAAGCGTTTAGTTGCGATTAAATCACGCCTTGCTAAATACGAAATTGCCGTTGCCAAATTCTACCTCAAACGCGAAGCATGGGCATCAGCAGCTAACAGAGGCCGTTATGTTGTTGAATACTTTTCACCAAGTGACGAAGTTGAGCAAGCGCTAGAAATCATGGTTGAGAGTTATGACCAACTTGGTTTGGAAGACTTAAAGCGCAACGCTAAGCAAGTGCTTGCCGCCAACTACCCAGACAACCCTTTAATTCAATAGGTTCTGGCCTAAACAAATAAAAACAGCAGCCAATGGCTGCTGTTTTTATTTGCCTTATTTAAACTCAAGCGTTCAGGGATAAACACTAAATTGCCGCTTCGTCTTCTTCACCGGTGCGAATACGGATAACTCGCTCAACATCAGTAACAAAAATCTTACCATCGCCAATTTTACCGGTTTGCGCGGTTTCAACAATAACATCTACACAGCGCTCAACATCACTGCTAGCAACGACAATCTCCAATTTCACTTTTGGTAAAAAGTCGACCATGTACTCAGCTCCGCGATATAACTCGGTATGCCCCTTTTGACGGCCAAATCCTTTCACTTCTGAAACTGTCATGCCGGTGACACCAATTTCACTGAGTGCTTCGCGAACATCGTCCATTTTGAACGGTTTAATAATTGCTTCGATTTTCTTCATTACTGCCTACTTAACCCCGATAATATTTGTACTTAAGGATATAAAAATAACACTGAAAATTGAACCACTAATCCTTGATAACCATACAACAATTGAAAAAAATGCATTTGTCGGCATACTCGACACCAGTTAAACTAAGCAAACAAATTTCACTCATCCGCTTTAAAAGGACAATCATGGATCCAAAAGCTATTATCGCCGAAATGAAAGTATTACCTGAGATTGACGCCGAACACGAAATAAAACGCCGTGTCGACTTTATTAAAAAGCAACTGACACAATCGGGTTTAAAAAACTTAATTCTTGGCATTAGCGGCGGAGTAGACTCCTCTACTTGTGGACGTTTGGCACAGCTAGCCGTTAATGAACTCAATGACGAGCACAACGGTGGTTATCAATTTATTGCAATGCGCTTACCGTTTGACGTGCAAGCAGATGAAGCCGACGCGCAAATGGCAGTCGACTTTATCGAGCCTAGCAAAATGTTAACCACTAACGTTGCTAATGGTGCGAACGGGATTCACCAAATAGCATTAGATGCGTTAAACGATGCAGACCTATTGAGTGCTAGCGAGGGCCAAATTGACTTTTCTAAGGGTAATGTGAAAGCGCGCACCCGTATGGTAATGCAATACCATATCGCCGGCATTCTCGGTGGTTTAGTGCTCGGAACCGATCACTCAGCAGAGAATATTACAGGCTTTTACACCAAGTGGGGTGATGGCGCCTGTGACTTAGTGCCGTTATTTGGCTTGTCAAAACGTCAAGTGCGTCAGCTCGCTAAAGCGCTAGGTGCTCCTGCTAAACTTATTGAAAAAGCACCAACTGCAGATTTAGAAGAACTAGACCCAGGTAAAAAAGATGAAGATGCTTTGGGCTTGAGTTACGACCAACTCGATGACTTTTTAGAAGGTAAAGTTGTTAGCCCTGAAGTGAGTGAACGAATTGTCAGTATCTATCTGAAAACACAACACAAACGTCAACCAATTCCAACTATTTACGACTAATAACAATAGCCTCCTGATTTGCAAAGCGGCTGCCAACATGGTTGCTGCTGGCAAGTTCAAGATTACCTGCTAGGCTTTAGCTAAGGACAGCTAAACACGCTCACTAGAGCACAAGGATGATTTATGCGAAACCAACTTCGTAGGGTTAATGCACCCTATTATCAGCAATTAGGTATCACTCTCATTGAGTTAATGACCGCAGTGAGTATAGTCTCAATAACCGCTGCTATAACGCTCCCTAACTTAAACGACTTTGTTATTCGCATGGAAGTTGATGCGGAACTGTCAGAGTTACATCGACTATTACTCACAGCGAGAAACAGTGCGATTAATTCGGAACGAGACATCACCTTATGCCCGCTTAATAGTAACAATAAATGTCAGCGTGATTGGCGACTTCGATTAGCCGTATTTGATGATCGCAATAACAATCAAGTACTCGATAACAATGAGCGATTAATTGCCAGCAAAGCTGAAATACCCAAACAGCGACAACTGCACTATCACAAGCTTTCTTCTCGTATTGTTTATGCCGCAACAGGACGAATTACCAACTTTGCTGGCAATGGTACCTTTCGATATTGCCCTGATAACCATCATGACAAAGCCAGAGCTATTAGGGTGGCGACTTCGGGACGCTTATACCTAAGTACAGATCTTGATGCTGACGGCAAAGACGAAACCCGAGATAACCAAGAAATAGCGTGTAACTGAAGCAACGATTGGTTTTTATCGAAAGTTTATTGATCCTTAGCGGTATTCGCCATACTATCAGTAAATAGCGTGCTAGTTTGGTGGTATTATGAACAAGCTTAAAGGGTTTACCCTAATTGAACTTATGGTGACTATAGCAATTCTTGCGATAGTGTCTGCCATTGCCTTACCTAATCTCAACGAATTTTTAGTGAGATTAAGAGTAGACAGTCAGATCTCAGAGCTAAACCGGCTGCTACTAACCGCAAGGAATACTGCAATTACTAGTGAGCAAAACGTTGTCGTTTGTCCATTGGCGAGTCGTTCAGTAACAAGAACCAGCGCTTGCACCACTAATTGGAATAACCGCATAACAGTGTTTGTCGACGCCGACAACGATGGTGTGTTTACTCCTAGAGTAGCAGATCCAAACAATCCTGGCGGTACAATTACTAGTGAGAGATTGGTGACAATAAAGACCAGACTAGAAACACAAGATACCATTCAGTTTGCAGGAAATCGTATTACTTACACGCCAACAGGTCGGGTAATCAACAATTCTGGTGATATCAATTATTGTCCTAACGGCTACAACGACTTATCAAGAGCCATCGAAATATCGCTATCAGGCCGATTCTATCGAAGTTCAGACACTGATAACGATGGTAAAGATGAATTGAGAAATGGTTCAGAAATAACCTGTACTTAGTAAATTATCTAAAAGTTACAAGTTCCATTTGCTTAGCTGCACTTAACGCAAACTCTTTGTCTGCTTCAACACACTCTAAAACTTTACTGACAACAGCTCCTTTGATACCGTTACTTGCGTTAATTTTACGCCCAACTAATTTGGCTCTAACAGCTGCTTTTTGTTTTGACTTCATTTGTGCATAATAGATGGTATTAGCGCCATCAGCCAACTCAACATAACACTTAAATTCAACGCGACTGTCACTAATTCCAGCATGGCTCATTGTTGTAAAAGCCAATAAACTTATCGTAAACATCAACTTTTTCATAACCCCTCCTAAACCTTATCTAAGGTTTTACCAACAACTAGTCGGTGACTTAACGCCAGCTTCAGTAATTGTCAGCACTTTACAGCTAGCATCATTAGCGGCCTGACTACTTTGCGCAGTCGCAGTTAAGCGGTAACCATTATTAGTAGTTCTAACCGTTATTTTGTAGTTTTTTGACTCTGTATCTACGTCATCCGTCGAAGAACCAAGCAACTTCATAGTGTTGGCATAACTGCGGCTGTCGACAAAATACTGTTCTTGCATATTGGCATAACGCAACAATTCAGCTGTTGCTTCTGCACGATTTGATCGTGCAACATAATCGGTATATGACGGATAGGCAATTGACGCTAAAATACCAACGATCGCAACAGCGATAAGTACTTCTACTAAGGTAAAGCCTCGATTAGATCGTAACATTGAATTCATTATTCTTTCTCTTCAACAGATAGGGAAATACGGGATGTTCTTAGTTTAAAGCCAACAGGTACAATTGTTCTGCCTGTAATTAAGTTACCAGTGCTGCTCTCAGTTTCTTTTTGTCCAGGAGCTGGCGTCACAATTAACGTTGGTGAACCAACAAATTGACTGCCTACTCGAATACCACGAGCATCAGCGTCACCATCATTGGCTTCATTAGTAAAGTTGAACACTTCAGTACCTAAGGCTAAATCAATTGCATAGAGTACCCCACCACCATTGACAATAATACGGCAATTAGTCAAATCAACTTCTGTACTATCAGGCGGTGTGTAAGAGGTATAAAACGCGGTTCCATCTATAGCAATCGCTGCCGATGTTCCCTTTTCTCCAGTCTCAGTTAAATTAACAAACCAACCGGAGCTAGCGCTAACCGCTAATTCTAGTGTTTGTCGTTCTTGGCTCGTTAAGTTGCCACTGAATGGGTTACCAGTAAAGTCATAAAGGTCACCATTATTGATAACTGTCGGAACTGGCTCATTATTTCTCTCACCAAACGTTTGAGTTCGAATGTTTTCATCTTTAATCATATAAAGACGATCTTGGGTCAATTGTGTTAATGGCCTGGTTCTATCACCGCTGCTAACTAAAATTGCCTCATATGGTATTTCTTGACGAGTGATTGTTTCAACTTCAGTACCACTTGCATCGGTGTGACGAACACGCACCGTTTCACTAATAAAGGTGCGAACAATGGCTGGTTCATAGAAAAATCTTCTATCTTGCGCAATGTCAGAGCGACTTCCAAGCGATGCTAATTCCGTTGCTTTCCATGCTGACCCAGAGGCATTTGGCGTTTCTCCCGGCATATCGACTCGCCATACATGCCCCCCAGTATCTGCTAGATATAACCGGTCAATAAAACCGTCGGAATCACTATCCAAAATACCTACTTCACCAGGGATACTATCTTTCCCCGAAAACGGAGTGTTAGTCGCGCTAGCAGCACCTGCACCTAACTGCCAGAGTAACGCACCTGTTTCAGCGTCGAGCATGTAAGCGCCAACTCCGATGCTATCGTCAGTACCCACACCACCACTGTCTTTATTAGTATCATAGCCACCACTGATGAATAAGGTTGGCTTAGGAATTCCACCTGCAACATTGAGCTTTGAAAAACCAACCCTTGGTTGCGCCCATGATTGTCCCAAGCCGCTAAAACCAGCATCAGAAGAATCTATTTGCCAGAGTAACCTAGGACTATCGGGTACCGAAATATCAAGCCCGTAATAAATTCGTCCACCGCGACGAGCGCCAAAAAATATCCAAACTTGGTCACCAGAATCAGACTCAATAACCCCGTCGCCATCAAGATCATTGACGTATGATGTAATAGCACCATCTAAGCCATAAACTTTTGGAGTGACACTAAAGTTATTGCGCAAGGCTTTTATATTTTTAAAAAACTCTTTTGGCATAAATGCCCAGCTTTCATCAACCGTTGAACCCGCATCATCAAACATATGCAAAGCGCCAGCGTTTGTCCCGATAATTATACGAACATCTTGATTACTTTCGCTGCTACCACCGTAGTTGACAACCAAGGGTCTTGAATGCAGTGGATCACCAAATACATCTTCGCGCAAAAAGAAGTTATCGTTTGAGTCATTATCGTTATCAACATCAAAGCCAAGCGCCCAATTTATTGTATTATCAATCTCACTCTCGGTTACATCGAGTTCAGCTGCAAGTGCTGCATCAGTTTGATAAAAAGCTTTCGCCGACTGTAGCGTTAGCTCTGGTAAAGCATTGCTAAAGTTAGTGACAATTTTGCGATTGGCCTTATTTCTGAGCATTTCAGCAACACCGCCTGCCGTTGGATCATTACCATCAGGGCTAGAAGACCAAAAGCTCTGAGCACCACTAACAAAGTTGCCATTTTCGTCGATCACTTGGCGATTATTAACGTCTCGTTGTTCACTGCCAACAATTCGGTATTTCTTTAAATTCCCTTGCCAACGAGGTGCGTTTTCGGGTTGAAACATTGCGTAGTATACAGAATCAAGTGTTTCTGTTCGGTCAAAGTTATTTGCAGCAACAGAAGCTGACGTTAAAGTACCACTCTGTTCGGCAATATCTGCAAGGGTTTCACGCAGAGCCGCAATTAACGAAGACTGACTGGCGTCAACCTGTATAAACGTACCTTCTTGCGAACTGGCTGCCGTTTGACTCAGTAACTGAACCGCTTCATCACTAAAATCTTGACCAAACCCAACAGTGTGAACAATCGCACGCTGACGACCGTCAATATTAGGGTTTAAATCATTAGTGTTTATCCATTTCGCTAAAGCAGGTAAATAATTGCGTGTACCATTTGCAAATATGAATGGTGAGCCAATTCCTGGTAAAGCGGCTATTTCATCATCAGCGGCATTATCTACGGTTGGTGCACCATCAGTAATAATAATTACATGAATATCATCATTACAGCGATAAGGCGATACATATGAACCGTTAGCCTCTACAGAAGTGTCTCTAGGTGGTGTGTTGGCAATATAAGTAAAGTTTCGTCCAAAAATGCTAGAATCATTATCACCATAATCAACACTTTGTCCTCTTAGGTACCGAGATGCTTCATATAATGTCTCACAAAGAGGTGTATTAGTTTCACCATCAATCTGATTATTAACTATATTTACAACTGAGTTCCTATTGGCAGCTGAAGCACCTTTAAAGCCAAAAACAACTCGGCCTCCATCTCTTTCATTTTCATTAAAGGCATTAACATTAAATACTTGCAGTGCGAAATCGGCAAAACCGGTTGTGCCTAAAAGGCTAGTTATAGCAAGCTGAGCCTCTCTAAGCTTTGTCGAATCTTGTGTAACAGGCGTTGGATCATGTAACCAGCGCAGGTAATTATCGGTGTATAATGTTACGATCTGTCCTGACCAATCGACATTAGAATCTGCTCTATTTGAGGTGTGGTATTGTGGCGAACTTCTCGTGCCTCGATTATCTACAGGAAAACCGTTGACCAAACTCGTTAATGTACCATTTGATTCAAGCAAAGAATGGTTAGTTGCATCATTGTTCTGGACATCTTCGAGACAATCTAAAACCTGAATACTGGTGCCATCAGTATCTGGTATTTCTTCCCAGCTACCAGAGTTACCTGCAAACTCATATTCGCGCACATAACCAGTATAAAAACCAAATTGTCTGAGGGATTGTACTGCCGTATTACAACTATTAATCTGAGCATTAAAGCGGCGATTTTCATTTCCATTGGGAACTGGAATACCCTCGTTTGTTACTGCGCCTTTTACATAATATGTGAAAGTACCTCTGGCTGAGTTGTCGGATCCTATTGAGTCATATACGATATTTGGGTCATATGCAGCACGAACATCTTCTAGTAAGCCGTTCATACTGCCCGAATTGTCAAAAATAATCAGCACTTGCGGAGGGAAATTAGTTTGTGCGGTGCCATCACCAAGATAAAGTTCAATATCCTCACCAGTAACGTAACAGGAGGTAAAAACCAGTAATGCGACTAACAATGACTTTTTCATAATTTATCCTTACACCTACAACTTAATGGTGCACTAGTTTTTTAATAGCTCTTGAGCAATTCCCGAATTTACCACAACTCGGTTGGTATCATTTCGGCCAAAAGTCCGGACAACACGCACGTTCAAAGAATTGCAGGTAAATACTTGAACTGACGATCCCCTTGATGAATGAGGACAGTCCGTTTCAAGAAAATTAGGATTTGTTAGCGTGAGTTCTGCGGTAGTGTCGCTATACGTGAGAACACCTGTTTGATCAATTGGGCGAGAAGCAAATTGACCTGGATTTTCATCATCAGACTGCTTAAATCTCACCACAGGTAATGCAAAGTCATTCCCACCCTGAGTACCCTGCTTTCTCATTTGACGAAAAATCACCTGGTCCACCGCGCTAATAGCTTCTTGAGTAGCGACAGACTTTTCTTCACTGGCACCAGACATTTTAATATCTAACGTTGTGTTTTGCATTAGGGCAACAGCGACCCCAGTCAATGCGACAAGAAATACCAAAGACACAACGAGCACAACCCCTTGTTGTGTGCGCCTTCTTGTTATTGCCATGTATCGACCCTCGCATTAAATAACGTAACCGTTGAGCTGAGTAACAAACGACGATAGTTATCACCCGTACCATTACCATTAACAAAGCTCACGTTGAGATCACCCATTTGATAGGTTTGTGTATTTTCATAATCCGCATCTGGAAAAATACTGCGTGCTAAGACATAAATTTTTACCGCTAAGATCCGGATGTTACCTTGGTTATCCCAATATTGAGGTGTCATATTATCGGCAGAAATAAATGCATTCACTGCACCATCGCCATCAGAGTCGACGCCATACATAAAACGTATACGCTCAATCCCCTCAACTAACGGACCAAAAGTCATTCCCGTTGTCAAACGCCCTTGCATCAAAACAGGTATTGTTTGCCCACCTTGAACTTCATCTCTTACATAATAAACGTGATGTTGGTATTGCCAATAACGACCATTTTCGACATCGGGTGGCGTTGCTTCATTGCCCCTAAAAACAGCACCATCACTAGTGTTGGCGTATAAATAATAGCGATCCGAGTCTAAAGCGTTGACTAGTGAACCGTCTTGGTTTTGGGGTTGAGGAAACGTTACAGCCCGCTTTATCTGGATTAAATCTGAACCGCGTTTTGCGTCATTAACACTTGCACATGACATCGTTGAATTACCAGCAACTGTCGCTCCCCAAAGAGCTCTAAATGGCCCAGCAGCCGCTGCAGGAAAAGTACCATTGTTTGTGCCCGCCCCTCTACACTCAGTGCCAGCAGGCCCATTAGGGAAAGCTTGAAGAGTACTCGTTGATAATCCCCCGGGTAAATCGCCCCAGAAGCCTTGACGCAATAAATCATCCGTTAACACATTTAATGCAAAGCGAGCATTTTCTTGTAACTCACCAATACTGCTCGTTTCTTCGGTAGTAGTACGCATACCAACAAAAACGCTTAACACGCCCGCAACGAGCACAGAGCCTAAAGCCAGCCCTATAAAAATTTCTAAAATACTAAAACCGCGTTGCTTGTTCATATTAAAAAATAAACGCCTGAATAATTACTTGTCGACGAGTTCCACTAGCCGTGCCACAGTTACTCGATACTGCACCAATCCCCGCATCTGCACCGTCAGCTACTTCTGTTCTGCCTTCCCAACTGACTACAACAGTGACTGCATTATTATTATGGTTAATACAGCCCGAAGCACTGCTTAAACCACCGGCATTAACATTGCCCGACTTAGTATCGGAACCTATTAATTTTTGTTCCCACTCGTACTGATCTCTTATTCTAATATTTACCGGACTACAAAGATTAGCAGGTGTATCGCAATTATTACCCTGCGCGAAATTACCTGCTCCGTACGTGCCCGCGTAATTTGCTAATTGATCAATATCATTATTGCGCATGCGTTCAATAATATCTTGAGCTAGTGCGGAGGCCATCGAGCGCTGCATGGCATCAAAGCTACCTTTTTTAGCTGTTGTTTGCATTGCCACTGCACCAAGAATTCCTGAAGCTAAAATAACTAAAGCGACAAGTACTTCAATAAAGCTAAAGCCGGCAGAGTTTTTCATTGCATCGCTCCAGCGCAATTACGTTTGAAATATAGTAAAGAATAGACAATAAGAGGTGAAAAGCCCAACCAAGAGGCTGTGCTTGAAAGGTAGAATTTGTTTTTGTAGCTGGTAAAAATCACATTCGTGAACAACATCATGCCAACCCTTCCTTTAAATATGTTATTGAGTTCCTATTAACCACTAACAACATATTAGAGTGAAGCTCCCAACAAATAATTTCATCAAAATTTGATAACCATTTTTTGATGACAGACGATGAAAGCTCAACTCGGTTGATTAATTTTACAACAATTAATCAAAGACTATCTCAATTCAGCAGGTACTGCAAACACAATATTTTCTTCTCTGCCTGGATGTTCAACAACTTCTTGACCACCCTGAGATTTTAGATAATCGATAACATCTTTTACCAATACCTCAGGTGCTGAAGCCCCCGCGGTTACACCAACACGCTCAATGCCTTGCAGCCAACTTTGCTCGATACTTGCTGCGTCATCAATTAAATGTGCTTTGGTACCCATTTTTTCAGCGAGCTCACGCAAACGATTTGAATTTGAACTGTTTTTTGCGCCAACCACTAACAGTAAATCAACTTGTGCTGCAATTGAGCGTACAGCGTCTTGGCGATTTTGAGTGGCATAACAAATATCGTCTTTACGCGGTCCTTCAATAGCAGGAAACTTTTTCTGCAACGCATCGATGACATCACTGGTATCATCAACAGATAAGGTCGTTTGACTGCAAAAGTGCAAAGCTTGCGAGTTTTTAACTTCTAGTTTACCTACGTCTTCTGGTGATTCAACCAAGTAGATACCACCTTCTTGGTTTTCATACTGGCCCATAGTACCTTCAACTTCAGGATGACCGGCATGACCAATCAAGACCATTTCGACACCTTGACGGCTAGCTCGCGATACTTCCATATGAACTTTAGTGACCAAAGGGCAAGTTGCATCAAATACCTTTAAGCCTCTGTCTTTAGCCTGATTGCGAACCGCTTTAGAGACACCATGTGCACTAAAAATTACGGTGCTGTCGTCTGGCACTTCATCGAGTTCATCGACAAACACGGCGCCGCGATCTTTTAAGCCATTGACGACAAATTTATTGTGTACCACCTCATGACGGACGTAAATTGGCGCGTCAAATAAGTCTAATGCGCGGTCGACAATGCTAATCGCTCGGTCAACACCGGCGCAAAAGCCCCTAGGATTCGCTAGAATAATTTCCATGCCAACCTCTTTATAGAATCTCTACTAAATCAATAACAAAAGTAACGTCTTGGCCGGCAAGCGGGTGATTAAAATCAACGGTTACCGATGAACCAGACACTTCTTTAATCATACCGGGCAGTTCAACACCACCAGGTTGAGTAAAGGTGATAATATTGCCCACTTCTGCTGGCGCATCACTGCTAAACTTGGTCGCGTCCAAGTAATGAATATTATCGGGATTAACTTCACCAAAAGCGTCAGCAGCTTTCAACGTAAACTCTTTTGACTGACCCGCTGCCATGCCTAATAGCTGCTGTTCAAACGCTGGAGAAATACTGGCATCACCCATAATAATTTTAGCTGGTTTGTTGTGAACCTTAGTGCTGTCTGCCGCTGAGCCATCACTTAACTTCATGGTGATGTGGGTGATTAACTGTGAATCGCTGTTAACCGTTTTTGTTGTCTCTGTCATTTTCTTACCTGTTAAGATTAACTATCTTGAGCTGGTTTAGTCTTCTGTTCTTGTCTAAAGCTGTCGATTATCATCATGGCTGCGCCAATAAAAATTGCGCTGTCAGCGATATTAAACGCTGGCCAATGGTTGCCTTGCCAATAGAAATCAAGAAAATCGATAACATAACCAAACAGTACGCGGTCGATTAAGTTACCGACTGCGCCACTGAGTAACAAAGCAAAAGCAATCGAGAGCCATTTATTCTGTTTTGGTGTTTTGCTTAACCAGACCAAAAAAATCACGCTGGCTATAGCTGCAATAGCAGTGAAAAACCAACGCTGCCAGCCGCCCTGGTCAGCGAGAAAGCTGAACGCAGCGCCCAAATTGTGAACATAAGTAATACTAAAAAACGGCAGCACTTCAATTGACTGATACAATTCCATAGTACCAGCAACCCAGTGTTTGGTCGCTTGATCTAAAATCAGTGCCACTGCCGTTAGCCACAACCAAACCAATCCTGACTCACGTAGGCCCGACTCTTTACTCTCTAATTTCATCGTCTATCTACTACTATAATGAAAACCAGATTAAACACATACTCTGGTTATGGTTTTTAAAATCCTAAAATAACAAGTGGGCCATAAAATGCCCACTTAAATTGTGTTACCTAAGGTAACAGGTGCTCGCTTGCTTATACTGAAACTTAAGCAAACTGACGTTGTTCACCATCGCCATCAACATTGGTAACACAACGGCCACAAAGGCTAGGATGTTCAGTATTAGTGCCAACATCTGTGGTCACGTGCCAACAGCGATCACACTTCTCACCTTCAGCTTTTGTCACCGCAACCCATAAACCAGCTAATTCAGTCGCTGTTGCCCCGGTCTCAGACGCTGGTGCTTGGTCAACAACTTCGACATGTGCTGCCGACGTAATTAAGACAAAACGCAGTTCATCAGCCAACTTATGGAGATTGTCGGCAAGCTCAGCGGTTGCGTACAAGGTTACTTGCGCTTCAAGTGCTTTACCTACTTTTTTCTCGTTGCGAGCAACTTCAAGTGCGCGATTCACTTCAGCGCGAACTTCTAACAATTGCGCCCAAAACTCATTGTTAAGGACTGCGTCTTGTTCGATTTCAACTAAGCCGTCAAACCAAACATTAGTGAAAACAAATTCACCGCGCTCACCCGCAGCTGGGGCTGGCAAGGCTTGCCAAATTTCTTGTGCCGTAAACGACAAAATTGGCGCCATCCAACGCGTCATTGCTTCAGCGATCAAATACATCGCCGTTTGACAAGAACGACGGGCAACACTGCTGTCTTTAGCGGTATATTGTCTATCTTTGATAATATCAAGATAGAAGCCACCAAGTTCAGTAGTACAGAAATTCATTATTTTGTGCACCACTAAGTGGAATTCGTAATCGTCGTATGCGGTGATAATTTCTTGCTGCAACTGTGCGGCACGACCAACAACCCAACGGTCTAGCGCAACCATATCATCAAAGGCGACGGTGTGCTGCGCTGGCTCAAAGCCATTGATGTTGGCCAATAAGAAACGTGAGGTATTGCGAATACGGCGATAAGCGTCAGCTTGACGATTAAAGATTTCGTTAGATACGGTAATTTCTTGAGTATAGTTTACCGATGCCACCCATAAACGCAGAATATCAGCGCCAAGCTTATTGGTAATTTCAGATGGCGTAATAACGTTACCCAATGATTTAGACATCTTATGACCATTAACATCAACGGTAAAACCATGAGTAAGCACTTGCTTGTATGGTGCTTGACCGTTCATTGCCACCGATGACATCATCGAAGACATAAACCAACCACGATGTTGATCCGAACCTTCTAAGTACAAATCGGCGCGACCGTCAAACTCAGGACGAGCATCAACAACCGAGTAATGGGTGACACCTGAGTCAAACCAAACATCTAAGGTGTCAGGCACTTTGATGTACTGCTCGGCATCATCGCCAATTAACTCTTGCGCTTCTAGATCAAACCACGCTTGAATGCCTTTCTGCTCAACGCGTTTTGCTACTTCTTCAACAAGCTCGATACTGCGCGGGTGCAATGCTCCAGTATCTTTGTCGATAAACAAGGCAATAGGCACGCCCCACGTCCGTTGACGCGAAATACACCAATCTGGTCGACCTTCAACCATTGACTCAATGCGACTTTGGCCCCAATCAGGGATCCATTGTGTTTTCTCAATTTCAGCTAATGAATCTTGACGCAATTGCTTTTGATCCATGCTGATAAACCACTGTGGAGTGGCACGGAAAATAATGGGCGTTTTGTGGCGCCAGCAATGCGGATAAGAGTGCTCGTAAGCGTGGTGGTGTAATAAGGCACCGCGCTCTTTTAATAATTCAACAATAGAGTCGTTCGCTTTAAAGACGTGCTGACCAGCAAATAATTCCGTGCTTTCAAGGTAAACACCATTAGCACCAACTGGGTTAGCAACTTCTAAGTTGTATTTTTTACCTACCTCAAAATCTTCAACACCGTGGCCTGGCGCCGTGTGAACACAGCCAGTACCTGAGTCGGTCGTAACGTGGTCACCGCAAATAACCGGAACGTTAACATTGTTAAACGGGTGCTCGGCTTGTACTAGCTCAAGCTCTTGACCTTTACAGAAGCCAAGCGCGTGATATTTGCTAATACCAAAGCGGTCCATACAGTCGCTAACTAAATCAGAAGCGAGAATAAGGCGGAATTTACCTTGCTCGTTTTCACATTGTACTAAACTGTATTCCACTTCAGGGTGCACAGCAACGGCGCGATTAGCCGGTAACGTCCAAGGCGTTGTCGTCCAGATAACAACTGAAACATCACCTTCGCCAGCATGGCCTTCAGGGTGTGAAAACTTTTCAGCGATGTCGGCGTGAACAATTTTAAACGCGACATCGATTGCTGGGGACTGCTTGTCTTTGTATTCAACTTCCGCTTCAGCGAGTGCTGAGCCACAGTCAGTACACCAATGCACAGGCTTAAAACCTTGCTGTAAGTGACCATTGTCAGCAATTTTACCCAAAGCGCGGATAATATTAGCTTCGGTGTCAAAGTTCATGGTCAAGTATGGCTTATCCCAATCGCCAAATACGCCAAGGCGTTTAAAGTCTTCTCGCTGCCCATCAACTTGCTTAGCAGCGTAGTCGCGACATTTTTGTCTAAATTCTGCAGCAGAAACTTTATGGCCTGGTTTACCAACCTTCTTTTCAACCATCAATTCAATTGGCAAGCCGTGACAATCCCATCCTGGTACGTATGGTGCATCGAAATCAGATAGTGTTTTAGCTTTAACAATAACGTCTTTAAGAATCTTGTTAACCGCATGGCCTAAGTGAATGTTGCCATTTGCGTATGGCGGGCCATCGTGCAAAATAAACGATTTCTTACCTTTTTTTGCCGCGCGAATTTGACCGTATAAATCTTTACTGGCCCATTCTTTTAGCATGTTAGGTTCACGATTTGCCATATTGCCACGCATTGGAAACGCAGTATCTGGCAAGTTCAAGGTATGTTTGTAATCGCTCATTTGATTCAAATATCCGTTAAATTAATACTAATGCTATTTGCTGGCACTAACACTGGCATAGTTTGTCTGTACTAGTGTCCGAGCTTGTTCGCTATCTTTTGCAATCTGTTCAGTCAGCGCTGCTAACGAGTCAAAGCGCTGCTCTTGACGAAGCTTTTCAAGTACTTGTACTTCGATGTGTCGACCGTACAAGTTACCGTCGAAATCGAAAATATGTACTTCAAGTTGCTGCCTTACGCCATTAAGTGTTGGTCTAGTGCCAACATTGGCAACACCAAAATAAGTTGTTTGTTGAGCGGCTAATCCATCCATAATCACTTTAACGACATAGACACCAGCAATTGGCGACACTCGGCGCTTCAACAAGACGTTAGCGGTCGGGAAACCAAATTTTCGACCGTTTTTCTCACCGTGGACAACACGGCCAGACAATGAATATGCTCTTCCCAGCATATTGGCGGCACTGTTCAAATCATCTTTTAACAGCGCGTGGCGAATTTCAGTGCTGCTAATGCGACATTCGGCTAATTTATAGCTCGCAGTATCCGTAACACCGAAACCGAGTTGTTGACCGTATTGACAAAGCATCTCAAAATTCCCGCTTCGCCCGCGACCAAATCTAAAATCATCGCCGATAATTAAATGCTTAATACCGAGCTTTGCGACCAATAAGTGTTCAACAAAATACTCAGCACTTTGCTCGGCAAAGGCTTGGTTAAAGTTGACGCAAATTAACCGCTCAACCCCGAGTTTAGCCAATAAGTGATACTTATCACGCAATCTCGCCAAGCGCGCTGGCGCTCGCTCTTTGGCAAACAACTCTTGAGGCTGAGGTTCAAAAACCATTACCGCAGCAATCGAATTTAGCGCTTTAGCTTTAGCAACTAAGGCTTTAATCACTGCTTGATGGCCTAAATGAACACCGTCAAAATTGCCAATCGTCAATACGCAGCCGTGGTCTTCAGGCTTTATATTATATATTCCGCGTATTAACTGCATTGACTAACAACAACCTCAAAATGTAGATCTCGTTGCACGTTTTCGCTTAAAAGGCACTCAAAACTGGTGCAACGAGCCGATAAAACCGACGAATTATATACAGCTGCTCAGCTAAAATACAGGGTCAACCGGCAAATTATTCTCTGTTTTCTACTTTAAAATCTTTTAACCGAACACCCAATGCAATAATCGTTGCAAAATAACAGCTAACACCTATGGCAATATAAGCGCTAAGCCAAGCGATTTGGCTTGGTAAACTCATGGTTAACCAGACTGAAAACTCCGGCGATAACGCATGGACTAAGGCTGCCATCACCAATGCCGATATCAAAGCTCGGACAAAGAATGTCAACAACTTCTTATCAATACTGAAAACACCTTGTTTTCGCAAGCCCATGTATAAAAGCGAGGCATTTAAGGTCGCTGACAATACGGTTGCGATCGCAAGCCCAACATAACCAAATACTGGCGCTAACACCAGATTAAACACCATATTGGCAACCATGGCTTTAATGCCTATGCGCACTGGCGTTTTAGTATCTTGCCTCGCGTAGTAACCAGGTGCGAGTACTTTAATAAACATAAAGCTCATCAAGCCCGATAAATAGGCGAATAGTGCATAGGACACTTGCAACACATCAGCTTGATCAAATTCACCGCGCATAAATAAAACCATAATAATGGGTTGCGCTAAAACCATTAAGCCAGCTAATGCAGGTAACCCCATCAAGGTCACGACTTTCAGTGACCAACTAATGGTTTGACCAAACTCACCACCATTTTCTCGCGCGTGAAGACCAGACAAGCGCGGTAAAATCACCGTGGCAATACCAATGCCAAATAGCCCCAAAGGAAATTCTAACAAGCGATCGGCAAAATAAAGCCAACTAATTGAACCCGTTACCAAAAAGCTGGCAATCAGGGTATCGAGCAATAAATTGATCTGGGTAACCGATACGCCAAATAAAGCGGGAATAATCAGCGTTCTTATTTTCACCACACCCGGCGCAGACCATGCCCACTTCGGCTTAGGCAAGGCCTGTGCTTGCCATAAAAACGGCAATTGAAATAAAAACTGAACCAAGCCACCTAAAAACACGCCCCAAGCCAAGGCATAAGCGGGGTTTTCAAAATATGGTGAACCCCATATCGCCGTTGAGATAATACAAACATTGAGTAGCACAGGTGTAAAAGAGGAGACCGCAAACTTACCCAAAGTATTAAGTATTGAGCCAGCTAAAGCGGTTAAACTAATAAACCACAAATACGGAAAAGTGATCTTGAGCAAGGCGCTGGCAAGTTCAAACTTAGGTGCTGACGGGCCGTCGCTCAGCCAATCGGTAAACCAACCAAAACCAAACAGCATCACAAATAAAGGCGATGCCAGCATGCCAAACAAAGTCACTAGAGTTAGTAACACGCCAAGCGTACCCGAAGCTTGAGCAATTAACTGCCTCGTTTGCTGTTGCCCCGTGCCCTCTTTTTCATCAAGCGCTTGGTATTCGCTTAATACCGGCACAAATGCTTGAGCAAAGGCTCCTTCGGCAAATAACCGGCGAAAAAAATTGGGAATTTTGTTGGCAAAAAAGAAAACATCTGTCGCGGCATTAATCCCCATTACGTAAGCGATAACACCATCGCGCACCAATCCTAAAACGCGCGATACCAAGGTCATAAAACTAACAATGAGTCCCGACTTAACCAGTTTTTTGCTCAAGTTCTCCCCCAATGAGATCTGACAATAGCGATGACCTATACCGAAAAAGGTCTACTGAAATAAATGCGCACCATTATGACGGTATTCAGGCAACGGCAACAAGCGTGAAAGGCAATTAACCGGCAATTTTATCTGGCCAACTTCACTGCGGGACAATATTTCAACAAAGCTAACATTTTTATCTTGAAAAGGTTTGACAATTCGGCAAAAAACAGGCATATTTCGTCGCCTTAAATTTAAGCTATATAATTTCACTTTTAGGAGTTCACCTTGGCTAACTCAAAGCAAGCTAAGAAACGTGCGGTACAATCAGAAAAGCGCCGTCAACACAATGCAAGCCGTCGTTCAATGATGCGCACTTTAGTAAAAAAAGTTATCGCTGCCATCGAAGCCGGTGACAAAGAAACTGCAAGTAAAGAATTTGCAGCTGCTACACCGATTTTAGATCGTTACGCAAGCAAAGGTCTTATTCACAAAAACAAAGCTGCTCGTAGTAAGAGCCGTTTAAGCGCTGCAATCAAAGCGTTATAATTTTTGTTCGATAGACAAATTTCTGCTGTTGTTAGTATTGTTAATCAATAGACATCAGCAACCTAAAGAAAAAACCGGCATTAGCCGGTTTTTTTATATCTGCTTCTCTTTAATTAACCAAAATAATAATCAGAATAACACTTGCTCTAGTAAGCGTTTTTACCTACTCTTTTTCCGTCGAAAAAATCCTTGGAAACCATCATGAAATACACCAAAATTGCCGCCGCAATCATTTTTAGTGCAACGGCGTTGATCGGCTGTAGCCAACAAGAAGCTGAACTGAAATCAGCACAATTATTACCAGAATACCAAAATCGTTTAGACATTTACCAAACCGTTGAACTGACCGCAGATCTCAGTCATTTGTCCGACAACCAAAAGCAAATGCTAAGCTTACTGATCGAAGCTTCTGACATTGCTGATGACTTGTTTTGGCAACAAGCGTTTGGCGACAACAAAGCTGAGTTTCTCAGTGCGATTAAAGATGAAAAAGTTCGCAAGTTTGCCGAGATTAACTACGGCCCATGGGACCGACTCAACGGCGATAAAGCATTTTTAGCCAACACACCTGAAAAGCAAGCTGGCGCCCAGTTTTACCCTCAAGACATCACAAAAGCCGAATTTGAACAAGCAAATTTCAACGACAAAGAAGGCTTGTATTCATTAGTTCGCCGCGACCAAAACGGCAAGCTTAGCACAATCGCCTACTCAGAGGCCTACAGCGATGAAATTAATCGCATGGCGGCAATTTTAGAACAAGCCGCTCAGTACGCAGAAGATCAAGAATTTGCAAACTACTTAACAATGCGCGCACAAGCATTGAGAACAGATGAATATCAAGCGTCTGACTTTGCTTGGATGGATATGAAAAACAACCCTATCGACGTTGTTATCGGTCCCATTGAAACCTATGAAGATCAGCTTTACGGTTACCGCGCGGGTTTTGAGTCATACGTGCTAGTCAAAGACATGGCGTGGAGTGAAAAACTGGCGAAATACGCAGCGTACTTACCCGAACTGCAAAAAGGTTTACCTGTCAGCCGAAAATACAAAGCAGAAACACCAGGATCAGATGCCGATTTGAACGCTTACGACGTAATCTACTACGCTGGGCACTCAAATGCTGGTGGCAAAACTATCGCCATCAACTTACCGAACGATGAACAAGTGCAATTGGCCAAAGGTACGCGTCGTCTGCAATTAAAAAATGCGATGCAAGCCAAATTCGATCATATTATGCAACCGATTGCCGCAACGTTAATTGCACCAGAGCAACGTCAAAACGTTACCTTTACCGCGTTTTTTGCCAATACCATGTTCCACGAAGTTGCTCATGGTTTGGGTATTAAAAACACCATTAACGACAAGGGTACCGTTCGTCAGGCGCTTAAAGAGCACGCCTCAGCCCTTGAAGAAGGCAAAGCCGATATCTTAGGTTTGTATATGATTCGCCAATTGCTAGAGAAAGGCGCCATTACTGAAGGCCAGCTAGAAGATTACTACGTGACCTTTATGGCAGGCATTTTCCGCTCGGTGCGTTTTGGCGCCAGCTCTGCGCACGGCAAAGCGAACATGGTGCGCTTTAACTATTTCCAAGAGCAAGGGGCATTTAGTCGCAGCCAAGACGGTCTGTATAGCGTCAATATCGACAAGATGACCAAAGCAATAGACTCATTATCTAAGCTAATTTTAACCTTACAAGGCAATGGCGACTATCAAGGCGTTGATCAATTAGTGAAAGACAGCGGTATTATTAAAACTGACTTAGCCAGCGACTTAGCTCGTTTAGAAGAAGCTAATATCCCTGTTGATATCACCTTTGTTCAAGGTAAAAAAGTGTTAGGCCTATAACTTAAGTAGGTCTCGCCACTGCACACTCGGTATGGCTCAAAAATGCCAAAACAACGCGTTCTGCATTGTTTTGGCATTTATTTCAATGATGACCTTTATAAGCGATTTAACACTTCCAAATTAATGCTTGATTGGTTATAACCACTATTCGCAAATATTATCATCACTCAGTGATCTACTTGTTTCGCCTCACCATATTAGCTAATCATAAAAGCTAACAATAATAATAAGATAGGCAAATCAGTAGTAATACCATCCGCATAGATAAGAAAGACAAAGCGGTTGTACAAAATAACGCTGAGTGGCACTAGATAACGGGGAAGCAAGAATGGAACATTACGATTTTATTATCGTCGGTGGCGGCTCTGCTGGCTGTGCGCTAGCGGATAAACTAAGCGCCAACGGCAAATTTCAAGTCTGTTTGTTAGAAGCAGGACCAAAAGATACTAATTGGTTGATCAAAATTCCTTTGGGTATCGTCGAGCTAATGAAGCACAAGGTCTTGAACTGGCAATACAACTCAGCACCGGAACCCAGCCAAAATAACCGCTCTATTTTCCATCCAAGAGGCAAAGTCTTAGGTGGCAGTAGCTCAGTCAACGCAATGCTGTATATCCGTGGTCAACGAGAAGATTACGACCACTGGGCCGAGCTTGGCAACAAAGGTTGGAGCTATGACGAGGTGTTGCCATATTTCAAAGCAGTGCAACACCAAGAGCGTGGCGACAGTGAATTTCACGGCACCGGTGGCCCGTTGAATGTCGCTGAACCAAGTAGTAATCTCGACGCCTTTCAAGACTTCGTTGAAGCGGCAAAGTTAGCTGGCTTTCCCGAGAATAAAGACTTTAACGGCGCTAGCCAAGAAGGTGTTGGTCAGTATCAAGTAACTCAAAAAGACGGATTGCGCTGCAGCGCTGCTGATGCTTTTGTCACACCTAACCTCGCTCGTAGCAACTTAACGGTACTCACTGAAGTGTTAGTGGAAAAAGTGGTCATTGAAGACGGACAAGCAACTGGCGTTGTCATTAGCCAAAAAGGGCAGCGCAAAGAGCTAAGTGCTAAACGCGAAGTTATCGTCAGTGCAGGTGCCTTCAATTCCCCTCAGCTATTGATGTTGTCGGGTATCGGCGATCAAGAAGAGCTAGCACAGCACAATATTGAACTTAAACAACACTTGCCGGGTGTTGGCAAGAATTTGCAAGAACACATTGATACTTTAGTGATTAAAAAGTATCACAAGACCGATATCCTCGCCTTTAGACCAACAGTGCTATTACACGGCGTAAAGCACCTGTTTAACTTTATGACTAAACGCAAAGGCATATTAACCACAACAACCTCTGAAAGTGGCGGTTTTGTGAAATCGAGACCTGAATTATCTCGGCCAGACGTGCAGTTGCATTTTTCCGCCTGTGCCTTAGATGATCACGGCCGCAACAACAAAATGTTACTCAACTACGGCGTTGCCATTCACGCATGTTTGTTGAGACCGAAAAGTCGTGGAAGTATTAGTTTATACAACAACAAACCAAGCTCTCACCCGAAAATCCTCAATAGTGCACTCACCGAGCCCGAAGACCAACAAGTAATGATTGACGCGGTAAAACTGGCGAGAAACATTTTTGCCCAAGAGCCATTAAAATCAGATACTAGCAGTGAGTTTTTTCCCGGAAATGATGTTCAATCAGATCAAGAAATTCTCGAATTTGTTCGTGCTAAGGCCAATACCATTTATCACCCAGTCGGTACCTGTAAAATGGGGCAAGATGACATGGCGGTTGTTGACGACCAATTAAAAGTGCGCGGTATCGCCAATCTTCGGGTTGCCGACGCGTCAATAATGCCAACCTTGATTAGTGGTAATACCAACGCGCCCGCGATCATGATCGGCTGTAAAGCGGCTGATATGATACTAGCGGATCACAGTTAATATCAGTTCACTTTAGAAATTTTGTCAACGAACTACCACAAGCTGTAGAGCTTAGCTTTGTACAGCTTGCGATCATCTAATTCGTAACTCCAAGTCAATGCTTTCTTTAACATTTCCCTGGCTTTATTAAGCTGGTGCTGCTTGGCATATATTTGATAAAGCCCCAAGTATGCTTGATGCACATAGGGGGCTTGTTCAATCACTTTGTAATAATAACGTTTAGCCGCAGCAACCCGCCCTTGCCGGTGCTCAACATAGGCTTGCTCAAGCCATTGATAAGGGTTTAAATCCTCTAAACCGGCAATTTTATTATCGAGTATTTCCGCTTCTTGGTAACGCTGTTGTGATTTTAACAACGTCGCGTAGTTGCTCAACATCGCAACATTGTTTAAGTCGTGTGCTAAGGCCGCTTGATAAATAGCCTCAGCCCCTTCGACATCACCCAAACGCCGATGTAAAACAGCCAGTAAATTAATATTTTCAGGACTGTGCTGATCATACTGATGACTTGCTAACGCATACGCAAATGCGGCTTCTAATTCATTATCAATCAAATAGTCCGCCGCAATGTTTCGGTAATACATTGCGATAAACTGATGCTTGCTAAACAACCTGCCGGGCATATTTGTCGTACTGGGAAAGTAATCAACAACAATTCCTGGCGGCCTGAGATAATATGTATCAATCTCAGGTTTAAAGTTTGGTTTATATAAGTAAGTTTGAACATGGGAAGAAGATAAAATAACGTTGCCTTGTTTTTCGAAAATCGGCAAGGTGTTCACCTTGCGATAATCGAAGTCAACATTGGCAAGCTTGGCATATGCAGTCGTTAGCACAGCTAAACTCATGCAATTACCACGAGCTAAGCTGGCCGTTTGCTGAGCAGTATTAGTTTCGCCGTAATAAGTAAAGTCGGTTAAATCAGATTTTAGTATTTGAAATATTGCTTTATGAGGCGCATACCCATGTGACACGTAATGTTGATACTGGTTGAGAAAGGCTTGTTGCTGCCCATCACTTAGTGCAAATAGCTCTTCTTCATCAATAACATCAACAGTTTGATGGTCTATCAATTCGTAGTTAATTGGCAGCGAGAATGGTTTTATAACCTTTACTTGGTCAATTGGTAGAACACTACACCCCGTCAACCAAAGCCCAATAATGCCAACGCAAAAACGTTTAAATACCACTAAAACTTACCTCGATTACTTGAAATATAGGTTTGCTTTAGTTCATTAATACATCTTTGTATTAATTGACACAAGTTTAGTGAGGATTAATAACTCAGTTCACAGTTTCTAGTGGTTTGTTGGTCAACAAATAAATGAGGTGATGTTTCGGTGTTGCTCGCCAGCTCAGTTTGGCTCAAATTAAAGGTTAAGCCAACTAAGTCACCAGCTTGATTAATCAGTGGCAATAAAATAACCGCTACTGAGATATTGTGCTGTACTAAGGTTAACAACATGGTTTGGCCTTTGCCTGAACGACAGAGCTTGATGTAAGCTTTTTTCAACCTAAGCCATTGCAAATTAGTCAAATAGCGGCGTATTTCGATGACGTCTATAGGTAGTGCAATCTGCTTTGCCAACGGTGCTTGCTCGCCAATGATCCATTCAAGTCGAATCTGATCAAAATAATAACGGCCAAGGCAAATACCAAGTTCGGTCAAATGCTGCTTAGTTATTGCCAGGTTATCATCCACCACTGCCGACAGCTCCCCCGACCAAGGTGAAAATCTTTCTTGTCCCTGAGAATTACCAAATTTAAGCCAGTCCGGACTAACGGCAAAGTAATGAGCGATTTTGTTTACTGAACGAGTACTAATATGGTCTGACGCTAGCCAGTTGTATATCGACTGACGACTAACTCCAATCGCCTTTGCCAACGCGTGAATTGAGACTTCTCTTTGTTCTAACAGGGCTTGCAATCGACCAGCAAAACTATCGGACATACCTTTTCTCACCATTAAACTCTACAGCGATATTCTAGCCCTGTTAACAGCTCGATAACTTGATCTAAATTAACTTAGTTGATTAAGTTTGATTTAAAATTCATTAAAAAATGTAAGGTTATTACTATACATACGGTCAATAACCCGATAGATTATCCTGAAATATTTTGTTACAGCCTATTAACGTTAGAAACAAAATATCACACACCCAGTTTGGTGGCTAAGGACTGCATTAGATTAATCCTCTGTTGTTATTAATAATAAATGAGCCTTATATGAGCCGAGAACAAAAATTTTCCAAATCAGAAATTCTTCTTTCCACTACAGATTTAGACAGCCGTATCAAATATGCCAATCAGAGCTTCTGCGACATTGCAGGTTACAGCTTAGACGAAATGAAAGGCAATCCACACAATATGGTACGTCATCCAGATATGCCAAAAGCGGCCTTTGAAAACCTTTGGCAGTTCATTCGTGCAGGTAAATCTTGGATGGGGCCGGTAAAGAATCGCTGTAAAAATGGCGATTATTATTGGGTAAACGCTTTCGTTACACCGATAAAAGACAGCAACGGTCAAATCAAAGAATATCAGTCAGTAAGAACTTGCCCGGATGATGACTTGATAAGAAGAACCAACGAAGTTTACCCCGAGCTAAATCAAGGTAAACAGCCCAAGAAAATAGCTTCTGAAACCGACCAAAGCAGCTGGTTCCAATATTTTTTCTTCACTCTCGCCATATTATCCACTATCAACCTCATCACCTCAGACAACTACTTCACTTCTATCCCCTTAACCGCACTATCAGTAGTTGCTTCCGCCTTATTTTTTCAATGGCGTACTAAATATCAAAACGTGGTTCAACAAGCTAAGCAAATTTTTGACAACCCGTTAATGACGTATTTGTATTCGGGTAACAATGACAAAATTGGTGCCATAGAATTAGCCTTAAAAAAACGCCAAGCTGAACTCAATGCCATTGTCGGTCGCGTCAGTGATATTTCACAAAATATTACCAGTACAGCTGAGCAGTCGTCTCAAAGTGGCGACAATGTAGCAAGCATTTTAAGCGAGCAACGCCGCGAGACCGAGCAAGTTGCCGCTGCAGCTAATCAAATGTCTTCAACAGTGCAAGAAATTACCCATACCGTTGCTCAAGCAGCCGTTGCCAGCCAACAAGGCCTAGACATTAGTATCGAGGGTAAACAGCAAGTAGACAGTACAACCCTAGCGATTAATCAATTGTCAGAGCAACTCACACAAGTTGACCAAGCAATTAATAATCTAACATCGGGCTGCCAATCGATTGAAACTGTATTGAGCGAGATCAGCAGTATTGCTGACCAAACTAACTTGCTCGCCCTTAACGCCGCCATTGAAGCCGCCCGTGCTGGCGAACAAGGCCGCGGCTTTGCCGTTGTTGCCGAAGAAGTACGGGCGCTTGCCATGCGTACGCAACAATCAACAGAAGAAATTAATAAATTACTGACCCAGTTACTCAGTGAATCTGAGTTTGCCATTGACGCGATGACTCAAGGTAACCAGTTGTCTAAAACTTGTGTTGACCTTTCTCAACAAACGGGAGAGTCTTTAGAGCAAGTTCATTTTGAAGTGAGTAGTTTAGCGCAAATAAGTGAACAAATTGCCACCGCCATTGGCGAACAATCAGTGGTTGCTGAAGAGGTCAATCAAAACGTTATCGCCATCTCCGATATGTCTTCAGAGAGTGAGCAACACGGGCGTAAAGCCACTGAACTAAGCAACGAATTGTTGACTGAGCTTAACGAACAACAAAGCTTGATTAATCAGTTTAGAAACTAAAACTTTGGATAAACTCACTTAATGACAAAAAAGGGGGCTAAATCAAATTTAGACCCCTTTCACGTTCGAACAACAATTACTAAAAACTATTGCTCAAAATACCCAAACACGGTATTAAATGCCTGCTCTTGAAACTTCTTCAAGCCAGTATCGCGAAAATCAATATTGACTTGGCTTTTCGCAAGACTGTTTTTGATCATAGTCGAAGAAACAATCTCAACGTCTAAGTCAGCAATCAGTTGAATGGCTGCTTCTAGTTTGAAACCAACCGGACCGCCAGCAAACTTTCCTTTCAAAGCACGCCCTTTAATTACTACTTTTTCTACTTGGTAATCAGCCATTAATTTAGCAAAGTCGAACTGAAATTTTTGCATTTCTTCAGCATTGCCGGCATTGTCTATACTCAGTTTCGGCACCCGGACACGAGGAATATCATACAAGCCCATATCGCGAGACATCACACAGATAATCGCATCGTTGCCTTTTAGCTCTACACCACAAATTTTCATCAAAATTCCAAAGAATAAATACAAGATGACTATATTGTATGTGATATACGCTCGATACCAAAAGTATTATTACTGCTGTTCTAATTCGCTCATCACTCGAACCGATGGCCCATTGGCGGGAAATCCTGTTATTGCCTCTAAAAACGCTTCCAGCGCTTCAATTTCAGATAAGGTTAAATTGAGCTTTTGCAGGTGTTTTGAGGTGACTGGAGACAAAGGGTCTTGCTCATCAACTACCGTTGGTACGCCGCCGCGATTATAAATATTTAATACTCCTCGCATGCTAAAAAATAAGCCATTGTGCATCCAAGGTTTGGTATTCATTACACCCCGTAAGCTTGGCGTTTTGAACTTGCCAACGTCTTGCGCTTTGCCTGTGGTAAGATAAAGGCCTAAATCCTCCAGTTCTCGACCGTAATAAGTTAGTCCCAAATTGTGAAATTTATTATCCGTCATCGCCGGCCCGCTGTGACAATTTAAACAGCGTGCCTTTGTCCGAAATAAATGTAAGCCCAATAATGCTTGGTCGCTAAGTTGAGCACTTAGCAGTTGATGCTGCCTGCCTTGATAATGACGCGCCACTAAAAAGCGGTCAAAAGCAGAGTATCTTGAAATAATCGTACGCTCAAAAGTGGCGATTGCTTTGGCAAGGTTTGCCGCGGTAATACCAGTATTGTAAAATACTTGATTAAAAGCCTCAACGTAACTCGGATCTCGCTTTAATTTAATCAGCACCTGTTCAATTGACGTATTCATTTCAATTGGATTGATAATGGGTTGCAATGCCTGTGCTTCTAAAGAGTCAGCCCGACCGTCCCAAAAAAACTCAGTAAAGTAGGCTGCATTTTCAATACTTGGTGCGTTTCGTGTGCCTCGTAACCGGTTGTGACCAAAAGATGTTTGTCTACCATCAGCCCAGCCCAAATCTTTGTCGTGACAGCTAGCACATGCGATTTGCCCAGAACCAGACAATAGCGGGTCGTTAAACAGTCGTTGACCTAATTCAACTTTCGCACGACTAAAAGGGTTAGTCTTCGGAAAAACCGGCAATGGTAACAAGCCCAGCTCGTTGTGCTCTATACCAGAGTCTAATAGTGGCTTTGGCCAAAATTCTGGCGCTTTCAAATAAGTCGTTCGCAACAAAGTGAGATCACTACTAATATCCGTATGAGTATCTGCAAAGGCTGAACAGCTTATTGTTAAAAGCAGTAATAACATTGCGTTTAAAGGTATTGTACTAAAAAATATAAAATTCATATCGAGGGGAAGTGAAGGAGTAAACTTAAAAGGGCTACGACAACGTTATTTGAGGTTTTGGCACTATTGCCGCATAGCGGCAATAGTATTGTTTGCGACTACTTTTTTGATAAAACAATCGTTTTTTTAGTCGGGTCTAATTTGACCAAATGCGCGGCCTCATCAAGCTCGCTTTGTTTAGTGAGCTCAATGCAGGTGTCAGATTGACTCTTGACCGCTGCCATCAATTCAGGCTCAAGTAAATTCGCTTTTTTTAACCAATAGCCATCGCCTAAGTCATGGGCGGGGAAGTAACACAACTGACTAACAAGCGCTGCGCTAACGATAGATAAACTCATAATAAAATCTCCAAATAATAAACTTAATAAAACAATTAGTGTTGGTAACGAATTCCCAACCAAAAGCTACGACCCAATTCGGTACCTGTCGCCAACGGGCCAATTTGATAGGTACGGCGGTTAAAAATATTTTTAAAGTCAGCACTGAGCGTTAAGCTACCGAAACCAAACATTGGCACGTGGTACTTAATGCTAGCGTCGGCCAACCAATAGCTAGCGCGTCGGTACTTGCGATATACCGGAAAGTCTTTGCGAGTGATAACACAGCCCTCACAGACGTTGGTTTCTAGCGTTACAGAGTCAGTTTCACCGGTGGCATAAATAGCGTCTTGTGATGCGCTGTAACGGAAGTGGCTGGCCAGTTGCCAATTGTGCCAATCGGTGCCAAAGCTCAAATTGGCAATAACCGGTCGGTTAAAGTCAGTGCGTTGGTAGCCCAAATCATGTTCAGTAATCAACGACTCTGTGGTCTTTAGCCTAACTTGGTCCGTGCCCGCAAACCTTTCTTCAACCACTTGACGCAAAATAACCAACTCTTGGTCGTGAAAATTGCTAGTGCCAAAAAAGGTCCCATTGGCCCCGTCAAACTCGCCATCAAAAGTCGCCTTATCAACCTTATTTGACGCCTTTGAGATATTAAACTGGACGTGAAAATTCTCGTAATTGGCCATCCAAGCAAGTGTATAACGGTGGTAGTCATTGGCGCCGCGATTAGTACCATAGAGCACCGCTTGACCAATTTCATTAAAGCCCTCAGTGCGTGTGATTTGCTTTTTACTCTGACGACTCAACCACTTGAGTTGCAAAGTGCCACCAAACAACTGATATTGATAATCGAGACTGAGCTCATCAGCATAAGGGGTTTCAGTATCGGTAAAGACATACAAATGACCTTGTCCAGTACGGGCGACTACCCAGTTTTGCAACTGATTGCCAAAACTGCGGCGATATTCGTTAAACGCAGGCGTGATAGACTGATTGAGTTTGTATTGGGTTAAGTTTGCTTGGTAATAACGATTAGCTCCAAAGCTAATCAGATGCTGCTGATCGGCAAACAAATCCCAACGCCACCTAAAACGCGGTGCTATATTGTGCTCTTTGAAAAAGTCATTGTATTCGTAACGACCTCCCAGTGTTGCTTGGTGATTGCGCCAGTCAACGCTCAACTCACTGTAAAAAGCTAAATAATTTACCGCTACCGAGGTGTCTTTTGCTTGGGCTACTTGGCGGTTTTGAAAATACTGCCCGGCAGTAACCACATTATTTTGGTAAAGCAAAATATCACTGGCGTTGGTTAAATCGATCGGTCGACCGAGCTGCTGTTCAAGCTCTGCTAGCGAAAGCTTTAACTCGGTTTCAACGCAGTCAATGGTATAGGCGCCACAATCAATATTTGAATTAGTCACAACTCCGTTGTAAATGACGTTGTCGGTCAAACGATTGAATTCTTGGATTTGATGCTGAAAATTTAGCCCCGCCGTTAACTCGACCTCAGCGTTCAGCCACTGCCATGGTGCTAGTACAGTATCAATATCGGCACTGATCCGACGTTCGTTTTTGTCGATGTCGCCAAAGCCGCCTTCAATACTGCTTTCACCACCATAATAGTCAGCCCAGCTGCGACCGCGAATATTACGCCACGCCAACCAATAATTAGGTGCTCGTTTTTCGTAACGGTTGTCACTGTAACTCACTTGGCTATTGACTGTGCCCCAACGGCCGTCGTGACCGTAAGCAATACTGGTACTAATACCACCACCAGAGGTTGAATAGTCACTATTGCGTTGGAACTTCTCAAAGTAGTCGCCGTTGAACGGTGCGTATAATGCAGTAACCGTTAAGCTATCATTGAGCGTAAAATCGTGATGGTACTTAACCAATACATTAGTATTTTTCTGCTGTTGAGCCTTGATTTGACCAAGTTGATCAAGATACTCTGTCGACTCTAAAAATTGCGCTTGCAGCACAATACCACTGTGGTCAGTAATTGGCCCAGAGTAATAAATATCCGCCTCTACTTTGTCAAAAGATGGCCGATAAAGTCGTGACGACGCTTCATTTTCAGGTCCGGCGATGTGAATTTGCCTGCTAAAACTATCGCCAGTGGTGCGATAACCAATACCAAAACTCGGCTCAACACTTGGTTTTTTAGTGGTGACATTAACCAAGCCTCCTGAAAACTGGCCGTATTTCGCTGGAATATTACTGTCATATACTTCTATCGTATCAACCAGTGACAAGTTGATAAAACTGGCTTGGCTATGAGTGTTAATATCCTGTCGCAAGTTTTCATCAACCTGAGCATTGCCGGTACTCAAGCGTGAATTATTACTAATGCCATCAATGTTGTAACCAGAATGATGGCCTTGGGCGCCAGATATCGACACTTCGTCTGGTACGATTGAGGTCAATTGATCTTCTGCTCGGGTTTGGTCGCTGTATTGCACCCCAGGTAGAATCGCTAAAATATCATTGAGATTACCGTTGCCGAATCGGTAGTCATCGATAATTTTTTTATCGATGGTATAGCTACCCTCACTACCAGTATTTATTGGGTTTAACTTGTAGCCCAACACAGTAATGCGCTCGACATCTTTAGCGTCATCGCTCTGACAATCAGACTCAGTTTCCCTACTCGATTCTGATTGGCAAGCCTCAAGCAAAGCTTTTTCTCGCTTTTGCAGCGAAGCTATTTGCGCATTTTGTGCCGATGCTGCCTTAGCAAGCGCTAAGCTTGCTAAGGCAATTATTGAAAGTGATAATTTCATAAACAATAACGGCTAGTTATTTTTTACTAACGGTGACGGATCTTCTTCGTCCTTAATTCCGTCATTATCACTGTCTTCGTCTAATACCAAACCCGAGTCACTAATCATTTCGTCCGTAGCAAACGGGGCGAAGAAGTTTGGCTTGCCATCGTTATCGGTATCAACACTGGCAACAATAGAACTTGGAAACGCGTCAGCACTGGCCAAGTTGCGGGCGACATTAGCTTCAATACTCGCTTTTTCAAGCTCGCCTAAGGCTTCGTCTTGAGCAATGGTTAAGGCTCTATCAGTATCGCCAAGATAAGTGTAAATTGCGGCAAATGGCACGTACTCTTCGTTTTTAATGAGATCAGATTTAGTGGCAATAAATGGTATTACCTTATCTAAATGCTTAGCTAAAATCGTTGCAGCTTGTTGGCGGTTTTGCACTCTCTGTGCAGCGTTTTCATTGGCATTTATCGCTTCTATCCATTGAAGATACGACGAATCAGCGCGACGACGACCGTTGAATAGGTCGCGGGTAAAGTTACCAACACTGGCAGCACTAGTAGTTTCTTCAATTTTAACCGCTTCGGCCAAAGCACTGTCGTAAAAGCTTTGTGCCTGACTGAAGAAACCACCTCGGGCAAGTTCTACCGCTAAATTGGCATAGCGATCGGCTTTTTCTTTGGTGAGATTTTCGCTGTCGCTAATGTCGTTTTTCAACAACTCTATATTGCTATTGGCACTTGCTAAAACAGCATTAAGGGTTTCAGTATGACCATGCCTAGTCAGATACTTAGCAACAATCGCCGCCGCTTGAACAGCTTCTTTGGTACTGACTAACAGGTTACCTTTGCTATCGGTTTTGCGCTCGTTAAAGTGAGCCAACATTAGATCACCACACACTTTTGCGGTGCTTTTTGCTTTTTCACTATAACCATTGCCAGCGCTTAAACGCTCTAACTGCTCATAAACCCGCACCAAGCGGCCACATCCTGACTCGCCGCTAATAAAGGAAAAGCTGCTGCGGTTTTCTGCTAAGTACTCATCACTTTGAATAAGGGTTAATGCTTCTTGCGCCAAAGCATCGGCAGCGCTATATCGGCCTTGATCAATCATATAAATGGCAGCGCCTTTAGTGCGGATGTTAAACGCAACTAACTCGGTAAAGTGCTGGCGTAAATCATCTGACTTTTTGTTGGCAACAACAATGTCAACCGCTTGCTGATCTGATGTACTGGCGCGCACGCGAGCAAAGGTCAATGCCTCTTCTGCGTCACCGATGATAGAGTCTTTAACAAAATCAAAGAAAATAGAGCCCTTTGCAATTTCAGTTAACGAACTAATATCAACCGATGGATATAAAGTCACCATGTGAGCAGCAAAGTCAGGTACAGTGAAAACATAATCGTTTTTGGTGGTATCGGCATATGGGTCAGCAGCTACCGAGTAGTTGCTGTCGTAATCGACATAGCCATAAAGCGCCAGTGCTTGTGCTAGTGCTTGTTTAGCCCGTTCCGGCTCATTAAGGGTGATAAATTTCTCAATCACGTAGTCGTAAGCAACAAGAGTTACTGACGAATATTTTTGATCGGCAAAGTTAGTGCTATAACCAATTCTAGGGGTAAAACGCAACAAGCGTTCAGTTTGCTCTAACGCTGCCAATCGGTCTTGTTCAGCTTTAGTTTCCTCATAATCAGCAACTAAATCATCAACATAAAAATTAAATCGAAAGAAGAGACGCCTTGCTTCTGTGCCTTCACCAATAGAGTTCATCACTAAATCCATGACGCTATAGGCTTGAGTTGCACCATTGTCATCCCCCATCGCTCGATAAGCTGTCGCTAAACTTGGGAAAAACCCAGCGTCTAAGGTAGCAATACCATTGGTCGCTAACTGTTCTGAATAAAGCTGTTGTGCCTTTACTAAGTAATCAGTCGCCTTATTCTTGTTACCGAGACGAATATTGGCATTTGCCGCTGATAAATAGGCAGAAGCGCGAGTGATTTGATTCGTGATAGCATCTCCGGTCAAAATGCTTTCAGTGATATCGCTGAACCCAGCATTGCTGTAGCCAGATACTAGCGATGAGTAGACACTTGAATTGACAACATCATCTTTTAGCCCATCGCTAATTTTTTGCGCTTGTTTAAGGTGAGATTTATCCCAAGCGTAATAATAATACGCGCGATCGGCATTAGTCGCTAAGCTGGTGCCAAGCGATAATTGCTTAGTGATTTCACCGCCATTACCATCACTAATTTTTACGGTAAAAGCATCATCAATGCTAACGATATCTTTAATGGTATAGGTTACTTCACCGCTATCTGCTGCAATAACCATAGCACCGACTTTAGGTGCTTTGGTGAGTTCGTACTTTAAACTATCACCGTCAATATCCGTTGCCGCTAACGTGCCCTTTTTAACTTCACCACCACTTACCAAGAGCTTGTCGAGTGCCAATTCAGGAGCATCGTTGACCGCTTCAATAGTGACAGTCACTTCAACGTTAGTCACCGCGGTGCCATCAGATACCGCGACGGTAAATTTATCATCACCATTAAAGTTAGCTGTTGGTACGTAACTTACTTCACCACTATTCGCATCAATTGTTGCAGTGGCATTGGCGGGGGCATTGCTCAGTGAATAGGTAAGCTTGTCACCATTATCATCTTTAGCGCTAACGGTTATTTTGGCACTAGCGTCTTCCTTTAACGCTAGACTGTAATTCGCTTGATCAAATTTCGGTGCGGAATTTGACTCAGAACTGCCTCCGCAGGCAGATAAGACAACCACGGATGTGGTGAGTAACAACCAATTTTTTTTCATCATTTTGATCCCAATGTAAAATGCGGAGCGGATCTTAATGATAATTATTATTATTTGCAACTTTATTTATTAAATATAACTTCAAATTATAAATGAAAATGAAAGAAAATTGATGGACTACTGGACTGACCAGATATTCAGCAGAATCTTATCTTGATAATCGTGGCCTTGACCGTATTCAACAGTCACTTCATTGCCAACAACCAGCTGTTTTAAATAGCTTTTATTTTCAATTTGAAAGACTTCAACAATATCATCAAAAACAATATCAATACTGTTTGAATTTATTTTCAACACTCGACCAGTCGATTTTTGATAAACTCGTTGGTCGATATAACACGCAGGTGGCTCGAATTCTTGCGGACATGCCATCAAGGTTGACGCACCTAATTGTCCATTGCTCACGATATGGTTATTACAGCCATCAAAATAATGACTGCAATACTGTAAAGAAATACTTGGCCTGTGGTCGGCAAAATAAACAACGCCATTGGCTACACATTGGTTATCACTTACTCCGAGTAACAGTGCCTCTTGAGATTCAGCACAAATTTGGTAAGTGCTTTTAACCGATTCCACGATATTGTTTTCTTGTTCAAAAACCAAAGACTTATCCTTGTTTAACATAATAATCAATTGGTTATTGATAACATCAAGCGACTTCGCCTTTTTTAACCACATTAAGAGCGCAATCTCCTCTTCCATTTTCTCAGGTGCACACAACATCCGAGTGGTGGCAATATCCTTTATGGCAATGGAAATGGGTTTGTTAGTGTCTAAGGTTTTGTAACGGCCAAAAAAGCCATTACACTGCGCTTGGCCGGAAAATCGCTGTTGTTTAAATTGAATTGTTATTGGCTTGTCGTCAGTATGAGTTTTAACTTTGTGTAGCCATTGACGCTGTTGTTTCAAACCAACAAACTGCCAACTGACACTGTCTATCTGTTTTGTAAGTTCAGTGTGCTCATAAACAACCGATGCATTTTCAGTACAACTTACCTCACTTTCTAGCCAGTTTCCTGCTTGCTGGCAACGATTAACATCACTTAGTTCAGTGGTTCTTGTTGAATGACTGCAGCCACTAATCATAACTAAAACAGATAACACCCCAATAAGGTAGATATTCATAAAGCAATCGCCTTTTTGCTCGCTTAATTTTAAATCGCGCAATAATAAGACTTCAGTCTGTAAATCAATAATATCTGTCACTAAATGAAACAAAAATAAACATGGTCGCGCGCCATATCTTTGTTTTATTATTGTCGAAAATATTGAAAACAGAAAATATCTATGACCCTCTCTCATTCAGTCAAATCAACTACGAATCCTGAGCAAAATATTGCTAGCCCAAAAACTAGACGTTGTATTGTCACTGGTGCTAGCTCAGGTATTGGCTTAGCAATAGCAAAGCTTTTTAGTGAAAGCGGTTATCGGGTTTTTAATCTAGATATCAAGCCAGGCGAGTATGGTGAGTTTCACCCATGTGACTTAACAAACTTTGCTGAAGTGGAGCAAGTGATTGCCGATATCTGCCAGCAAAGCCCAGTTGACTGTTTGGTGTCAAATGCAGGTATGCACTTCTCCGCCAATATCGAACAAACCTCAGAGCAAGATTTTGATCGCGTCTTTGATCTCAACGTTAAAGGTGCCTTTGCGGCAGTAAAGTCAGTGCTACCATCAATGAAAGCACAGCAAGCTGGTTCAATTATTATCATTGCCTCAGACCAAGCATTGGTCGCCAAGCGCAATTCATTTGTCTATAACTTGAGTAAAGCGGCATTGGCATCAATGGCGAAAACGACAGCGCTCGATTACGCCGAATACGGCATTCGCGCCAATGCCATTTGCCCGGGCACTATCGAAACGCCGCTTTACCATCAAGCAATTGACAACTACTGCCAAAAGTCTGGGGCTGACAAGCATCAAATTCACGCAGAAGAAGCTGCACTGCAACCGCTCAATCGTTTGGGACAACCTGAAGAAGTCGCCGAACTGGCACTATTTCTTGCCTCTGACAAATCCCGATTTATTACGGGTAGCTTACAGGTAATTGATGGCGGCTATACCGCTCAATAAAATGGCAATAGTGACACAAAATATGAAGATTATTGATAGTCACCTTCATTTGTTCGATTTGGCACGCGGCAATTATCAATGGTTACAGCCGAGCAACCCGCCACACTGGCCCGACAAAGACAAAATTTTTCGCAGTTTTTCAGAGTCTGATTTAGCACTTGAAAGCGGCTATCAACTCGCTGGTTTTGTTCATATTGAAGCCGGTTTTGACAACCACCAGCCATGGCGTGAAATTGAGTGGCTTGAGCAGTGCTGCCAGCTGCCCTTTCGGGCAATTGCTTATCTCGATTTAACATTGCCGCTGCCAGAATTTCGCGCTCAGCTCAATAAACTAAAAAGCTATCATAGCGTGCACGGGGTTCGAGATATTTTTGATGAGCGCGCAGCGAGTATTTTAGCCATCAGTGATATCGCAGAAAAGTTCAAACTACTTGAACAAGCTGCGCTTAGTTTTGAGTTACAAATGTCATTCGAGCAGCGCTTGGAGGTGACAGCCTTTGTCGAACTATTGGCCCTTTGTCCCAAGCTACAAATACAAATTAATCACGCCGGCTTCCCACCAATTGCTGAGCGCGGGTCAATGCTGGCATCAAGTTGGTATCAAGGGTTAAAACTCATAAGTCAGTTGCCCAACACCTTTGTTAAGTGCTCTGGTTGGGAGATGGCTAACCGAACTTACGACATCCAATGGCCAATCGAGGTCATTGACTTGTGTCTAGCGCTTTTTGGCGAAAATAGGGTCTTACTCGCCAGTAATTTTCCACTGACTTTGTTTAGTAAAAGCTATCCTGAATACTGGCAACAATTACTCACTGAGTTATCGCACCGTTATCCGCAAACACTAGTAACGAAACTCGCCTATAAAAATAGCCAGCAGTGTTATAGTATTCCGTCTGCAAATGCTCACCCTGAACGCACTAACCGCTAATACTCTTAATATTTACCGAGGAATTTTTCGATGCAAACCTGTGATAACACACCCGGCTTAATGCCTATTGACCAAGCCATTGAACAACTAGTTACTCAGGTCAGCCAAGTCACAGACACTGAATGCATCAAATATCATCAAGGCAGCGGTCGCACCTTAGCGAGTGCCGTTAAATCACCGATTGATGTACCCAATTTTAACAATTCAGCAATGGACGGTTACGCACTTTGCTTAGCAGACAACCTTGACACTGCTGATTTGCCGAAACAGTTTGCGCTAGTTGGCAGTGCGCTAGCAGGTCAACCTTATTTGGGTGAACTGAGTCCCGGTCAGTGCATTCGAATTATGACTGGCGCAAAAGTCCCAAGTGCGGCAACCGCTGTGGTGATGCAAGAAAACACGCAAGTGTCAGATCAACAAGTGACCATTAATGGTGACTATAAAATTGGTCAAAACATTCGTTTAGCCGGTGAGGATATTAGCCAGCAACAAGAAGTCTTCCCTGCTGGCCATCAGCTAAAAACCGTCGATGTTGGCTTAATTGCCTCGCTCGGCATAGAGGACATTAATGTTTATCGCAAAGTTAAAATTGCGGTTATGGCAACTGGCGACGAATTAAAACAACCGGGACAAAGCCTCAACGACGGTGATATTTACGAAACCAATCGCACCGTATTAAAGGCGATGTTGGCCAAGTTAGCGGTAGATGTCATTGACTTTGGCATCATTGCCGATGACCAGGCAACAATAAAACAAGCCTTTATCGACGCTAACCAGCAAGCCGATATCGTGATTAGTTCAGGCGGTGTTTCAGTCGGTGATGCCGATTATGTTAAAGAGGTATTGGCACAGCTCGGCACTATCGAATTTTGGAAAGTCGCCATTAAACCCGGTAAACCGTTTGCTTTTGGCAAACTCAGTGACAGCTACTTTTTCGGCTTACCCGGTAACCCAGTTTCTGCCACCGTGACCTTTGATCAGCTTGTGTTGCCAGCCCTCAATAAAATCGCAGGGACCTCGGTCAATCCGCGTCAGCAATTATTGTTAAATGCGATAACCACGCGCAACATTCGAAAACGTCCGGGACGCGCAGATTATCAAAGAGCTGTAGCTAGTATCGATGACAACGGCCAGTTAACCGTAACCCCGTTATCACGCCAAGGCTCAGGGGTATTATCTTCGCTGAGTCAAGCCAACTGTTATCTAGTGTTGGCACAAGACAACGCCGGTGTTAGTGCTGGCGAACAAGTGAAAGTATTAATGTTTGGTTCACTACTCAATTAATCACCACTGTGTTAGCCAATTGAGTAAGGCTAGAGCGCTTTAAACTGGGCATATACTTTTTGCCCTTTAGCAAGTGACAGCTGCTGACAAGAGTAACTCGATATTTCGGCTCTGAGCAGCTGTTGCCCAATTAATACAGTCACTAATACGCTTTGATTTGACTGGTGTTGCGTTGACTTATGTTGTCTCAGTTGCTGATCACTTTTTTGCACAGCCATTGAGTCAATCGCGACAATTTCTCCAGATAAACAATTCAACATGCTCGACTGACTTTGCTGTGCTCGGGCTAAACTCACTTTGTTGGCGGCTACTCGAACTCTACTACCAGCGTTAGTATAACTCTGCTGGGTGAGCCATAGTTTTTGTTCGCAACCTTTAAGGCCGCAGGCCATCAAACCATATTGTTGGCCGTGAGTATCGCTTGGCTCAACAAAGTCGAGTAGCGAAAACGTTTGTTCAGTGCTGGTTTCACTCAATTTCGGCAACACCTGCTCAGAACTGCCCTGTTGCACAAGTTGTCCTTGCACGAGATGAATAATGTGTTGGCAACAATACGATAATTCAGCCAATGAGTGACTGACGATAATAAACGCCAGCTGATACACTTGGTGAAGCTGGCGAATAAGCGCCAACATCGCCACTCTAGTTGACCAATCTAAGGCCGTAAAAGGCTCATCTAACAGAATGATGCGCTTACCAGTAATTAGCGTACGGGCAAAACTCACCCGTTGCGCTTCACCGCCAGACAAACTTGTCACTGGTTGTGACAGTAACGGGCCAATGCCAGTCCATTCAATAACTTGATCGACCGAGTATGGCCGAGTTCGACTGGTAACACTGTGTTTATCAATCAGGGCGAGATTCTCGCTGACCGTCAAATGCGGAAACAACAAGGCTTGTTGCTGTTGCCATGCAAAGGGACGCTGCTCGGTTTTAAGGTCAGTTAAACGCTGTCGTCGTTGCTCATCGTCGCTACTAGCACGTTCAATAATATTAAGCTCACTTTTACTGGCAATCCCTTGCTGTTCCAGACCTGCTAGCCACTTTAGTAAGCTCGACTTACCGCTGCCTGAATGGCCAAATACACCAGTAATTGTCAGCGGAATTTCACAATCTAGGTCAAGCTTGAAGGCTTTAGCTGGCCAGTTTTTGTCGTTGCTACCAAAGTCCAGCTGACATTGCATGCTTAACATCAAACACTTCCCAATCTAAAACTGCGATTAAAGCGATAAAGTACGGTTAACGCCAGTACCGAAAAGACAATTAACACGGCGGCCAAACTGTGGGCTTGCTGATAGTCAAGCGCTTCAACATGGTTGTACAAGGCAATTGATAACACTTGGGTTTCTCCGGGTAAATTGCCGCCTATCATCAACACTAACCCAAACTCACCTAAGGTATGGGCGAAACCAAGCGTCGCCGCACTGATAATACTCGGCTTCATTAGCGGCAGCAGCAAATGGAAAAATCGTTGCCTTGCTGGCATCCCGAGGCCAGCTGCCGCTTGGCTATACTTGAGCCCGAGTTGGCTAAAACCACTGTGTAACGGCTGTAGCACAAATGGCAACGAGTAAATCACTGAACCGAGTAAAATACCACTAAAACTAAACGCCAACGATTGCCCGGTCAGCGACTGCCACGTATTGCCAAGCCAATTATTGGGTGAAAAAGCCATTAATAAATAAAAGCCCAAAACTGTCGGCGGCAACACCAATGGCAAGGCAATTAAGGCTTCAATAAAGGCTTTAAAACGACCTTGGTAACGGGCTAACCACCAAGCACTGGGCAAACCAATCACCAGTAAGATTGCGGTTGTTAACAATGCCAATTTGACAGTCAGCCAAAGCGCTTGCCAATCCAGACTAGAAATCATCGAGTTTACTTAACCTATTTATCATTTCGCTTTGCGGTTTTATTCCGCTAATTTTACTGGTGAATAGCCCATTTGCGCTAGTTTTCCTTGAACTTCAGGACTCAGCAAATAATCAATTAACACCTGCCCTGCTGCCTGCTTTTTACTGCGTTTAACAACCACTGCTTTTTGTTCGATGGCTTGATGTGCAGATTGCGGCAATAACCAGTAACCTTGATAACGCGATACTTGTTGTGAAAACTTCACGCTAGCTCGCTTCAACAATGACAGCGGCACAAACCCGAGCTGAGCATGACCAGTATCGACAAACTGAAATGCTTGGTTGACGTTGGCCGCTTTCACCAGTTTATCGGTTATTTGATCGTAATTAGCTAGTGGTTTAAGTGCTGTTTGGGCTGCTTGACCATAAGGTGCAAAGCGCGGGTTAGCAATAGCAATGCGATCTTGCTCGCTCAAGCTCTCAAGGCTGTTATACCAGTGTTCACGGGGACTAACATCGCGATTAGGTTGCCACAGCACCAATCGACCTAAAGCATAAGTCGACAAACTCGAACTCACGGCAAGTTCTTGATTAACAAGCAGCACTGGCAATGTTTCATCGGCAGATAGGAAAACATCAAACGGCGCACCTTGGCGAATTTGACCGTATAAAATGCCACTGGCGCCGCTTGATAAGCTCAGCTCAATACCTGTTTTTTGTTGAAAATCATCGCTTAACTCCGCCAAGACCCAGTGAAAGTTACTGGCAACCGCGACCTTCAACTTAACGGGTTCAACTGCCTTAGCACTGAGGCAAAACAGCAAACCAATGAAAATAAAAATACGCTTATAAAACAATAGATTATTCCAATGTAGCAATTGTGATCATACTATCACTATAGACTTTGATCTAAAACAAAGTAATGGCGCGCGGGCACTGCGATAATTACCCTCTCTTTTTTCCACTGCTCAATCATTATGTCGCCAATTACTGATTATCTTCACGCTGACCACGATCGTTTAAATGTCCTGCTCAATGACTTTTTAGACTATTTGACGACTGATTTTGACCAAGCAAAAAAGTGCTTTGTCGACTATAAGCAAGAGCTTGAGCAGCATATGATCTGGGAAGAGAAGATTTTATTCCCACACTTTAAGGCTTATTTGGCCTTGATCCACGGGCCAATTCACACCATGCGCAACGATCACAATGAGATCAGGCAAGCGCTTGTCGATATTGAGCAGCAAATAGCCGACTACACTGGCGAAAAAGAATTTGACGAAAACTTACATATTTTTCGTTTAGAGCGCTTGTTGCTGGATCACAACCTTAAAGAAGAGCAAATTCTCTACCCTAAATTAGATAGCTTGTTAACAGAGAAAGAAGCGAAAGCAATTATCGCATCAATTGAGCAATCTACATTTGAAACAACCAAAAACGAGCCAGTATTGACACTCGTTGCCGACAACTACTAAAGCACTTAATAACACTAACGCATGGATAACTAGTCCTGTTTCGACAACATTTGTTCTATCGACGTTAAGCAGGTACTGACCACCAAAGGCAGCTGCCGGTATGGGTGAAGCGCATAAATGGTATTTTGCGCCAATTGATAATCAGGCAGTACTTCAACCAACCTTGACCGCGCTTGCGCCAATGCCAACTCAGGCACTAGGCCAATACCAACACCTTGTTCAATCAAAGCAATTGCTGATGGAAAGCTATCGACCGCGCAGTTTGCATTAACGGTTAAGCTCTTACTCTTATCAGGGTTTATTTTACTGGTAAACTGGTGATGAATTTCACGCCCTTGCCAATGATTCGCTATGTAAAACATCTGCTCCAGTGGCAGTTTTGAGTTAACCAGATAGTGCTCATTAGCAACTAAGACATCGCGAAACTGCCCAATCCGACGTTGCTTGTAATTACTATCACTTGAAGCACCAACCCGAATCGCCAAGTCGATGTTATCGCCCATCAAGTCGAGCGCTTTATCGCTCACAATAAACTTGGGGCGGATACCTTGATATTGCTTGATTAACTGACCTACCGCCGGAACGACAACGCTAGACATTAACGCGTGCGGCGCAGTAATAACAATATCGCCCTGAGGCACCGACTGGCGCTCTTGAACACTGCGCCAAGCTTGTTCGGCAAAGTCATTAAGCTGCTGGCAATAAGTGTAAAACTCTTGACCCACGGCGGTTAATTGCTGACGGCGGGTTGTTCTTTTCAGTAACGTTGCACCCATTTCTTGCTCTAGACGTTTGAGGTGCTGACTGACAACTGATTTCGACAATGCCAATTGCTCGGCGGCTTTACTAATAGAGCCAGCTTCGACGACTCGTGCAAACACTGACATTTGTCTGAGTTGATGCGGGGCTTTGATCATGATGCCTCAATATAATCGCTACAATAATAAGTAATCATCCAATCATTGTTTAGTTTTTACAAACAGTATTTTTAATAATGTTTGTTTTTCTTTACCAATAACTCGCTAAACTGACAGACAACCATTATTCAACGGATAAAAACTATGACTCAATCAACATTAAAAGCATGTAAAGCCGCCATTGGTGCTTGGCAACAAGCGTTTAATCGTCAAGACGCAGCCGGCTGCGCCACTCAGTATCAAGAAGATGCCATTATGGAAGCGCGCCCTATGGGGACATTTAAAGGTCGGGCACAGATTCAAGCGTTTTGGCAGCAGATCATAGACGGTGGTTACTGTGACGTCGACTATACCGACGTTGAGTGGCAAAAAGTTGATGACAACAGCTATATTTTGACCTCAAAATGGACCATGAATAAAGCCTACGGTGTCGTCCATCGCGAACTATGGGTGTTACAACCCGACGGTAGTGCCAAGCTAAAAGAAGATGATTTTGAAATTCAAGGTGAGCGCTAAGCAGCCGCTTCTCAAGCAATAGTACTAGCTAGCAACAAGCACAAAAAAAGCCTCAAATTTAGAGGCTTTTTTAATATTAACCAATTACTTAGCTTTTTTCCGGTAAAGTTACGTTCAATTCTAATACCGCTAAGTCATCGTCTTTTTGCTCTAGTTGAACAGACACTTGTTCAGCATTGATGCTAGGCACGTAGCGACTGATCACTTCAATAATATCGCGCTTCATTTGCGGCAAGTATTCAGGGCCAGAACGAGCATTGCGCTCATGAGCGACAATAATTTGTAAACGCTCTTTGGCTAGCGACGCCGAACTCTTTTTAGAAGAGCGAAAATAGTCCAATAACGCCATAACTTAACCTCCAAAAATACGATTTAAAATGCCTTTTTTCTTGGCAGCTAAAAAGCGAAAATCGATTGATTCCCCCAACAAACGCTCTACCGCATCAATATAGGCTTGGCCAGCATCGCTTTCTTGATCAAGTATCACTGGTTGTCCGGCATTTGATGCGCTCAGTACCGCTTTTGACTCAGGAATAACACCAACAAGTTCAATCGCTAGGATCTCTTTGACGTCTTCTACGCTAAGCATTTCACCTTTATCAACGCGCTCTGGGTTGTAGCGAGTTAACAACAAATGCTCTTTGATCACTTTGCCCTGTTCAGCGCGGCGAGATTTACTCTGCAAAATGCCTAAAATACGGTCTGAATCGCGTACTGACGATACTTCAGGGTTAGTCACAACAATCGCTTCGTCGGCAAAATAAAGCGCCATTTGCGCGCCAGCTTCAATACCGGCTGGCGAGTCACAGATAATAAAATCAAATTCTTCGCCTAAATCTGCGAGTACCTTTTCAACACCTTCTTTAGTTAAGGCGTCTTTATCACGGGTTTGCGAAGCCGGTAAAATGTACAAGCCATCAACACGCTTGTCTTTGATCAAGGCTTGATTTAAGTTTGCTTCGCCATTGATAACATTAACAAAGTCGTAAACCACGCGGCGCTCGACGCCCATGATTAAGTCTAAGTTACGCAAGCCAATATCAAAATCCAAAATAACGGTTTTTTTGCCCTTGAGCGCTAAACCAGTGCCGATTGCCGCGCTCGAAGTTGTTTTACCAACGCCACCTTTACCTGAGGTAACTACAATAATCTTCGCCATAAAGCTGTTCCTTTATCCTAAATCTTCTACTGTTAATTGTTCGTCAATTAACTTAACGCAGGCTGCTTGTGCCCAAGCTTTGTCCTGCAATGAATCACTCAACCAATAATTACCGTTAATAGAAACAAGCTCTGCTTGCATATTGCTACAGTAAATACGCGCGCTAGTATCGCCTTGAGCGCCAGCAATAGCTCGGCCGCGCAAAGTACCATAAATGTGAATATTGCCATCGGCAATCACTTCCGCGCCAGCACTGACCGCACCTTTAATAATTAAATCGGTATTTTTAGCGTATATTTGTTGGCCAGAACGAATGGTTTGTTCGAGCACTTTTGCCGGTTGGAATACCGCTTTTTCAACAACCTTTTCTACGGTCTTTTCAACGATTTTTTCCACGACTTTGGGGGCTTGTTCTGGTGTCGCATTAGGTGCTTGTTTTTGCACTTTAGCTTGGCTGTTGGCAATCACCGCTAACCCTGCCGCTTTAGCGTCTTGTTTTTGCTTATTGGTGCCACCACTGATACCGACAAAAATGAAATCATGACGTTCAACCACAGCTTTGATCGCTGTAAAGTCGATAGCGACATCAGCCAAAGCATCAATATTGACAATGAGAGGAGCGCGATAAAAAAAGCCTGGTGCTTGTTCAACTTTGGCTCTTAGCCAATTTGACAGCTTATTGAGATCGTATTCAGACATTTGCAAGGCAGATAATGTGAACAAACTACCTTTGAGCTCAAACTCAGCTTGAGACATAAATTACAACACTCCAAAAAATTACTATACTGCCCCGAAGCAGAGAACACCCCGTAAATAGAGTTGAAATGTTATAGATAGCGATCTTTGAAGGCAAGTAAAATTACGAGATTGGCAAAAGATTAAAGGCGATCATAACTCAGTGATATAAGGTTTATCGACTAAATAGCTCAATCGGGGGTGAGCAATCGCCTTTAAAGTAGTTAAAGTGGCATTTGTAGTGATTAACTAACGACAAACTTGCCTTTCATAATCGCAGAGTGGCCCGGGAACGAGCAAAAGAAAGTCAAATCTTGCCCCTTTAATGCCGAAACATCAAAACTAATCGACGTACTAGCGCCGCCACCAACAACTTTAGTCGCCGCTAAAATACGATCGTCATTGGCAGGTAAGTAGTTTTTGTCTAAGCCTTGAGCAATACCTGCATTGGCGACACCGCTAACATCAGCGGTTTTGGTGAGCACCCAGTTATGTCCCATCACATTTACCGGCAAGGTGCCGACATGCTTAAGCGTTAGCTTAACTTCTTTACAGCTCGCTGGCACAGTCAGCTCTTTCGCGTTGAATTGCATAGTGTCTGTCGCTTCAACAGTTAACTCACAGTTGTTTGCCAGAGCTTGACCTGACGCTAGTAGTGCACAAAGCGCGATAATTTTCTTCATACTTTCCTCACATAAAAATCAAATTGAATGATAACCATTATCATTCAATTCAAGTATCGATGCAATTTAAAGTTTTAGTGAAAGCGCCTGAATTTAAAAAAACTATTCGTTAATGTGAATGCTCACAATTTCCTCACAATATTGCGGTAACGTGTAAAAGCCTCTTTGTTTAAACGGTTATATCTATGCGCTACTTCGCTTTTTTTCTGGCTCTTTTTATTAATTTTTCCATAGCCTTTAATGCCGTTTCGGCAGATAAACAACCAAGCCTTGACGAACTGCTTGCACAATTAGCAACAGTAGAAACTGATAGTGAAAAACTACCGATATATACGGAAATAGTGAAAGCAACGTGGCGCAATAACTCGGAACTGGCAGCCGATTATGGTCAACAAGCATTGAAGCTTCATGACAATAACGACGCACCAGACCAAGAAGCACAGTTGATCGGGTTTTTAACCCGAGTTTACCTTGACCGTCGAGATCTAATAACCGCAGAAAAACTTACCGTTCGAGGAATTAAGGCGGCAAAACAGGCTGGCAACGAGCGAGCGCTAACCCTTAACTTGTTTAACAAAGCGCACGCTTATGGCTTGCAGGATAAATTAGTACTGGCGCTCAATAGTTATCAAGACTTAGCCACTGCATATCAAAAAGTAGGTAATACCCTAGCCTTGGGTAGCGTCTATAACAATATTGGTACTAATTATTTCAAATTAGGCGACCTCAAGGCAGCCTTTGACAGTTTTCAAAAAGCCTTACCATTAACTGAAAAAAGCCCAAATCGAGGTAATTACGCCAATATATTGATGAATATCGGCCGAGTTTTTTATCATTTAGAAGATTATCAACAATCAGAAGCTAACTACTTACTTGGCCTTGCAGAAATTGACCAAGCCTCTTATCCAATCAGTTTTCTAGAGGCCCATATCAGTTTAGCTCGGTTATACAATAAAATGGGGCAGTATGCTAAATCGCTAGAACATTTCAGAACATCAGAACAAGTAGCTATCAAACACAACTATCACGGCAAGTTACTAGTAAATTATTACGGACAAATCGGTTTAGCTATTGAGCTCAAAAACCGTGGTTTACAAGATGAGTTGATGGCTAAAATCGAGACACTAGTCACACCGAATTTAACCAATAACTTAAAAGATAACCTCTATTACATTCGCGCCTTATACCAAGCCGAACAAAAACTGTGGCAACAGGCCGAAAACAACATTGATATAATTATTAATAACAACGTCTTTGAATCCCGCTATTACAGCTTACAAGAATCGCTTGATTTAGCGATTAAAATCAAATCAGAACTCGGCAAGTTAGAAGAAGCAAATTCAATCCTACAGGAGTCTCTCACACTTTATAAAAAACAAACTGAAGAAAACAAAAGCTCATTGTTGGCGCAGTATGCCCAGCTCTATAAAGTCAGCCAAAAGGAGCAAGAAGTTCAACAGTTAAAAGAGCAGAGTTTATTACAACAAAACACACTGCTATTAGAACAAAAACAAAACCGACAGCGGCTGTTTATCTTTGTCGTCGCTATTGTTTTATTTATCTCGGCCTTGTTGCTGTTTATCCAACGAAACCGAAATTTGACCCGCCAAAATAACATGAGCCAGCAGCTACTAAACGATAAAAAACAATTTTTTGCCGATATCTCCCATGAACTGAGAACCCCGTTAACGGTATTCAAGCTAAAAATGGAAGAACTCGAATACGACATTGCCGACGATCCCAAAGCGGTTTACCAGCTCTTGCACGAGCGCATCGACAGCTTTAACCACTTGATTAACGACATATCTCTTTTGGCACAAAACGATCAAGGGGAACTAGAACTCAATGTTGAAACAGTTGAACTGTTGCCGTTTTTTGAATCTCGCGCCGCCGATTTAACCGCACTGGCAAGTAAGCACAATTTAGTGGTAGAAACCAGCCTGTTACTAAGCACAGATACCCGTGCTAATTTCGATCCCGCCCGTATCAGACAAGTATTAGTTAACTTATTTTCTAATGCCTGTCGTTATACAGATTCCCCTGGCCTTATTCACTTTCAAGTATCAATAACAACCGACACATTAGAACTGGTGATTGAAGACTCAGCGCCAAGTTTGTCAGAGCAACAGCTAGCCAAAGTGTTTGACCGACTATATCGCACCGACAAATCACGGAGTCGCAAGCTCGGTGGTAGCGGTTTAGGCTTATCAATTTGTCAAAATTTAGTGCAAGCCCACAAGGGTAATATTATTGCTGAGCGCAGCAGGCTTGGCGGCATCAAAATAACTATTCATCTGCCACTTAGCGCCTAACTTCCCAATATTACTAACAAAGGTAACAAGAGCTAGCCATGCAACAATGTGATTACATATTTTGACGAGTAAAAAATCGAGAAGATAAAACGGAGAAATATTGATGAAAAAGTTATTCACCTTATCTGCACTATCATTGTGCTTACTTACCGCATGTGGCGGTGGTAGTGAGACATCGAGCAATACCGATAGCAGCACGACAACACCTGCACCTGCGCCAACGCCGTCGCCAGCTCCTGCACCAACACCTACGCCAGCCCCTAATACGGCGCCTGTTGCCAATGCTGGTACTAATCAATCGGTTAATGTTGGTCAACAAGTGACGCTTTCAGGTGCCCAATCATCAGATGCCGATGGTGACTCGCTCACTTACCAGTGGGCGTTAACCACTCAGCCCGGTGGTAGCCAAGCGGGATTAACCGCACAAGCAGATTCAGCCTCTTTTACACCAGATGTTGCCGGTAATTATACGGTTTCGTTAGTGGTTAACGACGGCACTGCAAATTCACCGGCAGCAACGATCACCGTTACAGCAGCCGCCGTAACAACCAGTAACGATATCACCGATAGAATTTTCACTAATCGCTCTGGTAATTGTGAAGATTACCTCGGCAGTTATGTTTCAAATGTGACTGACATTAAACGCGCCGTCGATTTTTCCGGCGATATCAGCGTCACTAGCAATGCCACCAAGTGTTTAGTGGCATCAAATGAAATTCCCAATCACGACTTTAACGACAACTCTGCCGCTTTTGCCAATGATGTTGCTACTCAAGTGCTCGACTATCAATTTCCAAAGTCGCCAAGCTTTGCTGCATCGGTCACTAACCTGAGTTTACCAACCACCGAAGGTGTCTTGCTCAACGGCGTAACCATCGACATATTGGCAGCGGCTTGCTACGCCGTTGGCAGTGATCCACTGGGGCGAGAAAAAATAGGGTGTGGTAACAACCAAATTGATAACCCATGGCGTTACGACCCTATGTCACCGCTGAACACGTTTGGCACCGATACCCACAACGCTCACACTCAAGCCGGCGGGCGCTACCACTACCACGGCAACCCCAACGCCTTGTTTGAATCAACCTGTGGCAGCAGCCCTTCTGGTGTGATTGGCTTTGCTGCTGACGGCTTTCCTATTTACGGTTCGTGTATCGCCGACCCAACAACCGGCGATATTCGCAAAGCTAGGTCGAGCTATGCTCTGAGAAACAATGGCGGTCCTCGCCAAGATGTTACCGGCTATACAACACCAGTGGGCGGCGTTGGTGTGGTTGCCTCTAACAATTACGACGGTCAATTTCGCGGCGACTATGAATATGTTGCTAATTCAGGCGATCTCGACGAATGCAACGGTATGACCGTAGACGGCCAATACGGCTATTACATTACTGATCAATTCCCGTGGGCAGTAGGATGTTTTAAAGGCAGTATCGACAGTTCATTTTCAAACAAAGTTGAACAAGCGCGCCGAAGCCATAGTCACGGTGGTGCTGAACATAGTCATTAATCATCAAACGAAATAGGCGGCCTAGGCCGCCTATTTAACAGTGGTTATTCAGTCACTAAAAGCTATTCAGCTAACCGTTAACATGCGATCAAGATCACTGATTGCGAATACGTCTTCCTTCTGCGTTCAACTCAGCTAAAACGCCAGACAAGCTCGTGTCGTCAACTAAATCTTGAGTTTCATTAATATCTTGGCTAACTTGATATAATGCTTGCGGCTGACCGTCTAAAGCAAGCAATTTATAATCGTCATTTCTCACCGTCCAACCCGTGGCGCCATCGCGAATAAACTCAGTATAATTAAATGCTCGCAGCGCCTGACCTTGCTGCGATAACAAGTGCTGAAAACTATAGCTATTGCTTAATTGGCTATTGCTACCGCCAACCATTTGGCTAATGGTGGCGTAAATATCGGTACTGTTAACCAAAGCAGCTTCTCTTTCGCCGCTGCGCTCAACACCAAAGCCAGACGCCACCATAGGCACTCTTACGCCACCTTCATACAATGAATTTTTACTGTGACTGCCGGTAAATACGCGGGTGTCGATGACGCCTGCTGGCGTGCCGTTATCACCAATATAAACAATCAAGGTATTGTCTCGTTCACTTTCAGGTAATGAATTGAGCAAGCGCCCTATCTCGGTATCCATAGCTTCAATCGCAGCAAGGTAATACTCTCGTCTGTTCGCTTGAATATCGCTGGCGCTACCACTTAAATGGCTGCGAGTGTGTAACCCTGCCGGCGGTAAGTGAAACGGTGAATGCGGGGCGACATAAGCTAACCATAAAAACCACGGGTTTTCTTGGCTATTTTGCTCAGCTAGCCAATCTATCGCGATATCGGTAATCCCCGTAGTGTGATAATCACTGCGCTGGCTGGTTTGTCCCATTTCAGTCAACTGCCATTGATAATAATCATCAAGGGTTCCGGTAATAGTGCCGGCATAATAGTCGACTCCACTGTCGGTAGGATGGTTTAAATCTGGGTTAGCACCACCTAAGTGCCACTTGCCAATGACCGCGGTTTGATAATCGGCATCAATACTTTTGATTTGTCGTTGTAAGGTGTTTTTGCTGCTGTCTAGCACGGCTGGTACAAAATCAACACCGCTGTTTATGCCGTGTTGTCCGGTAATAATAGTGCCACGGGTTGTGGTACAAGCTGGCGTTGCCCAAACATTGTCAAAAACAATGCCCTGATCAGCTAACGCATCAATATGAGGCGTTACCGGTAAGTCATTAGAAAAACTGTATTGTGCTGAGGCATCAACGCCCTGATCATCAGCAATAATCAGCAAAATATTAGGCTTACCCGCAGAGCCATTATTTGGCTGCGCTGCAACAACAACTGCACTTTCACCACTGCTGACCGCTTCAGAAAAATTATCGCTATCGGTATAACTGATTTGCACCGATAAGCTCACACCAACATCATCGCTGGTAACCTGATAAGTGGCATTGGTTGCGCCAAAAATCATTTGATGGCTGTTATTGACTAAACGTCGCCACTGGTACGAAAAAGCGCCCAAGCCGTTGGCATCTGCTAAATTTTGCTCCAAGCCAAGTGTTTGGCCAACCACAGCCTGCCCGGTAATGCTAACCGTGCCTGTTGGTGCACTGTTGATGGGTGTATTTATCGGTTGGACTGACGGTGCTGGTGCTACTGAACTTGTTGTATTACCGCCACCACCGCATGCTGTTAGCAGTAACAATGTCGACGATACAAGTGCAATCATCGCCTGACGATAATCACTTTTAGATGAGTACTTGTTTGAATTTGTCATAACGCCCCTCTTAACCATTTACCGATGACAATTACTCGAGATCAATGCTTAAAGTGCTTCGTCACTGGCTAACATAGGGTTAACGCAAAGCAACACTTTATCACTGATAAGTATTTGCACTTTACTCAGTTCTTAAGCTCAAGTCGCGCTACTGACTTAATCTCCACAATTTATCCTTATTTGCCACTAAAAAAGTGCTACGTCAGCTTTCGGCGTCGTATCGAGATACCCGCTAATGCCAACACAAACAACACAAATGCTGAAGGCTCTGGTACGGATGTTGTTACTGGCTCAATACCCGCAACTTGAATACTGTCAATGGTTAGTGCATTAACGGAACCGTCAAAAAATGTTGCGTTTCTACCACCTGAGCGCAGCAACACTTGGTCAAAGCCACCACCCTCAAAGCCTAAAACTCCGCTCTCACGCTTACCAATATCCAGTGTCCCTGCCAAGACCATTTCACCGTCGTTGAACAAGTTGTAAAACAGTACTTGATTGTTGAGATTAGGCGCTACAAAAAGAAACTCCAGATCAATAAATCCAGCACCGTTTGCTAAGCTAATTTCTGTATAACCGTTGTCGCCACCATTAGGTGCCCATGTCCGATTACCTTCAAGGCTAATTAACCCCAAATTTATGTCTTTACCGCCATCACCTAAAATTTGGCGCACTTGAATGCCATCTTCAACATAAAAATTCTTACCGTTTCTAAATTGCTTTGTACTCAACTCAAAGCCATTGAAGTGAGTTAAGTTAGTATCATCAATGAATTCAGAAGTGTTTACTATTAGCCCAGCATACGCATTTAAAGTGAATGTTGTGAATGCAAGTAATAAGGTTTTTATCATACGCATAGTGAATACTCCGTTTCTATCGAAACGCAAAACATTAGTGCGCCAACAGGAGTGCACTAATAAAAGGGAGGTTTATTTGGTTTTTCTGCGGCGAATGGCCATACCCGCTAGTGCTAGGCCAAACAAGGCAAGTGCAGAAGGCTCAGGTACTTCCGTGGGACTGAATTCAAGTGAAAAGGCAAAATCATTACTAAACCCATTCCAGGTTTGTGAGGTTAACGAAGCGAAATCACCATCGTTATTAATAAAGACAGCACGACCTTCCGTGTAAGAATTGCCATTGACACCACCGACCGATACACTTCTTGGAGCAGTATCTTCACTGACATTAGGATCAAAGAACGCCGACGTACTTAAAAAAGCAACATATTCACGGCCAGTTTCAAGCGCTAACGAGTTAGTCATTACAGAAAACAAATCAAATTGTCGTGCGCCAGCAACGTTCGCGGTTGAAAGCGGCGACGATTCAAATAGCACAGGCCCCTCAGCCTTATCACCGTCCCAAGCCATTAGATAAACAGCAAAATCAATAAAAACGTCATTTTGATTATTAGCTAAGAAAAAGCTAAAACTGTCCAATATTGAGTCATTACCAACAGTAAAGGTTTGGCCATAAGTTTCAGTTGCATCAACAAACTGCAGGCCAGGAGCCGGATCCAGAGGACCGTTAACGACATAACCGTCGTGACCTAAGCCACTAAGAAACGTGCGATTGTTAAAGTTATCAATATTACTAATTAATGTGGCATTAGCGCCTAAACTGGGCAGTAATAACAAGGTAAACAATAACTTTTTCAGAGACATCTCAAACTTCCTCACAAAGTAAACATATAAAACTAAACAATCAAATGATGCTTTTGGCTTAAGCGTTTATTTGACCTTTTGTTGTAGTTTATCTAATCAATTTTCAAAAATCGTGCGGTTGGAAGCGACTTCACAATTTCTCCTTATTTCAGGCTTGACTTGTAAATTTTCGTGACACTTTAGACGACATTAGTCCCCATATCGCTTATTTTTCAAACTAAATGATGCTGAATGTTTGCACGAAAATAAGAAGGCCAGTCAGCGTAACTGACTGGCCTTAATACAAGGACTAATTTTTACTATTGAATAGTAACGACTACTGTCGGTTAATGGTAACGACCTGTTCAACGCTATGACCATCGTCTGCGGTGTAGACAATGTAAGTGAATGAATCAGACATTACTGCTGTATCACCATCTGGTGTGTATGTGAACTCACCGGTGTATGGGCTAAACACTAAATCACCGTGGCTAGGCATACTCGTCACAGTAAACTCAATGCCGTCACCCGCAGGCAACGCCCCGACAAAGGTTTCGTTATGGCCTGCGGTAAACGATAAGTTAATACCGTTATCTACCGTTGCTGCGCCATAGATGGAGCCATGGTGTTTATCCATCGCCTTGTTTTTACGAGTTTCTTGTTCGAAGTCGTAATACAACAATAGATCTTGTTCACAGCCCAGTACCATCTCGTCTTTACAAGCGTTAAGTTCATCTTCGCTCAATGCACGTGTCCATACCGCAACATCATCTATATATCCTCCAAAATAAGTTGAGCCAGCATACTGGTCGACACTGTAAGCACCGATACGCATAGGTACATGGTTGCTCAAATTGCGTTTGTTACCTAAACCGCTACCTGAACCAACTTCAGCGCCATTGACATACAGCCTAACTTTGTTGCCCCAATTAGCAACAACCGCAACATGATACCAACGACCCGTCTTGAACGTACCTGCACTGAACGTTTTCTTACCATCATTGGCGGCATCGTGTTGATACTCCAATCTGTTAGAGCCGTTAATGCTGAAAGTCCAGCCTTTATAGCCTGCTGCACTACCAATCTTTTTAGCCGCAATCATACGTTTGCTACCGTTAGAACCCGGTGCTAAATAGATCCAAGCTTGAATGGTAAAATTCTCACCAGCAAAATCAATTGAACCATCGCTAGCATCAGGAATGTTTACATAATCAGTATTACCATCAAAGGTCAAATAAGCGTTATGCTTTTCAAGCTCTGGCGCATTGACTAAGGTCATTGTGCTTTCGCCTGTTAAATCTTCTACTTCACCGTCAACCATATTGTCAAAGTTATAGTAAGAGACTAAATTTGAATCGCTTAACGATGCGCCTAGTGCTCGATTACCAACAATAGCCTCTTGCGATTTTGCATAATCCCACACGCGAATTTCGTCAATGTTCGCATCTAACATTTTATTAGTGCCGTCGTTGCTCGATGCCCAAACAAAAGTCAGGTCGCCAGCTGTCACCGTATCAGTTTCAGAGATTAGCAACTCGCCGTCTAAATAAAATGAAAGTTGCCCCGTCACGCTGTCGTAACTTACTGCGTAGTGCTGCCACTTACCTAAGGTAATGGTTTCATCTGTTTTAAACGTTGTATCTGTCGCTTTAATGCGTAGACCACCACTAGGGAATAGTCTAATTGCTGCTTTACTTGAGCCATCAGCATTTCTAAACACTAAGACATTAGCGTTTTCATCTGTTTTAAGGCTATTGACTTTGACCCACGCTTCGATAGTAAATGAGTTGCTCGGATCGAACCGTGAACTGAACGACTGTAGCATATTCTGATCGGTACCATTCAAACGAATAGCTTGACCAAAACCACTCATAATAGACAAATCTTGGCTGAATGGGCTTTCAACAAATGTCCATTGGCTGCACTCAGGACTACCGAAATCGCTGCCGTCGTGAGGTGTCACACAGAAAGCAACATAGTTATCAATATCTTCAATAGATAAAGTGTGTGATTGGTAGGACTCACCATCAATGACCTGAGCATCGTCATTGCTACCTGTCGCAGAACGATACCACTGGTAACGGGTTGATTCTTCAATATCGCCTTCGTGGTCAGTATAAGTGTATGACGCAGAGACTGTAGATTTACCAATAAACTCGCCAGCTACCGTGACATTAGATGCAACGGGAGCATTGTTACCATACGACAATACTGGTTCACCACAGGCGGCACTGTTACTACATAAATCAAATGATAACGCTGTCGTAAACGAGTTTTGCGCGATAGTTATTTCCGTTGGTCCGCCAAAGTCTGTGGTGTCAAACTTGATCTCTTTCATGCTGTCTAATAATGGTCCATAAGAACCTTTTTCAAACATCAAACCTTGGTTACCCATAGTGTAGATATTGCTTGCCGTACAAACGGCTTCTTGCACGTTGTATTCAAACTCAAGCAATTTAAATGGCAGTCTAAAGAATGCATTCATCTTACTCTTGTTAACAAAATTCGAGGCAGCATTTACGGTTAAGGTCGCGTCAATCATGCCGTCGTTGTTAACGTCATGGGCAAGTTCAGGTGTAAAGGTAATGTCTTGTTCTGGGTCAAAATAAATCTCGGTGCCATCTTCTAACACTAAGATCGCGGTTGACTCGACGTTCAACTCAAAGTCTTGATGCAGATCAAGCGCTGCACTTAAGAAGGTATCAAGCGTACTGTATTTGTAACGACGATATAAATCTTCACCAGCGGGTGCAAAATAACCTTCAATGCATTGCTCAGATGTTCCTTCCATTGACTCCATGCCTGCTTGTGCATGCCACTTAGTCCAGTTTTTACCCCAGTAGATCTCTTCAGAAACCCAGTCAGTTAAGTCGTGACCAGCTAAGAAACGCAACTTGTCCACGTCTAAGTTAATCGCCCTTTCAATCGCCTTTCTAGCATTGGTTGGTAACTCAGCTAACGAGTCCCGGGTTAAATTTTTGATAACTGTTGAGATCTTTTCATTCGACATGTTCGCTGGAATAAACGAAATTGTCGTCGCGGTTGGGTCTGAAACATCAGTACTGATGATTTCAATACCATCAACAGCGCCTTTATGAGCGTAAACAGCATCAATAATTTCAACGCCATCAACTGTGCTGGTACCATGAGTAATGTTGTCACTTACACCTCTAGCGTGCTGTTCAGCCGTGACCACTGATAACTCGTAAAAGTTATTATCAATTAATGAAGTGATTTTCTCATCAGATAATTCACGAACTAAATCGTAAACTTCTACACCATCGTCCAACTTGTAACAATCAGCACGGTTCAATGCATTGGCACAGTTGTCACCATAAACACCCAAGGATTCTGAACCCACGACTTTTTCATAAGAAGCGTAATCAATTTTGGTTTGACCGTTTAATTTTTCAAACAGCGCTGATTCATATTTGATTAAATAATCTTCAAAAATTAACTCAGCTGATACTTGTACGCCAGGAGAAGATGCCTTGAAGTTTGCGTTTTCGCCAACGGTAAACTGAGCCGTTAAATTAACCGGCTGACCTGCTGCAATTTCATCTGGGAATCGCAAATCCATCGCAAGAGGAATGTCGGCTTCAACCCAACCACCAAATAAATCAAGTCCACCGACGTAGTGGATTTTACCGTGTGATTCAATTCTGATAATCGCAGGATCATCCGGTAGATTTTCTTCTGGCACATTCCAAGTGTGTTTAGTTTCAGTTGACGCCCAATCAGGTGAACTCATCCCCAGTAACTCAAGTACCGTATTTTCACCCCAGTAGCTGCCTTCACCACTTACATCACCTGCTAAGCTGATGGTCATGGCGTCCATGTCTAACACGTCAACCGTAATTTGTGCGACATCAGTGGTGTTGTATTGGTCGTAAACAATCACTTCTAGTGAGTAACTAGCGGTATTTTCAAAGTCTAAGCGAGAAATTTCAGGGTTAATAGTCAAGACGCCGGTTTGCGGGTCTAATACTAAATCACCGTCAGTGTTACCACTTAAAATTTGGAAGGTAACAAAGTCGCCAACATCGTTAGCATCGGCTGTGATCGTGCCAATTGCGGTGCCACTGTCTGCCGATTCACTGACCGAGAATACTTGATCTTCAATGGTTGGCGCGTTGTTAACGGTAATGGTGACACCACTTTGCACTAGCATAGTGGCAGAACCTGCGGTAAACACACTGTAAGTTACGTTGTCGATAACTTGAGTGGTACCTGAATCAAGCCACTGGTTGTTGGCGGCGCCAATATAGTCATCATCGTCACCTAAAATACGTAAGTTTGAATTTCCACTGACACTCTTGTTAAGGGTAATTGAGTTGGCTCCAGAACCGCGAATATCAAATACTTCAACATTGCGCACTCGAGAAGCTGCCGCAGCGAGGTTTAGGTTAATACCAGAACCGTCAAAGATTAAAGTATCGGTATTACCGCCACCGTCGATACGAGTGAAAGTATTATCAGAAATGTAAATGGTGTCTTGACCAGGGCCCGCATAAACCGCGTCAGTGCCACCATTGGTGCGAATGGTATCGTTACCGGTACCAGTGGCAATGTTATCGGCCGCCGCTGTGCCGGTAATGGTATCGTCTCCAGCTGTACCCCAAAGGGTCACTAAGTTACCGTCGCCGTTTAATACGTAAACGGCACCTGTGTTATTTTGGTTGTTTTTATTTGAAGAAGGCGTACCAAATTGAATATCTTTAATACCGTCGCCGTTGATGTCACCAGCACTGGCAATAAACTGGCCTAACTGCTCGCCGCCATTACCTTCAGAATAAAAACCTTGGCTGGTTTCAATGATTTCGCTTAGGTAAACGGGATCTGTACCTTCACGGCCATAAACAGCATAAACCCGGCCTTTATTGTCTTCGGCAAACGGGTCGCCAATGATGATGTCATCAAAGCCGTCACCGTTTAAGTCACCGGCACCGCCGATTGAACCTAAGATAACTTGCAAATCACTGTGATCGATATTTGAAGCATCGTTGTGGATAACAAAACCGCCGTTGCCATCGGCAATGTCGGCTAAGTTAATTTCATCGGCAACATCGACACCGCCAAACAAGATATAGGCGCGAGGATGATCAATTGCCGAACAACAACCTGTATCAGTCAGTAATAAGGCGATATCGTCAACGCCATCGGCGTTTACGTCACCGACATGAGAAGTCGTGAACGATGGCAATGCGTTTAATGTTGCTTTGCCAAAATCAAAACCATAATTGCCGCTGCTTTCTGGGATGACCTTAATACCATTGCCATTTGACTTAATATTGTTGTATTTAACCTGTTCACCACCAATGCGACCGTGAACAACATAGCTAGTGCCAGAGAGATCAACATATAAGCCTTGGCTAACGATAAAGTCAATTAAACCATCGCTGTTAAAATCACCGGTTGGTAAAACTTGCGCACCGTAGTTCCAATCGCTGAATAGTTTTCTGTTTGGGCGAGTAACCGCAAAACCTTGTTCGTTGTAGTCGGTGGCGACATTGGCTAACTGCACCATATCAGTATTGGTTTTACCGTAAACCACATAGGCAAGGTTTGGATCTGGAGATGCGTCTTCTAGTAGATCTCTTAACAAAAATGTCCCGGTGCCAGCTAAGAAACGCGTGACGGTTTCACCGATAACAATATCGCCAAGGCCGTCACCGTTAACATCACCCACCACTAATGAGCCACCAGCTAAATCGTCAGTGTAGGCGCCGTGGATAGCAAAACCGTAATCGCTCCCGCCAGCATTCATATCAGACAATGGAACATAGTTAGTGCCAGCTTTACCAAATACAACATAGGTTGAACCTGAGTTTTTACCATTGGTGCCAGCATATGGTGCGCCAACCACGACATCTGATAGACCGTCACCGTTAATATCAACACCACCAGCAACGGCAAAACCTGCGTTATCGCCAGATGCTGCCCCCATGATACCGAAACCTCGGGTACCACTTCTGACCATATCTAAAGTTGGGAAAGTGCCGCTTGCATCGCTGAATAAAACATAAGCTGCACCATTATCTTGCAGATTATAAGATCCGTCATTATTGAAAACATCAGCTTTAGGCGCACCGACAATGATATCGTCAAAACCGTCTCCGTTAACATCACCTGCTTGGGCAACTGCCCAACCAGCCCAATCGTCTGCGGCTAAGCCGTCAATCGACTGTGCGTTGTTGTTTAGTGAGTCGTTAATGTCGTTGACGTTAATGGTTACTGGCATATCGTACTGATTGCCTGCACCATCGGTCACGCGAACGGTTAACGCGTATTGATTGTTGCCAAGTTCAAAGTCTAATTGGGTTTGGTCTGCGACTTTAATGTCGCCTTTTTGCGCATCAATAGCAAAGACACCGGCATCGTTACCCGCAACAATTTCATAACGGTAATGCTCAAGTGGGATATCCCAACGACCAGCTTCAAAAACTTGGTAATGAAGTTCAAATTCGCCAAATCGGTTTGGCACCACGCTTTCGTTATCTGAATGCAGATAACCTTGAAGCATCATAGGGGCAACAAAGTTTAAACGCACCGCGGCATCATAGACGGTTTTGTCGATACCAACTGCCTGAACGAACACAACCGGATTGTTATAGGATTTTGAAAAAGTAATAGAGAATGGCGTATCTTTACCACCGTCAGCGACAGTGATAACCCCGGTTTCACCGACAACTGCCATACTCTCAGTAAACAATAAACCTGACCCTTGCAATGCAAAGATGTTGACGTTTTCGGCGGTATGAGCGTCATCATCAAGGTTATCAATATGAACTTTTACTTTTTTCTCTGATAGCTCATCAATCGCGACACCACTTTGTGAACTACCATTGTACGACGATAAAGAAGTTAAAATGCTCGGAGTGTCAGTGATTGGCGCTCTAAAGCCATGGCCGTATGGTTGATGTGTGACCGATGTGCCGGTACTTGAAACCTCAACCGGCTTGTCATTCCACAGCCCAGAAATCGGTTCAGCAAAGGCGATCCAACCTAAAGTTTCACCTTCGCCTGTGCTGAGAAAGCTTTGAATAACACTGGTGCCCTTTTTGTCTAGTTCAGACTCAAGCACCGCGTCAAAACCTGTTGCGCTAACATTGTTGATGCGATAACGCATTAACAAGTTGCTATGGTTTTTGCTAGTGACACCAGAATACGAATAGGTACTGACTTCATAGTCAACCGCATAATCACTATTCGACTGGATTTGACCAAAGACAATAGGCGCTTGGCTAAAACTAGATCTAAACGTGGTAGGCTCAAACGATTCACCGTTTGTTACCCAGTTTTTAATCTCAGTGGTACCTACTTCTAAACGCACGGTTTTATCTGATACACCATCAAGGAAACTAATGGTGCCAATGGTCGTGTTGACTTTTGAGTTTTCGTCTACGTTGAAAACTTGTGCTGGTACGGAGGATTCCGCCAGCGCAACATACGGTACAAGACCAGAGGCCAGTATCATACTGCTCAAGATAGTTTTCTTGTTCATATTTTACTCTCCACACATCGGTAATACATCCTGCGGAGTTATACTAACAACCAATTGTGAGTCAAATGTGAGGACGCAAAAAGCAAACAAAAACTATTTTATTTCATTGACTTATATGGAAATAAAACTATTAAAATAGTAAAAGCGAGCAATAAATTATGTTTTTGAGGGAAGGAAAATCTTTATTTTATTGAATAATTGAGCGGCAGCGAATCAAAATTTGTTTTGGCTTGATAACGCCTACTTTACCTTGTCACTCAAGTTAGCAGAGCACTGTGCCAAGACGCTTTAACATCGAAAACGAGGTTAAATGAAAGAATAAAAAACGGATAGATATCAAATAAGTTTACGATGTTTGAGCATAAATAGAGTAGCCGGATAATTCAAACAAGCGTTTGATTTAATTGAAAAAGCCAGCAATGCTGGCTTTTTTACTCGGCAAGATAAGCCATTTATGACTTAAACAAGTTGGTCGATAAATTATTTTTTCTTGACCCAATTACCACTGCCATCTTGAATAAAGTGACCTGAGCGGGTCTTTTTAATCGCTTTTTCACCAGCCAGTTTGGCAACCTGCTCTAAAGTGAGTTTGTTCTTTTTTGCTAACCTTGCATACGCTTGCTTGCGCTTGCCATTAACATCAGCGACTAAAGTGCTAACGTCCGCGCGTTTAACCACTGCACCTAAATAACCGTTAGTTTGTTCACCGACCAAACCTTTCTGCTTAGCATCTTGCAACGATACGGCATAGGCCGGTAACGCTAGCAGAAACACGGTAATAATTGCTGATACTTGTACTGATAACTTTTTCATTAGACTTAACATCATTTGTTCCTTTCACCCTAAATGTTAAAAAATATCGCTGTCTTCGCTAAATATGTCGTCGAGCTCTTTATCAACTTTCACTCGAATTTCATGATCAATCTTCAAGTTTAAATTGATGGTAATAGGCTCTTTAGCTGCTACTTCAATTTTGTGAGAGCAGCCGGCAAATAGCAGTAAACAACTCATTGCTATTATTACTTTTTTCATAACGTTTCCTTTGTATTACATAATCTTAAGAAATAATCTTAATTAACTTTGGCATTGCTCAGCCTATCGCTAATACGCTGTTCCAATTGCTCTGGAATCTGCAACGACTCAAGTAAACCCAGTAAGTCGTAATCTAAATTTAAGTTCAAATTGACCTCATTATCGAGATCAGGATTTCGCCCCTTTATTGAAGTTGCCAATAACATTTGCCCCTGGCTGTCCATATTAACTTGTGCCGAGAGCTGGTTGTAGTGCAAATTTTCAAGCGCCTCAAAGGCTATCGCCAATTGTTGATAATTCAATTTAAATTGCTCTACCGCCGGATTGTCCTTAATTTGGATCAAACCATTGGTAATATTGAATAAATTGCCATCGCTAATACTTAACTCAAGCTTGCCCTCTTTTTCGGCAACATAAAGCGGTACTTGGCCAGATACTTGGCCAGTAACATTAATCCCTTGTTGGTTTTCTAGCGCTATTAGTTCACTTAAATCAAAGCCGTCAAAACTCAGGGCTAAGGTTTGTTCTTGTGCTATTGGCCATTCAAGCTCATCAATGCTAAATTCGCCATTAAATGCCTGTCCGGTAATAACCGACAGCTTACCTTGCCAGCGCTGCTGTTGGAACATAAAGACAACGTCAGGCTGTAGTGATAACGCTTTTAGTTCAACACCAACATCAACTAAATCAATCGACAATAGGCCGTTTTGATTGGCAGTTTTATTGGTGCTTTTATTGACATAAGTATCGCTTCGCAACACTTGATTGTGCCAACTAAAACCTTGTTGGTAATCTAAGCCTTCCAACCAGTACTTTTTCACTCGCCCGGTCAGCTGCTCAATAGCAAAATGACCATTCATGTCACTATCCAATAATTGTTGCCAGCTTTTTACCTGACCAGTTAAGTAATATGACAACTGTCCTTCAACCAAGTCAGGCGTTACTTCCTCGGGCAATGACAAACTTAACTTATCTAGCAAATCAACCAAGGCTATCGACGACTGCTGAACAACAAAACTTGGCGTTAAATAGTCACCGGTTATCTCAACTTGTGCTAAGTCTAACTCAGCTAAACTGAACTGAGCCTGAACATCAAGCGCTTGGTTTAAATCAACTTTAACAGAGCTTTCTAGCCGCGCATTAGCCAAATTAACACCAATATCAGATGCTTTGCTCTCACTAGCTTTAGCGCTGATTTGAACATCGCTTATTGACGTTAACAGTTTAAGATTTAATTCCGGAAGATAATCGGTTGAACTCGCCAGTGCCGACAAGTTTAACGTAACTTGCCCCTCAACAGCTTGCTCGACGCTTTGTACTGTCGCCAACTCTGGAACAGATAGCGATAACAGCGCTAGTTTACTGCCCTCGCTAAAATCTAAGGTCAATAACTCTTCGGTTAGCGCTAACTGGCTCACTAAATTGAATTCAATTGGCGCTTGGCTCAGCTCTAACAGCTTAGGCACAACAACCGCACCGTTGATTGTCAACTTGCTGTTAAGCTGACTGTTCGCATTAGCCGTTTGGGCTTGATAGCTGAGCTCAGTAACATTGGCGCTAAGCACTTGGCTACTAGCTTTGACACTTTCGCTTTGTTGCCCTAACGCTAACTGAACATCGGCTAATTCAAACGTATCAAAGGTGCCAATAATGCTATTTGGCTGCCAAGTAATTTTACCATCCTGGTTCAATGCTAAGGATAGGTTTGTGATCTGGTTAGCCTCAGTAAAAACGACAAGATCTTGAAGGCTTGTTTTTTCTGTTGGTTGTGACGGGTCTAATAGCTCTGACGATTCTGGCTTTTGTTGTCGCCAACTGGCTGGCAGATCAAGCCTGATCTGATTGGTAAAATTGCCCTCAACAAAATCACCTGTGCCAAAACCAATGCTAACGCCATCCTCCGCCAAAACAGCTTTTAAGCTGATATCTGCCGACAAGCTAAACGCTTGCGCTAATTCTGTCTTGGAGAACTCAGATATCGAACTAGCATCAAATGTCATCAACTTAGCTAATTCAGTAAAAAACGCTGGCGCGAGTTCAAGCTTAGTATTTTGTAAATCGAGCCTAGTGGTTAAGTCAGTAATACTTAGCTTTTGACTTAGTAAGGGCCAGCTAAAATGACCACTAAACGTACCGTTTAAGTCAGCGTTGTTAGCCAGCTGTTGCCAATGAGACTGCTGAAACAAGGAAGTTGTAGCCGTTTTTAGCTCGGCTAAATTCAAGGTAAAGTCACCCGCTAAAAAATCTGGTGACAGCACAATTTTAGTTGAGAGTAACTCACTTTGCTCGGTGTGCGCTCGACTAACACTCACTGTTAGCAGCCCTGATCCAATAGACAGCCCTGAGCTAGTAGACAGTCCTGAACTAATAGAATGCCCTGAGCTATTTGATAACGGCTGTTTAGCGTATTTAACCTCCGCCAAATAAACGACTTTAGCGAGATCTCGTTGAGGTTGAAAGCGCACCTGCTTTACATCGACTAATGTCAATTGTGAAAGTTGCTCAACATGGCTGTGTATGTCAGCTACCGATGTTTCTATGCTTTCAATAAATTGCTGGTATGTCCACGGAACATGTGACTGTTGGCTATTAGCATCAGTAACCAGCGTACCAATTACCTGAATCTGCTCTACCGTCAAACGTTTAAGGTTGGCAAGCCAGTATTGCTTATCACCGAATTTGTTTAATGAAAAATCACTGTGCTGCCAGACCAGTTCAATATTGTTTAGCGTAACGCTTGCATTGTTGAGTGTTAAACAAATTCGCGCGATCTCAAGACTGGTCTGATTGGGTTTGGCAGCGTTATTATTCGATTCTTTAAACAGCTTGATATCAAAACTAAGGCAGTCTAGTGACAACTTTGTCGAGTCATTTTGAGCACTATTGTTGGCTTGACTAAACTCGCTGAGCTGCTGGTTAACAAGATAAACCGCTAACCTCTCCTTAAAACCATAAACAGTTAGTGCGACTGCTAGCATTATCAAGAGCCCAGCAGCCAACATATAGATTACGCGTTTAATGACTATTGCCACTCGCTTAACTTCCTTAGCGTTAATTGCTTGAAACCATTACCCGCATAATCATATACCCAAACTACCTCAAAATACACAGTTCAGCGCTTTCACAGGGACTTAATATCAAGGCGCAGCTAGCAGGAATGGTCATTCCCTTTCAATTAGCTGCAACGCTGAGAGTAAGTTCCTGTGAAGCGCCCTATCTATAAACAAAAAGTGGGTTGGTTTAAAAGCGATTTATACGGCGTTATTGATTTTAACAAGGGAATAACCATTCTTTGCAATCAATGCCTTACCTAAATCGCTTTTAATTCCAACTGAACAAACATCTTGAGGTAGCTTGGGTATAACAAGGCCATAAAGAAAAAGGCCAGCGAAAACGCTAGCCTTTTGTAACCAAATAACTTCACACCAATAGTCTATGGCATCATTTGCTCTTGGTCAGCACCTTCTTTTTCAATCACTTCTGGGATCAAATCTTCTTTCGAAATACCCAAGGCTAAGGCAATTGAGCTAGCCACGTAAATTGATGAGTAAGTACCGATAAAAACACCAAATAGCAAGGCTGTTGCGAAACCGTGAATTAGAGCACCACCTTTAAAAAACAAGGCCAACAATACTAACAAAGTAGTAATTGAGGTAATAAAGGTACGGCTTAAGGTTTGCGTTAACGAGATATTGATGATTTCTTCCGGACCACCTTCGCGAACTTTGCGGAAGTTCTCACGAATACGGTCAGAAACCACGATAGTATCGTTAAGCGAGTAACCGATTACCGCTAGTACCGCCGCTAAAACCGTTAGGTCGAACTCTAATCCCAATACAGAGAACAAACCTAGGGTTAGCAAAACGTCGTGGAATAACGCGAATACAGAACCAAGCGCGAAACGCCATTCAAAGCGAAAAGCAACGTATACCAAGATACAAATGAGCGCCGTTAACATCGCTAAGCCGCCCTGCTCGGTCAGCTCTTCACCAACACTAGCACCAACAAACTCGATACGACGCATATCAACGCTTACGCCCATACCGTCTTTGAGGGCATCAACAATATTGTTACCCAATAACTCAGCTTTTACGTCTGGACGCTGTGCTAAGCGAATAACAACGTCGCGACTCGTACCAAATAGTTGAACAATAGCATCGTCGTAGCCGTTGCTATCTAGTACCGCTCTCACCTTAGTTAAATCAGCCGCTTGTTCAAAGCCAACTTCAACCTTAACACCACCGGTAAAGTCTAAACCAAAATTGAGTTTGTTAATCGCAAGTGAGGCAACTGACGCTAGCATCAACAAGATACTAAACACCATGGCAACCTTGCGGTAGCCCATAAAAGTGACTGTTTCTTTTAATTTTAAAATTTGCATAGTGACAATCACCTATATTGGAAGTTTATCAAGGCGTTTACCGCCCCAAACTGCATTAACAATCGCACGTGTACCAACAATAGAGGTAAACATTGAGGTGACAATACCGATAGATAGGGTCACGGCAAAACCTTTAATTGGGCCAGTACCTACAGCAAATAAAATTAACGCCGCAATCAAAGTAGTAATATTGGCATCTAAAATAGTTGAGAATGCTGAATCGTAACCGTGATGAATTGATTGCTGTACTGTTTTACCACTGCGCAATTCTTCGCGAATACGTTCAAAAATTAGCACGTTAGCATCTACTGCCATACCAACGGTTAATACGATACCCGCCATACCCGGCAAGGTTAACGTTGCCCCTGGAATTAATGACATAACACCGACAATCAGTACCAAGTTAGCGCCTAGTGCCAAGTTTGCCACGATGCCAAAGGCACGATACCAAAACATCATAAACAAGAATACTAAGGCGAAACCGGCCATAATTGCGGTAAAACCTAACTCGATGTTTTCTTTACCCAACGATGGACCTACGGTGCGCTCTTCAACAATTTGAATTGGCGCAATGAGCGCACCAGCGCGTAGTAATAACGCCAAGTTGTGAGCTTCTGATGGAGAACCAGAGCCTGTAATACGGAAGTTTTTGCCCAAACGCGCCTGAATAGTTGCGATTGAAATAATCTCTTCTTTTTTCTCAAAAATGGTATTGCCTTCGGCATTTTTTCTATCGGTTGCTTTGTACTCGATAAATACCGTTGCCATTGGCTTACCAATGTTGTTTTTGGTGGCGTTAGAGAACTTGCTGCCACCCGGCGAATCAAGAGTGATGTTAACCTGAGAGCGACCGTTTTCGTCAAAACCAGAGTTGGCGTCAACAATATGGTCACCGGTGAGCATAATGCGCTTTTTCAGCAGTGATGGACGACCATCGCGATCGTAGAGCAATTGTGAACTCGCTGGCACTCGACCGTTCAAGGCATTGTTTAAATCGCCTTCTTGGTCAACCATTCTAAACTCAATGGTTGCGGTCGCGTTGAGGATTTCTTTCGCTTTTGCCGTGTCTTGAACACCCGGCAATTCAATGACAATGTGTTTTTGCCCTTGGCGTTGTACCAATGGTTCAGCAACACCTAACTCGTTAACACGATTGCGAATAATAGTAATGTTTTGCTGAAGTGCATACTCGCGGGTTTCTTTGAGTTTTTCTTCAGTCATCATCGCAGTAATAGTTAAAGTACTGCTGTCATCAACAAATAAGAAATCGCGATAGGTGCGCTTTAAAAATGAGTCAGCCTTGCTCAGGTCTTCCTCGTTGCGCAATTGAATAGCGACGCTATCGCCGGCTTTTTTAACGCTGCGGTAACGGATTTTTTCTTGGCGTAATTGACTGCGAAAATCACTAACCGCTTCCGTTTGTGCTTTAGTGATAACGGCGTTCATATCAACTTCCATCAAGAAGCTAACACCACCGCTCAAATCTAAGCCCAATTTCATTGGTACGCCGCCTAAGCTTGCCAGCCACTCAGGGGTATCTGGTACTAAGTTAAGTGCCACTGAGTAGTTATCGCCTAAGGCGCTGTCTAGCATATCGCGGGCTTTTAATTGGTTTTCAGTATCGGCAAAACGCGCCAATAGCTGGCCGTTTTCAAGGGCAATACTGGCGAAGCCAATTTGCTTTTGGTTCAATTCAGCTTTCACTTTATCAAGTGTTGCTGCGGTTACTTCAACACCGCGCTTACCTGAAATTTGTACGGCTGGATCTTCACCGTATAAGTTAGGTGAAGCATACAAAGCGCCAATGGCAACTATGATGATCACCATCAGGGTTTTCCACAATGGATATTTGTTTAACACAAGGACTATCCTGTTTTATTCAATACTCTGAAAAACAAAATGGCTGCGTTAAACGCAGCCATTTGCAAAACTTATAAAGACTTCATTGTGCCTTTTGGCAATACTGCTGAAACTGCGCCTTTTTGAACAGTTACTTCAGTGCCTTCGGCAATGCTTACTACGATAAAGTCTTTGTCGTCGGCAACTTTAGTGATTTTGCCAACCACACCACCTTGGGTTAACACCTCATCGCCTTTTGACAATTGCGACATTAGGTTTTTGTGCTCTTTTACGCGCTTAGCTTGTGGACGGTAAATCATAAAGTAAAACACTAAACCGAAAACCAACAGCATAATGATCATTTCAAAACCACCACCTTGAGGCGCTGGTGCTGCGGCAGCATGTGCTTGACTAATAAATAAACTCATAATATCCCCTGTATTAATAACACTAAAATCTGTTGTTTTTACTGTGCTGGCTCAGCCTGGTCAGCGCCTTTCAACGGCGGCACTGGCAAATCGCGCAAGGCGTAAAACTCAGCAACAAATTCTTCTAATCTACCTTCGGCAATCGCATCGCGCAAACCTTGCATAACGCGTTGATAAAAACGCAAGTTGTGCATAGTGTTTAACTGCGATCCTAAAATCTCATTACACTTATCTAAGTGATGCAAATAGGCACGCGAATAATTCTTACAAGTGTAACAATCACACTCAGGATCCAACGGGCCGGTATCGGTTTTGTGACGCGAGTTGCGAATTTTTACGACGCCATTGGTCACAAACAAATGACCATTGCGAGCATTGCGAGTTGGCATCACACAATCAAACATGTCGATACCGCGGCGCACGCCTTCTACTAAGTCTTCCGGCTTACCCACTCCCATCAAATATCTGGGCTTATCCTCAGGAATCAAGGGGGTAGTGTGATCTAATATTCGAATCATGTCTTCTTTTGGCTCACCAACCGACAAGCCGCCGATGGCATAACCGTCAAAATCAATCGCTTGCAGCCCTGCTGCTGATACTTCGCGCAGGTCTTCGTACATACCGCCTTGCACTATGCCAAATAATGCTGACGGGTTATCGCCGTGGGCGTCTTTTGAGCGTTGTGCCCAACGCAATGACAGCTCCATTGAAGTTTTTGCTTCATCGTGACTGGCTGGGTACGGTGTACATTCATCAAAAATCATGACGATGTCTGAGCCCAAACTCTTTTGCACTTCCATTGAACGCTCTGGTGTTAACATGATCTTTTCACCATTGACTGGCGATCTAAATTCAACACCTTTCTCGGTAATTTTGCGCATTGCGCCAAGACTGAACACTTGGAAACCGCCTGAATCAGTTAAAATTGGCTTATCCCAATTGATAAAGTCGTGTAAATCACCGTGCTGTTCAATGATCTCAGTACCTGGACGCAACATTAGATGAAAGGTATTACCCAATAGAATTTCAGCGCCGGTTTCGGCAACTTCTTCGGTTTTCATGCCTTTAACCGTACCGTAAGTACCAACGGGCATAAATGCCGGTGTTTGCACTTCACCGCGATCAAAAATCAGTTTACCGCGACGGGCTTTACCGTCTTTTTTAATTAGTTCGTATTTCATTACTTTTCCTCTGCCAGTCAGCGAAACAGGCCAACGGCTTAACTACCTTGCCAGTAACACTATCCTGACAAACAAAATTTATCTATTTTAACTAAGTAGTTTTCTTAGTTAAGAACATCGCATCGCCATAACTGAAAAAGCGATATTCGTTTTCAACTGCTTGTTGGTATGCAGTCATAATATTGTCGTAACCAGCAAATGCACTGACTAACATTAACAGGGTTGATTCAGACAAGTGAAAATTTGTTACCAAGGCGTCAACCACCTTAAAGTCGAAACCGGGGGTAATGAAAATGTCAGTGTCTTGGTAAAACGGTGCAATTAACTCGCCTTGTTCAGCCGCCGCTTTGGCTGCACTTTCAAGGGTGCGCATCGAGGTGGTACCCACCGCAACAACGCGATTGCCATTGGCTTTAGTTTGTGCAATTTGCTCTGCAACTTCAGGCGACAGCTCAGCGTATTCAGCGTGCATAACGTGCTCGCTAATCTCTTCAACTCTAACTGGCTGAAAGGTCCCTGCACCAACGTGTAAGGTAATAAATGCTAGATTAACGCCCTTGGCTTTAATTTTTGCCAGTATTTCATCGTCGAAATGTAGACCTGCCGTCGGTGCGGCAACCGCCCCCGGCTTTTCATTGTAAACGGTTTGATAACGCTCGCGATCGCTGTCTTCATCTGGGCGGTCGATATAAGGCGGCAATGGCATGTGGCCAATTTCTTCTAAAACGTCAAGTACTGGCTTATCACTGTGTACTTCGAGTTCAAACAAAGCGTCATGACGCGCCACCATAGTCGCTTTAACTTTGCCTTCAAGGATGATTTCGGTGCCCGGCTTTGGCGATTTACTGGCGCGAATATGAGCGAGTAATCGACGTTCATCGAGCATGCGCTCAACCAACACTTCAAGCTTACCGCCACTGGCTTTTTGACCGAACATACGCGCGGGAATAACGCGGGTGTTGTTAAAAACTAATAAATCACCTTCAGAAAGCTGATCAATAATATCGGTAAACTGCTGATGCGCAATCTGGCCTGAATTGCCATTTAAGGTCATTAAACGACTCGCCGTTCGATCGGCTTTCGGATAACGGGCAATTAAATGTTCAGGTAAGTCAAAAGAAAAATCAGCAACGCGCATATTTAACCTCAGCTTGAGACAACAAACAACTTTCTAGCGCCTCCAAATAACATTTATAGCACTGACAAGTATTTCCTGATTTACACCAGTAACTTAGCTCGCTATGAATGAGTGGGGAACAGTATTCTAGAAAGAAGAAAACTAACTAGCTTAACCTTTAGCACGCGCATAATTTGAATATTTCAATTATTCTTTAATAAGCAATTGCGGCCAGATTAAACAAAACCGCGCTAGTCTAGTGCTGAGCGCCAACAATAGCAAGTTTAGTGCTAAAAAAACGCACTATATTCACCAAATTCATAGCCAGTATTTAGTAAATAATTTAAGCTCGTGAAAGAAAGCTCGCTAAGGTGACCGAAACACCGATTGATACAGGTAATTAGGATGCAAACCCTCGCCCATACTATCGCCCATACGATACTTTCCGGCTTTGACCGCCACATAAGACTTTTTAGCCGCATCAGCCAAACTGCCCGCTTGAGATTTGCTCATGCCGATTGGCAAGGTGTTCAAAACGCTGCCAAAGAACGCACCGACTTTTACGATAAAAGGGTCAACGAAACTCTCCAGCTCCTTGAACAAAGCTTTAATATTAGCGAACTCGACAGCGAGTTATGGCAAGAGGTTAAACGCGCCTACGTCAAATTACTGCAACCGCATTTACAGGCCGACTTAGCGGAGAGTTTTTACAATTCAGTGTTTTGTAAGCTGTTCGAGCGCAAGTATTACAACAATAACTACATATTTGTTGAAACTAGCTTAACTAAAGGTCGAACTCGTGCTGAAACACCAATTTATACTCGTTATCAGCCCAGCGAAAAAGGCTTATTTGAGACCGTTAAAGACATTCTAACCAAGCCGCATTTAGATTTGCCATTTGAAGATCTAGACCGCGACATCAACAACATCATTAAAGCCTTTCGTCAGCGGGCAGACAAAACCTTATTTGACTTGTCATTGATGCATTTCGATATTCTCGATAGTATTTTCTATCGCAATAAAGGCGCTTACTTAATAGGGCGTGTGCGTTCCCCTGCCGGTGACACACCGTTTATTGTTGCCTTGCTTAACCGCGAAAATGCCAATAGCGGCGAAGGTGCCGTTTACATCGATGCACTGCTCACCAGCAGCGAAGAAATGGCGGTAGTGTTTGGCTTTGCCCGTGCTTACTTTTTTGTTGAATGCCTGCAACCTTGCGCGCTAGTGCACTTTCTTCACAAATTAATGCCAAATAAAACCAAAGCAGAACTCTATTCATCTATTGGTTTTCACAAACAAGGTAAAACTCAGTTTTATCGCGACTTTTTACATCACTTAGACGACTCAACAGACAAGCTCGAACTGGCACCGGGTATCAAAGGCATGGTGATGTCGGTATTTACCTTGCCTTCTTACCCATATGTTTTCAAAGTGATCAAAGACAAATTTGCACCGTCTAAGCAAATGACCAAGAAAGACGTTATTGGTAAGTATCGCCTAGTAAAACTGCACGATAGAGTCGGCCGTATGGCAGATACCATGGAGTATTCAGAAGTGGCGTTTCCCAAAGAGCGCTTTTCCGACGAGCTACTAGAAGAGTTAACCAAGGTCGCTGGGTCAATAATTCGCTTTGAAGATGATTTAGTGATTATCAAACACGTTTATATTGAACGCCGGATGACACCACTCAACCTGTATTTAGCTCAAGCCAGTAAAGATGGCGATCAAGAGGCCATCAACAGTGCTATGTACGGATATGGTAAAGCGATTAAACAACTGATTGCTGCTGATATTTTCCCCGGTGATATGCTATTGAAAAACTTCGGTGTTACACGCCACGGCCGAGTGATTTTCTATGACTATGACGAAATCACCTATATGAATGAAGTGAACTTTAGAGTGAAGCCTGAGCCTAAGACCGAAGAGCAAATATTTGCTGCCGAGCCTTGGTACAGCGTCGCCCCTGGTGATGTTTTCCCCGAAGAGCTCGCCACTTTTGCCTTGGCAAACCGTCAGTATCGAGAAGCCTTTAACACTCATCACGCCAATTTGCTCGAGGCTAGTTATTGGCAAGCCTGCCAAAGGGACGTCGCCAACGGTATTATTCGAGATGTTTATCCTTACCCGAAAAAAATGAGATTCAGTCGAGATTTAGGATAGCTTTATTGTTCATAAATAACTGTACAGCTATTAAGCGAATTGCCAGCAATCGCTGGCAATTTGAGCAAACGGTTCAATTTGACAAGAAATTTGTTGATAAAGGCTTTACCTTTAGTTCGGCATCAGTATAATGCCAGTCCATTGCAGGGGTATAGTTCCAATTGGTAGAACAGCGGTCTCCAAAACCGACGGTTGGGAGTTCGAATCTCTCTACCCCTGCCACTTCTTTTCTCTTGATATTCTCAATACTCAGCTTGTTATCAAAAAATTCTCAATAATCTTATTGTTTTATCGCAGTTGTTTCAGCGCTTAAATTCCGTAGAATAACAACTTAAACATTAACAAACTAACACTGATTATTTATGCCGCTGTCGAGACAACAATTTGAGCATCTCAATGCTATGGGTATCGAACTCTGGCAACGAAAGTCATCAACAGTGACAGAGCATCAGCAAGCGTCACAAACAAACTCAAAAAACCTTGCTCAGCTTGACCAACCAGCCTTATCTTCATCGAGATTGTTAAGTGATATTTTGCAAAGCATTGGCGTTGATAAAGCCGATATTCAGTTTCATCAAAGTCACATCGACTTAGGCCTGATTAATTGGCAATTTAACACCGACAGTGCTAGCAGCTGCCAATTTCAACACCAGTGCTTAACCACGCCTGAACTCAAAGATATAGCAGCAACGCCAACGCTAAAAAAACAACTGTGGCAACTATTCACTGCTCAACATCTCAACAGCAAGGGTAAGTAATAGCATGGCAAACCAATTTCATCCGATTAGTTTGAGTGATGTCGACAACTTAATGCCTATTGAAAATGCCAGCCATAGCCATCCGTGGACTGAATCTTTGTTTCGCAGTTGTGTTGGCGGTCGCTATTTTGGCCAGTATTTAACAATAGAGCAGCAAAACGCCAACCGAAATAGCACAGTAGGCTTTTATGTTGGAGATTACGTCGCTGGAGAAGCGACCTTAATGAATATTTGCGTCAATCCGATTGAGCAAGGCCAAGGCTATGGTAAAGTCTTACTGACCGAGTTTATTAGCCACGCCAAACGACTCGGTGCAGAAAAGTTATTTCTCGAGGTCAGAGCCAGCAATATTAGCGCTCAAATGCTTTACATCAATTATGGTTTTAGCGAAATAGGCAGACGCACGGGTTACTACCCGAAAGCGATTGGCTATGAAGATGCGATTGTGATGTCAAAAACGCTGTAGTCGTTAACACTTTCTATTATTATCTAGAAAACAAAAAGCCGATCGTTTGATCGGCTTTTTCGTTATCATCTCAGTAAGTCAACTAACAATAATTAGTTACCCGCACTTAACAGTGCAACTTGTTCTTGATAGTTCTTCTCTTTGCTGACATAAGCATGCCATTGCTTGGCAGTTTTAGCGACTTTTGGCAAGTCTTGCGCTTTAGTAAAAGCAGTCAAAGCTTGGTCAAAGTTTTTCAAGTTGAAGTTAGACATGCCAAGTACTAGGTACATATTACCTTCATTGGCTAGTTCACCGCGCTCTAAGGCAGTTTCAGCAGAAGCAATTGCTAAGTCCCACTTCTCCAAGTTGAGGTACGCTTGTGCTAACTGTGCGTCGTATTTGCCATTCTCAGCAATCTTAGCCGCTTTAATCAGTACTGGAATTGCTTTCTCATCTTCTTTCGCCATGACGTATGATTGTGCCATTAACTCTAAACGCTTAACGTCGGCAACGACAATACCTTGGGCAATTGCATCATCTAACACTTTCGCCGCTTTGTACGGTAATTCGTGGTACAAATAAAGCTGAGACAACATGACAAGCTCAGACGACTTTTTCAAGTAGCCAGCTTGCCACGCCGCTTCCATAATGCCGAGCTGTTTTTTCTCTTGGCCAATCTCGCCGTACATACCACCGAGTTGAATCCAGTATTCCGGCTTGTCGTAGTAACGCACCAACTCTTCAATCACTTCGGTGACTTTTTCAGGCTGCTTTAGCGAGTAGTAGGCCGCACGTTGCAAAATCAACCAGTTTTCTTTTGGCGGTTGCAAAACGTCAGCAACAAAGTTGTTTTCTCTAGCTAGGACAATGTTATCAATGGTTTTTTGATACTGCTTGTCCTGATAGTATACCTGAGCGAACAAAGCATATTGGCTCGCCAGCATGCGCTTAGGGTTGTTGTCACGCCACAGAGTCAAATATTCAATAGCTTTATCGTATTTACCTTGCTGCATTGCTAGCTGACCTAACGAATACAAGGTCGATAAATACAAGTTATTAGGAATTGCCTCGATTTCAACAACCTTGCTGAAATACTCGATAGTTTTGTCAAGATCTTCGTTGGCGTAGTGTAAAAAACCGTAGAAATTCCACATAGTAGCAATTTCATAGTCATTCATACTACTAATGCGCTCTTGTACTTCATCCAACACCTGAATACCCTTAGGTATATCACCTTCATCAGCGATTTTTTGGGCACGAGCAAACTGCGTATAAACCTTGTTGCGCATCGTCGGTATTTTTTTAGTTTTACGTGCTGGCGCCGCTTGCTCTGCTTGTGCACTGGCGACGTTAGTACCAAAACTAAGATCACTGATTAATGGCATCTGATAAACAAGTGATGCACTTAAGACAGAAAGGATTAGTTTTTTAGCTTTCATTTTATCTTCCTCTGCCGCAATTAACCGTCAATTTCGAAGGTAATTTTGTTTTGCACACCAGCAACGTCCATAGCAACGCCATCGATAACACGAGGCTTGTACTTGAATTTTAATGCTGCGTTAATCGCTGCTTGGTCAAAAATACCTTGAGGTTGAGATTCAACAACGATTGGATCTTTTACTGAACCAGTTTTAGTCACAGTAAACTCAAGAATTACATAACCTTCGATACCACGAGACTGAGCACGGCGCGGATAAATCGGCGCAACCTGGCTCAATGGCAAATAATCGCCGTCACCACTGTCTAAGCTCAAACCACCTGATAAACCAGCGTCAGCTTGAACATCGGCAGTAAAGCTATTACTAACAGCATTGGCGTTAGGGTTAGCTTGCTGCATTTGCGGCTGCTGCATTGGTGGTGGTGGCGTTTCTGGCTTAGGTGGCTTTTGTGGCTTGCGCTCTTTCTTTTGTACCGCTTCTTCTTTTTTCAAGCGAACAAAATCAAGCACGCGGCCTTTAGGCGCGTCAGTGAGGGCATCGTTACCACCAGAGATTAGTGTTTGCATGCCCCACAACAAGCCAAAAGTCATGATGACCGCTAGCGCTAAGGCAATTCCGTAACGGGAACCTACACCGAGCATACCTGACTCTTTAACGTACATAACTAGGCCTCTTGAGCCGCGATTGAAACATCAAAGACACCAGCGGCACGTGCTGAGTCCATAACTTTGATCAAGACATCAGTAGTCGCTTTCTTGTCAGCTTGAATAACTACTGTACCCTGTGGATTTTCCGCTTTTAAGCGCTCGATATTTGCTTGTACTGCTCGCACGTCAACTTTGCGCTTGTTGATCCAAATTTCACCTTTGTCACTAATCGCAACTAAAATGTTAGCACGCTCTTTTTTAACGGCTGTCGCTGCTTCTGGGCGGTTAACTTCGATACCTGCTTCTTTGACAAATGATGCAGTAACGATAAAAAAGATTAAAAGAATAAAAACAACGTCAAGCATTGGCGTCATGTTAATTTCTTCTGCTTCTTCTTGCTCTTGTAAAACTTTTGATAATTGTGAACGCATAATAAAACCTATCTGTACTTACTAATCCCAATGGTTAGTAAATATCACGCTTAATTTGTTGCTGCATGTTTGGCATTTAGACAAGGCAGCGCTTGTGTAGTGTGGTTCACCACATGAGCAAGCGCTAACGCCGTATAAATGTCAAACTAGTGTTGCATTGGTAAACTATCTTCTAATAACTCAGTTTCACGCTTTGCAAAACGCTGTAGCCAAGTCACAGCAAAAACCCCTGATAATGAACCCACCATTCCAGCCATTGTTGGAATAGTCGCTCTTGAAACACCTGACGCCATTGAGCGAGCATTGCCGCTACCTGAAATAGCCATTACGTCAAACACTTCAATCATACCGGTCACAGTACCGAGTAGCCCAAGTAGTGGACATAAAACAACGAGGCTGTGAATCAATGGGACATTGTTATTCAATTTTGCAGATGCGCGTGAAACCATTGCTTCGCGAATCATTTCAGCATTCCATGAGTCGCGCTCAACGCGACCAAACCATGCTGCTTTTACTGATTTTTTGTATTGACGGTAGCCAAAGAAAACAAAGGCGATACGTTCAAAAATCAGCAGCCACATTAAACAAATGACGGCAGCGATGACGGTCAGAACTTGACCGCCAGTGTCCATAAACTCACGGATGCTATTCATCATGTCGATGAATAAAATCATGGCTTATGCTCCCTTCTCTGCCTCAGCACGCTCAGCGATAATGCCGGCACTTTGCTGCTGTAGAATGTTGATGATGCCGCGGCTACGCGTATTTAGTAGTGTAGAGATAAACACCATAGGAATCGCCACAACAAGACCAAGTACAGTAGTAACAAGCGCTTGTGAAATACCACCGGCCATCAATTTCGGGTCACCAGTACCAAACAAGGTAATTGCTTGGAAGGTATTGATCATACCTGTTACCGTACCAAGTAGACCGATAAGCGGCGCTACCACTGAGATAATCTTAATCAAGGTTAAACGAGAAGTTAGTTTTGGTACTTCGCGTAAAATTGACTCAGACAATTTCAACTCTAGTGTTTCAGTGTCGATATTTGGATTTTGCTCTTTCACTAAGATAACGCGACCTAATGGGTTGTCGTCTTTAGCAGTTGATGATTTAAGCTGGCGATTTACTTTAGAGCCAATTAAGAACAAGCTAACAAAACGCTCAATGGCTATTAGTAAACCAACTAAACCAATACCTAAAATGATGTAACCTACCGTACCACCTTGGTCAACGCGCTCACGTTGGTTAGGTGCTTGAACAAGTAAGCTCAAGATAGAACCACCCGTTGGGTCTAAGGCGAATGCCACTTGCTCGTTGTTAACCTTAGCTAAGTCAGCTGCAGTGCCTAAGTAACGGCCTGAAGGTTGACGCTTAAGTTCAGCCACGGAACCCGTTTCAGAGATGTACTCTAAGTACTTGCCGTTAGCGACTAGGTTGAAGCTACCAACACGAGTTACATCTGTTGGTACACGCTGACCGTCGGCCAATACAACTTCGCGGTTAAAGGTTGTTACTTTGCCACTTTCGGTCATTTCACGTTGAAGTTCGAACCAGATTTTTTCGATTTCTTCAATTGAGGCCAATTTCGAGCTTGACCCCATAGACTGTGCGAATTCGTCTAAAAATACTTCACGGCCTGGGATTTGCGCTGAAATTACAGAGTTTTGGAACTTGCTTTTGGTATCACCAGACACTTGCTGAAGCACACCAAACAACTCTTTTAACTCACCTAAACGCTTGTTTAGTGCGTCGGCGCGGTTGGCAATTTCAATTTCGTTTTTTTGAAAATCGTCTTCTAACTTAGCACTTAATTTAATCTTGTCGTTGCGCTCATTTTTAGCGGCAGCTAACAATTGATCTTGTTGTGCTTTTTTAGCAACAAACTCAGCTTCACGAGCTTTGTTTTGCTCAGTTTGAGCGACTTTACCTTGCTCTAATTGCGCGAGTAATTCATCAAGACTCGCCGGTTCTTGTGCGATTGCAGCTGAGGCAAAACTACCTGCGAATAAAACTGCTAAAAATTGCTTCATTTTAGTTTTCACGTCTGTTCTCCAGGTTTATTCAGCTTCGTTTAATGGCACAACAATTAAGTCTGGTGCTAACTGCTTACGGGCAATGCGCAATGCTTTATTGATATCTGTGCGGTAGCTGCTCGGAAGTTCTTGCCAAGAGCGCGCTTTTTGATTCCAAATACCCATAGTGTTGCCATCGCGCGTTTGATAAACCAAAGTCACGCGACCGATGCGCAAGAAGTCAACATCGCGCTCTTGACCGTTAACCTCGATTAAACCTGTGTACGCTTCAATTGTGCGACCATAGTCAACTTCAACTTGGTAGGCTTCGAGTACGCGGCGGAATTTTTCAGAAACGGCAATATCAGCGCGCTCTAATAACGTTTTTAAACCGTCGATGCGCTTGCTGCGCTCTTCTTCTAAGAATGGGACATCTAGCTCAACAAACATGGCTAAGGTATCGATCATACGCGCCATTAACGGTGAAACTTGACGCTCAATAACACTCACTTGCTCCATTGAAACAGCAATTTGCTCTAGCTCTTCCATTTGGTTATTGATTTGAGTTTGCATCTGACCGTTGTATACGTTTAAGCCATCAATCTCTTTGTTAACGGTTTTAAACTGCTGCAACTTGCTTTGAATTTGATCACTGATTTTGTCAATCTTAGCTTGTGATTTGCTCGCAGATTGATTGATTTGCTGACCGGCCTTAGCAACGTCGTCGATACCGCTGTTTTGGGCTAATAACTGTGGCGAAATGCCAGAAGTAACGGCTAATGCACTAGTCATAAGACTAATACGGGCCAGTTTAGACAATTTCATATTAAAACCTTAAGTTTTGATTGATTGCTAGATACGAGTTAACTCAAGTTTGCCAAACGCATACTTGAGCAAAAAATCTATGTTGATATTACTATGGGGCGGTATTCTAAAGACGGAATATTACAATTAGGTTTCAGTAATATTTCATCTTTATTAAGTGACATTTTAGTGACATTTTTATGAAAATACATAACCAAATGGTCAGCATTTCAAAGAGATAAACATCTCTATAGCATTGCTCTAACTACGATAAATTTTGCATAAATAATAAAAAAGGCCAGCTAATTTAGCTGGCCTTTTTAAGAACAATGACTAAATGGTTAGAATTCCCATTTAAACGCTAAATCAAAACCAATACCACGAGTTTCGCTGCGTCGAATGGTATCATCGAAGCTCAACTCTCGTTCTTGGTCTAAAATATTTTGGACCTTAAACTTCACGCTGGTTGAAAACGTTGGAAAATAAGTATAAACCAAGTCAAGTGAGTGGAATGGTTGCTCTTCACTATCAGCAAACGTATCGATACCCGGTAAAATAATACGCGGACCAAACACGTTATAGGCAAGTGTTGCCGCGTGTTTACCATTAGGCGCATCAAAGCCTAAGTTTAAGTTAACCACATAACGAGAGTGACCAGTTAAACGACGCTCAGTGTTGGTAATAGCCGTAGAAACCCCGGTTTGCTCAACAACACGCTGCGTGTTAATTTTCACTTCTGAGTCACTTAACGTGACGTTACCTGATAAGAAAAAAGCATCAGCATATTCGCCAAAGCCGTAATCTTTCAAGAACGTAAAGTCTTTTAAGAAGTCCACTTCAACACCGTAAAGTTCACCAGTATCGGCATTGGCAATACGAATAAGTGGTGGACCATCCTGCGCAGGTGATTGCACTGATTCAATCGGGTTAGTGATGTCTTTATAGAACAAACCGACTGAAACGTTTTCGCCAGTATCTAAATACCACTCCCAGCGGAAATCATAGTGTTTAATTTGAGATATCTGCGTTGATGGCGTACCGCCAATTGGGTCACCAGTTAACGGATCTAAGTAAGTCGCACTAGCCACTTCACGAAAATCTGGACGAACAACCGTCTCGGCATAGGAGCCTCTAAACTGTACGTCTGGCGTTAAGAAATAAGTGACCGCAAGCGATGGATAAAAATCATCATCTTGTAGGGCTAACTCGGCTAAATCTTGTTCAGTTGGTGAACGCGGTAAGTCGAACTCACCAGTTGATGGTTTTAAACCAACGGTGACTTGGCGGAAATCTTCCCAGCGGACACCTGCAGTAACTCGCCAAGTGTTATCAAAGAAAAAATCACCTTCAACATAAACAGCATCGGTTAACTGACCAGCAAGGTAATCATCACCGTCAATTGAAGTATCGCGAATAAGGTTACGACCCGAACTAGACAAAGGAGCATTTAACAAATTTTCTTGCGTTAAAATACTGGTAATGCGATTACCTGACAGATCAAGACCATCAAAAGCCAAGGTGTCTAAATCGATACGACGACCAAAACCGTTACGAGATTTTTCAGTAAAATCGGCACCTGCTTTCAACTCAATTTCAGTGGTTTCTAAGGTAATCGGCAATGAAATGTTAAAACCGTAGTTCTCTACTTTATCGTGCAACTCTTGGAAACTGTAACGAGCGGCAGTTGTCGCACGGCGCAGTGAACTTTCGTTATTGATGTCGAAAATACCGTCGTTATTGGTATCGGCTAAAATAAAGCGACTTTCAAAGTTACCTGGCGCTTTACGAATTGAACGACCACTTGAGTATTTCCAATCAATACCTAAGAAGTTTAACTCAGGAAAAGTATGTGTACCTCTAATTTGATTAGACAACAAGGTACGCTCTTCGTAAGTCACTTCGATATCACGAACTCTTAAACCTTCACTTAACAAGACGTTGTTGGTGTTACCCAATTTGTCTTCAATGCGATCTTCGGTGTCGTTTAGCGCAAGGTTAATAAATTCAAACTTGTGATTATTGGTAATCTCTAAACCAAAGTTGAGCATGGCAGAGAATCTAACATTATGCGTAGTTTCTTTAAGGTCGTCGAAGCCACGTAACAAGGTAAAAGTACCGTCGTTTTGGCGGGTAAAATCTTGCCCTTCAAAACCGTCGGTATATAGCCATTCGTTGTCATAAGACAAAGACGCCAAGTAACCAAAAGTGATGGTGTCACCTTCAAAACGGTCACCTAATGCTAAATCGAGACCAACATCTGGATCTAACGTTTCTGGCGTTGGATCGTAATCATTATAAAGTTCTGCAGCAATCAAACGGTTATCGGCCTGCGATAAATCGTTTAATGGGTCAAAGTTGCGCCACAGTGTCTGCAATGATTCAGGCGCTGCACGAGTACCGTCATCGCGACCATACCAATCATTGCCACCACCGTTATAGGTAAAACCTTCGCCAAAGTTATCGGTGTTACCACCAATATTGCCAGCAATATTAAAAACAAAATCACTTGGAATTGATTTGGTACGAATATCTACCGAACCACCGCCAAAGTGGGCAGACTTAGAAGCAGAATATGATTTTTGTACCGACAGTGATTCAATAATAATTGACGGGAATAAATCCAGTGGAATAACAGAGCGCGTTGGATCCGGGCTCGGCACCGCAGCACCGTTAAGGGTGGTGCTTGAGTAACGTTCACCTAAACCGCGAATATAAATAAACTTGCCGTCGACCAGCGTCAAACCTGGAAGGCGACGAAGTGCTGCGGCAGCATCACTATCACCGGTGCGAGAAATCTGCTCTGCACCCAAAATATCAGCGACAAACGCTTGGTTTTTACGCTCATCTAATACCGCACTAGCAGTACCTTTTAAGCGACTCGCTTTTACTACTAGCTCTTCAATCGCATCCTCAGTAGCGTCGCTCTCTTGTGCTTGAACGCCAGCTGACGACATCGTCATGCTAGTTAGTACGGCAACTGTTAAGCTAGATAAGCTAAAGCTGCGAAATGAGTTTTTCATGTTTAACCTCTTAAGAATGGCTAATCTAACATTAGATTAAAGTTGGTAAAGGCCGTGTTATTCATTGTTTTGGTAAGCAATAAAGCCACCGCCTAAGCTGGTGGCTTTATTTAATTAACACGGGCTGTTGTGTTAACAGTAACTCGTTAGAATTACTCTAAACCAACCGTCCATCCCGTAGTCCAGTTGTTGCTTGAAGAAACAGCACCAATGTGGTTTGCATTTTCAAAGAAGCTGTTACCTGAAAGGTCGCGAGGTGTTGTTGTATCGATAGTAAAGATACCGTTTAACACTGCACCTTGGTTAGCCGCTTCGCTATTAGCTGCATTTCCTGAAGCATTTAACACCCAATCACTTAAGTCAAAGGCTGCATTACTTGAATTAGCTGTATCTTTGAAGTTCTCGCTACAAGCAAATACTGAGTTAGTGATAACGGTATCGCCAGCAAGCGCTTGGTCAACAGTTGCGCCGGCTTCAAGCTCTAAACATTCACCCATAGCAGCTGGACCAGTTACAACAAAGTTATAAAGTTGTGCTTTAGTGCCTTCACGCAAGTAAACACCTTCAGAGTCAGTATCAGCTGTATCGAATGCGTTACCAATAATCGTCATATTAGCGATAGTTGGGTTAGATTGCGGTGTATCAGTTGGGTTAGAACCGTCGTTATCCGCTTCAATAGCACGGTTAGCTTGGCTATTGTCAGGGTTGTGCTTAACTAAAACGTATTGCAAGTTACCGCGGAAACCGTTGTCCCAATCAACACTGTCATCTTGGTTAGAGGTTAAAACAACATATTTAGCGTTAACCGTACCACCGAAGAACTCGATACCATCATCGGCATTTTCGTGAACTTGGATGAACTCAACAGTTGTACCTGAACCAACACCACCGAAAGTAATACCGTTTAATTCGTTGTCTGGTGCAATTTCAAAACCAGCGTGCTTAACCACGACATAACGAAGTGTACCTGAGCTGTCTGCATCGTCAGTACCACCGAAAACAGCACCTTCTTGAACACCTTCAACTTGAAGCGCACATGCACTGCCATCATCAGGACAACGGTTAGACTGAGCGTTACCTAAAAGAACTAAACCACCCCATTGGCCAGCGCCAGTAGTAGCACCAGAAATGTCTTGTGATGAAGTGAAAGTAATTGGGTTAGCAGCTGTACCATTGGCTTGGATTTGTGAATCACGACTGATAACTAAGTAGTCATTACCTGAACGGCCAAAGATTTTAGTACCAGCTTCAATCGTAAGTGTTGCTGAATCAGTTTTGTCACCACCAACGAATACTGCGCCATCTAGTGCGTACAAGTTGTTAGCGGTTAATGTCATATTGCTGGTGATACGACCAGAGATTTGACAAGTCGTAGTATTACCGTCCGCAGGAGTAATTGCAGTTGTACCTGTTGGACAGCCTTGTGCAGTTGGTTGTTGTGTTACAACACCACCACCAAAGCCAAAAGCCCAACCACGGCGCCAGTCCGTTGTACCATCAAACGCACCTACGTAAGCAGCAGTGTCAAAGAATGAATCAACAGAAGCAGGGTTTTGGCCAGCGTTAGCTGCGATAAGTGGAGAATTGCTGTTAGGCACGCCGTTTTGATCAATCAAAATAGAGGTTAACACTTGGTTAGCGCCATTGGTTGAAGCAGTTCTGAACCAGTTACCTAAATCAAAATCACCAGCGTTTTTAAAATTTTCATTATTGGTACAAGCCATAACACTATTTTGGAAAACAATGTTACCACTGGTTGCATTGGTTACGGTTGCACCGGCTTCAAACTCTAAACACTCGCCCATTTCCGCAGGACCAGTAATAACAGTGTTGTAAAACTTACCAGCAGTACCTTCGCGCAGATAAATACCTTCTGAGTCGGTATCAGCAGTATCAAAGTTGTTACCAATGATAGTCATATTTGAAATCGTTGGATTTGAGCGCGGCTCTGCGTTTGGTGTAGAACCGTCGTTATCCGCTTCAATCGCACGATTCGCTTCTGATGAATCAGTTGCGTGTTGGATGAAAACGTGCTGCATTTTACCAGTGAAGCCATTATCCCAGTCAACGCTGTCGTCTTGGTTACCGGTTAATACTAAGTGCTTAACGTTGACAGAGCCACCAAAGAATTCAACACCATCATCTGCGTTAGCGTGCACTTGGATGAAATCAACTGTTGTACCTGAACCAACACCACCGAATGTGATACCGTTTAACTCATTATCAGGTGCAATTTCAAAACCTGCGTACTTAACAACAACATAGCGTAAAGTACCTGAGTTATCATCAGCAATTGTACCGCCAAAGACACCACCTTCACTTACACCTTCCACTTGTAGTGCACAGTCACTACCGTCGCTTGGACAGCGGTTAGACGGCGCGTTACCTAAAACAACTAAACCACCCCATTGGCCCGGAGCAGTAGCCGCGCCAGTCACATCTTGTAAAGAGGTCATAATAATTGGGTTAGCCGCTGTACCATTGGCTTCAATAGTCGCATTGCGGTGTACAACCATGTAATCGCGACCTGATTGACCAAAAAGTACGGCACCAGGCTCAATAGTCAATTTAGCAACATCAGTGTTACCACGACTGGTGCGAGCTGCACTACCTGGAGTACCAACGGACAATTCACCCTGAATGGCGTAGAATACTGGACGGTTACCTGTTCTAGCTGGAAGCGTTACATCGCCAGAGATGCTATCGCGTAATGTTTGAACTTGAACGTCAAAACCTAAAGCAGTGCTAATTTGTGTGGTTAGTGCCGTATTTGGAATACCCGGCAAAGTAACATTTTGACCACCGTTGTTACCACCTGTATTGCCACCGCTGTTACCGCCAGAGTTATTGTTGTTTGTCGTTGAAGTTGAGTTATCAACATTTGACGATAAGTTGATATCACCACCGCCACAACCAGCAAGTGCTAATGCACCAGCAATTGCGCTTACTTTAAAAAAGGTTTTGATTTGCATTGTCTGCTCCGCAGCTTTGAGTATTTAAAGTTGTAAATTTGAAAACGCGGATATGCTACGAAGCAAAAATGACAGAAATGTTTTACAAATATGTAGTTTTGATTTCAGAAATATGACAAACAGATTACAGCCCATTGGGACTGGGCTAGCGACTAGGTGAGAGCAGTAAATAAATCAATTTATTTACTTTCAAAAGCTTAACCGTTTGGACAAAACACAATATAAACGATTATTTGAAGGTAGAACAAGTTTTATTTGTGGCTTCTTTATCAAAAAAGATACTAATTTCGGCTAAAGTCACACCAAATTTTTTCATGTAGGAGCGATTAAACAGTCGATATTGATCGAGTTGGTACATCCAATCGTCAAGAAAAAATTCGTAGCTAGTATCACCAACAGCGACATTGAGGTAATACTGCCACTGAAATGCCATACCTTGCGATTGACCACTGGCAACGCCATCAACATCGTCGGCGGTCCCCGTCACGATACCAGAAGGCAGCTTTTCTAAACGCCAGTGACGACTTGAACGCTCACCATCGGCAAAATAAAATTGTTCATATAAATCGCCACGATTGCCTTGCCACTGGCCATTGAGCTCAACGCAAAAGCGCCGGGTTAATTTGCGATTGTAATCTTGTACTATACCCCAAGCGACCAGCTCGCCGTTAAAATATTCAGCGATATCGAAGTTGGGAGTAGTTTCTTGATACTCCTCGATATGAGTTGTGCAGCTAGCGAGCAAAAAAACAAACGTAATTACCGTGAATATGTCAGTTATATGACGAAGTTTCATTCACTTGCTCCTTTATTTGTTGAACGCGCCTTACTTGCTGACTTTGTAGGTTGGCCGATAAGTTCCGCTCTAAGCTTCGGCTCACTGGTGTTAGGCGATAACCAAATCGCCAGGAACATATCGCCAAAGACTCTGCTGCGCGCTGATCCAATTGCTTGACCGTTAAAATAGAACTGACTAGTGTCTTGATCAACGACAATGCTGAGCTGCTGCCCTTTTTTAATATCGGGCCATACCTCAGCGAGCCAAGGTAAATACTCTTGGTACTGCTCAGCTGAGTAATTTAAGTGTTGCCACTGCTTTTCGGTATTGTCGACTAAGTCTTGTTTATCAATATCGCGTAAATAGGTGATTTCAAGCTGTTTGGGATAGCTATCTTCATCATAGTCTCCGGTCAGTGTTAACAAACGGCTGTCATAGACTTTCCAAAATAATACCGAAAAGCGAACACGACCAACTTCCTGCCACGTCAAAGTTTCCAATACCTTCCCTGCCGACGATTGGTCAACCGCATCGGTTGACATCAAAATATTAGGCTTATCTGTCATAGCGCTTCCTTGATTATCTGCGTAACTCGTTGGAGTCGGAACTATCAGCATAATTAACACTAATGCGGACACTATCGACATTGACACGTCATCAGCTAAGGTTTTATTGGTCGAATTCATTAGTCGCTGTGCTTAAGCTATTAATAAGTATCATTACGAGCCAAGGTCAGGTTCGGATTACCAAGTTCTTACAGTTGGCGCGGCGAGCTTGTCGTCAAGATAACGGCTCAACCAGAAAAATAACGGCAGTAAAATTGCCCACAACAAAGCTAATATCGCAATAACTGTTGGTAGTGACCAGCCAAAGCTAACCGCACCGAGCTTCATGCCGGCAAAGTAACTGAGCGGCCCTGAAGTTGCCGCCAGTATTGAGGCGAGTAGTTTTTTTTGTTGCAAAAAAGCGAGACTATGACGCAACGTCGCGCAAAAAAATAACCACAAGCACATTAGCCACCAAGGGATAATCGCAATACCTAGAAATTCGATTTGCACGTTTGAGGTAAACTGGTAACCACCTAAATTGAAAATCAGGGTATCTGCAAAAATACCAATCACACTGGCAACTGCGATTAAACTAAGTTCAGCTAATGGTCTTTGTTGTAAAAGCAAATGAATCGCTAATATCGGCAACAACCAAAGAGCCGCATGGTTTCCTGCTAAGACAAGTGCAAACCACGCACCTTGAAACATAAGAATATTCAATAAATTTTTCATAAGCTTAGATAGCAAGCCTTGAATAACCGTTGTTGTGTTAGACGTTTTACGGGTATTGGCTGACGACAGTTCAACACCAATCAGCTTACTCACGCAAGAGAAATGATAAGACGCTGGTTGCCTCGGATAAATTGTGGTACAAGAACTACAACCTCAGTTTGTTACCAGAGCGCCAATGCCACAGCAACTCGATCAAGTTATCCATCAACTCAATCAAATCATTCTAGGTAAAGAAGATAAAATAAAATTAGCACTGGCTTGTGTTCTTGCCAAAGGCCATTTGTTAATTGAAGACTTACCCGGCATGGGCAAAACTACCTTAGCCCACAGCTTGGCACACAGTTTGGGGCTTAGCTATCAGCGCATTCAGTTCACCAGTGACCTACTGCCCGCCGACGTTATTGGCGTCAATATTTATCAGCAAAACGATAACAGTTTTAGCTTTCATCAAGGGGCTATTTTCAATCAAATCTTACTCGCTGATGAGATCAATCGCGCCAGTCCAAAAACTCAAAGCGCGCTGTTAGAAGCGATGGAAGAAGGTCAAGTCAGTGTTGATGGCACTAGTTACCCGTTGCCAACACCGTTTTTTGTCATTGCCACTCAAAATCCGGTTTACCACGCGGGCACTTACCCACTGCCAGAATCTCAGCTTGATCGCTTTACAATGCGTATTACTATGGGCTTTCCACCGCTGGTTGCTGAACGGGCAATGTTAACTCATCAGCAACAGCGCATTGATTATCAAAGCTTGAGTCACTGTTTGAGCTCAGAAGAACTGCTCAAGATGCAAAACGCGGTGCAAGAGGTTCATAGCTCAGCAGCGATTATCGATTATATCTTAGCTTTGACTAGTGCGACGCGCCGCGCAGATTTTGCCGGTTTGCCACTTTCTCCACGAGCGGCAAAATCATTGCTGAGCGCAGCCAAAGCATGGGCGTTTATCGACAATAGAGACTTTGTTTTACCAGAAGACGTTCAGGCCGTATTTGACGCGGTTGCCAGTCACCGAATCGACGGCGAAAACCATCACTTGGCCAATAACCAAAATACGCCGTTATTTGCCCAGATCCTCAATCAAGTTGACGCCAATAACCTAACATTTGATTAATTTTCTTATTAGATAACGACAATAGCGATGGCATTCACTCAGCTCAAAAGCAAATGGCAAAAAAGCATGAATGGTTGGCTCAACCAACGCATGCCACCTGCCCACAAACAAGAGCTCAACCACAAAAACATCTTTATCCTACCGAGCCGATTCGGTGTTGTTTATCTCCTATTTACCGTTGTTTTGTTTTTACTGGGCACTAACTATCAAAACAATATCATTATTTTATTGAGCTTTTTACTGGCAAGTATCTTTGTTACTGCCATGCACCACAGCTTTTTCAATCTTTCTGGGCTAACGGTTAGCAGCTATGCAAAGCCTCACTGCTTTGCGGACAAGGCGAGCCAGCTCTCGATTGAGTTAACGACCAGCAAACCTAGGTACCACCTCAGTGCTCAATTTGATCAGCATCCAACAACTAGTCACTGGCATTGCGCTAAAGGCAGTAATGACATTACGGTGCCGCTTTATTTTAATCGACGCGGTTTAGCGCCACTAACTCGACTCAAAATTGTCAGCCAATACCCACTTGGACTTTTTACCACATGGACTAAACTCGATCTCGATTTAACCGCAACTGTTTACCCGAGCGTTAAACAACTGGCCAGTCACTACAGAAAAGACGATAACAACCGACAAGTTAGTGAAGATGACAACAACGCCAACCAAGTTTACGACCACCAACAAATGGAAGAATTTTTACAGCTAGCCCCATACCAGCAAGGGCAATCTCTGGCTCATATCGCATGGAAACAAGTAGCAACAGGTCAAGGTTGGTTTAGTAAGCAATACGGCGCGCCGCAAAGCGATGACATTTGGTTAAGCCTAAAGCAGATACCGATTGGCGATATTGAAGATAAACTCAGTTATTTGACCGGCTTAATACTCGACTACGATAAACAACAGCAAGCCTTTGGTTTACAGCTAAACAATGAAACTATCGCGCCAAACCACGGCTCACAGCACGTTAAAGCCTGTTTAACGGCATTGGCAAAATACTAGTCAACAGTAAACAGAGAGCGTTATTAACACTTATTTGAGGACTTCGACTCTTTGATATGCTCACTAAGCGGTAAGCGGGCAACAAAAATTGCTGGCGGGACAATTAACACCAATACCAGAGCTTGCCAATACCAGTGCTGAAGTCGATAACACGACCAAATCAGCGCCAGTAACATGGTCAACAACGCGATACGCTTGGCCCGCTTGGGAATGCTGCGGTGGGCGCGCCAATCTCGAATCATTGGGCCAAAAATACGATTACTCAGTAGTTTGTCGTATAAATACGGGGATGATTTAGCAAAACACGCAGCCGCGACCAGCAAGAAGGGCGTTGTTGGTAAAATCGGTAACACTACGCCCAGTATTGCCAAGCCAACAAAGAATAAGCCAACTATTTTAAGTAACATCTGCCAAGTCTACTTATTTTGTTCTTGTTGTTTCACTTGGTGCCAAAACTGATCGAGAGTTGCTAAGTCATGCTCGCGAATATCTTTACCAGAAGCCTCTACTTGTGCTTCAACACCGTGAAAACGACGAGTAAATTTTTGATTAGCCGCCCTCAACAAAGCCTCGGGATCGTGTTTAGCGTGACGACACAAGTTAACGACCGCGAACAGCAAATCTCCTAATTCTTCGCCGAGTAAGGTTTGGTCACCGTGGACGTGCTCTTTAACTTCTTGCACTTCTTCTTCAATTTTAGCGAAAACGTCATCTTTATTGTCCCAATCAAAGCCGACATGAGCGCAGCGTTTTTGAATTTTATTGGCTTGAGATAAAGCCGGTAAGTTCTTGGGAATATCCGCTAAGACACTCAAGTTTTGCCTTGGGTGTTGACCTTTTTGGTGCTTGCTAGCACGCTCTTTGGCTTTTTCATTTTCCCAATTGCTTTTCACTGCCGCTTCGTCGGCAAAGGCTTCACTTGCAAATACGTGAGGGTGGCGACGAATTAACTTTTCGCAAATCGCAGCAACAACAGAATCAAAATCAAAGCGCTTTTGTTCTTGTCCCAATTGACTGTAAAACACCACTTGAAACAATAAATCGCCAAGCTCTTTTTCAAGTTCGCTAAAATCACCTTGTTCGATAGCATCGGCAACTTCGTAAGCTTCTTCCAGTGTATGTGGCACTATGGTCGCAAAGGTTTGCTTTAAGTCCCACGGACAACCGGTTTCTGGGTCGCGCAGCTCAGACATAATCCAGCGCAGCTTTTCCATTGACGGCGGCTGGTTAATTCCCTTGCTAATGTGCTCAGCACATTCAGTTGTCTCTACACGGGCTTGTTCACCATTGGCACGGGTTAGTGATTCACTCATAGTCTTTTTACTTCAATTACATCGTCAAGTTGCAATAACTTATTAGTTAACTTCGCCAAAGTATCAAGGTGCACCAATTCAAGCTTGATACTCATTCGCGTTACTTGTTGGCTGTCTGTTTTAGTCTCTAGCCCGAGAATACTGATGCGATCGTTGGCAATAATACTCGACACATCGCGCAATAAGCCTTGTCTGTCGTTTGCGATAATTAAAATCGACAGCTGATATTTCTGTTGGTTTTGTTCGCCCCATTGCACTTCTATTTCACGCTCGGGCTGCTGGCTGAGCAAATGCCCGAGCTGCTCACAATCTTGACGGTGCACGGAAATACCGCGTCCCTGCGTAATAAAACCAAGAATATTATCGCCCGGTACAGGCTGGCAACACTGAGCCACGTGGGTTAGCAAATTGCCGACACCTGAAACGGTAATACCGTTTTTATCAACTTTTTGTTGATTATTCGTCGGTTTAATAATTTCTTCTGGTGCCAGTTCTACCGGTGGTTTGTGCTTGTCATCTTGCTGCTGCAAGAAATTAAGCACTTGCTGCAAACGCGCATTGCCCGAACCAATAGCTGCGTATAAATCAGCAACTTGACCAACATTGAAACGCTTTGCCGCCGCCAGCAAATCAATTTCGTCTAAATCTAGCTTAGCCAGTTCAGCCTCGAGCTGTTCTTTACCACTGGCAATGTGCTTGTCGCGATCCTGTGATCTAAAAAAGGTCTGTACTTTCGAACGTGCTCTAGCGCTGTGAATATAACCCAAACTCGGGTTTAACCAATCTCGACTCGGATTGGGCTGTTTACTGGTAAGAATTTCTACTTGTTCACCCGTTTGCAGCTGATAGGTAAACGGCACAATACGGCCAAAAACCTTAGCACCGATACAGCAGTGGCCGACATTTGAATGAATATAATAAGCAAAATCGAGAGGTGTTGATCCCGCTGGCAAGTCGATAACATCACCACTTGGCGTAAAGACATAAATGCGATCTTCAAAGACCTGACTGCGAAGCTCGTCAAGAACCTCACCACTTTCGCTAACATCTTCTTGCCATTGCAGGATTTTTCTCAGCCAACTGATTTTCTCATCAAAGCCGCTGCTTTTACCCGATGCACTGCCCTCTTTGTAACGCCAATGGGCGGCTACACCTAGCTCGGCATCATCGTGCATTTGTTGGGTACGAATTTGCACTTCAACTGCTTTGCCTTCTGGTCCTAAAACAACGGTATGAATCGATTGATAACCATTGGCTTTTGGCGTTGCGACATAATCATCAAACTCTTTTGGCAAATGCTGCCAATTGGTGTGGACAACCCCTAAGGCACTGTAACAATCTTGTAGCTGGTCGACGATAACCCGCACCGCGCGAACATCAAAAAGTTGCTCAAAGCTCAGGCCCTTTTTGTGCATCTTTTTCCAAATGCTGTAAATGTGTTTTGGTCGACCGTAAACTTGCCCTTTGACGCCAACATGAGCCAGTTGCGTTGATAAACCATCAACAAAATCAACCATATACTGTTCGCGGTCAAGGCGCTTTTCATCGAGTAGCTTGGCGATTTTTTTATAGACCTCTGGGTGCAGATAGCGAAAGGCAATATCTTCAAGCTCCCACTTTAATTGACCTATCCCTAAACGATTGGCCAATGGTGCGTAAATAGTTTCCGTTTCTTTCGCCGCCAGTACTCGCACGTCTTCACTGTCGTTTTTCACTTGTCGTAAATAGCACAACCGCTCAGCGAGTTTAATCACCACAGCTCTAACGTCTTCAACCATCGCCAGTAACATGCGCCTGACGTTATCTATTTGGTTTAAGCCACTTTTTTGCTGCGAAGCAACACTATTAGGCGATGGACGAAGCGCTTTGATCGCTTCCATTTGCTGAACACCTTGGCACAAGGCGTAAACTGCAGGGCTAAAGTCTTGCTCAACATCCGCTAAGGTCAGTAATTGACTCTCGAATAACGGACTCAAAAAAGCGGCAACAAGAGCGTCTTTGTCGAGGTTGAGCTCGGCGAGGATCTCAACCATTTCGAGTGCTTTGGCTTGCGCTGCTGGCGCTTGGGCAAACGCACTTTGCGTTCGCTGCCACACGCTTTCTAATGCTTGCTGTTTAGCTTGGCCAAGAACTTGCGCACTGAGCCATTGTTCGAAATTTGTTTCAGAGATCAAATGTGACTGACGCACAGAAACCATTTACTTCTTCCCTAGTCGATATACCACTGCACTTGATTGCCAACCGTGAATGAGGCAATTAATTATGAACTTGGTAAGAACAATACCATAGTTTCAACGTGCTTAGTTTGAGAAAACATCTCAACAAGGCCAATTTTTTTCATCTGATAGCCCAAGTTTATTAATGCATGGCTATCGCGTGCTAAGGTTGCTGGGTCACAACTGACATAAACAATACGCTCAGGCTTTAATTTAGCGACTTGCTCAACAGTTGGCAGTGCCCCAGCTCTGGCTGGGTCAAGCAATACCTTATTGTAGTTTTGTTGTGCCCAAACCTGCTCAAGCCAAGGCTCGTGTAGGTTGGCTTGATAAAACTGACAGTTGTTTAACTGATTGCGCTCGGCGTTGGCTTTCGCCTTATCAACCATAGCGCTAACGCCTTCAACACCCACCACTTGGCTGACCTGTCTTGCTATCGGCAAACTGAAATTGCCCAAACCGCAAAACAAGTCTAATACGGTGTCGTTTGGTGCAAGTTCAAGCCAATCGAGCGCTTGATTGACCATGCGATCATTGGCTGCTTGATTAACTTGAATAAAGTCGTCACTCGCAAAGGCTATCTCACTGTTGTCTGGCAGTAAATAACGCAGTGAAACAGGTCTTGTTAATGGTGTTATGGCGTTGCCATCGTCAATTAAAATTGCATAGTCATGCTCAGTTGAAAACACTTGCCAAAGCGCTTTATCAGCGCTATTCATTGGTTTTAATTGTCGAACTACCAGCACTTTCTGCTCGGTCGCAATAACCTCAATATGGCCAATACTTTTATCCGTACTAAGCTCTCCAATAAGCGCTTTTAGGTGTTTAAATAGCTCTGAGAGTTCGGGCAGCAGCACAGGACAAGCGTTGATGTTAAGTACTCGGTTAGACTGTTTTGCGCGAAAGCCAATAATCGCTTGCCCTGATTTTGCGTATTGAATACCAATACGCGCTTTGCGGCGATAATGCCAGCTATTCACTTTTACTGCACCTTGCCAAGGCAATTGCTGTTTCACTTGGCTACGAGCAAATAGGTTGGCAACCTTTTCTTGCTTGAACTGTAAATGCTGGTTGGCGTCTAAATGTTGTAAATCACAGCCACCGCATTCAGCAAAGTGTTGGCATTGAGGTGTTACTCTATACTCACTCGCTTTTTGAACCGCCAGCAAATTCGCACGTAAATACTTAGACTTTTGCTCGCTGATTTTAACCTTCACTTGCTCTCCCACGAGTGCACCGTCCACAAACAAGGGCTTGTTTTGATAACGAGCAACACCTGCACCGTTCAAATCGAGTCGAACAATGGTGACCACCGCAGATTGACCAATAAGTGCTTGTTGTTTCTTTGCTTTATAGAAGTTAACCACAGGTATTCCAGTATATTGCTTTATTCCAGTAGATAACCAGAGAGATAGGTTCTAATTTACTAGACGATATGACATTATGAGAGTTGGCCGTCATTCTACACTATTTATTATCAAGCCATATAAAAAAGCATGCAAAAAATCAGCCTAAAAGATTGGGTTATTTTACTTACCATTCTCCCGACGACGCTTATCGGTTTTTCAATTGCCGGCTACTTCTCCTATAGCCGTTTTACCGAACTCAATGACTTTCTTACCGAGCGTTCGCAAAGCATCATTGAACCACTCGCTATTGCAAGTACCGACCCGATTATTTATCGACAGCGGGAAAAGTTGCGCCACATTATCGGCTTTGCCCATCGCAATCACGCAACCATGATCAAAAGTATCGCGGTTTTTACCAAAGACAACCAAGTTTTTATTACTAGCGCTTACCACGGCGATACCAACTTAATGCGGCTGCGCGCAGGCCAGCAAATTCCCGCCAGCACCAGCTTTGAAACAACTGATGACTACCTGATCTTTCGCACGCCAATTATTAATGAAAACAGCTTATTTCAGACCAATAACGACAATTCTGGGCCTGAAGTCGTCGGTTATATCGCGATGCAAATAGACCGCAGCAAGATACGCTTTAACCAACAAAGTCAGTTGCTTGTTGCTTTTAGTATTGTCTTACTCGGCTCGCTATTGAGCGGTATTTTCACCTTTAAGCTGATTCAAAATGTAACTCGGCCAGTGAGCTCTATGGTGCAAGCTGTTGACCGAATTCGCGAAGGCAAACTGGAAAGCCGGGTTAATGGTCAACTGATTGGCGAGCTTAACTTTCTGAAAAATGGTATCAATGCGATGGCGCAATCGCTTGGCGATTACCACGATGAAATGCAGCGCAGTATTGACCAAGCGACCATTGATTTACGCGACAGTCTCGAACAGTTTGAAATTCAAAACGTTGAGCTCAACTTAGCGAAGCGAAAAGCACAAGATGCTAACCGAGTAAAATCTGAGTTCTTAGCTAATATGAGTCACGAGTTAAGAACGCCGCTTAATGGCGTCATTGGCTTTACCCGCCAAGTGTTAAAAACGCCACTTAATGACACCCAGCGCGACTATATTCAAACCATTGAACGCTCGGCAAATAACCTACTTGCCATCATCAATGATATTCTCGATTTTTCAAAACTCGACGCGGGCAAAATGATTATTGAAAACATCCCGTTTACCTTGCGTGATTCTGTGGATGAAGCCATTACCTTACTTGCACCAAGCGCCCACAAAAAGAACATTGAGCTTTCGGTGCGCATTGCGCAGCACCTGCCAGACTCGCTGATTGGCGATGCCATGCGCATTAAGCAAGTACTGACAAATCTGGCCAATAACGCCTTGAAATTTACCGAAAAAGGTTCAGTAACCGTCGATATTGATAGCGAGCACATTGATAAGCAGTCGGTGGTCATCAAGGTCACGGTCAGTGACACCGGTATCGGCATGAATAGCGAGCAACAAGACGCAATTTTCGAAGCCTTTGGTCAGGCCGATAAAAGTATTACCCGGCTCTACGGCGGCACTGGGCTAGGCCTCGTTATTTCACAGCGATTAGCGCGCGAAATGCACGGTGATATTGGCTTTATCAGTGAAGGGGGCCGAGGTTCAACTTTCTGGTTTACCTTCCAGTGTGAAATTAATCCGTTGCAAATGGCTCAATTAGAAGCGCCGTTGCCTCTGAAAAAGAAACGCATTCTATACTTTGAAACACAAACTCACAGCCGCATTGCGACCAGTGAAATTTTGCAAAGCTGGCAAATGGATATCACACCGGTAACCACTTTAGACGAGCTTAGTTCTGCCCTCAATAATGAACAACAGCGCTTCGATTTAGCCTTGATCAGTCACGATGTCAGCCCAACTGCCGTAAGTGAATTAAAAGAACTGGTGACCTTAACCAAGTCTAAAATAGATAAAGTTTATTTAGCCATCAACAGCAACTCGCCAAGTCTACAAGAGTTACTAGTCGCTGGCGGTGCCAATGCCTGTTTGAGTAAACCGCTCACTCGCGCTAAATTGCTCAAAGCCATGCTCGGACAAAACAATCATCAGCCACAGGAGCAAGCGGATAATGGCCAGGCTAAGGTACCGATAAAAGTATTGGCGGTTGATGACAACGAAGCAAACTTGAAACTCATAAAAGCGCTGCTGCTTGAACAAGTGAACGAAGTTGTTACCGCAAGCCATGGTCAAGAAGCGGTTGAATACTGCCAAAGTGAAAAATACGCCCTGATTTTTATGGATATTCAAATGCCAACAATGGATGGCATTAGCGCACTCAAAGCAATTAAAGCCGAAACCTTTAACGACGATACCCCGATAGTCGCAGTTACCGCTCACGCCTTAGCAGGAGAAAAAGAAAAACTGCTACAACTTGGTTTTAGCGCCTACATTACCAAGCCAATCGACGAAGCGATGCTGCACCACACCATCTACGAGTATTGCGATCTCGATTTATTTATTAGCCCAGTTATTGAACAAGTGATAGAGGCAACACCTGCGCCGCTGCTGGAAGATAAAGAAGTCAAAACTAATGCCCAGAACGGTGAAAATAGTCAAGCCGACCAGATACCCCCAGATATTGTCGATTGGCCGCTTGCTTTGACTCGAGTGGGTAATAAAGAGCATATCGCTGAAGAGATGTTTGCGGGCCTTATTGCAAGCTTACCAACCTATCGCTTCGACATTGAACAAGCCATTGAATCAGATGACAAAAACGAAGTAAAACGCTTAGTACACAAGCTCAACGGTGCCTGTTGTTACACGGCGGTGCCCAATTTGAGTAAAACCCTAAATGTTATTGAAACCTCATTAAAACAAGAGGCATCATTAATCGATGTTGAACCTGAGTTATTTGAACTAGAAGAGCACGTTAACCAACTGCTTAACCTAGCACCGAGTTTGATCGAGACATTTAGCCACATCCCAAATGACTAAACTAAATAGTAGATAGGAGTAGCGCTAACACCGAGTGAGACGTGAAAAGTTAAAAGATCAGCGCTACTTTATAAATAAGCTTAGCTAAGCGCCCTAGCGCATATCAATGCTTGGTTGGGTATCGATTTCACCATCAATTGAAATGGTCGCAAGCCCTGTATTACAGGTCATTACCGCAAGGTTATTACTACTTTGATAGCGAACAAAGGCAAGTTCATAGCCGAACTTAGCCAAACTGCTCGCCGAAAATTTTTGAGCAAGGGTGAGTTTATCCCACCAAATAGATTTTTCAGGCTCCGGCCCACGGCGATCCATTTCATGCCCATTATTTTGCTCAACAATAGACTGCTTTCGTGACTGCATAACACTTTCCATTAGCAAATTTTATCTAGATATTCTCAGTATAATTAAAGAAGGTTAAAGAAGCGAATTATTGTCTTGAGAAAATAAGGCAGCGTTTGAGTTATCCATTTGAACCGAGCAATAAGTAGATAGAGACATTAAGTTAGTTCAGTGATTGAACCATAGTGGATTCAAATGCTTCAACAACAAAAAAGCCTGCTCGAGAGCAGGCTTTTAAACATCAAAACTGAAGATAACTCCTCAAATATTTTATTCCGCTAGCGGACGCATATGCGGGAATAAAATCACGTCTTTAATGGTTGGTGAGTCGGTAAACAACATCACTAAACGGTCAATACCAATACCTTCACCAGCTGTTGGTGGCAAACCGTACTCAAGAGCACTGATGTAATCTTCATCAAAGTGCATAGCTTCATCATCACCAGCATCTTTCTCTTCAACTTGCTTGCTAAAACGCTCCGCTTGGTCTTCAGCGTCGTTAAGCTCAGAGAAACCGTTAGCTAGCTCACGGCCACCAACGAAGAACTCGAAGCGATCAGTGATAAACGGGTTTTCGTCATTGCGACGAGCAAGTGGGGACACTTCCCACGGGTATTCAGTGATAAAGGTTGGCTGGTCAAGCAAGTGCTCAGCAACTTCTTCAAAGATTTCACAAATGTACTTACCTGGACCCCAAACTTTGGCAGCATCGCCTTCTTTAACGTGAACCTTTTTAGCCAAGGCTTTGATTTGCTCAAAGTTGTTTTCTGGGTCGCGCAGTGCAGCTTCGTCTTCACTAGTAATAACACCGTCTTGGGCGTATTTTAAAATCGCATCAACCATAGACAAACGCTCAAATGGCTTACCAAAGTCATAGAACTTCTCTTCTACTACTTCACCATCGGCATTTTTTACTGTGTTACGAATCACTGATGAGCCCATGACATCTTCAGCTAGCGTGCGCAACATGTCTTCAGTTAAGTTCATCAAGTCATGGTAATCAGCATAGGCTTGGTAGAATTCAATCATAGTGAATTCAGGATTGTGACGCGTTGATAAACCTTCGTTGCGGAAGTTGCGGTTAATTTCAAAAACGCGCTCAAAACCACCAACTACTAGACGCTTCAAGTAAAGCTCAGGGGCAATACGCATGTACATTTGTACGTCTAAAGCATTGTGGTGAGTGATAAATGGCTTCGCCGTTGCACCACCAGGAATGGTTTGCAACATAGGTGTTTCCACTTCCATAAAGTCGCGCTCGCTGAGGAAACGACGAATGCCGTCAACAATTTTTGAGCGTACTTTAAAGGTCTCACGAGTTTCTTCATTGATGATCAAATCAACGTAGCGCTGGCGATATTTAGTTTCAGTATCCTGCAAACCGTGGAATTTTTCTGGCAGTGGACGCAGTGACTTAGTTAACAGCTGGTACTCGTCCATATTCACGTATAAATCGCCTTTGCCCGACTTGTGCAAAGTACCAGTAACACCAACGATGTCACCAATATCCAAAACACCGCCTAAGTTGGCTTTAATTTCTTTTTGTACGTTTTTGTCAGCATAAGCTTGGATGCGACCAGTCATGTCTTGTAACACCAAGAACGGACCGCGTTTTGCCATCACACGACCAGCAATGCTGTACTTTTCAGTTTCAGCTTCAAGCGTTTCTTTGTCTTTGTCACCGTGCGCAGCTTGTAAATCAGCTGCATAGTGTTTTCGGTCAAACTGGTTTGGATGGCCGTTGGCACTGCAGTTTTCGCGAATTTGCGCTAATTTGCCGCGACGTTCGGCAATCAATTTATTTTCGTCTTGCTTGGCTTGGTCTGTCATTTTCAGTCTCAAACTTGGTTAGTAAACAGCTACCCCAGATGAACTGGACTAGCTCGGTAAAAATATCACTTTTTATATTGGCTTAACGCTATTGATTAGCGTTAATTACTCTTTAAAGGCCTGACTTTAAAGAAGCTTCAATAAACTTATCTAAATCGCCGTCCAATACGGCTTGGGTATTGCGGTTTTCAACACCGGTGCGCAAGTCTTTAATTCGGCTATCATCTAAAACATAAGATCGAATCTGGCTACCCCAGCCTATGTCAGACTTACCTTCTTCAAGCGCTTGTTTGTCTTCATTCTGCTTTTGAATTTCAAGCTCGTATAACTTGGCTTTCAATAACTTCATCGCAGTGGCGCGGTTTTTGTGCTGTGAACGGTCATTCTGACAGGCAACCACTGCACCAGTCGGAATATGGGTAATACGAATGGCTGAGTCGGTTTTGTTAACGTGTTGACCACCCGCGCCCGACGCTCTAAACGTATCAACGCGCAGGTCTGCTGGGTTGATATCAATTTCGATATTGTCGTCAATTTCGGGGTAAATAAACGCAGAAGCAAACGAAGTATGACGGCGGCCACTTGAGTCAAATGGCGATTTACGCACTAAGCGATGGACGCCTGTTTCGGTGCGCAGCCAACCATAAGCATACTCACCCGAGTACTTAATGGTACAGCCCTTAATACCGGCAACATCACCGTCAGAGACTTCAATAACTTCGGTTTTAAAACCGTGAGCTTCGCCCCAACGCAAATACATACGCATTAGCATTTCAGCCCAATCTTGTGCTTCAGTGCCGCCCGAGCCTGACTGAATATCCAAGTAACAGTCGTTTTCGTCCTGCTCACCCGAGAACATCCGGCGAAATTCTAATTTATCTAACTGCTCTAATAAGCCCTGTAGTTCAGCCTCAGCGTCGTCAAAAGTTTCTTGATCTTCTTCTTCAACGGCGAGTTCAACTAACCCTTCAATATCTTCACAACCACTGTCGAGGGTTTGAATCGTCTCAACAACGGCTTCTAACGCTGAACGTTCTTTGCCAAGTGCTTGCGCGCGCTCAGGCTCGTTCCAAATTTCAGGTGTTTCTAATTCGCGACAAACTTCAACTAGACGCTCTGCTTTGGCGTCGTAGTCAAAGGTACCCCCTAAGCAAGTTACTGCGCTCGCGGATATCTTTTAGTGCATTTAATACAGGGTTTACTTCAAACATTAGTTACTTCGTTGTATGTTGTTAACATTTAGCGGCCAACCACGGCATAGTCAGCAGGCAAATAGTCGCGTATTCTAGCGCATCTAACCACTGAAATAAATCAGCTAACAGCGAATTAACGGTAATAGTTGTGATAACTTATAATCACCGATTAAATCAGTGACAGATTGGGCATATTAAGCAAGTTCGATATGTTCGACCATCAGTTGTAGATTGTGCTTGCCGCGAAATTCATTAACGTCGAGTTTATAGGCCAGCCTGATGATCTCGGCACTGTGGTTCGGCCAAGCTTTAAGATCAATATTAAACGCGATAGCATCTAGCGTTAACCCGTCTTTTTGCACCACTAATTTTAAGTGTTTTTCGCCAACTAAACGTTGCTGGACAACCGTAAAAATGTCGTCAAATACGGGTTCTTCAAAGTGTTGTCCCCATGGGCCGGAAGCTCGCAACAGCTCGGCGAAATCAAGGGTTAATTCGCGGCTTGATAAGCTACCGTCAGAATAAATCTTACCTTGTAGCTGGTCGTCGTTAAGCCATTCATTTGCCACTTCGCTAAACGCTTGCTCAAAGCGCTTAAAATTAGCCTTTTTAATGGTTAAACCCGCCGCCATCGCATGACCACCGAATTTACTTATTAAATCTGGGTAACGACTATCAACTTGTTCGAGTAAATCGCGAATATGCAGGCCAACTATAGAGCGCGCTGAACCTTTAATTTCACTGTCATCGGTTAGCGGCTGCTCGTCACTGGCGACAGCAAAGACAATACAGGGGCGATGGAATTTTTCTTTGATGCGACCAGCAACAATACCAATTACCCCTTGATGCCATTCTGGGTGAAACAGCGCGATGGCCTTGGGTATTTCAATGCTGTCATCATTGGCAGCGGCTAAGTTCAAGCGTGAGAGAATTTGCTCAGCTTCAACTTGCATACCTTGTTCAATTTCGCGGCGTGCCCTGTTGAGCTGGTCGAGCTCTTGCGCCATCGCGCGAGCAGCCATAATATTTGGCTCTAACAGACAATTAATACCGTAAGAAATATCGTCTAACCTGCCAGCCGCATTAATACGAGGGCCAAGGGCAAAACCAAAATCGCTGGCACTCAAGCGATCTTGATTGCGCTTAGCCACTTCAATGAGCGCTTGAATACCCGGTCGCGTTTGTCCCGCTTGAATCCGTTTTAAACCTTGTGCGACCAAAATGCGATTATTGGCATCGAGAGTCACAACATCGGCCACAGTGCCAAGCGCCACTAGATCAAGAAGCTGAGCCAAATTAGGTTCAGCAACGCCCGATTGTTCAAACCAATTCATTTGTCGCAAACGCTGACGCAAGGCCAGCATCAAGTAGAACGCAACCCCAACCCCGGCCAGTGCTTTACTGGCAAAGGTACATTCACCTTGATTGGGGTTAACAATAGCATCAGCGTCGGGCAAGGTTTGGCCTGGTAAGTGGTGGTCAGTGACAATCACTTTTATGCCAAGTGCTTTAGCGCGACTGACGCCAGCGATACAACTAATACCATTGTCAACGGTGATAATCAGCTCAGCCCCTTGCTGAGCGGCAACTTCGACAATTTCAGGACTTAAACCATAGCCGTAGTCAAAGCGATTAGGGACTAAAAATTGATGGTTGCGAAAACCTAATAAACGCAGTGCCTCCATCATCAATGCGGTGCTGGTGGCGCCATCGGCATCAAAATCGCCAACAATAATAATTTTGTTTTGTTGTGCTAAAGCGTCAAGCAAAACATCACACGCTTGGTCAGCGCCAAAGAGCTGGCTAGGTGGGATCAATTGCTGAGCTGAAAGCACCAGTTCATCGGCAGACTTAACGCCGCGGCGAGCGTAAATTTGCTTAACAACGGGGTGCAAATGCTGTGGCAAGTGACTATCGTCAATGAGCTGACGACGAACAATACTGGCTTTCATGGCGACCTATAAGAAAATTTTTTCAACCGACATATTAAATGCGGTTAAATAAGGTTGAGCGACAAGCATAAAACAGAAAATAAAACGCGGGCAAGCCCTATTAGAGCTTGCCCGCGTGATAGTACATCTTTAAACTTTATACGCTTATAAGCTTTCTAAAATTTGCAGCATATCATCAGGTCCGCGATAGCCCGGTAACATCATACCATTGGCTAAAATAATCGCCGGCGTACCACTAACACCCACTTTGCGACCAAAGTTATATTCAGCTTCAACTGGCTTATCGCAAATGCGTTGAGCTACGTTAGAGCCAGCCTTTGCTTTAGTCATTGCAGCTTTTGGGTCTTCGTGACACCAGATTGAACGCAAATCAGCAAAACCTTGCGTATAGTTACCAGCGCGGTCGGTAACACCTGCTCGAGGGTAAGCTAAGTAACGCACAGTAATGCCTTTGTCGTTGTAATCATCTATTTGTTCGTGCAATTTACGGCAGTAACCGCAAGTAATATCGGTAAATACAGTAATCACGTGTTTTTCATTCTTCGCAGGAAAAACAATCATGTCATTCTTAAACTGATCAACACCCGCGAGACGAACTGATGACATACTACGCTCAGTTAAGTCGCTCACGCGATCGCCCAAACCATATAACTTACCCTGTAATAAATAACTGCCATCGCTACTAGCATAAAACAAACCGCGTGGTGTCATAATTTCAACTAATCCCGGCATCGGCGCAGGTTTTACTTGTTCAACAACCATACCTAACTTGGTTGTTAGGGTTTTCTTAAGCGCTTCAGCGTCGAACGAAGAAGCCGCGCTTTGCGCGATTGCTGCCGGCGCTACATGGTTAAATTCTGCATTAGCAATAGTACCAAGAAAAAGGCTAGACAGAACCAAAGAGGCGCTAGCGAGCTGTTTAAAATACTTCATTAATAAATCCTGTAGAAAACTCTAGACCAAGATGACCGTGAGAGATGGCGAAAAATTACCTGCATTTTACTGAAAATGCAAATGCCCCGTAACCCCACTCAACTAGTTTAGCCAGCGCTTTACCTCAATTGTGTTTATGTAGACTGAGTACTATTCAATCTGATAGAATCGCGCCCCTTATCGGTTTTTAGGAAAATGGTATGAAGATCGGCCTTTTTTACGGCTCAACAACCTGTTACACAGAAATGGCAGCGGAAAAGTTACAAGCGGCATTAGGGGCTGAACTGGTTGATCTTCACAACATTAAAGATGTGCCATTATCGCAATGCCTTGACTACGAGTTTTTGATTTTTGGCATTTCGACATGGGATTATGGTGAACTTCAAGAAGACTGGGAAAGTCACTGGGCTGATATTGCCAGTCTAAACTTATCAGGCAAGATCATCGCCCTTTATGGTATGGGTGACCAAGTTGGCTATACCGACTGGTTCCAAGATGCCTTGGGTATGCTGCACGACGAAGTTATTGCTCAACAAGGCAAGGTTATTGGCTACTGGCCAAATCAAGGCTATCAATTTGCCGCATCTAAAGCACTGACTGAAGATGGCAGCCACTTTGTTGGCTTAGCGATTGACGATGAGAGCCAGTACCAACTTACCGATGACCGCATCAATCAATGGGCGGTTCAAATTTTAGAAGAATACGCAGAGTTGATCGTTTAGATCAGCTCGATACAATCGATTTTACATTGTACTTTTATGCGTACTTTTTTTGAAGTACTCGCACTTTATTATTTTATTTAGGTAACTCAACAACATGTTTGCACAATTTGACCTCGACCACGAACTTATCGGCGCGCTTGACGATATTGGTTTTAAAAAACCGACATCTATTCAAGAACTTGTGTTACCTGAAGCAATGGCAGGTAAAGATGTATTAGCCTCAGCACCAACAGGTACAGGTAAAACCGCCGCCTTTTTGCTACCTGCCGCTCAGCATTTACTCGACTACCCGCGTACTAAGCCGGGCTTCCCTCGTGTATTAGTGCTAACGCCAACTCGTGAACTAGCGTTGCAAGTGGCTGAGCAAGCAGAGTTAATCACCAAAAACACTAATATTAAAACCGGAGTCATTACCGGTGGTGTTAACTATGGCAGCCACAAAGAGATTTTGACTTCAACCACGGATATGCTGATTGCAACGCCTGGACGCTTGTTAGAATACATAGACAACGAGCAGTTTGACGCGAGAGAAATTGAATTATTGATTTTCGATGAAGCCGACCGCATGCTCGATATGGGTTTTGCCGATACCATTAACCGAATTGTTGACGAGTCTGCCAACCGCAAACAAAGTATGCTGTTTTCCGCTACACTTGAAGGTGCTGGTGTTATCAAGTTTGCTAAGGAAGTCCTTAACGAGCCAGTTTATCTCGAAGCAAATCCGTCGCGCAAAGAAAAAGCTAAAATTCACCAATGGTTACACTTAGCCGACAACAAAGCCCACAAATTCGCGTTGCTCGCCAACATCCTCAAACAAGAGGAAGTGACCCGTGCAGTGGTTTTTGCCAATAAACGTGAAACCGTACAGTTTTTATCGGGCAAACTATTTGGCGAAGAAATCCCATGTGCATGGCTTGAAGGGAATATGCCACAAGACAAGCGCAATAACTCGGTAGATCGCGTACGCGATGGCCGAGTTAATGTATTGGTGGCAACCGATGTTGCTGCCCGCGGCCTAGATATCGACGATATTAGCCACGTCATTAACTTTGATATGCCACGCAAAGCCGACATTTACTTGCACCGCATTGGGCGTACAGGTCGCGCTGGCAATAAAGGTACTGCGATTTCATTAGTTGAAGCACATGATATGCTAGTGATTGGCAAAATTGAGCGCTACCTAAAAGAGCGTCTGCCGCGTCGTGTTATTGACGAGTTAAGACCACAGCACAAAGAAGCGCGTATTCCACTTAAAAAGCCAAAAGTGAAAAAATCAGCAGCGCAGAAGAAAGCAAAAGCGAAGAAGATTAAGAAAAAATCGGCAAAGAAAACGAAATAACACGACTGAGTTTCAAGTTATTAGCTATCAGCGTTCAGTGGTTTTCTGACAGCTGATAGCTAAATACTAATAACTTACTCGGCTTCTTTACGAGTAAAGACCCAATCATTACCTTTAGTCAACTCATCGTTAAACTGGTAACCACCTAAATCAAAACCTTTGAGCTGTTCAACATCAGTCAGCTGATTTTGAATAATGTAGCGGGCCATTAACCCTCTTGCTTTTTTGGCAAAAAAGCTAATCATTTTATATTGGCCGTTTTTCCAATCTTTAAACGCAGGGGTAATGATATTTGCGTCTAGCTCTTTCTTTTTAACCGCCTTAAAGTACTCAGTTGATGCTAAATTGACCAAGACCTTATCACCTTGCTCAGCAATCGCTTTATTGAGTAATTCAGTAATAATAGAGCCCCAAAATTCATAAAGGTTTTTGCCGCGAACATTGTCGAGTTTTGTGCCCATTTCCAAGCGGTAAGCTTGCATTAAATCAAGTGGCTTAAGCAAGCCATACAAGCCCGACAAAATACGCATGTGATCTTGAGCAAATGCAAAGTCATCTTCACTAAAGCTAGCCGCGTCTAAACCCGTATATACATCACCGTTAAACGCTAAAACGGCTTGGCGAGCATTGTCCGGAGTAAACGGCTGTTGCCATGCGCCAAAACGGGCGGCATTTAAGCCAGCGAGCTTGTCGCTAATACTCATTAGTGAACCAATATCAGCTGGAGAAAGCTTTAAACAGCGCTCAATGAGTAACTCACTCTCGGCAAGTAATTCCGGCTGACTAAACGTTTGCGTCGCCACTGGTGATTCGTAATCTAAATTTTTGGCAGGAGAAACTACAAGTAACATAATTTATTCACATTAATGTCAAAATTTTTGCTCACTATAGCATAGATATCTGTGAAACCTACTGCCGTTATTTCGCTCGAACTCATCGATTTTTTTGATGTAACTAAACTTAGTGAAAGGTAGCCAGATAAAACTTGACCAAACGGACAATATTTGAGATTTTAACGCTACTTCTACAATTAGCTATTAACATGTGCAGCAAGCACTGAGCTTAATAAACGAAAACATAGAAAAGAAAGTAACAAACCCAAATAAGTATAAAATATTACCAAATTAACCTGCGCTTACCGGTGTTTTTGTTGTAATATTTTTTCAAATTAAAAATATTCATAGCAGCTGAGCAAGGTCATTGCTCGTAGATAACACCCTCAGCTGCTCGGATAAGGACAAAAGATGACAAACCAACTTGACCAACTTAAGCAATTAACCACGGTTGTTGCCGATACCGGTGACATAGAAGCAATCGCCAAGTTTCAACCACAAGATGCCACTACTAACCCATCGCTACTATTAAAAGCAGCGGCACTGCCGAACTACCAAAATTTATTGACTGAATCAGTGGAGTGGGCAAAAGCGCAATCAAGTGATAGCACTCAACAACTGATTGATGCGGCAGACAAACTTTCAGTATTAATTGGCTTAGAAATTCTAAAATCCGTTCCGGGTCGGATTTCGACAGAAGTTGACGCCAGACTTTCGTTTGACACACAAGCTACTCTAGCTAAAGCCCGTAAATTAATGGCAATGTATAACGAAGCCGGTATTAGCAACGATCGCATTTTGATTAAAATCGCTTCTACTTGGGAAGGCATTAAAGCCGCACAGCAACTAGAAAAAGAAGGTATCAACTGTAACCTCACATTGTTGTTCAGTTTTGCTCAAGCGCAAGCGTGTGCCGAGGCTGGTGTTTATCTAATTTCACCATTTGTTGGTCGCATTTTAGACTGGTACAAAAAAGCCACTGGTGTTGACAGCTACCCTGCCCTTGAAGATCCGGGTGTTGTTTCTGTCAGCAGCATTTACCAGTACTACAAAGCCAACGGTTACAACACAGTAGTAATGGGCGCAAGCTTCAGAAATACCGGTGAAATTTTAGCTTTAGCAGGCTGTGATCGTTTAACCATTAGTCCTCAATTAATGGATGAACTCGCCAATAGCGAAGAACCAGTGACGCAGCACCTAAACGCAGATAACGCAAAAGCTGAAAAGCTGGCGACAATTGATGAAGCAAGTTTCCGTTGGCAGATGAATCAAGATCCAATGGCAACCGAAAAACTTGCTGAAGGTATTCGCAACTTTGCTATCGACCAAGATAAATTAGAGCAGCAATTAAGCGAGCTGTTTTAACAATAACAATTGCTCAAACAATAACCTAAATGTTGTTAAATACACCTTTTGCTGGACATAAAACTTTCGTTTTTTGGTAAAAAAACAGTCATAAAGATATTTTAATCTGCAGACAGATGTGTTATTAAAAAGATGCAGTTGTCACAGAAGGAGTATCCTATGGATAAGTTAACCAAAATTTTGGACTCATTTGATCAACCTAAAACAAAAAACAAAAGCAAACGCAAATGGCGAGAAATAGAACAACTGAAGGAGAAATTTGAACTTGAGCGCGAACTCAAGCTGTATGAAGACTCTTTAGAGTACATGCTTGACGAAGTTTAATTTCAAACTCCAAAACAACAACTTTCAGGAACCAAATATGTAAAAACCCAGCTCTGCTGGGTTTTTTAATGATTAAATATACTGTTAGTTACGCCCCTGTACCGCTTTAAATCTAGGGTTCGACTTACAAATAACGTAAACCCGCCCGCGCCGCTTTACCACTTGGCAATCTGGATGACGCGTTTTAGCACTTTTTAAAGAACTTAAGACCTTCATTTTTTACTGCCAATAGTACCAAACTTATCTTTAAATTTAGAAACACGGCCATCTTTCTTAGCCACTCTTTGCTCACCAGTGTAGAAAGGGTGTGAAGCACTTGAGACATCTAATGTCACATATGGGTAAGTTTGTCCTTGATACTCAATCGTACGATCAGTTTTAAGAGTTGAACCTACAAGAAAATATGTATCGGCAGCGGTGTCGTGAAAAACAACTTTTTGATAATCAGGGTGGATATTAGGTTTCATAATATGGCTCTTTAGTTTGTTACAATATAACAAATGTTATCAAAACGCCCACTCAATCACAAATGAAAATCAATATCATTTATAGTTAATATGTATCTATCTAACCTTTAAATAAAGCTCACAACGAGCCTCTTGTGCTAGTGACACTGTCAAAAACTACAACGTCTGCTGATATTTCTAGTAGTAAAAAAACATAATACATTGAATATTATATGCTTTATGATAGCTTTATAGCCTTTTGAATAATTGGTAGATCTTAAATTTATTAGATTAAGGAAGGTTATATGATCGACTTCATGATGTCACTGCTGGCAAATACTGGTGCTATTGCCATTGTAGTGCTCATTCTCTCGATAACAGGGTTAATTAAAGCGCGACTTAAGTGGGCTTTACTATCTTTAGTGTTGATATCACTATATTTCGCCGCTCTATTTATGGGAGGGCAATTAATTCCCCTCAATCAAGCCTTTCCTGGGCTCAGTTACAATTGGGGAGGAAAAGTATCAGCTATTTTACTCTGGATAGTAACGCTGGTTTTATTACTCAAGTTACGCAATAACTTTAACGCCGCTGAGGCTGGCTTTACGTTTTCACAACGACCTGGTTCAACGGTACCAGCTGCTATTGCAACAATATTATTCGTGGCGATTCACATTGTTATTTCACTATCGTTAAGTGATAGCTCAATAAGCACGACAGAAGACTTTTTATTCCAAATGACCATGCCTGGACTCGATGAAGAGCCAATGTTTAGAGGTATCTTGCTATACATTATGTCTTTGGCAATAGTATCGTCTCGTTTTAACGTATTAGGTGCAAAAATTAATGTAGCCGGGCTATTGCTAGTTGTCTTATTCGGCTTAGTACACGGAGTTATGTATAGTAATGGAGAGTGGCAATTTTCTTCGTTCCCCATAATGATCACGGGCGCTTATGGCTTTGTCTTATTATGGTTACGTGAGCGAACTGGTAGTTTAGTGTTTCCTATCATCGCTCATAACTTGGTAAACAGTTCAGGCTTGCTCGTTTAACCTCTACCACCATTAATAATCCAAGAGGCTGCTCAACATAGTATTAAACGCTTAAAACTTTTACTTCTTGTAAATGGTTATAAAAATGCATAACGTGAGCTAATTCATATTCCGGCTTGTCGAGTACGCCAAAGGCAAAGTGCTCGGCGAGTTGCCCTTGATAGCCTTGAAAGTCGAGCATTGCCTGCCGTAACCTCTGATAGGCAAGACTTAGTTCACTACTTTGTAAAATTTCAGTGGCTCCGGGAATAGCCTCACTTAAATTGTGTTGCATTTCACCGCGAGCGCTAAAAACAGCAAAAGCCGCATTGCCAACAGTACGTTTAAACAGCGTAGACTTGTGCTCAGGAAAGCCCACCATTGAATACTCTATGCTTTGCGCACAATGATTGAGTACCTTTGCCCAGCTCCACTCACCTGCCATTTGTACCTTGCTTCGTTCAAGTTCCGCCAATTTTGCTAGTGCGCTCGTTAACGTTAAGGTAGAGCCATCAACTTGAGTTGACAAAGTACTATAAGCACCGACAGCCAGTGCTGAAATAGCAACACCTGAGCCGAGTAAAAAACGCCTGCGATTCATCGTATTAACCTCATTTCTAGTTATTCATACTCAGCTGTTCGTGTCCATAATCTTCACGTTTAGTTACTTACGCTCATTTACTTGCGCTCTGTGTGCCAATCAAACAGCCAAGCACCTAATCCAAGAAAGACCGCGCTCATCAGTGCCAAAATACCTAAGTGATAGCTAATATCAGCAAGGCTAGCGCCTTCAGTGATAACTTTTCGGGCACCAGTGACTAAGTGAGTCAAAGGTAAAAAATCGGCAAATGTTTTTAATGCTTGCGGAGCGCCTTCAAGACTAAACCAGACACCAGAAAGTAGCATCATTGGCCAAGAGGTCATATTCAGCAAGCCACCTGTTAGCTCCTCGCTCTTACTTTTGCTCGCGACTAGTAAGCCGAGTGATATTAAGCAAATAGCCCCCATTGCACCGACAATAAACAAGTCCAAATAACTACCTTGCATGTAAAAATCGAAAAAGAAGTTACAGCCTGTGTAGACCACGCTCGACATAAACATGACGATAAACAACCTTGAAGCCAACTGAGCACTAACGAACTCAAAGGCCGACAGCGGCGTTGCTTTTAATCGTTTTAGTACTGAGTTTTTTCGATAACGAACAATGACATAACCAACACCAAACAAACTGCTAAACATCATGTTCATCGCCAAAATGCCCGGTAAAACCCAGTCGACATAACGAACGCCTGCGCTGTTGGTTTCAAGCCGAGTAAAATTTTGATGGCTACCAAGAAAGATTTTTTCTGCCAAGTAGCCCTGCGGTGATTCGGTATTGAGCCAATACTGCTTGGTTGGGTAGGAAATCAACAAATCAATACCGTGTTGGTCGAGTTTGCGCAGCGCTTTCTCTTCTGAGCCATAGTCAACAAACTCAATGTGTTTGGTCGCTCTAAAGGCTTGTTCTATTGGCGACTGCACCTGAGTCAGCGCTTGCCCTTGATTGAGAATACCAATTTTATAAGCCGGCCTTCCGTCGCCCGAAAAAATAAAAGAAAAACCCGCTAACAGTAATACCGGAAACAGTAAATTCCAACCGAGTGAGGCGCGGTCGCGGAAAAATTCTAAATTACGCGCTTGAAATACAGCCCAAAATCGTTTCATTTTCAATAGTCCTATTCGCGTAGTGAGTGGCCGGTTAGTTTTAAAAATAAGTCATCAAGATTAGCTGATTGCACATGTAAGCCTTGCAATGAAATGCCCTTGGCCATCAAATCAGCAAGTGTTTGCTCTACATTTGCGGTCGATATCTCTACTCTGTCATCGCGTATTTGCCAGCCATTCTCTGTCACTATATCCGCTGGAACTTGCTCTTTTGGCAACATAATAAAGGTGTTGCTAAAGTGCTTTTTCAGCAGTTTAAAAGGCTGACCTCGTTCGATGATCTGGCCCTTGTCGATAATGACTATCTCATCACACAACTGTTCGGCTTCATCCATATAATGCGTGGTTAAAATAATGGTTTTATTTTTCGCTTTAATGTTTTTTACCAACTGCCAAAAATGGCGGCGCGCTTGTGGATCTAAGCCCGTTGTCGGTTCATCGAGAAAAACAATATCGGGATCATTGATCAAGGCAAGTGCAAGCAATAAACGTTGACGCTGGCCACCTGAAAGCTGGCGATTATCACGGTCTAAAAATTCGCTCAAATCGCAAAGCTCAATTAATTCATCATGTGCAACCGTATGTTGGTAAAAAGCGGAGAACAACTTCAAGGTTTCGCGTACGGTTAAGTAGTCTTGCAGGGCGGTATTTTGAAACTGAATGCCGATATGGTGGCTAATTTCATCAAGACTTTTGTGGCCGCGATAGCTGATTTCACCTGATGTCGGTTTAATAATTCCTTCCATCATTTCAATCGTGGTTGTTTTGCCCGCACCATTAGGGCCAAGTAAACCAAAACAGTGGCCTTGGTGAACGTCAAAATCAATATTGTTAACCGCGACTAAATCGTCGTAGCGCTTAACTAAGCCGCGAACGGTGATAACACTTTGCTCACTCATTAAGCAAGTAACTCCTTGAACAAAAAAGGATAAAACGAAGTCATCCTAAAAATCATATGAAAAGCTATTGAAAGCACAGCTGTTAAGCGGGCTTAGTCGCTAAAGTGAATCTAACTGACAAAGCACACTAAATAACAAAACCCAACAAATGATAACAATTATCATTTGCATTAAAAAATATTTTAGTCTATCTTAATTCATAACACCAAAGGAGAACTGTTATGAGCAGACAAACACTATCACAAGTTTTACCAGACACAGCTAAGGTCGAAATATCTGGCGATTTGCTCGCAAAACTTATTGTATCGGGTTTATTGCCAGGCAGCGAATGTAAATGTTTAGACGCCAACGCTAAACAAATTATTTGGCAATCTTTGCTCAGTAGCAGCGTTGCTCAAAATTCAGCGGTTTAAACAAATCAACACCAAGGACTCAGCATGGAAACAGTAGCAATTAAATCCGCAACAGACTCATATACTCAAATCACCACTAAAAGTGAAACAGCCTTGAAACAGCCCGCTAATCAGTTGGAAGACTGGCTAGCAATACTCACCCAAACCTATAGCGACCACCCAAGCCAAAGTCTTGCCAAGGTGATTGACTACTACATTAACCGCATTCTGCAAGACAGTGATATTACCTGTGATGGTGACAAACAGTGCCAATATTACGCAATGAGAAAATACTGGCATTGGCAAAGCCAACAGCACTAGCTCACTGTGTCACCGTGTTATGGCTAAGTACTAGTAATGCGAGTAGTGCGGCTGTAGTGCCGTTTAACGTAATCAATTAAATATTGGTTTAACGTTTTTTTACCTGTAAAGCCAAACTCAGCACAAATCTCTGCGACACTGGCTCGGATTAGCAAGCGCTTGATCAAAGGTAACACACTTGTTGTTGAATTTTGTGCTGTCGGTTTTAGCTGCTTCGCAAGCTCCACTAAATGAATGATTAGCCAGTGCTGCAGTGCATAAGCACAACTGTCGTACTGCATTTTACCTTCAGCGAATGCTGATATTTGATATTCCTCAAGTTCAGTAAGCACAGGTAGAACCGACTGAGGCCAAGCACTGGCAACAACAGCAACTAAGTTAGCGCTAAGGTGTTGATATTGTTGAGCCAATAAATACGGCAATTGCTGATAAAAACCGGTTGTCGCGATGCCAGCAAATTCTGCGCTACTGTCGTTAAGTGCTTTTAATAACAAGCCTGAGTATTCACCACTGGCTTGGTCTTGGCTAAAACCAATGCGAGCTAAGCTAAATCCGGCCCGTTGCCAAAACCACAACAGTTCACTGTTCAAACCAAAGCTTGTCGACAAAACATCGCCCCCTTGTTGCTTGGCGAAGCGAGTAATTTTGCCTAAAAAATAACGACCAATACCAAGACCTTGGCAGTCTGGATGAACTGCAATTCTCAACACACGCAAGTATTGCCAGTCAAATGCACTAAAAAGACCGCAGTGATTAATTAAAGACTGGGGAGTAAATTGATCTTTTAAGCGCCTGCGGCCATCTATGACGCCATTAATCTCTGATTCAGAAATGCCAGAATTAGCGCCTTCAGATAACAATAACGTAACGGCGACAACTTGTACTTGCTCAATGTTTGCACTCTCAGTCTTAAGCACTAGCAACTGCGCTTTGGGATTGTCTAGAATGAGTTGTAAATCGTTTGGGCTGGTTTGATAATGTGCCGTCACCAAAATTGCCAATACTTGCTCAAGTAAATACGGCTGTGCTAATAATTCACTTGGCGTGACTAAGCGCATGCTAAGGGTATCAATGTTCGCTTGGCTAAATTGTTGGCAGTTAGCCGCCGCCAAGCTTGCATCTAACAAACAACTTCGGTTGACAAAATTTTCAAGTGGATCGCCCTCTCGCCAGCGAATAGCTTGAGTCATTTCTAAAGATCGCCAGTTCGGATAGTGCTCATTAAGCACTTTTTTAAACTTGATGGCAAAGCCTCGACCCGCGCCCTCATAGCCATGCACTGTGCTGGCAAACACTATCCGATGATAATTAGCTAGCAACTTAGTTAACAGGTAAACCGGAATCGATGCCGCTTCATCGACCATTAATAACTGACATTTAGGCTTGTCTAGTAGTAATTTATCGATTGGATAAAATGTGATGGTCGAGCCTTGATATTGACAAGTTCCGGTTTGTAAACACACTTTAGCTTCAGGCAAATTAATGCTTAGCTGGCGAAAAAAAACTTGTAATGCTGCTAGCTGGGGGGCGCACACGACAATATCGATTACACCACCGGTGGCGTTCTTTTCATCAACGTCATTTAACAACTCGACACAAGCAAGTGCCAAGGCAGTAGATTTGCCACGCCCGCGATCAGCAGTTAACACCAAGGGGCGATGACGATGGCCACTGACTTGCCTGATAATGGCTTCAACAGCCTTTACTTGATCGGCGGTTGCACATTGATAAGCAAACTCACCTGACAGCTCGTGTGCTCGGTTATCATCACATTTCGGCAAACCTTGACTCTGCGTTTGGCTGCCAAAATCAGCCCCCGCAAAATCAGCAATCAAGTCTTTTTCGTCCCCTTGCCTTAAAAGATAAACACCATTACCTACTTGCTGTTTAAGTAGTATCAAAAAGCGTTGCAGAAAGTAACTGGGCTCTTGGTACTCGGCTGGTGATAGCAATAAAAACAAACTCCCGCCAGCGACTAAGGTCCCCGACAGTGCGGCAAAAGCTTCCGGGTTAAAAGACTGCGCAGCTAACAAAATGTGTTGGTATTCACTGCCTAGTAACTGGCGATGATTTTTGTTGGTTACCTCAACACTTCTCGCTAATTGCTCAGCGTGCTGCTGCTCAGATAAGACAAAATCAGTCACTAACAAGTTTGTGAATGCTTGTTTATCGTCACTTTGAGCAGATAACTGGCCAAAATAAGCAAGCGCCCAATCAAGATCACCAACAAGCACAATCAACTGGCGATGACCAGCGATCATCAACTCGTTTTTTCGACATTCAAACCAGCTATTTAATTGTTTAGACAAACTAAAATTTCCGACGCTACGTAATAACCTAAGTGTATCAATTTGCCCAACTAATTTGAAAAATAAAAACTTATTGCCTATGTTCAAACAAACGTCTGAGATAAGGAGTTAGTGATGTCAGTAAAAAACCAAACTTACTTAATTGATCAGCACGAAAACGATGATGCCAGCCACGATATTATTCTACAAGACGAGCAAGCGCGCAGAAACGCTGAAGCGCGAAAACGCATTGAAGATTTACTCGAGCAAAAGCGCCTCAAAGAGCTCTTTGATGACAGCGACGATTGGTAATAAAAAAGCGTTAGCCTTGTTAGCAATATGCTAAAAATTTTCGTATGGTAGACAGTGTTATAACAATTATTCAACAAATCTAGGTCAAACATGAAAAAACTACCAACCTTTAAACGCTTGCCATTAAGTGGCTTGTGCCTAGCGCTATTTACCAGCTTAAGCGCACCAGTTTTCGCCAGTTCAACCAGTAATCAAGACGTTGCCAAATACGCAGACCAAGTTGAGGAGGACGTAATAAAGTGGCGTCGTCACTTCCATCAAAATCCAGAACTCTCAAATCGCGAATTCAATACAGCTAAAACGATTGCTAAATATTTAAAGGATTTAGGGCTGGAAGTACAAACAGGCGTTGCCAAAACAGGTGTTGTCGCGATTCTTGATTCAGGTAAACCCGGGCCGGTAGTTGCCTTACGAGCAGACATGGATGCGTTACCTGTTGTTGAAACCAGCGGTTTACCATTTGCATCAACGGTTAGATCAGAATACAACGGCGCAGATGTCGGCGTAATGCACGCCTGTGGCCACGATACACATATGGCGATGTTGATGGGCGCAGCACAAATTCTCGTTAACATGAAAGACCAGCTCAAAGGCAAAGTGAAGTTCATTTTCCAACCCGCTGAAGAAGGTGCACCAGAGGGTGAAGTCGGTGGCGCTGAAGTCATGGTGAAAGAAGGTGTACTCAGCAACCCTGAAGTTGATGTGATTTTCGGTATTCACATCTCATCGAAAGTAGAAGTAGGCACAGTGCGCTACCGCGAAGGCGGCATTATGGCCGCGGTTGATCCATTTAAAATTGTTGTTAAAGGCAAGCAAGCACACGGCGCGTACCCGTGGCACAGTGTCGACCCTATTGTAACCTCTGCCCAAATCATTATGGGCTTACAGACGATTGTCAGTCGCAATGTTGAACTCATCGACAGTGCCGCTGTGGTTACGGTCGGCAAAATTGAAGGGGGCAATCGCTCTAATATCATTCCTAACGAAGTCGAAATGGTCGGCACTATCCGCTCCTTAAATCCTGTGACCCGAGAAATGATTCATCAAGCCGTTCACAACAAGGCCACCAGTATTGCGCAAAGTATGAATGCAACTGCCGAAGTGACACTACCGCTTGATTACAGCTACCCTATTACCTACAACGAACCGAGCTTAATGCGTGAAATGTTACCTTCGCTGCAAGCCAGTGCAGGCAAAGAAAATGTAGTACCAACTAATGCAGTCACCGGGGCTGAAGATTTCTCATTTTTCCAGGAGAAAGTACCGGGGCTTTACTTATTCGTTGGCGGTAGATCAAAAGATATGACTAGTGAACAAGCTCCTAGCCACCACACGCCGAACTTCGTCATTGATGAAAGTGGCATGAAAACAGGTGTTAAGCTGCTCAGTGATCTCACCATTGACTATATGAACAAGCACTAACCTCTCTAATGCCCAGCCAAGTTATGAAAAAGCTGGCTGGGCATTTCACTTTTATCCCGTTCTTCTTAATTTATCGCTGATCAAACTTCTTTCAAACAACGTACTACAATCGCTAGTTTATTTAGCAAAAAGATTTATACTCTCAGTCAAAATATTTACATCAATCAATAAACTAAGTTAGCTAACATGACTTTTTTGGAAAAACTTCGCTGTTTGTTTACTTTTGGCCAAGGTGTCGCGCTGCCTTTGCCTGAATTTTCCGAGGCCAAAGATCCATTTGCTTTGTTTGAGCAGTGGTTTAACGACGCTAATAAATCTGGCATTTTATTGCCAGAGGCGATGTCTGTTGCAAGTTGTAGCCCTGATGGTCAACCCAGTTCACGGATGGTATTGCTAAAAGAGTTTGACCCAAACGGTTTCGTTTTTTATACCAACTACGGCAGTCGTAAAAGCGCTGATTTATCAGAAAACAGAAAAGTTGCTCTGTTATTTCACTGGAACGTCCTACAACGACAAATTCGCATCGAAGGTACGGTTACCAAAACATCATCTCAGCAATCGGCCAATTACTTTCACAGTCGTGATCACGGCAGTCAAATAGGTGCTTGGGCGTCGAAACAAAGTCAGCAACTAAGCTACGATGATGAGCTAAAGGATCGCGTCAAAAAATACGAAGAAAAATTCGCTGGCAGCGAACAAGTACCGCATCCTGAATTTTGGGGTGGCTGGCAAGTAGAACCTCATTACTTTGAATTTTGGCAAGGTCGTGCGAGCCGCTTACACGACAGGCTGTGTTTTGAAAAAGACAGCCAAACTCAAGCTTGGCAAACGCTAAAACTGCACCCGTAATAACATAGTCAAATTACCCACTAAATACCGGCTAAAACAATAGTACAAACAACCCGTTATTTTGCAGTACTCAGCATTTGATAACGGGTTATTGCTTTTATAGAGCTTAAAAAATACTAAGCCCGTTTATTACAGACGACATTGCTAAGTGTTAATACTATGGCAAAGCAAAACAAAGGTAAGCTACTTGGCGTTGGAATATCGGTTGGTGGTGGTGTACTAATTCGCTCGCCAGCAATCGTAATATCGTCAAAGGCAAAAGACTCCGATTGGGCATCGCCATGTATTTCAATAAACAAGGACAAGCTAGAGCCTAGACCGTTAATGGCAATATTGTTAAAAGCCGTCAGAGAGGTACTGAGTAACAGGCCATCGCCAATGCCATCGAAATTGGTATCTTGCAACAATCGATTGTTGGTAACGTCGCCACCTGGTTGTTCCGCTTCAAAAAACAACAAATCCTGAATCGTACCGCCGTCGATCTGCGCTCGAACTCGCAAACCATCGGCACTGTCATAACGTGCAGTACTATCATTGCCGTTCAAATTATTGCCACCAGCGCCAAACAAGCCACTAAACAACAAATTGTTAAAGCCTGATATGTTTAGATTAAACGTCAAGGTTTGTGATCTAATGCCTGGCCCTTGAGGATCGTCAATATCATCAGCGGCAAAAAAGTTTTCACCGTTAAAGCCGTTATAGGCACCATCAATTGGGCTTGCAACACCGTTAAGTGGACTAATAGTAAACAAATCTCGCCCTGTATCGAAAAACAAACCATCAGATGCTGAGAAAGTAAGGTTGTTATCCTCAAAGTCTTCCAAGAGAATAATTGCAGCTTGACTGTTAAAGCCAACTAAACAGCAAAGCAACACGAGTTTTAACATCAGCCTGTTATTAGCAAATTTACTCATTTCAATTCCTCCGTGATTTAAATTTTTTCACTCGCTACAGGCTAAGCTGAAGTTAAGTAATTCCTTCACTTAAAATCGACGAGTATCTTTAGGTGTAGCCAAAGCATTTAAAACATGCAAGCGCTAATAAAAATCAAATGGTAATAAAAAAGGCTCTATAATAACTGTTACAGAGCCTTTTAATGCTATTAAAAAAATAATGGAAAAAGTAGTGTTAACCTTGGCCAACCAGTGCTAATAAAATACCGGCAGCAACCGCTGAGCCAAGTACACCGGCAACATTTGGTCCCATCGCGTGCATGAGCAAGAAGTTGTGTGGGTTTGCTTCTAAACCGACTTTGTTGGCCACACGAGCCGCCATAGGTACCGCAGAAACACCAGCAGCACCAATAAGCGGGTTAACCTTCTCTTTGGTAATGGTGTTCATAAATTTCGCCATCAGTACACCTGAGGCAGTACCAATTGAAAACGCCACCGCACCTAGTGCCAAAATACCCAAAGTTTCAACATTTAAGAATGCGTCCGCACTTAACTTTGAACCAACACCTAAGCCCAAAAAGATGGTAACAATGTTAATTAGCTCGTTTTGCGCAGTTGAGCTCAAGCGGTCAACAACACCACATTCGCGCATCAAGTTACCCAAACAGAACATGCCCACTAACGGCGTTGCCGCTGGTAAGAAGAAAATCGTCATCATCAATACTCCCAACGGGAAGATAACCTTTTCAACTTTGGTTACGTGGCGCAGTTGTGCCATTTCAATCTTGCGCTCTTCTTCACTAGTGAATAACTTCATGATTGGCGGCTGAATGATCGGTACTAAGGCCATGTAAGAGTATGCAGCTACTGCAATCGCGCCCAGTAAATCTGGCGCCAATTTCGATGCTAAGAAAATCGCTGTTGGGCCATCGGCACCGCCGATAATCGCAATTGCTGAAGCATCTTGTAAGGTAAACTCAAAGCCTGGAATCGCATTTAAAGCAATTGCGCCAAACAAGGTTGCGAAAATACCAAACTGTGCTGCTGCCCCTAAAAATAAGGTTTTAGGGTTGGCGATTAAGGCGCCAAAGTCGGTCATTGCTCCTACACCCATAAAGATCAATAAGGGGAAGATCCCGGTATCGATCCCGGCGTAATACACATAGTGCAGTAATCCGCCAATTTCAGAAAAGCCCGCTAGCGGAATGTTGGTGAGGATGGCACCAAAGCCCATAGGTACTAGCAATAGCGGTTCAAAGTTACGGGCGATAGCAAGATACAACAAGCCACAACCCACTAACATCATAATCACTTGGCCACTCTCAAAATGAGCAAGGCCAGTCGATAACCAAAGTGTATGTAATTGTTCCATCGATGTTTCCTACGCCAAACTTAGTAAAACATCGCCAACGGCAACAGAGTCGCCCTCTCTGACATGAACGTTAACCACTTGACCGTCACTGACGGCGCGAATTTCCGTTTCCATTTTCATCGCTTCCATGATCATGACAACATCACCGGCAGCAACTTGCTGACCATTGCTGACCATGACTTTGAAGATGTTACCCGCCAATGGCGCATTTAACGTTTCTTCTGCCGAAACCGAGGTACTTTGTTGCATAATTTCGCTATCGCGTTGCACGGCAGAACTCGCTGGTGCGATATTTTCAATAGTGCCACCTGGCGCAACAACCACATCGTATACTTTACCGTCTACGCGGACAGCGTAACTCTCTGCTTGGCCTTGAGTGGCTGGCTTAACTGCTGGCGCAGCTTCAACTTTCTCAGATACTGTTTCTTTACCCGGTGCAGGTTCAAAAGCATCAGGGTTATTTCTATTTTCTAAGAACTTAAGACCAATTTGCGGGAACAAGGCATAGGTTAATACGTCATCAATCTTGTCTTCAGCAAGCGTAATCCCCTTCTCTTGCGCCAATTTATCTAATTCTACCGTTAAGCTATCCACTTCAGGGTCAAGTACATCAGCAGGACGACAAGTAATTGCTTCACTGCCATCTAATACGCGCGCTTGTAACTCAGCATTAACAGGCGCTGCGGTTTCACCGTATTCGCCTTTCAGTACGCCAGCAGTTTCTTTAGTAATCGACTTGTAGCGCTCGCCAGTTAGCACATTCAACACCGCCTGTGTACCAACAATTTGAGAGGTAGGTGTCACCAAAGGAATAAAACCGAGATCTTCGCGAACTTTTGGAATTTCAGTTAATACTTCATCTAAGCGGTCTGCCGCGCCCTGTTCACGTAATTGGTTCTCCATGTTAGTCAACATGCCACCAGGTACCTGAGCTAACAAAATACGGGCATCAACGCCTTTTAAGCTACCTTCAAACTTTGCATATTTTTCACGAACGTCTCTAAAATATGCCGCCACTTCAGCAAGTTTAGCCATATCAAGGCCGGTATCACGATCAGTACCTTCAACGGTCGAAACAATCGTTTCTGTAGGACTGTGACCATAGGTCATACTCATTGAAGAAATTGCCGTATCTAACACATCGATATCAGCATCAATCGCTTTCATGTGAGTTGCAATGCTCAAACCTGTGGTTGCATGACAGTGCAATGCAATCGGCAATGCAACGGTTTCTTTCAAGCGACCAATGAGTTCTGCTGCGTCATATGGTTTGAGTAAACCAGCCATATCTTTAATACACAATGAGTGAGCGCCCATGTCTTCAAGTTTTTTCGCCATGGTTAACCAACCTTCGAGGTTGTGGACAGGGCTAACGGTATAACTCAATGTGCCTTGAGCATGTGCACCTACTTTAACTGCGGCTTTAATCGCCGTTTCTAAGTTACGAGTATCATTCATCGCGTCAAAAATACGGAAAACATCAACACCGTTAACGTGTGCACGCTCAACAAACTTCTCAACAACATCATCGGCATAATGACGGTAGCCCAAAATATTTTGGCCGCGAAATAGCATTTGCTGCTTGGTATTTGGCATCGCTGCTTTTAACGCGCGAATGCGTTCCCATGGATCTTCGCCTAGATAGCGAATACACGAATCAAACGTGGCACCACCCCACGACTCAATCGACCAAAAGCCTACTTCATCTAATTTTGAAGCAATGGGCAACATATCTTCTAAGCGCAAACGCGTAGCTAACAATGATTGATGGGCATCTCGTAAGACAACTTCGGTAATTCCTAACGGTTTAGTCATGACTGGCTCCTGATTATTGAATTTTATTGTTGTGGCGATACTGAGTTACTGCTGCAGAAATAGCGGCAACAACATTATTACTTAACCCTTGCTGTGGCGCAGGCGCAGACTGCCTCACAGGGGTTTTAGGTGTAGCATCTGGAAATTTGTCTGCTAAAGGCGCAAGTATTTTGTTGATAAACAAAACCAAGATACCCAAAAAGACAAACACAAAGACCATACCCGCAAGCATCAATATGCCAGCATCTAAAAACAGTTGGTTAAGTTGTTCCATTGTTATTATTCTCACCCCGAAAATGGATAAATAGAATAATCACTCGAATTATTAAAAAGCAACCTCTAAAAAGGCAAATAAAATAATATCAATGAAAAATGTAAGGATAAAAAGTAAAAATCAATAACTTAAAGCAGAAAATGGCAAATTGTATACAATCTCTACTTATTGAATTACATGGAATAGCGAGTAAAACAAGATAATTGTATACAATTTAGCATAAGATAACCTAATAAACCTTACACATAACTCAAAGTTATACAGGCACTTTCAAGATGATTATTTGTTACACAACATTTAGTCGAGACAACTAAAAACAATCCTAGTTTGATATCAAAAGACGGTATCAGTGTAATGCACAATTATTAATAGAAAGTAAATCAAAGCTGAACAAAGTTTCAAAAAAGAGAGCAAGCTGGAAGTAATAAAGCCTGATATATGAAACTTCTTTTTAACAGTTAAAGACTTCTACAGGATACTAACCTATGACTGCCTATGTTTGAGGTAAGGAATCGTAGCCAGTTTTCTAATATTAGCCTATTCAGCTGAGCTAGGCGTCTGCAGTCACTTAATAACAGCAATGTGTAAGAAGACAAAAGCGAGGCGAAAAAAAACCAGTCAAAAGACTAGTTTCTTATATGTAGCGATTGCTACAGGAGTCCGAACCTGCGACCGCCTGCCCCTCGTAGCCACTTTTCTAATATTAGCCTATCCAGCTGAGCTAGGCGTCTACAGTCACTTAACAACAGCACCATGTAAAAAGACAAAAATAAGGCAAAAAAAAACCAGTCAAAAGACTGGTTTCTTATATATGGCGGACGCGGCAGGAGTCGAACCTGCGACCGCCTGGTTCGTAGCCAGGTACTCTATCCAGCTGAGCTACGCGTCCGCAATAACCATTTATTTATATCTCAGGTAAAAGAGATAATAAGCTTACAACGGTTAACGTTGATACTCCCTAAATACTCAAGGTACTCGCTTATCAGAGAGGAAAAAAAACCAGTCTTCAGACTGGTTTTATAATGTGGCGGACGCGGCAGGAGTCGAACCTGCGACCGCCTGGTTCGTAGCCAGGTACTCTATCCAGCTGAGCTACGCGTCCGCGGTCTATTAATTTCTTTAACTAGCCTTAATAGTAGCTAGCTTTCATTATTTATCCACTTGAAAGAAAGTGGCGGACGCGGCAGGAGTCGAACCTGCGACCGCCTGGTTCGTAGCCAGGTACTCTATCCAGCTGAGCTACGCGTCCGCAATAACCATTTATTTATATCTCAGGTTGAAGAGATAACGAACCTTGTTCGTAGCCAACATAAACTAGATAAGCTATCCAGTAGAACTACGCGTCCGTAATATTATCTGTAAAGATAATGGCGGTGAGGGAGGGATTCGAACCCTCGATAGGGTATAACGCCTATACTCCCTTAGCAGGGGAGCGCCTTCAGCCTCTCGGCCACCTCACCAGTGGGTGCGAATATTAATGGATCTCAGGGATAAGTCAAACAGTTTTTTGCAATTTATTTTGATTTTTTAACTGTTTGCTGAGATTTCAAGCAAGTCGAGGGATTTTTATACCAAAACTTTATTTTTTACTTCAAAAAAACCTGTGGCAAGCATAATAAAAACGACAATCAGATATCGATAAAAAGACCATTTGCTTGCCAATTAAAAAGCATTAGGCAAAAAAAAGTCGGCTAATGCCGACTTTTTCTCACAAGACTGACCCGTCCTAAATAAGGTTGACACTTTTCAATCAATGAATTGGAGAGTGCCATGAAATCAACCACTAAACGAACTCAAAAGGATTACTCACTCGCTTTTAAATTGGCGGTCGTCGACCAAGTTGAAAAAGGCGAGATGACTTACAAACAGGCTCAAGATAAATACGGTATTCAAGGT
>NZ_JAGHQT010000046.1 GCF_017744155.1 Endozoicomonas sp. G2_1 | reverse complement strand
GCCATCCCAATATCATAAAATCTGGTATTGAACTGACACGCCCCGAGCAGCTTTGGGTGGCCGATATTACGTACTTGCCAACCCATGATGGTGAAGCTTATTTGAGCTTAGTCACGGATGCTTATTCACGAAAGATTGTGGGCTATCATGTTGACGACAATTTAAAAACAAGCTCAGTTAAGCAAGCCTTTAGTCACGCATTAAAAGATAAGAAAACATCAGCACAACTCATTCATCATTCTGATAGAGGTATTCAGTACTGCTCTAGGGAATACCAAGCCCTACACAAACAGTATCGGGTGACATGCTCAATGACTGACGGTTATGACTGCTATCAAAATGCATTAGCAGAGCGAATCAATGGCATTTTGAAAAATGAATTTTTACTGGTGAAGCCAAAGAACTTAAGTGAAGCGAGAAAAATGGTCGAGGAATCAGTTGTTATCTATAATCAACGAAGGCCACACATGGCCTTAAAATACAAAACGCCCGATGAAGTACATCGAGCGTTTTAGCGTAAATAGTGTCAAC
>NZ_JAGHQT010000045.1 GCF_017744155.1 Endozoicomonas sp. G2_1 | reverse complement strand
ATAACAAGCGCTTCAACGGGACAAATAAAGCTTAGCTCCCGTCGCTGCGCTCCTAAATTTTAGCTAAGCTAATTATTTGCCCGTTAAGCGGGCGTTATATGCCTAGAGGGAAAACGTGAGCAAAGTATTTCATCTGCTATTCATCTGTTTACTTATTTCGTTCCGGGCAAACTGTACAGAATTAACAGAAGCCATTTCTAGCAATAATGAACCTTTGGCTTTGAAGCTGATTCATAAAACAGTAGATTTGAACGCACAAGGTAAATACGGAGCTACCGCGATTTACTTGGCTTCGCTAAGAGGGCAGCATAAAGTTGTAAAAAAGCTTTTGTCGTTAAATGTTGATTTAGAGATTCTTGCTGAGAACGGAGAAAATGCTTTACACCCTGCCGCAGATAAAGAGCGGTTTGAAATTGCTGAAATGCTATTGAAAGCGGGTATAAATCCAAACCAAGTAAATAAGCATGGTGACACACCATTAAACTACTTTGGCAAGAACTCTAAACATCCAATGGCTCTGCTTTTAATTAAGTATGGTGCAATAAGGAATTAAGAACGTTCGGCATATAACAAGCCAATAAAGTGGGACTGCTAAAGCTTGGCTCGGTTTCGCTTCGCTACACA
>NZ_JAGHQT010000044.1 GCF_017744155.1 Endozoicomonas sp. G2_1 | reverse complement strand
GTCGACTAGATTGGAGTAAGGGAACACCTAACTATGTCATCAGGACAAGCCACATGTCCAAACCTAAACAACTGACACCAGAGCAAAAGATTAAAGCCCTTGAGCAGGAGCTTGCTGATACCAAACTCAAAGCCCAATTCTTTGAAGCAATCGTCGACGTACTTGATAAAGACTTTGGTGTTCGTATCACAAAAAAGCAGCGCAGCAAGTTATTGAACAAAAAGCGGTAGTGAACCTGTCTATCACGACGGCTTGTCGATTCCTTGGTATTTCTCGCCAAGCCTATTATCAGCGCATTGAGCGTCAACAATGGCGAATGCGACATGAGCAAGAGGTACTCACTTTTGTTCAAACAGAGCGTTTATATCAACCGCGTATTGGCACAAGGAAACTGCAACACTTAATGAGCATAGCCCGATTGCACATTGGACGAGACCACTTGTTTAGCTTGCTGCGTGAGCACCGATTACTGGTGCCCAACAAACATGCTTATCATCGCACAACACAAAGCCATCACCGTTTCCATTGCCATCCCAATATCATAAAATCTGGTATTGAACTGACACGCCCCGAGCAGCTTTGGGTGGCCGATATTACGTACTTGCCAACCCATGATGGTGAAGC
>NZ_JAGHQT010000043.1 GCF_017744155.1 Endozoicomonas sp. G2_1 | reverse complement strand
GGCGTTAGGTTTTATGAAGAAAGCACTAATTTCGTTTGGTCTTTTATTGATTGTTTACTTAAATGTGAATGCAATAGTCGGGTTGTTACCCGATAGTGACTTCAAATTAAATTTACGTTTACTAATTAATAAAGCTAAACTAGAAAAGCTAATTAAGCTTGCGGAATCTAGCGAATATACACATATTTTATGGGTTAAAAATGAGATTCAAAGAGCCGGCGTGCGTGAAAATGATTCCGTGAATTGGGGTGATTCATCAGATTTAACTTTATTTGTTTCATTGGCTGAGCAGTTTAACTTTAACTCTATCGAGTTAATTAAAGGGAAAGGTGGGAATTGGTTGTTTGGGGGATATACTAAAGTATTACCTCTCAATGAGCCTGAAACTAAAATTAAAAATATAGATACAGACTATTTGTATGGCCAAACACCTGAATTTGAAAACTGTGACGATATCAAAATTAAGAATTTATCGGAAGGTAAATGTTATATAGCTTTATATGACAAATGGTTTTTGTATAAATATTGGTTCACTTACAACTTAAATTAAAGACAAACCTAACAAGCGCTTTAACGGGACAAATAAAGCTTAGCTCCCGTCGCTGCGCTCCTAATTTTAGCTAAGCTAATTATTTGCCCGTTAAGCGGGCGTTA
>NZ_JAGHQT010000042.1 GCF_017744155.1 Endozoicomonas sp. G2_1 | reverse complement strand
ACTCTAAACATCCAATGGCTCTGCTTTTAATTAAGTATGGTGCAATAAGGAATTAAGAACGTTCGGCATATAACAAGCCAATAAAGTGGGACTGCTAAAGCTTGGCTCGGTTTCGCTTCGCTACACAAGTATAGCCAAGCCTTTATCAGCCCATTATTGGGGCGTTATATTTTTCTAAAGTATGTGCTACGAATTAAATGATCCAGCTGCGATAGAAATTCTAAAATCCTACATGCTTGCTATGGTTGTTGTGGTGTTTGTTATTGTCCAAGCCCAAATGTGGTACAAAAGGTACTTGTGTAAGGTTCAAGGGTATGAGAAAAAGTATTCGGTTTGGGTAAATAGATTACATCCTTTTAAGAACAATAAGCCTAAATTGACACTAAAACAAAAGAGGCTACTTAGGCTTACAAGTGCTTTTACTTTTATAGCACCATACGGTTACATATTTTGGGTTTTTAATACAATTTATTGTATTAGTTAGAAAATATAACAAGCCAATAAAGTGGGACTGCTAAAGCTTGGCTCGGTTCCGCTTCGCTTCACAAGTATAGCCAAGCATTATCAGCCCCTTATTGGGGCGTTAGCAGTCAAAATGAATAAAAATGAACCTTCATATAAGTTATGGTGGAAGTTAGTAGGCTCTATTATTATTTTTCTTCTTTTGGTAAAGGCACTAACTGATGGC
>NZ_JAGHQT010000041.1 GCF_017744155.1 Endozoicomonas sp. G2_1 | reverse complement strand
CTTTCATCGCCTCTAACTGCCAAGGCATCCACCATATACGCTTAGTCACTTAACCATACAACCCCAAGCGGTCTTATAAAAAGAACGTCTTAAGTGTTTGGGAGACAAATCCCAAACTAAATGTATGCCTGACATTTTCACGTACTCTCAATCACTTTCTATAAAAAAAAGGATTGGTGAGCTACTTGAATTAGATGAAACAAGATAAGGAAGTCTTGTTTCAGGTTGTTAACTACAGCGCGACACTGTAATTAACGGTTGAATATATCTTTCGATATATTCGGGATATATATCAGCTTTCCAGATTGTTAAAGAACGTCAAACTAGCACGCATTCGGCTAATTCGTGGTTAAAAAAACCAAATTAAATATTACTGATTAAGTAAGCTTTAATTTGGCTTCTTGTTCTACTGAAGAAGTGGTGGAGCTAAGCAGGATCGAACTGCTGACCTCCTGCGTGCAAGGCAGGCGCTCTCCCAGCTGAGCTATAGCCCCTTTTTCTGGGTCAACATGGCGGCTAGGAACATTGGTAGGTCTGGGCAGACTTGAACTGCCGACCTCACCCTTATCAGGGGTGCGCTCTAACCAGCTGAGCTACAGACCTAGAGTGTGTCCGAAGCTTGCATGTTTGGACTTCTTCTTCATTTTCGTTATCAAACAATGTGTGTGAGCACTCAACAACAATCTCGATTCTTTCAAGATAAGGAGGTGATCCAACCCCAGGTTCCCCTAGGGTTACCTTGTTACGACTTCACCCCAGTCATGAATCACAAAGTGGTGACCGTCCTCCCGAAGGTTAAACTAGCCACTTCTTTT
>NZ_JAGHQT010000040.1 GCF_017744155.1 Endozoicomonas sp. G2_1 | reverse complement strand
CTTTCATCGCCTCTAACTGCCAAGGCATCCACCATATACGCTTAGTCACTTAACCATACAACCCCAAGCGGTCTTATAAAAAGAACGTCTTAAGTGTTTGGGAGACAAATCCCAAACTAAATGTATGTCTGACATTTTCACGTACTCTTATCTAGTTACCTAGATGATGAGCTACTTGAATTAGATGAAACAAGATAAGGAAGTCTTGTTTCAGGTTGTTAACTACAGCGCGACACTGTAATTAACGGTTGAGATAATTATCTATAAAGACAAATATCTCGGGATATATATCAGCTTTCCAGATTGTTAAAGAACGTCAAACTAGCGCGCATTCGGCTAATTCGTGGTTAAAAAAACCAAATTAAATATTACTGATTAAGTAAGCTTTAATTTGGCTTCTTTGCGACAAAGACTCTAGTAATTGGTAGGTCTGGGCAGACTTGAACTGCCGACCTCACCCTTATCAGGGGTGCGCTCTAACCAGCTGAGCTACAGACCTAAATCACATAAGAGTGAACTTGGTGGAGCTAAGCAGGATCGAACTGCTGACCTCCTGCGTGCAAGGCAGGCGCTCTCCCAGCTGAGCTATAGCCCCAAAGGCTTTGTCATTCTTCATTTTCGTTATCAAACAATGTGTGTGAGCACTCTAGATACACGGATGTATCTGTGTCAAATCGCCACGGATGGCATTGATTTGACCGACAATCTCAATTCTTTCAAGATAAGGAGGTGATCCAACCCCAGGTTCCCCTAGGGTTACCTTGTTACGACTTCACCCCAGTCATGAATCACAAAGTGGTGACCGTCCTCCCGAAGGTTAAACTAGCCACTTCTTTT